>NZ_BJMN01000019.1 GCF_006539185.1 Streptomyces gardneri
GATCGCGGCCAAGGGCTCCGCGGAGGCCGAGGCCATGCAGAAGAAGGCCGACGCCTTCGCCCGGTACGGCGACGCGGCCGTCCTCCAGATGCTCGTCGAGGTCCTGCCGCAGGTCGTCGCCAAGGCGTCCGAGCCGCTGTCGGCCATCGACAAGATGACCGTCATCTCCACCGACGGAGCGAGCCAGTTGACCCGTACCGTCACCGACAACGTCGCCCAGGGCATGGAACTCCTCTCCTCCACGACCGGAGTCGACCTCGCCTCCCTCCTCCAGGGCATCACCCAGAAGAAGCCGATGGCTGAGCCCGCGCCCGCTCCGGCCGCCACCGGCACACCGGTCGAGATCACCGAGTAGAACGTGACGGGAGGGGGACACGGTGAGATCCAGTTTCAAGCTTCACGCAGGCATGCAACTGGCCCTCTCTGGAGTGGGATTGCTCGCCGCAGTCCTGGCCGCCGTGCCGCTCCTGCCTCCCTTCGCCGACGAGTGGCTGCTGCTCGGCATCGGGCTCGCCCTGCTGGTACCCCTGCACCTGGCGACGCTCTTCCGCAGCATCGCGGTCGAACTGAGCAACAGGGGCTTCGCCGGCAACAAGGCGAACCAGGTGTCGGGCCCTGCCCCACCGCGTCCACGCACCGCTCGTGGGCGCGGGCCTCGCCGGGGCTTTCCTGGCCCACCGGAGCGTTGTGGGACGACCCGGGCCTCCAGTGACTCGAGCCCGTGCGCGGGTACTACTCCGCGATCGACACCGTCGACCCTGACCGCAGGCTGATCTCGATCACCAGAAGTCAGTACGAGGAGTTACGCAAGGACGACCAGCGGGTCGCGTTCGCGGCGTTCGGTCTCTTCGCGGCGGGTGGTGACGGCCTGACGCTCCTCTTCGGGAAGCTGGATTCCTGGGTCGGCAGTCCATGACCGCCGGCCCCCGCCACGGCAAGCCCTACAGCACCCGCAGTCGCCTGCACGCCGGCCGCTCTGGGCACCTACACCTTCGTACTGATGGTGGTCCTGCACGACAGGGACGATGACCTCGGCACCTTCCCTCGCACTCTGGACGCCGGCGGCCGTAGGAGCCGGCGCCTTCCTGAGCCGTCGGCCGCTGCTCCACCGCACCCGACGACGAGCCGCCACTCGGCACCGCACCACGAGGACCACGAGCGAGCACAGCGAGGGGCTTGCATGTCATCGCGGAACGCCAGGCGCGACTTCCTGGAGAGCCCCGCCGGGATGGGCTTGTACCTCCTGTGGTCGGGCTGGACCGCGGCAAGCAGCGGCACCCCGACCTGGGTGCGGATCGGCTCCGGCGCCCTCGCCGCCGTATGCCTCGTCCTGCTGGTACGAACCCTGATCTCCCGTCATCACAGTCGGCAGTCGGCATGCGAGGCACACCGGGGCAGGAACGACCGACACTTGACCCGCCCGCGTGATCAGGCGGGTCCATCTCGACACCGGGGGAATCATGATCGCGCTACCGCACCAGGACGCCGGAGTTCCACGGGACAGCGGCCACATGGTGGTCTGCGGCGACGACGGGCTCGCGCACCGACTCGCCGACGAGCTGCGAGACGTCTACCGCCAACGGGTCGTTCTCGTCGCTCCCGGCGACCAGGTCGAGGAGCGGGCGGGCGAGCAGCCCGCCGTGCGGTCCCGTGCGGCGCGGCTCCTGCGCCGGTCCGGCGGACCCGCCACCGAGGACACGCTCGGCAGCGCGCCCCCGCCGCTGCATGACGTCGTGTCATCCGCGCCGACCGAGGAGACGCTGCTGAGGGCCGGCGTCGACCGGGCTGCGGCCCTCGCCCTGCTCTACGAGGATGACGAGACCAACCTCCGCGCCGCGCTCGCCGCCCGCCGTCTCAGCCCGGGCCTGCGGCTCGTGGTCCGCATGTACAACCGCAAGCTGGGGCAGCAGCTGGAGGAACTCCTCGACCAGGCGGCCCTCTTGACCGCACCCGGAACCGACCGCGCGCTTCTCGATGCCTCCACCACCGTCCTGTCCGACGCCGACACCGCGGCCCCCGCGCTCGCCGCCACCGCCGTCGCCGGGACGAGCAAGGTCGTCCAGGCCGACGGCGTCCTCCTGCGCGCCGCCGAACGCACCCCGCCCGGACGCGGCGAGGTACCGGACCCCGGCCTGTGCACCCTGGCCCTGCTGTCGTCCACCACCACCGACCCGGCGGGCACCGAGGGCTCGGAGGCCAGCGGCCCCCAGGGCCCCCTCCTCCTGCCCGACGACCGGGCCGTGGCGAGCGCCGCCGGACGGGGCAGCGTCGTCCTGGAGACCGTCCGGTACGCCGGTCCCGCCCTGTCCGCCCGGCGGATGGCCCGCCGGGGTGCGCCGCTGCGCGAGCTCTTCTCCAGCCGCCTGCGCTGGGCGCTCACCGGAATCGTCGTCTCCGTCCTCGTGCTGACGCTCACCACGATGCTGCTCACCGACGCCGATCCCGTGCAGGCCGCGTACATCACGCTGCTCGACCTGTTCTCCATCAACGACCCCGCGATCGGCGCGCCGGTCACCCACCAGGTTCTCCAGCTCCTGACCGGCCTCGTCGGCCTCGCTCTCCTTCCTCTCCTGGTCGCCGGGGCACTGGAGGCGCTGGGCACCTTCCGCGCCGCCGGAGCTCTACGTCGGCCGCCCCGCGGCCTGTCCGGCCACGTCGTCCTCCTCGGCCTGGGCAAGATCGGAACCCGGGTCCTCGCCCGGCTGCGGGAACTCGACATCCCGGTCGTGTGCGTCGAGGAGGATCCCGACGCCCGCGGCATCCCGCTCGCCCGCGGCCTGGGCATCCCCGTCGTCCTCGGCGACGTCACCGAGGACGGCGTCCTGGAGGCCGCCAAGGTGCACCGGGCGCACGCGCTGCTCGCCCTCACCAGCTCCGACACCACCAACCTGGAGGCCGCGCTCTACGCCCGTACGGTCAAGGCAGATCTGCGCGTGGCCCTGCGCCTGTACGACGACGACTTCGCCACCGCCGTCTACCGCACCCTGCGCGCGGCGCACCCCGACGCCCTCACGCGCAGCCGAAGCGTCACCCACCTCGCCGCACCCGCCTTCGCCGGAGCCATGATGGGCCGCCAGATCCTCGGCGCAATCCCCGTCGAACGCAAGGTCCTGCTCTTCGCCGCCCTCCTCGTGGCCGGCCACCCCCAGCTGGAGGGCCACACCGTCGCCGACGCCTTCCGACCCGGCGCATGGCGCGTCCTCGCCCTCGACACCGCCGCCCCCACGACTCGCCGCCCCGACCTCGCCTCCTCACATCAGGCAGGTGACGAACCTCAGCTCCTGTGGGAGCTGCACCCCGGCTACGTCCTGCATCCCGAGGACCGCGTCGTCATCGCCGCCACCCGCCGCGGCCTCGCCGAGCTCCTGAGCACCTCACGCCAGCCCCGTACCGCCATGCCGTAGCCAAGAACTGCCGTGGTCTCCCACTGAGCCGCACCGCTGCACCCCGGCCGGGCACTCGTATGCGGTGCTCGTCGACCGGGCGAAGAGCCGGTAGGCGAGGTGGGCGACGCTGCCTCCAGAACGGCCACACCTACGACGAAACAGCCGCCTTCCAGCAGTCCTCAGCAGAGCTCAGAGCAGCGGCGGCTTGACTCTTATCCGCGTGGGATGTCTTGTCCGTGATGATCGCGTCGGGCCTGCGGCGGGGCCGTCCGGCGCCGGCCCGGGGCACCCTCACCTCGTCCATGACCTCGTCGAAGACGGTGGAGTCGTTGACGTTACCGGGCGTGACGACGACGGCCAGGGGCAGGCCACGGCCGTCGCAGGCGAGATGGACCTTGGTGGTCAGCCCACCGCGGGACCGGCCGAGCGCCTCGCCAGCCGTCGCGCATGCCGGATCTTCCAGTTCGTCCCCTGCCGCCGCCCCTTTTTGCGGGCTCCGGCGGCGTGCTGGTGGGCTCGGTTGATCGTGGAGTCGACCGAAACCATCCACTCCACGGCTCCGACGCAGTCGTCCCGGACCTGGACCTGCTCCAGCAGGCGGGCCCAGGTGCCGTCCGCCTCCCAGCGGGCGAACCGCTCATAGACCGTCTGCCACGGCCCATAGCGTTCCGGCAGGTCACGCCACGAAGCACCGGTCCGCAACCGCCACAACACCCGTTGATCACCTGCCGATGATCCCGCCACGGACGACCTCGCCCGTCAACACCCGGCAACAACGGCGCTATCCGCTCCCACGCCGCATCCGTCAGCTCACCACGACCCACCACAAGATCAATTATCAGACACGTCCTAGACGCCTGACGCATGCCTGCATCGGCTGGCCCCGACGGCTTTCCGCCGCAGGCTCCACAGCAAGGAAGCAGGGCTCCGGACGCAAGCTTCCGTGATCGAGCATGTGGAGGACCACAGCGTCATGTGCCACTGTGCGTCATGGCGGAGCGTGGAGCCACCCGACGCACGCGGACCTTACCGCACGCCGCCGCTGAGCCACCGGCGGCGGACGAGCGGCCACGGGGCCGGGCGGCGGCGATACAGGCCCTGTCGGCCCTACCGTACGGCGGTTCCAGTGGGGCAGCCTCGCAGTGGGACCGGGAAACGGTTCTGCGCCACAGACGCCCGGCTCAGGCGATGCTTCGTTCTGACGGCCGCTCGCCGCAGCGCATCCTGCTTGGGAGCGAGACATGACCATTCTGATCACCGTCGTGGTGGTGCTGGTCGTCCTGGTAATGATCACGCTCGCGATGGCGGTACGTATCGTCCGGCAGTACGAGCGGGGCGTCCTCTTCCGGTTCGGCCGGCTGATCGGCACGCGCGAGCCCGGGCTGCGGTTCATCATCCCGTTCGTCGACGGACCGCATCAACCTGGACATCCGTCAGATGCTTGACGTGACCACTACGGAGTGGGGTGTCGAGGTCACGCTGGTCGAGCTCAAGGACATCCAGCTGCCGGAGTCCATGAAGCGCGCGATGGCCCGACAGGCCGAGGCCGAGCGGGAGAAGCGCGCCAAGATCATCAGCGCTGAGGGGGAGTCCCTCGCCGCTGCCGCCCTGGGTGACGCCTCCGACACGATGATGGCTCACCCGCTCGCCCTGCAACTTCGCAACCTGCAGAGCCTGATCGAGATCGGTGTGGGCAAGAACACCACCGTGGTCTTCCCCGCACCGCTGATGAGCACCATCGGGGACCTCGGCGCCTTCCTCGCCCGCGAAGCGACCGCCGCCGCCACGGCGCGGCCCGCCCCCAAGCCCGTATCGGCATTCGACCTGGGCAAGCCGGCCGGCGTGGCGGCACCGGACGAGGTGGCCGAAGCCAAGCGTTTTGCGTAGGCGCGAGCACGCGGTCGCCCACGGCACGCGGTGCCCCCGACGGTGGGGCCGGACAGATCCCGGAGCAGGCCGAGCACGAGGAGTTTGTCCGCAGACGTCGGCCTCCGTAGAGGGGGACGCGGCGACTGTGGACCCGTCACGCATCTGACGTTGGGAGAGCACCATGCGGCCGACGTTCGTTCTGGGACGGATCGCAGGGGTCCGGATCGGAGTCCACTGGAGCGTTCTGCTCATTTTCGCCGTGATCGCCCTCGGGCTCGCGGAGGGCCGTCTGCCCGAGGCGCACCCGGGCCACGGCTGGCCGGCGTACTGGGCGGCAGGGATCCTGACCGCCGTGGTCTTCTTCGCTTCTCTGCTCGCGCACGAGCTGGCGCACGCGATCGTCGCCCGGCGTAACGGGGTCGAGGTGGACGACATCGTCCTGTGGCTGCTCGGCGGTGTGGCACGGCTCAAGGCGGAGGCGCCGAACCCGGCGGCGGAGCTGCGGATCGCGGGCGTCGGTCCCCTGGTCAGCCTCGTTCTGGGCGGGCTCTTCACGCTTGCCGCGTGGCTGCTCGACACGACGGCCGCGCCGGGGCTGGCCGTCGAGGCGCTGGCCTGGCTCGCGGCGATCAACATCCTGCTGGCGGTGTTCAACGTCGTTCCGGCCGCTCCGTTGGACGGCGGGCGCCTGCTGCGTGCCTTCCTGTGGTGGCGTACGGGAGACCGGCTGCGCGCGACCGCGGGCGCGACGGCGGCCGGTCGCGCTTTCGGCTGGTTCCTGACGGTGGTGGGACTGTTCCTGTTCGTGCGGGGAGACGTCTTCGGCGGACTGTGGCTGGCGATGATCGGCTGGTTCCTGGTTGCCGCGGCCACCATGGAGGGGCAGCAGGCACAGCTGCGTGCCGTTCTCGCCGGCATTCCGGTACGGCAGGCCATGACACCGGATCCGGTCACGGTTCCCGTCGGCCTCACGGTGGCGGCCTTCCTGGCCGACCCGCAGTACCGGTTTCGCCATTCGGCCTTTCCGGTGACCGGCGACGGCTCCGCGCCCGTCGGCCTCATGACTCTGGACTTGGCCAGGAGGGTGCCGGAGGACCGGCAGCACGCCGTGACGGTGGAGCGGGTCATGCTGCCGCTGACGGAGGTCACGGTCGTCGGCGCGGACGATCCCCTGGCGGACCTGCTGCCGCGCATGCAGCCGGGCGCCGAGCATCGGGCCCTGGTGCTCGACCGGAAGAGGCTGGTCGGCATCGTCTCCGCGTCGGACGTCAGCCGCACGGTCACGTGGCTGATGACGAGCGTCCCGCGCGGTGGCGGCGGAGGCCGGGGTACGTAATGCCCCTACGTCTACGTCGGCGTGCAGAGGTCCGGCGAACGCGTGCACTGTCCTGCCGATGGATCAGGAAACGCCGATCCTGCACGTGGGACGTCCGCCTCTGCGTGTCCGGACTCATGCGACCTAGGAGGCGATCACGGAAGAGCCGCAGGCAGTCCGGTCTGATGCGGCGGTCGCCTGCGCGGCCCTCCGGAGAGGACTTCCCGAGTCCTACTTCTTCCGCTTAGTGCCGCCGCCTTCGCGGCGGACCCCAGACACGGAGGCAGAACCATGGTATGTGTACGCGTCCTGTACGCCTCCGAGCATCACTCCACGCAGGAGATCGCCTCACGGATCGGCGCTCGGCTGAGAACTCACGGCCACCATGTCGACGTGCGGGAGCTGGCCTCGGCCCTCGGCGGGCAGGGGCTCCCGCGGGCTGACGCGTTCGTCATGGGGAGCGCGGTTCATGACGGAGCCTGGCTGCCGACGGCGGAAGCCGCCGTCCGGGTCGGCGCCGAGGGGTTGCGTGAGCAGCCGGTGTGGATGTTCAGCGTCGGGATGTCCGCCGCCCTGCCCAGGCTCTTGCGCCTGCTGGCCGACCGCGCCGTGCAGCCGCGTGTCGCCGCGCTCGTCGACGTCGTCAATCCCCGGGAGCATCGACGCTTCTCGGGCGTGATCCGGCGCGAACACCTGGACCGCAAGGGGGCTGTGCTCTTTTCTCTGCTCGGCTGTCGTTACGGAGACCACCGGGACTGGGCGGCGGTCGAGGCATGGGCGGACGACATCGCAAGGCAGCTCACGGCCCTGCCCGCACGCGGCCCCGCAGACTGACGGCCTCCCACGGCCGATGGCCCTCGCGGAGGGCAGGTCGGCCGGCACGGTGTTCGCCCGCTCACGCACCGCCTTCCGCGAGGGAGGCGAGTGCGGCGTCGAGGCGGCGAGAAGCCTCCTCCGCGACCGGGGCCATGGCGTCGACGCCGGTGAGAGCGACCATGGTGGAGGGGTCGATCGCCTGGACGATCACCTGGTCGCCGTCGGTGCGGACCACGACGTTGCAGGGCAGGAGCAGCCCGACCGAGCGGTCGGCGTCCAGCGCCTGCCGGGCGAGCGGGGGATTGCATGCCCCGAGGATCAGATAGGGCTCCATGTCGTGGTCGAGCTTCGCCTTGAGCGTGGCCTGGACGTCGATCTCGGTCAGGATGCCGAAGCCCTGCTCCGTCAGTGCACGGCGAACGGCCTCCACGGTCGCCTCGAAGGTCCCCGCCGGCTTGACGGTGCGGTCGTACGGCATGCTCTCCACCTCACTGTTCCGATGATGACAACCTCGTCGGCACGTGTCTGGCCCCGGTCGTCGTGCTGCTATACGGGCGGTTCGGGCCGGGCCGCGACCAACAGCATGATGCCCTGACCGCACTCCTCCGGAGGCGAACCACCCCGGCGGTGTCAAACCCGTTCGCTCCGGATCTTCTGTTCGCCCCCTGCCTGTACGCGGACTCGACAGGGGCGCTGTACATCGGTGGCGTACGGCGTGGTCCGGCGCTGCCGCTTTCGATGTGCCGGACCGCCGCCGCACGCCTTCCCCGCCGGCGGACCAGCGATGTGCGGGTCGCGGTTCACCTCCGCGAAACGATGATTCTCAGGACTGCTCATGCTGCGCGTCGTCGCGCCGATCCAAATAGGCGGACCTGTCAGCCCCCGGGAAGGGTCGTTCGGCCCGCTGCGTGAGCCGCCCAGGCCGTCGGAGCCCTCGCCGAAGCCCTCCTGGACGCGTTGGCTGCTGCCCATCGTCACACTGGCGGTCCTGCTCGTGGTCCTGCTGCGTGTCCCCTCGTCCCCGCAAGGTGCGGAGCTGTCGTACAGCGACTTCCTCGGCAGAGTGGGCGCTGGCCAGGTCAAGACGGTCGACATCAACGACACGGGCGCGATCAGCGGAACCCTTAAGGACGGCGGGAAGTTCACCACCCGGATCCCCACGGCCCTGGACAACAGCCGCTCATCGTGGATCGCCCTCGATCGCCGCATCATGGTCGCCCCCTGCGCGTTTGCGGGCGTCGCCGCACGGGGGCGCGGGGGACGGTGTCGGTTTCCCTGTCGCCCCGGGGTGGTGGCCGTCCGGCCGCTGTTGCTGGAGTACCTCCAGGACCATGGACTCGCGGACCATGCGGACGGCGATCTGGGTGGCGCCGGCCAGATCGTCGGCGGCACCGGTCGAGCCCTCGCCGACCGTTTCGCGTCCGGATGCGTCTTCGGATCGCTGTCGTAGACGCCTTCGGCGCCGCGCTTGGCACCGTTGCGTAGTCGGCCGTGACATACGGCTGTCCGGTGCCTCCGGCCAGCAGCACGATCCGGCCGCGCCCCGGGTGCCGGTCCGCACGCAGCCGGATGAACGGCCCGGCGAAGCTCTGCATCGGGACGGCCGTCATCACCCGCACGTCCGGTTCGCCGCGCGCGGTCAGCGCACCTCGCAGCATCAGGGCGTTCATCACCGTGCCAAGCATGCCGATGTCGTCCGCCTCGGCCCTCCCGATACCCCAGCTCCCGGCGAGCCGCCCCCGCAAGAGGTTTCCCCCTCCGACGACCACCGCGGTCTGCACCCCGCGGTCGTGCACTGAGGCGACCTCGTCCGCCAAGTGCGCTAGGCAGGCCGGATCAGGCCCGGCACCGGCCGCCCCGGCCAACGCCTCGCCGTTGAGCTTGACCACGACACGCGCATAGCGGCCCACGGTTCTCCCTCCCTGCACCGTGGGGTGACCCCGCCGTGTGCGGTACGGGCCACCGAGCACGGACCATCAGGTGGTCGTCCGTCCATAGGGACAGGCACAAGACCATGCTCGGGCGGCGCCCCCAGCAGCCCACCTCGCCCACCGGCCCCGATGCACCCAGGCGCCTGTGCCGCCGTGTGGTGCTGCGGCTGCCGACCCGTTCCGCCCGCCCTAGCATGGAGCCCGTAGGGCAGGCAGAGGAAGGCCGCCGAGTTCGACCCGTGCTGCACACGCGAGTTTGACCCGTGCTGCACACGCTCCGCGATCGACCCACCGTCGACGTGGCCGCCCACTTCGCCGCCCAGCTCCCCGACCTGTTGCGGGGCGCGTACTACGACGGCTGGGATCCCAGCACCGTACCGGTCAAGTACGACCGCGAAGGCTACGTCAACCGCTTCGTCCAGGAGGTCAAGGTCACTGCCGAGGAAGTGCCCCGGATCGCTCCTGTCGTCACCGGCGTCGTACGCGAGCACGTCTCGCCCGGACACCTGGAGGCTGCACTGGAGCAACTCCCGCACGACATCCAAGCAATTCTTCTCGAGCCGACCGGCTGATCGGTGCTGCGGGGTCGCGCCTGCTGGCATGGCGTCAACTGTGCGGAAGTCCGAACCGCTTGAACCCCACTCGGGGTGACTTGCCCGCCTCCGGGCGAGCCCTGCGGAGGCGGGCAGCCGCAGTCCGGCTCTTGTGACCGAGGAGGCGATCGTGGAAGAGCAGGAGGAGGTCCTGGCGCGGACGGTGGGCGCGGTGATGCGCCCCGCCGTGGTCACGGTCGACGTCGGTGAGACGGTGCTCGTGGCGTGGGAGCTGTTGGAACGGTCGGGGTGCCGTCACCTTCCGGTGGTGCGTCCGGACGGTCGCTGTGCCGGCTTGCTGGAGAGGGCTGATGTGGCGGTCGCGTGTGGTGCTCCCGCCGTTTCGCTGTCGGAGGCGCGGGTGGATGAACTCCTTCGGGGCCACGGGCCGGTGCTCGTGCACGTGGAGCAGACCGTACGCCACGCGGTCGACATGATGACGTACACCGGCGCCGATGCCCTTCCGGTGCTGGCCGAGGACGGGCATCTTGCCGGGGTGCTGACGGCGGTCGACATCGTCGCGGCCCTGGCCGGTCACCCGGTGCGGGAGGAGCCGGCGGACCGGCGTCCCCAGGCCGGCACGGTGTTGCCCGAGCTGCCGCCCCGGCGGGGCTACCGTGGCACGGCCTTTCCCTGACTGCCGGACGCGACGCGCGAGGGAGACGGGGGCGTGAAGGGACCGGACCCCGCGGCTGGCCGCAGTGGGTTTCGCGATGTGCCGCATACGGCGGATTCCCGGGTGGAGGCATGGGCCCCCACCCGGGAGGAGTGCCTGGCGCAGGCCGTACGAGGCGTCTGCGCGTCGTTCCTGGACTTGACGGGGGCGGCGGGAGTCCGCCGGCGGGACGTGGAAATACGGGCGGAGCGGGACGAGGACGTGCTGGTCGCGCTCTTGGACGAGGTCGTCTACCGGCTGGACACGGAGGGCGAGGTCCCGGTCGACGTGGAACTCGCCCCCGTCGACGGCGGCGTGAAGGGCGTCTTCCAGATGGCCGACGCCGGGTCGCTTCCGGTGACGGGTGCCGCCCCGAAGGCCGTCACGCTGCACGGACTGGCGCTGAACCGTGGGCAGGACGGCTGGACCTGCTCGGTGACGCTCGACGTGTGAGTGCGCACTCAGCTCGCTCGGTCCGTTCGGTCTTTGCGCAGGAATCGCCGCAGCCGCCGCAGCGGCCAGGTGTTGATGACGTCGTCGGGGGTGAGCCATCCGCGTTGAGCCGTGCCGACGCCGTAGCGGAGTTGGGCGAGCTGGGGGATGGAGTGGGCGTCGGTGCCGATGGCGAACTTCACCCCGTGACTTCTCGCCCGGAGGGTGTCCTCGTCGCCCAGGTCGACACGGTCGGGCTGGGCGTTGATCTCCAGGGCGGTGCCGGTACGGGCGCAGGCGGCGAACACCTCGTCGAGGTCGGCGTCGATGCCCGGCCGCTTGCCGATGAGGCGGGTGGTGGGATGGCCGATGATGCCGACGTGGGGGTCCTCGCAGGCGCGGACGAGCCGACGGACCATCGCCTGCCGGTCGAGGCTGAAGTGGGAGTGCACCGAGGTGACGCAGAGGTCGAAGCCAGCGAGGAACGCGTCGGGCCCGTCCACGCTCCCGTCCGGGGCTACGTTGAGCGCGGTGCCGTGCAGGAGGCGCATCCGATGGTGCCTGCGGTCCAGTGCCCGTACGCGGTCGTGCTGGTCCAGGACCTTCTCGTCGGTCACGTGCTGCATCGACAGGTCCGGAGCGTGGTCGGTGACCGAGTAGTAGGCGTAGCCCCGTGCGGCGGCGGCCCTCACCATCTCCTCCAGCGTGGCGAGGCCGTCGGTGAGGTCGGTGTGGGTGTGCAGGTCGCCCTTGATGTCGTCCTCCGTCACCACCTCGGGCAGCTCCCCCGCGCAGAGCCGCTTCGATCTCGCCGCGGTCCTCGCCCAGCGTGGGCGGGATCCCCGGCACCCGCCGCGCGAAAGCGCGGTCCGGACGTTGTACTGGGAGTGATGGGGATCCGTGCCACGTGAACCGCCGTGTCGAAGAACGGGCCTGCCGCCGGGGCGGCGTCCGGGGCCGCCCGCGTGGCGCGAAGAGAAGGTGGCGGGCATGGACATCACCCTGGTCGAGGAGACCCCGTTCCGGTTCCGCATCGAGCGGCAGGTCCCGATGCGCGTGCCCGGGGTCGTCTTCGCGACGCGGGAGCTACTGCCGCAGGCGGCGGGGGACAAGGCTCTGGAACAGGTCGTGAACGTGGCGACGCTGCCGGGCATTGTCCGCGCGTCGTACGCCATGCCCGACGTGCACTGGGGGTA
This sequence comes from Streptomyces gardneri, assembly GCF_006539185.1. Lineage (GTDB taxonomy): Bacteria > Actinomycetota > Actinomycetes > Streptomycetales > Streptomycetaceae > Streptomyces > Streptomyces gardneri. Next base: position 12,194 of record NZ_BJMN01000019.1, read on the forward strand.
CGGCTTCCCGATCGGCGGGGTGGCCGCCACGGACATGGATGCCGGCGGGGTGATCTCGCCCGGCGGCGTCGGCTTCGACATCTCGTGCGGCGTACGGCTGCTCGCCGCCGGCATCGACCGCGGCCCGCTGGCCCCACGGATGCGGCGCCTGATGGACATCCTGGGTGACACCGTCCCTCGCGGCCTGGGACCGGGCGGGCTGTGGAAGCTGTCGGGGCGCTCCCAGCTGGGGGAACTCATGGTCTCCGGGGCCGCCTACGCGGTCGAGCACGGCCGGGGTGTGCCCCGCGACCTGGAGCGCTGCGAGGACCGCGGGACCTTGCCGGGGGCCGATCCGTCACAGGTCGGCCAGCGCGCCGTGGACCGGGGACTCCGGCAGGTGGGCAGTCTGGGGTCGGCCAACCACTTCCTGGAGGTGCAGGCCGTGGACCGGGTGTACGACGAGCCCACCGCGACCGCCTTCGGGCTGCACACCGGCCAGGTGTGCGTCATGATCCACTGCGGTTCACGCGGCCTGGGGCACCAGGTGTGCAGCGACCACGTCCATGCCATGGACCAGTCCCTGCGCTCCTTCGGCATCGAGCTGCCGGACCGGCAGTTGGCCTGCGCGCCCGCCGTCTCCACGCCGGGCAGCGCCTATCTGGGGGCGATGGCCGCCGCCGCCAACTACGGACGCGCCAACCGCCAATTGCTCACCGAGGCCGCGCGCCACGCCTTCACCGTCGTCGCAGGGGCGGGCCTCGACCTCGTCTACGACGTCTCCCACAACATGGCGAAGATCGAGACGCACGATGTGGACGGGGTACGGCGCCGGTTGTGCGTCCACCGCAAGGGTGCCACCCGGGCTCTGCCGCCCGGACACCCGGACCTGCCGGACGACCTGGCGGAGGTCGGGCAGCCCGTGCTTGTGCCCGGCACCATGGGCACGGCCTCGTACGTGATGGCCGGCGTCGTCGGCAACGCCGCCTTCTGGTCCGCCGCCCACGGCGCCGGCCGCGTCTGGAGCCGCCACCAGGCGCTGCGCCGCGTCCGCGGCGAGCAACTGCACGAGGAGCTGGAATCGCACGGCATCGCTGTACGGCCGAAGTCCTGGCGTGCGCTTGCCGAGGAGGCGCCCGACGCCTACAAGGACGTCGACGCCGTGGCCGTCGCCACGGAGGGCGCGGGGCTCGCCCGGCTGGTCGCCCGGCTGGTACCGCTCGGGGTCGTCAAGGGATGAGCAACCAGGCGTCCCGCTGTCAGGCCCCGCGTGAGCGGGGGTCCGCGGAGGGCGGCCCGGGTGGTTCCTCCAGGACGCTCCAGGCGACCGGGCCCAGGAGGTCGGCCAACCGTTGGAAGACGTCGATGAGCATGTCGTCCACGGTCAGGACGCCCACGACCCGGTGACCGTCCAGGACGGGGAGGCGACGGAACCCGGACCTGCGGAAGGTTCGGTAGGCCACGTGGATGTCATCGGTGACGTCAACCGTGATCACGGGCGAGGTCATCACCGAATCGATCATCTCGTCCGCGTCGAGACTTCTTGCGAGAGCGGCCAGCGCGAGGTCGCGGTCGGTGACGATGCCTCGGAGGGTGTCGCCCTCGGTGACGATCACGGAACCGACCCCGTACTCGGCCATCTCTCGGGCGACTTGTCTCAGCGGTGTCCTTGTGGGCACGGACACCGCCGGATGGCTCATCGCTTCGGAGACCTTCATCGGCCTGGTTCCTACAGTCCCTGGGACAGGAGCAGCTCGTGTGCCAGCCGGGCGCCGCGAGCCGCCTGCTTCTCCCTGTCGGTGTCCTCCGAGGGGATCTCCTCCAGCCCTTCGGCGAGCGCTCTGACAGCCTGAGCCAGGACCTGCACCTGGGCCTCCAGGGTGCGCAGCCTCCCGTGCTCGTTCGGGGTGATGTTCTCGGTCATGACGTCTCCTTCTTGCGGTGAACGGGAGCGGGCTCTCCCGGTCGATGGGGTGACTCGTGCTGGGGCGGTCGCATCGGTGTCTTCCGCTGCTAGCCCGGCTCCATGTAGGGGCGGCGGAAGACGAGGGGGCCGCTATCGTGCGGGCGTACGGCTGTCAGCGCTTGGGAGACCGCGGCCTCCAAGGGGCCGCTGGTGTCGATCACGACGGCTTCTGTCCACGGAGGCTCTCGCGCCGCGATGGCGGCGGCCACGTCGAGGTTGGCGTCGGACGGTCCGGCGGCGCGGTGTTCCAGGCGAGCCGCCGTCATCTCGTCCGGGACCTGGCAATGCAGGGCCACGAGGTCGGCATGGGTGCGTTCAGCCACGCGCCGGGCGGCTTCGCGCTGTTCGGCGCTCGACCAGGTGGCGTCCAGGACGACGGACTCGCCGCGGGACAGCAGGGTGGCTGCGCGTTCCAGCAGGGCCGTGTAGGTCGTGGCGGTCCACTCGGGTGTGTACAGGCCCTCGCCGTAGGGGGCGGAAGCGGGCTGGTCCGCCGGGAGGCCGGCGAGTTCTTTGCGGATGCGGTCGCTGCTGAGGAGGGTGACGCCCAGGCGGTCGGCCAGTGCGCCGGAGAGGGTGGACTTCCCGCTGCCGGGGAGTCCACCCACGAGGGTCAGGCCGACGGCGGAGGTGCGCAGGTGCCGCAGGGTCGTGGTGATCAGTCGCCGTGCGGCGAGGTCGGCACCCGGAGCGCCTTGGCGGGCCTGGATCAGGGAGACCTTGGCGCGGACGAAGGCGCGGTAGGCGACGTAGTGGTGCCGCAGCGAGGGTGGCGCGGGATCGCCGGAGTACTCGCTGTAGCGGGCGAGGAAGAACGCCGCCGCTTCCGGGGCGTCGAGCTGTTCGAGGTCCATGGCGAGGAAGGCGGCGTCGTCGAGGCCGTCGACATAGCGGAGGTGGTCGTCGAACTCCAGGCAGTCCAGGATGCGAGGGCCGTCGTCGAGGCAGAAGATGTCCTCGGCGAGCAGGTCGCCGTGGCCGTCGACGATCCGGCCCTGCTCGATGCGCATCTCGAACAACCGCTCACGTCCGGCGAGATAGCGGCGGACCAGCCGCTCCACGTCCTCCACACCCTCGGGCACGGGGCCCTCTCCGCTCATCTCGCGCACCTGCGCGAAGCTCGCCTCCCAGCGCGATGACAGGGCGTCCCGCGTGCCCTGCGCGTCCACCTCCGGTGTGCGGGACGCGCTCGCGTGACGGGTGGCGAGGAGCCGTGCGACGGCTCGCAGGGCATCGTCGACAACCACGGCCTCCCGCACGAGCCGGGAGAGGCGGCGCTCGGCCGGCATGCGGCGCATCGCCACGAGGGGCTCGGGCGCCTCCGCTTCGGAGAGCCGGATCTCGCCCACGCCCAGGTAGACATCCGGCGCGAAGCGGCGGTTGAGAGCGACTTCCCGCTCGCACGCCTCCCGCCGGGCCTCCACGGTGGTGTAGTCCAGGAACTTCAGGTCGACCGGCTTCTTGAGTTTGTAGGCGCGGTCACCGACGAAGAACACGACCGCGGTATGGGTCTCGCGCACGGCTGCCCGCGGGAGCGGCGCGTCGGTGCCAGAGGCGGTGCCCGGTCGGAGCGTGGCAGTGTGCTCCTGGCGCACCGTCGCGATCAGCTCGTCCAACGGCGTCGGCTCAGTCATGGGGGACGACGGCGACGGGGCAGCGCGCGTGGTGCAGGGCGGCGTGGGCCAGGGGGCCGAGGCGTGGTGCGAGTGGGGGACGGTGCTTGCGCCGGCCGACGACCAGCAGACTGGCTCCCTCGGCGGCGCGCACGACGGCCTCGGCGGGGCTTTCGAGGCGGACGGCATCGACCGGCTCCACGCCGGGGAACTTCTCGCGCCAGGGGCGAAGGACCTGACCCAGCTCCTTCTTCGCGTCCTCTGTGATCTCTTTGGCGACGTCGTGATCCACTCCCCAAGGGGTATGCGCGTGGAGCGGCAGACTTCGGCCGTGGACGACCTGGAGAGGCACGCCGCGCGCCGCGGCGGCCTCGAAGGCGAAGGCGAGCAGGTCGTCGCACGGGCCGTGCAGCTTCAGCGCGACCACGACGCTACGAGAGGCGGGGGACGAGCCCTGCTCGCGGGCCTCGGCACGGATCAGGACCACGGGCCGTTCGGCCCGGGCCACGACGGCCATGCTGACGGAGCCGAGGAAGTAGCTCTCGGATGAAGTCAGGCCGCGCGAACCCAGCACGGTCAGCTCGGACTCGGCCGCCGCCTTCAGCAGGGCGTCCTGCGCGTCGTCGGCGACCAGGTTGCCGACGATCAGGAGGCCCGGGTGGCGGGCCTGGAGTTCCGCCTGCGCCTGGTGCACGAGCCGCTTCGCCCAGTAGTTCTGGTCAATCTCCGATGCGGCGCGGACCGGCTCGGGCGCGAGCATGGGCCAGGCATGCATCAGGCGCAGAGTGACCTTGCGCCGCTCCGCCTCGTCGGCGGCCCAATGAGCGGCCGCCATGCTCTCGGGCGAGCCGTCCAGGCCGACCGTGACGACTGGCTCCATGACAACTGCCTCACTCTCGAACGACGCGGCAGGAAGGGACGCGCAAGCGTCGGCGACCGAGGGCCGAAGTACGCCCCTTCCTCTCCTTCGAGGAGTACCCCAGATCGTCCTGCCGCGCATGTGGGCCGCGATGTGACCCGACTCGGGAGCGCTGTGACGTTGCAGCTGTGCGCCGGAGGGGCCGGTAGGTCCCTGGAAGCCGTGCCCCGTTCGGCCCCTTCTCGGGCCCGTCCGGCACTCGGAGAGCGCGCCGACGGGCGCCAGGGTGGGGATGACAGGTGGATCCACGACGCAAGGAGCGAACGATCATGTCAACTGGCATGGAACGTCGTCGCAGCTTCTTCCCCGAGTTCCCCGACGTCAGGGACTGGTTCGGCGACCTACCCCGCTTCCCGATGTGGCGCACGGCTTTCGAACGGCACGTCATCCCTATCGAGGTGACGAGCGGCGAGGGACGGTACGTGCTGAAGGCGGAGCTGCCCGGCGTGGACCCGGACGAGGACATCACGATCACTGTGGACGGCGACGTGCTCACGGTCAGCGCCGAGCACGAGGAGAGCAGCGAGACGAAGGACCACTCCGAGTTCCGCTACGGCTCCTTCGAGCGCGCGGTGCGCCTGCCGGAGGTGATCGACCCCGAGGACGTGAAGGCAGAGTACGCCGACGGCGTCCTCACCGTCAGCGTCGCCGTCCGGCAGCCCCAGGAGAGCCGCGCCCGCACCGTTCCCGTGACCCGTGCAGGGGGAGCCGACGAAGCGGAATCCGCCACATGAAGCCCGGCCAGGTCCCGGATCCACCCCTCGGGGCCGAAACCACCGCACCCCGCTGAGCCCGTGCGGGCCCGGTGGGAGCCGTCCCACCTGGAGGCCCGTCATGCGCGACGGAGCGACACCGCCCCCCGGGCAGCCGCAGCGGCCCTGGCGCGACGGCCGCAACGGCGACCCTGCCGGTCCGGACGCCAACTCCCTGCGCCGCCCCTGCGACCGGACCCGCACCCGCTGGCACGTCGGCCTCGCCCTCGCCACGCTCATCGCCTTGATCTGCGGCGTGATTGCGGGTGCCCGCATGTGGAGCGACGCGGCACGAACCGCCCGCGACGAGGCAGGCCACCGCCACGAGACCACCGCGACCACCCTCGCCCGCGCCAACGGCTCGTCGACGGCCGCCCGCTTCGCCACACCCCCCGTACTCGTCGACGCCTCCTGGCGCGCCCCCGACGGCACACTGCGCACCGGCAAGGTTCCCGTCCAGCCCCATACCGCAGAAGGCACCACGAAGACGATCTGGGTCGACGACGCCGGGGCGGTCACCCGCGCCCCGCGCAGCACGGCCGAAGGACAGTTCGGCGCCGTCGCCGGCGGCACCCTCGTCGCCGGGACGCTCGCCTTGACCGCCGCCGGCGTGGTCGGCCTGCGCCTGCGGCGTACCGAGGCCGCCACCCTGGACGAATGGGACAGCGAATGGGCCGTCGTGGAACCACTGTGGACCCACCGTTGACGTACCTGAACCAGGCCGGAGCCATGGCCATCGTGTGGTGTCCGCGACAGCCGACAACCCTGATAGCCGCAGTCGGTGAAGCCGGCCACCGCCGCTCGCGATGGGGCTACCCGGATGAGGGATCGCGTACCGGACGGGTCTCGATCACGCATCCCGGACCGGGATAGATATCTGTCTCGTGGGCATCCTGGAGTTGGAACGAACCGCGACGCCAACCCGAACGTGCCTCGGTGCGGCGGCATCACGGGCATGGTGGCTGGTGGCGCCGAGAGCCCCTCTCGGGAGCGACCATGCGACTTCCCTTCCTCGACTCCTGTACAGCCAGCCGGGTCCTTTCGCGTCCGTCTATCTGGACACGTCCCGCGATGCCGCCGTCGAGAGCCCGACCAGCCCTCAGGACGGGCATCGGCCTCTGTCACGTGGGCACCTTCCTCGATCGGACAGGCTCGCCCCTCATAGGCCGGGGGCGCCCCAGAGCGGGAACCAGCGGGTCAGGTCCTTCTCGATCTGTAGATCGTCCTTGATCACAGCCTTGACCTGGAGTTCCAGCGGATTGTCGCGCCTGTCTCCGGGCAGCGGAGCGAACGGGTAGAAGGTGCCGCGCTTGTAGAGATAGACGAGCGCGAGGGAACGCAGCTCGGCGTCGTGGAAGGTGACCAGGGAGCAGAGCAGCTGTGGACCGAAGCCGCTGTCCTGAAGGGCGGTGTTCACCGCGTGCAGGTCGTTGACCAGGCTGGTCAGGTCGCCGGGGTCGCGGCGGGAGAGAAGCCACGAATATCCGTAGGTGTCGCGGCTGAACTCCACCGGCGCGTCACCGCGTTCGAAGTCCGCACCGAGGAGGGCACGTACCTCCTGCTGGACCTGTGCGAACGCCCCGCCCTCGATGGCGGCGAAGCAGACCGAGCCCGCTCCGGTCGGGGTGAAGCCGACGGCTGCCTGAAGGGTGATCGCCGCTGAGGGGAGACCGAAGAGCTGGTCCAGGTCAGGCTTCACTGGCTTGCTCCGGCCGAACAGGACGTCCAGGAATCCCATGGGTACCAGCTCCTTCTCCTCACGCCCCGGCGTGCGGTTCGCCGCCTGCCTCGCCCAGCTGCGCGGAGATCTCCGCGAGCGCCTCGATACGGCGTTCCAGGGTGGGGTGGGTGGAGAACAGGTGCGCCACGGTCGTGCCGGGCCCGAGGGCGGGGGTGAAGAAGAACGCGTTGAACGCCTGCGCGGTGCGCAGGTCCCGGGTGGGGATACGGGCGATGTCGCCGCTGACCTTGGTCAGCGCCGACGCCAGGACGGACGGCTTTCCGGTCAGCATCGCCGCGGCGCGGTCGGCAGCCAGTTCGCGATACCGGGACAGGGCCCGGATGAGCAGGAAGCTGATGGCGTAGACGAGGGCGGAGACCGTCATCACGGCCATGAAGACGACGGCGGTGTTCTGGTCGCGCTGGTCGCGTCCTCCGAACAGCTGGGAGTAGAAGGCGAAGCGGACGACGAGTCCGGCGATCACGCCCAGGAACGAGGCGATGGTGATCACGGCGACATCGCGGTGTGCGACGTGGGAGAGCTCGTGGGCGAGGACGCCTTCGAGTTCCTCGGTCTCCAGACGGCGCATGAGGCCGGTGGTCACGCAGACGACGGCGTTGTCGGCGTTGCGGCCGGTGGCGAACGCGTTGGGCAGGTCCATGTCGGAGACGGCGACCCGGGGCTTGGGCATGTCCGCGGTGGCGCACAGCCGGTCGATGACCCCGTGCAACCGGGGCTGCTCCTCGGGTGTGACGAGGCGGCCGTGCATGGCGTACAGGGCGATCCGGTCGGAGTACCAGAACTGCGCGCCCAGCAGCGCCGCGGCGATGATGACCACCAGGACGACGGACTTGAGCAGCACGATCAGCGCGGCGATGAACGCCACGTACACCAGCCCGAGCAGGAACATCGTGACCACCATGCGGGCGGTCAGCTGCCGGTCGGGCTCGAAGCGGCTGCGCATCACACACTCACCCCGGGATCAGGCCCTCGTCGGAGAGCAACTCGCTCACCTGCGCGAGACTGGTGCCCTCATCGGGAAGTACGAGTTCCGACGGAGTGATCCGCTCGTCCGGCACCCGTGTGCCGAGGCTGCGCACCGCGTCCAGCAGGGCCGACAGGGCGGAGGCGAACGCCGCCTCGTCGCCCGCGGTAGCGGCCGCCTGCAGGGCGGAGTCCAGTTCATTGAGGTGATCGAGGTGTTCTTCGGCGATCTCGTACTGGCCCTCGCCGAGAATCCGCGTGATCATGACCTCTCCTTCCCCTCGGGGCCCTCCACCGCCGCGGGGCCTGTGGACGCCGGGAGCGCCGCCTTCATCCGGGCCAGCTCGGTCTCCACGTCGCTTCCCGCGGTGACGCGCTCGAGTTCGGCCTGGATGTCGTCACGGCCGGCCGGCAGCGTGGCGTCGTCCAGCGCGCCGGAGGCGATCAGCTCGTCCAGCGCACCGGCTCGCGCCTGAAGCTGCTCGGTCTTGTCCTGCGCGCGTTGCATTGCCAGGCCCACATCGCCCATCTCCTCGCCGATGCCGGTGACCGCCTCGGTGATGCTGGTCTGCGCCTCGGCGGCGGTGTAGGTGGCCTTGATCGTCTCCTTACGGGTACGGAACGCCTCCACCTTCGCCTCCAGACGCTGCGCCGCCAGCGTCAGCTTCTCCTCCTGGTCCTGCAGCGACGCCTGCTGTCCCTCCAGATCGGTGATCTGCGAGTCCACTGCCGTACGCCGGGTCAGCGCCTCACGGGCCAGATCCTCACGCCCCATGGCAAGTGCCTGTTCCGCCTGGCCCTGGAGCTTGCCCGTGGACTGCCGCAACTGGTTCACCTGCAGCTCGACCCGCTTGCGGCTGGTCGCCACATCGGCCACGCCACGTCGCACTCTCTGCAGCATCTCGCGCTGCTGCTCGTAGGAGTAGTCCAGAACCTCGCGTGGGTCCTCGGCCTTGTCCAGCGCCTTGTTCGCCTTGATCCGGAACAGGGTGGCGATGCGTTGGGTGATGCTGGTCATGGCGACCGCCTTCCTCGATGCCGCGGGTCAACCACCGGAACGCGCCTCTTCCATTGTCCGGGTGCTTCACCGCCCCGGCAGCTTGATCGTGTTCCGTGCGGGTTGTCGTGGGTGGTGGCCCACCCCCGGCCCGGGGGACGGCCTGCAGCCTCGTGGAGGACCTTCCAGGAGGCGGCGATCAGCCAGAAGCCGACGCCGAGTGCGACATAGCCGGCCAGGTGGAAGGGGCTCAGGTATGGGTCGCTGCTCCAGCCGGTCAGGTCGTTCCACAGGTGGCCGTCGGCGTCCTTGAGCAGCGGGAACGGGGAGCCCGAGCCAGCTGCCCAGCAGAGACACGGTGAGTGGGATGCCGTATATCTCGGTGAACAGTGCCACCAGGAAGGCGTTGGAGGCGCCCATGACCTGACAGTCCCGCATTGTCTTCGGGTGGAAGAAGCCTGCGGTGAAGACGGTCCTCCTTGAGGCTGACCGTCCGGCGGCTGGCCTGCGCCGCCCACGGGCGATGCCGCTCATGCGGCGCTGGTAGTCCTCCTCGTTGATGTCGCCACAGCGGTCAGCATTTCGCCGTATGCGGGATCGATCCACCTGCCCCTTCTGCGATCAGGGAGTTCGCCGACTGACGCAGCCGCCTGGACCAGGAACAACCACAGCACCTGCGGCTCGCCGCCCAGCGGTTCCGCAGCGGACGCGCCGCGTGCTGCGGCCAGCCGGGCGAGAGTCACGGCGTCGACGGCACGGGACGACGACTCCACGTACCTTGGCGCCATGGCTGCCCGGTCTGCCGGGTCCCTGCGAGTAGGACCGGGCGGTTGCCTGCGCCGGGCCACTCGTCGGCCGATGTCTCCGAGCCGGGCCCGGCGGTGATCGGCAGTCCCCGCCGCCTGCGTGCTCTATGAGCACCGTCCCCTCCCTGAGGGCCGGACGCCGCCGCGATGAGCGGACAGCCGGCCGCCGAGGGGCGCAGCCATGGCGGTCATCCTTGTAGCGGCGGTTCGTTGGCGGCGGCATCGGCCGTGCCGAAGCGCAGCAGCTGGTGGCCGAGGTCGACCAGGGCGCGTCCTGCCGCGTATTCGTCGCCGATTTCCGGCGCGGGAGGGTCGTGCGGGTTGCGGTGGGCTTCGGTGCGGCTCTCCAGCCGGTTGTCACCGGTGTCGAGGACGGCGTGCACCTTCGTGACGTCGCCTTCCTCGAAGAGGTCCACGCGCAGGGTCCACGTCTTGGTACGCGTCGGCGTGTTCGTCGTCTCATCGTTCATGTCCAGTCCTGTCCTCTGAGGGGGACGGTGAGGATTTCGTCCCGGGGGGATGGACGAGTCAGGCCGGAACAGCCGCCCGCTGTCAGGGCCCGTCGGTGCGGTGACCTCTGGTGGGGACGGGAACCACCTTCTTCGTCCGGGGTCCGTATCTCCAGCGTGAACGAGGCCGAGACTGTTGGACATGGGCCGCCCGGCCTAACGCGGGGCGGCGGTCGGACGCGGTCCGTGTGCGCCGCCGACTCGGTCGCCGCCGTCCGCTGTGGCCCGGCAGTGGCGCTCCCGTCCCGTTCCGCCCGCTCGCGAAGGAACGGTGGGACAGCGGCCACCGGGGCCACCGCGAGTGGGCAGTCGGGGACATGGCGGATTCGCCGAGGCGCATTCAGCCTGGTCGTCGGGGCAGTGACGGGGCCGTTCGGCACGGTGGAGGCTCGCAATACCGACGGAGACTTCTTCCCGCTCACCGACCACGCCCCCTCCTCGACCGGCCCGACCTGTCGCGGGCCCTGGCGGATCTGCGCGAGGCGGTCAGCACCCACACCCGAAACCGGCTCGACGACGCCGCTCTACTCCTCCTGCGCATGACGCCCCCGACGGGACCGGCCCGCACTCACAGGGAGCGCATCACGGACGGCGAGCGGGTACTCTCCACCGCCGAGCGCACGGCGCCTGCGCCGACCCCTGCAGCCTGCGGCGGAGCCAACAGCAAGACGGCTTGCACGCCCTCTCATTGGGCGAATCGGTGGTAGCAGACAGCAGCGCGGTGTTTCTAGACGTGCGTGTGCCCGAGGAATGGCGGCACGGCCATATGGATGGCTCCGTGCCGCCCCCCGGGGGGGACTGTTGGAGTTCTTCGCGGACCCCACAAGCCCTCGCTACAAGCCAGCCCTCGCTCCCGAGCGGCGGGTCATCGTCGTCTGCGCTTCGAGCGCGCGCCACTCGCCGCCCTGGCCCTCAGAACGATGGGCCAGCGCGACGTAGGAGCTGGTTTTCCACACGCCGATGGGGGGACCTGGCTCCCACCCCATGCAGTACTGAGAGCTCCCGCTCGTTGACCTGCCGTTCCACTGGCCCACCCTCAACTCGAAGTGATCTACGACAGCGGCATGCTGCCATCAAGTGGATGTCCGTGCGGGCGGCGATCTCCGCGATGCGGCAGACCTGTGGCCGACTCTCTCCTGGGGGATGATGTGTATGTGAAGAGCCTGGCTGGTGGCGCTCACCCCAGCAGATTGCCGGGTCGGCGCAGGAGGGGCTCGTTGAAGGGACCGTGGCCGTGGGTGATGGGCGGAGTGAGCTTCCCCGGCTTCTGACCGCAGCGGAGACGGCCGCGCCGGTGGATGCCGTCGACGTCGTCGCGCGGGATCTGCATAGGCGGTTCGAGGCTGTCGAGGTCTCCTTCCTCATCGTGGACCTGACGGGGAAGGCGGTGGCCCGGCTGTCCACCACCTCCGTGGGGGAGAGCGGCCGGGGAGCGGAACGGATTCCCTTGCTCGGCAGCGTGTACGAACATGTGATCCGTACCCAGCGGCTGTACCAGGAGGCGACCCACCGCGGACACCGCGTGATCGCACCGGTCACCAACCGGGGGGACGCGATCGGGCTCCTGGAACTCCTTCTGCCGGCCGGACCCGGCGAGGACACCCTCACCGCGATCGGGGAGGCCGCGCACGTACTGACCTACGTCGTGATCGCCAACGGCCGCTTCACCGATCTCTACACCTGGGGCAAGCGTTCCAGGCCGCCCACCCTGGCCGCGGAGATCCAGTACCAGCTGCTTCCCCCGTCCCTGTCGTGCGAGGCGGCCCAGTTCACCCTGTGCGGGAGCCTCGAGCCCTCCGAAGACCTCAGCGGCGACACCTTCGACTACACCCTGGACCGCGACACCCTGCACGTGTCGGTGACCGACCCCATGGGGCACGACATCGACGCGGCCCTGGCCGCCACCGTGCTGGTCGGCGCCTTGCGGGGCGCCCGTCGCGCAGGTGCCGGCCTGGTGGAGCAGGCCCATCTGGCGGACCAGGCCCTGGCCGACCACGGCCAGGGCCACGCCACGGGGCAGCTGTTGCGCATCAACCTCCACACGGGGCGGTCCCAGCTCGTCAACGCCGGTCACCCCTGGCCACTGCGACTGCGCCAAGGGGTCGCGAAGGCGATCCCCTGCGAGGTGGACCATCCCTTCGGACTGTCTGTGCCCGTGCCCCACCCGTACCGCGCTCAGGACGTCGACCTGCGCCCCGGCGACCGGCTGCTCATGTTCACCGACGGCATGCTCGAGCGCCACGGAGAGAACGTCGATCTCCCCGGCCTTCTGGAACGCACCCGGAACCTGCACCCCCGCGAGACCGCTCTGGCAATGACTTCAGCGGTACGAGGCGCATCCGGCGACCGACTCGAGGACGACGCCACCGTGATATGCCTGGACTGGCACGGCCCGCAGGAGACCCAGCGGCACGTCAGCTCCGGCGCGGACACCCACCAGGCCTCGGCCGACCGCCCGAAGCCGTAGGCCCGGCCGTACCGGACGCGAAAGCGAACGCCGCAGAGCAAGCCACCACCGCCGTCGACCAGGCGTGCAGGACGCGCGGATCACGGGCCATACGTCCGACGGACAGCCCCCAGGCCCTTGTCCGCGTACAGCTCGGCCACCGTCAGCGACTGGAAAATCTGACTGCGGCACTCTCGCAGAGCCGGTTCCAGTGAGCCGGGCGGAAGGGCCTCAAGCGCGTCGGCGGTTTGGCTCCGGCGGCGACTTCGACGGGGGCGGTGTCCGGATCGACGGCGTCGTTTGGCCAGTCCCTCGCTATCCCGGATGAGGGCGCCGCTCACGCGGCCGCCCCGGCGTCGGAGGAGGTGCCGCCGGCGAGCTTGGCCCGCTTGGCGGCGACCGCCTCCGGGTCGGCGGGGCCGTGGGCCTTGTCGAAGTCGGCGATCAGCTCGTCCAGGTTGTCGCGCTCGATCTGCCGCTGCGGCCTTCTCCAGGTATGCGGACACGCTCCGCTTGCCGACCCGCTCGCGGATCGCTTGCAGGGCGCCGGCGGTAACGGAGACGGAGATGCCACTGCTGGGGCCGTCGCCGGGTGGGAAGTCAGTGTCGTCGTCAGTCGCACGGTGCGCACCGTGCGGCAGATCCTGATTGAGGTAGCGGGGGAGGTCGTCGTGCAGGCCCTCGTGCAGGACGGTGCGGTACAGGCAGTCATACGAGGCCATCCCGGACCAGGCCAGGTGCAGAGGCGGCTCTACGAGGCCGCGCGTCGGTCCGTGCAGCTCGTCCAGTGACTCCGGCAGGCAGCGCCGGAACTTCTCCCGGTACAGCACGAGATCCGCGGCATCCGCACCAGAGAGGTCCCTCGGCGCGGGTGCGGGGTGCTGCGGGCTGGAGGACATGCCTCCCTTGTGGCGTCCGCATAAGCGGTGCGGGGCATGATGCGCGAGTCCGCGCCCGGATTGAGCAGGGGTGGACCTCGGCGATGCGCCGGCTGTCGCAGCCCGTCCTTGCTCTGGGCAGGCGGCACGGGCCTTCGCCCGCTTGCGCATGAGACCGGGTACGCGCAGCCGCCGAGCTGACCAGAACACGACTTGTCACCGCCGTCAGGAGGCTGCGTAGGCCAGACGTGTGGCTCCGCTCAGAGGCCAAGGTCACTGTCCGTGATCTGCTGGGAGGCGGCAAGGGTGACCGGCGAGACGTTAAGCAGGGAAGAAGAGGATAGGGGCGAAGCCGTAGGCGCAGGAGCTGTGTCGCCAGCCGATTCTCCCCGGATTCTCCCCAGCGTCTGCAGGGAGGGTAAAAGTCCTGGTCAGGGCCTTGCTGGAGGCAGGTGGACGAGATCACCCGCATCGCTTCTCCCCAGCGCCCCGCATGGGCGGTTCGCGCGGCGATGGATGCGCAAACAGTGCGCGGGGAGGAGATCCAGAACTCCTTCTCCGTCGCCGAGGACGGCGTCTCCATCGTCACCGACCACGCCCTGTACGGCTTCCGCGTCGACGCCGACGGCACCCCTCGCGTCGAGTGGCGCGAGACGTACGACCGGGGGACCGGCACCAAGCCCGGCTCCGTGAACCAGGGTTCGGGCACCACTCCCGACCTGTTCGGCGACCGGGACCAGTACGTCGCCATCACCGACAACGCCGACGACCGGATGAACGTCCTCGTCTACCGGCGCGGCGCCGGCGTTCCCACCGCGGAACGGCTCGTATGCAAGGTCCCGGTCTTCCGCTCCGGGGCCTCCACCACCGACAACTCCCTGATCAGCTGGGGCAACAGCCTCGTCGTCGAGAACAACTACGGCTACGAGAACCCGAGTACGCTCGCCCTCGGCCGCAGCGTCGTCGGCGGCGCGACCCGGATCGACGTCCGCGCCGACGGCAGCGGCTGCGACACCGTCTGGGAGAGCGACGTCCGCTCGCCCTCCACCGTCCCGAAGCTCTCCACCGCCAACGGACTGCTCTACTTCTACGAGAAGCGCCCCAACGCCTTCGGCATCGACGCCTGGTACCTCACGGCCGTCGACTTCCACACCGGAAAGCGGGCCTTCTCGCGCTTCACCGGAACCGGCCTCGCCTACGACAACAACTGGGCGCCGATCACCATCGGCCCGGACGGCACCGCGTACGTGGGTGTCTTCAACGGCATCGTCGCCGTCCGCGACAGCGCCTGACGCACGGCGGCGCGGCGCCCCGTGGCGCCGCGCCGACCGTCCCGGTGGTCCGGTGGTTCAGATCATCTCGGGCACATCACCGACCGTGGTCTTCAGGTCGATGACCGCGAAGGGAGCGCCCTGCGGGTCGAGGATCACCGCGAACCGGCCGAAGGGGCTGTCCATCGGTCCGAAGACCTTCTTCCCCTTGAGGCGCTCGGCCGCCTCGACGGCCTTGTCGCAGTTGTCGACGGCGAAGTAGATCTGGATGTACGGGGGGAACTCCGGCGGGAAGTCCTCGTCCGTCATCTTCATCCGCCCCAGGACCGGCATCTCGCCGCCCAGGTCGAAGACCTTGTAGTCGACGTGCTCGTCCTGCATCTTCTTCGCGTTGTAGCCGAAGACTGCGGTGAAGAA
Organism: Streptomyces gardneri; assembly: GCF_006539185.1. GTDB lineage: Bacteria > Actinomycetota > Actinomycetes > Streptomycetales > Streptomycetaceae > Streptomyces > Streptomyces gardneri. Next base: position 27,451 of record NZ_BJMN01000019.1, read on the forward strand.
GTCGTCGGACTTGGCCGGCTCCCGGGTGAACACCTCGGCCCAGGCGAACGAGCCGGTCTCACCCTCCAGTTCGAAGCCCTTGTGGTCTCCGGGCTGCCAGATGCCGAACGTCGCGCCCGTCGGGTCCTTGGCGATGCACATCGACCCGAACGTGCCGACGTCCATCGGCTCCATGAGGACCGTGCCGCCCGCCGACCGGATCTTCTCCGCCGTCGCGCGGACGTCCGGCGAGGCGAAGTACAGACACCAGGCCGACTGCGGCTCTCCGTTCTGCCCCGGCATCGGCGGCACGACGGCCGCGACCGCCTTTCCGTTCTTGTACGCCTGCGTGTAGTTGCCGTATTCGGAGGAGGACTCGCCGAAGGTCCAGCCGAGCACGTCGCCGTAGAACACCTTGGCGCCCTCGACGTCGGTGAACATCGCGTCGGTCCAGACCGGCGTGCCTTCAGGTCGTGCGGCCATGACGGTGACTCTCTCTCTTGCGATCGATGTCGTGTTCCAGGAGCCACGCTAGCCACGCCCGGCTCACATCGCTCGGTGACGCAAGGCGACGGCGTGTCCCGGCTGCGATCATGCACCCATGAAGACGAGCGCGGAGCAGGAGATCATCGCCGTCCCGGCGGGGCGGGTCACGCTGTCCGACCGGCGCACCGAGCGCAGCTGGACGGTCGACCTCGACGCGTACGGCCTGGCCGCCGTCCCTGTCACGCAGGAGCTGTACGAGCACGTCACGGGGGAGCGGCCGAGCAGCGCGCACGGTGATCGGCTCCCGGTGGAGGGCGTCTCCTGGGGGGACGCGATCCGCTTCTGCAACGCCCTCTCCGACCGGGAGGGGCTCACCCCCGCGTACCGGATCCCGGACGGCGGCCCGGACGGCGACCCGGGCGGGGCCGAGTGGGACCGTGCCGCCGACGGCTACCGGCTGCCCACCGAGGCCGAATGGGAGCACGCCTGCCGCGCCGGCACCACGGAGGCGCGGTACGGGCCGCTCGACGAGATCGCCTGGCACCGGGGGAACTCCGGGGAGCGCCTCCACGAGACCGGCGGACGCCGCCCCAACGCCTGGGGGCTCCACGACATGCTCGGCAACGTCTGGGAGTGGTGCTGGGACGTCTACGACGCCGAGGTGTACGGCAGCTACCGGGTGCTGCGCGGCGGCGGCTGGTTCGACGAGCGCTGGAGCTGCCGCGCCTCCGTGCGGCGCCGCAGCCACCCCACCCTCCGTATCGACGACGTGGGCTTCCGGCTCGCCCGCACCCTGACGGACTGAGCCGTCCGGCCCGACGACCGGCGTCAGCGGGGCAGGCGGCTCATCGCGTAGCGGTGGAACGGGCCGTCGGGCACGGAGAGTTCGGGACGCCACATCCTCAGGACCTGGCCCGAGGGCACGAACAGCTCCGTCGGCAGGCGGTCCGGCTCCGTCCACTCCCAGCGGGTGACGTTGTCCGGCTCCGTGACGGTCGGCATGCCGCGGAAGCCGCGTACCACCGTGGCCACGGTCATCCGGGTCAGCGCGGCCGAGGTGACCGAGTCCAGGATCAGCCCCAGCACCTCCACGTCGGCGGCGTCCGCGACCAGGGACGTCTCCTCGGCGAGCTCGCGCACCGCCGCGTCCTCCACGGACTCGCCCGGCTCGACCTTGCCGCCCGGCAGCTCCCACACGCCGGAGCGGTGCAGCCCGAGGAGGACCCGGCCGGAGGCGTCGGTCACGACGACGCCCGCGCCGAGCGAGGCCTGTGCGGAAGGCGGCTGGAGGTTGCGTGCGGAGGGGGCCTGCTCGGGGGTGGACATGATCCTTTTTTATCAGGTAACAAAAACCCCAGAACCCCTTGAATCGGTCGCGAAAAGGAGGAAACTCTTCCTTACACCGGACAACCGGAAAGAGCCGCACCCGCCGACGGAGACGTCCGAAGGCCCGCGTGACCCTTGACTCGGCTCTGGCCAGGCCCCCGGCGGGGCCGGTCGGGCACGGAGCCGTCGGCGACGGCCGACGACCGCGCGAACCGACCCGGACCGCCGGGGACTGTCATGTCCCGGAAGGCCCGGAGGCGCCCCCGGCCGGCGGGACCACCGCGACCGGGCAGTGCGCGTGGTGCAGCACCGCGTGGGCGACCGAACCGATGAGCAGCGAGCCGATCCGGTGCCGGTGGTGCCGCCCCACGACCAGCAGACCCGCATCCCGCGAACCCTCCACGAGCCGCCCCGCCGCGTCCCCCGGCACCACCGAGGGGATCAGCTCGACAGCGGGCCACCGCTCCGCGAAGGGCCGGAGCCGCTCCTCCTGCTCCAGCTCCGCTTCCCGCAGCAGCTCCGCCGAGTCGTCGGCCTCCGGCAGCGGCGGCGGCACCTGGAGCGCCGGGGAGGGGGCCGCGAGCAGCGCGCCCGGCTGCGGAGGCAGCCGGAAGGCGGTCACGGCCTCCAGGGGTACGCCGCGCTGCCGGGCCGACTCGAAGGCGAAGGCCACCACCTCGTCCGGGGTCTCCTCGGGGTGCAGGCCCAGCAGGACACGCCCCTTGTCCGGGCCGCCGGACGGCTCGACCGTCCGCGCCTCGTGCGGCACGACGACGAGCGGACAGGGCGCGGTCATCGCCAGCGTGCGGCTGGTCGAACCGAGCAGCAGTGACACGAAGCCGCCGTGCCCCCGGGAGCCCGTCACCAGCAGCCGGCCGCCCCGCGCCGCCGCCGGCAGCGCGTCGGTCACGGCCCCGTCGAGGGAGGCGTACCGGACGGGCACGGTGTGCCCGCGCTCCTCCACCACGGTCCTGACCGCCTTCAGCACGGTGTCGGGCAGCTCGGGTTCCTTGCCCAGGGAGGCGATCCGGGCGGCCCCGAGCTGGAGCGCGTCGGAGCGGACATGCGCCACCACCACGGGAGCGCCGAGGCTCTCCCCGGCGCCCAGGGCCCACTCCAGCGCGCGGAGACTGTGGTCGGACCCGTCCACGCCGACGACGACCGGGGGTTCGGAGGCGGTGCTCGTGTCACTCATGGGGACATGCCTCCCGCACTGGCCCGGACGCCACACCGGCCCGTACCGAATCGCTTCGGTACGGGCCGGTGGAGAAGGAGAAAGGGGGGCGTCAGGCGCTCTCTGCGCGGCGCGCCCGCTCCGCGTCCCGCTCCTTGATGCGGACGGTCTCGGCGCGGACCTCCGACTGGGTGGCCCGCTCCTTGCGCAGCCACGAGGGGAACTCTTCCTTGAGCGCGTCGATCTGCTCGGTGGTGAGCGGCTCGGTGATACCGCCGCGCGCGAGACCGGCGATGGAGATGCCGAGCTTGTTGGCGACGACCGGGCGGGGGTGCGGGCCGTTCTTGCGCAGCTCCTGGAGCCAGGCCGGCGGGTTGGCCTGGAGCTCGGTCAGCTCGGCGCGCGAGACGACACCCTCCTGGAACTCGGCGGGGGTGGCTTCGAGGTACACACCCAGCTTCTTCGCCGCGGTCGCGGGCTTCATCGTCTGGGCGTTCTGGTGCGACGTCATGGAGTCAAGAGTATCGAGCATGCGGGCGACCTCCGACCACGTCCGCTACCGGTAGCCTTGCGGGGTGACAGGCTCGGACGTTTCCCCCGCGGAATCCCCTACGGATTCCCCCGCCGCTTCCCCTTCCACCCCGGCATTCCGGCTCGCGTACGTGCCGGGAGTGACGCCCGCGAAGTGGGTGCGGATCTGGAACGAGCGCCTGCCCGACGTGCCGCTGACCCTCCTCGCCGTGACCCCCGCCGAGGCCTTCGGCGCGCTCCGGGACGGGGCCGCGGACGCGGGGCTCGTCCGGCTGCCCGTCGACCGGGACGACCTCAGCGCCATCCCGCTCTACACGGAGACCACGGTCGTCGTCGTCCCCAAGGACCACCTCTTCGCGGAGGTCGAGGAGATCTGGGCGTCGGACCTCGCCGAGGAGCTCGTCCTGCACCCCCTCGACGACACCCTGGGCTGGGAGCAGCCGCCGGGCCGCCCCGCGAACGAGCGCCCCGAGACGACCGCCGACGCGATCGACCTCGTCGCCGCGGGCGTCGGCGTGCTCGCCGTCCCGCAGTCCCTCGCCCGGCTCCACCACCGCAAGGACCTCACGTACCGCACGCTCAACGACGTCCCGCAGTCGCGCGTCGCCCTGTCGTGGCCGGCGGCCGAGGAGGCCCCCGACCTGGTGGACGAGTTCATCGGGATCGTGCGCGGCCGGACGGTGAACAGCACCCGGGGCCGCCGAGCCGAGGCCCAGAAGGGCCAGAAGCAGCCGAGGAAGGACCAGAAGCCCGCCAGGGCGGGTGGCGCCAAGCAGGGCGGTGCCAAGCAGGGTGGCGGTCCCAAGCAGGGCGGCACCAAGGGCGGCGCGCGTACCGCCGGAAAGGGCGCGACGGCCCGTAAGGGCGGCACCACCGGTGGCGCCGGACGCGGCAAGGCCGCCAAGCCCCGCCGCGGCCGCGGCTGAGCCCCCTGTCCGCACGGCGGACGGCCCTCACCGGGGGCGGGGCGTCTCGGCATACTGACCCCTCCTGATCATCGAGATCACGCAGGAGGAGCTTTGGCCGCCAGTTTCAGGACCGTCGTCGAGGTGGGTCCCGACCATCTCGAACGGGCCCGGTCCATCGACCGGGTGTTCCAGGAGGCGATCGCGCCCGCGACCGTCAACTTCGACTTCGACGCGATACGGGCGGCGGCCGCGGCCGTCCCCGACACCACCGTCGTCAGGCAGGTCCGGGGCTGGGGCCTGCAGGAGCACGCCCCCGTCCTCGTCATGGTCCTCTCCTTGAAGGAGGCCGTCCGGCAGGCCCTGCCGCCGGAGTACGCGGAGGCGGGTTTCTGGGGGACCGTCGAGCGGGAGCTCGTCGAGGCCTTCACCGGTCTCGCCGGGCAGGAGGGGCAGCCCGGACTCTCCTTCTACGAGGAGTCCGAGCAGCGCACCCGCTTCTACCGGGACCTGTTCTTCGCCCTTCAGGACGAGGACACCGGGGACGACATCTACGCCCTCGCCTTCTGCGTCGACGTGACCGTCGAACTGCCGAAGGCCGAGGCCACCACCCTGGAGCTGACGGACGTCGTCCCCTTCGCCGTCCGGCTCAACGCGATCCTGGTCCGCCAGGCGCCGACCGTCGCCGTCTGAGCCGTACCGGCCCGCCGTCCCGGGCCGGACACCGCAGACGGCTGACCGCGGATCGCAGTTCACCTCAGACCAGGTGGCGCCACCGTCCGGCCCGAGCCGCCGCGACGAGCTCCGGCACCGTCGCCAGCTTGACCCGGGGGCGCCCCGCGTCCCGGCCCCGTGCCCGCTCGGCACGGTCGATGGCCGCGAGACCGCGCGCGTCGACGAGACCGGTGCTGCGGCTCCGTACCAGCTTGCGGAAGGCCTGCGGCGTACCCGCGGGGGAGGGCAGCGCGCCCGCGACCGCGTCCGCGAGCAGGGTCCCGACCGTCTCCTCCGCACACGCCCGGTTGGCCCCGATGCCCCCGGTGGGCCCCCGCTTGATCCAGCCGACGACATAGCCGCCGGGCAGTCCGCTCACCCGTCCGGCCTCGTGGGGCACGGTGCCGGTGGCCTCGTCGAACGGCAGGCCGGCCAGGCGGACCCCGCGGTAGCCGATCGCCCGGACGAGGAGGCCCGCCTCGATCTCCGTGGCCGTCGGCGAGCCGTCCTCCGTCACCCGGACCGCCCGCACCCGCTCCGTACCGACCGCCTCGACCGGCGCCGAGTGGAAGCGCAGGACGATCCGGTGCCGGTCCGGCGCGGGTTCCCGCGTCCAGTCGACCGTCTCGCGGGGCACGTCCCGCAGGAGCGCGGCCTTGTCGCCGGGCGCGGCCGTGTCGATGGCCTCGCCGGTGCGCGGGTCCCGGTCGTCGACCAGCAGCTCGACCCCCGGCAGGTGCTTCAGGGCGAGCAGTTCGGACGAGGTGTACGCCGCGTGCCCGGGGCCCCGGCGGCCGAGCAGCACCACCTCGCGCACCCGCGTGCCGCGGAGCGCGGCGAGGGCGTGGTCGGCGATGTCGGTGGCGGCGAGGGAGCCGGGGTCCATGACGAGGACGCGGGCGACGTCGAGGGCGACGTTGCCGTTGCCCACGACCACCACCCGCCCGGCCGAGGGGTCGACCGCGTCCGGGCCGGTCTCCGGGTGGGCGTTGTACCAGGAGACGACGGAGGTCGCGGAGACGCTGCCCGGCAGGTCCTCGCCGGGGATGCCGAGCCGACGGTCGGCGGGCGCGCCCACCGCGTAGATCACCGCGTCGTGGTGGGCGGCGAGTTCCTCGACGGTGACGTCCCGGCCGATCTCCACGCCCAGCCGCAGCTTGACGCGGGGGTGGGCGTGGAAGCGGGCGAGGGTCTCCCCCGCACCCTTGGTCGCCGGGTGGTCCGGCGCCACGCCGTAGCGGATGAGACCGCCGGCCACCGGCAGCCGGTCGATCAGCGTGACCTCGGCGTTGGTGTGCAGGAGCAGGTCCTCGGCGGCGTACATGCCCGCGGGTCCCGTGCCGACGACGGCGATCCGCAGCGGGGCGAAGTCGGAGGGCAGGGAGCGGCGGAAGGCCGGCTCGCCCCAGGTGTGGAAGGTGGGCGAGGCCTTGGCCGGCGGGGGCGTGCGGTCGGCGTAGTACTGCGCGTTGATCGCCTCGTACTCCCGCAGGCGTCCGGTGAGGCGGTCCGCCGGGAAGATCGCGTCGACCGGGCAGGCGTCGGCGCAGGCGCCGCAGTCGATGCAGGACTTCGGGTCGATGTAGAGCATCTCCGTGGTCCCGAAGTCCGGCTCCTCCGGCGTCGGATGGATGCAGTTGACCGGGCAGACGGCGACGCAGGTCGCGTCGTTGCAGCAGGTCTGGGTGATGGCATAGGTCATGTCGTCGACTCGACTCTGGTGCGGGGGACGGGCGGGGGTCAGATGAGGTGGGCGCGCCGGTAGAAGAAGAGCGCGGGCCGGGTGAGCATCCCGACGTCGGCCAGGAACTCCATGAGACCGGAGCAACTGGCGCGCAGCTGCGCCTTGTAGTGCTCGTTGGCGGCCGCTTCGCGGCGGGCCCGCTCGGGGTCGAGCCCGGCCCGTACGTACACCTCCGGGTTCACCAGGCTGGTGATGATGTAGTACGCCGCGATGGCGACCACGAGGGCCTGGAAGTGACGGCGCGTCCTGCTCGCGCGGGCGAGATGGCGGCGCGTCTCGTCCCGGGCGAACTTCATGTGCCGGGATTCCTCGACGACATGGATGTTGTTGATGGTGCGGACGAAGGGGACGACCCGCTCGTCGCGCATCCAGTCGCGCTGCATGACGTCGAGGACCTCCTCGGCGACGAGGATGCCGGCGTACGCGGCCTCGCCGAAGCCGACGGTCTTCATGAAGCGCCCGAGCTCCAGCACGGCCCGCCTGGGCCGGTAGGCGGGTGCGCCGAGCTTCTGGGAGCCCCGGGCGAACATGATCGAGTGCCGGCACTCGTCGGCGATCTCGGTGAGGGCCCACTGGAACCGGGGATCGGTGTGGTCCATGAGGTAGATGTCGCGGAGCACCATCTGCTGGAGGATCATCTCGAACCAGATGCCGGTGCTGGCGACCGAGGCGGACTCCTGCCGGGTCAGCTCCTTGCGCTGCTCCTCGGTCATCTCGTGCCAGTAGGCCGTGCCGTAGAGGGAGTTCCACTCGGGGCTCTGGCCGTGGAAGTCCTTGTCGAGCGGGGTGTCCCAGTCCACCTCCACGGCGGGGTCGTACGAGAGCTTCGCGGCCGACAGGAGCAGCCGCGCGGCGACGTCGTCGTCCTCGTGGTCCGGGCGAACGGTGCTGCTTGCCATGGTGCGGCTCCTTGGGTCGCGCGAGCGGCTCGGGAGCTTGTTAGACATCGCGTCTAGCAAGCTTGTTAGACGGAACGTATAGCAAGGGTCCCGGGCAGGCCTACCCCTCGGAGCGGACTTTCTTCCACGGGAGTTACCCCGGGTACGCGAACGGGGCCGGAGCCAAGGCGGCTCCGGCCCCGTTCCCGGGTCGGGACGTACTAGAAGGTCAGGTTCCAGGCGTCGATCTTGCCCGTGTCCTGGCTCGCGTTGTCGTTCACGCGGAGCTTCCAGACGCCGTTGGCGACCTCCGCCGAGGCGTTGACCGTGTACGTCTGGGCGATGTTGTCCGTGCCGCTGCCGGTCCGGTTGTGCACCGTGTAGACGGTGCCGTCCGGCGCCACCAGGTCGACCTTCAGGTCACCGATGTAGGTGTGCTTGATGTCCACGCCGACCTTGAGGGTGGCCGGGGCGTTGCCCGTCACGCCGCTGACCGTGATCGAGCTCTCGACCGTGGCGTTGTCGGCGATCGTGACGTCCGCCAGGTTCTCGAAGTACTTGCCGGGCGGCGGGGTGGAGCCGCCGACGGCCTTCAGGGCGTCGACCGCGCCTTCGCCGAAGAAGCCGTTCTTGGTCGAGGTGCCGGTGCAGCGGGCGTCCGAGGGGCACGCCCGGTCCGTCGCCTGGACGCCGAGCTGGTCCCGGATCTGCGCCGGGGTGAAGGACGGGTTGGTGCTCGCGATCAGCGCCGCGACGCCCGCCACGTGCGGGGAGGCCATCGACGTGCCGTTCATGTTGCCGTACTTGCCGCCCGGGAGCGTCGAGTAGACACCGGAGGCGCCGTCGCCGCCGGGGGCCGCGATGTCGATGATGCCGTTGCCGAAGTTCGAGTACGAGGCCTTGGCGCCGCCGTTGCCCTGCGCGGCGACGGTGACGACGCCCGGGAGCTCCGTCGGGATGTCCATGCAGGCGTTGGTGATGGTGCGGGTGACCGGCGTCGAGTCGTTGGGGGACTCGGAGTCGGTCGTCTTGTTCGCCAGGTCGTAGTTGGAGTTGCCGGCGGCGGCCACCTGGAGCGAACCCTTGCCCTCGGCGTACGCCTGGGCGCGGCGGACGCCCTCGATGATGGCGGCCTGGTCCACGTTGTCCGGGCAGTTGAACGCCCACGGGTCCGTGTAGTAGCTGTTGTTGGTGACCTTGAAGCCGTGGTCACCGGCCCACACGAAGCCGCAGATCGTGTTCTCCGCGAAGAACAGGCTGCTGGTCGGCTCCGCGATGCGGACCGAGGAGATCTTCACGCCCGGCGCGACGCCGATGACGCCCTTGCCGTTCTTCGCCGCGGCGATCGTGCCCGCGACGTGCGTGCCGTGGGTGCCGACGTCACGCCAGGCCCCGGCGCGGGTGTCCGCCTTGCCGTAGGCGCAGGACGCCGAGTCGGCGGCGTTGAAGTTGGGCGCGATGTCCTGGTGCTGGTCGTCCACGCCGGTGTCGAGGACACCGACCTTCACCGACGACGAACCGGTGGTGACGGCCCAGGCCTGGTCGGCCTTGATCTGCGTCATGTCCCAGCGGTTGGACTCCGTCAGCGTCGTCGCGGACTGCGACGGGTTCGCCGGGAGCGCCGGGTTGTAGGCGTCGGCCGGGACGTCGGACGTCCGCGTCGCGCCGACCTGCTGGACGCCGCCGACCGTGCGCATCGACGAGGCGAACGACGCGGACGTCGAGTGCGCCACGATCACGCCGATCGCGTCGTAGGTCGCGAAGACCGAACCGCCGTTGCTCGCCACGGCGCCGCTGACGGCGGAGGTGCCGCCCGGCGCGGTGATCACCAGGTAGGCGCGGGTGCCCGCGGCCCACGCCGCCGGTGCCGCGGCGGCCATGGCTGTGGTCGTGGTCGTGGTGGCCTGGTTCGCCCCCGCCGAAGCACCCGCGACAGGCGCGGTGTCCGACGTTGCTGCCTGGGCGAATCCGGCGGGAGCGGCGAGCGCCACGGTCGTACCGAGCGCCGCCACGGCGACGGCCGAGACTCTCAGCCGGCTGGATATCTGGGAAAACAATGCGTCCTCCGATGACCCGGTGACGCGGGTGGCGCCGGCCGGGCCCTGTGATGTGTGGGGTGGACGCAAGATCCCAGACTCGGGGAACGGAAGGAAGCATTCTGTCCGAGAAGCCTGTTCGCGTTACGTACTGTTGACCTATCAGCGCCGGGAAGGCGTGCGAATCCGCCTTCCTGTCCTGTTCGTTCTCCGGCGATCCCTGTCCGCTCTCCGGCGTTCTCCGGAGGCGTCCGGAGAGGCTCACCCTCCCCCGCACGGTCTTCGGAACGTGCGGCGACGGACAGCCTGCGCGATGATCGGCAACTGTGAGTGACGGAGGTGCGGAGCCGGAGACCGTCCGGGCCTGGGTGGCCTTCCACCCGCCGGCACCGGCCCATGGCCCCTGCTGCGCGCCGGAGCCTCGGACGTCCTCGCCTGGCCGCCTTCAGCGACGCCTCCGTGCTGATCACCGGGGAGAGCGGCACCGGAAGGGAGCTGGTCGCCCGGCTCGTCCACGCCCTCGACCCCCGGCGCGGCGACGAGCAGCTGGTCCTCCTCGACTGCACGACCATCGTGCCCTCGCTCGCGGGCAGCGAGTTCTTCGGCCACGAGAAGGGGGTGTTCACCGGAGCCCTCGCCTCCCGGGACGGCGCCTTCGCCCTCGCCGACCGGGGCACCCTCTTCCTCGACGAGGTCGGCGAACTCACGCCGGACCTCCAGGCCGAGCTGCTCCGGGTGGTGCAGGAGGGCACGTACAAGCGGGTCGGCAGCAACGACTGTCGCACCACGGGCTTCCGGCTGGTCTGCGCCACCAACCGCGAACTGCGCACGGAGGAGGGCGAGCGCCGCTTCCGTTCCGACCTCTACCACCGCATCGCCGCCTGGACCTGCCGGCTGCCGAGCCTGCGCGAGCGCACCGAGGACATCCTGCCCCTCGCCCGCCACTTCCTGCGCGAGGCGGGCCGGAGCGACGGATCACCCGCCGCCGAGGACTTCGACCCCGCCGTCCAGAGGCTCTTGACGGAGCGTCACTATCCGGGAAACATCCGCGAGTTGCGCCAGCTCGTGGGGCGCACGGCCCGCCGGCACGGGACCGATCAGCGCCGGAGACGTACCGGCCGAGGAACGCCCGGGGGAGCGCCGGGAGGACCCGCCGGTGCCGCCGCGCGCAGTGCGGCCAGGATCCGGTACGGCCCCGGCGCCGGGGCCGTACCGGAACGGGCGCCGCCCGCGAGGCAGGGGCACGGACATGGGAACGACCCCGTCGCCGAGCCCGCGGCGGGAGCCCCGCACAGCGGGCAGGACACCGGGGCGGGGTCCTCTTCGAGCGCGGGGTTCTCCGTGAGCTCCTGCGTGACGCGGGCCTCCAGGTCGAGGGCGGGAAGCTGGAGGAGGGAGGCGAAGGCCACGAGCGCGGGAGAGGTGTGCAGGGCCATGGCCGGTGTCGGCGCGAACTCCATCCCGGCAGTCATCCGGCTCTCCTCTCCCTCACGCGGGAGTAGGGCCCCTCGCGCCCCCGCCATCCCACCGTCCGCCGGTGCGGAGGACGTGTCAAACGGGCCGGTACGGGGCGGCCGGCGCCGCCCGCCCGTACGGCGTCCGTTACTTCAGGTACGGGCCCGGGGCGCCGATCCTGCCGGTGCCGTTCAGGACGTACACCCGCAGATTGCCCTTGCCCGGCGCGCCGACCGAGAGCGTCCCGTTGGAGACGGTCCGCACGTCACCCGTGACGGCGTCGGTGTACGTGCCGTTGGGGATGCCCGTGTAGGTGGCGCCGCCCGAGATCGTGACGAGGGCGAAGCTGTCCGTCGTGCCGCTGGTGTAGCGGCGCTTGAAGGCCATGCCGCCCTGGATGCCCTCGGTGGAGTACTGGCCCATCTGGAGCGCGGGGATCGCCCGGCGGATCTGGTTGAGCCGCTGCACGTGCTGCGCCAGGGGCTGCTGGAGCGTCGTGGCCACGGCTCCGGAGGCCGAGGAGACCTGGGAGAAGTCGGAGGCCGTGACCGAGCCGGCGACGTGGTCGCCGAAGTACGCGCGGCCGGTGGTGGCGAGCGGGCAGGACGGCCCGCAGTCGATCTTCTTCCCCTTCTGGAACTCGATCTCGGAGCCGTAGTACAGCGTCGGGATGCCGCGGAAGGTCCACATCAGCGACATGTTCTCGGCCCAGGCGTCGGTGCCGCCCGTGTAGCGCTCGCTCGACTTGTTGGGGCCGTAGTCGTGGCTGTCGACGTAGACGACGTTGTAGGTGGCGTCGTTGTAACTGTCGTCCGAGTCCTTGCCGTTGGAGAAGGCGTTGTACGCGTCACCGAAGTTCATGTGCATGCGCATGTCGATGACGTTCATGCCGGAGAAGCGGCTGTGGTCGGGGGCGTGGTAGGCGTTCCCGTTCAGGAAGGCGTTGGTGGAGGTGGGCTGGCTGCCCGTGCCCTGCTGCTGCTCGTAGTCGTACATCTCCAGGGCGGCCTTGGTGTCGTCGGCGTCGTACTCCTTGCGCTCCTTCCAGGTGAAGAACTGCGCCGAGTGGTTCACCGAGCCGCGGTTCCACTTGTCGTTGACGAAGGCGGCGACCTCACCGAACACGAAGAAGTTCCTGGCGGCTTCCGCGCCGTGACGCTGTGTCACCCGCTCCTGGATCGCGGGCAGGAAGCGGCGGTTCCAGGTGGTGCGGGGGATGTGCACGGCGGTGTCGACGCGGAATCCGTCGACGCCCATGTCGATGTACTTGTTGTAGGCGCCGATCAGGTAGTTCTGCACGGCCGGCGATTCGGTGTTGAAGTCGGCCAGGTCCTCGTGCAGCCAGCAGGAACGCGAGTCCTCACCCTCCCAGTTGCCGATCCAGCACTGGTGGAAGAGGTCCTTCGGGAACATGCCGGACGTGGGGCTCGGCCACTGGCAGTTGTAGACCGTGTAGCCCTCGGCGCTCTTGCCTCCGGTGGGCTTGCCCCAGTTCAGGCAGGTGTTGCCGGTGGGCTCGGCCGTCGACCACAGGTCGCCGTTGTAGTACGACTTCCCGGACTTGGCGTCGACCGTCAGGCCGTCGTACTCGAAGCCGGGCTGCTTCTCGTCGTAGTACCAGCTCCACTGACTGTCCCGGACGCCGTACACGGTGGGCGTGAACAGGCCCTTGGCGCCCCAGCGGGAGGAGTGGTTGTAGACGACGTCCTGGTAGATCTTCATGCCCTTGGCGTGGGCGGCGTCGATCAGGTCCTGGTAGGAGGCTCCGGCGGACTCCAGGCGGGGGTCGACCTTGTAGAAGTCGTAGCCGTGGTAGCCGTGGTAGTCGTAGTCCGAGCGGTTGAGGACCACCGGCGTGACCCATATCGCCGAGAAGCCGAGACCCTTGACGTAGTCCAGCTTCTGGATGAGCCCCTTGAAGTCGCCCCGGAACATGGGGTCGTCGTTGGCCGCGTTGCCGGACTTGGTGTGCTGGCTGCCGCCGCGGTTGTTCGACGCGTCGCCGTCGTTGAAGCGGGCGGTGAGGACGAAGTAGATCGGGTCCTTCCGCGGGTCGGTGCCGAGCGGCTTCCCGGCGGACGGGGTCTGCGGCTTGTCGCCCGTGGTCGCGGTCGCGGCGGCCGAGGCGGCGGAGACGTTCCCGGCGGCGTCCACGGCCTTCACCGTGTAGCTGTACGTGGTGCGCTCGGCGAGTCCCGTGTCGGAGAAGACGGTGGAGCCGACGTCGGTCACGACCGTGCCGCCGCTGCCCCCGGCCCGCGTCACCTGGTACTTCGTCACCCCGCGGTCGTCCGTGGCGGGATCCCAGGTGAGCAGGACGGAGACGCCGTCGGCGGCCGCGGTGACGCGCGCGGGTGCCGTGGGCGCCTGGGTGTCGGGGACCGCGGCGGCACACGGGTCGGAGGCGTTCGCCGTCACCACGTTGTTCCGCACGGTGCTGACGCCCGTACCGATCGTGTAGTCGGAGCCCCGGTTGTTGTCCCAGGTGCCGTTGCCGTTGTTGAAGGCGGCCTTGAGGGAGGCGGCCGACCCGAGGTCGACCTCCCGCTTCCACCAGCCCGTGCACGCGGCCTGCATGCCGACGCCGGGGACGGTGGTCCAGGCGCCGCCCGCGGGCTGGTAGTGGAGGTTGACAGTGGACCAGCCGAGCGCCTCGGTGGAGTAGTAGACCGTGGCCTTGGCCGCGGGGGTCGGCGTGGGGGTCGGCGTCGGCTCCGTCCCGGCGCAGGGGTCGGAGTGGGCGACGACCCCGTCCTTGACGGTGATGGAGCCGGTGCCCAGGGCGTAGTTCCTGCCGCCGTTGTTGTCCCAGGTGCCGCTGCCGTTGTTGAACGTGGCCTGCAGGCCCGTCGCCGTACCGAGGGTGACGGTCTTCTTCACCCAGTCCGTACAGGCCGCTTCCATGGCGACGCCGGGGACCGTCGTCCAGGAGCCGCCGTCGGGGGCGTAATGGAGGTTGTGGAGCGTCCAGTTCTTGGTCTTCGTCCAGTAGAAGACCGTGGCCGTGTTCTCGGCGGCGGCCGCGACCGGTGCGGTGCGGGGCGAGGCCACGCCGGGTGGCGTGGCGACCACCAGGCCGAGGACGCCGGCGGCGGCCGCCAGTGCGGCGACCGGGCGGGCCGGCAGCCGTCTGCGGGTGCGTGTCATCTGAATCTCCAGGCAGGGGGCAGCCGCGTCCCCGATCGGAGCCGGGCGCCGGGCGGACGGCGACGAGCTCCTTGGAAACGCAGTCGGAAACTTTCAGAAACATCTTGCGTGGCCGGAAGTTACCGCTGCGGGGCCCGCCCGTAAAGGGATTCGACGGAAGCGGGGCCCGCGGCCTGGAACAGGCCACGGGCCCCGCTGGGGTGTGGGTGCGGAGTGGATGCCCCGTCAGGGGCGGGGCCAGGGGCGGCCCTCCAGGCGCTCGATGTCCCGGTTGAAGCGTTCGAGGAAGCTCGCGAAGTGGGCCACGTCCTCGGGCGACCAGTGCTCCATGACCCGCTCCAGGCCCTCGATGTTCGAGGCCCGGTCGGCGTCGAGGCGGGCCTCGCCCTCCTCCGTGATGCGGAACTTGCGGGCGATGCCGCCCTCGGGGTCGGGGATCCGCTCGACGACCCCGGCGCGGAGCATGGTGGCGGTCTGTCGGTTGAGGGTGGAGGCGTCGAGGCCGAAGGCGTCGCTGAGCTGCCCGATGGACATCGGCCCGTGCATGCGGATGCGGCTCAGCAGGACGTACGCGCTGCGGTCGAGATGGCCCCCGGCGGCGCGGGAGCGGGGTGCGTACAGGTGGGCGTGCCGGCCGAGCAGCATGGTCTCGAACTCGACCAGGTGAGTGGGCTTGTCCACGGGCTTGTCCATGGGGGCATTCTCTCTCGCGACGAGATGATGTGCATCATGCATGACTTGTGCATGTAGCACGAGATGTGCATGATGCATATTCGTAGGACAACGTGAAATCGTGAATCGTGGAACACCCAGGGAGAACCCGTGGACGGCTCCAAGCCCGAAGCCCGCACCGGAGGCGTCGTCGGCGTCCTCGCCCTCGCGGGCATCGTGGCCGCACTCATGCAGACCCTGGTGGTGCCGCTCATCGGCGACCTGCCGAAACTCCTCGACACCGCCCCGTCCAACGCCTCCTGGGTGATCACCGCCACCCTGCTCGCCGCGGCCGTCGCCACCCCCGTCGCCGGACGCCTCGGCGACACCCTCGGCAAGCGCCGGGTCCTCCTCGCCTCGGTCGTCCCGCTGATCGCCGGCTCCGTCGTCTGCGCGCTCGCCTCGTCCGTCGTCCCGATGATCGTCGGACGCGGCCTCCAGGGCCTCGGCATGGGCGTCGTCCCCGTCGGCATCAGCCTCCTCCGGGACGTCCTGCCGCCCGAGAAGCTCGGCGGCTCCATTGCCCTGATGAGCGCCTCCATGGGCGTCGGCGGCGCCCTCGGCCTGCCCTTCTCGGCCGCCGTCGCCGAGAACGCCAGCTGGCGCGTGCTCTTCTGGGTCGCCGCCGCCTTCAGCGTCCTCGTCGGCATCCTGATCTGGCGCGTCGTCCCCGCGGGACCGCGCAACCCCGCCCCCGGCCGCTTCGACGTGGCGGGCGCCCTCGGCCTCGGCGTCGGCCTCGTCGCCCTGCTGCTCGCCGTCTCCAAGGGCGCGACCTGGGGCTGGGGCAGCGGCACCACCCTCGGCCTCTTCGCCGGCTCGGCCGTCGTCCTGCTCGCCTGGGGCGCGTGGGAACTGCGGACCCGGGACCCGCTCGTCGACCTGCGGGTCACCGCCCGCCCCGTCGTCCTCCTGACCAACGCGGCCTCGGTCCTCGTCGGCTTCGCCATGTACGCGCAGTCCCTGGTGGTGCCGCAGCTGCTCCAGCTGCCCGAGGCCACCGGCTACGGCCTCGGCCAGTCGATGATGGCGATGGGCCTCTGGATGGCCCCGGCGGGCCTGATGATGATGGTCCTGGCCCCGCTCGGCGCCAAGCTGTCGGCCGCCCGCGGCCCCAAGGTCACCCTCTCGGTCGGCGCCCTGGTCATCTCCGTCGGATACGCCTCCTCCCTCGCCCTGATGGGCTCCACCTGGGGCCTGCTGGTCGTGACGCTCATCTGCAACACCGGGGTGGGCCTCGCCTACGGGGCGATGCCCGCGCTCATCATGGGCGCGGTCCCGCAGGAGGAGACGGCCTCGGCCAACAGCTTCAACACCCTGATGCGCTCCATCGGCACCTCCGTCTCGGCCGCCGTCATCGGCGTCGTCCTCGCCCAGATGACCACCACGCTCGGCGGGCACGTCCTGCCCTCCGAGGACGGCTTCCGCACCGCCATGCTCATCGGCGCCGGGGTCGGCCTGGTGGCCGCCGTGGTCGCCGCGCTCATCCCGGCCAAGGCCCCGTCGACCGCCCCGGACGGCAAGGCCGATGCGGTCGCAGACGACGCCGGTTCCGAGGGTGCGGACGCCGAGCGCGCCGCCCTGCGGTAGCCCCGTCACCGCCCCGCCGGGAGCGGACGCGCCGCCGCAGGGCCCCGACGGTCACTCAGCCGTGACCGCGGGGTCCTCGGAGGTGTCCGCCTCCGTCGGCGCGTCCAGCGTGAACAGTGCGCCGTCCGGGTCCCGTACCACCACGCGATGGTCGTCGGCGCCCTTCGGAGCACGCACACCGCCCCACTCGCCGCCCGGCACGACGGCCCCGCCGTGCTTCAGGACGGCGGCCGTCGCCGCCTCCAGATCGGGCACCCGGAACCGCACGAGCCAGCGCGGACGCAGCTGCGGACGAGGCGAGGCGGACTCGACGGGGCCGCTGTTCAGCCGGGCGACGGCCTCGCCGTGCCACCGCAGCACCACCTGGTCACGCTCGTACGAGACCTCGCAGCCGGACGGGCTCCCGTCCGCCCAGCCGAGCACCCCGCCGTAGAAGACGGCCGCGTCGAACGCGTCCCGCGTGTGCAGCTCCAGCCACGCCGGCGCCGCCCGCTCGCCCACGCGCCAGCGCGAGATCAGCCGCCCCTCCCACACGGCGAACGCGGCGCCCTCCCGGTCCGTGGCGAGCGCCGCGCGCCCCCGGGGCGGGAAGGCGACCGGGCCCACACCGACCGTGCCGCCGCGCTCCCGGATCCGCGCCACCGCCGCGTCGGCGTCGTCCACCGCGAAGAACGCCGTCCAGGCCACCGGCACCGCCATCTCGGAGGCGACCGCCGCGATCCCGGCCACCGGCACCCCGTCCCGCTCGCCCACCGCGAACTCGTCGCCGAGAGCGCCCCGGCGGAAGGTCCAGCCCAGCACCTCCCCGTAGAAACGCTCCGCCGCGTCGAGATCGCGCGCGGCCAGACTCAGCCAACACGGCGCGCCCATTGCCTCCGCGCTCACCGCCACCCTCACCATCTCCTCGGTCCACCATCCACGGCGGCGCGCCCGACGCCGCCCCGCGCCCCCTTCCCCGTCCGACCGCCCCGCATGCGGGCGTTCACCCATGTGCCACCGAACCTCACGCGCGCGGCACGCGGGAGGCGTAGGCGCGGACGTCCGCGTCGGGGTCGTCGGCCGCCCCGGCGAGGGCCGTGCGGGCCGCCGGGTCCGCGGCGTGCCGGAGCAGGGAGAGGACGGTTGCCTTGCGGACGTCCGCGTTGACGTCGCCAAGGGCTCCGGCGAGCGCGGGAACCGCCGGCGCGGGCGGAGCGGCCCGCAGCGCGGTCGCCGCACCGGCCCGGACCTGCCAGGCGGCGTCGGCCAGCGCCGCCACCGCGGGCGCCGCGTACTCCGGCGGGCAGCCCGTGCCCGCCAGCGCGGCCAGCGCGGCTCCCCTGACCAGCGGGTCGGGGTCGTCGAGCAGCGGGTCGAGCGGCTTCGGGGCGGGGGCGCGCACGGCGGCGAGTCCACGGGCCACCGCGACCCGTACCTCACGGGCCGGATCGGCGGCGGCCCCCGCGAGCTCCTCCACCGCGTCCACGGACACCAGGGCACGGACGGCCTGGATACGGACCTCGACTCCGGCGTCGGCGAGCGAGGCCGCGTACAGGGCGGCGTCACCGAGCCGCAGGGCCCGCAGGACGTCCAATGCCGCCACGCGCACGGCCTGGTCGGGCACGGCGAGTGCCTCCCGCAGCCCCGCCGCGAGCAGCGGCTCGGCGGGCAGGACCTCGACCAGCTCGCGCAGCGCGGCCGCGGCGGCGGCCCGCACGCGCGGGTCCGCGTCCCCGAGGTGCGCCGCGAGCGCCGGTCCGGTCCCGGCCGGGGCGGTCTCCCCGAGCGCGGTGACGGCGGCGGCCCGGACCGCCGGATCGGCGTCGTCGAGGTAGGGCCGGAGCGCCGCGAGGTCGGGGGACTCCTCGACGAGCGCGAGGAGGCGCAGCAGGCGGAGACGGGGTGCGGGCGCGGGGGCGGCCCCCACCGGGTCGGCCCCGGCGGAGTCCGGCGTCGTGGGCTCCGCCGCGGGCTCGGTCCCGGTCGTGGCCCGGCGGGCCGTCGGCGCCCCGTCCCGGGGGCCGGCCGTCGCCACCGGGACGAGCTCGACCTCGCCGAGCGGCCGCTCGGGACCGCCCGGCGGTGCGAACTCCGCCACCGGCACCACGTACGGCTCGACCGGTCGCGCCGTGAACTCCATCGCCCCGGAAGGGGACTTGCGCAGGTCGAGGTGGTGCAGCCAGCTCTGGTCGTCACGCTCCGGGTGGTCGAGACGCTCGTGGTAGAGCCCCCACCGCGACTCCTTCCTGGCCAGCGACGCCCGAGCCGCCATCTCGGCGCAGTCCCGGATGAAGCTCACCTCCGCGCACCGCATCAGCTCGTGCGCCGTGTTCGCCCCCATGCCGGCGATCTCGTCGGACATCCGGGTGAACGCCTCCACCGCCAGGGACAGTTTCGCCCCGGTCTTCGGCGGCGCCACGTAGTCGTTCACGAACCTCCGCAGCTTGTACTCGACCTGCGGCTGCGGCGGCCCCTCCGGGTTCCGGAGCGGCCGGTAGACGAGCTCGTGCGCGGCGGCCAACTGGTCCGCCGGAAGCTCCCCTTCGTAGGCCCGATACCCCGCTGCGTCCTCGCCCGCCAGATCGCCGTAGACGAAGGCGCCGATCATGTAGTTGTGCGGTACGCAGGCCAGGTCGCCGGCCGCGTACAGCCGGGGGACCGTCGTGCGGGCGTGGGCGTCCACCCGTACCCCCGAGGCCGAATGGCCGCCGCACAGGCCGATCTCCGAGATGTGCATCTCGACGTCGTGGGTGCGGTAGTCGTGCCCCCGCCCCTCGTGGAACGTGCCCCGGGTGGGCCGCTCCGTGGTGTGGAGGATCGACTCGACGGCGCCGATGGTCTCCTCAGGGAGATGGCTCATCTTGAGGTACACCGGCCCCCGGTCGGAGGCGAGTTCGGTCGCGAACTCGGCCATCATCTGCCCCGACCAGTAGTCCGACTCCACGAACCGCTCACCGTGCCGGTTCACCTGGTACCCGCCGAAGGGGTTGGCGACGTAGGCGCAGGCGGGGCCGTTGTAGTCCTTGATCAGCGGGTTGATCTGGAAGCACTCGATCCCGGTGAGCGCCGCTCCCGCGTGGTACGCCATGGCGTAGCCGTCGCCCGCGTTCGTCGGGTTCTCGTACGTCCCGTACAGATACCCGGAGGCGGGCAGTCCGAGGCGGCCGCAGGGGCCGGTGGCGAGGATCACCGCGCCGGCCCGGACCGTGACGAACTCGCCGGTACGGGTGTGGAATCCGGCGACGCCGACGGCCCGGCCGTCGTCCGGGTGGGTGAGCACGCGGACCGGCATGACCCGGTTCTCGATCCGGATCCGCTCCCGCATCTCCCGGCGCCGCAGCTGCCGGTAGAGGACCTTCTTGACGTCCTTGCCCTCCGGCATCGGCAGCACGTACGAGCCGGACCGGTGCACCTGGCGGACCGCGTACTCGCCGTGCTCGTCCTTCTCGAACTTCACCCCGTACGACTCAAGCCGCTGGACCATCGCGAAGCCGCGGGTCGCCGTCTGCCGGACGGTGGACTGGTCGACGAGACCGTCGTTGGCGCGGGTGATCTCGGCGACGTAGTCGTCGGGTTCGGCCCGCCCCGGGACGACCGCGTTGTTGACCCCGTCCATGCCCATGGCCAGGGCGCCCGAGTGCCGGACGTGCGCCTTCTCCAGGAGCAGGACGTTCGCACCGCGCTCGGCGGCGGTCAGCGCGGCCATGGTGCCTGCGGTGCCGCCGCCGACGACGAGCACGTCGCAGGAGAGCTCGGTCGCGTCGGCCAGGGAGGGGATGGCGAGGGCCGGGGTGGCGGCGGCCGGGACGCCGGGGGCGGGGGCGGCCAAGGGGGTGCTCACGGGATGCCTTTCGGAGGGACTGTCAGAGGGAGTCGAGGACGCGGCGGCGCAGCGCGGCCGTGGCCGGTGCGTGGCGGGCGTCCCGCGACCGCGGGTGCGGCACGTCCAGGACCTCCCCGGACGCGAACAGGACGACCCGGTCGCCCAGATGGAGGGCCTCGTCCACGTCGTGCGTGACGAAGACGACGGTCGCGCCCGTGCCGCGCAGGATCTCCACGAGCAGGTCCTGCATCCCGGCGCGCGTGTGCGCGTCGAGCGCGCCGAACGGCTCGTCCATCAGGACCGTGCGGGGGCGGCCGGCCAGCGCACGGGCCAGCTGGACGCGCTGCCGCTGCCCGCCGGACAGCTGGTGCGGCAGCTTCCGCGCGTGCCCGGCGAGCCCGACCCGCTCCAGCCACTCCTCCGCCGCGCGCCGCCGCTCGGGGCGGGGGACCCGGCGGATCGCCAGCGGCAGCTCCACATTGGCGCGGACCGAGCGCCACGGCAGCAGGGCGTCGTGCTGGAAGACCAGCGCCCGGTCCGCGCCCGGCCGGATGATCGGCTCCCCGTCCTGGGTGGCCCGCCCGGCCAGCGGGGGCAGCAGCCCGGCGAGGGTGCGCAGCAGCGTCGTCTTCCCGCAGCCGGAGGGACCGACCACGGTCAGCAGCTCGCCGGGCGGGATCCGCAGCCCGGCGGGCGCGGCCACCTCCACACCGCCCGGGTGCCCGAGCAGCACGCCGTGCAGGGCGAGTTCGGCGCCGGTCTGCGGGGCGGGTTCAGCGCCGTAGCGCGGGTTCGTCGTCGTATCGGTGGACGGGCTCACGGCGCTCATGACACGGGCTCCTTCTCCCCCAAGGGGGCGGGTGAGGGCGAGGCGGCGGGGGTGCGCCGGAGGGCCGAGGCGGCCGGGGCGGCGCCGCCCGTCGCGCGGACGGGGCCGGCCGCCCCGCGTGCGACCGGGCGCGGGAGCCAGGCGGTGACGCGGCGGCCGAGCACCTCGACCGCGGTGGAGGTGAGCCAGCCGAGGACGCCGATGGTGGCCATGCCGACGAACACCCCCGGGTAGTCGACGACCGTGTAGTCCTGCCAGGTGCGGTAGCCGACCCCGTACTCGCCGGAGATCATCTCGGCCGAGATCACACAGATCCACGAGACCCCGATGCCGACCGAAAGACCGCCGAAGATCCCCGGCAGGGAGCCCGGCAGCACCACGGAGAACAGCACCCGGAGCCGGCCGCCGCCCATGGTCAGCACGGCCTCCTCCCACACCGGGCCGAGCGCGGCCACCGCGTGCCGGGTCGACACGAGCACGGGGAAGAACGCCGCGGTGAAGGTGATGAAGACGATGCCCTGCTCGGTGGTCGGCAGGAGCAGGATCGCCACCGGCACCAGCGCGATGGCCGGCACCGGCCGGGCCACCTCCACCAGCGGGCCGAGCAGGTCGGCGGCCCACCGGGACCGGGCGACGGCCGTCCCGGCCGCCACCCCCAGCACCGCGGCGAGGAGGAAGCCCACCACGATCCGGCGCAGGCTGCTGCCGAGGTCCTGCCAGTACACGTCGGTGCCGAGCCGGTCGGCGAGCGCCGAAGCCACCTCGCCGACCGTGGGGAACTGCTCGAACCGCAGCCACAGCGTGACGTCCAGCGCGGTCAGCAGCTGCCACACCCCGAGGGCCGCGGCGAGCGAGGCGACCCGCAGCAGCCGGCGGCCCGCGCTCACGACGCCGCCTTCAGCGCGTCCGCGTACCCGACGATCCGGGCACCGGGGTGAGCGGAGACGTACCGCTCGGCGCCCGAGCGGGTGACGAAGGCCCGCGGTCCCGAACCGTCCGTGACCCAGACCGCCCGGTCGGCGAACCACAGCGTCCCGGTCACCGCGTCCGGCACGTACGCCGCCCGCACCCGGTCACCGCCGCCCGCCGCCCCGACCGCCTTGAGGAGCTCCCCGGGCGTCGCGAACGACCGGGTGGTGCCCTGCCCCTTCAGCCACAGCTCGGACCGGGCGGCGTCCGCCTTCGGGTACGCGGCGTCCTTGACCGCCCGCCGCAGCGGCGCCGGATCGACGAACGCGTCCACGTCGACGCCCTTCACCAGACCGGCGTCCTTCAGCACCGACACGTCGTCCTTCAGCGCCGCGATCAGCTCCGGGCGGAGGGCCGGGTCGAAGGTGGCGATGCCCTCGGCGCCGTTGTAGAGGTAGACCACCTCGGCGGGGAGGCCGGTCTCCTTCGCCACCGACTCGGCCGCGGCGACGGGCCGCGCCCGCAGCTCGTCCGTCGCCCGCCGCTGGGCCCGCAGGAAGTCGTCGAGGACCCCGGGCCGCCGCTGCGCGAAGCCCTCCCGGACGGTCACGCCGTGGAAGGTCGGCAGGTTCAGCTCGGCCCCGTCGTACAGGGCGGTGGCCTTGCCCTGGAAGGCGAGGAGACCCGGCCAGGCGACGAACTGCGACAGCGCGTCGACACTGCCCGCGGTCAGTGCCGAAGCACCCACGCTGGGCTGCTGGTTGAGCTTCTCCACGTCCTTGGCCGGGTCGATCCCCGCCCGCCGGAGGGCCCGGACGAGGGTGCCGTCGGCCGCCGAACCGACGCTGGTGGACACCTTCTTGCCCCGCAGGTCGTCGAGCGAGCGGAGCGGTGAACCGGGCGCCGTCACCACGGTGTTGAGCCCGCCCCGCGGGTTGTAGCCGGTCACCGAGACCAGCCGGGTCCGCTCCTTGAGCTCGACCCCGCGAGCCGCGTTGATCAGCAGCGGGAAGTCGCCCATCGAGCCGATGTCGATCTTCCCGGCGGTCATCTGCGCGGTGATCGGGGCCCCGGTCGCGTAGTCCTGCCAGGCCACCCGGTAGGTGACGCCGTCCCGCTTCCCGCGCGCCGCGAGCTCCTCCTCGAAGTAGCCGAGGGAGCGCAGCAGGGTGCCGGCGGTGACGGTGTTGATGGTCTTCGACTGGTAGCCGACGGTCACCGTGACCGTCTTCGCGTCACCCTCGCCGTCCGCGCCGGCGGAGCCGCCGCAGGCGGTGGCCAGCGGCAGCAGGAGAGCGAGCGGAAGGGCGAGCGGGAGGAAGGGGAGGGATCTCTTGCCGTTCATGGGAGTTCGGCCTTTCACCGGAGCAGGTAGGGCATGTTGACGGTCACCGCGCCGGTGGGACACCGCGCGGCGCACGGGCCGCAGTACCAGCACTCGTCCACGTGCATGTACGCCTTGCCGTTGTCCTCGCGGATCGCGAGCGAGTCGAGCGGACACATGTCGACGCAGAGCGTGCAGCCGTCGACGCACTTCGACTCGTCGATGGTCACGGGCACGTCGGCGCGCTGGGGGACGAGAGGCACGGCTGTCTCCAGGAAGGGGGTACGGGAAGGGGAGGTGAAGGAGAAGAGGTAGGGGCAGGGGAGGGCGGGTCAGAGCGAGCGGCGGAGGACGCCGCTCATGGTGATGCGGTCGCCGCGGAAGCGGATGAACTCCAGGTCCACCGGCCGCCCGTCGGGAAGGTGGGTGAGCCGCTCCAGCATCAGGACGGCCGCCCCGCGCGGCGCCTGGAGCACCGCCGCCGAATGGGCGTCGGCGTTGACGGCCTCCAGGGTGATCTCGGCGTGCCCCAGCGGGCCGCCCGTCAGCTGCTCCAGGAGCCGGAACACATCCGTGTTCTCCAGGTCGCAGCCCAGCAGTTCGGCGCCGATGTCCATCGGCAGGTAGGACAGGTCCAGGGAGAGCGGCAGTCCGTTCAGCCGGCGCAGCCGCTCGACGCAGAGCACGTCCGCATGCTCGGGCAGGCCGAGCCGATGGGCCACCGGACCCGGCGCTCCGACCGGCCCGACGGTACGGACCTCGTTGGTGACCCTGCCGTGTTCGTGCAGGGTCTCGGCCAGCCCCTGGAGGCGCTCCAGGCCGTGCGGGAACTTCTCGCACACGACCACCGTGCCGACCCCCGGCTGCCGGGCGACGATCTGCTCGCC
The DNA here is from genome assembly GCF_006539185.1 of Streptomyces gardneri. GTDB lineage: Bacteria > Actinomycetota > Actinomycetes > Streptomycetales > Streptomycetaceae > Streptomyces > Streptomyces gardneri. Next base: position 51,878 of record NZ_BJMN01000019.1, read on the forward strand.
GCGCAGCAGGTCCAGGGCCTGCCGCACGGTGTTCCGGCTGGCCCGGAAGTCGGCGGCGAGCGCGTCCTCGAGAGGCAGGACCCCGTCGGGGAAGCCGCCCGCCAGGATCTGGTGGCGCAGCACGTCGGCGAGCTGCCGTGCCCGGTCCGCCCGCAGACGCCGACGGCGGGCGGCGGCGAGCGGGAGGGCGGCGGAGGCGGGTTCGGCTGGCATGCCACGGAACGTAGCGGGGGACCGGCCCCGGTGGTGTTGCCGCAGTATTGCGCCACCTGACGGCCCCTCCGTACGCCTCTGACCTGCGGCGACGGCGGAAGCCTGGCGAGATCCGCCACCTGGCCGCCCAGGTCGTGGACAGCAGAAGCCCACGATGTGGATGACCGACCCCGTCAGACCGCCCCGGCATCGACCTCGGCGTGCAGGGCGACGGAGAGGTGATGGTGGAGGGCGCCGAGGACCGGCTCGTCCGGGGCGAAGAGGCCGGTGGCGAGCTTCCAGTAGCGGTGGATCACGGGACCGCCGCTCCGCGCGAGCACACCGACGAGACGGCGGCGGAAGGCCGGCGTGTCCCGTACGCCGCTCGCGCGGGCGTAGGCGGACACGAAGCAGTCCAGCGCCCCGCCGGCCCCCGGGCGCAGGCCGGCGCGCTCCTGGGAGGACGCCAGCGCGTACGCCTCGGCCAGCCCCTCGTACAGCACCACCGGCCGGTACTCCCCGTCCGGCAGCGGCGGCGCCGGACGGAACTCCGGGCGGTCGAGGCGCGGATCGGTGACCAGCTCGTGCAGCCGGGCGAAGGCCAGCACCTGCGCGGGGCTCGGCTCCCGCGGGGGCCGCGGCACCACGGAGTCGAGGACCGTCGCCACGGTACGGCCCGGCAGCCGCACCGGCAGCGTCCGCCGCCAGAACCGCGCCAGGGCGGCCGTGTCGGGCGGCGCGGCCACGGCACCGACCAGCCGAAGCCGCTCGGCGCGCTCCCCGGCCGGGCAGTCCTTGAGCAGCAGCAGGGACGCCTCGCGCCAGCGCAGCGCGGCGATTCGGGAGTCCACCTCGCGCAACTGCTCCGAGACGGCCTCCTCCAAGGCCTCGTCCAGAGCCTCGTCCCGGTCGAGCACCCGCTCCACCTCCGGCACGGGCACGTCGAGGGCGCGCAGCGAACGGATGAGCCGCAGACGGTCGAGCGCCTCGGGACCGTAGCGCCGGTGCCCACCGGAGCTGCGCCCCGTCTCGGGCAGCAGCCCGCGGTCGGAGTAGAAACGCACGGTCTTCACGGTGGCCCCCGCCCGCTCGGCGAGTTCCCCGATGCTCCACAACCCGTCGTCGTACGGCACGAGTCGAACCCTATGCCGGTGGCGCTGCCGGGGGACGGCCCGGGCCTTCCCTTGAATCTCCCCCGAGGGGAGTTCCTAGCGTGGCCGCGACGCATCGCCCAGCAGTCACAAGGAGACGATCATGACGGCGTTCGTGCTGGTGTCCGGCCCCTTCACCAGGGGCTGGGTGTGGGAGGAGACGGTCCGCGGGCTCCGCGCGGCGGGCGCGGAGGCGTACCCGGTGACGCTCACCGGCATGGGCGGCCGGCGAGACGACGCCGGATCCGGTACGGACCTGGGGACGCACGTGGCGGACCTGGTGCGGCTCGTCGACGGGATCGCCACGACCGACGTCGTCCTCGTCGGGCACGGCTACGGCCTCCATCCGGTCCTCGGCGCCGCCGACCGGCGACCGGAGCGCGTGGCCCGGATCGTCGCCCTCGACACGGCGCTCCCGCAGGACGGGGAGGCCGCCGTGCGCTCCGTACCCGACCCGGAGGTCCGGGCGTGGCTGGCCGACCCGGCGGGGCCGGGCGCGGACGGCGGGCCCGTGCCGCCGCCGGCGCGCGGCGGTTGGCCGCGCTGGGGCAGTACCGAGGGCGTCCCCGCCGAGGCGCTGGACCGCCTGGAGCGGCTCGCCGCCCCGCAGCCGGCGGGTACGCTCACGCGGCCCCTGCGCCTGACCGGCGCGGCCTCCGCCCTGCCGGTCACCGGCGTCCTGTGCACCGGCAACGGGTCGAGCATCGACCTGGTCGAGATGCTGGTGGAGTCGGGCCCGCCGCAGTTCCGGGCGCTCGCCGACGCCAGGGTGTGCTTCCTCGAACTGGCCACCGGGCACTGGCCGATGCTCTCCGCCCCCGGGGAGCTCGCGGCGACGCTGCTGCGCGCGGCGGCGGGCGAGGGCCACCGGGTGAAGGCCCCGGAGCGCGCTCCCGAAGGCTCCGACGAGCGGGCCGACGGAAGCGCCGGCCAGCGAACCGACGGAAGCGCCGACGAGCCGACCGACGGGACCGCCGGCCGGCGAACCGACGGAAGCGCCGACGAGCCGACCGACGGGACCGCCGGCCCGCGCGCCGACGGAAGCGTCGACGAGCGCGCCCACGCAGCCGAAGTCCCGACGCACCTCCTGCCGTTCCTCCTCGACCCGCCGGAGGCACCGCGCGAACGGCGGGGACGGGTCGACCTCCACCTGCCGGATGCCGACGTCCTCGGGGGCCGTCCCCGGCCGGCCGTGGTCTTCGTCCACGGCGGACCGATCGCCCCCGACCGGCGGCCCACCCCGCGCGACTCGCCGCTCTTTCTCGGATACGGCCGCTACGCGGCGAGCCTCGGCGTCGTCGGCGTGACCGTGGACCACCGGCTGCACGGCCTCGCCGACTATCCGCGGGCCGCCGAGGACCTCGCCGAGGCCGTCGGACTCGTCCGCGCCGACCCGCGCGTGGACGGGGACCGCGTCGCCCTCTGGTTCTTCTCCACCGGCGGGCTGCTCGCGGCGGACTGGCTCGCCGCGCCACCGCCGTGGCTCCGGTGCGTGGCGGCGAACTACCCCGCCTTCGCGCCGCTGCCCGGCTGGGGCGGGGTGGAGGCCCGCTTCCGCCCTGTCGACGTCCTCGGTCCGGAGTCGGCCGCGGTGCCCGTCGTCCTCACCCGGGCCGGACGCGAACACCCCGCCTTCGCGGCGACCGTCCAGGACTTCCTGGACGCCGCCGCGGAGAACGGGGTGGAGGTCGACCTCGTCGACGTACCGCTGGGTCACCACGGCTTCGAACTGACCGACCCGACCGACGCCTCCCGCGCCGCCGTGGAACGGGCGATGCGCTCCGTCCTCCGGCGGCTGCGGGCCTGATCCGGGCTCGCGCCCGGTCAGAGAGTCGTCGCGAAGCCGCCGCGCCGGGGCACCGAGTCCAGGAGGAGCCGGGTGTACGGGTGTTCCGGGGACTCCAGCACGCGCGAGGTCGAGCCGGCCTCCACGACCTGCCCGGACTTGAGGACCATCACCTCGTCCGCGATGTGCCGCACCACGGCCAGGTCGTGGGTGACGAACAGGTAGCCGATGCCCGAGTCGCGGCGGATCGTGGCCAGGAGTTCGAGGATCTGCGCCTGGATCGACACGTCGAGCGCGGCGACCGCCTCGTCGAGGACGAGGACCCGGGGCTGCACGGCCAGGGCGCGGGCGATCGCCACGCGCTGCCGCTGCCCGCCGGAGAGCCCGCGGGGCAGCGCCGAGGCCTCGCGGCTGCCGAGTCCGACCTGGTCCAGGAGCTCCGAGACCCGGGCGGCGCGGGCGGCTGTGTCGAGCCCGGTGTGGAGGCGGAGGACCTCGTCCAGGCAGCCGGAGACGCTGATCCGGGGGTCGAGCGAGAGGTACGGGTCCTGGAAGACCATCTGGATCTCGCGGGCCCTGGCGAGCCGTTCCGCCCGGCCCCGGGGGAGCGCGGAACGGTCCCGGCCGTCCAGCCGTACGGTGCCGCCGTCCGGGCGCTCCAGACCGACGAGCATCCGGACCGTGGTGGTCTTGCCGCTGCCGGATTCACCGACGATCGCGAGGGAGGAGCCGGGTGCCAGGGTGAAGGACACACCGTCGACGGCCGTGTGGTCGCCGTACTGCTTCCGCAGACCCTCGACGACGAGGCCCTCGACGGCCGGTGCCTTCGTTGCGGAGGCGGAGACGGTCACAGCATGATCCCTTCGTCGGCGCGGTGGCAGGCGGCGAGTCCGTCGCCGTGCCGGGCGAGGACCGGCTTCTCCTGGGAGCAGCGCGGCACGGCGTGGGCGCAGCGCGCGGCGAAGGCGCAGCCCGGCGGCGTCTCGGCCAGGGAGACGGGCCGTCCCGGGATGGGCCGGGGCGCGGGGGCGCCCGGTTCGATGCTCGGCGTGCAGCCGAGCAGGCCGGCCGTGTACGGGTGCCGGGGCCGGTCGAAGAGCTCGTCCGTGCCCCGTGTCTCCACGATCCGGCCCGCGTACATCACGTACACGCGGTCGCAGACGGCGGCGGCCAGTTCGAGGTCGTGGGTGACGAAGAGCATGCCCGTGCCGCGCTCGGCCCGCAGACGGGTCAGGATCCGGATGATCTCCGCCTGGGTGGTGACGTCCAGGGCGGTCGTCGGCTCGTCGGCGACGATCAGCTCGGGCTCGGAGGCGAGCGCCGCGGCGATGACCACGCGCTGGAGCATGCCGCCGGAGAACTCGTGCGGCCGACGGCGCAGGGCGCCCTTCGGATCGCGGATGCCGACCGCTTCGAGCAGCTCCAGGGCCCGCGCGGTCGCCACTGCGGGCGGCGTGCCGACGGCGCGCAGCCCCTCGGTGAGGAAGTCGCCGACGCGGCGGAGCGGGTTCACGGAGGCCCGCGGGTCCTGGAAGACCATGGAGACCCGCCGGGCCCGCAGTGCGGCCAGCTCCGTGCGGTTCATGGAGAGCACGTCCCGGCCCGCGACCCGGACCTCGCCGGTCGTGCGGGCGCCGCCGGGCAGCAGTCCGAGGACGCTGCGGCAGGCCACCGACTTGCCGGAGCCGGACTCGCCGACCAGACCGACGCTCTCCCCGGCCCCGACGCGCAGGCTGACGCCGTCCAGGATCGGCCGCCCGGCGCGCCCCTCGGGGAGCCGGACGTCGAGGCCGTCGATCTCCAGGACCGGAGTCGTGCCGCTGTGGCGGTCGGTGCCGCTGTGTTCCTTCATGCCGTTCACCGCTCACGCTTCGCGATCCGGTCGGCGAGACCCTCGCCGACGATGCCGAACGCCACCACGGCGAGCACGATGCACGCGGAGGGCGCGAGGGCGGGCAGCATCGCCCCCTGCTGGACGGCCGACTGGCCTTCGTTGATCATGGCGCCCCAGTCGGCGGTCGGCGGCTGCACGCCGAAGCCGAGGAAGGAGAGCGCCGCGAGGTCCATCAGCGCGTACCCGAAGTTCATCGCGGACTGGGCGAAGACCGTCGGGGCGATGTTCGGCAGCAGGTGACGCAGGCAGACGGTCCAGCCGGACCAGCCCTGCACCCGGTACGCCTCGATGTACGGGCGGGCCTTCTCCTGGCGCGCGATGCCGCGCACCAGACGGCCCACGTACGGGGTGTACGCCACGGCCATGGCGATCACCGGCGCGGTCATCCCGGAGCCGACGACGGTCACGAGCAGGATGGCGAGGAGCAGCCCGGGGATCGCGAAGACCATGTCCATCGAGCGGGACAGGACCGTGTCCGCCCAGCCGCCGCGCCAGGCCGCCACGACACCGATCAGGGTGCCGAGGAGGGTGGAGACGGCGACGACGAGCAGCGGTCCGAGGAGACCGGTGCGGGCGCCGTAGAGCAGTCGGGACAGGACGTCCCGCCCGGACTGGTCGGTGCCGAGGAGATGGTCGGCGCTCGTCCCGACGAGGCTCGACGAGAGGTCGAGGGCCTCGGGGTCGTACGGGGCGAGTACGGGGGCGAGCGCGGCGACCAGGACGAGGGCGACGAGCACCGCGACCGAGACGGTGAAGAGGGGGCCCTGGCCGAGGACGCGCAGCCGGCGGAGGCCGGGCCTGCGGTACGGCACCGTGGAGGTGGTGGTGGTCATGAGGAGCCTTCCCCGTGGAGCGACAGCCGGGGGTCGATGAGGGGCGCGAGCAGGTCGACGAGGAGGTTCACGAGGACGAACGCGGCCACGCTGAGCAGGGTGATCGCCTGCACGACCGAGAAGTCCTGGGCCGTCACCGACGACACCAGCAGGGAGCCGAGGCCGGGCACGTCGAAGGCCGTCTCGACGATCGAGGTGCTGATGAGGAGTCCGGCGAGCATCGTGCCGCCGACGGTGACGACGGGCCCGAGGGCGTTGCGCAGGACGTGCCGGCGGACCACGGTCCGGCCCGCTACGCCACGCGCCCTCGCCACCTCGACGTGCTCCCGGCCGAGTTCGTCGAGCATCGCCGAGCGGGTGACCCGGGCGAGCAGTCCCGCGAAGGTCAGCGCGAGGGCGAAGGCCGGCAGGGTCAGGTGGTAGAGCTGCTGCGAGAGGCCCACCGGGGTGCCGCCGGGACCGGGGAACCAGCCCAGCTGCACCGAGAACAGCGACACGAGCGCGATCGCGGTCACGAAGGACGGGGTCGCCGTGGCGACACCGGTGCCGATGAGCACCGTCCGGTCCAGCGGACCGGGGCGCAGCGCGGCGAGGATCCCGGAGCCCACGCCGATGAGGGCGACGAGCAGCGCCGCGTATCCGACGAGCAGGGCCGTGCCGGGCAGCCGGGAGGCGATGAGGTCGGCCACGTCCTGGTGGAACTGGGCGGAGGTGCCGAAGTCGCCGGTGAGGACGCCGCCGAGCCACTTCGCGTACTGGACGGCCAGCGGGTCGTCCAGGTGGTACTGGGTGCGCAGGGCCGCCACGGCCTCGGGCGTCGCGGGGCGGCCGTGGAGCAGGAAGGTCACCGGGTCGCCGGGGGCCAGATGGATGGCGCCGAAGACCACGAGCGAGGTCACGAACAGCACCGCCACCAGCCCGAGGAGCCGGCCGACGAGGTATCGGGTCATTACTTCGCGGCCCCGATCGTCGCGGCCCACGGGTAGTAGAGCTGGGCGATGCCGGTGGGGGCACCGGTGACGCGCTTGCCGAGGAAGACCGAGTAGGGGGCCTCGTACACGGGGATGATCGGCAGCTCGCGCAGCGCGATCTTCTGGAGCTCGGCGGTCCGCTCGGCGCGCTTGGCCGGGTCGGGCTCCGAGTTGGCCCGGTCGAAGGCGACGTCGTACTCGGCGTTCGACCAGTTGCCGTAGTTCCCGAAGTCCCCGGTGCGGAGGTACTGGTAGAACTCCAGCGGGTCGGGGGTGTTGTCGTAGCCGTTGGTGATGACCAGGTCGAGCCCGGTGCGCGCGTTGGGGTCGACGAAGATGCTGCTGTACGCCTCGGGTGCGACGGACTTCAGCTTGACGTCGAGGCCGATCTGGCGGCCGGCGGCCTGCACGGCGTTGGCGACGACGCTGATCTCGGGAGCGAGCGTGCTGGTGACCAGGGTGACGGTGCGGCCGGTCGCCCCGGCGTCCTGGACGAGCTTCTTCGCCGCCGCGACGTCGTAGGCCGGCTCGGGCAGCGTGTCGTAGAGCGAGGCGGTCTTCTCCGGGGCCAGGGCCCAGGCGCCGCGTGCGGCGGGAGCCTTCGCGGGGACGCCGACTCCGCCGGCCGCGGCCTTGATGATGTTCTTGCGGTCGAGGGCCATGGAGAGGGCCTGGCGCACCTTGAGGTTGCCGAGGGCGCCGTGGAAGTCGAGGACGGCGAGGTTCGAGGCGGCGGTGTTGGGGCCGAAGAGGAGCGAGCCCTTGCCGCTGGACCGCAGCTGCTCGAACGAGGACGAGGGCACCATGTAGCCGCCGTCGGCGGTGCCGGACTTGAGGGCATTGGAGCGGGCCGCCGAGTCCTCGATGAAGGTGAACTTCACGGAGTCCGACTTGGGGGCGAGCTTCGCGTCCCAGTAGGCGGCGTGCTTCTTGAGGGTGATGCCCGCGCCCTGGTCCCAGGAGTCGAGGGCGAAGGGGCCGGTGCAGTTCACACCACCCTTGGGGGTGCCGTAGTCCTTGCCGGCCTTGGCCAGGTAGGCGGCGCTCTCGATGGTGCCGGGGGAGGCGGCCATCAGCTCGTGCAGCAGGACGTCGGCCTTGCCGAGGCGGAGGGTGACCTCCAGCGGACCGGTCTTCTCGATCGCGTCGACGTTCTTGAACACCGAGCCCCAGGGCGAGCCGGTCTTCGGGTCCATCTGGCGCTTGAGGGAGGCCACGACGTCGTCGGCGGTCATCGTCGTGCCGTCGTGGAACTTCACCCCGGAGCGGAGGGTGTACACCAGCGTGCGCGGATCGGGCTGCTTGTACGCCACCGCGAGACCGGGCTCGACCTTCATGTCGGGCGTGACCCGGAACAGCTGCTCGCAGACGTTGGCGAGGACGGTGTTCGGCGGGTAGTCGTACGCCAGGGCGTAGTCGAGCGTGTACGGCTCGGCGTACAGGGACCAGGTGAACGAGTCCAGGGTGCCCTTCGCGGGCGGCGAGGTCGGGCTGACCTCGTAGCCGGCCCCGCCGCCGGGAGCGGCCTGGGGCTTGGTGGCGCCGGAGCAGGCGGCGGTCGTGGCCGCGAGGGCGGCGGTACAGGTGAGGAGCGCGATGGTTCTCGGCATGCGCATGCAGACCCACCCCTTTACGGGTGTAGTGACGGGCGCTGGGGGGTTGGAGCGAGTATTAATGCGGGAACGTTCCCGCACAAGGTCCTGCGGGAACGGTTTTGCAAAGGTCAGGAGGGTGGCACCATCGCTCCATGACCCATGGATCACGGCACGGCGGGCAGCCCTCTTCACCCACCCCGCGCGTCCGCCTCGTCGACGTCGCCCGCGAGGCGGGCCTGTCCAAGACGACCGTCTCGGCGGCTCTCAACGACACCGGAAGGCTCTCTCCCGCCGTACGGGAGAAAGCCCGCGAGACCGCGCGCAGAATGGGCTATCGGCCCAATGCCACCGCGCGTCAACTACGCGCGGGGCGAGCCAAGTTGATCGGATACGTGGTCGGGGAGGCGGTCGACGCCCGCTCGGTCTTCCTGGAGTCGCCCTACTTCGCCCGGCTGACCGGTGCCACGGCGGCGACCGCGCTGCGACGCGGTTACGCCATGGTCCTGCTGCCCGCCGGATCCCTGCAGAGCGAGTGGGCCGACCTGCCGCTCGACGCCGTCGTCGTGACCGACCCCGATGCCGACGACCGGATCGTCGACGACGTGCTCGCCGCCGGGATCCCCGTCTTCAGCGACCGCTCCGTGGAGGGACGGCCCGGGGCGTACTGGGTGGACGTCGACACCGAGGCCGCCGTGCGCTCCGCCCTGGACCACTTCCACGAGCAGGGCGCCCGCAGGCCCGTCCTCGTCGTGCCCGACAGCACCACCCGCTTCCACACCGAGGTCTTCGCCGCCCACCGGGAGTGGTGCGCCGAGCACGGCCTGCCGGAGCGGGTCGTCCGTGTCGGGGAAGCCGGCAACGGACCGGTGGTCCGCGCCGTCGAGACCGCCCTGACGGGAGACCCGGCGGGGAGGCGACCGGACGCACTGCTCGTCGTCGCCGAGGCGAGTCCGCCCCTCGTCCTGGCGGCGGCCCGCCGCCACGGCTACGACGTACCCGGCGATCTGCTCCTCGCCTGCGTGAGCGAGGACGTCACGGCCGAGCACACCGAGCCGCCCGTGACCACCCTGAGCCTGCGGCCCGAGGCGATCGCGGAGGCGGGCATCGAGCACCTGGTGAGGGTCCTGGAGCAGGGCGGCCGGGAGCCGGCCGGGACGCTCGTCCCGACCCGCCTCGACGTACGGGCCTCCTCGGTGCGGCAGCACGGCTGACCTCGGGCCCGGTCAGCTCGCGTGCACGAGCCTGCCGCCGACGTAGGTCCGTTCCACGCGGGCCTGGCCGATCTCCTCCGGCGGGGCCGTGAGGATGTCGCGGTCCAGGACCACGAGGTCGGCGAGGTTCCCGGCGCGCAGGCTGCCCGCGTCGTCGTGACCGTTCACATGGGCGGTGCCGGCGGTGTAGGCGGCCAGCGCGGTCGCGAGGTCGAGACGCTGCTCGGGGTAGAAGACCGGCGCGTCGGTCGCCGCGGGGTCCCGGCGGTTCACGGCCACGTGGATGCCCTCGATCGGGTCGGGGCTGCTCACGGGCCAGTCGCTGCCGGCGGCGAGCGTGGCCCCGGCGCGGACGAGATCGCCGAAGGGGTACTGCCAGGCGGCGCGCTCCGCACCGAGGAACGGGATCGTCAGCTCGTCCATCTGCGGCTCGTGGGCCGCCCACAGGGGCTGGATGTTGGCGATGGCGCCGAGCGCGGCGAAGCGGGTGAGGTCGTCGGGGTGGACGACCTGGAGGTGGGCGAGGTGGTGGCGGTTGCCACGGCGCCCGTTGGCGACCACGGCGGCCTCGACCGCGTCGAGGGCCTCACGGACCGCCCGGTCGCCCAGGGCGTGGAAGTGGACTTGGAAGTCCAGGGCGTCGAGCTCGGTCACGTACCCGCGCAGGGCCTCGGGATCGACGAAGCTCAGCCCGGAGTTGGCGGTGGCGCAGCCGCAGCCGTCCAGGTAGGGGCTGGTCATGGCGGCGGTGAAGTTCTCCGCGACACCGTCCTGCATGATCTTGACGGACGTCGCACGGAAGCGGCCGGCGTTCAGCTTCTCGCGCCGCGCCACCAGCTCCGGGATCTGCTCGGCACCGCGCTCGCGGTCCCACCAGAGCGCTCCGGTCACCCGGGCGGTGAGCGTGCCGTCCAGTGCGGCGGTCAGGTAGGCGCCGGACGGGTCGGGCTGTCCGTGGAACTCGCCGAGCATCGCGTCCTGCCACCCGGTGATTCCGAGGGAGTGCAGCAGCGACTGGGCGCGGTGGAGCCCGGCGAGGCGGTCCGCTTCCGTGCTCGGCGGCACCAGGTGGCCGACGAGTCCGGTGGCGCCCTCCTGGAGCATGCCGCTGGGGGTGCCGTCCGGCTCCCGCTCGATGCGGCCGTCCGCGGGGTCGGGGGTGTCGGCGGTGATCCCGGCGAGTTCGAGCGCCCGCGTGTTGGCCCAGGCGCCGTGGTGGTCACGGTTCGACAGCAGGACGGGCCGGTCGGGGACGATCGCGTCGAGCAGCTGCCGGGTCGGCAGCCCGCCCTCGAAGCTCTCCATCGACCAGCCGCCGCCGGTGATCCACTCACGGTCCGGATGCGCGTCCGCGTACGCGCGGATGATCCGCAGGTAGTCGTCGACGCCGACCGTCTCGGTCAGGTCGCACTGGGCCAGTTCCGATCCGGCGAAGACCGCGTGGATGTGGGCGTCCTGGAAGCCGGGGATCAGGAGCTTCCCCGTCAGGTCGACGACCTCGGTGTCCGGGCCGATGAGCTCGCGCACCTCGTCGTGGCCGACGGCGGCGATCCGGTCGCCGATGACGGCGAGCGAGGTCGCCCGGGTGCGGGCCGGGTCCACCGTGAAGACGGGGCCGCGGGTGAAGACCAGATCGGCCTTGGCCATGCGAGTGCTCCAGAACGTGAGGCGGCGGGTGGTTGGGCGCTATGGAAGCGGCAAGGCTGTTTACACGTCAATGGTGTTGACGTAAGGTCCCGGCCATGTCCGAAAGAGTGGTCCCCGAAGACAGCCGGCAGCGTCGCCGCCCCACCAAGCAGGGCGCCGTCCTCTCGGAGCAGCTGATCGTCGAGACGGCGCTCCGCCTCGTCGCCCAGCACGGCGCCGACGCCCTCTCGGTACGGAGGCTCGGAGCCGCGCTCGGCGCCGACCCCAGCGCGCTGTACCGCTACTTCCGGAACACCGACGCGCTCCTCCTCGCGATCGCCGACGAGCTCATCGGGCGGGCGCAGGACGGCTGGAGGGCGACGGGCGACTGGCGGACGGACCTGCGCTCGATGGGCCTGCGGATCCACGCCATCTACGTCGCGCATCCCCAGGCCGCCGTCCTCGGCGCGTACCGCACGACCGGCCGCCCCCACGAGACCCGGGCGGTCGAGCGGATCCTCGGCATCCTCCGCTCCGCGGGCTTCCCCGACGCCCTCGCCGTGCGGATCTACCACGCCTTCGTCGACCAGGCCCTCGCCTTCGCCGCCCAGGACGCCGCGGCGAAGGCCCTCCCGCCCGCCGCCCGGGAGGGGGACGAGCAGGTCTGGCAGTCGGTGTACGGTCGACTGTCGCCGGACACCCATCCGAACATCGCCGCGACGTTCCCCCTCCTCGCCGCCGACATGCGGGACAGCGGCTACCCCTTCGCCCTGGACCTGACGCTGGGCGCGGCCGCGGCACTCCTGTCCCAGGAGGCCCCGCGCGCGTAACGCCACGCTCCCCGCCGCCGTCGCCGTCGGCCACGGCTGCGGGCTGCGCGGCACGACAGGGAGGCCAGGGCCTGGAAGAAGGACGGAACGCCCTGACGCCTCCCCGCCGGGCGCCCGTCAGGGCTGGGAGAACACACCGACCATGCGCGTGCCCGGATTGCTGCTCAGGCCGACGATCGCACCCCCGTCGGCCCGGTTCGCCCGCGCGTGCGTCCCGGCGTACCCGTCGTCGGTGAGGAAGACCCCCAGGACCGCGATCCAGTCCTCGACGGCCCCCGTCGCCGGGTCGTAGACGGGCTCGGCGCGCGGGACGACCCGCTCCTGCGCCACGTAGCCGCCGTGCTCGACCGCGACGGCCAGCGCCGCCCGCCACTCGGCTTCCGTGCTCTCCCAGCCGACGAACGTGTCCAGACCGCCGTAGCCGGCTCCGGGCTTGAGGATCAGTTCCTCCCGCCGCTCACGGCAGAGGTCCACGATCTCCGCGACCCCGGCCGGCCCCGCGCCGCTGACCGTGCGGCTCCACGGCAGCAGACGCTCGACCAGGGCCCGCTCGTCCGCGTCGAACGCGGCGCTCCACCGGGGGTCGGTGAGCAGCGAGAGCGCGCTCTTGTTTCCGTAGAAGCCGCTCTCCAGGGTGGTGAACAGCACGGTCCTGCCCGCCTCGTGGGCGCGGAAGAAGGGCTCCGCCACCTCCGGCCCCGCCGGATCCTCCAGGAGCTGGCCGGCCGCGAAGTTCCGCACCACGAGGTCGAGCGGCGTCCCGTCGAGGGTCAGCTTGCCGTCGGCCCGGGTGCGTACGTCCCCGACCTCGCCGATCCGCAGGTCGAGACCCTGCGCGGCCATCGCCTCCTGCGTCGCGACCATCATCCGGCCGTACGCGGCGACCCCGCCGCGCCCCTCGATCAGGCCGACCACCGGCTCCGCGCCGCCCGACAGCGCGGGCTTCGCCCGCTCCCGCAGCACCGCCGCCATCCGGGCCCCGATGTCGACGTGACCGAGCCCGTGCTCCCGCGCGAACGCCCCGAACTCCGGTACGTCCAGCAGGCCTTGGTTGAAGACGGCCAGCTCCAGACCGCCCACCTCGCTGCCGAGGTTGAACTCCAGGAGCTTGTACGAGGTGCCGTCGTGGTACGCGTCGGCGCGGCCCAGCCGGTCGGGCACCCCGGATCCGCCCCGGCGGAGCAGCGACACGAGCCGGGGGTCGATCCCGATGGCCGCCCCGTACCGCTCCATGTCACCGTCGAAGAGCCGCCGCGGCAGCGACACGAGGAGGTCGAAGAGACCCCCCAGGTCCCGAGCGAAGGCCTCCGTCTCCGCGGCGCCCACGAACCAGGGCCGGGGCAGCAGGTACGACCGCCAGGCCTTCTCGAAGCCCGGGGGGAACTCGGCCCGGGCGACGGCCTCGCCGAGGCCGCCGTTCCCGCGCAGGCACTCGTCCACGAATATCCGGCTCAGTTCGGTCATCTGTATCGCTCGCCTCACGAAGTGATCGGTTACGTGCTCCGAAAGGCGGACAGGGTATCCCGCTCAGTAGCCCACGCGGACCCCCGTGATCACATGACGGTCCGTCAGGCTGCCGGTCGCTCCGCCGAATCCGACCAGGACGTTCTTCGGCAGCGGCACCGCCACGTCGATCACCTGCACCCCGTCGACGAGGACGAGGAGCCGCCCGGCGGCGGTCACGTTCACGTCGACCACATGACTGCCCGTACGCAGCGCGGGGGCGGCGGTCGAGGTCGCCGCGTACCGCAGGGTGGACGCCGAGCCGCTCGTGGCCACACCGACGAAGTTCGACGAGGGCTCGCCGGGGTTGCGGTAGGTGTCCAGGGCGACGGCCACCCCGGGCAGCCCGCTGTAACCGAGTCCGCCGCCCCCGAAGCCCAGCGCCGTCGGGGTGGTCCGGGCCGCGTCGAGGAGCATCAGGGCGAGCCCGTCGGCGCCGGTGCCGCCCGAGAGCGTCGCCGTGAAGCGGGCCCGCAGCCGGGCCGACGGCACCGCCGTGGCCTGGACGGCCGAGCCCTTGACGTAAGCCTGGGCCGGGTTGAGGACGAGGCTCGCGCCGGACAGCGCGGCGCTGCCGTTGTACGTCCAGCCGTTCGGGCCCGGCGGCGGCAGCGCGTACGAGGGAGAGGTGATCGCCGCGCCCCGCACGGCGTGGATGTCGGTCAGGCCCCCCGTCCCGCCCGTGAAGGCGAGCAGGGCCGCCGGGGGCAGCGAGGCCACCGTCGTCTGCAGCCGCTGGGTGCCGTCGACGGAGACCGTGACCGTCTTGCCGGTGACCGAGACGGCGACCGTGTGGGTGCCCGCACGCAGGTTCGGGACGCTCGACGTCGTCGCCGCGTAGGTGAGGGCCGAGCCGCTGCCGCCGGTCGCGACACCGACGAAGTTGGCCGACGGGTCCCCGGTGTTGCGGTAGGTGTCGAAGGCGACGGCCACACCCGGGAGCCCGGCGTAGCCCAGGCCGCCGCCGCCGACGCCGAGCGCGGTGGGAGTCGTCGCGGCCGGGTCGAGGAGGGCGAAGGTGAGCCCGTCGGCGCCGCTGCCGCCGCCGATCACCGTGGTGAACGAGGCCTTGAGGCCGTCGGTGAGCACGGGGACGGGCCAGACCGCCGAACCCCGCTGGTACGCGCTCGCCTGCGTGAGCTGGAGGTCGTTGCCGGAGATCCCGGCGGCGCCGTTGAGCCGCCAGCCGCCCGCGCCCGGCGAGGGCACGGTCACCCCGGTGCCCGCCACCCCGGTACCGGTCAGCGACTCGTTGCGCGGACCCCGGCCGTCGTCCGAGGTCAGCTCGTACGCGGCCGTCACCGCCCCGATCGAGGTGGGCGAGAAGGTCACGGCCTGATGGACCACGTCCTCCGGGCCGAGGACCTGGCCCTCGCTGATCGGGTTCGTGACGTGGAAGGGGGCCGCGGGCGGTTTCGCCTTGGTGATGGTGAGCGGGATGTTGCCGGTGTTGCTGATGTCGAAGGTCCTGGTGACCGACTGACCGACCTTCACCTCGCCGAAGGACGTCGAGGTGGGCGTGACCGTGAGCTCCGCGCTCCCCGTCACCGCCGTGCCGGTCACGGCCACGGACGCCGTGCCGTTCGCACCGCTCACGGACAGCGTTCCCGTGTGCTCCCCGGCGGTGGTCGGGGCGTACGCCACCTGCACGGTGACGGACTGCCGGGGCCGCACGACCGTACCGACGGCCGGCGGGTCCTCCGCGCCGAAGGGAGCGCCGGGAACGCTCACCGCGGAGATGGTCTCGTCGGCCGTCCCCGTGTTCGTGAACGTCACACCGAGCGTCTTGCTCGTGCTGGTCGGCACCGTGCCGAAGTCCAGCGCGCCCGGCGAGGCGAGGAGCCCCGGCCGGGTGCCGTACCCCGTGAGCCCGAGCGCGCTGTCGCCGAGGTCGGTCGCGAAGGTCAGCGCCGAGGTGTCCGGTCCGGGCGCCGTGGGGGAGAACGTCACCCGCGCGGTGTGCGTCTCGCCCGCCCGCAGCGTGCGCGGCAGCCCGGCCGAGGTCGCGGTGAACGGACCGCCCGCCGGGGTGCTCACCCCCGTGATCGTCACGTCCCGGGTCGCCCTGACCGTGGCCGTGACGGACCCCGCCGCCCCGACCGCCACCTCGCCCACGTCGACCGGCTCACCGGTCAGCGCGGTGTTGGCCGGCCGCCCGAAGGCCAGCACGTGCCCGTCCCGCGTGCCCACGTAGATCCGTCCGCCGTCGGTCGCGGGCACGGCGAACTTCGACGCCACCCCGATCGGCGCCGACCAGCGCAGCCGCAGCGCCCCGTTCACCGGCACGGCGTCGTACGCCCGCAGCTGCCCGTTCGCACCGTTCGCCCCGTCCGACGCGACCGCCCACACGAGCGCCGACCCCGGATTCGTCCCCGTCGAGGTCACGACAGGGGAGCCCGAGGTGTACCCGAACCGCTGCGCGCTGCTCCCCGTGTTGGTGAGGACCGGGAGACCCGAGCCGCTGAGCCCGTACGCGAAGGCCCGCAGCGGGCCGCCGCTGCCGATCGTGTAGACGTAGCCGCCCTGCCCGCCGTACACGGCGGGATGCCCCCAGACACCCTCGTACGGACCGAAGGCGCCGAGCACCTTGTCGGTGCCGCCCGGCCCCTGACTCCGGCCGCCGAGGTCGTCCCGGTCGAGCAGGAACAGCCGCCCGTCCTTGCCGATCTGGACGAGCAGCCGCGGATGCCGGCTGGTGCCGAACACCGGACCCGGCAGGGCCACGGGACCGCCCGAGCCCAGGTCGGTGTCGTTCAGGTCGAGCTGGGAGGCGTTGGCGGGACTGAAGAAGTCCTGCGCCGACATCGTCCCGTCGCTGTTCACCCCGAGCCGGACCACCGACTCCGCGAGCTGACCCGGCGGCTGACTGCCCGGGCCCGGTGCCGGCGAGACGCCGTTGCCCGTCGTGAAGAGGATCCGGCCGGGCCCGTCGGAGACCAGACCCCCGCCGCTCATCCAGATCCCGGCCATGCCGTTGGCGGAGGAGTCCTCGGTGGCCCACAGCGTCGTCCGGCGCGTCGTGGTGCTCACGCCCATGACGTACCCGACGTACGGCCCCCGGTCGCAGTGCGAGGCGAAGGACGCGTAGACGGAACCGCCCATGAGCAGCAGCCCCGGCCGCTGCCCCGCCGTGTACGGGTTGAACGCCCGCCCCGGATCGTTCACCGGCGCGCCCGCCACCTTCACCGGCCAGCCCGCGCGCTCCGCGCCGGTCACCGGGTCCAGGGCGTGCACGTACCAGTTGGGGTGCTGGACGTCCGGCCCGTCGTTCACCTTGGACGTCAGGTACACGGCGTCGCTCGCCGGGTCGTACACCGGCGTGGCCGTCACCCCGATGTTCGGCACCAGGTCCCCGCAGCTGATCGCCGAGGCGGGCCAGGGCGCGCCGAGGTCCTTGGTCCAGCCGATCGCCCCGGTGGCCGCGTCGATCCCGTACACCTTGTTGTTCTCGGTGGCCGCGACGAGCGTGCGCCCGACGACCAGCGGCTGCGCGTACACCTGTCCGTCGACGGTGGTCGAGAACTGGAGGCCGAAGTCCGAGCTGGACACCTGGTCGGGGGCGAGCCCGGGCTCGTCCTGGTCCCAGCCGGTCCGCAGGTCGTCGTGGGAGATCGTGGTCTGGTCGGCGGGGAGCGCACCGCGCACCGCCGGAGTCCAGGCGCCGGCCCCACCCACCACCAGGCACATCGTCAGCAGTCGGGCGATCGCCCTGCGTCGGCCGGCCATCTCTCCCCCTTCACCTGGTCGAGCGGGTGCGGAGACCGGGGCGCTCCGCCGGGGCCATCGTGAACCGGCGTCGGAGGGGGAGCGGGTCGCCGCCCGCCCCGATCGCCGAGGTCCACCCGATCGGCCTCCGTTAGCGGCGCGTGAGCGGAACGTCAGCGACGGGCGCGAAGCTGGGTGGGCGTTGCCGTACCGCCCGGAACGTCAACGCGGACATCACAGGAGGCATCATGCGGCGTCGCACGTTCCTGAAGAGCGGACTGCTGGGAGCCGCGGTCACCGCCGTGCCGCTCGACACCCTTCTCGCCCCCGGCGCCTCGGCGGCCACGGAGACCCGCGTCACGAACCTGAAGGACCTCCAGAGCGCGATCGACCGCGCGGTCCCCGGCGACCGGATCGTCGTCGCCCGCGGCACGTACTCCGTCCCGTCCGGTGGCGCGATCACCGTCTCGGGGAGGAACGGCACGAGCGCCGCACCCATCACCATCGTCTCCGAGTCGCGCGGCGGCGCCGTGCTCCAGGGCGAGCGCACCTTCGTCCTGAGCGACTCCAGCTCCATCGTCATCAGCGGCTTCGCCGTGCGGCAGAGCACCACCCTGGAGATCCCCGCGAACAGCCCGCGCATCCGGCTCACCCGCAACGACCTCCGGTTCGCCGACATCAGCGGACTCGACTGGGTCGTCGTACGCGGCGACGACGCCAAGATCGACCGGAACCACTTCCACGACAAGACCACCGAGGGCATCTTCGTCGTGGTCGACGGCCCCGGCACCACCGCCATGGCCCAGCGCCTCCAGCTCCTCAGGAACCACTTCTCCGACCACGGCTACACCGGCGCCAACGGCGGCGAACCGATCCGCCTCGGCGTCAGCGGCCGCGCCCTGTCCAGCGCGAACGCCGTCGTGGAGCACAACCTCTTCGAGCGCTGCGACGGCGACCCCGAGGCCGTCTCCGTGAAGTCCTCCGACAACACGATCCGGTACAACACGATCCGCGACAGCCGCGGCGGCATCGTGCTGCGCCACGGCAACCGCACCACGGTGGACGGCAACCACATCGTCGACGGCACCGACGGCGTGCGCGTCTACGGGAACGACCACCTCGTCGTCAACAACTACCTCGCCGGCCTCTCCGGCCGAGCCCTCGTCATCGGCAGCGGCTCGACCCGCGACCACCACGAGGGCGAGACCACCGAGGAGCGGCGCGGCAACGACGCCTGCGACCGCGCGGTGATCGCGCACAACACCCTGCGCGGCAACAAGAGCACGCTCTCGGGCGAGACCCGGGACCACGCACCCCAGGACGTGGTCGTCGCCGACAACCTCCTGGTCGGGGACGCCGGAAGCCTCGTCGCGATGCGGGCGACCACCGGGTTCACCTGGCAGAGCAACATCCTGTGGGGCGCCGCCGCCGACGGGAACCTTCCCGCCGCCGGGTACGTCCGCGTCGACCCGCGTCTCCAGCAGGGCTCCGACGGCGTCTTCCGCCTCGCCGCGGACAGCCCGGCGATCGGGGCGGCCACACTGACGGGCGTGACCGTGGCCGAGGACCTCGACGGGCACGCCCGGGGCTCCGCGCGGGACATCGGCGCCGACGAGTACACGACCCTCGCCCCGGTCCGCCGCCCCCTGACGGCGGCGGACGTGGGCCCGAACGCCTCCTGACGGAGGGGGCGGCGCGAGGGGGTGGTGCCGGGGGGCTTCACCCCCTCGCGACGGGCCC
Organism: Streptomyces gardneri; assembly: GCF_006539185.1. Classification (GTDB taxonomy): domain Bacteria; phylum Actinomycetota; class Actinomycetes; order Streptomycetales; family Streptomycetaceae; genus Streptomyces; species Streptomyces gardneri. Next base: position 70,915 of record NZ_BJMN01000019.1, read on the forward strand.
CGCGTGTCCCACGTCTCCGCGTGCCTTACGCCTCCGCGAGTCCCACGCCGAGCCCACGTGTGTCCTACGCCTTCGCGCTGTCCCCCGCCGCGCCCTGCTCCTTCGCGCTCTGCTCCTTCGCGCCGTACTCCCTCGACAGCTCGCCGAGCAGCTTCCACGTACGGACCCGGTCCGCCTCGCCGCCCAGATGCGTCGCCGTGAACACCACCTCCGTCGCCCCCGCCTCGCGGTAGCGCCGTACCGCGGCGGCGACGGTCTCCTCGTCGCCGATCACGGCCAGGTCGGCGGCGCGTGTGCCGCCGGACCGCTCGATGACGCGTCGGTAGGAGGGGATCTGCTCGTACAGCGCGAGGGACTCGGCCGCCTTCTCGCGCACGTTCTCGGCTTCGGCGGTGACCACGCCGGGGACGATGGCCACGATCCGGGGCGCCGGCCTGCCCGCCGCGTCGGCGGCGGCGGTGACGGCGGGGACGATGTCCTCGGCGAGCGCGCGCGGCCCGGCCAGGAACGGCAGGATGCCGTCGGCCAGTTCGCCGCTGACCCGCAGGGCCTGCGGCCCCATCGCGGCGACGAGGAGCGGCACCGGCGGCTCGGCGCCGGGCACGGACGCCGGCCACGGCGTCGTGGCCGTGAGCAGCTCGCCGTGGAAGTCCGCCGAGCCCGTCTCCACCAGCTGGCGCAGGGCGGTGAGGAACTCCCGGAGCAGCCGGACGGGCCGCTCGTACGGGATGCCGAACCCGTCCTCGGTCAGATGCTTGGTGCCGAGGGCGATCCCGAGGTGGTAGCGCCCGCCGGTGGCGGCCTGCGCGGTCTGCGCCTGACTGGAGACGATCAGCGGGTGGCGGCCGAAGACGGGGATCGCGGAGGTCCCGACCTGCAGTCCGGGCACCTCGCGCCCGACGATCGCGGCGAGCGAGGGGGAGTCGTACGCGAAGGACTGACCGAACCACGCCGAGTGCAGTCCGGCGTCGCAGGCCTCCCGCGCGAGGAGCACCGTGTCGTCGATCGGGAGCTGGCGGGTGGTCGTGCTGAGGACTACTCCGAGAGTCATGTCAGGCCCAACGGGCCTGCCTGGCAAGGCGATTCCCGCTCCCGTACGACATTCGTGTGTCCGCTCTGTGAACGGCGTACGGGAGCGGGGAGCCCGGCGCGCCGGCCGGCTACAGGGTGACGGCCCTGCCGCCGAGGGTCACGGCGAGACGGCCGTCCGTGGCGTGGGACCAGCTCAGGGCGCCGGTGTAGGCGGAGCAGCGGGAGCCGTTCGTCCCGGTCCAGAACTGGTTGGAGCTGTCGGCGTCACCGACGGTCTTGTCGTTCGTGCCGCTGCCGCTGCGGCACGAGGTGTTGCTGCGGAAGACCGAAGTGCCCGCGTCGAAGGAGTAGTTGCGCTGGGCGTTGTCGACGCTGAGGTTGTTCGACACCGCCATCGTGCCCGGGTTGCTGTTGTACGTGAAGCCGTGCTTGCCGTTGCGGAAGGCGATGCTGCGCCGGACCACGTGGTTGACCGCGATGTCCTCGCCGCCCAGCTTGTAGCCGTTGCGGTCGCCCGCGGTGTTCTGCGTGCCGTCGGAGAGGGTGCCGTTCTCGTAGGCGAGGGAGTCCTCGATGGTGACGGTCCCGATGGGGCCGGTGTCGGTCTTGGTGTAGAGGTCCCAGCCGTCGTCGATGTTGTGGTGGGCGACGGCGTAGCGGAAGACGTTCCCGGGGCCGACCGTGAGCTTCGCCGCGAAGCCGTCGGCGTCCTCGCCGTCGGAGTCGGCGTTGTCGTGCGATTCCGCGCTCAGGACGAGGTTGTTCGACGGCCACTGGCTCTGGGGCGTCGTGGAGGCGATCCGGGACAGCTGGAGCCCCGAGTCGCGGTTGAAGCGCGTCACGGTCCGCTCGATGACGTTGTTGCTGCCGCCGACGAAGATGCCGTTGTCGCCGGCCCGCTCCACGACGATGCCGCTGACGTGCCAGTAGGAGCCGTTCACGGCGAGGCCGCGGTTGGCCGGGTCCTCGGTCATGGCCGAGAAGTTCAGCACCGGCTTCTCGCCGGGGTAGGCGGACAGCTTCGTGCGGGCGGCGGCCGTGCCGTTGTTGCCGACGGGGACGGTGATCGTCTGGGAGTGGTTGTACGTGCCGCCGCGGAGGTAGATCGTCCCTCCGGACGTGACGCGGGCGATCGCCGAACTCAGCGTGGTGGGGGCCGATACGGTGCCGGCGGCGCCGTCCGTGCCGTTCGGGGCCACGTAGAGCGCGCTCCCCGCCGGCGGGGTGGTGCCTGCCGTCTCGACGTCGAGCCGGTCGATGTTGGGCAGGCCGGCGGCGGAGGTCGGGTTGAACCGTACGGTGTTGGCGCCCGCGTTGACCGGCACGGTGAACGTCTTCGTGACCCAGGTCGTCCACGCGCCCGTCGCCTCGTACGAGGACGTCGAGACCGCCGATCCGTTCACCGTGAGGGCGGCGGGCCGTGCGGTGGTGGTGCCGTTGGCGAAGCGGACCGCGAGCGTGGCGGTGCCCGCGGCCGGGGCGTTCACGGTGAACTGCGCGTAGGCGCCCACCGCGTTGGTGCCGTTGCAGAATCCGGTGCCGGTGTAGCCGGCCCAGTCGGAGTCGACGGTGCCGGTGCAGACCGCGGGCGAGGCCTCGGCCTCGTAGGTGGTGGTCGCGGCCTGTGCGGTCGTACCGGACAGGGCGACGAGGGTGCCGGCCAGCAGGCCGACGCACGCGATGACGGGTCCCGTTCGCATCGTTGCTCTCCTGTGTGAGGGGCTTGTGGGGGTCGGGAAGCACGGGTCAGAAAGCGCTTTCCGTGGGACGCTAGAGGTCTGCCGATGGGGCGTCAATAGCTGTGTATGTGATTACAGTTCAGAGATATGAACGTCATGCAAGGTCCTGGTGGGACGGCGTCCGGCGCCGCGTACGGTGAACGGATGATCAGGACACCGGAGGCGTTCGCGCGGACCACCGTCGAGCGCGAGGGAGCGCCCGGGGCGGCGTGGCTCGCCGAACTGCCGCACATCGTCGAGGAGTTGCTGGAGCGCTGGGAGTGCGTCCCGGACGGTGAGGTCATGCACGGCGGCGTCGGCGTCATCGTGCCCGTGCGGCGGGGGGACGGCCGGACCGCCGCGCTCAAGGTGTCGTACCCGCACCCCGGCAACGTCCACGAACCGGACGCCTTCGAGGCCTGGGGCGGGCGTGGCGCCGTCCTGCTCCACGAGCGCGACGACGCACGCTTCGCGATGCTGCTCGAACGCGCCCGGCGCTCGACCCTGGCCGAGGTCGAGGAAGGGGACGAGGTCCTGACCGTCGCCGGACGCCTCGCCCGGCGCCTGGCCGTCCCCGCGCCGCCCGGCCTTCCCCGGCTGCGGGACCAGGCGGGGGCCTGGGAGGAAGGGCTGCGCGAGGACGCTGCCGGGCTGGCGCACTCCCTGGCGCCCGCCGTCGTGGACGCCGCCGTGGCCACCGTCCGTGAACTCGGCGCCACACAGCCGGACATCATCCTCCACGGCGACCTCCACCCCGGCAACATCCTGCGCGCCGAGCGCGAACCGTGGCTCGCCGTCGACCCCAAGGGGTACGTGGGCGACCCCGCCTACGACGGCGGAACCCTCCTCAAGTCCCGCGCCCTCGCGCTCCTGGAGGCCGACGACCTGGGCGCCGCCGTCCATCACGCGCTCGACGTCTTCGCGGACGCGGCCGAACTCGACCGCGAGCGCGTCCGGCGCTGGGCGCAACTCCACGCCGTCCAGACGGCGTTCTGGGGCCGCCGGCACGGCTTCCGGCGCGCCCGCGGCGGTCCCGGGCTCGACTGGCTCGTCGCGTTCGCCGACCACCTGGCGACCCTGCTCACCGAACCCGTCTGAAGCACCCCCACCCGTCGCTGGTCTGGACCTATCGGGAACGGGGCGTCAAGCTCTCGGTATGGACTTGGAGTTGAGGCACCTCAAGGCGATCCGGGCCATCGCGGACGCGGGCAGTCTCACGCGCGCCGCCACCGCGCTCGGTCTCGCGCAGCCCGCGCTCAGTGCCCAGCTCAAGCGGATCGAACGAGCTCTCGGCGGCGCGCTGTTCGAGAGAAGCCGGGAGGGGGTGCGGACCACGGCCCTCGGGGACCTGGTCCTCGACCGCGCCCGGGTCGTCCTGCCCGCCGTGTGCGAACTCCAGGAGGAGGCCGTGCGGTTCGCCCGGGAGGGCGCGGGCGGCTACCGCCTCGGCGGCACCCACGGCCCGCTCCTCGGAAGCCTCGTCGACCGGCTCGCCCGCACCGAGCCCGGCACACCGGTCACCACGCACACCTCCTGGTCGGAGCGGGAGATCGCCCGCGGAGTCGCCGCCGGCCGGCTGGACTTCGCCCTGGTCGGCGTCTGCGGCGAGAGCGCGCCGCCCGAGGCGGGACGGCTCGCCTGGACGGAGGTGGCCCGCGATCCCGTGTACGTGATGCTGGCCGCCGACCACCCACTGGCGTCCCGTACCGAACTCGACCTGGCCGAACTGGCGGTGGAGGCCTGGACCGACGTCCCCGGCGACGGCTGCTTCGGCGACTGCTTCGCCGCCGCCTGCGTCCGCGCGGGCTTCACCCCGGCCTGCGTGTACGAGACGGACACCGCCTCCTGCGTGCACCTCGTCCAGGTGGGGCGGGCCGTCGGCCTGTGCCGGGCCACCTTCCCCCCGACACCGGGCATCGTGACCCGCCCTCTGACCGGCGCCCCGCTGATCTGGCGCCACCTCCTCGGCTGGCACCCCGAGGGGCGGGCCGCCGGACGGGCCGCGACCGTGCTCCACCACACCCGGGCCGCGCACGCGGCGGCACTGGCCCACAGCGCCGGCCTGCTCACCGCCCCGGGGCATAACGCCGTGGCAGGGGCCGACTGACAGCTCCCGCCGCCCTCTTCGGGATCCCTACGGTTTCGGCAGATCCCCCACCGAGAACCGAGGAGACACCCCATGCTCCGACGACACGCCCGCGCGGCGTGTACCGCACTGGTCGCCGCCGGGATGGCGATGGCCGGCCTCCAGGCCGGAACCGCCACCGCGGCCCCGGACGGGAACCCGGCCGCGAGGACCGCCGCTCAGACCCTCGCCACCGCCGCCGCCCAGCCCGAACTCCTCTCCGCCATGCAGCGCGACCTGGGACTCACCCGCCCCCAGGCCCTGAAGCGGCTCGCCAACGAGGCCGAGGCCGGGGCCACCGCCGCCCGGCTCCGCCAGGGCCTCGGCGGCGCCTTCGCCGGCGCCTGGGTGGACGGGGCCGAGTCCGGCACCCTGACCGTGGCCACCACCCGCGCCGCCGACGCGGCCGCGATACGCGCCACGGGCGCGAACGTCCGGCTCGTCCCGCACAGCCTGACCGCACTGGAGCGGGCCAAGCGAGCCCTGGACCGGGGTGCGACCGCCGAGGCGCCCGTCCGGTACGTCGACGTCCGCGCCAACGTCCTCGTCGTCGAGGAGACCCGGGCCGGAGCCGGGACGCGGCTCGTCGAGGCCGCCGGCGTCCCGCGCGACCTGGTGCGCGTCGTGCGGACCGACCGGGCGCCCCGCCCGCTGTACGACATCCGGGGCGGCGACGCGTACTACATGGGCGGCGGCGGCCGCTGCTCCGTCGGCTTCGCGGTGACCCGGGGGACGACCCAGGGCTTCGCCACGGCCGGACACTGCGGCCGCGCCGGCACCACGACCAGCGGCTTCAACCAGGTGGCCCAGGGCAGCTTCCAGGGCTCGACCTTCCCCGGCAACGACATGGCCTGGGTGGCCGCCAACACCAACTGGACCTCCACCCCGTACGTCAAGGGCTCCGGCGGCGCCAACGTCCAGGTGACCGGCTCGGTCCTGCAGCCCGTCGGCGCCTCCGTCTGCCGCTCCGGCTCGACCACCGGCTGGCACTGCGGCACGATCCAGCAGCACAACACCAGCGTCACCTACCCGGAGGGCACCATCTCCGGCGTGACCCGCACGACGGTCTGCGCCGAGCCCGGGGACTCCGGAGGCTCGTACATCTCCGGCAGCCAGGCCCAGGGCGTGACCTCGGGCGGCTCGGGCAACTGCTCCAGCGGCGGCACGACCTTCTTCCAGCCGCTGAACCCGCTGCTGCAGAACTACGGCCTGACCCTGAAGACCACCGGGACCGACCCCGGCCCCGGGCCCGGCGAACCGCAGCCGGGCGGCACCTGGGCCGCCGGCAAGGTCTACGCGGCCGGCGCCACCGTCACCTACGGCGGTGCGACCTACCGCTGCCTCCAGGGTCACCAGGCCCAGACCGGCTGGGAACCGCCGAACGTCCCGGCCCTGTGGCAGCGACAGTGACCTCCTTCCCGCGGTGACCGGGGGTGCCGCGGCCCCGAGGGGGGGTGCCACGGCACCCCCCCTCGGGGTTCCCGGTCCCGCCGGAGGCACGCCCTCAGCCGTCGAGGTCTCCGCGGCCTTCGAGCCCGCCCCGGGCGATCACCTCCGCGTACCAGCGGGCGCTGTCCTTGAGCGTCCGGCGCTGCGTGGCGAAGTCCACGTGCACGATGCCGAACCGCTTGCTGTAGCCGTACGCCCACTCGAAGTTGTCGAGCAGCGACCAGAGGAAGTAGCCCCGCACGTCCGCCCCGTCCGCGAGGGCCCGGTGCACCGCCGCCAGATGGGCGTGCAGATAGGCCACCCGCTCCGGGTCCTTCACGTTCCCCGAGGGGTCCGCGTAGTCGTCGTACGCCGCCCCGTTCTCCGTCACCACCAGTGGCACGCCCGGCAGTTCGTCCCGCAGCCGGACGAGGAGCTCGTACAGCCCGTTCGCGTCCACCGGCCAGTCCATGGCGGTGCGCGGACCGGGGGCCGGCTCGAACCGTACGTGCCGCTCGGCGCCCGCCCACGGCGAAGGCGACTCGGAGCTGCCGGCCGCGACGACGGCGGGGGAGTAGTAGTTGATGCCCAGCGAGTCGATCGGCGCGGCCGCCGTCGCCAGGTCGCCGTCCTCGACGAAGGACCAGTCCGTGATCCCGGCCGTGTCGCGCACCAGGTCCTCGGGGAGCCGGCCGTGGAAGACCGGGTCGAGGAAGATCCGGTTGCCGACGGCGTCGATCCGGCGGGCCGCGTCCCGGTCCTCGGGCGACTCCGAAAGGGCTCTCACCGCATGCAGGTTGAGCGTCAGCGACACTTCCGCCGAGGCCGGCAGCGCCCCGCGCAGCACCCGCGCCGCGAGGCCGTGGGCCAGGTTGAGGTGGTGAGCGGCGCGCAGCGAGGCGAGGGCGTCGGTGCGCCCCGGGGCGTGCACGCCGTTGCCGTAGCCGAGGAAGGCCGCGCACCAGGGCTCGTTCAGCGTGGTCCAGGTCGCCACCCGGTCGCCGAGCGCGTCCGCCATGACGCCCGCGTACTCGGCGAAGCGGTACGCGGTCTCCCGCCGCGCCCAGCCGCCCCCGGCGGGCGAGCCGTCGGTCGCGGACTCCAGCTCCTGGGGCAGGTCCCAGTGGTAGAGCGTCGCCACGGGCCGGATGCCGGCCTCGAGGAGTCCGTCGACGAGCCGCCGGTAGAAGTCGAGCCCCTTGGCGTTGGACGGACCGCTGCCGGTGGGCACCACGCGTGGCCAGGCGATCGAGAAGCGGTAGTCGGTGACGCCGAGCCGCCGCATCAGGGCGATGTCCTCGTCGAGCCGGTGGTAGTGGTCGGCGGCGATGTCACCGGTGTCGCCGTTGCGCACCTTGCCCGGGGTGCGGCTGAAGGTGTCCCAGACGGACGGCGTGCGGCCGTCCTCGGCTGCGGCACCCTCGATCTGGTACGCCGCCGTGGCGGTGCCCCAGCGGAAACCCTGTGGGAACCGGAGAGCGGTCGGGCTGTCGGGGCGAGCGTCGAGCGCGGTCATGAGGGGGGAACTCCCGGTGGTGAGAGGTCGATGGACGAGGGGCTGTGAACGACAGGCTGTGAACGAGAGGCCGATGGACGAGAGGCCTGACGGCAGGTGGACGTGCCTACGGGACGGGGTCAGCCCTTGACCGCGCCCTGCATGATGCCGCCGACGATCTGCCGGCCGAGCAGGCCGAAGACCAGCAGCACCGGCAGGGTGCCGAGCAGCGTGCCCGCCATGATCACGGACTGGTCGTGGACGTAACCGCCGCCGAGCTGGCGCAGGGCGACCTGGACGGTCGGCTCGGAGGAGGTCAGGGCGACGATCGGCCAGAAGAAGTCGTTCCAGGCGGCCATGAAGGTCAGCAGCCCGAGCACGGCCATGCCGGGCCGGGCGATCGGCACCACGATCGACCAGAAGATCCGGGCGGTGGACGCGCCGTCGACCCTGGCCGCCTCGATCAGCTCGTCCGGCAGCGTCTGGACGAGGTACTGCCGCATGAAGAACACGCCGAAGGCGGAGACCAGTCCCGGCAGGATCACGGACTGGAGCTGGTTCACCCACCCGAGCTCGGCGATCATCATGAAGAGCGGGATCACGCCGAGCTGGGGCGGGATCATCATGGTGCCCACGGTGACCGCGAGCAGCGCGCCCCGGCCGCGGAAGCGGAGCTTGGCGAAGGCGAAACCGGCGAGGGTGCAGCACAGCACGGTGCCGAGGGTGATCGAGCCGGAGACGATCAGGGAGTTGAGCAGGGCCTTGCCGATGTCCGCCTCTTCGAGCACGGCCTCGAAGTTCCGGATCAGGTTCGGGCCGGGCAGCAGGGTCGGCGGGACCTGCGCGAGGTCGGCGTTGGAGCGGCTCGCCGCGACGAGGGTCCAGTAGAAGGGGAAGGCCGAGACCAGGACGGCGACGATCAGGATCGCGTAGGCGACGGGGCCCGCGTGCAGGGTGCGGCCCGCCCGCGAGGGACGGCCGCGCCGGGCCGGGGCCACGGCGGCGTGGGTGGCGAGCGGCGCCGGAGGGCGCGGGACCTCGGTGGTGCTCGGCGCGGTCATCGGCCGGCCTCCTTGCGCGAACGGCGGCGCGCGATCAGGGCGTTGACCCCGACGACCACCACGATGAGCAGGAACATGACCCAGGCGATGGCGGCGGCCCGGCCCAGGTGGAAGAAGCCCCAGCCCTGCTCGTACATGTAGAGGCCGAGCGTCTGGTACTGGTGCGAGATGCCGCCCGAGATCGAGCCTTCGAGCAGCAGGGGCTCCCCGAAGAGCTGGGTGGCGCCGATGGTGGAGACGATGACGGTGAAGACGATGGTGGGGCGCAGCCCGGGCAGCGTCACATGGAAGAACTGCCGCCAGCGGGAGGCCCCGTCCATCGCGGCCGCCTCGTACAGCTCGTCGGGGATCGACTGCATGCCGGCCAGGTAGATCAGCGCGTTGTAGCCGGTCCAGCGCCAGACGACGACGGTCGAGACCGCGATCTGCGAGGCGACCGTGTCGTTCTGCCAGTCGACCGGACCGATGCCGACCGCTCCGAGCACGTAGTTGATCAGCCCGAAGTCCCGTCCGAAGAGCTGCGCGAAGACGAGGGTGGCGGCGGCGACCGAGGTCGCGTACGGCAGCAGGACCGCCGTCCGCAGGAAAGTGCGGCCGCGCATCCGGTAGTTGAGCAGATGGGCGAGCCCGAGGGCGATGACCAGCTGCGGCACGGTGGAGAGGACGCCGATGGTGAAGGTGTTGCGCAGCGAGTTCCAGAAGAACTCGTCGCCGAGCAGCGCGGTGTAGTTGCCGAGGCCCCGCCACTCCATGTCGCCGGGCGTCTGGAGCTCGACCCGGTACAGCGAGACGTAGGCCGTGTAGATCAGCGGGAAGACGCCGAAGGCGGCGAAGAGGGTGAAGAAGGGGGCGATGTAGGCGTACGGAGAGGCCTTCCGCCAGGCCCTGCGGACGGACGACTCCCGCCGGGACACGGGCAGGGCCTTCGGCGGATTCACGGGTGCGGTGAGGGTCACGGTGCGGCCCTTCGGGGAGGAATCGGTGGGAGAGGTGGGGTGTGCGGCGCCGGCGCACGGCGGGGGTGCGTGGACGCCGTACACCCGAGTGCGTCGGTGCCGGACGGGCGTACGCGGGGGAGTGGGCCACCCGTCCGGCACCGGGATCAGCCGAGGGTGTTCGCGACACCCTTCCGCGCGTTCTCCCACGCCTTCTCGGGCGCGGTGCCCTTGCGCTCGACCTCGCTCAGCGCGTTGGTGATCTGCTGGGCGATGTTCTGGTCGTGCACACCGAGGACCTGCACCGGGGCCGCCTTCGCCGCGTCACCGAAGATCTTGCCGATCGGCGCGTTCGAGAAGTACGGGTCCGTGGCGGTGGCGACCTTCTCGATCGCGCCGGTCGAGGAGGGGAAGTTGCCCTGCTTCTCGAAGAGCCTGGCCTGCTGCTCGGGCGCGGTGAGCCACTTGATCAGCTCGTACGCCTCCTTCTTGTGCTGGGCGGCCTTCGGGACGGCGAGGTAGGAGCCGCCCCAGTTGCCCGCGCCGCCGGGGAGCGCCGCGACGTCCCACTTGCCCTTGCCGGTCTCGCCGGCCTGGCCCTTGATGTAGCCGAGCATCCAGGCGGGGCAGGGCATCGTGGCGAAGGAGCCGGCGGAGAAGGCCTGGTTCCACTGCGGCGACCACTGGTCGAGCTTGGCGCTGAGTCCGTCCGCGGCCGCCTTGACGGAGTGGTCCCAGGCGGCGCGCAGGGCGGGGTTCTCCTCCCAGATCAGCTTGCCCGAGGCGTCGTAGTACCGCTCCTGCTCCTGGCCGATCATGATCGAGTAGAGGCTGCCGACGCTGTCGAGCCAGGCGCTCTTGGCGGGGGCCTTCGCCTTGTACCGCTTCCCGAGCTCCAGGTAGCCGTCCCAGTCGCCCCACTCCTTGGCGAGCGCCTCGCGGTCGGTCGGCAGTCCGGCCTTCGCGAAGAGGTCCTTGCGGTAGCACATCGCCTCGGGGCCGACGTCCGTGCCGAGGCCGAGGACCTCGCCGTTCTTCCCGGTGGCCGCCGCCCACTTCGCCTCGGCGAACTGCCCCTTGAGGCCGTCCGCCCCGTACTTCTTCAGGTCCTCGAACTTGTCGGCCTGCTGCTGGGTGACGGAGGCGATCCGGCCCACCTCGACGCCCTGGACGTCGGCGAGGCCGCCACCGCCGGCGAGTCGGGTCTGGAGCGACTTCCAGTAGTCGGCCTCGTCCTCGGTGTCCGTCTGCTTGATCGTGACGCCCGGGTGGAGCTTCTCGTACTCGGCGTAGAGCCCGGCTTCCTTGTATCCGAAGGAGCCGAAGAGGTCCACGGTGATCGTGACGTCTCCGCCCGCGGCGTCCGTGGTCGCCCCGTCCGACGAACCTCCGCAGGCGGCGAGCAGCGCCCCGCTGAGGACGACCGCCCCGAGCCGGACGGCGAGGGTGGTGGATCTGACGGCTCGGTCGATGGGCATGGGGGCCTCCCTGGGCTCCGGAGCGAGCGAGAGAACTGGTTGAGAGCGCTCTCAAGAATGCGGTTGGAGCGTGCCCGCGCTTCGGGTGTCTCGTCAAGACTTGAAGGCGTAACGGCTTGGACTCGGGCGCTGGGCAGGCAGTAACTCCCCTCTGTGTCGCCTGTCTTGACACCTACGTTTCGAGAGTTTTACGTTTTCGGCCATCCGAAGCGCTTGAGAGCGCTCTCGGGAGGAGTACTCCGTACGCATGCCGCACCACCCCCATCCCCCGTCCGTGCTCGATCCGTCGTGACGACATGAGGTGCCGTTCATGCCCGCCCCCCGCACCCGCTCACTCCTGCGCACCCGACCAGGACCCCGCACCCGACCGGTCGCCGTCATGGCCCTGGTCTCCGCCCTCGCCGCCCTGGGCCTCGGCCCCGCCGCCGCCCCGGCCGCCGCCGCCACCGTCCCCGTGGGCGCCGGAAGCTACTCCGACACCCGCCCCGCCGGTACCTCCGGCCCCACCACCAACACCGGCGCACCGGTCACCCCCAAGGTGACCGCCGCCGCCCAGGGCAAGCCGGTGCCCACCAACGACTGGTGGTCCTCCCTCGCCTTCCAGCGCTACGGGGACAATCCGTACTCCACCCCCATGTACGGCCACCCGCTCACCTACCAGGCCGCGGCCGGCGGCCTCGACATCGGCTACCCGACCAGCGCCGCCGTCGTCGGCGACGGGCGCCAGTACGAGTACGCCCACCAGCGCGACCTGACCCTCGGCCTCACCGGGCTCAACTCCCCCGACACCAAGGTCGACGCCTGGTCCGACTGGACCGTCACCCCCTACTGGTCCGACGGCACCCGCACCCTGCGCACCACCATCGGGCACGGCATGCCCTTCGTGTACGCCAAGGGCACGGGCGGCGACGCCCGGATCACCACCGCCACCGCGCCCACCGTCTTCGCCGACCAGGGCAACGTCCTCGGCATCACCGTCGCCGGCCACCACTACGCCCTCTTCGCGCCCAGCGGCACCGACTGGAACGTCTCCGGCTCGACCCTCACCGCCGGACTCGGCGGCAAGGACTACTTCTCCGTCGCCGTGCTGCCCTCCACCGACGCGCTCGCGACCTACCGGAAGTACGCCTACAGCTTCGTCACCGGGTCCACGGTGAACTGGAGCTACGACGCGGGCACCGTCCGCGCCACCTACGGCCTCACCACCGAGGCGAAGGAGGGCGCCGAGCGCGGCACCCTCCAGGCGCTCTACCGGCACCAGTGGCTGCACACCACCGACCCGCTCACCCCGTACACGTACGTCTCGCCCCGCGGCACCATGAAGGTCCGGGAGTCGGCCTCCTTCACCACCACCCAGAAGGCGGCCGCCACCCTGCCCGGCCTCCCGGGCGGCGCAGGCGTGGACACGGCCCGGCTGCGCGGCTACCTGAACGAGGTCGCGAACTCCTCCGACCCCTTCTCCGGCGCCGTCGACACCTACTGGACGGGCAAGGCCCTCGGCAAGCTCGCCCAGCTGGTGCCGCTCGCCGACCAGATCGGCGAGGGCGCGATCCGGGACAAGCTGCTCGGCCTGATCAAGGGCCGCCTCCAGGAGTGGTTCACGGCGGGCGGCGCCACCGAGTTCTCGTACGACAACGCCTGGAAGACCCTCACCGGCTACCCGGCCTCCTACGGCAGCGACACCGAACTCAACGACCACCACTTCCACTACGGCTACTACGTCTACGCGGCCGCGATCGTCGCCCAGTACGACCAGGCCTGGGCCGCCGACTCCGCCTGGGGCTCCATGGTGAAGACCCTGGTCCGCGACACCGCCAATCCCAGCCGTACCGACGGCGCCTTCCCCTTCCTGCGCGGCTTCGACGTCTACGCCGGACACAGCTGGGCCAGCGGCCACCAGGGCTTCGCGGCCGGCAACAACCAGGAGTCGTCCTCGGAGTCGACCAACCTCAGCGCCGCGCTCGTCCTGTGGGGCTCGGCCACCGGTGACACCGCGCTGCGCGACCTCGGCACCTACCTCCTCACCACGGAGGGCGAGGCCATCGCCCAGTACTGGTTCGACGCCGACCAGCAGGTCTTCCCCGCCGGCTTCCAGCACGACACGGCCGGCATGGTGTGGGGCAGCGGCGCCGCCTACTCCACCTGGTGGACCGCCAACCCCGAGGAGATCCACGGCATCAACGTCCTGCCCGTGACCGGCGGTTCACTCCACCTCGGCGGCCACAAGGACGCCGTCCGGCGCAACATCGCCGAGCTGGAACGCGAGAACGGCGGACCCGCCGTCGAATGGCGCGACATCCTCTGGGAGTTCCAGTCCTTCGCCGACCCGGCCGCCGCGAAGGCGAAGTGGGACGCGGGCCACGCCGGATACACCCCGGAGGCGGGGGAGTCCAAGGCCCACACCTACCACTGGCTCACCACCCTCGACGCGCTCGGCGCCCCCGACGCCTCCGTCACCGGCTCGATCCCCACCTCGGCCGTCCTCACCAAGGGCACCACGCGGACGTACGTGGCCCACAACCACGGCTCGACCGCCCGCACGGTCACCTTCTCCGACGGCAAGTCCCTGACGGTTCCCGCGCGTTCCACGGCGACGGGCAACGGCACGGCCAACCCGGACCCAGATCCCGACCCGGAGCCGTCCACGGGCAACACCTTCCAGCTCCGCACCGGCGGCACGCTCACCACGGCCACCGGCGCCACGGCGGGCAGCGACACCGTCCTCTCGGCGCAGGGCGCGAACCACGACGGGACCCCGAGCCGTCCGCTCGTCTACGAGGCCAGGAACGTCAACGGCACGCTCAGGGCGGGTGGTTCCACCGCCTTCCGCCTCCAGATCGACGCCGGAACGGCCGTCGGCCTCGGCCAGCAGGCCCGGATCAGCTACGACCTCACCGGAGACGGCACCTTCGAACGGACGGAGACGTACCACTACTTCGCCACCGACCCGGTGACCGGGTGGGAGGAGTACGCCCAGTCCCGCGGTCTCAAGTCCGCCACCGGAACGCTCGGCAACCTGAACGGCGGGACGGTCCGCCTCGAGGTGTGGAGCGCGATCGGCAACGGCGACTCGCGCGTCCAGACCGGCACGGACCGGTCCGTCGTCGTCATCCCCTTCGACTGACCCGAACGACTGACCCGAGCGAACCGCCCCGAACGACAGACCAGACACCCCACGGACCCCGAGGACAGCGGGGGCGCTGGGACCGGAGACACCTCCGGTCCCACCGCCCCCGCTTTCGCGTCAGGCCGAGTCGCGGCGCACCAGCGACGTTGGGGTGATCACGGAGGCGGGAGCCGCGCCGTCGGTCCCGTCGAGCAGCCGCATCAGCAGCTTGACCATCAGCCGGCCCATGCCCTCGATGTCCTGGCGGATCGTGGTCAGCGCCGGGGAGGTCCGGTCGATCACCGAGGCCATGTCGTCGAAGCCGACGACCGCGACGTCCTCGGGGACCCGCACCCCGCGTTCCCGCAGGGTGCGCAGCGCGCCCGTCGCCATGAGGTCGTTCGCGACGAAGACGCCGTCGACGTCCGGCCGCCGGTCGAGGAGCTCGGCCATGGCGCGGGCGCCGCTGTCCTCGGTGAAGGAGCCCTGGCACAGCAGCGCCGGATCGGCGTCGGGCAGGACGTCGTGGTAGCCGTGGAGCCGGTCGACGGCGGACGTCTGGTCGCGGGGCCCGGCGATGTGGGCGACGGCCCGGCGGCCCAGACCCACCAGATGGCCCACGGCCTCCCGGGCGCCGCCGCGGTTGTCGCAGTCGACGTACGGCACGGCCGGGTCGATGCCCGGAGCGGGGCGCCCGCCGAACACCACCGGGATCCTGGCCCGGTCGATGAGGGCGGGCAGCGCGTCGTCACTGTGCAGCGAGAAGGCGAGCGCCCCGTCGACGTGCCCGCCGCCCAGATAGCGGGCGATCCGCTCGTGGTCGCCCGGACCCTCCACCCACAGCAGCACCAGCTGGGAGTCGTGGGCCGTCAACTCCCGGCTGATGCCGCGTACCTGCTGCTCGAAGAACGGATCGGAGAAGATCCGGAACTCCGGCTCCTCGATGATCACGGCCACCGCGCCGTTGCGCCGGGTGACCAGGGTGCGCGCCGCGTGGTTCGGGACGTAGCCGAGCTCCTCGACCGCCCTGTTCACCTTCTCGACCAGCGGAGCGCGTACGCCTGCACCCCCGTTGACGACGCGGGAGGCCGTGGCGCGGGACACCCCCGCGCGTGCGGCGACGGCTTCCAGCGTGGGGCGGGACCCCGTGGTCTGATCGGGCAAGGCGGTCGCTCCTCGTCTGGCGTCTGCTGAGCTGCGGTCCGACGCCGACCAGGATATCCGTAGCCCCCACTGCTTGAGAGCGCTCCCAGAGAGGAGAGGGTGGAGATCAGGCGAGGAACTCGCCGTTGCGGGCCACCACGGCTCCGCCGTGCACGACCATGTCGCGCTGAGGCATGTCGACGACGACCTGCGGCAGGCATTCGGCCCGTACGAGGACGAAGTCGGCCGGGGCGCCGGGCTTGAGGTCGGCGTGGGCGAGGCCCATGACGTCCGCGCCGCCGTGGGCCGCCACCCGGTAGCAGTCCTCCAGCTCCTCGTCGAGACGGACGTCCCGGACCCAGCCGAGGAGCTGCGCGCGGTGGAGCATGTCCGCGTTGCCGAACGGGCTCCACGAGTCGCGGACGCCGTCCGAGCCGAGCCCGACCCGCACTCCGTACTCGCGCAGCCGCGCGATCGGCAGGACCAGCGCGTCGGAGGGCGCCACGGTGGTGAGGGCGATGTCCTGGGCGCCCAGGTCGGCGGCGAGGGAGCCGAGTTCGCGGTCCGGCAGACCCGGCAGGCAGAAGACATGGCTGACGGTGACCTGGCCGGCGAGCGACAGGGCCCGCGTGCGGTCGATGATGCCGCGCATCGCCTTGAGGCCCTTCTCGCCGCGGTCGTGGAGGTGGATGTCCACGCCGACGCCGTGGCGGTCCGCGATGCCGAAGACGGCGTCGAGCTGCTCGTCGAGGGCCTGGTCGAAGCCGATCGGGTCGATGCCGCCGATCATGTCGATCGTGCCCTCGCGCGCCGCCCGCTCCAGGAGCGCCACCGTGCCCGGCGTGCGGATGACGCCGTGCTGCGGGAAGGCCACGATCTGGACGTCGAGCGCGTGCCGCAGCCGCTCGCGGGCGTCCGCCAGGCCCTCCACCCCGGCCAGACCGTAGGCCGGGGCGACATCGGCATGGGCGCGCATCGCCCGCGTACCCCGGGTGACGGCGTGGGCCATCAGTCCGTACGCGCGTTCCGCGACGGGGCGGCGCTGGGCCCGGAACAGCTCGACGTCCTGGGCGACGTAGTCGGCGATGCTGCTCGCCGGGCGCCGCGACACCCAGGGGCCGCCCCAGGTCGTCTTGTCGGGGTGGATGTGCGCGTCCACGAGCGACGGCAGCGCGATCCGGCCGCCGCCCTCGACGACCTTCGCGCCCCGCGGTGCCGGGCCGTTCGCGATGCGCCCGTCGACGACCACCAGGTCGGTGGGCTTCGCCGCACCGAAGGGGCGGACGTTCCGGAAGACCACGGCCTTGGCGCGGCGGCCGGCGGCGCCGGACACGGCGGCCTCGGCGTGTGCGGGGGCCGCCGCCTGGGCGGAGGTCGCGGTGGCGGCCATGGCGGCCGTCGTCCCGGCGAGGGCTGCGGCCCCGGCGAGCATCGTGCGGCGGGAGAGCGCGGAGGGGGAGTGCGAGGAGGACGAGGCGGGCTGCATGGGGACTCCTTGGGGGAGGGGCCGGTGACCAGGGGCTCCCCGTTTTTGTATACCAAGCCGATGTCGGCGGACAAGGGTGTGCTCGCAAGCCCGCGAAATCCGCACCTCACGACGTTCGTGCACGTCGAGGGGGTGATGTCGGGCTGGTTTTGGTATACAAATACTCTCAGGCGTCGCCGAAGAGGGAGCGCAGCGCGACGGCCCTGCTGTCCCGCACGTGCAGCAGCGTGCTGGCCGCCGCCGCCTCCGCGTCCCCGGCGGCGATGTGCCGGAACATCTCCGCGTGCTGGGCCCGCATGTGCGCGGGCTCCGCGCGCAGGCCGAACAGCAGCCGCAGCTGCCAGCTCAGCTGATCCATGGTCCGGGCGAGGAGCGGATTGCCCGCGAGCTCAACGACGCCCTCGTGGAACGCCGTGTGGGCGGCCACCTCCCGCGTCCCCTCGCCCGCCGCGGCCGCCGACTCGGCCTGCCGCAGGGCCGCCTCCAGCGCGGCGGGTCCCTCGCCGCCGCCCGCCGCCAGGGCCCGTGCCGCGAGTCGCGAGGCCTGGACCGCCAGCGGCTCCCACACCTCGTACAGATGCTCCACGTCGGCCCGTTCGAGCCGGCGGACGCGCACCCCGCTGTGCGGGAGCAGTTCGAGCAGCCCCTCGGCGACGAGCGCGCGCAGCGCCTCACGCACCGGGACGCGGGACATGCCGAGCTCCTCGGCGACCTCCCGTTCGACGAGCCGGGCACCCTGCGCGTACCGCCGGTCGACGATGCGCTGCAGCACGGCCTCACGCGCCCGCGCGCTGAGCGAGGCCGCCCCGGTCTTCCCGGTCTCCGTCACGGGCGGTGTCCCTTTCCGTTCTGTGCCCGGGGCCTTAAGAGGCCGCGGGGCCCGTCGAGGCGCGGATGACGAGCTCCGGGTCGAAGAGGAGCTCGCCCGTGGGGACCTCCCGGTTGCTGACCAGGGCCAGGACGCTGCGGCCCACCTCCAGGGCGAGCCGGTCAGCGGGCTGGCGGACCGTGGTCAGCGCCGGATCGGTGAACTCGGTGACCGTCGAACCGTCGTAGCCCACCACCGAGACGTCGCCCGGCACGGACAGGCCCTGGCGGCGGATGCCGCGCACGGCGCCGAGAGCCATGAAGTCGCTGGCCGCGATGATCCCGGTGGCACCGAGGCCGACCAGGGTCGAGGCCGCGGCCTGCCCGCCCTCCACGCTGTACGACTGGCGGACGACGCGGCGCTCCGCGTCGTCGATGCCCCGCCGGCCCATGGCCTCGACGAAGCCCCGCACGCGCCGGTCGGCGGGCCGGTTCCCCGCCGGGCCCGACGCCATGCCGATGCGCCGGTGGCCGAGGCGGTGCAGATGGTCCACGGCCAGTTCGGCCGCGAGCGCGTCGTCGGTGGAGAAGACCGGGGCCGGCACCCCGTCCGCGAACTCGCCGTTGATCCCGACGTACGGCACGCGGCGCTGCCGCAGCAGCTCGTAGCTGTCCGTGTCCGCACCCTCCACCGTGTTGGACGCGGAGAGGAAGACGACGGCCGCGACGCCCTTGTCGACGAGGGAGGTGAGGAAGTCCAACTCCTGGACGCCACCGGGGAAGACGGGGCAGAGCACCGTCTTGAGACCGTGCGGCGCGAGCGCCGACTCGATCCGCTCGGCGACGTCGGCGAAGAACGGGTTGGAGACGAACTCCGTCACCACCGCGACCAGTTGCCCCTGCGTGACCCGCTCGTAGCCGAGCTCGGCCATCGCCTGCTCGACCGCCTCGCGGGTCTTCTTCGACACGCCCTGCCGCCGGTTGATCACCCGGCTGACCGTGGCCTCGCTGACCTGTGCGTGGGCTGCGACGTCGGTGATACCGACCTTCATCGCGGTCCTTCCGTGAGTACGAGCGACACCAGACCGCCACGCGGGACGGCCAGCGGGCGGGGCCCTTCCGACAGGAGCGTCAGCGGATCATCCATCATACGGCCGTCCGGCCCGTGGACGCGGGCGGCCACCCGGCCGCCGCCCCCGGTGACGTCCACCATCACCCGGTCCCGGTCCGAGCCGTTGACGAGATGGAAGCGGCGGTACGCGGCGAAGTCCAGCGCCACGACCCGGTCGCCGTGCACACTCACCAGACACTCGTCGCCCCGCGCCGCCACCACCAGCGGGTACAGCTCGTCCGGCCGCCCCGGCTCCACGAGACCGTCGAGCAGCAGCTCCCGGTGCCGGTGCCAGCGCCCCAGCCAGAACCGCACGGCGGCCAGGTGCTCCGGCGGCGCCTCGTCCAGGCGCACGGAGAGCTGCGGGACCGCGTGCAGCGCCCCGATCAGCTGGCGGGCCACCGCCTCGACCGGCGCCGAGCGGGACCACATCAGCATGTCGGAGTGGACGGCGCCGCCCACGGCGAGCAGCGAGGTGTCGAGGGTCCGCACGCGGTTGGCGGTCGCGTCCGCCGGGCAGTCGAAGGACCTCAGCATGTTCCCGAAGGGCGCCATGCCGGGGCCGACGTACGGCTGGCGCAGTTCGAGCAGCAGCCCGGGCCGTACGGCCTCCAGGGCCCGGCGCACCTCGGTGAGCAGCCCGGTCATCGCCAGGCCGACGTCCCCGGCGCCGTCGCCCGCGTAGACCGCCGCCTCGTCGAGGAAGTCCAGCTTGAGCCCGTCGACGCCGTACTCGCGGACCAGCGAGACGCACAGTTCGACGACGTGCCGGCGTACGTCGGGGAGGCGGGGGTCGAGCACGAAGGCGCCCGGCACGGTGGCCCGCGCGGGTGCCGAGGACGCCCAGCGGTCGTGGCAGTCGGCCTCGGGACCGATGAGCAGGGGAGCCGCCCAGAGCAGATAGCGCAGTCCCTGGTCGCGCACCCGGGCCACATGGCCGGCCAGGTCGGGGAACTTGGCGGGGTCCGGCTGCCAGTCGCCGCAGCCGGCGTACCCCCGGCCGTTGCCGAAGCGCTGCCAGCCGTCGTCCAGGATGAGCACTCCGCAGCCCAGCTCGGCGGCCGGACCCGCCTGTGCCTCGACGGCGTCGGCGGTGACGTCCTGGTTGAAGGCGTACCAGGTGGAGTACACGGGGAGGCGGGCCGCGTCCGGCACCGGCATCGGCGGGAAGGCGGCGGCGAACCATGTGCGCAGCGGCCGCATGGCGGCGGCGACGGACGGAGCGCGCGGGACGAGCAGCAGGCGGTGCGGCCCGTCGGACGCGGGCAGGGTCAGATGGACGACGTGGGTGTCGTTCTCCTCCGACACACCGAAGCGGACCGTGGCCTCGGGGACCGGGTCGGCGGCGGCGAAGGCGAGGAGGGTCGCCCCGGAGTGCTCGTACAGACAGCCGACGGCGGGCCCGTCGACCAGACAGACCCGGCTGAGGCCCTCCCAGTCGGCCACCAGCGTCCGCCGCCAGCCGCCCTTCGGGTGCCAGTAGCCCGCCGCGTCGCCGAGCGGCACCGACAGCCGGATCTCCACGGGAACCCCGTCGGCCCGTACGGAGAGCATCCGCAGCCCGTCGGAGAGAGGGGTCAGCTCCCACTCGGGCCGTACGTCCGGGTGGCCGGGGGCGAGGACGGCGATCGACACGTCGTCGAGCAGCGGCTCGGCGGTGGCGGGGGCCGCGTGCGCGGTGGTCACGGTGTCGTTCAAGAGGGTGCTCATTCCTTCACCGCGCCCGCGAGGAGCCCGGAAACGAAGTGGCGCTGGAGCGCGAGGAAGACGATCGCCATCGGTACGGCGGCGATGGCGGTGCCGGCCAGGATGGCGCCGTAGTCGGTCTCGTCCAGGCCCTGGAGCGAGGCGAGCGCCACCGGGATGGTGAACGTGCTGTCGTCGCGCAGCACGATCAGCGGCCAGATGAAGTCGTTCCACTGGTAGAGGAAGAGGAACAGGGCGAGGGCCGCGAGCGCCGGACGCAACGGGGGCAGGGCGACCCGCAGGAACAGCCGGAACTCCCCGCAGCCGTCCATCCGGCCGGAGTCGAGCAGTTCCTTCGGCAGTGCGGCCATCGACTGGCGCATAAGGAAGATGCCGAAGGGCAGGGCCAGGTTGGGCGCGATGACGGCCTGGTAGGTGTTGAGCCAGTGCAGCTCGGCCATCATCTTGAAGAGGGGGACGAGCGTGATCTGCGCGGGCACGACCAGGCCGAGCATGAGGAGCCCGAACAGCGCCTCGCGGCCGCGGAACCGGTAGGTGGCGAAGCCGTATCCGGCGAGGGTGCACACGGCGCCGGCGAGGAGCGTGTAGACGCTCGCGATGCCGAGGGAGTTGAGCACGACCCGGCCGAAGTCCGCCGTCTCCTGGAGGGTGGCGAGGTTCTTCCCGAGGTGGCCGCCGGGCAGCAGGGGCGGCGGACTGTCGAAGATGTCCTGGGAGCTGTGGGTGGCGCCGACGGCGAGCCAGTAGAAGGGGACCGCGACGGCGGCCAGGGCGATGGCGAGCCCGGAGGTGAGCAGGATGCTCCGGCCGGGGTGGCGTGTGCGGGCGGCGGTCACGACTTCTCCCCGAGCAGGCGGAACTGGATCAGGCCGAGGACTCCGACGAGGACCGTGAGGGCGTACGCGACGGCGGAGGCGTAGCCGAAGTCGAAGTACTTGAAGGCGTTCTGGTAGAGGTACACGCCGATGGTCAGGGTCGCGTTGTCGGGCCCGCCGCCGGTGAGGACGTACGGCTCGTCGAAGAGCTGGAGCGTGCCGATGGTGGACAGGACGGTCGTGAGCAGCAGCGCGGGCCGCAGCCCGGGCAGTGTGACGTGCCGGAAGGCGCCGAGCGCCCCGGCGCCGTCGACGGCGGCCGCGTCGTACAGCTCGCGCGGGATCGTCTGCAGCCGGGCGAGCAGGATCACGGCGTTGTAGCCGGTGTAGTGCCAGGTCAGTGCGAGGCCCAGGGAGATCCGGGCCCAGAGCCCCTCGGTCAGCCAGGGCACCGGGTCGATGCCGACGAGGCCGAGCAGCCAGTTGACGAGCCCGTACTCCTCGTTGAGGAGGACGGAGAAGACGATGCCGTACGCGACGAGGCCCGTGACCATCGGCAGGAAGAAGCCGAGCCGGAAGACGGGCCGGCCGCGCAGCAGGGTGGAGTCGAGGGCGACCGCGAGCCCGGTGGCGAGCGCCAGCATCAGCGGCACCTGCACGACGAGGATCACTCCGGTGTTGCGCAGCGCGGTCCAGAACAGCGGGTCGTCGGCGAGGCGCAGGTAGTTGTCGGCGCCCACGAAGGTCTCGGTGCCGCCCACCGTCCGGTGCAGGCTGAGGAGGAACGACCACGCGATGGGGTAGAGCTTGAACCCGGCGAAGAGCAGCACCGCGGGCAGGACGAAGAGGTACGGGGCGGCCGTGCCCCACCGCCCGCGCCGACGCGCGGAGAGGCGGGGCGCGGAGGGGCGGGACACGGCCGCGGCGGGCGCGCTCGGTGTCATCGCACGTTCTTCCTGCCGGTCTGGCGGGCCAGCTCACTCGCCGCCTCGCCGAGGACCTTCGCCGGGTCGGCGCCCTTCAGCAGCACCTTCGACTGGGCGTCGGTGACGAGCTTCAGGGCGCGGGCGTAGTCGGCGGTGTAGTTCACGGCGGAGCCGGGCGCCTTGAGGGCGCCGAGGAAGATCTCGCCCTTGCGCTGCCCGCCGAAGAAGGCCGACGGCTCGTGGAAGACGGAGTCGTCGTACGCCTTGAGGAGCGCGGGCGCGATGCCCTTGCCCCGGTAGATCCGCACCTGGGAGGCGGGGCGGGTCAGTGCGAACTCGACGAAGGACCAGGCCGCCGCCTGCTGCTTGCTGCTGCCGGCGACCGCGAGGTGCGTGGAGTTCACGGTGGCCGCGGTGGGGCCGCCGCGGCGGACGGCCGGGGGAAGCCGGACCCGCCACTTGCCCGCCTCCTCGGGCACCTGCTCCTCGATGATCCCGCCGAACCAGGTGGGC
The DNA here is from genome assembly GCF_006539185.1 of Streptomyces gardneri. GTDB lineage: Bacteria > Actinomycetota > Actinomycetes > Streptomycetales > Streptomycetaceae > Streptomyces > Streptomyces gardneri. Next base: position 93,801 of record NZ_BJMN01000019.1, read on the forward strand.
CAGGGCAGGACGGCGGCGGTGCCCTTCTTCAGGGAGCTCATCAGGGCGTTCCAGCCGCCGGCCAGATTGCTGACGAGACCGGCGTCGTTCATGGTCTTGATGAGCGTCATCGCCCGGACGGCCTCCGGCGAGTCCAGGGTGACGCGGCCCTCCAGGTCGAAGTAGAAGGCGCCCTGGAGCTGGAGCAGCATCTGGAAGAAGTTGGCGGCGTCGGGCTGCGAGGCCGGCTTGTCGATGCCGAGGAGATGGGCGCCCGTGCGCGCCTTGAGCTGCTTGCCGGCCTCGATGGTCTCGTCCCAGGTCTGGAGCGCCGCGACGTCGACCCCGGCGCGCTCGAAGAGGTCGTGCCGGTAGTAGAAGCCCGCCGAATTGGCCTCCCACGGAAGGGCGTCGACCCGCTTCCCGTCGGGGGAGACGGTCTGCCAGAGACCGGCGGCGAAGGCGTCCTTGTGGGCGGTGGCGCCCAGCGGGGCGAGGTCGGCGAGGCCGCCGGGGAAGCGCTCGACATACCCCGGCAGGTAGTCGACGCCGATGTGCAGGACGTCGGCGAGGCCCTGGCCGCCGGCGGCGAGACCGGTCGTGATCTTGTCCCAGATCGCGGGGTTGCCGATGTCCTCGACGGTCACCTGGATGTCCGGGTACTTCTTGTTGAAGTCCGGTATCAGGGCCTTGAGTTCGGCCGCCGGGCCCTGCCAGGACCAGACCGTGATCTTTCCCTTGCGCGGATCCCCGGCGGCGCCCGAGCCTCCCGCGCCGGTGTCGCCGCTGCCCGAGCAGCCGGTGAGCGTCGTCAGGCCGGTGAGGCCGAGTCCGCCGAGTCCGGCCGCCGCCAGGGCGCCGCCCCCGCGCAGTACCTGCCGGCGTCCCGGCTGTCTTCCACTCTGCTGGTCCGTCATGTCGGATCCCCTCGCTCGCTTCGTCGCGGTCTGGACGGGGCCGGACACTACAAGGGTGATCGCTCGACTTGCAATGCTTCAGTGAAAACTTTCAGTTCGATCGACTGCTGAGCAATGGCAGAACCATTGCAATCCCTCTTCGAGTGTTGCTAGCGTGCCGCGCGCCCCGCCCCGACCAGACCCGACCCGACCCGGGAGACCTCCATGACGCGTTCCCGCTTGTCGCTGCTGTCCGCCGTCGCCCTGCTCGCCTCGCTCGCCGCGGGCGGCTCCCCGGCGACCGCCGCCCCGCCCGCCACCGGCGCCGCGCCCGCCCCTGCCCCCACCGTGCTGACCGTGACCGATCCCGGCTTCGAACAGGGCGGTACGGGCTGGGAGTTCACCTCCGGAACGGGCGTCGGGAGCAACTACCCGCACGCCGGGAGACGGCAGGCCTACCTCGACGCCGGCAGCGGCATGAAGGTCTCCCAGACCGTGACGGCCACCGGCCACGGCGGCTACCTCGTCTCCGCGTGGATCGCCACCGGCGGCCCCGGCGGCCGGTACGTCCTGCGGGTCAACGGCGCCACCGTCGCCGATCGGACCCTGCCCGCCGCCGCCAACTACCGCCGCCACACGCTCGGCAGGATCGCGCTCACCCCCGGGGACCGGCTGGAGATCGCCTTCGAGTCCGGGCAGGGCTGGGTCAACGTCGACGACGTGATGGTCTCCCCGGCCGCCCCCGCCGACCCCCGCGTCACCTCCAGCGACCCCGAGATCGTCGAGATGTTCGACTGGGCCAAGGGCAAGGCCAACAGCTGGGTGCACCTGCCCGGCACCACGGGCCCGCTCGACGCCGACGAGCGCCAGACCGGCGGCACCGGCACCGGCGTCTACGCCCCCTCCTACTGGGCGGGTTACGCCAACCGCAGCGGCTACTACTCCCGCGACATGGCCCACCAGCTCTCCGGCGCCGGGGTCCTGGGTCTGCACACCGAGAACAAGGAGATGCTCCGCGCCTTCGCCGCCTCCGCGACCGCCGAGCACGCCTACTACCCGGTGTGGGCGCTCAACTTCGACAACCGCTCCTACCTCTCCATCGACTACCGCGACCCGAACCTCTTCGTCCGGGAGGTGCCCGCCCCCTTCGAACTGGTCCAGAAGGCCGAGGAGGCCTACCGCTGGAGCGGCGACCCCGCCTACCTCGACGACCCCGCTCTGTGGGAGTTCTACCGCCACGCCACCGACGAGTTCGTCACCCTCCACGACGGGCAGAAGGACAACGGCCGGGTGAGCGTGGCCGAGGGCACCGGCAAGGGCATCTTCCGGGGCGTCGCGAGCTACAACGAGCAGAGCGACGAACCGCTGGCCGAGGCCGGCGACGCCATCGGCTCGCAGTACCAGGCCTACCGCGCGATGGCCTCCCTCGCCCGCGCCAAGGGCGAGCACCCGCTCGCGGCCCGCTTCGAGCGCAAGGCGCGCGACCTCAAGACCTACTTCAACTCCACCTGGAGCGGCACCGGTTCGGGCGCCGACATGGTGCGCGGCTACACCACCGACGGACGCGCCCTGACCGGCTGGGGCAAGGAGAACAGCTGGTTCATGCCGATGAAGCAGATCGTCGCCCCCGGTGACCGGCGCGAGGCGTACCTCGACTACATCGACCGGCAGTCCGAAGGCGAAGGCCGCCCCGACAACATCGAGGCCCTGACCTACCTCCCCGACACCTTCCTCACCAACAACCGCGCCGACACCGCCTGGAAGTGGATGCGCCACATCTACGCCCAGAAGGACGTCCAGCACGTCAACACCCGCCAGGGCACCAACGGCGACTACCCCGAGGTCTCCTTCACCCTCGTCGGCCAGACCGTCCAGGGCCTGATGGGCGTCGTGCCGAACGCCCCCGCCCGCACCCTCGCCACCCAGTCGCGCCTGCCCTCCGGAATGGACTGGCTGAGCATCGAGGACCTGCGCGTCGGCGACTCCGCCTTCACCCTCCGCCACGACACGGACCGCCGCTCGACCCTCACCCACACCTCGGGCAGCGCCCCGTACACCTGGGTGGCGCGCTTCCCGGGCGCCCACGCGGCCGTCGCCGTCGACGGGGTGGTCGGGAAGGCCCGCACAGAGGTGATCGACGGGGCGACCTACACCGTCGTCCGCACGCGCGTGGCCCCCGGCCGCACCGTCACCGTCGAGGTCCGATGACCACCTCCGTCGGGGCCGGCAAGGACGTCCAGGACCACAAGAGAGGCGAATTCCCGGGCGGGGCAGAGCTGTTCCGGCTCGACCCGGCGGTGGCCCACCTCAACCACGGCTCCTTCGGCGCCGTTCCCCTCCCGGTCGCCGAGGCCCAACGGCGGCTGACGGAGGAGGTCATGGCCGACCCCGACGCCTTCTTCGTCGGCGTCCCCGACCGCATCGCCGAGGCCCGCGGGCGCGTCGCGGCCCACCTGGGCGGCGACCCCGACGGGATCGCCTTCGTCGCCAACGCCACCGAGGCCGCCAACCTCGCCCTCGACGCCCTGCGCCTCGACCCGGGCGACGAGATCCTGGTCACCGACCACGGCTACGGCACGGTCGTCGCGGCGGCCGCCCGGCGCGCCCGGACGGCCGTCGTCAGCCTCGACCCCGACCTGCCGGACGAGGACGCGGTGAGCGAGGCGGTGCTCGCCGCGCTCACCCCTCGCACGCGAGTGGCCCTGCTCGACGGGATCACCTCGCCCACCGCCCGGCCGCTCGCCACGCCCCGACTGCTCGCCGGGCTCCGCGAGCGCGGGATCACCACCGTCGTCGACGGCGCGCACGCGCCGGGCATGCTCGCCGAACCACTCGCGGGCGAACCCGACTTCTGGTTCGGCAACCTCCACAAGTGGGCGTACGCGCCGGCGGGCAGCGCGGTCCTCGCGGTGGCTCCCGCCCACCGGGCCCGGGTCGCCGCGCCCGTGCCCTCCTGGGAGGACGACCGGGGCTTCCCGCGCGCGGTCGAGTTCCGTGCCACCGTCGACTACACCGGCTGGCTCGCCGCACCCGAGGGCCTCGACCTGATCGCCCGGCTGGGTGCCGGTCAAGTCCGCGCCCACAACGCGGAACTGGTCCGCTACGGAGCGGAGTTGCTCGAAAGGATCCCGGGCGTGACATCCCTCCCGTACGGAGAGGGCCTGGCGATGCGGTCGCTGCGCCTGCCCGCCGGTCTCGCCCGCACGAAGCAGGAGGCGGCCGCGCTGCGCGAGGAGATCGCCGCCCGGCTCGGCTGCCGCGTGCTCATCTGGAACCGGCCCGGCGGCGGAGGCATCCGGATCTCCGGGCAGATCTACAACCGGCCCGAGGAGTACGAACGTCTCACCGCCGGCCTGCGCGACCTGCTGTCCCGCGGCTGACGACCCGGGCGGCTTCGAAGCGGCGAAGCGGTACGGCGAGCCGGGCGGCGCGTTCAGCGCCTGGCTCGCCGTCGCATGGAAAGGAACATTCCGAGGAGGATGCCCACGAGCAGCGTGACCGTGAGCACGACCCACAGGGGCAGGGTGACGGTGGGGATCCACAGCCGGATGCTGACCGATCCCGTGTTGACCGCGATGAACCAGATGGCGAGACCCGCGAGCACGAGGAATCCGAGGGTACGGATCCGCATGGCCCGGCCTTTGACGGTCAGCGTCGGGGGGCCGTGGCGTGGAGGTGCGTTCTGTGCCATGTCCTCCATTGTCTGCCCAAAGCGCCAGGCCCTCGACCGGAGGAGGCCGCGAGGCCGTCTCTGCGGCCCGCCGCAGAGGCCACGCAACATCCGCCGACACGCCTCGTTGATCACGCCATGAACCACACCACCGCCCCGCGCGGGCTCCGCGTCCTGACCACCGCCCTCGCCGCCCTGACCCTGGCGATCGCGGGCACGCAGAGCACGTACGCGAGCCCCGGCGAGCAGAGCTGCCCCACCACCGCCGAGCTCTTCGCCACCGACAACACCGCGATCATCACGGATCCCGACGACCCCCGGCTCGACACCCGCCTGACGCGCTTCGGCCATGAGGTACGCGCGATCATCCGGGCCCACGGAGCCCGGCCCGGCGCCTCGGAGCTCCTGGACGGCGTCTTCTGGTCCACCGACCTGAAGCAGGCCACGTTCGAGCGGTCGCGCGAGTTCGACGTGAACCGGGTCGGACGCGACGGGCTCCACCACATCGCGGGCGTCATCGCCAAGGAGTACGACCAGGAGGCCGTGCTCACCTTCCGCTGCCTGCCGCGGACGTCGCCGGAGACCGACGCCGTCGAGATCGAGGTCCCGGGCGTCACCCCGGGGGATCTGCGCGCGGCGCTCCTCGCGGACGCCGAGGCACGCGAGAAGCTCGGCGGCGGCTCGGTCACCCTCGACGGCCGGCTGATCCTCATCGCCCCGGTCGCCGACCTGCCGCTGGCCAAGAGGTTCACGGCCGTGCTCGGCGCCGACTGGAACGAGGCCCAGGTGCGCTACGGCGACCGGGAGTTCGTGAGCTGAGCCGGCACATGGAGCTGCCCGCCGGGCCCTGGTGGACCGGGGCCCGGCGGGCGTCGGGACGGTGCCGTTATCCGGCGTACGTCTCGAACTCGGCGACCTGAGGCGTCCCCGACGAGCCGGTGATCTCGAAGGTGATCTTGCTCAAGGTGGTCCGGGCGAACGTGACGGCACCCGCGCCGCTCCCGGAGGAGAGGACGGCGCCGGTGTCGGCATTGAGGAGCCGCCAGGAGCCGATCCGGCCCGTGGCACCGGCCGCCTCCTTGACGACGACCCTGGACACGGCGGTGGGGGAGCCCCACTTGATCGAGACGTAACCGGTGGTCCCGGCGGGCGACCAGTAGGTGGCCGGGTCACCGTCCCGCACGTTGCCGTAACTCGTCCCGTCGGCCTTCCCCGAGCCGTCGGAGCCGGCCCCGATGCTGAGGTTCGTCCCGCTGGGCGCGGAGGTCGACGGAGCCGGGGTGGTCGGAGCGGGAGTGGTCGGTGCCGGGGTGGTCGGCGCCGGGGTCGTCGGGGCCGGGGTGGTCGGGGCCGGCGTCTGGGGTGAGCAGGCGCCGTCCGACACCTGAAGGCCCTTGCCGGCTCCAGCCGTCCGGCTCACGACGCTCGGGACGCAGCTCGCCGCGTCGAGGGTGTAGGCGTACGGGATGGAGACCGAGGTGTTGGACTGCGGGTCCGGTCCCGCAGGATTGTTCTCGGTGCCGGGGCTCGACCACGTCACGTTGTCGAAGGTGTTGCCGCTGACCTGCCAGTACCCGGCCGCGTCCGTGTAGAAGGTGCCGAGGACGTCCTTGGAGTCCTCGAAGTAGTTGCTGTCGACCTTGGCGCGGGCCCCGGCACGGGAGTTGATGCCGGATTCGTTGATCCGCAGGTAGTGGTTGTTGTAGATGTGGGCGGTGCCGCCGCGCAGCAGGGGGACGCGCGAGTCGAGGTTCTCGTACAGGTTGTGGTGGTACGTGATGAAGCTGTTCGAGAGCTCGGTCTCGCTGGATCCGACGAGTCCGCCGCGGCCGGAGTTGCGCAGGATGCTGTAGGACAGGGTCACGTACTGGGTGTTGTCCTTCATGTCGAAGAGGCCGTCGAAGCCCTCCGACTCGCCGCCCGAGGCCTCCAGGGTGACGTGGTCGACCCAGACGTTCCGGACGTCGCTCTCCATGCCGATGGCGTCACCGCCGTTGGAGGTGGGCGAGCCGGACTTCTTGACGTTCCGTACGGTCACGTTCTGGATGACGATGTTGCTCGACTCGCGTATGTGGATGCCCAGCTGGTCGAAGACGGCACCCGCGCCGACGCCGACGATCGTGACGTTGCTGATCTGCTTGAGCTCGATCACCCCGGCGGCGGTGTTGCAACTGCCGCCCGACACCTTGGCGGTGTTGCCGTGGTTGACGGTTCCCTCGACCTCGATGGTGATCGGGGTGCTGCTGGTGGCCCGGCCGCACAGGGCCGCGTGGATCGCGGTCCCGGTGGTGGCCCGCACGGTCTGCCCGCCGGCGCCGCCGGTCGTGCCGCCGTTCTGCGTCGCGTAGCCGGTGGCGCCACCGGTCGCGGCGGAGGCCGAGGGTGCCGAAAGGACAGCCCCTGTCGCGGCCGCGAGGGCCAACGTGGCCAGTGCCGCCTGGAGTCGCCGTGCGACTCGTCGTCTCATGGTCGTCGCCTTCCTTGCTTGTCGTCGGAGGACGGGAGTCCGGTCCCGCATACCGGGCTCCCGAGAACATGGAAAGCGCTTTCTGTTCGGCGAGGATAGGGTCGGGCCGCGGGTCTTACAAGGCTCCGCGCACCGCGGAAATATCGCGGGGACCGCGCTCCACGCCGTACGGCACCCCATACCGGGACACCTCACCGGCACCCGGTCCGACACCTCACCGGCACCCGGTACGACACCTGAGTGCGGCACCCTGTCCCTATGCAGACCCCGCACTCACTGCGCTCCCAGGACCCCATGGCCGTGGCCGTCACCGAAGCGATCCGCTCGGGCGACCTCGACGCGCTGCGCCGCCTGCTCGCCGGGCATCCCGGCCTCGCCACGGCCCGGGTCGTCGAGGAACGGGAAGGATGCGGCCCCGGCGGGCGGAGTCTGCTGCACCTGGCAGCCGACTGGCCGGGACACGTGCCCCGCGGACCCGAGACCGTCGCCGTCCTCGTCGCGGCGGGCGCCGATCCGGACGCCCGCTTCGTCGGGGCCCACCGCGAGACGCCCCTCCACTGGGCGGCGAGCAACGACGACGTCCCGATGATCGACGCCCTCGTCGCCGCGGGCGCCGACATCGAGGCCGACGGAGCCGTCATCGCGGGCGGGACGCCGCTGGCCGACGCCCGGGCCTTCGGGCAGTGGCGCGCGGCCCGCCGCCTGCTCGAACTCGGTGCCAGGCCCACCTTCCAGGACGCCGCGACACTCGGCCTCGACGAGGTGGTGGAGGCCGGTCTGCGGGCCACACCGCCACCCTCCCCGCAGGAGATCGACGAGGCGTTCTGGGGCGCCTGCCACGGCGGCCGGCTCTCCACCGCCGTCCGGCTCCGCGCCGCCGGGGCGGACATGGACCGGATCGGCTGGGGCGGCCTCACCCCGCTCGACATCGCCCGCGCCGGGGAGACCCCGGAAGCCGCGGAGGTCGCCGCCTGGCTCACGGCGGCCGGAGCCCGCACCCACGCCGAGCCGGAAGAGGCAGATCACTCCTGACCTGACCTGACCGGCCTTTACGCGGCGCCTGACCCGGTCTCCGGACGAGGCGCCGCCCTCAGTACACGTCGCGTACGTAACGCTTGTCGGCGGCGAGCTGCTTCACGAAGACGGCCGCCGACTCCTCGTCGTGGCCGCCGTGCGTCACGGCGATGTCCCGCAGCGCCCGGTCGACGTCCTTCGCCATCCGGGCCGCGTCGCCGCACACGTAGAAGTGCGCACCGGACTGGAGCCACGACCACAGCTGCGGGCCGTGCTCCCGCATCCGGTCCTGGACGTAGACCTTGGCGCGCTGGTCGCGGGAGAAGGCGGTGTCGAGCCGGTCCAGGGTGCCGTCGGCGAGGAGGGCCGTGAGCTCGTCCTCGTAGTAGAAGTCGGTCGCGCGGTGCTGCTCGCCGAAGAAGAGCCAGTTCGGGGCGCGGTGCCCGAGCGCGCGGCGCTCGTCGAGGAAGCCGACGAAGGGGGCCACTCCCGTGCCGGGGCCGACCATCACCATCGGCGTCGTCGGGTCCGCGGGGGGCCGGAAGTGCGGCGCGCGCTGGACGAAGACCGGGACGGGGGCGCCCGGTTCGGCGTCGGCGAGGAACGGCGAGCAGACGCCCTTGCGGGGGCGGCCGCGCAGGTTCTCGTACCGCACGACGGAGACGGTCAGCGAGACCTGGTGGGGGTCGGTGAGCGGGCTGGAGGAGATCGAGTACAGCCGGGGCCTGAGGCTTCCCAGCACGTCGGCCCACTCCTGTGCGGAGGCGCGGACGGGATGCTCGGCGATGACGTCGACGGCCTGCCGGCCCCATGTCCACTGGGCGAGCCCGTCCTTGTTGTCGGGGCGCAGCAGCCTCTTCAGCTCCCGGTCGCCGGTCCGCTCCGTGACGAAGCCGAGGAACGCGGACGGGGTACGGGTGATGTCCAGGTGGCGGTGCAGCGCCTCGCCGAAGGTGATGTCGCCGAACCCGGAGAGCTCGACGGGGGCGTCCGCGTCGAGACCGGTGACGGCCAGCCATTCGGCGACGAGCTCGGGGCAGTTGACGGGCCGGACGCCGAGCGCGTCCCCGGCCTCGTAGCCGAGCGGAGCCCCGCCGTCGCTCGTGTCGAAGGTGAACCGCCGTACCTCCTTCCCCGCCCCGGGCAGGGAGAGGAGCCGGTTGCCGACGAGCCGCGCGGGCGTGGTGGCGGGCCCCGGCCGGCGCGCGGGCGCCGAAGCCGGCGCGGCCGGGGGCACGGGCCGTGCCGTGGGTGTCCGCAGGCCTTCGGACAGGCCTTCGGACAGGCCCGCGAGGACCTGGTCCAGCCAGGCGAGGGCGGACGGCTCGAAGTCGGGCTCGCAGTCGGTGCGGGGTGCCAGGCGTACGGCTCCGAGCTCGTCCAGCCGGTCGTCCAGGCGCCGCCCGTGCCCGCAGAAGTCTCCGTACGAGGAGTCCCCGAGGGCCAGGACGGCGTAGCGCCGCCCGTCGAGCCGGGGGGTGTCGGGAGCGGTGAGCGCGTCCCAGAAGCCGGAGCCGTTGTCGGGCGCGTCCCCGTCCCCGAACGTGCTGGTGATCAGCAGCAGATCGGCGGTGGGCGACAGGGCCTTGAGGTCGGTCGCGTCCATGCCGGTGAGGGCCGGCCGGTGGCCCGCCGCGAGGAGCCGCTCGGCGGTGGCGGCCGCGAACTCCTCGGCGTTGCCGGTCTGCGAGGCCCACAGCACGACGACCTCGCGACCCGGCGCGCCCTGGTCCGCCCGGGAGTCCCGGGGCGTCCCCGAGTCCTCCGGCGTGCGGGAGTACAGCCCGGCGAGCACGCCGTTGACCCAGTGGGCGTGCTCCTCGCGGAAGGGTGCCCCGGGCGGCAGGACGGGCACGCCCGGCGCGCCCGACTCCAGGCCCGCGAGGAAGCCGACGAGATACTGCCGTTCCTCGGCGCTGAGGACGGGCGGCGGGGCGGGCGCGAGACCGAAGGCGGCGGCCGGCCCGGAGGGCACGACCCCGCTCGGGATCACCACGCGCGGGGCCACGGCGGCCGACGGCGGCGCCTCGTCCCGAGGGGGCGTACCCGCCGTCTTCGTCAGCGCCACCGCGCACACCTTCAGCTCGGGCTGGAAGGAGAGCGGATCGACGGCGTCGTTGGTGACGGCGTTGACGCACAGCTCCTCACCGAACAGGTCGTTCCAGTGGAACGGCGCGAAGCAGCAGCCCGGTCGGACCCGGTCGGTGACCACCGCGGGCAGCACGACCCTGCCGCGCCGCGAGGCGATCTCCACGGCGTCGCCCTCCACGAGGCCGAGCCGCAGGGCGTCCTCGGGGTGCACCTCGACGAAGGGCGCCGGGTTGAGCTTGTTGAGCTTGGCGACCTTCCCGGTCTTGGTGAGGGTGTGCCACTGGTGCTGGAGGCGGCCGGTGTTGAGGACGAAGGGATGCTCGTCGTCGGGCATCTCGGCGGCGTCGATGTGCGGTCGGGCGTGGAAGACCGCCCGGCCGCTCGCCGTCGGGAAGACGGGCCCCGCGCCGTCGCCGTCCACGTAGCGAATGGGGTTGCGGTCCGGGCCGCCGGGAGCGGCGGGCCACTGGACGGGCGTCTCGCGCAGCCGCTCGTACGTCACCCCGCTCACGTCGTAGCCGGTCGCCGGGTTCGCGGCGCGCCTGATCTCCTCGAAGACCTCCTCGGCGCTCTCGTACGCGAACGCCTTCTCGTACCCCATGGCCCGGGCGACACGGGCGATGATCCGCCAGTCGGCGAGCGCTTCGCCGGGCGGGTCGGCCGCCGGCCGGGCGAGGGTCAGCGTCCGCTCGCTGTTGATCAGTACGCCCTCGGTCTCGGTCCACAGCGCGGCGGGCAGGACCACGTCGGCGTAAGCGTTGGTCTCGGTGTCGGTGAACGCGTCCTGGGTGATGACGAGTTCGGCGGCCCGCAGGCCCGCGACGACGGTGGCGCGGTTGGCGACGGAGGCGACCGGGTTGGTGCAGATGATCCAGCACGCCTTGATCTCGCCGTCCGCCATGCGCCGGAAGAGGTCGATAGTGCCGGTGCCGGAGCCGTCCTCGCGGAGCGTGCCCGGCGGGAGTTCCCACAGCTCCTCGGTGAAGGCCCGGTCCCCGGCGGCGAGGACCGAGCGCTGGCCGGGGAGGCCGGGGCCCATGTAGCCCATCTCGCGTCCGCCCATGGCGTTGGGCTGGCCGGTGAGGGAGAAGGGGCCGGAGCCGGGGCGGCAGATCGCGCCGGTGGCCAGGTGGAGGTTGATCAGGGCGTTGGTGTTCCAGGTGCCGTGGGTGGACTGGTTGAGGCCCATGGTCCAGCAGCTGGTCCACTCCTCCGCCGTGCCGATCCATTCGGCGGCGGTAAGGATGTCCTGCTCGGGTATGCCGGTGAGCGCGGCGACGGTGGCGGGCGGGTAGTCGGCGAGGAAGGGCGGCATCGCCTCCCAGCCCTCGGTGTGCGCGGCGATGAAGGCGGGGTCGGTGTGGCCGTTGCCGTGCAGGAGGTGCAGCAGGCCGTTGAGGAGCGCGAGGTCCGTGCCGGGCTTGATCTGGAGGAAGAGGTCGGCCTTCTCGGCGGTGGCGGTGCGCCGGGGGTCGACGACGATCAGTTTCGCCCCGGCCTTGACCCGGTCCATCATGCGGAGGAAGAGGATGGGATGGCAGTCGGCCATGTTGGAGCCGATGACGAGGAAGACGTCGGCCTTCTCGAAGTCGTCGTAGGAGCCGGGCGGGCCGTCGGCGCCGAGGGAGAGCTTGTAGCCGGTGCCGGCGCTCGCCATGCAGAGCCGGGAGTTCGACTCGATCCGGTTCGTTCCGATGAAGCCCTTGGCGAGCTTGTTGGCCAGGTACTGGGCCTCCAGGCTCATCTGGCCCGAGACGTAGAGCGCGAAGGCATCGGGGCCGTGCTCGTCGACGACGGCCCGCAGCCGGCGGGCGGTCTCGGCGATGGCCCGGTCGGTGTCCGTGGGGACGGGCGCACCGGCGCGGTCGTCCCGGACGAGGGCGGTGGTCAGGCGTCCGGGCGCGGCGAGCATGTCGGCGGTGGTGGCGCCCTTGGTGCACAGGCGCCCGCGGTTGGCGGGGTGGTCCTTGTCGCCCGTCGCCTTGAGGACCGTACGGCGCCCGTCGGACCCCAGGCCGATGTCGAGGAGCATGCCGCAGCCGACACCGCAGTACGAGCAGACGGTCCGCACCTGGGCGGTGGCGTCGGCCCGTGGGTCCTGCGTGTCGTGTGGGGTCACGGGGGCGCCTCTCTGTGGAACCGTTCGAGCCATGACCGTACGGAATGCCCGTTACGCCTGTGTCAACCGCGCCGATCATGGTCCGTAACGCCGGTCACACAGCGGCCGGGGGCGGGCTGTGAGGCCGGCCCCGGGGCAGGCCCTCCGGCGGTCGCTGGCGGGGCGCCGCAGCGCGTGGGACCATTTTCGTAGGAAGCGACAACGAGCCCGCGCCGGGGTTCGGGCCCCGGTGAGGTCTCCCGTCGGACGAAGAAGGCACCATGGCTGCCATCACGGAAACCATCGACATCTCCCGCAGTCCCGCGGACGTCTTCTCCTACGTGACCGACCCGACCCATCTGCCCGAGTGGCAGGAGAGCGCGGTCTCGGTCCGCAGGCTCGGCGAGGCCCCCCTCGCCGTCGGCTCGAAGGTCGCCGTCACGCGGCGGCTCGGGCGGCGGGAGTTCACATCGACCATGCAGGTCATCGAGTTGGAAGCGCCGAGGCACTGGCACGTGCACGGCATCGACGGCCCCGTACGCGGTGACGTCCAGGGCACCATCGAACCGCTGGACGACGGAGAGCGGTCGCGCCTGACCCTCTCCCTCGACTTCGAGGGGCACGGCATCGGCAAGGCCCTCGTCCCGCTCGTCGTCCGCCCGCACGTGCGGAAGGAGATGCCGAAGGACGAGCGGACCCTCAAGGGCATCCTGGAGAGCGGCGCGGCCGGCTGACCCCCCGCGGCCCCCGTCGTCGGCCCATTACGCGTGCCGTGAAGGCCTGTTGGTCCACCGAGTCCGGCCCTGCCTGTGGTACTGCCTTACGGATACATCGTCACGTTTTTCCGTAATGCAGTGAAAGGTGACCTCTGTGCCGCAGGAAGACGAGAGGCCGGACGGCCGCCGGACAGGCGCCGAACGGGGAGGCCGGGAAGGGCTGCCGGTGACGGCGGACCTCCCCGGCCGTCCCGACCACCACCATCACGCCCGTACCGACCGGATCGTGTTCGGGGTCACCGCCGTCCTCACCCTGGCGTTCGTCGTCTGGGGAGTCACGGCCACCGACAGCCTGGAGAGCGTCTCCAGCGAGCTCCTCGACGGACTGATCCGCAACGGCGGCTGGGCGTTCATGCTCGCGGCGTCCGGCTTCGTCGTCTTCGCGCTGTGGCTCGCCATCAGCCGCTACGGCCGGATCACCCTCGGCCAGGAGAGCGAGGGCCCCGAGTTCCGGACCGTGTCGTGGATCGCCATGATGTTCAGCGCGGGCATGGGCATCGGCCTGATGTTCTACGGCGTGAGCGAACCCCTCGCCCACTACGGCACCCCGCCGCCCGGCACCCACCCCGTCGACTCGGCCGAGCGCATGCAGACGGCCATGGCCACCACGCTCTTCCACTGGACGCTCCACCCGTGGGCGATCTACGCCGTCGTCGGACTCGCCATCGCCTACTCCACCTTCCGGCGCAGGCGCCGCCAGACCATCAGCGCCGTCTTCGTCCCGCTGATCGGCGAACGGCGCGCGTACGGCGGTCCCGGACGCTTCATCGACATCCTCGCCATCTTCGCCACCCTCTTCGGCTCCGCCGCCTCGCTCGGCCTCGGCGCGCTCCAGATCGGCAGCGGCATCGAGGAACTGGGCTGGATGGAGAAGACCGGCACCGGGCTGCTCGTCGGCATCATCGCCGTCCTCACCGTGGCCTTCGTCGCCTCCGCCGTCTCCGGTGTGGAGAAGGGCGTCCAGTGGCTCTCCAACATCAACATGGTGCTCGCGGTCGTGCTCGCCGTCTTCGTCTTCGTGGCGGGCCCCACGATCATCGTGCTCGACCTGCTGCCCACCTCCATCGCCGCCTACATCGACGACCTGCCGCAGCTCGCCGGCCGTACCGAGGCGACCAGCGGCGCGAACATCCACGACTGGCTCGGCAGCTGGACCGTCTTCTACTGGGCGTGGTGGATCTCCTGGACGCCCTTCGTCGGCATGTTCATCGCCCGTATCAGCCGGGGCCGGACCATCCGCCAGTTCGTCGGCGGCGTCATCCTGGTGCCCAGCACCGTCAGCCTCGTCTGGTTCGCGGTCTTCGGCGGTACGGCGATGAAGCTCAGCGAGCAGGGCGAACTGGCGGGGGAGACCACTCCCGAGGGGCAACTCTTCGGCGTGCTCCAGGAGTTCCCCATCGCCGGTGCCATGAGCCTGCTCGTGATGATCCTCGTCGGGATCTTCTTCGTGTCGGGCGCGGACGCCGCCTCCCTCGTCATGGGCACGCTCTCCCAGCGCGGCGCCTTCGAACCCACCCGCCCCGTCGTGGTGTTCTGGGGCGTGCTCACCGGAGCGGTCGCGGCGATCATGCTCCTCATCGGCGACGGCCAGGGCGACGCGCTCGCGGGGCTCCAGAACCTCACCATCCTCGTCGCGGCGCCGTTCGTGCTCGTCATGATCGGTATGTGCGTGGCGCTCATGAGGGACCTGCGCAAGGACCCGCTGATCGTCCGCGGCGAGGTGGGGGTGGAGGTCGTCGAACTCGCCGTGATCGCGGGCCACGAGCAGTACGACGGCGACTTCGAACTGCGGATCGGTCCCGGCACGTCGGACACCGACGGGACATAGGGTCGCCCGCCGCCGCAGACGCTCACTCCCCGCTGGTGTAGCGGGTGCGCACCCAGAGGGGGAGGACGAACCAGCAGAGCAGGTACCAGGCGAGGACACCGGCGACGATCCACGGCACGTACGAGTCGTCCCCCGTGGCCACGCGCAGGACGAGGAGGAGAGCCGACGTCAGGGTGGCGAGCAGGAGCACGATGCCCGTGATGGTGAGGCGGGCGGCCCAGATGACGGCCCGGGGCTTGATCTGCCTCCCGGCCACGATCCGGTGCAGGGCCACGGGGCCGATGAGCGCGCCGGTCGCCAGGGACCCGAGGACGACCGTGACGATGTAGATCGTCTTGTTCGTCTGTTCCAGACCTTGGAAGTGGGGGGTGAAGACCACGGTGAGGAGGAAACCGAGGAGGATCTGCACACCGGTCTGGACGACGCGGATCTCCTGGATGACCTCCTGCCAGCGTCGGTCGGCGCGCTCCATCACGGTCTCGCTCCGGCCGTCGTGCCGGTCCTTGCTCGCATCGGTGCCCATGGGTGGCCCTCCGGCGGATCAGGCGCGGCCCGCGGCCTTCTGGCTCCTGCGGGACAGGGAGTCGACGACCACGGCGGCCAGCAGGACGGAACCCGTGATCATGAACTGGACGGCGTTGCTGACGCCCATGATGTTCATGCCCGACTGGATGGAGCCGATCACCAGCGCGCCGAGCAGCGCCGACCAGACCGAACCGCGCCCGCCGAACAGGCTCGTACCGCCGATGACCGCCGCCGCGATGACGTTCATCAGCAGGTTGCCGCCGCCGGACGTCTGGCTCGCGGACTGGATCTGCCCCGCGAGGAAGAGGCCGCCGACCGCCGCCATGGTCCCGGCGATCGAGAAGACGCTCATCCGGACGAACGGCACGCTGATGCCCGCCCGGCGCGCACCCTCGATGTTGCCGCCCACCGCGAAGATCCGCCGGCCGTAGGTGGTGCGCCGCAGGACGAAGTCCAGCACCACGAGCAGGATCAGGAACACGAGGAGCGCCAGCGGGAGCCCCTGGTACTGGTTGAGGATGTAGGCGGTGACGAACGCGATCGCGGCGATCACGACCGTACGCAGCACGATCTCGGCGACCGGCCGGGACGGCACCCGGGCCGCCCGGCGCCGTTTCGCGTCCAGGAGCGAGGCCGCCAGGAACAGCCCCACCCCGGCGGCCGCCGCCACGTAGGCCGCGGCCGGGCTGTGGTAGATCGTCGAGTAGAGCTCGGAGACGATGCTCTCGCTCGGGATGTTGACCGTGCCGCTGGTGCCGAGCACCTGGAGCATCAGTCCGTTCCACGCCAGGTTGCCGGCCAGCGTGACGACGAAGGCCGGGACGCCGATCTCGGCGAAGAAGAACCCCTGGATGAGCCCGACGGCCGCCCCGCCCGCGATGGCGATCAGCAGCGCCAGCCACTCGTTCATCCCGTTCAGGACGTTGAGCACGGCGAAGATCGCAGCGCACAGGCCGCTGACCGAGCCGACGGAGAGGTCGATCTCGCCGAGCAGCAGGACGAAGACGATGCCTACGGCGATCATGCCGGTGCCGACGATCTGCTGGCTCAGGTCGGAGAGGTTCTGGGCCGAGAGGAAGGTGCTGTCGAGACTGCCGAACACCGTCCAGATGATGATCACGGCCAGAATGACGGGCAGGGAGCCGAGCTCCCCGCTGCGGAGCTTGCGGCGGAACTCGCCGAGGTACCCCTTGATGCCCTCCTCGCGGACCAGGAGGCGTGTGTCCACGGCCGGTACGGCACCTTGTGCCGGTTCCTGGGTGCCGGCGTCGCCGGAGCCCCCGGAGCCGCCCGCGCGGTCTCGGTCGCGGATCATCGCTCCTCCTCCCGCTTGCGGGCCTGCCGGCGGGTGACGGCGCTGTCGGTGGCCCCGGTGATCGCGGAGATGATCTCCTCGGTGGTCGTGGAGCGCCTGTCGAAGAAGCCGTTGTTCCGGCCGAGCCGCATCACGGCGATCCGGTCGGCGACCGCCATCACGTCCACCATGTTGTGGCTGATCAGGATGGTCCCGAGACCCTGCTCGCGGAGCCGCTCGACCAGGTCGAGCACCTGCGCGGTCTGTTCCACGCCCAGGGCGGCCGTGGGTTCGTCGAGGATCACGACCTTCGGCGCGCCGATCAGCGAGCGGGCGATCGCCACCGTCTGGCGCTGACCGCCGGAGAGGGAGGCCACCGGGATCCGGACGCTCGGGATGCGGATCGACAGGGTGTCGAGCAGCTCCCGCGCGCGCTGGTCCATGCGGACCTCGTCGAGCACGCCGAAGCGGCGCAGCTCCCGGCCCAGGAAGAGGTTGGCGACGACGTCGAGGTTGTCGCACAGGGCCAGGTCCTGGTAGACGGTGGCGATGCCGAGGTTCTGGGCGTCGTGGGGCCGGTGGATGGAGACCGGGCGGCCCTCCCACTCGATGACGCCCTCGTCGGGCGGGTTCACCCCGGCGATCGTCTTGACGGCGGTGGACTTGCCGGCGCCGTTGTCGCCGACGAGGGCGACGACCTCGCCGGCGTGGACCTCCAGGTCGAAGCCCTTCAGGGCCTGGACCGCGCCGAACCGTTTGGAGATCCCCCGCAGTGTGAGCACGGCTGACTCGGGCAACGAAACCGCCTCCTCCGCTCGCCCGCTCGCACGGGCCGCTCCGCCCCACCGGGATGAAACGCCTCGCGGCTGCTGGAGGCGCTACTTCAGACCGGCCTCCTCGCAGGCCGCGGCATAGGTCGGGGTGCAGATCTCGTCGACCGTGTACAGGCCGTCCTTGACGACGGTGTCCTTGATGTTGGTCTTGTCGACGACGACCGGTGTCAGCAGGTTGGCCGGGACCTTCTGGCCACTGCCGCTGGTGACGGTGGTGGGCACCAGCGAGGCCGGGAGCTCCTTGCCCTCGGCGAGGTCGACGGCCATCGTGGCGGCGATGTCGGCCTCCGGCTTGTACGGCTTCTCGACCGTGATCGTCTGGGTGCCGGCGAGGATCCGCTGGATCGCGTCGAGCTGGGCGTCCTGGCCGGTCAGCGGCACGTTCATGCCGGCCGCCTTGAGGGCGGTGGCGATACCCGCGGCCAGTCCGTCGTTGGCCGAGTAGACGCCGACGATCTTGTCCTTGCCGAGCGCGCTGATGGCGCCGGACATCTGCTGGTTGGCGTTGTTCGGGTCCCAGTTCGGCGTGTCGTACTCCTTGCCGATCTTCACCTTGCCGTCCAGGACGGAGTGCGCGCCGGCCTTGAACTCGGCCGCGTTCGGGTCGGTCGGCGACCCGTTGTGCATCACGATCTCGCCCGTCCCGGCCTTGTCGCCGAGCGCGTCGAGGAGCGCCTGGCCCTGGAGCTCGCCCACCTTGCGGTTGTCGTACGAGACGTACGCGTCGACGGGCCCCTGCGCCAGCCGGTCGTAGGCCACGACCTTGACGCCCGCGTCACGGGCCTTCTGCACGGAGGACTGGATCGACTTGGCGTCCACGGCGTCCAGGATGAGGACCTTGTCGCCCTTGGCGAGCGCGGTGTTGACCTGCTGCTGCTGGGTCGTGGCGCTCTCGGCGGCGTTGTAGTAGTCGATCTGCGCCCCCGGCGCCAGCTCCTTGATCTTGGCCTCGATGTAGGGCCGGTCGAACTTCTCGTACCGCGTGGTCTTGCTCTCCGGCAGCAGCAGGCCGATCCGCACGTCCTGTCGCGCGTCGGAACCCGCACCCGGCTGGGCCGCTCCGCTCACGGACACCGCTCCCAGGGACAGCGCCGCGGCCCCTGCCAGGGCTATCGCGCTCCGCAATGTTCGGGACATGGAAGGCTCCTCTCGTACGTCCCCGTCCCCTCACCTGGTGAGCGCGGGAACAGAGGATGCACTTATGCCCTATATATCGACACTAGCGGCAAGCTGGGGACCGGCAAGCGGGTGAAAACACTGGCCGGTAACCTGGCCGCTGAGCGTCCGGCTCCCTGATCAGAAAGAGGTCGACGATGACCAATCTGGCTCTCAACCTGGCCCGTACCGCTGAGGCGCAGCCGGACGGCATCGCGATCCAGCTGGACGACCAGGCCCTGGACTACCGGTCGCTGGACGACCGCAGCGCCCGGGTCGCCGGCTGGCTGGAGAGCAAGGGCATCGGACCGGGGGACCGGGTCGCGATCCTGCTGCCGAACATCCCGCACTTCGCCGTGGCCTACTACGGCGTGCTGCGGGCCGGCGCGGTCGCCGTGCCGATGAACCCGCTGCTCAAGTCCGGCGAGATCGGCTACGCCGCCGGTGACTGCGGGGCCCGGCTGATCCTCGCCTGGGGCGCGGCGATGGGCGAGGCCGGAGCCGCGGCGGCGGAGCTGGGCATCGAGTGCGCCGACGTGACGGACCCGGCCTTCGGCGCCGTGCTGGCCGGCGTCGAGCCGCGCGCAGGGGTCGAGGACCGCGAGGTCGACGACCTCGCCGTACTGCTCTACACCTCGGGTACCACCGGCCGCCCCAAGGGCGCCCGGCTCACCCACGGGAACCTCGGTTCCAACACCGAGGCCGTGGCCCGCGTCCTCGGCATGTCGGGGGCGGACACGGTCTTCGGCGGCCTGCCGTTCTTCCACGTCTTCGGCCAGACCTGCGGGCTGAACGCGGCGGTCCTCACCGGCGCCCGCATCACGCTGCTGCCGCGCTTCGACGCCGCGAAGGCGCTGGAGATCCTCTCCCGGGACCGGGTCACGGTGATGGAGGGCGTGCCCACCATGTTCCTGGGCCTGCTCGCCGCCGCCGACGCGGCCGGCTCGACCGGCCTCGCGGACGGCGACGGCGGTCTGCGGCTGTGCGTGACCGGCGGCTCCGCGATGCCGGTGGAGGTGCTGCACCGTTTCGAGGCCGTCTTCGGCTGTGCGGTCGTCGAGGGCTACGGCCTGTCAGAGACCTCCCCGGTGGTCACCTTCGGTGCGCTCGACGGCCCGCGCAAGCCCGGTTCGATCGGCACCCCGATCGACGGCGTGCAGGTCCGGCTCCTCGACGACGAGGGCAAGGACGTATCGGACGGCGGCGTCGGCGAGATCGCCGTGCAGGGCCCGAACGTCATGGCCGGGTACTGGAACCGGCCCGAGGCCGACGCCGCCGCGTTCACCGACGGCTGGTTCCGCACCGGCGACCTCGCGCGGCGCGACGAGGACGGCTTCTACTTCATCGTGGACCGCAAGAAGGACCTGGTCATCCGCGGCGGTTACAACGTCTACCCGCGCGAGATCGAGGAGGTCTTCTACGAGCACCCGGCCGTGGCCGAGGCCGCCGTGGTGGGCGTCCCGCACGAGGTGCACGGCGAGGAGGTCGCGGCCGTCGTCACCCTGCGGCCGGGCGCCGAGGCCACGGCGGACGAACTGCGCGAGTTCGTGAAGGCCCGCGTGGCCCCGTACAAGTACCCCAGGATCGTCCAGCTGGTGCCGGGCCTGCCCAAGGGCCCCACCGGCAAGATCCTCAAGCGGGAGATCACGATCGGGGGCTGACGCTCCTAGGGCCTGTCGTCACATTCCCGTCGTCGCCCGAAGGGCCGCGGGGCAGACGGGAATGTGACGACAGGCCCTAGCCCTCAGCTTCCGCCGCCGAGCCAGCCGCGGAGCAGCCGGCTGACCGTCGGCATCGCCACGTAGGTCATGAGGACGTTGAAGACGCACGCCATCACCGCACTGCTGAGCACCAGCGGCAGTGCGGTGAGGTGGGGAGTCAGGAACCAGCCGCCCAGCAGGGAGATGGGGTAGATCGCCAGGGTCGCGCTGATCGCCATCTTCCACCGGGGCGGCGCCGGTCGCGTCGAGCCGGGCTTGGCGAACCACGTCTCCATGCCGGTCAGCCGGCGTCGCGCGATCTCGGTGTGGTGGTGGCCCCGGCAGTCGGCGAACCACGCGGCCCGCTCCGGGGACTCCTGCCAGGCCTGGCAGGCGGCCGCGTCACGGAAGCGGTGGACCAGGAACCAGGGGGCGTCGCCCCCGGAGGAGCGGAAGAACCCGTAGCCGAGGTGGCCGGGGAAGCGGGCGGCGCTCTCGAGGATGCCCTTCGCCCACCGCTCGAAAGCGGCCTCGTGGCCGGGCTCGACCCTGCGGGCTATCAGCAGGGTCACCTCGCCGGAGTCGGCGGGGACATGAGTGTGCTCAAGGCTCACCGCGGTCATCGTTCTCCTCATGATCACAGCGCGCCCGCGCACACTCTACGCGGCGGCCGCCGGGGAGCCCGTGACCGGGCCGGGCGTCACCAGCCGAAGCGGCGGTCGACCACGGCGGCGAACTCCTCGAAGGTCAGGACCTTGTCGCCGTTCTGGTCGGCGGCGTCGAAGAGGGCTGCCGAGTCCTCGTCGCCCCCCACGCCCCAGACGGGGATGACCCCCTGCGCGGCGAGCGTCGGTCCCTTGGACCGGAGGGCGCCGACGACCTCGGCGAGGGTGAGGGTGCCGTCGTGGTCGAGGTCGAGCGCGTCGAAGAGTATGCGGGCCTTGTCGCTCATCGCGTGTCCTGTTCCCTGTTCCCGGTGGCCGTGGGCGAGAGGCGTCGTACCGGCCGACGCCCTCCGTGCGGAAGGACGCGGAATCCGCGCGACGGGTTGCCTCCGTGCGCTCGCCTCTGTGCTCATGTGCCGCCGCGTGACAGGTCCGTGGCTCCGGCCCGCCACGCTCCTTACGATACGGTGGCCTTCCATGGCTATGAGTACCGCGCTGTGGTCGTTCGCCCTCGTCGTAGGGCTCCTCACTCTCACCCCGGGCCTCGACACGGCCGTCATCCTGCGCACCGCCGCCCTCGGCCGGCGCACCCGCGCGTGGGGGGTGGTCCTCGGCGTCCAGACCGGCACCCTCGTCTGGGGCGCCCTCACCTCCCTCGGCGTCACCGCGCTCCTCACCGCCTCGCAGCTCGCGTACGAGATCCTGCGCTGGGCCGGTGCGGCCTACCTGCTGTGGATGGCGGTCCGCATGGTCCGCGACACCTTCCGCGGGCGGGGCGAGGCCCCCGAGGAGGCGGCCGGCGGCGGAGAGGCCGACACGTTCTCGGGCGGCTGGCGACAGGGCACTCTGACCAATCTCCTCAACCCCAAGGTCGGCGTCTTCTACGTCGCCGTCCTGCCGCAGTTCATCCCCGCCGAGGCACGCCACTTCACCACGGGCCTGCTCCTGACCGGCGTCCACATCGTCCTCGGCACGATCTGGTCCACCGTCCTGATCGCCTCCGCGACCGCCCTGGGCACCTGGCTGCGCAGGCCCCGGTCCCGGCGGATCCTCGACCGGGTCACGGGCACCGTCATCGGCGCCTTCGCCGTCCGCCTCGCGGTCAGCGACTGACCCCGGCCCCCGCCGCCGGTGGGCGCCCGAGCCTCACGAGACGCGTACGGGGGACCACCGGCTCACCGCGGCGAGGTCGGCGCTGATCGCGGCCGCCGTCCCGAGGAGGTGGGGGAGCAGCTCGGCGAGGCTCTCCTCCGCGGGGCAGCGGCCCGCGTGCAGCGCCACGTTCACGGCGGCGACCACCCGGCCCCGGCCGTCCGTCACCGGCGCCGCGAGCGAGCGCAGCCCCTCCTCCAGCTCCTGCTCCACCCATCCGTAGCCGCGCCGCGCGGTCTCGGCGACGGCCTCGGCCAGTGCCTCGGGTGTCGCCACCGTGCGGGGCGTCAGCGCTTCCGGCCGCAGGCTCGCGAGGGCCGCCGCGCGCTCCTCCTCGGGCAGGGCGCCGAGCAGGACCCGGCCCATCGAGGTGGCGTAGGCGGGCAGGCGGGTGCCCACCCTGATGTCGATGTGCATGATCCGCGAGCTCGCGACGCGGGCGACGTAGCGGATGTCCTCCCCGTCCAGGACCGCGACGGACGCCGACTCGTGGACCCGGACCACCAGTTCGGCGAGGTGCGGGGTGGCGATCTCGACGAGCGTGAGGCCCGACACGCGGGCGTGACCGAGCTCCAGGACACGGGGGAGTACGCGGAAGCCGTCCTCGTCCTCCCGCACGTAGCCGAGGTGGCACAGGGTGATCAGCGCCCGCCGGGCGGTGGCGCGGGGGAGGTCCGTCAACCGGGCGAGCTCGGACAGCCTGGCCGGGCCGCGGACCGCGCCGAACGCGCACAGGACGTCCAGGCCGCGCGCGAGCGACTGCAGGAACCCCGCGCCCAACTCCTCCTTGAGCGCCGCCGTACCGGGACCGGCGGGCGGCTCGCCCCGCTCCGCCGAGGAGACCGCGGCGAGGGCGCCCTCCATGGCCGCGACGGCCGCGCGCAGCGGCGGCAGGGCGACGGCGGCGAGGGAGTCGATGTCGTGACGGCTCGTGTGGCTGACCACGCTGACCGCGCAGACGACGGCCCCGGCCTTGTCGTGGACGGGCAGGGCGACGGCGATCAGTCCGGCCTCGATGAGCTGGTCGTCGGCGGCCCAGCCGTCCGTACGGCTTCGGTCCGCGCGGGCGCGGAAGCCGGCCTCCACGGCGTCCGTCGACCCGTCGCCGCCCTCGCTCCCGTCGGTCCCGGAGGGCGTACGGGGCGGGACGGCCGGGAAGGCGGAGTCCAGCGGGTCCTCCCGGTGCCGGGCCCGCCACGCCTCCCACTCCGCGTCCGACCAGTCGGCGGCGAACAGCGCCCCGGGCGCGCAGCGTTCGGCCGGGAGCACGTCCCCCGCGCGGAAGGAGATGGCCATGGCGCGCCGTCGCGCGGCCTGCGCCACGAAGCGCACCCCGTCCCCGTCGGGGACAGCGACGGACACGGACTCGTCGAGCGCGTCGGCGAGGGCGACGGCGTGCGGCCCGACGGCCTCCGGGAGCCCGGTCGAGGACAGGTAGGCATTGCCCAGCTCCGCCGCGCGCGGCGCGAGCAGCAGGTCGCGCTCCTCGGCGCGGACGTACCCGAGCCGCAGGAGCGTCGTGGCGACCCGGTCGACGGTCGACCGGGCGAGCCCCGTGGCGCGGGCGAGATCGCCGGGGCGGTGGCGGTTCCCCGGTCCGGCGGCCACCGCGCGCAGGACGGCGAGTCCACGCCCCAGCGGCCCGACGAGCTCCTCCGGGGGCTCGTCCGACTCCGTGCGCTGCGCCATCGTCTGGCCTCCTCCTGTTGGTCGCGAGCCGGTCACGATGTCGGGTCACGACGCGGAAACCGTACCCGGCCCCGTTGACACGGCCCGAAGCGTGGGCCGACACTCACCCCGCGTTCGTTGATGAACATAAGTTCACCAGGCGAACGCATGCGCCGTCAATCCTCAGTGAAACGGGTCGTTACATGGACAAAGTGGTGACATCCGCCGCAGACGCGGTGGCGGACATCGGAGACGGCGCCTCACTCGCCGTCGGAGGCTTCGGGCTGAGCGGGGTGCCGGACGTCCTCATCCGGGCCCTGCACGCCCAGGGCGCCGGCCGGCTGAGCGTCGTGTCGAACAACTGCGGCGTCGACGGCGGCGGTCTCGGCATCCTCCTCGCCGACGGCCGCATCGTCCGTGTGACGGGCTCCTACATCGGCGACAACAAGGAGTTCGCCCGCCGCTACCTCGCCGGCGAACTGGAGCTGGAGCTCACCCCGCAGGGCACCCTCGCCGAGCGGCTCCGCGCCGGCGGCTGCGGCATCCCCGCCTTCTTCACCCCCGCCGGCGTCGGCACCCAGGCCGCCGACGGCGGACTGCCCTGGCGGTACGCCCCCGACGGCGGCGTGGCGGTCGCCTCCCCGCCCAAGGAGATCCGCGAGTACGACGGCCGCCCCCACGTCCTCGAACACGGCATCACCACCGACTTCGCCCTGGTCCGCGCCGCCCGCGGCGACCGCCACGGCAACCTCGTCTTCCGCCGCTCCGCCCGCAACTTCAACCCGCTCGCCGCCATGGCCGGCCGGATCACCGTCGCCGAGGTCGAGGAGCTCGTGGAGCCGGGCGAACTGGACCCCGACGCGATCCACCTGCCCGGTGTGTTCGTGCAGCGGGTCGTGGCACTGACCCCCGAAGAGGCCGCCGCCAAGGGCATCGAGCGAAGGACGGTACGCACACGATGAGCTGGACCAGGGACGAGATGGCGGCCCGCGCCGCCCGCGAGCTGACCGACGGCTCGTACGTCAACCTCGGGATCGGACTGCCGACCCGGGTCCCGGGCTTCCTCCCCGAGGGCGTCGACGTCGTCCTCCAGTCGGAGAACGGCCTCCTCGGCGTCGGCCCGTACCCCTACGAGGACGAGGTCGACCCCGACCTGATCAACGCCGGCAAGGAGACCGTCACCGTCCTGCCTGGCTCCTCCTTCTTCGACTCCTCCCTCTCCTTCGGGATGATCCGCGGCGGCCACATCGACATCGCCGTCCTCGGCGCCATGCAGGTCTCCGCCCGCGGCGACCTCGCCAACTGGGCCGTCCCCGGCCGGATGGTCAAGGGCATGGGCGGCGCCATGGACCTCGTCCACGGCGTCCGGCGGGTCGTCGTCCTCACCGAGCACACCGCCAAGGACGGCTCACCGAAGATCGTCGACACCTGCACGCTGCCGCTCACCGGCCGTGCCTGCGTCCACCGGATCATCACCGACCTCGGCGTCCTCGACGTCACCGAGGACGGCCTGGTCCTCGTGGAGACCGCACCCGGCGTGAGCGTGGACGAGATCGTCCGCCGCACCGGAGCGCCCGTCTCCGTACCCCCGGCCCTCACCGCACCCGCCACCGCGACGACCGTCCCCCTGGAGGAGACCCCGTGACCAAGGACGTCTACATCGTCGACGCCGTACGGACCCCCGTCGGCCGCTACGGCGGCGCGCTCGCCGGCGTCCGCCCGGACGACCTCGCCGCCCACGTCCTGCGCGCCCTGCTCGACCGTACGCCCGCGCTCGACCCGGCCCGGATCGACGACGTGATCCTCGGCAACGCCAACGGCGCCGGCGAGGAGAACCGGGACGTCGCCCGCATGGCCGCGCTCCTCGCCGGACTGCCCGTCACCGTCCCCGGCGTCACCGTGAACCGCCTCTGCGGCTCCGGTCTTGAGGCCGTGATCCAGGCCTACCGCGCCGTCGCCGTCGGCGACGCCTCCGTCGTCCTCGCCGGCGGCGTCGAGTCGATGAGCCGCGCCCCGTGGGTGCTGACCAAGCCCGACCGCGCCTACCCCGCCGGCCACCAGGAGCTCCACTCCACGACCCTCGGCTGGCGCATGGTCAACCCGCGCATGCCCGCCGAGTGGACCGTCTCCCTCGGCGAGGGCGCCGAACTCGTCGCCGAGAAGCACGCCATCGGCCGCGAGGCACAGGACGCCTACGCCCTCGCCAGCCACGCCAAGGCCGCCGAGGCCTGGTCCCGCGGCGCCTTCGACGCCGAGGTCGTCCCCGTCGCCGGCACCGGCCTCGACCGCGACGAGTCCGTCCGCGAGGACAGCTCCCTCGCCGCCCTCGCCCGCCTCAAGCCCGTCTTCCGCGAGGACGGCACCGTCACCGCGGGCAATGCCTCCCCCCTCAACGACGGTGCCTCCGCCCTCCTGATCACCGACGAGGCAGGCCTGCGCGCCACCGGCCGCGAACCCCTCGCCCGGATCACCGCCTCGGCCGTCAGCGGCATCGAACCGCAGTACTTCGGCCTCGGCCCCGTCGAAGCCACCCGGCGCGCGCTGTCCCGCGCCGGCCGCACCTTCGCCGACCTCTCCACCCTGGAGCTCAACGAGGCCTTCGCCGCCCAGGCCCTCGGCTGCCTCGCCGAGTGGCCGGAGCTCGACCCCGCCCTCGTCAACCCCCAGGGCGGGGCCATCGCCCTCGGACACCCCCTCGGCTCCTCCGGAGCCCGCCTCGCCGGAACCGTGGCCCACCGGCTCGCAGCGCTCGGCTCAGGCACCGGCCTCGCCACGCTCTGCATCGGCGTCGGCCAGGGGCTCGCCCTCGTACTGGAAAGGTGACAGGACGTCATGACACCGACACAGCAGGACATCTCGCGAGAGATCGACGGCGAGCGGCAGGAC
Source organism: Streptomyces gardneri (assembly GCF_006539185.1). GTDB lineage: Bacteria > Actinomycetota > Actinomycetes > Streptomycetales > Streptomycetaceae > Streptomyces > Streptomyces gardneri. The sequence goes on from NZ_BJMN01000019.1 coordinate 120,498, forward strand.
TACCTCGCCGCCGGCCAGGTGCGCCACCACCCCGCCCGGGACTACGCCCCCTACCGCAGCAGCGCGCTGCGCCACCCCCTCCGGCCGCCGGTCACCGTCCACGACCCCGAGGCCGTCGAACTCTCCGGACCGGTCTTCGGCGTCACCGACGTCACCGAGACAGACGCCGACCTCACCCTGGCCCACACGGGGGAGCCGCTCGGCGAGCGGATCACCGTCACCGGCCGCGTCCTCGACCGCGCCGGACGGCCCGTCCGAGGCCAGCTCGTCGAGCTGTGGCAGGCCAACGCCGCCGGCCGCTACGCCCACCTCCGCGACCAGCACCCGGCGCCGCTCGACCCGAACTTCACCGGCTTCGGACGCTGTCTGACGGACGACCGGGGCGCGTACTCCTTCACCACCATCAAGCCGGGGGCCTACCCCTGGCGCAACCACGACAACGCCTGGCGCCCCGCGCACATTCACTTCTCGCTCTTCGGCACCGCGTTCACCCAGCGGCTCGTCACCCAGATGTACTTCCCCGGCGACCCGCTCTTCGCCTACGACCCGATCCTCCAGTCCGTCACCGACGACGCGGCGCGCGAGCGGCTCGTCGCCACCTACGACCACGACCTGTCCACCCCCGAGCGGTCGCTCGGCTACCGCTGGGACATCGTCCTCGACGGTCCCGCCGCGACCTGGATCGAGGAAGGCCGATGAGCCGCGACCCCCGGACCGTCCTCCCCACGCCCTCGCAGACCGTCGGGCCCTTCTACGGCTACGCCCTGCCCTTCCCCGGCGGCCCCGACATCGCACCCGCCGGACACCCCGACACCCTCACCGTCCACGGACACGTGTACGACGGCGACGGCGCCCCGATCCCCGACGCGATCGTGGAGATCTGGCAGCCCGGCCCCGACGGCGACCGCTCAGGAGCCCCCGGCTCCCTCCGGCGCGACCCCGTCACCGGCGGGTACGCGGGCCGCGACGGCGTCACCTTCACCGGCTTCGGGCGGATCGCCACCGACGCCGACGGACACTGGGCCGTCAGGACCCTCCCGCCGGGCGGAGCCCCGTACCTCTCCGTCTGCGTCTTCGCCCGGGGCCTGCTCCACCACCTGTACACCCGGATCTACCTGCCGGGCCCGGCCACCGACGCCGACCCACTGCTCGCGGGCCTCGCACCCGAGCGGCGCGCGACCCTCCTCGCCACGGAGGACAGGCCCGGCGTCCACCGCTTCGACATCCGCCTCCAGGGCGCCGAAGAGACGGTGTTCCTTGACTTCCGCTGAGCCCCCCGGCACCCACGGGTACGACACGGGCCTCGGCACCGACGGGTACGACGTAGGCCTCCTCGCCCCCGTCAGCGCGGGCACCGCCGCCGAACGCGCCACCGGCGACCGCGCCTTCCTCCAGGCGATGCTCGACGCCGAGGCCGCCCTGACCCGGGCGCAGGCCGCCCTCGGCCACGCCCCCGGCCCGGCGGCCGAGGCCGTGACGGAGGCGGCCCGAGCCGACGGGTTCGACACACGCGACCTCGCGCTGCGCGCCCGCGCCGGCGGCAACCCGGTCATCCCGCTCGTCACCGCGCTCACGGCCGCCGTCCCCGCGCACGCCGCGCCGTACGTCCACCGGGGCGCGACCAGCCAGGACGTCCTGGACACCGCCACGATGCTGGTCGCGGCCCGTACCCTCCCCCTGATCACCGCCGAACTGCACCGGGCCGCCGAGGCGTTCGGGCGCCTCGCCGCCGCCCACCGGGACACCCCCATGGCAGGCCGCACCCTGGGCCAGCACGCCGTCCCCACCACCTTCGGGCTCAAGGCCGCCGGCTGGCGCCATCTCGCCCTCGACGCGGCCGACCGGCTCACCGCGCTGCGCCTCCCCGCCCAACTGGGCGGCGCGGCGGGCACCCTGGCCGCCTTCGCGTACCTGGCGGGCGCGCCCGACAGCGGCCCCGAGCTCTCCGAGCGCTACGCGGCCGAACTCGGACTCGCCGCACCCGTCCTGCCCTGGCACACCCTGCGTACCCCGATCGCCGACCTCGCGACGGCGCTCGCGTTCACCACCGCAGCCCTCGGCAAACCCGCCGCGGACGTCCTCCTGCTCGCCCGCACCGAGACCGCAGAACTCGCCGAGGGCAGCGGCGGCGGCTCCTCCGCCATGCCGCACAAGAGCAACCCCGTCCGCGCCACCCTCGTCGCCTCGGCCGCCCGCCAGGCCCCCGCGCTCGCCGCCGTACTCCTCGGCTCGCTCGCCGCCGAGGACGAGCGGCCCGCCGGCGCCTGGCACGCCGAATGGCAGCCCTTGCGGGACCTGCTCAGGCTCGCGGGCTCCGCCGCCCACCACACCGCCGAACTCGCCGAAGGACTCCGCGTCCGTCCCGACCGGATGCTGGAGAACCTGCACCGCACCCGCGGGCTCGTCACGAGCGAACGCCTCGCCGCCGCCCTGGCGGACGTCCTCGGCCGGGCGGAGGCCCGCGCCCTCCTCGACCGGCTCTCCCGGCGGGCGGCGGAGGAGGACCGAGAGCTCGCGGAGCTCCTCGTGGCCGCCCCCGAGCTGATCGGCCGGATCACCTCCGAGCGGCTCCGCACTCTCGCGGACCCGGCCTGCGCCACCGGCGCGGCCCCCCTGCTCGTCGACCACGCCCTGCGGAGGCAGCCCTCCGCCGACCCGGAAGGCCGCCCGTGACCACGCTTCCCCACCACCGGATCGACGGCCCCGCCCACGCGCCCGTCCTGATCCTCGGCCCGTCCCTCGGCACCTCGCTCGCCGTCTGGGACGCCCAGGTCCCCGCCCTCGCCCGCCGCCACCGGGTCGTCCGCTACGACCTGCCCGGCCACGGCGGCACCCTCGCCGGGGCCCCGGCCGACACCGCCCCCGGCGCCACCCGCGTGGCCGACCTGGCCGCCCTCGTCCTCGCCCTCGCCGACCACCTCGGCGCCGAACAGTTCGCCTACGCCGGGATCTCCCTCGGCGGCGCCGTCGGCGCCCACCTCGCCGCCCACCACCCGGAGCGGGTCACCCGTCTCGCCCTCGTCTGCTCCTCCGCCCGCTTCGGCGAGCCCGCCGGCTGGCACGAGCGGGCCGCCCTCGTACGCGAGAAGGGCACCGACGCCGTGGCGCCCGGGGCCCTCGCGCGGTGGTTCACCCCCGACTTCGCGGGCACGCACACCGCCGACCGCCTCCTGGACGACCTGCGCGCCGCCGACGCCGAGGGGTACGCGGCCTGCTGCGACGCCCTCGCCGCGTACGACCTCCGCGCCGCACTGCCCCGCATCGCCGCGCCCACACTGGTCCTCGCCGGGCGCGCCGACACGGCCACGCCCCCCGCGCACGCCCGCGAACTCGCCGACGGCATCCCCGACGCGAGCCTCCTCGAACTCGCCGGCGCCGCCCACCTCGCCCCCGCCGAACGCCCCGAAGCGGTCCTCTCCGCGCTCCTCGGCCACTTCGTCGCCCCCGACTCCGACTCCGACTCCGACTCTGACGACAACCGGTACGCCGAGGGCATGGCGGTCCGCCGGGCCGTCCTCGGCGACGCCCATGTCGACCGGGCCGTCGCCCGCACCACCGACTTCACCGCCGACTTCCAGGACTACATCACCCGGTGCGCCTGGGGCGAGATCTGGACCCGGCCCGGCCTCGACCGGCGCACCCGCAGCTGCCTCACCCTCACCGCCCTGATCGCCCACGGGCACCAGGAGGAGCTGGCCATGCACGTCCGCGCCGCGATCCGCAACGGGCTCACCCCCGAGGACATCAAGGAGGTGCTGCTGCACTCCGCCGTCTACTGCGGGGTGCCCGCGGCCAACTCCGCCTTCGCCACCGCGCAGCGCGTCCTCACCGAGGACGGCACCCCGCTCACGCTCTGACCGCCCGACCCCGCATCCGCCTCCCCCTCACGCTCACGGAGACCACCCATGCCCCGCACCACCGTCGGCATCATCGGAGCCGGACCGGCCGGCCTCCTCCTCTCCCACCTGCTGCACCGGCAGGGCATCGACAACGTCGTCCTCGAACTCCGCGACCGGACCTACGTCGAGCGGCGCCAGCGCGCCGGCATCCTCGAACAGGACACCGTCGACGTCCTGCGCCTCTCCGGCGCCGGCGCCCGCATGGACCGGCAGGGCCTGGAGCACCACGGCATCGAGCTCCGCTTCGACCGGCGCTCCCACCGCATCGACTTCCCGTCCCTCACGGGCGGCCGGTCGGTCATGGTCTACGCCCAGACCGAGGTGGTGAAGGACCTCATCGCCTTGCGCGAGGAGGCCGACGGCACGATCCTCTTCGAGGCCGAGGCCCTGTCCGTCGACGGCATCGAGACCGACCGCCCCGCCGTCCGCTACCGCCACGACGGCGCCGAGCACACCCTCGACTGCGACTTCGTCGTCGCCTGCGACGGCTTCCACGGCATCGGCCGGCGCTCCCTGCCCGAGGACGTCCTCACCGTCACCGAGCGCACCTACCCCTTCTCCTGGCTCGGCATCCTCGCCGACGTCGCGCCCTCCTGCGACGAGCTGATCTACGCCCATCACGAGCGCGGCTTCGCCCTGCACAGCATGCGCTCGCCCGAGGTGAGCCGCCTCTACCTCCAGGTCGATCCGGACGACTCCACGGACAACTGGCCGGACGAGCGCATCTGGGACGAACTGGAGGCCCGCTTCGCCGTCGACGGCGACTGGGAGCTGAAGCGCGGACCCATCACGGAGAAGAGCATCACCCCGATGCGCAGCTTCGTCGCCGAGCCCCTGCGCCACGGGCGCCTCTTCCTGGCCGGGGACGCGGCCCACATCGTGCCGCCCACCGGAGCCAAGGGCCTCAACCTCGCCGTCGCCGACGTGACCCTGCTCGCCCAGGCCCTCACCCGCCACCACACCCGGGGCGACGAGTCGCTGCTCGACGCCTACTCGGAGACCGCCCTGCGCCGTGTGTGGCGGGCCGAGCACTTCTCGTACACGATGACGACCCTCCTGCACAGCAGCCCGGACGACAACGACTTCGACCGCGCGCTGCGCCTCTCGCACCTGCGCTACCTCGCGAACTCGGCCGCGGCCTCGGCCTCGCTCGCGGAGAACTACGTGGGCTTCAGCGACAACTGACGCAACGTCATCCCACTCGGCAAGGGCGGCCGCGCGAAGCGGCCGCCCTCTCCGTGCTCCCCGCCGACCTGCGGAAACGGCGGCGCCGAGGGCTTATGTCAACACCATTGACCTTGATGCGTGCGGAGAGGTCTCATGGCGGCACCTCGCAGGCCCCACCTCACCTCCGCGATCTCAAGGAGCCCGCCGTCATGGACCCCCTCGCCTCGCTGCGGGACGCCCGGCCGACCCCGTTCTGGCTCGACAGTCCCGAGAAGCCGCAGCCCTCGCCCGCCCTCGTCGGCGCGACCACCTGCGACCTCCTCGTGGTCGGCGGCGGCTACACCGGCCTCTGGACGGCCCTCGTCGCCAAGGAGCGGGACCCCTCGCTCGACGTGGTCCTCGTCGAGGCCGAAGAGGCCGGCGGCGCCGCCTCCGGGCGCAACGGCGGATTCGTCGAGTCCAGCCTCACCCACGGCCTCCACAACGGCCTCTCCCGCTGGCCCGACGAGATCGGCCTCCTGGAGCGCCTCGGCCGCGAGAACCTCCAGGCCATGGAGGACACCCTCGTACGCCACGGCATCGACTGCGACTGGGAGCGCACCGGCTCCCTCGCCGTCGCCACCGAGCCCTACCAGGCCGCCCTCCTCCAGGAGGAGGCCGAGACCGTCGCCCGGTACGGCGGCGCGTCCGAGTACCTCGACGCCGAAGCCGTACGCGCCGAGATCGACTCCCCGACCTTCCTCGCCGGTCTGTGGAACAAGCACGACGTGGCCATGGTCAACCCGGCCCGCCTCGCCTGGGGCCTCAAGCAGGTCTGCCTGCGGCTCGGCGTCCGCGTCCACGACCACACCCCCGCCCTCTCGCTCGACGAGCGGGGCCACACGATGGACGTCCGCACCCCCTACGGCCGGATCACCGCCCACAAGGTGGCCCTCGCCACGAACGCCTACCCCTCCCTGCTCCGCCGCCACCGCCCGTACACCGTCCCTGTCTACGACTACGCGCTCATGACGGAACCGCTCACCGACGCTCAACTCGCCTCCGTCGGCTGGCGGAACCGGCAGGGCTTCGCGGACATGAACAACCACTTCCACTACGTCCGGCTCTCCGCCGACAACCGCATCCTGTGGGGCGGTTACGACGCGATCTACCGCTACAACGGACGCGTACGCCCCGAGTACGACCAGCGGCACGAGACGTTCGCGACCCTCGCCCGCCACTTCTTCACCACCTTCCCCCAGCTGGAAGGGGTGCGCTTCAGCCACACCTGGGGCGGCGCGATCGACATGAGCACCCGCTTCTGCGTCTTCTTCGACACCAGCCACCGGGGCAAGGTCGCCTACGCCGCCGGCTTCACCGGCCTCGGCGTGGGGGCGACCCGCTTCGGCGCGGAGGTCGTGCTCGACCTGCTCGACGGCGCCCGCACCGAACGCACGTCGCTGGAACTGGTCCGCCGCAAGCCGCTGCCGTTCCCGCCCGAACCGGTCCGCTCGGTGGGCATCGGCATCACCCAGTGGTCCATGACCCGCGCGGACCACTCCGGAGGCCACCGCAACCTCTGGCTGCGCACCCTGGACCGCCTGGGCCTCGGCTTCGACAGCTGACCCCGCCCACCTTCCCCTGCCGCCCTACCCGCCGGCCCGCCCCTCGCGGTCCGGCAGGAGGCCCTGCTCCAGGGCCACGACCACCGCGCGCGTGCGGTCGCCGACGTCCAGCTTCGCGAAGACACGGAGGAGATGGGTCTTGACCGTCGCCTCGGCGATGACGAGACGCCTGCCGATCTCGGCGTTGGACAGGCCGTCGGCCACCGCCCCCAGCACGTCCTGTTCGCGCGCGGTCAGGACGACCGGGGCGGGGCGGCGCATCCGGGCGACCAGGCGCTCGGCGACGCGCGGGGCGAGGACGGTCTCGCCCCGGGCGGCGCCGCGTACGGCCTCGGCCAGCTGCTCGGCCGTGGTGTCCTTCAGCAGGTAGCCGATGGCGCCGGCCTCCACCGCCCGCTCGATCTCGACGTCGGTGTCGTACGTGGTGAGGATGAGCACCCGGGTCGGGGCCGGACCGGACGCGATCGCGACGGTCGCCGCGACCCCGTCCATGACCGGCATGCGCAGGTCGACGAGGGCCACGTCGGGCGTCAGCCGCTCGACGAGTGCGACACCCGCCCGGCCGTCGTCCGCCTCGCCGACGACCGCGATGTCCGGGACGGGCGCCAGGAGCGCGACCACTCCGGCGCGCATCACGGTGTGGTCGTCGACGACCACGACCCGGATCGGGGCCGGGTCCGTGGTCGCCGGAGTCTGCGCTTCGTGTGCTGCGGGCATGTCAGGACTGTCCGTTCGTGTGGAAGGTCGCGAGGACGCGGGTGCCGTCCCCGACCGAGCTCGTCACCGTCAGTTCGCCGTCGAGTTCGGCGAGCCGCTTGCGCATGCCGTCCAGGCCGAAGCCGCTCGACTCCTCGACCACGAAGCCCCGCCCGTCGTCCGTGATCTCCAGCTCGATGGCGTGCGGGAACTGGGCGAGGACCACACCGACGGTGCTCGCGTCGGCGTGCTTCCGTACGTTCGCCAGCGACTCCTGCGTACAGCGCAGCAACGCGATCCGCGTCTGCTGGTCGCAGTCGACGTCCTCGGGCAGCTCCGCCTCGACCGTGACCCCGGTGTCCTGGGCGAACCGCTCCAGGGTGCGGCGCAGCGTCGGCACCACCGAGCCGGGGGTCAGCCCGCTGTGCGGCGCCCTGCCCACCAGTACCCGCGCCTCGGCGAAGTTCTCGCGGGCGGTCCGCTCGATGGAGCGCAGCTGCTGGGCGGTGCGCTCCGGATCGCCGCCGAGACCGGCCCGGGCCGCCTCGGCGAGGACGATCACGGAGGCGAACCCCTGGGCGAGGGTGTCGTGGATCTCGCGGGCCATGCGCTCCCGCTCGTCGGCCGCTCCCTGGCGGCGATGGGCGTCCGCCAACTGCTCCTGGGCCAGGGAGAGTTCGGCGGCCAGTGCGGTGGCGCGGGATTCGCTGTCCGCGATCAGGCGGTGGAGCAGGACGCCCGCCAGGACCGAGATCGCGTAGCCGGTCAGCGCCGCGACCGCGTTCCCCGGCGAGTCGCGCAGGAGGCTCCCCGCCGCGGTGGCCGCTGCCGCGCCCCCGCTGAACACGATCGCGGCCCGCCGCCCGAGGGGCTGGAACCAGAACTGGGGGAGCGCGACGATCAGCAGGGCCGCGCCGCCGCCCGGGAGGGCCGCCATCACGCCGAGACCGGCGGCCAGGGCGCCCAGGTAGACGGGCGTGTGGTCCCGGGCGCGATGGACGGCCGTATAGGCGAGGGCCAGGCCGACCAGGGCGAGGGAGGCCCACTTCGCGGGCCCCGAGTCGTTGCCGACGGCGATGACCGAGGGGATCAGGCCCAGGAGCAGCCAGGCAGCGGTGTACCAGCGTCGGAGGGCGGTGAGCGCCGGGCGCTCGGGCGTCTGCTCGCTCATCGCTTGAGCCATCCTCTCTCTCGTCCCCTCGGTCGTCTTTTCGGCCGTTCGCTCGGTCATTCGATCAGCCTACGGACACCGGCTGACGCTCCGTCCGCTCGGGCCCGCCGGTGCGGCGCATTCCGCGCGAGGGCCACCAGTTGGCCTCGCCGAGCAGCAGCATCAGGGAGGGCAGCACCAGGATGCGGATCACGAAGGCGTCGAGGAGGACGGCGACCGCCAGGCTGAACCCGATCTGCTTCATCTCGATGAGGTGCAGTGCGGCGAAGCTGGCGAAGACGGTCACCATCACCACGGCCGCGCTGGTGACCACCCCGGCGGAGGAGGACAGGCCGTCGAGGACCGCCTGCCGGGTCGGGGTGCCCTGGAGGCGTGCCTCGCGGATCCGGCTGATCACGAACACCTGGTAGTCCATGGAAAGACCGAAGAGGATCACGAAGAGGAAGAGCGGGACCCGCGAGCCGATCGAGCCCGTGGACGTGAAGTCGAGGAGCCCCTCGGCCCATTCGTTCTGGAAGACCAGGACCAGCACGCCCAGCGAGGCGAACGCGGAGAGCAGGTTGAGGACGACGCCGACGAGGCCGAGGACCACCGACCGGAACGCCCACACGGTCATCAGGAAGGTGACCAGCAGCAGCGCCCCCACGATGAGCGGCAGCTTGCGCTTCTGGTGGGCGGGGTAGTCGGCGTAGCGGGCGACCTCGCCGGTGACGGCCACCTCCGCGCCGGGCAGCGCGCCCACGGTCGCCGGGACGAGGCCGCCGCGGAGCCGTTCGAGCGAGATGCGGGCCTCGGGACTGTTCACGGAGCGGTGGACGGGCATCTCCAGGAGGGTGGTGCGGCGGTCGGCGGAGGTGCGCACGACGGGCTCGCCGCCGATCGCGGGGTCCTCGGCCGCGGCGCGGTCGGCGAGTTCCCGCAGGGCGCCGGCGACCTCCCCGGCCTGCTCGGCGTCCGCTCGTACGACGACCTGGTGCATCGACCTCAGCTCGGGGTACGCGGTCAGCAGCCGGTCGTAGACGCGCATGGCGGGAATGGCGCGGGAGTGCGTCTCGCGGCTCATCTCCGTGATGGTGATGTTCAGGACGGGCAGGGCGAGCGCGACGAGGGCGAGGCAGGAGACGGCGAGTGTCACGGCGGGGTGCCGGGCGACGGGGCGGAGGATCGCGGCGGTGATCCGTCCGCCGCCGGCGCGGGCCGGGCCCGAGCGACGGGAGACACGGCGGCGTACGGGCCTGCCGGCGGCGGCGCGGGCCGCGGCCTTCGCCTCCTTGCGGACCCTGCGGCGTTCGGCGCGGGCGCCGAGGAGGGCGAGGAGCGCCGGCAGGACGGTCAGCGAGCTCAGGACGGCGACCAGGGTGACGAGGACGGCGCCGGTGGCGATGGACGAGAAGATGACGTCGTCGGCGAGGTAGAGCGTGGCACTGGAGACGGCCACGGCCAGCCCGGAGACGACCACGGCCCGGCCCGAGGTCGCCGCGGCGAGCTCCACGACGGCCTGCGCGTCGAGCCGCCCGCCGACGGCCCCGGCCCGCTCCTCGCGCTCCCGCTTGAGGTAGAAGAGGGTGTAGTCGACGCCGACCGCCAGGCCGATCAGCAGGATGACGTTGGTGCCGACCCCGGCGTCCGGGAAGACGTGCGAGGCGACCATCGACAGGCCGACGGCGGCCACGATCGAGGACAGCGCGAGCAGCAGCGGTACGACGGCCATGACGACCGAGCCGAAGACGATCAGCAGCGTGATCAGGGTGACGGGCAGCGCGATGACCTCGGTACGGGCGAGGTCGTCGCCGCGGAGCTTGTCGACGCCCTTGCCGATCGAGGGGCTGCCGACCTCCTCGACGACCAGCCGCGGGTGCGCGGCTTGGACCTCGGCGGTCTGCGCGAGCAGCGCGTCGACGTGCTGCTTCCCCTCGAACTCGGCACCGCGCATGGTGACGTCCACCCGCAGCGCGGTCCGCCGGGCGTCCGCGACCGGTTCGGCCACGGACAGTACCTCGGGCAGCTGCCGCATCCGGGCGACGACGTCCCGCGCGGCGGCGTCCGCCTCGGCCCGGTCGAAGGCGCCGGTCCCCGGCGCGGCCTGGACGATGATCCGCTCCAGCGGCTTCTGCTGGAGCCCGCCCTGCGCGGCGAGGGCCTCGGCGCGGCCGGCCTCGCCGATGCGGAAGTCCTCGGTGGTGGCGGGGTTGGCCCCGAGGGCCAGACCCGCGCCGAGGCAGAGGGCCACGAAGAGGATCCAGCCGATCAGTGCGCGCCAGGGGTGGCGGGCGCTGTACCGGGCCATGCGTACGGTGGGGTTCGTCATGCGTCCCAGCCTGGCCGCCGACGCCATCGCGCCGACAGGCTCGCCCGGTTGAACCTCGTGTCCACCGGTCGGTGGACAAGGAGGCGGGGGGAGCCGGCGCCGGAGGTGCGCGGCCGGGCTCCGAGGAGCCCGGTCCGGACCCCACGGTAGAGTTGCCCGTTCCCTTCTCCCGCCCCCTCTGCGTACCAGCGCGACGCGGGGCCGCACGCCCCCGCCCGCCCACGGCGGGTGTGCCCGAGCACGACAGGTTCCCGTTCCCTTGTCCTCCTCCGTTTCCGTCGTGTCCCCGGTCGCGCGCCTGCGCGGCCTGAAGCCGGACTGGCTGCGCGACCCCAGGGTCTGGCGTACCGAGGTGCTCGGCGGCCTGGTCGTCGCGCTCGCGCTGATCCCCGAGGCGATCTCGTTCTCGATCATCGCGGGAGTGGACCCGGCGATCGGACTCTTCGCCTCCTTCACCATGGCCGTGGTGATCTCCGTCGTCGGCGGCCGACGGGCCATGATCTCCGCCGCGACCGGCGCCGTCGCCCTCGTCATCGCGCCCCTGAACCGCGAGCACGGCCTCGGTTACCTGATCGCCGCCGTCATCCTCGCCGGTGCCTTCCAGATCGTCCTCGGAGCGCTCGGGGTCGCGAAGCTCCTGCGCTTCGTCCCGCGCTCGGTGATGGTCGGCTTCGTCAACTCCCTCGCGATCCTGGTCTTCATGGCCCAGATCAAGGAGCTCCGGGACGTGCCCTGGGCCGTCTGGCCGCTGCTCGCCGCCGGGTTCGCGCTGCTCGTGTTCTTCCCCCGCGTGACCACGGCCGTCCCGGCCCCGCTGGTCTCGGTCGCCGTCCTCACCGCCGTCACCGTCGCCGCCGGGATCGCGGTCCCGACGGTCGGCGACAAGGGTGCCCTGCCGTCCACCCTGCCCGTCCCCGGCCTGCCCGACGTGCCGTACACGCTCGACACGCTCACGCTGATCGCCCCGTACGCGCTCGCGATGGCGCTGGTCGGCCTGATGGAGTCGCTGATGACGGCCAAGCTGGTCGACGAGATCACCGACACCCGCTCCAGCAAGACCCGCGAGTCGATCGGCCAGGGCATCGCCAACATCGTGACCGGCTTCTTCGGCGGCATGGGCGGCTGCGCGATGATCGGCCAGACGATGATCAACGTCAAGGTCTCCGGCGCCCGCACCCGCCTGTCGACCTTCCTGTCCGGCGTGTTCCTGATGGTGCTGTGCATCGTCTTCGGCCCGGTCGTCTCCGACATCCCCATGGCCGCCCTCGTCGCCGTCATGGTGATGGTCTGCTTCGCTCAGTTCGACTGGCACTCCCTGGCCCCGAGGACGCTGCGCCGACTGCCCACCGGGGAGATCGCCGTCATGGTGATCACCGTCGTCTGTGTGGTGGCCACCCACAACCTCGCCGTCGGCGTCGTCTGCGGCTCGGTCACCGCCATGGTGATCTTCGCCCGGCGCGTCGCCCACCTCGCCGACGTCACGGCCGTCACCGACCCCGACGGGACCACGGTCGTCTACCGCGTCACCGGCGCGCTGTTCTTCGCCTCCTCCAACGACCTCGTCGGCCGTTTCGCGTACGCCACCGACCCCGGCAAGATCGTCATCGACCTGTCCGCCGCGCACATCTGGGACGCCTCGTCCGTCGCCGCGCTCGACGCCGTCGAGGCCCGGTACGCCCAGCGCGGCAAGACCGTGGAGATCATCGGCCTCAACGAACCCAGCGCCGCCCTCCACGAGAAGCTCAGCGGCGAACTCACGCCCGGGTGAGGACCACCGGCCCGGTGACCGGGACCCGGTGACCGGGCCGGTGGCCCCTCACCCCTCCGTCAGCCCGTATGGACCTTCAGGGCCGTACGGACGGCGGACTCCAGGGCCCCCTCGATCCACGCGGGCTTGATGGAGGTGTGGCACCCCGCGAAGTGGAGCGGCCCCTCGGAGGTGGGGACGTCCGGGAACAGCTCGGTGTGCTGCCCCGGGAAGAGCACCGAGGCCTCCCCGTACGCGTAGTGGTCACGCATCCACGACTGGGTCCTGCACTTGTCGGTGAAGAAGACCTCGCAGCGGCGGCCGAAGACGGCCTGCACACCGGCGAGCGCCCGCAGGTACCGCTCCTCGTCGGCGAACGCGTCCCACTTGAGGGCGTCGTCGGCCCAGCTGTAGGACGCGAGCATGATGCCTCCGTCGCTGCCCTCCATGGGCTGCGCGTGTTCGAAGTACATGAAGCGGTTGGCGTTGTCGCTGACCGTGCCGCCGCCCCGCACGTGCGATGCCTCCGGTTCGTGGTCCGCGACCGGCCGGAAGACGGAGTAGTAGTCCTTGAGTGCGTCGGGGATCGTCACCCCCAGGTCCTTCACGGACCGGTGCGCGCCGAGGTACTCGGCGTGCGCGACCCCGCCCGCCCGGTACCGCTCGTACAGCCCGTCCTCGATGGAGTCCAGCGCCTCCTTCCACTGCGCCTCGGTGAACTCCCACCACCGCCGGGAGAACTCCAGCAGCACCTTGGTCGCCGCGTCGTAGTGCAGCTCCGTGATCGCCCGGCGCTTGCCGTAGGACAGCGGCGGGTCGAACGTCACGTGCCGCAGTCCCGAGAAGGGGACGGTGACGATCGCCTCGTCGCCCTCGAAGACCTCCGTGACGCCCTCCCCGCCGGTCTGGTGGTCCTCGGAGACGGTGTGCACCCTGACCTTGCCGCCGTGCCGCTCGATCCGTACGGCGCGCCGATCGAGCCGCACCTTGCCCTTCACCGGCGCGTACAGCGCGTCGGCGAACAGCGCGGTGCCGCCCTTGATCTCCCAGAACCTGGTCCTGGGGTCGATGAGCGCGGCGGACAGGAAGCTGTGCATGAAGGAGAGGTGGAGCCGTGAGGTCAGGTTCTGGATGGTGCCGACGAGGTCGACGGTGCGGGTGTCGAGCCCGGCGACCTCGGTGAGGTACCGGTACATCGACCAGTGGCCGTACCGCTGCAGGATCTCGATCCAGCCTTCGACGAGGGCCGTCCCCTCCTTGTCCCGGACGAGCCGGCGCGCGGGTTCGAGGGCGTCCGCGAGGATCACGGCGGCGGTCTTCGTCCGGTGGTCGCCGGTGACGCCGAAGGTGTCGTTGACCGGGGCGGGGTTCCGCTCGTAGTCGGCCCGGCGTACATGGACGCCGTTGACATGGATCCAGGTGCGGTTGGCCTTCTTCGCGGGGTCCTCGACCTCCACGTCCACCAGGTAGAACTCCTGGAGCGGGAGGCCGGACTTCTCGAGCAGCGCCATGAGGAGCGGGTGGCTCTCGGGCAGCCGCATCGCCCCGGCCTCGGCGTACTGGAGGGGGTCGGCGAAGGGCTGCGCCCCGTTCTCGTGGCCGCCCTTGCGGAACGTCTTGATCCGGCCGCCGACGCGGTTGCCGTTGGCCTCGATCACGACGACGTCGTGGCCGGCCCGGTTGAGCAGGTCGGCGGCGAGGAGCCCGGCCGGCCCGGCGCCGATGATCAGGACCCGCTTCGTGGCCTTCGCCCGGCGGGCGGGCAGGCCGTTCTCGACGATCCTCAGATAGGCCGGGACGAGCGGCTCGTCGTGCTCGTCGTAGACGGCGATGGCGCGGGCGACGGTGGCGTACGCCCGCGGGTCGGTGCCGGGCGGTGCGACGGCGGGGACGGCGGTGGGCGTCGTGGAGGGCGCGGTGCCCGGGCTCCACGCGGTCGCGGGCCCTGCGGAGGCGGCGGCGAGCCCGGCGGCGAGCGCCGAGGCACCGGTCGCCGTGACCACGGAGCGCCGTGAGGGAGTGCTGATGTCCGGAGTGGGGGTGTCGTGAGTACTCATCGCGCACACACTCGACGCACGGGCGTCCCAGGGGCCAGCGCCTTCACACGGACGGGAAGGTAAACCACTCGTCCTGCTATATGACGAGCCCTGGAGGGGGAATCGCCTGGTCAACGCCCCGACCGGCCGTCAGCCGTCCGGGTGGGCGGCGCCGCCGCGAGGTGACGGCGGGACCGGTCTCGGCCCCACCGTCACCTCGCCGCCGTCAGGAGGCGGTCAGGAGCTCGTGAGGATGACGAGCTGCCGCGTCGCCCGGGTCATGGCGACGTAGCGGTCGACCGCCCCCTCGATGCCCTCGCCGTACGTCTCCGGGTCGACGAGCACGACCAGGTCGAACTCCAGCCCCTTCGACAGCTGCGGGGTCAGCGAGCGGACGCGTGCCGTCGCGGGGAACGACGGATCGCCGATGACACAGGCGATCCCGTCGGCGTTCTCCGCGAGCCAGGTGTCCAGGACCGAGTCGAGCTCCGAGACGGATCCGTGGACCACGGGGATGCCGCTGCTGCGGATCGAGCTCGGTACGTTCGCGTCGGGGAGCGCGGCGCGGATCACCGGATCGGCCTCCGTCATGACCTCCTCCGGCGTCCGGTAGTTGACGCTGAGCGAGGCCACCTCGATCCGGTCGAGCCCGACCCGCTCCAGCCGCTCCCGCCACGACTCGGTGAAGCCGTGCCGGGCCTGGGCGCGGTCACCGACGATGGTGAAGCTCCGCGACGGGCAGCGCAGCAGCAGCATCTGCCACTCCGCGTCGGTCAGCTCCTGCGCCTCGTCCACGACGACGTGTGCGAAGGGGCCGGCCAGCGGGTCCACGTCGGCGCCGGGCAGCGCCGACTCGTCGATCAGGCTGTCCTGGAGGTCCCGGCCGCGCAGCATGGTCACCGCACCCTCGCCGTCGGCATCGGCCTCCACGATGTCGCTGATGACGCCCGCCATGCGCTCGCGCTCGGCGGCGACGGTGGCATCGTGCCGGCGCTTGCGCTGCGAGGCCTTCGGGTCGCCGAGCCGCTGCCGTGCCGCGTCCAGGAGAGGCAGGTCGGACACCGTCCAGGCGTGCGGGTCCTCGCGCTTCAGGGTCCGGACCTCGTCGCGGTCGAGCCAGGGAGCGCACATCCGCAGGTAGGCGGGGACCGTCCACAGGTCACCGACGACGTCGGCGGCTTCGAGGATCGGCCACGCGCCATGGAGCGCGCTAACCAGCTCCTTGTCGTGGAGCAGCGCCCTGCGGAACTGCTCGGGCGACACGGAGTCCTCGTCGCCGTCCCCGTTCCCTTCCGCGTATCCGGCCGCGTCGAACTTGTCCCACAGGATCGTGGCCAGTTCCTCCCAGATGAGGTCGCGCGCCTCGTTGTGCGGAGTGCTCGGCCCCGGCGCCTCGAAGGCCTCGACCCATTCCTCCGCGCTCAGCCGGATGTCGGCCCAGGGCGTGGTGACCGTCATCGCCTCGGTGGGCGGGTCCTCGTAGAACCGGACGGCCTTCTCGATCGCCTTCACCATACCGGCGGACGACTTCAGCCGGGCGACCTCCGGGTCGGCCTCGGCAGGCGCCGACGCCCCTTCGGGGACGAGGTCCCGCAGGGTGCACGTCTGTACGCCCTCCTCGCCGAGGCTGGGGAGGACGTCGGCGACGTACGCCAGGTACGGGTCGTGGGGGCCGACGAAGAGCACGCCGCCCCGACGGTGGCCGAGACGGGGGTCGGAGTAGAGGAGATAGGCGGAGCGGTGGAGCGCGACGACGGTCTTTCCCGTACCGGGGCCGCCGTCGACGACGAGGGCGCCGCGCGACCCCGCACGGATGATGGCGTCCTGGTCGGACTGGATGGTGCCGAGGACGTCGCGCATCCGGGCCGAGCGGTTGTTGCCGAGGCTGGCGATGAAGGCCGACTGGTCGTCGAGGGCGGCGTGCCCGGCGAAGGCGTCCTGGGTGAACACCTCGTCCCAGTAGTCGCTGATCCGGCCGCCGGTCCAGCGGTACCTGCGGCGGCTCGCGAGCCCCATCGGGTTGCCGTGGGTCGCGCCGAAGAACGGCTCGGCGGCGGGGGAGCGCCAGTCGATCAGGAGTCGGCGGCCCGAGGTGTCGGTGAGGCCGAGCCGCCCGACGAACAGGGGCTCGGAACCGTCCGCGGCGACCATGTGTCCCAGACACAGGTCCAGGCCGAAGCGGCGCAGCGCGCGCAGGCGGGTGGTCAGCCGGTGGACCTCGATGTCCCGCTCCATCGCCTCACGGCCGACGCCACCGGGGGCCCTGAGCTCGGCGTCGAGCCGGTCGGACAGTTCGGCGATCACCTGGTCGAGGCTCTCCGCGATGTCCGCGAAGTGCTTCTCGTCGTCGGCGATCAGGGCCGGGTCGGCCTTGGCGGACAGGCGGTCGGGCAGGTCGAACGCACTGGTGACGAGAGCGGTCATGTCATCAGCTTCGATGCGAGGGGGCAACGATCTCCCGTTTCTGCAGGTCTGGGGCTTGGAAGAGAGATTCTGCGGTACGACCGGGGCCTTGCCGCAAGCCCCCCTGTGCGCTATAAGTTGTAAGTGGCAAGGAGTGCGTACTCCCTCCGGCCGCCCCACCCCACCCCACCCCACCCACACCCCACCTCGACGGCGCGCATCCGCGAAAAGATAGTAGCCATGTACATAGTAGCCATGTACTGTATCTCGAGTGAGCAGAGCAACTGAAGGCGCCACAGCGGGATTTCTGGTCTGGCGCCTGTCGATGAAGTGGCGGGTGGCCGTCGACCGGGCGGTCGCGCCGCTGGGTCTGACCCACGCGCAGTACGCGCTGGTGGCCTCGTTGTACGGCATGGCGCGCTCCGGGCTCCGGCCCAGCCAGCGCCGCCTCGCCGACCACACGGGACTCGAGCCCTTGTACGTGTCCAAGCTGGCCCGCGCCCTGGAGGCCGCCGGACTCGTCGCCCGCACCCGGGACCCCGACGACCCGCGCGCCGTACAGCTGTCGCTCACCGAGGAGGGGAGCGAGGTCACGCGGCGCGCCATCAGGGTGGTCCAGGGCCTCCTGGACCAGTTGCTGGAACCGCTCGGGGGGCAAGACAGCCCGCGCGCCCAGGAGTTCACCCGCGAACTGGCGACCCTGCTCGACGTACCTCTTGAACCGCACACCGCGAACGACGAGGAGCAGTCATGACCACCACACCCACCACATCCACCACGCCCGCACCCTCGGCCAACGGCCGGGTCGTCGCCCTGGCCTTCTTCGCCGCGCGTGCCGTCCTGGAGAGCGTGCTGACCCGCCACGGCATCACGTACCACCAGAGCGTGACGCTCCGGGCCGTCGTGGTCGCGGGCGGGTCCATCGGCCTCGACGAGCTCGTCGTCGAGGTCAACGGCTCACTGAAGACCGACGAGTCGTTCGTACGCGGCGTCGTCGACGAACTGACGGCCGGCAAGGTGCTGGAAGAGGACCCGGCGGACGCGTCCCGGCTGAGGCTCACGGACGCCGGACGGGAGCTGGACGCGGTCACCTCCGCCGAGTCCGCCGAGATCTCCGCCCGGCTCTACGCCGGCATCCCCGCCGAGGACCTCGCGACCGCGGGCCGCGTCCTGACGCTGGTCACCGAGCGTGCCAACGCCGAGCTGGCGGGCGCCTGACCTGACGGCCCGTCGACGAAGGGCCTTGCCCGCGAGCGCGGTTCGAATGCAGGATCGGACTGTGATCGACAAGGGTGGGGACACGAGGGGAAGGGCCGTCGCGCCGTGGGGTCGATGATCAAGGGGGAGAACAGCTTCGTACCGTCCGTCGCGCTGAGGATCGCCGTACGGGGCGGCGGGGTGGACGCCATGGCTCTGCTGCTCATGGACGGTGGGACGGTCGGAGGCGACGGAGACGTCGTCTTTCACGGAGCACCGACGCATCCGTCCGGTGCGATCCGGCTGACCGACGCGGGCGACGGCACGGCGTGGCTGGACGTCGCCCTCACCACGGTCGAGGAGCGGATCACCCGCGTCCTGGTGGTCGGCTCGACGGAGAACGGCACCACGATGCGGGACGTCGCCGGTCTTTCGGTGGAGGCCTTCGCCCCCGACGGTACGTCGGTCGCGCGGTACGACGTGACGGAGGGCGGCCCCGAGACGGCGATGGTGCTGGCGGAGCTGTACCGGCGGGCCGGGGGCTGGAAGTTCCGGGCGGTGGGCCAGGGGTACGCGAACGGCCTCGCGGGCCTGGCCACGGACCACGGGGTGGATGTGGCACGACCGGTCGCGGCACAGGTGCCACAGGTGCCACAGGCGGTGCAGATGCCGGCGCCGGTGTCCGCGCCCGTGCCTCAGTCGGTGCCGCTGCCCGCCCAGCCTGCCCAGCCCGCACCTCACGCCCCGACCTTCGCGCTGCCTCAGCAGCCGCCGATGGCACCGCCGGTCGCACCCCCCGTCGTCCCTCCCGCCCCCGTCGCGCCGGAGCCGGTGGCGTACGGACCCGCCTGGTCGTACGGACCGGTCTTCGCGCCATACACCCAGAGCGGCCGGGACAACGACGTGATCACCGTGAGCGGGCTCCCTCCGGGTCCGGTCGTCGTCCACCTCGAGGTGAGGGGCGACGGGTACACGGGCCTGGCGGTCCTCGACTGGAAGAACAAGGAGAAGGACTACCTCGTCAACAGCACCGAGGACGACTTCCGGGGCAGGGTGCTCGCCACGGTTCCCCGAAAGGGGAACCTCCGCCTCAGGCTGGAGGCCGAGGGGCCGTGGCGGGTGGAGGTGTCGCCGCTGGCGGCGGCCCACGTGCTGACGGAGGGGGAGGTGGAGTCCCGCGGTCCCGACGTGCTGCTGCACACGGGGGGAGTGGCCGACCTCGCCATCCAGTACGGCGGCGACGACAACCTGATCGTGAACATCTTCGAACTCGCCCGGCACGACGACCACACGGCCCTGCCCGAGGACGAGAACCTCGTCAACGAGATCGGCGAGCGACGCGAGACCGTTCCGCTGCCGGCGGGGCCGCTCGTGGTGCAGTTCGAGGCGGCCGACGGTCCGTGGCGGGCCAGGTTGAAGCGGGTGTAGCGGGGAGGGGTCCCCTACCCCGTTCGGAGGGCGGGACCGGGGCACGGCCGTGTCCGTCGGCACGCCGTTCCGTTGTGAGGGGTATGACTTCGACACGACGTATCTCCTCGGTCCTCGCCGTCGCCGCCGCCTTCTCGTGCCTCGGCGCGTCGGCGGCGCAGGCCGTCTCCGTCGCCACCCCGCTCGGCCCGCCCGTCAACCCGGTGAGCGAGCTCGACGCGGTCGCCACGACCGGTATCCCCGAGGAGTCCCGCGCGCAGTTCCCCGGCATCGAGAGTCAGTTGGGCGGACTCGGCCGACTGAACGAACTGCACCAGATCCACCAGCTCACCGACCTCGCGGCACCGGTCACGGGCGTGCTCCCCGAGATCTCCACCTGACCGCCCCTGTCCGACCTCCCGAGGCGCGACGACACGCCCCCCGCCTCCGATCCGGCACCGTGCAGCACGACAGGCACGGTGCCGGTGGACTGTCCGGACGATTGTCGTGCGACAGCCAGGGCAACCTCATGTGGGCGGCGAGGGTCTCACTGAGCAGAAACGGTCCTGCGCCGAGGACCCGACGTCGTGCTCAGGGGGTAGCGATGCACTTCGACGAGAACGAACCCCAGGACGTCCGCGAGCAGCGCTTCGCGGAGGAACGCGCCGTGCGCCGCGCCCGGCGCAACTCACGGCCGATCGACCTGGGGGGAGCCCACATCGGCCTGACCGTGGTGATCAGCGCCCTGGCCCTTCTCGCGTGGTTCGGAGAGCTCGTCGCGCTGGGTGTCGTGGGCGGAATCGTCCTGCTCTGGTTCCTCGTCGCCGTCATCTGGGTGCACGCGGACGGGGACAGGGCCGGGCACGGGTTCCAGCGGGCGTACGTCGCCACCTTCGGCTGGGGCGACATGATCTGAGGGGCGGCCCCGCTCCGTCCGCTCAGGGCGTGGGGATGCCGCCGGGGCGGTGGGGTGGGAGGCCGAATTCCACGGGGACCCCGGGGGAGTACAGGACGCTCACGGGCGCGCCGGTCGGGTGGGGCAAGCCCGCCGCTGCCACCAGGTTCTCCTCGCACGCCAGCAGTTCCGCGCGGTGCAGCGGCCAGCGCGGGTGCGTGTTCGGGAGGTAGAGCGGGCGCCCGAAGAAGGCGGTGTGCATTCCCCAGCGGGCCGTCAGGAAGTGTTCGAGCTCGGTGGGGGTCTCGACGCGTTCCCCGACCCGCAGGACGATCCGGCTGTGCGCGCCGCGCGGCCCGGGCAGGCGCCGGCTGCTGGAGTAGGTGACCGTGGCGCCGTCATGGCGGACGGCCATCCTCGACCAGACGTACGGCAGCCGGAACAGGGCCCGTCCGAAGGCGACGGGCACGAGCCGTGAGGCGTCGAGCGAACGGAACACCACACCGCGCCGGCCCCGCGCGTCCACCGAGTAGAGGCGGACGTTGGTCTCGGGAAAGCTGCCCAGGTAGGGCACGCCGGGGAGGCGGAACCATCCGACCCGGTGCATCCGGAAGGCGACGAGCCCGACGTACGTCACACCGTCGAGGGTGTCCGGAACGGTCCCGGACGGGAGCAGCGGGGCGACCACGCCGGGGTCGACGGGCCAGTGGAGGAACGCCAGGTCGAGCCAGGACTGGGTCAGGAGAGGACCGGGACCGGGTGGGGCGTGGGGTGAGTCCGGGGTGATGGGTTCCGGGACGGGCGGCGCGAGCGTCACGCCGAACAGGATCGCAGAGCCCCCTGCCGTACGAGGCAGGGGGCCCGGTGGCGGTCAGGGCGTGACGGGTACGTTCGTCAGGCCCGAGACGGCGTTCGTGACGGTGTTGCCGGAGTGGACGACGTTCGGGGAGGCGGTGCACTTCGACGTCGAGGTGATCTTGATGGCGTACGCGCCGGTGCCTCCGAGGTCCGACGTGTTGCCCCGCCAGACGTTGCCGCAGCCGTTCGGGAAGGACGGGGTCGTCGAAGGGTTGTGGGTCTCGTACCCGTTGGCGAACGTGCCGGGCGGGGCGAACCTGCCGGTGTTGTTCTCGATCAGATAGCCGGTGCCCTTGGCGTCGACCCAGGAGTCGGCGGAGTTCTGGCCGCTGATCCCCGTACCGTCGAAGGTGTTCCCGCGGATGACACCGTCGGCCGTCCCCTCCTTGATGTCGATGTGCTCGGCCGTGACGTTCGGACCGATCCTGTTGTCCAGGACCTGGATCCGGTCCGAGCGGTCGACACCGCCGGTGTTGCCGTGGCAGGACCAGTTGGACCCGGCGGAGCCGATGTAGACGGCCTCGCCGTAGCCCGGCTGGACCAGACCGGTGTGGCTGATCGCGGAGTTCCGGATCACGCCGTCGGAGGACGAGCGCCGGAAGTGCACCGCCTCGTCCTCGACGTGGTGGACGGAGAGCCCGTCGAGCGTGACGTGGTGCGAGTCGTCGAGGACGACGCCCTTCTTGGAGTCCTTCACCGTGAACCCGGTCAGCTTCCAGTACGGGGCGCCGTACAGCCAGAGCCCGTACCCGGAGTCCCAGCCGGCGACCGGGGCCGGGCACGAGGGCGCCGTACCGGAGGGCCCGTCGTTGACGAGGACCGCGTTCGCGGGCCCGGTGAGGGTGATCGGGGCCGACGCGGTGCCCGGCGTCCGGGCGACGAAGGCGCCCCGGTACTCGCCGGCGGCCAGCCTGATCGTCTGCCCGGGCAGGGCGCCCGCCAGCGCGCTCCGGAGCTGGGCGGCGGTGGAGACGTCCACCACCGGGCCGCCGCCCGGGGTTCCGCCGTCCGGTGCGAGCGTGCCGTACACCTCGAACTCGTGGAGGGAGTAGCCGTACGCGGTGCCGCGCGCGGTTCCGTACATCCGGACGTAGCGGCCCGTCCCCGAGACCGTCAGGTCGTCGACGGCACCGTCGCCGGCGCCGGTGGAGTGGATGTCGGTCCAGTCCGTCCCGTCGTCGGAGACCTGGATCCGGTACGTCTTCCCGTACGCGGCCTCCCAGGCGAGCCTCACGCGGGAGACGGTGTGCCGCGCGCCGAGGTCGATACGGATCCACTGCGGGTCCACGCCCTCCGCACTGGCCCAGCGCGTGCCCGCGTCGCCGTCCACCGCGCGCCCGGCCTCGAACCCGGCCGACTCGACGGAGGACGCCGTCGCCGGCTTGCCCGCCGAGACCGGCGTCGGGGGCACCTCCGGGCCGCCGGGGCCCGGATCCGTACCGGCCGACTTCAGGAAGAGCGAGCCCGACGTGTCCGTCCGGGACGCGTGCACACCGGCGTGCGGGGCCTTGCCGTAGTCGAGGTTCTCCCTGCCCGCCCAGTCGGCGATGGCCGAGCCGTTCGCGGTCAGGTGCTGGTACACCGACGGGTCGGCGGCCGAACTCCCCAGTTGGTACAGGCGCTGACGGTCGGGGTAGTACGGCTGGTACGCGCCGCCGGCCGTGGTCTGCTTGCCGAGGTCGTTGCCGTAGAAGACGTTCTGCGGGCCCGTCGCGCCGGACCACTTCACCGCCTTGGCACCCGCGCCCCACCAGATCGGCCACCAGGTCGAGCCGTCGGGACCGCCGCCGCCCTCCTCGCCGCAGTTGGCGCGGCAGTTCTTCGAGGAGTTCTCGAAGGGGACCGCGACCCTGTTGTTCTCGAAGAGGTTGCGGCGCTCCCAACCGCCGTGCAGGTTCAGGTCGCTGTCGAAGTCGTTGCCGACGGCGACGTTGCCGGAGGCCGACCACTGGAAGGTGAAGTGCCGGAGGTTCCGGCTCGTGTTGTACGCGTACAAGGAGTCCCAGACGCGCGAGCCGCGGAAGTAGCCGTTGCCGCCCTTGCCCTTGTTCCAGGAGCCGTCGAAGGACGACTCCTGCACCTGGACGTTCTTGGCGTTCTCGGTCACGACGGCGTGGGAGCCGGTCATCCGCGTGGCGACCCGCCGGATCCAGACGTCGGCGGCCCACTTGAGGACGATGCCGTGCTGCGCGTACTCCGGGGCGATGTTCCCGAAGTTGGCCTTGGCGTCGGCCGGGGTGACGTCGTACGTGCCGCCGCCGAGCTTCGGCATGCCGTCGAGTTCCTGGGTGATGCCGAGGTCCTCGATGCCGACGCCCTGGACGACCTTGAGCGGTGTCACGCGGCTCGGGTAGACGGTGCCGCCGATCGCGGCCGAACCGTCGGAGGTCGAGTCGAGCGGCAGGTCGAACTCGAGGGGCTTGTCGAGGGTGAGGTTCTTGCCGGCGGTGTCCACGGCGGCGATCCGGAAGATCTGCTGCCGCATATGCAGGTTCACGTACGTGGACGGGTCGTTGATCGTCTGCTGCTGGTAGAACTTCGCGGTGTTGGCGGCGCCGACCCAGAGAGGGGCGCCGGCCTTGAAGCGGTTCATGTCGGTGCCGGCGGCGAGCCTGACCTGCGTGGAACCGATGGGCGAGCCCTCCCGCAGCGGCACACCGCTCGCCCAGTGCTGGTTCACGCTCCCTTCGAACAGGTCCTTCCGGTCGGCGGGCGCGGAAGCGTGGTCGCTCGCGTACTTCGGGGAGACCTCGCGGGTCTGGACGCGCAGCAGCCCACGGCCCGGCCAGGTCCAGCCGCCCTTTCCGGCGCCGTGGGTCATGCCGTCCTCGTCCCAGTCGCTGCCGTCGGCGGTGAGGGTGTCGTAACGGGTGTCGGCGTCGGGCCGGAAGGCGAGCGTGGTCCGGTCCATGCCGGCGCCGCGTAACACCATGTAGTCGGCGTCCAGGGCGAGTTGGCGGGTCACGAGGATCCGCCCCGCGGGCAGGGTGATGGACGACAGCTTCGTGAAGCCGGCGGAGGGGGTGCACGTCGTCCGAAGAGCATCGACGGCCCGCTGGAGCCCGCTGGTCGCGTCGGTGCCGTCGGCCCGTACGCCGTACTGCGCGGCGAGTTCGGCCGCCGTGATGTGGCAGGCCGCGTCCGGGTGCGCCTCGGCGGCGCCGGGGAGCGGGGCGCCGCCCCGGTAGCCGGCCCTGCTCCAGTCGGGCAGTCCGGGGATCGGGGCTCGGCGGTTGGCGCTGGTGAGGTCGGGTATCGCGGCCGCCGTGACCGTCGCGTCCGCGTCCGCGGCGGCGGCGGCCGGAGCGCCGATTCCTGTGACCGGGGTCAGGGCGGTGGCGAGGGCGGCGAGGACCGCCAGGGAGCGGAGCGGTCGGTGTCGACGGAGCCTGGGTGTCTGTGGCACAGGGCGTCCTCGGGGGAGTGGTGCGCGAAAAGACAGGAAGTCTTCCTAACCATTGGCCGGGAGGTTAGGGAGAGTTCGAGGGGGGCGCAAGACTCCCGACGGGATCCGTGTCTCTGACTCACATTCAGGTATGTGGTCATGGAGGGGTGTTGCCGATGGAGCGGGCCGCTTCGTCGCCCCCGCCCGAGGGGAGCGGGGCGTGGCGAAGCGGCCCGTCGTCGTCGATCCGTACGGGGCCCTCGCTCAGGCGGCGTCGGACGGCGGCTGCACGGACTGCAGGGCCTCCTTGGCCCGCTTCTCCATCTCCTCCTCCGGGACGTCCTCCACGTGCGTGGCGAGGTTCCAGCGGTGGCCGAAGGGGTCTTCGAGCTGCCCGGTGCGGTCGCCGTAGAACTCGTCCTTGACGGGCGAGAGTTCCTTGGCGCCCCGCGCGAGGGCCTTGGCGAAGACCGCGTCGACGTCCTCGACGTACAGGTGGAGGGTGATCGGGGTGCCGCCGACCGTTTTGGGCGAGCGGAAATCCATGCTGGGGAACTCGTCCGCGAGCATGATCACCGAGTTGCCGAGGGTCAGCTCGGCGTGGCCGATGGTCCCTCCGGGCGCGGGCATCCTCATGCGCTCGACCGCGCCCAGCACGGACACGTAGAAGTCGATCGCGGCCGCGGCTCCGTCGACGCAGAGGTACGGCGTGACGCGCGGGTATCCCTCGGGGATGGGCTTGACAGCCACTGGAATCCCAACCTTTCCGGTCTCCCGGACGGTGACGGTCACGGGCGACCGTCGGCTGTGGCCATGGATAGCCCGAACCCGGGGAGCATCCGCCGGCGCCGCGCGACGCCCCGCGGAGGTTCCCCCGAAGGGCGGCGGTTCGCTTCGTCCGACCTCTTGCCGAGGAGACCTCGGCTCTCTAATGTGAACCTTCAAATTCCGGGAAGATCATGCTGATGGCATCTTGAGGAACAGATTTTGAACGATCAAATTCATCCACGGGCACCTGAGACCGTCAATCGCGCGGCGTCCGTTTCGGCCCCCGCCTGTGGTCCGCGGGCGGGCTACCTCGATCACGCCAGGGTCGGCCCGCTCTCCCGCCGGGCCGCCGCCGCGCTCACCGCCGCGACCGACCTGGCCACCCGCTCGGACCCCGCCGACCTCGACCGGCTCTTCGCCCTCAGCGACGCCGCGCGGACCTCGGCGGCCCGGCTCCTCGACGCCCGCCCCCACGAGATCGCCCTCGCCCCGTCCACCAGCAACGGCCTGTTCACCGTCGCCGCCGGCCTCCAGGGACCCGGCACCGTCCTGGTGCCGCGCGACGAGTTCCCCGCCAACGTCTACCCCTGGCTCCGGTTCGCCGGCCGCGGCGGCCCGGCCGTCCGGCTCGTCGCCCCGGACGGCCGGCGGCACATCACCCCCGACCTGCTGCGCCGGAACCTCACCCCCGACGTCACCGCGCTCACGGTGAGCGCCGTCGACTCCCTCACCGGACACGTCGCACCGCTCGCCGCCCTCAAGGAGGTCCTCGGGCCGGACCGCCTCCTCATCGTCGACGCCATCCAGGGACTCGGGGCCGTCCCCCTCGAAACGGACGCCGCCGACGTCCTGGTCAGCGGTGGCCAGAAGTGGCTGCGGGCAGGCTGGGGCGCCGCGCTGCTGCTGATCCGCGACCGGTGCGCCGAGCGCCTGGCTCCCGGGCTCGGCGGCTGGGCCGGTGTCGCGGAACCCTTCGCGGCGCGGCATCCGGCCCCGCCCCTGCCCGGGGCCGCCGCCCACCTCGCCACCAACCCGGACTTCCCGGCCGCCGCGGCCATCGGCGCGGCCGTCGACGAGCTGCTCGCCGAGGGCGGCCCGGCCGCCACGGGCGCCCGCATCCGGGCCACCCTCGCCGAGCTGCTCGACCGGGCCCGGCAGGCGGGCGCCGAGATCCTGCTGGACGGGCTCGGCCACCGGGAACGCGCCGGCATCGGCACCTTCCGTCTCCCCGGTCACGACCCCGTGACCGTCCACCGCACTCTCGAAGCGGCCGGCGTGATCACCACGCGCCGCGACGAGTGGATCCGCCTCTCTCCCCACACCTCCACGCCGGCCGCCGCCGTGGATCTGTTCGCGGAGGCGCTGCACACCCTCACCACCGGCAGCACCCGTACCGGCAACACCCTCACCCTCCAGGAGCCGACATGTCCCACCACCTGAGCCGCAGACACCTCCTCCAGCTCGCCACCGCCTCCGCCGCCGGACTCGGCCTGACCGCCTGTGGCGGCAGCGGCAGCGGAGGATCGGGCGGTGCCGGCGGCGCCGACGGCGACAGCGGCAGGATCACCGTGTGGAGCTGGACCACCGCGGCCGAGGCCCTGCGGGGCGTCGTCCCCTCCTTCGAGCGGGACAACCCCGGCATCACGGTCGACGTCCAGGACCTCGGCAACCCCGCCATCTGGGACAAGATCACCGTCGGGCTCGCCTCGGGCGGCAAGGGACTCGCCGACGTCCTGCACATCGGTGTCGACTACCTGCCCGGATACATGGAGAAGTTCCCCCAGGGCCTCGCCGACCTGTCCAAGCTCGGCGCCGACCGCCACAAGGACGCCTTCGTCGAGGGCCTCTGGCCGACCGTCATAGGCAAGGACAAGGCCGTCCACGCCCTTCCGTGGGAGGTGAACCCGCTCGGTCTGTTCTACCGCCACGACTACTTCGAGAAGGCCGACGTCGACCCGGCCTCCCTCTCCAGCTGGGACGACCTGATCGCCGCGGGGCCGAAGATCCGCGCCGCCACCGGCGCCCAGCTCCTCGGGCTCGACAAGCCCGGAACCGTCCAGGACATGGACTTCTTCCAGAACCTGATGCAGCTCCAGGGAGCCTTCTACTTCGACGCCGAGGGCAGGGTCACGCTCGCCTCCGACGAGGCCGTCCAGGCCCTCACCGTCATCAAGCGGCTCAACGACGCCGGTCTGCTCGCCGACACCGCCGGCCAGGGCACCTGGAAGCGCCTGGTCGGCCAGGGCAAGCTCGCCACCGCCCCGTACCCCGCCTGGGCCATCGAGTACCTCTCCGACAAGTTCCCCGCGCAGAGCGGAAAGTGGCGTGTCATGCAGCCGCCCGCCGCCGTCCCCGGGGGAGGCCGCAGCGCCATCGTCAACTCCACCTTCCTGACCGTCTCCGCCACCAGCAAGCGCCGCAAGGCCGCCTGGCGCTTCGTCGAGTACGCGCTCACCAAGCCGGCCGAGATCAACCGGATGTTCGCCTCGGGCGGCGTCTTCCCCGCGCTCAAGGAGGCTTACACCGACCCGAAGTTCAGCGCGCCCGACCCCTTCTACGGCGGCCAGAAGGTGCTGAGGTCCTTCGTCGACTCGCTCACCGCCGGAGCCGGCGCGACCAACTTCACCGGCGACTACAGCCGCGCCCTCAAGCTCGCCAGCGACGCCCAGAGCCAGGTCCTGATCAAGGGTGCCGATCCGGCCGAGGCCCTCAAGGCCGCGGCCAAGCAGCTCGCCCAGCAGACCGGCCGGCAGCAGGCGGCCTGACCATGTCCCTCGCCCCGTCCGAACGCGCGCCCGCCACCGGGGCCGCGCACGCCACCGCGACCGGCATTCCCGCCGGTCGCGGCACCCCCCGGCGCACCGGCCGAGCCCGCCAGGGCCGACGCCGCCTGCTGACCCGGGAATCCGTCCCGTACCTGCTGATCATGCCCGCCGTCCTGGGCTTCGCGATCTTCAAGGCGTACCCGATCGCCGCCTCGTTCTGGATCAGCCTCACCACCGGGAACGGCGACGAGCGTCAGTTCACCGGGCTCGCCAACTACCGACGCCTCCTCGACGACCCGCTGTTCTGGACGGCGCTGAAGAACACCGCGCTGATCCTCGTCGTGCAGGTGCCGCTGATGCTCGGCCTCGCCCTGCTCGTGGCGCTCGGCCTCAACTCCACCAAGGTGTGGCTGCGCCCGCTCTGGCGACTCGGCGTCTTCGTCTCCTCGCTGACCGGCCTGGTCGCCGCCGGGGTGATGTTCTCGGTCATCCTCAACCGCGACGCGGGACTGCTGAACTGGGTGCTCTCCCTCTTCGGCGTCGACCGGGTCAACTGGCTCGGCAGCCCCGTCTGGGCCCGCGTCGGCGTCGTCCTCGTCATCACCTGGCACTACACCGGCTACAACGCGGTGATGTACCTCGCCGGCCTCCAGGGCGTCCCCAAGGAGCTGTACGAGGCCGCGATGGTCGACGGCGCCGGTCCGGTCCGCCGCTTCTTCTCCATCACCCTGCCCCAGCTGCGGCCGATCCTCCTCCTCACCGTGGTGCTCTCCACCATCGGCACCCTCCAGCTCTTCGACGAGCCGTACGTCCTCACCGGCGGCGGCCCCGACAACGCCACCCTCACGGTCACCATGTACCTCTACAACAACGGCTTCAAGTACTTCGACTTCGGCTACGCCTCGGCCCTCGCCTACGCGCTCGCCCTGATCGTGTCCCTCCTCGGCATCCTCCAGGTCCGCCTGATGGGAGAGCGCCGATGAAGCTCCGCGGCACCCTCCTCACCGTGCTCCTCGCCGGCGCCTTCGGGCTCTGCGTCGGACCGTTCTACTGGCTCGCCATGGCCGCGACCCAGGACAACAAGGACGTCTTCTCCTGGCCGCCGAAACTGCTCCCCGGCGGCCACCTCATGGAGAACCTCCAGGGCCTCCAGGAGTCCATCGGCCTCACCCGCGTCCTCCTCAACACCCTCCTGGTGGCAGGCCTCCAGACCGTCGGGGCGGTCGTCGTCTCCGTCCTCGCCGGCTACGCCTTCGCCAAGTTCGACTTCCGCGGCCGCAACCTCTTCTTCGTCCTGCTCCTCAGCACCCTCGTCATCCCCGACACGGTGATGCTGATCCCGATCTTCCAGATGATGATGGACCTGGGTCTGATCGACTCCTACGAGTCCGTCATCCTGCCCGGTCTGGTCACCCCGTTCGGCATCTTCCTGATGCGGCAGGCGCTGCGCTCCATGCCCGACGAACTCCTCGACGCCGCCCGCGTCGACGGCGCCGGCGAACTGCGGGTCCTGTGGCGGATCGTCATCCCGGTCAACCGGCCCATCATCGCGGCGCTCGCGCTCTTCGTCTTCCTCGGCGGCTGGAACCAGTTCGTCTGGCCACTGATCGCGCTCCGCAGCCCCGAGATGTACACGCTGCCCGTCGCCACCGCCACCCTCCAGGGCCTGGCGACCACCAACTACGCGCAGGTCCTGCTGGCCGGCGCCATCGCCGCCATCCCCGTGATGGCCCTCTTCCTCGTCCTGCAACGCCAGTTCATCTCCGGCCTGCTGGCCGGGGCCACCAAGGAGTGACCACCGTGACCACCGCACCACCGAACGCCACTCCCGAGGGCGGCACTCCCGAGAACACGGAGGACACCGCGGTTCCGCAGCCGCCCGTCCCCGCCTGGCGCCCCAACGAGGCGGCCGGGGACCTGCCCGACACCGTCGTCCACCGGCAGGTCGTCACCGGTCTCCACCACCCCACCGGAGACCCCCTCACCGTCCACCTCACCGGGCTCGGCAGCGACGCGTGGGAGTCCACCGTCACCCTGCCCGAGGACGGCGTGGCCCTGATCGAGGTCACGGCGACGGAGGCCGTCACCCTCCGCGCCGAATGGCGCGTCCCCTGCGTCGGGGCCACCGCCTACTGGACCCCCGACACCAACGCCTCCCGCTGGCTGCCGCCCTCCTGGACCGCACCGCGGACCGTCTCGCTCGCCCTGGGCGCGCCCGTCGCCGCCCTCGTCGGCACCCACGACCGCGCCCTGTGCACGGCCGCCGCCGGGGAGACCGCCGCGCCCGTACGCGTCGGCGCCGGTGTGGTGGAGGAGAGCGGGGAGTTCGCGTTCACCGTGGAGCAGGAGCTCACCCCCGGCGGGCCGCCGGCGCGCCTGCGGATCGACCTCAGCGGCCGGCACTTCGCCACCACCCTGCGGGCCGTCACCGACTGGTGGGCCGAGGGCCTGGACCACCCCGGCGTCGCCCCCGCGGCGCGGATGCCCGCGTACTCCACCTGGTACAGCCTCCACCAGAACGTCGACGCGGCCGTCGTCGAACACCAGGCCGTCCTCGCCGCGGGGCTCGGCTGCGAGAGCATCATCGTCGACGACGGCTGGCAGACCGCCGACCGGACCCGCGGCTACGGCCACTGCGGCGACTGGGAGCCCCACACGGAGGCCTTCCCCGACCTCGCCGCCCACGTCGCCGAGGTCCACAGGACCGGCCTCGCCTACCTGCTCTGGTACGCGCTGCCGTTCATCGGCCGGCACAACGACGCCTGGGACCGCTTCAAGGGCATGATCCTCCGCGAGGTGCCGGAACTGGACGCGGCCGTGCTCGACCCCCGCCACCCCGAGGTCCGCGGCTACCTCATCGAGAAGGTCTCCCGCGCCGTCGAGGAGTGGGGCATGGACGGCGTGAAGCTCGACTTCATCGACCTCTTCGCCCGCGCCGACCCGCCGCCCGCGCCGGCCGGCGCGGACCACGACACCGTCCACGAAGGCGTACGCCGACTCCTCGCCGACCTCGACGCCCGGCTGCGCCGCACCCGGCCCGACGTGATCGTCGAGCACCGCCAGCCGTACGTCAGCCCCGGTCTCTGGCCGTACGCCACCATGGTCCGCACCGTCGACTGCCCGCTCAGCCCCGCCGAGAACCGCCAGCGCATCGTCGACTGCCGGCTCACCGCGGGACCGCTCGCCGTCCACGCCGACATGATCATGTGGAACTCCGCCGAGACGCCCGAGTCCGTGGCCGTCCACCTCGTCAACGCCCTCTTCTCGGTGCCGCAGATCTCCGTCGACCTCGCCGCACAGACCCCCGACCAGCTCGCTGCCCTGGGCTTCTGGCTCGGCGTCTTCCGCCGCCACGCCGACGTCCTCCAGCTCGGCAGCCTCGAACCCTCCCGCCCGGACCTCGGCTACCCCCAGGTCCGCGCCGGCGACGACCGCACCACGATCGTCGCCCGCTACGCGCCGCTCCCGGTCGCCCTCCCGGACCGGGACGCCACGGACGGCCCGGGGACCCTGCTCGTCGCCAACGCGGACGGCGACCCCGTGGTGCTCCTGACGACCGGGCGGCCGGAACGGGCCCTCGCCCGCGTCCAGGACTGCCGTGGTGAGATCCTGTCCGAGACCGTGCTCGATCTCGTCGCCGGGGTGAACCCGGTGACCGTGCCGACCGGCGGCCTGCTCACCCTGACCCGCGAGCACTGACGACCGGCGGGCCGGGGCGGCCGCCCCGGCCCGCCGACCACCGCACACAGAGGAACGATGACCGCTCGACAGGTGACCATCGAGGACGTCGCGCGCACGGCGGGCGTCTCCCGCCAGACCGTCTCGAACGCCCTCAACGCCCCCCACCGGCTCCGCGCCACCACCCTCGCCCGGGTCACCGCCGCCATCGACGAACTCGGCTACCAGCCCGACCAGTCCGCCCGCAGCCTGCGCACCGGCACCCGCAAGGTCATCGGCTATCCCGCACCTGCCGACAACCCCGCCGACCCCAACCCCCTCATGGGCGGCTTCCTCCAGGCGCTCGTGAGCGCCGCCGACGCCGTCGGCCACCGCATCCTGCTGTTCCGCTGCGACCCCGAGCACGGCGCCGACGCTGTCGCCAAGTCCTTCAACGGGCTGATCGCGGCCCGCCAGGTCGACGGGTTCATCCTCTCCGACGTCATCCACGACGACCCCCGCGTCGACGTCCTCGCCGAGGCCGGCTTCCCGTTCGCCGCCTTCGGCCGCACCGCCCCCGGCCGACCGCAGAACTGGGTCGACATCGACTCGGCCGCCGCCGTCGCCGCCCTCGTCGGCCGCCTCCTCGACCAGGGCCACCGCCGGATCTGCTACGTCAACTCCGCCGCCTCCCTGCCCTGGCTCGCCGACCGCCGGGTCGGCCTGCTCCAGGCCGCGGCCGCCGCGCCCGAAGGCGCCTTCGAGGTCGGCGTCCCCGGCGACGACCCGGCCGCGCTCTCCCACGCCGTCCAGCGCCTGCTCGTCGGCCCCGACCGCCCGACGGCCCTGGTCTGCGCGACCGACTGGCTCGCCCTGACCGCCTACCAGGCCGTCCGCACCGCCGGTCTCAGGGTCGGCGCCGACGTCGCCGTCACGGGCTTCAACGACCTGCCGCTCTGTACGGTGCTCCAGCCCGCCCTCACCAGCGTGCGGCTGCCGCTGTCCGGCATCGCCCACGCCCTCGTCGACCGGCTGATCACCGCCGTCGAGGACCCCGCCGCCACCCCGACGAGCGGCCTGCTGCTCCCGGCGGAGCCGGTCGTACGCGGCAGCACGCCGGAGCGGTAGGCGCGCCCTCCCCGGGGCTTCGGGGAGAGCCCTACCGGTTCGTGGCCGTGCCGGGGAGGCGGTAGAACGCGGCGGCGTTGTCCCACAGCACGGCGTCGAGGTGTTCCTCGCCGACGGTCCGGGCGACGAGGGCGAGGTCGTCGTCGGCGAACGGGCGGCGGGCCCGGGTGGACGGCAGATCGGTGCCGACCATGAGGGCGGTGGGATCGGTCTTCAGGACGGCGGTCATGGCCTCGGCGGGGTCGAGGTCGACCCGCCCGAACCCCGTGGCCTTGACCTTGACCCCCCGCTCGACCAGGGCGAGCAGGTGGGGGAGTCCGTCGCGGTGCAGACCGAGGTGGTCGATGCTCACGGCGGGCAGCGCGGCCAGGGCGGTGGCCAGGTCCGGCAGGTCACGGGCGTCGATGTAGAGCTCCGTGTGCCAGCCGGCGACGTCGTGGACGCGACGGGCGAGGCGGTCCAGCTGGTCGAGCGTGGCCGATCCGCCGCGGCGGACGTTGAAGCGGACCGCGCGCACCCCCGCCGCGTCGAGGCCGACGATCTCCTCGTCCGTCACGCTCGCCGGCACCTGCGTGACACCGACGAAGGAGGGGCCGAGCGCGGCCAGCGCGTCGCGGAGGTACTCCTGGTCGAAGCCCTGGAAGGAACCCGAGACGACCGCGCCGCCGCGGACGTCGAGCCCGGAGACGCGCTCGCGGTACTGCCCGACGGTGAAGGCCGGCGGCAGATAGCCGTCGTTCTCGATCAGGGGGAAGCGCGGGTCGACGATGTGGAGGTGGGCGTCGAAGACGGGGTGCATACGAGTCTTCCGTCCTTCGGTCGTTCGCGGTGATCCCGTGCCGGGCGGAGGTCGGCTCAACTATGTTACCGACGTGGAACAGTTGATCGCGGAAGACCCGACACGCATAGGCCCGTACCGCCTCATCGGCCGCCTGGGGGCGGGTGGCATGGGGCTGGTGTACCTCGGAAGGTCGGAGGGCGGGCGGACGGTCGCCGTGAAGGTGGTGCAGGCCGAGCACGCCCAACACCCCGAGTTCCGCAGGCGTTTCGCGCGCGAGGTGGAGGCGGCGCGTCGGGTGGGAGGGGAGTGGACCGCGGCGGTCCTGGACGCCGACACCGAGGCGGTCGTGCCGTGGGTGGCCACCCAGTACATCCCCGGACCCGACCTGACCACCGTGGTCGCCCGGGACTTCGGGCCGCTGCCCGAGCGCTCGGTCCGTGTTCTCGCGCACCGGCTCGCGGTCGCCCTGCGGTCCGTGCACGCGGCGGGTCTGATCCACCGGGACCTCAAACCGTCCAACGTCCTCGTGACGGTCGACGGGCCGCGTGTGATCGACTTCGGCATCGCGCGGGCCATGGACAGCCTCGCCGGGGACAGCCTTCACACCCGTACGGGCATGCTGATCGGCTCTCCCGGCTTCATGTCGCCCGAGCAGGTCCGCGGACTCGAACTCACCCCGGCCAGCGATGTGTTCTGCCTGGGCGCCGTCCTCGTGTACGCCGCCACGGGCCGTCTCCTCTTCGGCGCGTCGGAGACCGGGCTGAACGCGCACCTCTTCCGCGTCGCGGAGGAGGAACCCGACCTGACGGGCGTACCGGAGTCGCTCGTCGGCCTCGTGCGCGCGTGCCTGGACAAGGATCCGACGCGGCGGCCGACGCCCCTCGACGTGGCCGCCCGCACGGAGCCGGACGGCGCCGACGAGTGGCTGCCGGGCTCTGTCCTCGCGCAACTCGGGCGCCGTGCGGCGCAGTTGCTCGACTTCGCCCCGGATCCGCGGATCCCGGCCCAGGCGCAGCCCGCCGCACCCCACGGACTGCCGCAGCCGCCTGCCTACACGCCCACCACTCCCGTGGACAACCTCCCGCCGCCGCCGGGGTTCGGGCCGCCCGCGGATCTCGTGCCGGGAGCCTGGGCGCCTCCCGCGTTTCCGACCGTCGCGTCCGGCCCGGCCCCCGGACGGTGGTGGGGACTCACCGCCGCGGTCCTTGCCCAGGTCGCGGTGGTGATCGGCGCGGCGACCATGACCGCGGCCGCACCCGTCATCCAGCACGACCTGGGTCTGGCCGTCGACGCCCTCCTGGCGATGTTCCTCGCCTACGGACTGGCGTTCGGCGGACTGCTGCTGCTCGGCGGTCACCTCGCCGATCTCCTGGGCCGCAAACGGACGTTGCTCGTCGGCCTGGCCGGATTCGCCGCCGCCGCCGCGCTCGCCGGCTCGGTCCCCAGCGCCGCCTTGCTCATCGGGGCCCACGCCCTGCAAGGCGCGTTCGCCGCGCTGCTCTCGACGGCCGCCCTGGCGCTGGTGAGCGGGGGGTTCACCGAACCGAAGGAACGCGGCAGGGCCTTGGGGATCTACGCCGTGCTCGTCGGCGGCGAGCTGGCGATCGGGGTGTTCGCGAGCGCCTGGCTGGTCGACGTCATGGGCTGGCGCATGTGCCTGTACGCCGTCTCCGCGCTCGCGGGGGTGGCGGCCCTCGTCGGGAGCCAGGTGGCGCGCGACCCCGCGGCCCGCATCCGTCCCGACGTACCGGGCCTGCTGCTCGGCACCGGCGGGCTCGCCGCTCTCGTCTACGGCCTCGACAGGGCCGCGGGCGACGACGGCTGGACCGACCCCCTGGCCCTGGCCCTCCTCGTGGTCGGCACCGCGCTGTTCCTGGCCTTCCTGTGGTGGCAGACCCGGACCGGCACCCCTCTCGTCCCGGCGTACGCGATCAAGGACCGTCAGCGCGTCGGCTCCCGCCTCGCCCTGTCCCTCGTGAGCATGGGGACGTTGACCATGATCCTCGTCCTGCACCCGTACCTGATGGTCGGGCTCGCCTTCGCCGGCCCGGCCGGTACCGGCCTGGCCCTGCTGCCCATGGCCGGCGCGCTCCTGGTCGGCTCCACGCAGATCTCCGCCCGCCTCCAGCACCGGCTGGCACCCCGCCTGCTGGTCGTCCCGGGGCTGCTGCTCGCATCGGCGGGAGTGGCACTCCTGGCCCTGCTCGACGGCGACAGCACGTACGCCGGAATCGTCCTGCCCGGCCTTCTCCTCGTCGGTCTCGGTCTCGGTGTGGCCCTGGTGCCGCTCCTCGCGACCGCGACGGGCGGGGCGGCCCCGGAGTACTCGGGTGGGACCGCGGCGATGGCCCTCACCGCCCACAACCTGGGCGCCCGGATCGCCGCACCGATGACCGCCGGCATCCTCAGCTGGGTCATCTCGGCCCGGCTGGACGGCATTGCGAACGTTCCGGAGGGGTTGGTCGAAGCGGTGAAGGACGGGTTCCTGCTCGGCGGGCAGGGCCTGCCGGATTCGCTGTCGGACGTGGTCGCGCAGACGGAC
This sequence comes from Streptomyces gardneri, assembly GCF_006539185.1. Taxonomy (GTDB): domain Bacteria; phylum Actinomycetota; class Actinomycetes; order Streptomycetales; family Streptomycetaceae; genus Streptomyces; species Streptomyces gardneri. The sequence continues at coordinate 156,912 of NZ_BJMN01000019.1, forward strand.
GCGGCCGTCCTCGGCGGCTACTCCGTCACCCTGTGGTGCGGGGCCGGCCTCATGCTCCTCGCGAGCCTCCTCGCGGGACTGCTGATCACGGCGCCGACGCCCGAGCGGGTCCGCTAGCTGCGGTTCGGCGGTGGGTCACCCGACGGGGTGGCCCCCGCTGTCCGTGTGGCCCGCCTGGCTGGAGAACTTGTTCAGGAAGACGTCGTACTTCCCGTCGTCGCGCCGGGCGAGCGTCGCGCCGTCCTGCCAGATCCCGTTCTCCGGCCACCACTGCGAGCCCGCCGGATCACCCTGGTTCTGGTGGATGTTGTGCATGCCGAGGTCGCCTTCGGGATCGTCGGTGAACGGCTCGCCGAAGACGAGGACCCGCTGCCCCGGCACCAGCACCGCCTCCAGCGCGGCGGCGGCGTCGATGTTGGACCCGGCGTGCCACGGTCGCGAACCGAGCAGGTCCAGGAGCTCCTGGAGCCAGGTGGGCGGGCGGCGCTGGAAGAGGACTCCCGTACGGTCCGTCAGCTCCGGGTGGCGCAGATAGTCCAGGGCGCCGGAGTCGGGTGCGGAGGCGAGCTCGTGATAGCCCGGGGCGAGCGCCGCGGCCGGGCCGAGGGCGGCGGCGTCCACGGTGAAGCTCTTCCACTGCACGCCCACGTTGGACTTGTGGCTGTCGACGTCGACGGCGCAGTGGTAGCGCCCGTAGGGGGCGTCCACCTCCAGGTTGATGTGGAACCAGCGGCCCTGGTTGTCGGGCTGGTCGCGGAAGTGGCGGTGGAGGGTTCCCGCGAGCACACCGTAGTGAGCGAAAGGCATACCGCCAGTGAAGCACTCTCCGTCACGTCCCGCAGCACGTCCATGACGTGGAGTAATCGGACGGTTGTGTGGCCGCACGGCTCTGACCACGGGAAACGTGGGTGAAGAGCACTCCGAAGTGCTGGTAGATTGATCTCTGTCGCCGCAGGGGTCACTCCGCGTCACGACACTCACCTGGTCCAAGTGGCGGAATGGCAGACGCGCTAGCTTGAGGTGCTAGTGCCCTTTATCGGGCGTGGGGGTTCAAGTCCCCCCTTGGACACCAGATCATCCCCTCTGTCGGGCGGGCCGCGGCCCGCCCGACAGAAGGAATCCCCGGGCCGGGTCAGGCCAGGAACACCGGCAGGTCGAACAGGTCGTTCTGCGTCACGACCGGCTTGTTCCGCAGCTCTTCGCGCGGCACCGCGAGCCGCAGCTCCGGGAAGCGCGCGTACAGCGCCGGCAGTGCCACCGAGGCCTCCAGTCGGGACAGCGCCGCTCCCGGGCAGACGTGCGGACCGTGGCCGAAGGCGATGTGCCGGTTCGGCGTACGGGTCACGTCGAACGCCCCCGCCGTCGCACCGTGCTGCTCCTCGTCCCGGCCGATCGCGCCGAAGGACACGATCAGCGCGTCACCCTTGGGCAGGACCCGGTCGCCGACCTCGATGTCCTCGCTCGCGAACCGGATCAGTACGTGCGAGGTGGGCGTCGACCAGCGCAGGGTCTCCTCGATGACGTTCTCCCACGGCACCTCGCCCTTCAGTACCAGGGCGCGCTGCTCGGGGTGGGTCTCCAGGGCGACGACCGCGTTGACGATCAGGCTGATCGTCGTCTCGTGGCCGGCCGCCACCATCAGCTGGAGGGTGTTGGTGATCTCCTCCGTGCTGAGCCGGTCGCCGCCCTCCGACGCCTCGATCAGCGCGCTGGTGAGGTCGTCGCCGGGCTGCGCGGTCCGCGCCGCCACGATCCCGGAGAAGAGGGCGCCGAGGTCCGCCATCATCTGCGGCACCTCCTCGGGCGGGGTCTGCGTCGAGAAGAACTTCTCGAAGAGGGCCTTCATGACGGGGTGGTCGGCCTGGTCGACGCCCATCAGCTCGCTGACCACGTTCATCGGCAGCGGGTACGCGAACTCCGCCTTCAGGTCCACGACCTCGCCGGCCGGCCGCTCCGCGAGCCGGTCGAGGCTCTCGGTCGTGAGGGCCTCGATGCGCGAGCGCAGCAGCTCCACCCGGCGCGCCGTCAGCGCCTGTGCGACGAGCGTGCGCAGCCGCCGGTGCTCCTCGCCGTCCACGGTCAGCATCGACTTGCCGGGGTTGGCCAGGCCGATCAGGGGCCAGTCCATCGGTATCTCGCCGCGCTGCCAGGCTCCCCACACGTCGATGTCCTTGACCAGGCGGGCGTCGGTGAGGAGCTTCCGGGCCTCGGCGTGGCGGGTGACGGACCAGCAGGGCACGCCGCCGGGCAGGACGACGCGGGCCAGCGGGCCCGCCTCGCGCAGGCGGGCGCTCTCGGCGTCGAGATCGGCGACGAAGGGATCGAGGACGATCACGTCGGCGTCGGGCGCGGCGGTGTGGTCGTACGGGCAGCTCATGCGAAGGCTCCAAGGGCGGGGGTCGGGGTGTACGTCACGGGGAGCGCGGTGAGGCCCCGCAGCCAGGGGGACGGGCGGCGGGTGAGGCCGTCCTCCGCCACCGCGAGGTCCACGTCCGGCAGTCGGTCGAGGAGCACCTCGATGCCCGTCCGGGCGATGGTCTCGGCGACCTCCTGCGCGGGGAAGGGGCAGCGGTGCTCGCCGTGTCCGAAGGAGAGGTGGGCGTTGTTGCCGCCGGTGAGGGCGCCGGAGTCGGCCCGGACATGGGGGTCGGAGTTGGCGGCGGCCAGGCCGAGGAGGACCAGGTCGCCCTGGCCGATCCGGCGCCCGCCGAGGTGCGTGTCGCGCGAGGCCCACCGGCCGGCGACGTTCTGGGTGGGGGTGTCCTCCCAGAGGACCTCGTTCATCGCCTCGCCGACGCTGTGGCGGCCGCCGGAGAGGGAGGCCGCGAACCGGTCGTCGGTGAGCATGAGGCGCAGCGAGTTGCCGATCCAGTCGGCGGTCGGCTGGTGACCGGCGGCCAGCATCACCATGAGGTCCTGGGCGACCTCCTCGACGGAGAAGCCGGCGGTGTTGGCGACCATGCGCGAGGCGACGTCGTCACCGGGCGTCTCGGCCTTGGCCGCGAGCAGCGCGAACATGGACTCGGCGAGATGGCGCTGGCCCGCCAGGGCCCCCTCCTGGCCGTTGATCATGTCGTTGAGGGCGGTCACGAGGGCCGGTCCCTGCTCGTCGGCGAAGCCGTAGATGCTGGCGAGGACCCGTACCGGCAGCAGCATCGCGTACTCGGCGATGATGTCGCAGGCGCCCTTGCCGCAGAGCCCGTCGATGAGTTCGTCCGCGAACCGCTCGGCCCGTTCCTTCAGGGCGAAGGGGTCGACGGCCTCCAGCGCGTCGGAGATGACGGCGGCCCGCTCGCGGTGCCGCTCGCCGACGGTGTAGAGGATGGACGGCTGCTTGCGGCCGATCATGGGCAGCAGTGGCCAGTCCGCGGGGATGGCGTCCCACTGGTTCCACAGCTCGGAGTCGCGCGAGAAGAGGACCGGGTCGCTGGTGACCTGGTGCAGCTCGCGATAGCCGAGGACCAGCCAGGCGGGCACGTCGCCGTCGAGCACGACCGGGGCGACGGCGCCGTGCTCGCGCCGGATCCGCCGGTACAGCTCGACGGGGTCGGTCTGGAACCGGGGGCCGCTCAGGGGGACGGGTGGGTACGCGGGGTGGGTCACAGCATGGGCTCCGGAACGGTCTGCGGGATCGGCTGCGGGATCGACCGCGGGGCCGAGGTGACGAGGGTGCGCAGGTGCTCGACGAGCGAGATGAGGACCTGCTTGCCGGACTCGCGCGACCGGGCGTCGCAGAAGACCAGCGGGACCTCGTCGGCGAGGTCGAGGGCCTCGCGGATCTGGTCGGGGGTGTGGGCGGGGCCGCCGAAGTCGTTGCAGGCGACGACGAACGGGGTGCCGTGGTGTTCGAGCCGGTCGACGGCGTACCAGGAGTCGGAGAGCCGCCGGGTGTCGACGAGGACGACGGCGCCGAGCGTGCCGGCGAAGAGCCGGTCCCACAGGAACCAGAACCGCTCCTGGCCGGGGGCACCGAACAGGTACAGGACGTTGCGCGCGTCGAGGGAGATCCGGCCGAAGTCGAACGCCACGGTGGTGGCCTTCTTCGCGGCGACGCCGCCGGTGTCGTCGATGTGCTCGCCGGCCTGCGTCATCGTCTCCTCGGTGTTCAGCGGACGGATCTCGCTGACCGAGCGGACCAGGGTGGTCTTGCCGACTCCGAATCCGCCGACGATGACGATCTTCAGCCCGTTGTCGGCGGTGCTGCGCAGGGTCTGACGGTGTGACGATTCAGCGGCTTCGGAGACGTCAGGGACGTCGGAGACGTCAGAAATGTCAGAGGCTACGGAGTCCAACGAGCACCTGCTCCAGGATGTCGTGATCGGGAAGGCGGTACGAGGGCCGGGGATGCCGTGCGCTGATCCGGCCGGTGTCGTGCAGGTCGGCCAGGAGGATCCGCGTGATCGACACGGGCAGGCCGAGCCCGGCCGCCACTTCGACGACCGCCGTGGGGAACCGGCACATGCGCAGGATCGCGGCGTGCTCCGACTGCATGCCGGGGACCGGGTCGCTCTCGGAGACCACCAGCGTCACCACGTCGAAGGCGTCGGACCCGGCGCGGGTACGACCGCCGGTGACGGTGTAGAGGCGGTCGGGCGAGTCGTCCCGGCCCGGCCTGGCCCGGCTCATCCCCGGGGCCTGGCGACGAGGTGCTCGCCCAGCTGCTCGACCAGTTCCGTCATGTTGTGGCCCACGAGTCCGGCGTCGGCGTCCTCGTCGGCCACGAGGGCGAGGTGGGCGCCGTCGCCCGCCTCCACGATGAAGAGGATGCCGCCGTAGAACTCGGCCATGGCGGAGCGGACCCCGCCCGTGCCGTCGCCGAACTCGACGGAGGCACCGTGCGACAGGCTCTGGATGCCCGCGGAGATCGCGGCGAGCTGGTCGGCCTGGTCGACGGAGAGCTCGGAGGTACGGCAGAGCTTGAGGCCGTCGCGGGAGAGCACCAGGGCGTGGCGGGTGCCCGGGGTGCGTTCCAGCAGGCCCTCCAGGAGCCAGCTGAGCTTCTCGTCGGTGGTGGTGCCGGTCATCGCGGATTGCCTTCCGAATACGGGGAGTTCGAGGAGGCCGACGGGTGTGGTGCGGCCGCCGGGTCCTGGGGGTCGGACGGTACGGACGTGTCGGCCGGCCGGTCGTCGGCCGCGCGGCCTCCCGCGCCGCGCACGGCCCGGTGGAAGCTGCCGAAGCGCGGCGGGGCCGCGGCGGCCGGGCCGGTGCGCGGTGCCTCCTGGCGCGGCTCGGCCGGCGCCTCCCCGGCCTTGAGCTGGGCGGCCAGGGTCTGGCCGCGGCGGCGGCGGGGCAGGACGATCCCGTCCGGCGCCTCCTCGGCGCCGGACGCGGCGGGGGCGCCGTCGTGGACGGGCTCGTGCGTGGTCTCGGGTTCGTGGGCCGGCCCGGACGCGGGTGCGGGGCGTTCGGCGGAAGGCGGCGTTCGCTCGGCGGCCGGGGCGGTCACCGCGCGGCCGGCGACCGGCGGGGTCGGCTCGGCGGGCGCGCCGGTCCGCTCCTCGGGCACGCGGCTGATGAGCTCCTGAGGGATCATCAGCAGGACGCCGGTGCCCCCGCGGGCAGAGGGGCGGAAGGACACGGTCAGGCCGTGCTTGCGCGCCAGCCGGCCGACCACGTGCAGGCCGAGGCGGGTGCCGGAGAGCCCGGCCAGGTCCTGGGCCGCCGAGCCGACGGCGGCCTCCGCACGCCTCAGCTGTACGTCGCTCATGGCGAGACCGCTGTCCTCGACGGTGATCACGAGGCCCGCCGGTACCTCCTCCACGTACACGTGCACTTCCGCGTTGGGCGGGGAGAAGTTCGCGGCGTTGTCGAGGATCTCGGCCAGGGCGTGCATGACGCCCTCGGCGGCGTGACCGGTCACCGCCGCCTCGCTGCCGGAGTGCAGCCGCACCCGCTGGTAGCCGCCGATCCGGCCCATGGCGCCGCGCAGGATCGACTCCATGACGATCGGGCGCGTCCAGCGGCGGCCCGAACGGGCTCCGGTCAGTACGGCGATGGAGTCGGCGAGCCTGCCCGCCTGGGCGGTGCGGTGGTCGAGGTGGAGGAGGTCGGTGAGGACGTCCTCGTCGGCGTGCCGGTGCTCCATGTCCCGGAGGTCGGCCATCATGCTCGTGGCCAGGGCCTGCATCCGTCCGGCCGCGTTGGCGGCGGCGGCCATGGCCGCGGACCGGGCGGACTCCGCGCGGCGCAGCCGGCCTTCGAGGCGCTCGGTGTCCGCCGCCAGTGTCGCGCGGAGCTGTGCCGTCTCGGACGCGTGCGACCGTACGAGCTCCTCCGTACGCGCCGTGTGCCGGGCCGCCGAATCGGCGGCCTCCTCCTCGTACCGCGCCGTGAGCGCCGCCGCCTCGCGCTCGGCGGTGGCCTTGTACCGGCCGGTGTAGGCGTCACGGGAGGCGAGTTCGGCGGCCAGGACCTCCGCCCGCCGGGCGAGCACCCGCGCCGTGCGGGCGTACCAGGTGACGGCGAAGGCCGAGGCGGACAGCAACAGGACTCCGCACGCCGCGAACCAGCCGAGCGCGGGGCGAACCCCGGCCGGCGCCGCGGTCGTCGCCGCCACGGCGAGCGCACCACCCGCGGCGAGTGTCAGCAGGGAGGCGATCAGGGCAGGGCGGAACGGGGTGGGCGACGCCGACATCAACCAGACTCTCGAGAGCAGGCACACGGGGGAAGAAGGTTGAACGACGGAACTATAGAACCGATCTTGATCGGTTCGGAACTCTCCCGAGCGGATTTGTACTCAGGATTGAGCAGAGTCATCCATCAATGCGCCCAGTAATGCCTGACTTTTAGTGATCTGCTGTCAACTTCCGACGCTCGGGCGGATTTCCCCCGACGTGTCGGCGGTGAGGGCTGTGAAAAGCGGCGCCGTCCAAGGTCCAGTGGGGGTCGGGCGGGATCCCGAGGGCCGTGTAGACATGCGCGGCGACATCCGTGTGGTGGAGGGCCGGCGGCACGGCGCCGGGGGGCAGCCCGGGGCCGCTCGCGGCGATCCAGGCCGTGCGCTCCAGCTCGCTGCGGCCCCCGTGGCCTCCTTCGTCGCGGTGGCCGTGGTCCGTCACCACGATGATCGTCCACTGCTCCGCCGCGTGGCCGGGCCGATCGCGTACGGCGGCGAGGAGCCGTCCCAGACGGCGGTCCGCGGCCTCGATCGACCGGCGGTACTCCTCGCCGCAGCCGAGGAAGTGGGCGGTCTCGTCGACGGCGCCGAGATAGACGAAGCCGGCGTGGAGCTCCTCGTCCAGGCCGAGGAGGTGTTCCGCGTCGGCCGTCACCCTCTCGTCCACCTCCTCCCACGCCTCGGGGGTGTCCTCGCGGGGAGCGACGTAGCCGAGCCGGGTGGGGGCGACGAACAGCGGACCGCCCTGCCGGGCGAGGAAGAGCGGTGCCCAGCCGCCGACGGCGAAGGTCCGGCGCCCGCACTCGGCGGCGAGGCGGGTCGTGAAGTCGGGAAAGAGGTCGAGCCGGTTGCCGTCGAAGCGGTTGGCCCACACGCCGTGCTTGGCGACGCCGACGCCGGTGACGATGGTGGTCCAGCACGGTCCGGACATGGTGGGTGTCTCGTCGTCCACCTGGACGGGCGCCAGGAAGCCCGCGCGGGCGATGCCGTCGAGATGGGGGGTGTCGAGTGCGGGGAGCAGGTCGAGGCGTACGCCGTCGATGCCGATCACCAGGACGCGGGCGGTGTCCGTGGCAGTGTTCATGGAGTGGTCCAGGTTGTCGTGGAGCGGATGGGAGGGAGGTGAGGAAAAGGGGAGGGGAGCGGGCCGGTCAGGGGCTGACGCGGCGGAGCCGGATCAGGCCGCTGGCGTAGTCGCCGGCCGGTAGCCGCGGGTCGATGCCCCGGCGCACCAGCACGGCCCCGCTGTGGACGTGGTCCCGTTCCGGGTCGAGGTAGTGCGCCTCGGGATCGAGGGCCGGCAGCCGCACCGGGTCGGGGCGGTGGCCGAAGCGGGTGGTGGGGCGCCAGACGAGGATCACGTGCTCGCTGTCGTCCGGGGCCGCGTAGTGGACGGCGGTCACCGGTCCGCCCGTCGCGACCCGGTGCTGGTGTCCCCGCTGGACGAGCGGGCGGATCTCCTTGTACAGGGCGACGAGCTCGGCGGCCTCCGCGAGTTCCTCCTCGGACCAGGACGTCAGGTCACCGCCCAGCCCCAGCGCCCCGGCCATGGCGACATGGAAGCGGAAACGCAGCGGGGTCCGCCGGCCGGTGGCCGGGTTGGGACTGTCCGTGACCCACGCGGCCATGGCCGTGGCGGGGAACAGCTGACCGAAACCGTGCTGGATGCCGATCCGGTCGACCGGGTCGGTGTTGTCCGAGGTCCAGGCCTGGTCGGTGCGAGCCAGCATGCCGAGGTCGACGCGCGCCCCACCGCCCGCGCACGCCTCGATCCGCAGACCGGGATGGGTGGCGCGCAGCCGGTCCATGATCCGGTGGACGGCCCGGGTGTGGTCGATCCACAGGCGGTCGGGGTCGGGGTGCCCGCCCCAGCCGGCCTCGGTGAAGGGCCGGTTGGCGTCCCACTTGAGCCAGTCGACGTCGTGGGCGCGCACGAGGTGGTCCAGGGTCCGGAGCGCCCACTCCTCGACCTCGGGCCGGGCGAAGTTCAGCACCAGCTGGTTGCGCAGCTCCGTCGCGTCGAGCCGGGGGGCGTGGAGGACCCAGTCCGGATGGGACCGGTACAACTCGCTGTCGCGGTTGACCATTTCCGGTTCCACCCACAGCCCGAAGTCCATGCCCAGGCGGTGCACCTCGTCGGCGAGCGGCCGCAGCCCGCCCGGGAAGGCCTCCTTGCGGGGCGTCCAGTCGCCGAGCCCGGACCGGTCGTCGCGGCGCGTGCCGAACCAGCCGTCGTCCAGGACGAAGAGCTCGGCGCCGGCACGGGCCGCCAGCCGCGCGAGGCGGAGCTGCCCGGCCTCGTCGACGTCGAATCCGGTGGCCTCCCACGAGTTGTAGAGCACCGGCCGGTCCCGCTCGGGCTCCGGCAGCACATGCCGGCGTACGTACGCGTGCCAGGTTCGGCTGGCCGCGCCGAAGCCGTCGGGGGAGTAGAGGCCCGCGTACGCCGGTGTGCGAAGGGTCTGGCCCGGCAGCAGGGTCCAGGCGATCCCCTCGTGACCGAAGCCGCCGGTCCAGGTGGTGCGGCCGACCGGGTCGCGGTGGACGGTCACCCGCCAACTCCCGCTCCAGGCGAGCGCGGTGCTCCACACCGCGCCCGCCTCCTCGGTCGCGGTGCCGTCGTCGACCGCCAGCCACGGGCTCGCATGGTGACCCGTGAGTCCCCGACGGCTCGTCAACACGGTCTCGGCGACGGGCAGACGGTCGCGCTGGAGCTGGAACTCGCTGTTCCAGCCGCCTGTCAGATGGCTCAGCCGGTACTCGGACAGCGGGGGAGCGGTCCAGGCGGCCGAGTCCAGCCGGCCGACGGTGACCGGATCCGGCGGACCGCCGGCGGCTCCGGTGTGGGTCAACTCCGTCCAGCGCTCGATGACGTCGGTGTCGGGCCGGACGCGGTAACAGAGGTCCGTCCGCAGGGGGCGGTGCCGGTCCTCGAGGTGCAGCCGGAGTTCCCCGCCGTCCACGGTGTGGCCGGCGAATCGCCACTGCGTGCCGCGGGTGCCGTCGGCGAAGCGGATCTGAACTCCGGCCGGTCCGAACCGCGCCCCGGTCTGCGGCGCGAGTTCGTCGGGAGCGGCGTCGGCCTCGAAACTGCCGGCCGCTGGGGAGGCCGCCTCGGGCAGCGCGGTGAGGGCGAGGGTGTCGAGCGGAGCGCCCCAGTACAGGTGCCGGGGGCTGCCGTCGGCGCCGACGCGCAGCGCGTACAGGCTGTTCGGCGTCCGCAGCGACGCGAGGCGGAGATCGGGATCGAAGGTGACGGGCGGGAGCGTGGCGCGCACGGAGGAGTCCCCTGACGTGATGGGCACGGAGGCGGGGCTGAGCGTAGAGCGACCTCAACTCCCTAATCAATACTGGAAGAAGTTATTTATTTGCTCTACGTTGCTCCCGTGTTTCGAGATCACCCACAGCCCTTGGTCACCGCGCCCGCTGTGGGGGATCGCTCATGGCGTCCTCCCTCAAAGCCCCTTCCCGCCCCACGCACAAGGCAGGCACCCCCCTCCACCTCCAAGGAGTCCTTGTGACACCCCGCTTCGCCCTGTTCCGACGCGCGGCCACCGGCCTCGCGGCCTCTTCCTTGCTCCTCCTAGGCACCCTCACCCCCAACGCCGCCGCGGACACGGGGACGGCGCCGCCCCCGGTCCTCACCGGCGCCCAGCTCGCCGCCTCGTGGACCGCCCCCCTGTCGACCCGGGACCGATACGTCGTCGACGCGGACGGCGACCGGTTCAAGCTCAAGTCCGGAAACTGGGCCGGCGCCCAGGGCACCTGGCAGGGCAGCGGCGACGTCGGCGACGTCGCCAACCACCAGGCGCGGCAGATGTCGCACAACATCCCGCTCGGCCTGGACCGGAAGCCGATCGCCGACATCCTGGCCGACTTCCACGCCCTGGGCCTGAACAGCATCCGGCTGCCCTTCGCCAACGCGATGATCCGCGACACGAGCGTCGTCCCGGACTCGGCCGTGGCCGCCAACCCCCAGCTCAAGGGCAAGACCCCGCTCCAGGTGCTCGACGCCGTCGTCGCGGCCATGACCACCGACGGCTTCGCCGTCATCCTCAACAACCACACCACCAGCTACCGCTTCTGCTGCGGCCTGGACGGCAACGAGCGCTGGAACAGCGGCCAGTCCACCCAGCAGTGGATCGACGACTGGGTGTTCCTGGTGAAGCGCTACCAGGCGGACAAGCGGGTCGTCGGAGCCGATCTGCGCAACGAGGTACGCCGCGACACCTGGAACGACCCGAACTGGGGCTGGGGCAACGACCACGACCTCAACAAGGCCATGGAGGAAGCGGGCAACAAGATCCTGCAGGCCGCCCCGGACATGCTCGTCGTCATGGAGGGCATCAACTGGCAGGGCATTCCCACCGACCTGACGCCCCACGGCCGCCCGACGTTGACTCCCGTCGCGACCCTGTCGAACACCCTGATCCGTTCCGACAAGCTCGTCTACGCGGCCCACTTCTACGGCTACACGGGGCCGAACCACACCGGCGCCACCGGCACGGGCGAGACGCACGACCCGCGCTACGAGGAGTTCACCCCCGCACAGCTCGCCCAGGTCGTCGACGACCAGGCGCTGTTCGTCACCCGGTCCGGCCAGCACTTCACCGCACCGGTGTGGATCAGCGAGTTCGGCGCCGCCGGGCGCGGGGAGATCGACGCCAAGGAACGCGCCTGGTTCACCCACTTCACCGACATCCTGGTCAAGAACGACACCGACTTCGCCATCTGGCCCCTCGTCGGCTGGACCGACCCGAACGGCATCCCGCAGGACAACTGGGCCCTGGTCAACTACAGCGCGAACGGCACCCGGCTCGGTGTCATGGACGCCGGTGACTGGCGTGCCACCGACTGGAACAAGCTCGTGAACGCCCCCGGCAGGAGCGGCCGGATCGCCCCTGCCCCGCGCTGGAACATGCTCAACCTCGACTACGCCGACTACGACGTCTCCGCCACCATGCTGGCGAAGCCGGACTGGTCCCCGGGCAACCGCAAGGGCAACTGCCCGGACACCCAGAGGCTGGTCGGCCTCGGCCGCAGTGGCGGCCGGGGCCTGTGCACCGACGCCGGGCAGCCGGCCAAGGCGAGCGGCCCCTGGACCGTCGTGACCGACGAGCGGTTCGTCACCGGGGGCGACTGGGCGAGCGGCTACAACAAGCTCCAGTGCCCCGACCGCACCTTCGCGGTCGGCTACAGCACGCGCAACAACGCCATGTCGGCCCTGCTGTGCGCGCCCGCCACCGCCTCCCTCCCCACCACCGGCCGCGTGCTCTGGTTCGACCAGGGCGACAACCGGCCCGCCACCGGCGGCTCGAACGCCAGCGACTGGGCACCGGGCCACTACAAGGGCCAGTGCGCCGACGGCGAGTACCTCGCCGGCGTCGCCTTCACCTGGAAGTGGAACCACGGCGGCGTCCCCGACGCCCTGCTGTGCCGCCCGCTCGCCTAGGGAAACCCCCGAGAACCGACCGCACCATCCTCGTCCGTACGTCCCCGCGCCCGTCCTCAGGGCGGGCGCGGGGACGTCACCGTCCTCACCCGAGCCCACCACCAGGGAGCACCCCCGTGCCCGTGCGCACCGAACTCCGAGCGGTCCTCTTCGACATGGACGGCACACTCGTCGACACCGAGCGTCTCTGGCGGCGGACGGTCGAGGAGGAAGCCGTCGGACGGGGCATCGCCCTCACGGACGCCGACCTCGCGTTCGTGCTCGGCCGCGCCGTCGAGGACTGCGCCGCGCACCTCGCCGCCCGCGCGGAGGGCCGCGGGGACGGTCGCGGGGAGGCGGCGGCGATCGGCGACTCGCTGGAGCGCCGCTTCACGGACCTCGTACGCGGGCAGGTCGTCCCCCTTCCCGGGGCCGTGGAACTCCTCGCGGAGATCCACGCGGCCGGCATCCCCGCGGCACTGGTCTCGGCCTCGCCGCGGCAGGTCGTGGACACCGTCCTCGACGCGCTGGGCCGGCACTGGTTCACGGTGACCGTCGCGGCGGGCGAGACCGCGCGCACCAAGCCGTATCCCGACCCCTACCTGGCGGCCCTGACCGCCCTCGGCGCCGCCCCGGCCTCCTGCGTCGCCGTCGAGGACACCCCGACGGGCATCGCCTCGGCGGAGGGAGCCGGCTGCGGGGTCGTGGCCGTCCCGGCGCTCACCACCACCATCACCCCGGCGCCGCGCCGCACCGTGGTCCGCAGCCTGCTGGACGTGGACGTGGCCCTGCTCCGGGGAGTCGTCGCGACGCGGTGAGGGAGCCGTGCGCGAGCAGCGGGCCGGGAGCGCTCCGGTGTCAGCGCCGGGCTCAGCGCCGGGCTCAGTGCCGGTCTTACGCGGCCGGCGCGGCCGACGAGGGCGGCTCGGGCAGCCAATCGCGAGCGGGGTCGTACTCGAGCCATCGGCTGCGGCCCGCTTCCGCGGCGCAGGCCGCCGTGAGGCCGCTCAGCCCCGGGTGCCCGCTGCCGGTGCGCCACAGCAGCGACCAGGCGTACAGCGGTGTGGGGTCGACGAGCGGGACCGAGCGGAGCCCGGGGATCTCCGGAAGGGGCACGTCGGCGGGCAGCAGCGTGAAGCGCCGCGGGTCCGCCGCCACCTCGCCGAGGAGGTGGGCGAGGCCCAGGTTGACACTCGTACCCGTGTCGCGGATGCCGAACCTGTCGGCGAACCGGTGGAGGAAGTCGAGCCGGTCCAGCGCACCGGGTGCCCACAGCACGCTGCCGCGCAGCCGGTCCGGGCGCAACGCCGGTTCGGCCGCGAGCGGGTGGTCCGCGCCGAGCACGACGTCGACCGGTTCGAGGCGGACCAGGCGGTGTGTCAGACCGGCGTGCAGCGGAGGGTGGACCCGGCCGAAGGCCGCGTCGATGTCGCCGCGCAGCAGGGCGTTCGTCACCGACGGCAGGTCGCGCCCGTGCCCCGATACCAACTCCCCGGCCTCTCCCGCGACCTGGGCCAAGGTCCTCATCGGCGCGTAGAGGTGCCCCCAGACATCGACGCGCAGGGGGCGGTCGTCGCCCACCGCCGCCGCGACCGCGCTGTCGGCGGCGGTCAGCGCCTGCCGGGCGGGCGGGAGGAAACGCCGTCCGGCGGGGGTGAGGTGCACGCCGTTGCCGCCGCGCTCGAACAGCCGGGTACCGAGCAGCGACTCCAGCCGCGCGATCCGCTTGGACAGCGCCTGCTGGGAGACGCCTAGCGTCCCGGCGGCTCTCCCGAAGTGCAGTTCCTCGGCGGTGCGTACAAAGGCACGGACCTGTGCCATGTCGAGATCCACAGCTCTCACCATAGGTGACAACCAAGTGTTGTCGGCATCGTCCGTCTGTTGTTGGCCCGCGGGACGGGCGCGGGGGTTGCATCGTGCCCATGCGAAGACTGATTCCCACGGGGGAGGCGGCGCGTCCGGTCGCCTTCGCCGAACTCCCCCAGCCCGTCCCCGAGCCCGGTGAGGCGCTGGTCAAGGTCGAGGCGTTCTCGCCGAACCGCGGCGAGACGTTCCTCCTCGAACACCCCCGGCCCGGACTGCTCCCGGGCAAGGACGTCGCGGGCCTCGTCGTGCAGGAGGCAGCCGACGGTACGGGCCCCGCCATCGGCACCCGCGTGGTCGGGCACCCCGCGCACGGCGGCTGGGCCGAGTACGCCGCCGTGCCCACGCACTCCCTCGCCGTCCTCCCGGACGGCCTCGGCAGCGTACGGGCGGCGGCCCTGCCGCTGGCCGGGATCACCGCCCTGCGCCTGCTGCGCACGGCCGGTTCGCCGGCGGGCCTGCGCGTCCTGCTGACCGGCGCCTCCGGCGGGGTCGGCCACTACGTCACCGAGCTGGCGGTGGGCGCCGGAGCCGAGGTGACCGCCGTGACGGCCACACCCGCGCGGGGCGAGCGGCTCGCCGAGCTGGGCGCTCGGGTCGTGCACGACGTGGCGGCGGCCCAGGGGCCGTTCGACATCGTGCTGGAGTCCACGGGAGGGCCGGACCTGCCGGTCGCGCTCTCGAAGGTACGCCCGGGCGGCACGCTCGTCTGGTTCGGCCAGGCCAGCCGCACCCCGGTGACGCTCGACTTCTTCCGGCTGCTCGGCGGGCCCGAACGCGTCACGATCCGGCACTTCCACTACGCGGGCGCGCCGTACGCCTCGGATCTCGCGGCCCTGGTCGGCCTCGTGGAGCGCGGCCGGCTGCACCCGGAGATCGGCCGGATCGCCGACTGGACCGAAACGGCCAAGACCCTGGTCGACCTGCGGGAGCGCAGGATCCGGGGCAAGGCCGTCCTGCTGACGGGAGAGACACGATGAGCGCAGTCGAGTTCGCCGCCGCCCAGTGGACCCGGGCCACCGGCGCGGGCGTCGACCCCCACGAGTACCGCCGGGTCACCGACGGTCTCACCTCCGTCGCCGACTGGGGCCCGTCCTTCGTGGGCACGGGACTCGCGTACCTGGAGCGCGCGGAGGGCGCGGGATCGTCCGTCACGACGGGGGAGTACCTGCTGACGGCGGCCAGGTGGTTCCACCTCGCCACCCTCGCGCCGTCCGCGGAGGCGGCCGGCCGGTCCGCCGCCGCGGCGGCGGACCGGGCCCTGGGCCGGGCTCTGGAGATACGGGAGCCCGGTGCGCGGCGGCTGACCGGTGAGGGATTCACCGGCTGGCTGCGCGGCCCCGCCGACGCCCCCGGCACCGTGGTCGTCGTCCCCGGCCTCGACTCGGCCAAGGAGGAGTTCCTCGATCTCGTGGACGCGCTGCTGGCCAGAGGCCTCGCGGTGTTCGCGATGGACGGCCCCGGGCAGGGGGTCCTCGCGGCCACCACGACCCTGACGGCGGACTACGAGCGGGTCGTGGGCCGGGTCGTCGACGCGCTGGGTGTGGCGTCCGTCGGGCTCGTCGGCCTCAGCCTGGGCGGCTATTTCGCCGCCCGCAGCGCGGCGTTGGAGCCGCGCGTCGCGGCGGTCGCCACGGTCAGCGGGCCTCTCCGCCTGGACTGGGCGGAACTGCCGCAGCCCGTACGGGACATCATGGCGCGACGCTGCGGAGGGGCGGGCGCGGCACGGGAGTTCGCCGGCCGCGTGGACCTCACCGACCTCGCGCCCCGCATCGAGGCCCCGCTGCTGGTCGTGGACGGAGGCCAGGACGTCATCCCGGGCGTGACGAACGGCGAACCCCTGGCGCGTCTCGCCCCGCACGGCACCTACCTGTCCGTCCCGCACGGCGACCATCTCCTCGGCAACGCGCGCCCCGACTGGATGCCCCACCTCACCGACCACATCACGCACACCCTGATCGGAGCGCGGGCATGAACCGCTTCACCGGGAAGACCGTCCTCGTCACGGGCGGAACCAGCGGCATGGGCCTGGCCACCGCACACCGCCTCATCGCCGAGGGCGCCCACGTCGTCGTCACGGGCCGCACGCGAGCCCGGGTGGACGCCGCCGTCCACCGGCTCGGCCCCGGCGCATCGGGCGTCGTGGCCGACGTCGCCGACCTCGGCGCGGTGGACGCCATGGTGGAGACGGTCCGCGAGCGTCACGGTCGCCTCGACAGCCTCTTCGTGAACGCGGGAACCGGCGTCTTCCTGCCGTTCGAGGAGGTCACCGAGCCGGAGTTCGACCTGGGCGTGGACGTCAACCTCAAGGGGGTGTTCTTCACGATCCAGAAGTCGCTGCCGCTGCTGGCGGACGGAGGCTCGATCGTCATCAACGCGTCCTGGACCCTCCACCGGGGGAACAGCGTCCTCACCCTGTACTCGGCGACCAAGGCCGCCGTGCACAATCTGGCCCGGACCCTCGCCGCCGCGCTCGCGCCGCGCGGCATCCGCGTCAACTCCGTCAGCCCCGGCTACATCGACACCCCGATGTACCCCGCCGCCGCGCTGAGCACGGTGGAGTCGGAAGCGCTGACCGGCCGGATCGTCGCCGGCCGCTTCGGACGCCCCGAGGAGGTCGCCGCGGCCGTGGCGTTCCTCGCCTCGACCGACGCGTCCTACGTCAACGGCCAGGACCTCGTGATCGACGGCGGGCTGCTGGGAGCCGTCCCCGCCTGACGACCGGCGCCCGTCCGCTCACGCGGTCGGTCCTGCCCCTCTCGGGGCGGCGACCAGCATCGTCGACGGGCGAGGACTGCCGGATCACGGCAATGATCCGGCAGTCGACGGGATGTCATGATGATGCGACCGGACTGGCGAAAGCGCGTTCGATGCCGGAAGCCGGAAGAACCATCAGGGGGAGACAGCATGGCCAAGCATGTGCACGCGGCGGTCGGGGAGAAGAAGGTCCAGTGCCTCATCTGCGGCGGGGACGTCTTCCGCGAGCGGGAGGTGAAGCTGAACAGCACGGGGATGGAGCTCTTCAACATGGCATGGGCCAACGAGTCGGCGACCGGCCTCATCTGCCGGTCGTGCGGCTACGTCCACCTGTTCGTCCGAGGGAGCCTGACGCTCTATCGGGCGGAGGGATAGAGCCTGTCTCCTCGATGCTGCAGGGAGTGTGGCGGCGCCTGGCCGGGTCGAGTGTCGGACACGCTCTCCGGCGGGTCAGGCATCCCAGGCGCGAGGACGGTCCAGCTCTTCCCACTCGGGGCGAAGCAGCGAGAACACGGCGAGGTCGTGGCGGCGGCCGCGGTGGAGGCAGGCGGCGCGGCTGATCCCTTCCCGGGTGAAGCCGGACTTGGCCAGGACGGCGAGCGCGGGGGCGTTGTCGGTGTGGGTTTCCGCCGTGACCCGATACATCGGGAGTTCGCCGAAGGCGAGGTCCACCAAAGCATCGAGGGCGGCGGTGGCGTGACCGTACCCGCGATGCTGGGCGGCGAGCATCAGCTCGACCTGGGCGGTGCCGTTGACGATGTTCTGGCCGGTCAGTGCGACGTGGCCGACAGGCGTGCCGTCGTGAGGGAGGATGAGGAAGTCGTCACGGTCGTCGTCCTCGATGTCACGCTCGATGCGCTCACGCACGGCGGTGAGCGAGCGTGGCCAGATACCCATGTGATGGGCGACCACAGGGTCGGATCGCCAGCTGTGCATGAGCTCCGCGTCGTCCACGTCGAGTACAGCGAGGCCGACGGACTTGGCCCGCCAGGCAAGCTCCCTTTCGACCTCTGCGTTCTGCTCGTCGTCTGCCGTTCTGATGTCTTCGGTCATGGGCGGATGCTAGGGGTGTATCAGGGCCGGGACCACCGTGTTTCTCCGCTCGACAGCGCCCGGCCAGGCCGCGATCGGATGATCCGAAGGGAGCGGCCTGATGCGCGGACTCCTCAGGCAGGCCGGCACGACCGACGCCGGAGGCAGGTGGCGGCCGCGGCGGCGAGGACGGTGCCGAGTGTCGCCCATGTGACCGGGAGGGTCCAGAGGGTGGGGTCGAGCTGGCGCGCGAGGACGAAGACGCCCATGACGACCACGAGCCAGCCGAACGCCCTGCGCAGCACGTCCTGGGGGACGCGCCCCGCGATCCGGCCGCCTACCAGGCTGCCCACCACCGCGGTGACCGTCACCGTCAGGGCGAGCGGCCAGTCGACCGCCGCGCCCGACAGGTGCCCGGCGAGGCCGGCGAAGGAGTTCATCGCGATGACGAGGATCGAGGTCCGCGAGCTCCAGGTGGCCGGCCACGAAGTCGGCGTGGAAGTGGGTGTTGACGACGCCGACCACGGTGAGGCCGTGCGCGGCGGCGTCGGCCACGTACTCCGAGACGTCCCGGCGCGGGTCACTTACGACCGCCAGCCCGGTCTTCTCGTCGCCGACCATGTACGACGCCTGGGAGAGGCGGTCGAGGTAGTACTGCGTGAAGAACACGGCAATCCCTTCGTGAGAACGCGCACCGAGCACCTACGCGAATACCCCAGGGGGTATTCACGAACTCGACCGTAGGCGGGCTGCGCCGGGAAAGTCGAATACCCCCCTTGGGTATCGAGTGGGATGCGACCCGATGGGTGATGTCCGTGCGGGTCGGCGCTCACCGGGGCGTCGTGCGCGCGCTCCCGGCCGATACTCCGGCCATGACTTCAGCCCGTTCCACCGCGCGGACGCGCCGTGCGGTCGTCGCCGCGCTCACCGCACTCGTCGCCCTCGGTGCGCCGGTCACCGCCGTCGGCACCCCGGAGGGTGACGGCGGCCACCGTCGGCCGTGCACCGGTTCCCGGCTGCCCGGCCACGGCCCGGCGCGTGACGTCCTGCGGACCGCCGAGCGGGCCAAGGCCGACATGGACCTCGAATCCGTGATCCTGAAGGTCACCGTCGACGGCCGCGAGCTCGTCACCACCGCCCTCGGCGAGTCGATGACCGGTGTGCCGGCCGATCCCGCCATGCACTTCCGCAACGGCAACGTGGCCATCAGCTACATGGGAACGGCGCTCCTGCGCCTCGTCGACCAGGGCAAGGTCGACCTCGACGACCCCGTCGCGCGCTGGCTGCCCGACCTCCCGGACGGCGAGAAGATCACCCTGCGCATGCTGGCCGCGTCCACCACCGGTCTCGTCGACTACGTCCGCCTCCCCGCATTCCAGCGGGCCGTCACCGCCGACCCCTTCCGTCAGTGGACGGGGAAGGAGGTGGTGGCCCTCGCGACCGCCGAGGACCGCTGGTACGAGCCGGGCACGAACTGGAACTACTCGCACGCCAACTTCGTCCTTCTCGGCGCCGCCCTGGAGAAGATCACCGGAACCCGGCTCGACGTCCTCCTCCGGCGGCAGGTCACCGGTCCCCTCGGGCTCCGCGAGACCCGCAACAGCTTCACGCCCGACATCCCGGAACCCGCCCTGCACGCCTTCACCGCCGACCGGGGGACGTACGAGGAGTCCACCTTCTGGAACCCCTCGTGGACCACCGCCCCCGGAGCCGTCCAGACCACCGACATCTGCGACCTGGCCCGCTCGGCCTCGGGCCTCGGCTCGGGTGAGCTCCTGTCCCCGGCCTCCTACCGGCAGCTCCTGAACCCCGGGACGGTGGGCCTCGGCCACGCCACCCGCAAGTGCCCGGCCACCGTCTGCCTCGCGAACACCGAGGCCACCCACTACGGCATGGGCGTGGTGGTACTGGGCGACTGGATCTCCCAGCACCCGCTCTTCTTCGGCTACTCGTCCTCCATGGCGTACCTGCCGTCCGAGCGCCTGGCCATCGCGGTCTCGACCACGCAGGGGCCCAACGCCCCGGGCGGCCACACCGCCCATGTGCTCGCCCAGCGCATCGCGGCGGCCCTCGCCCCGGGGCACCCCATCCCCGACTTCGGCTGACCGGCGTACCTCTCAGGAGCCCTTGCCGTGGCCGTGGCCGTGGCCGTGTCCCTGACCGTGTCCATGGACCAGGTCGGGGTCGGCCACGCCCGGGCGCTCCCGCCAGTACGTCGGGTCCACGAAGCGTCGGACGATCATGGCGACCACCCCGGTGAGGGCGATGCCGATGCCGATGACGAGCGGCGGCCCGAGTCCGAACCACGAGGTGCCGCTGTAGGAGTTCTCCGGATCGGCCATGTCGGAGACCGATTTCACCAGGAGCCACGCAAGCAGTCCGGAACCGATCAGGGGCCCGAGGCCGATCAGCAGGAAGTTGTGGACGCTCTCGAAGAGGTGGCGGCGGTAGTAGATCACGCAGGCGAGGCCCGTGAGCGAGTAGTAGAAGGCGATCAGCAGGGACAGCGCGGTCAGTGAGTCGTAGAGCGCGTTGGTGCTGATCCGGTTCACCACGAGGTACCAGGCGATGGCGATGCCGGCCACCCACCACGTACTCACGTCGGGGGTGCGGAAGCGCGGGCTGATGTGGCTGTAGTGGGCGGGCAGCGCCCGGCGGCGCGCCATGGACAGCGCCGTACGCGAGGCGGGGATGATGGTGGTCTGCGTGGAGGCGATCGCGGACGTGCAGACCGCGAGGAGCAGGACCCAGTCCCAGCCGCCCATGACGTCACCGGCGAGCTGGGCGAAGAGGAACTCCTCCTCGTCGGCGTTCTCGGCCAGGAACACCGGACCGGCATAGGCCACGACCGCGAATCCCACGGACACGTAGGTCACCAGAAGGATCACGGTCGACCAGAGCCCCGCCTTGCCGGGGGCGGTCGCGGAGTTCTCGACCTCCTCCGTGAGGTTGACCGCCGATTCCCAGCCCCAGTAGATGAAGACGCCCAGGAGCAGCCCGCCGGTGAGCGCCGCGCCACCGGCGCCGAAGGGGTTGAGCCAGCTGAGGGACGGTTCGACCGCGTCGTACTTGCTCGTGCCGGAGTAGACGGCGTAGAACGCCACCGCGACGAAGATCAGCAGGCAGGCGACCTGCGCCAGGATGAGGACGTTCTGCACCTTGGCCGACAACTCGGTGCCGACGACGCACACGGCCGTCATCGCGAGGATGAGCAGCACGGTGAGCAGTTGGCGTACGAAGGTGTTGTCCACCCAGCTGTCGAGGCCGACCGCGAGCAGACCGAAGGTGACGGCGACATCGGCGAGCGAGCCGACGACCAGGACCCCGGTCATGGCGATGGCCCACCCTCCGAGCCAGCCGGCCCAGGGGCCCATGGCCCGGGTCACCCAGGAGAAGGTCGTGCCGCAGTCCTGGTCGACCTTGTTCAGGTAGTAGAACGCCGACGCGATCATCAGCATCGGCACGAAGGCCGCGAACATCACCCCGGGGGCGTAGATCCCGACGAGTGCGACGATCGGGCCGATGACGGCCGCGAGGGAGTACGCGGGGGACGTGGAGTTGAGCCCGATGACGAGGGCGTCCACGAAGCCGATCGCATTGTGCTTCAGTTCCGCCGGTCGCCCGACGGGTCCGGCATCCTCGGCCGCCATGTTCCCTCGCTCCGCTAGGACCCCGACAGAACCGCGAGACGTACGCCTTCATCGTAGGAAGGCCCGGCCGCGTCTGCATGCGCGGGAGACGGCAGGAGGCGAGGGAGCCGCCACTTCTCGCGCAGGGCCTACGACGCCTCGGCGTCCGGCCGGCGCTCCGCCGCGAAGCCGGTGACGACCACGGTGACGAGGCAGAAGGCGACGACGGTCTCGGCCCAGAGGAAGGCGATGTAGTCCATGAGGCAGCCGATCGGCGGCGCGCCCGGGGCCGTGTTGCGGAAGGCCGCCAGGGCGAACAGCGTGGCGGCCATCCAGCCCAGCGCCGGCCAGGTCAGGCCCTTGCGCCGGGTGACGAGGAACCACGCTCCGGTGAGCACCGAGAGGGCGAGCGCCCACATGGCGACCATCATGAAGACGGCGAAGATCAGTACGCTGTTGGAGCGCCCCAGGCCGACGTCGAAGAGTGCGGCCCCCTCCTCCTCCGAGGCGTCCACCGTCGCAGCGAAGAGGGCGTCGCTGCTGGTCAGCGTCGCCCGGACGGGGACCTTCTGGCCTCCTTGGACGGCGTTGAACTCGATCGCGGCGTCGTAGGCGTCGAAGGGGTAGTCCGTGATCGAGCCGCCGGTCAGGGTGACGGGCAGGTCCTTGGTCGAGATCCGGCTGTGCGCCTTGAAGGACAGGTCGCCCCGGGTGGAGGCCGAGGTCTGGATCGTGAGGTCCTCGGTTGGCGAGACGCCGCCGGCCTCGGCCAGTTCTCCCCGCGGGGTCACGAGGACGCGCAGGATCAGTTCCCGGCCGGCGGCGTCGACGCGCTGGATCGAGGCTTCCACGTCCACGCGGTCGGGAGCCGGGCTGCCCGCCGTGTGCACGGTGTCGAGGGCTTGGCGCTCGCCGAACTGGAGCCAGGTGCCCAGGGCGACCGCTGCCGCGATCAGGAGGCAGGCCAGCGCGGCCGGAAGGAGCCCGCGGCGGCTCCGCTCGCGTCGGCGGGTGTCGGACAAGGTGGGGTCTCCGATCGTGGGCTCACGCGCTGCCCTGAGAACAGGGTGCACGGCTCGGGTGGGGAGCGCCTGCTGTCGGCGGCTCGGCGGCTCGGCGGCTCGACGGCTCAGCGCTCAGCGGCTGTGTGGCTCGATGGCCTGGCAGTCAGTGAGGCATGGGCTCGGTGGTGCGGTGACTCAGGCGCTCGACCTCGATGGAGACCGCCTCCCTCACCAGTTCTCGGACGTGGGGCAAGGGCAGGGCGCCGCTGAGCCAGCGCGTGCTGAGCCCTTCCAGGAGGCCGGTGAGACGCTCCGCGGACGCCGTGAGGGCCGGCGCGGGGACCGTCGGCCGGACGCAGCCCAAGAGGTCCGCGACATCATGGATCCAGGCCAGCGTGGCTCTGGCCAGATCCCCGCGCAGCTCGGGCTCGAAGACCGCGCTGGCGCGCAGCTCCCCCCATACGGTGCTGTTCTCGCGGACCTCCGGAACGTCCTGGAACTCCAGGAGCAGGGACTGCTCCAGCTCCTGCAGAGCGTCGGAAGGCCCTGTGCCGCCGTCGCCGTCACCTTCGGACGTGTACCGGTCGGCCCTGTCGCTGATGAACTCCAGGGTGTGGCGCAGGGTGCCGGCCCGGTCCTTGAAGTGGTAGTAGATCAGGGCGGTGGACACCCCGGCCTCGGTCGCCAACTCCTCCATGCGCAGCCCGCGGACTCCGTGCCGGGCTATGACCCGTGCGGCGGCTTCCAGGATGGCCCTTCTGCGGTCCGTCGCCACGTGATCCCCCTCCTGAGTGGTCTGAACAACAGTGTCGCATATTGACTGAAGATTTAGTCAAAAGACCCGACCTCGGGAGGCGAACTCGTCCCCGGGGCCCTTGTGCCCGGGATGACCGTCCCTGGTCCTCGTCATCGCCGTCGCCGTGCTCGCCTGAGCCTCGTGAGGGGGGAACGATAAAGTTCGGGCCATGGCGTCTCGCAGCACTCAGATCCTCGAAGCCGCCGCCCGGGTGATCGCCCGGCGCGGCGTCCGTGGCCTGCGCGTGGAGGAGCTGGCCGCCGAGGCGGGCGTCTCCACCGCGCTGATCTACTACCACTTCAAGGACCGCACCGGGATCCTGCTCAAGACGCTGGAGTTCATCAGCGACCGCGCCGGGCACTACACGACGTACCGCGCGCCGGACGCCGAACCTCTCAGCCCGCGCGAGGAGCTGGACCAGACGCTGCTGCTGGAACTCCAGGACACCACCGAGGTCAGGGAGAACAGCAGCGCCTGGGGTGAGCTGCGGGCCAGCGCGGTCTTCGACGAAGTCCTGCGGCAGGACCTGGAGCGCTCCACGGCCGTCTGGGTCCAGGAGGTGGCGGAGCTCCTCGGCGGCGTACGGCCGATGGCTCCGGCGGCGGCTCTCTCGGCCTCCGCCGAGCGGCTCACCGCCCTCCTGGAGGGCCTGAGCATGCGCTGGCTCAGCGGCACGCTCCTGATCTCCCACGCCCGGACGCTGATGGCCGAAGCCATCGAGGCCGAGGTCGAACGACTGGGCGGCTGAGGCCTGTCCGGCCGATCAGGGTCGGACGGACACGCGCCAGGACCTGCCCGGCGATCAAGGTCGGAAAAATCGCACGGGTCCTAGGATCCGTCCGGGCCGTCCGACGCGTCGTCCCCCGGTCTGCGGGGCAGTTGGACCCGTACCGTCAGCCCGCCCCCCGGGCGGGGCGTCGCGGTGAGTTCGCCGTGGTGGGTGAGGGTGATCGCGCGGACCACGGCGAGGCCCAGGCCCAGGCTCTTCCCGTGCTGCGTCGGGCCGCGCCGGAACGGCTCGAAGAGGGCGGGGACGTCGCCGGGGTCGAGCACGGGGCCGGTGTTGGTGACTTCCACGAAGGCACGGTCCCCGTGGGTGCCGGTGGCCGTCGTCGCCGTACCGCCCGGGTGGTTGTGGCGTACCGCGTTGGCCAGCAGGTTCAGGGTGATGTGCCGGAGCAGGGAGGGGTCGCCGGCGACCGGTGCGGGGGAGAGGCGCGCGGTGACACGGACCTCCGCGGTACGGGCCTCCTCGGCGAGGTCCTCCTGGGCAATGCGGGCGCCGTCGGCGAGATCCGCCGGGTGGGGTGTCAGGTGCTCACTCTCGCCCCTGGCCAGGGTCAGCAGCGCGTCGATCAGACGCTGGGAGCGGGCGTTGGCGTCCAGAGCCCGGTGGAGGGCCGGTTTCAGGTCGTCGGGGACCCGGCCCTGGGCCAGGGGGATCTCCAGTGCGGTGCGCTGGAGGGTGAGCGGTGTGCGGAGTTCGTGCGAGGCATGCGCGGTGAAGTGGCGCTGGGCGGTGAAGCTGCGGTCGAGCCGGTCGAGCATGGCGTCGAAGGTGTCGCCGAGTTCGCGGACCTCGTCGTGGGGTCCGCTCAGGTCGAGGCGCTCCTCGAGGGTGCTGCCCGTGCCGATACGGCGGGCGGTCGACGTGACCTGGGTGAGGCGGTGCAGCGAGCGGCGTCCGGCCCACCAGGCGAGCAGCGCGGCGAGGGCGGTGAACACGGCGAGCAGGAGCAGGGACCGGACGAGCAGGTCGTCGAGGATCCTGCCCTGGAAGTCCTCGAAGGCCTCGGAAGGAGTGGTCACCGCTGCTTGCATGCTCTCCGGCGGCAGCGGGGCGGGGCTCGGTCCGGGCTCGGGGATTCCGGTGGCCGGGAGGGGCGTCGTGAGGTCCTCCGCCGGGATGAGGAGGGAACGGTTCTCCTCCATGAGCTGGCGGGAGCTCAGCCAGTTCAGCACGAGCAGTCCGCTGCCGAGGACCACGAAGACCGAGGTGGTCATCAGGGTCAGCCGGCCGCGCAGAGGCAGTCGGTACGGGGCGGTGCGGCGCGCCGCACGGCGCCCGAGCAGGCGGTTCACAGCCGGTACCCGAAGCCCGGGTCGTGGTGGACGAGCGAGGGCTCGCCCAGCTTGCGGCGCAGCGCGTGCACGGTCACCCGGACCGCGGTCGTCGCCGGGTCCAGCGCCGCGTCCCACAGCCGGTCCTTCAGCTCCTCGGTGGTGACGGGTGCGCCGTCGGCCGCGAGGAGCAGCTCCAGCACGCCGAGTTCCCTGGGCGTCAGCCTCAGCGGCCGGCCGTCGCGCTCCGCGACCCTGCGGACGGTGTCCAGGCTGACCCCCTGACGGCTCAGCACCGTCGCGGTGGCGCCGGTGGAGGCGCGCCGGCCGAGGGCCCGCAGCCGGGCGATCAGTTCGAGGTACGAGAACGGCTTGGTCATGTAGTCGTCGGCGCCCTGACCGAGACCCTCGACCAGGTCGGTGAGCGCGCCGGCGGCGGTCAGCATCAGGATCCTGGCCGGGTAGCCGGCCGTGTTCAACGCCCGGCAGACGGCGTCCCCGCTCAGCAGGGGCAGGTCCCGGTCCAGGACGAGGACGTCGTACGAGGCGGCGGCCGTCATCTCCAGCGCGCGTGCCCCGTCGTGCGCGATCTCGCACACCATGCCCTCCTCGCGCAGACCTTCGGCGAGCATCGTGGCCAGCTCCGCCTCGTCCTCGACGATGAGCACCCGCATGTTCCGACCCACTCCACTCGATCGTGCCCCGCGCGGTCCCGTCCTCCGACCGCCCGCTCAAGGATGCCTCCCGGGGGCGTTAGCCGGCGGTTAGGCGCACGCTCACCCGTGGCTCACCAGGCGCTCCGTAGAACTGCCCTACGACATCGTCGAGATCGAAAAGGGAGCAGCACATGCGCAGTCGAACCGGGCGGGCCCTCATGGCGGCAGCCGCCGTGACCGCGGTCCTGGTGATGAGCGGTTGTTCCGCCGACGACACCGCACCGAGGGTCGCCGGGGACGAGGGGACGGGCGCCGGAAAGAAGCAGGACGACAACGTGGTCCGCCGGGCCTGGGTGACCTGCATGCACGGTCAGGGCCAGAACGGTGTCCAGCAGGACAAGGACGGCAACATCTACATGCCCGCATCGGGCACGGGCGACGATGCCGCCGTCGCCGGATACGAGGCGGCGGCCAAGGTCTGCGACGCGAAGAACCCCGGCATCCACCAGATCAACGAGAAGAACTCCCGGAAGTTCGTCGAGATGGGGCGCGCCTGGGTCGCGTGCGCGCGGAAGAGCGGCTATCCGGACCTGCCCGACCCCGACCCGAAGACCGGCATCCTCCACATTCCCCGGCTCGCCTTCGACCCGGCCAAGTGGGACGCGGTCCAGCCGGCCTGCAGCAAGCTCCCCCTGCCCGGCTACCAGATCGGCCAGTGACCGTGGACCAGATCACCGCGCCCGCGCCCGCCGACGTCGAGTCCGGCGGCACGCGGAGGAAGCGCCGTCGTGTCGTCGTCCCCCTCGTGCTGGTCGCGGCCATCGGAGGGGCGGCCGCGTGGGGTACGACGCGCCCCTGGGAACCCCGGGGTTCCGTCGCCGAACAGCCGCTCCTCAGCCACGGCGTGGTCGCCGTGGAGCAGGGGTCGCTTTCCAGCAGCATCCAGGTCCTCGGGACCCTCGGCTACGACGCGCCCACCTCCGTGGTCGCCTCCGGCCGGGGGACGTTCACCGCACTGCCCGCGGTGGGCTCCGTCGTGAAGGCGGGCGGGCGGCTCTACGAGGTCGACGGACGCCCCGTCGTCCTCATGACGGGGATCCGGCCTCTCTGGCGTGACCTGGGACCCGGTGTCACCGACGGCCCCGACGTCGAACAGCTGAAGCGGAACCTGATCAGGCTCGGACACGCCGACGGCCTCGGCCTCACCGTCGACGAGAAGTTCGCGAAGGGCACCGCCACCGCCGTCAAGCGCTGGCAGAAGTCCCTGGGAGTGAAGCAGACCGGAACGGTCGCGCTCGGCACCGTCGTCATGCTGCCGCAGGCCGGCGTGCGCCTGCACAAGGTCGGCGCTCAGCTGGGGTCGCCCGTCGGCGCCTCCCCGGTCCTGACCGTGACCAGCACCCACCTCGTCGCCGTCGTACAGCCCGCCGACAACCAGCTGTCCCGGTTCAAGCCCGACGGCAAGGTGGTGGTCCGGCTCGCCGAGGGCGGCACCGTCCAGGGCCGCATCCGCTCCCTCATCCGCGGTGGCGGGGCCGACGGCGAGGAGGGGGACGGCGGCCCGGGCGGTTCAGGCGGCGGTCAGCACAAGACCACCGTCACCATCGTGCTGGACGACCAGCGGGACGTCCGCCGGGCCGGACCCTCCTCCGTGACGGTCAACGTCGTCGGCGACACCGCCGCCGACGCCCTGATCGTCCCCGTCACCGCACTGCTCGCCCTGGACGGAGGTGGCTACGGCGTCAAGGTCGTCTCCGGCACCACCACGCGTCTCGTGAAGGTGCAGCTGGGACTGGTCGCCGACGCCAGGGCCCAGATCTCCGGCGCCGTGAAGCGCGGCGACCAGGTGGTGATCCCGAAGTGACGGCGCCACAGGCCGGCGAACCGCCGTCGACCCGCGAACTGCCACCGGTCCTGGAGCTCACCGGCGTCACCAAGGAGTACCCGGGATCACCGCCGCTGCGCATCCTGCACGGCATCGATCTCACCGTCGACGCCGGCGAGCTCCTCGCCGTCGTCGGCCCCTCGGGATCGGGCAAGTCCACGCTCCTGGCCCTCCTCGGCTCGCTCGACCGGCCCACCAGCGGCCGGCTGCGCTTCGAGGGGCGCGACCTGTCCCACCTCGCCGACACCGAACTGGCCGCCGTGCGCGCCCACCGGATCGGCTTCGTCTTCCAGCAGTTCTTCCTGCTCTCGGGACTCAGCACGGTCGAGAACGTCGCCACGGGCCTCCTCTACAGCGGCGTCCCGGCCGCGCGGAGGCGCGAGGCGGCCGTCGAGGCGCTGCGCGAGGTCGGCCTCGGGCATCGCCTCCGGCACCGTCCCGACCAGCTCTCCGGAGGCGAGAAGCAGCGGGTCGCGATCGCCCGCGCCCTCGTCGGACGCCCGGCACTGCTCCTCGCCGACGAACCCACCGGGGCACTGGACAGCAACTCCGGCGCGGCGGTCGTCGACCTGCTGCGGGCCCTGAACGACAGCGGCACCACCGTCGTCGTCATCACCCACGACCGCGACCTCGCCGCGTCGTTCCCCCGGCGCGTCGGCATCCACGACGGCCGCGTCGACTTCGACGAGCGCCGCCCGCACCTGGCAGGAGACGTCCGATGAGCTCCCCACGACGCCGCACCCGGCTGCGCCCCACGGACCTGCTGCGCCTCGGCATGATCGGACCGCGCACCCGCAAGACGCGCTCGGCTCTTTCGGCCTTCGGCATCTGCCTGGGCATCGCCGCCGTCATCGCCGTGACGGGAATCTCCGCGTCGAACCAGGCGCACCTGCTGGCCCGCCTGGACCAGCTCGGCTCCAACCTGATCACCGTGTCGCCGGGAAAGGACGCCCAGCAGCAGCTCGTCCCGCTGCCATCCACGGCCGAGAAGATGCTCGCCCGGGTCGCCCCGGTGCAGCAGGTCACCGCGACCGGGGCCACCAAGGCCGAGATCTACCGCAACGACCTGGTGCCCAAGCAGCAGACCGGCGGCCTCAGTGTGCTCGCCGCCAGGCTGAACCTGCTGGACGTCCTGCACGCGACCGTGCGGAGCGGGCGGTGGCTCGACAAGGCCGCCGAGAACCTCCCCGTGACCGTGCTCGGCGACCAGGCCGCGCAGCGCCTCGGCGTGACCGCGCCCGGCGAGCGGGTCTGGCTCGGCGGACAGCCGTACGTGGTCCGGGGGATCCTGGCGCCGAACGACCTGGCTCCCGAACTCGGCACGGCGGCCCTGGTCGGCTGGCCGCAGGCCAGGGCCCAGCTGGGCGCGGACGACAGCGCTGCCACGGTCTACCTCCGGACCCATCCCGAACGCGTCCCGGACGTGCAGGCGGTGGCGGGGGCCACCGCGAATCCGGTCAGCCCGAGCATGGTCGCCGTCAGCCGGCCGTCCGACCTGCTCGTGGCGCGGGGCGAGGCGAAGGGCGCACTGACCGGACTGGTCCTCTCCCTCGCCGCGGTCGCCCTGCTCGTCGGGGGCGTCGGCATCGCCAACACCATGGTGGTGGGCGTGATGGAGCGCCGGGGTGAGATCGGGCTGCGCCGCGCGCTGGGTGCCAGGGGCGGGCAGATCGCCGTCCAGTTCCTGCTGGAGGCCGTGCTGATGGGCTTCATCGGCGGGATCGGCGGGCTGGTCCTGGGCAGTCTGGCCGTCTACGGCTACGCCCTGGTCCAGGGATGGCCCGTCTCCGTCCCCTTCTACACGATCGTCGCGGGCCCCTCGGTCTCCGTCCTGGTGGCCGCCGTCGCCGGCATCTACCCGGCACTGCGCGCGGCCGGGGCGTCCCCGACGGACGCCCTGCGCTCGGCCTGAGGGGCGCGGGGGAGTCGCGAACGCACGGTCCCGGCCAGATTGTTGACTGAGATTTCAGTCAGTGTCACAGTGTGCGACACACCCTGCTTCCGGTGATCCGGAGAAAGGAACGGGACGCCATGCATGTGACCAGGACCGTGCGCCAGGGGGCGATATGCCTCTGACCCCCACCGAGCGGGACCGGCTGCTGCTCTTCACGGCCGCCGAGCTCGCGCGTACACGCCTGGGACGCGGGCTGCGTCTCAATGTGCCGGAGGCGACGGCGCTGATCGCCGACACGGTGTGCGAGGCCGCGCGCGACGGCCTCCGGCTGGCCGAGGCGCTGAAGCGCGGCCGCGCCGTCCTCGGCCCGGACGACGTGCTCCCCGGCGTCACCGACATCGTGACGGAGATCCAGGTCGAGGCCGTGTTCGACGACGGGTCCCGGCTGGCCGTCATCAGCGACCCCTTCGGGGACGTGGAGCGCGGCGACGGCGCCCCCGGGGCCGTACTGCCCCACGCGGACTCCCTCCCGGAACCGGCACCGGTGATCACCCTGACCGTCCGCAACACGGCCTCGGTCCCGGTGAGCGTGACCTCGCACTTCCACTTCTTCGAGGCCAACCCCCGCCTGGACTTCGACCGCGCCGCCGCGTACGGCATGCGGCTCGCGGCCCCGGCCGGGTCGTCCACCCGCTTCGATCCCGGTGCCAGCGCCGACGTCGGACTCGTACCGATGGGCGGCGCGCGCGTCGCGATCGGCTTCGCGGGCCTCGTCGACGGGCCGCTGGACGCGCCCGGAGCGAAGGAGGAGGCCCTGCGGCGCGCGGCGGCCTGCGGTTACCTCGGCACGGAAGGAGCGGGGCGATGAGCAGGCCCAGCAGACACAGCGACCACTGCGCGCCGGGCGAGAGCCGGCACATCGACCCGCACGAGTACGCCACCGTGCACGGCCCCCGGGCGGGGGACCGGGTCCGGCTCGGGGACTCGGGGCTCGTCGTCCGGGTGGAGTCGGACTCGCAGGCGTACGGCGACGAGTTCCTGGCCGGCTTCGGCAAGACGGCCCGCGACGGAATGCACCTGAAGGCGGCGGCGGTTCGTCAGACCTGCGACGTCGTGATCAC
>NZ_BJMN01000020.1 GCF_006539185.1 Streptomyces gardneri
TGCAGGTCAGTACCGGGATTTCATTGCAACCATCATGCGAGCTAACGCAACAAACCTCGCCTGCGCATTGCAATGACATGACGATGAACGCGCCGCGAACCCCGCACCGACCGTTCAATCGCCGTACAGAAACCGGCACTTGGTCTCCGTACGAAGATGAATCACCCTCAGCTAATGTGTGGCCCATGCAGGGGGAACTGGAAGACCACTCTGGTGCGGGCAGTCTGAACGGCAGCGGAGCCATGCCACTCGAGGCGGGGGATCCCCGCCGGATCGGGGCCTTCCGGCTCCTCGGCGTGCTCGGCTCCGGAGGTATGGGGCGGGTCTATCTCGGCGCCGTACCAGGGAAGTTCGCGGCGGTGAAGCGGGTCCTTCCCGTACTCGCCGAGGACGCCGACTTCCTCAACCACTTCGGGCACGAGCTCGACAACCTGGCCCGGCTGCCCGCCGGGGCCAACACGAAACTCCTCGCGAGCGACCGCACGGCCAAACCTCCGTGGTTCGCCACCGAGTTCATCCCGGGCATCACGCTCAGCGAGGCCATCCGGCTGCACGGCGGCCCGCTGCCCCCGGAGTCCCTGTGGCGGCTCCTGCGGGACGCGGCGGCCGGACTGCGGGTCGTGCACGGCGCCGACATGGTGCACCGCGACCTCAAGCCGTCCAACGTCATGCTGACCGACGGCGGCCTCTCCCTCATCGACTTCGGCGTGGCACGCGCCGCCGACCAGAGCCGGCTCACCAAGACCGGCATGGTCATCGGAACCCCCGCCTACATGGCCCCCGAGCAGGCCGTCGCCGACCGGCAACTCACCGGTGCGGCCGATGTGTTCGCCCTGGGCAGCCTGCTCCTGTACGCGGCGAACGGGCGGCCCCCGTTCGGTGACGGCTCCGGACCCGACCTCCTCTACCGCGTCGTCCACGGCGAGCCCGACTTCGGGAAGCTCACCGAGACCGACCCCGAGCTCGCCGCGCTCGTCCGGACCTGCTTCGCCAAGGACCCGGCGGACCGGCCGACCGCCGCCGAGCTCGTCGAGCGGGCCGACGAGAAGGCCACCGGGGCCACGTGGCCCGCCGCCGTCGCCGACCGCATCGGCGAGCGCGCCACCTTCGCCGCCGGGGCGCCCACCGCCGAGCACCTGGCCGAGCTGGAGCGGATCGAGCCGGCCAAGGACGTCGCGACCGCCTCGCTCACCCCGCAGGCCGGGAAGGAGCCGGCCACCGCCGCGCCCGACCCCGTCGCGGTCACCGGGGCCGCGGCTCCGGGTGCCAAGCGGGTCAGGCGGAATCGATTCGTCATGCTCGCCGTGCCCGTCGTCGTGGCGACCGGCACCACTCTGACCGTCGCGCTCGGCCCGTACGAGATCGGCCGCCTCGGCGCCGCCCCCGACACCTCGGGCTCGCCTTCCGCCGTCGCCTCGCAGCCGGCGCCCGGCAATCCCGCGCCCGTGGCCTCGTCCTCCTCCGCGAAGCCGGGCGCCTCCGCGTCCGCTTCCGCCTCGGCCTCCTCGGGGCCGGCCTCCGTACCTCCGGGCGGGTCCACGGCGGCACCGCCGCCCGGCACGGGAGGCGCGGGCGGCGGCGGGACCCTGCCCGGCGGCGGAAACGGATCCGGGAGCGGGTCCGGGAGCGGCTCGGGCAGCGGCTCCGGCGGTGACGCCGGGACCGGTTCGACGACCGCCCCGGGCGGCGGCGGGTCGACCACGACCAGCCCCGGCGGTGGAGGCGGGACGAAGACCACGCAGCCGCCCGCGCCTCAGCCCACCCGGACGACCACCCGGCCCGCTCCCCCGCCGTCGACCGGCGGCGGCTCGGGGCCCTCGGGGACGTACTCCATCGCGAACGTCTCCAGCGGGGAGTGCCTGTCCGAGAGCAACCCCGCGTGGGGCGGCACCATGGTCAACACCGCCCCGTGCGGCACCCAGCCCAACAGCGGCACCATCACCTACGCCTGGACCTACTCGTCCACAGGGGGCGGCACCTTCCGGCTGGTCAACAAGGCGTCCGGCAAATGCCTCCAGCCGGGCGGGACGCCCGGCTTCACCTCCAAGGACTGCGACGGCTCCAGCCTCCAGTCGTGGACGATCGGCACCAAGACGTCCAGCGGCCACACGATCAAGAACGTGAACACCGGCGACTGCATGATCCCCGGCCCGCCGTTCCTGATGCAGTACACCTGCAATCCGAGCGACAGGAGCCACCTCTGGCGGAACGTCTCCCCCGTCTGACCCGTCAACCCACTTTCCCCGCCGCTAGATTGATCCCCATGCGGGGAAGGATGTTGGACGGCCGGTACCGGCTCGTCGAGCGGGTCGGCGCCGGAGCCATGGGCGTCGTGTGGCGCGCCGAGGACACGCGCCTCGGTCGCCACGTGGCCGTGAAGCTGCTCGCCGCCCCCGAGGACATGCCCGAGGCGGACAGGGAGCGGCTGATCGCGCTCTTCCACCGGGAGGCGCGAGCGGCGGCGGTCCTGGAGAGCTCGTACATCGTCGGCATCCACGACCACGGGACAGCGGTCCGCGAGGACGGGCCCGACCTTCCGTACCTCGTGATGCCGATGCTCACCGGGCGGACGCTCGCGGCGTGGCTGCGCGAAGAGGGGCCGCTCGCAGCAGGCGAGGTGGCGCGGATCGGCGCCCAGATCTGCCGGGCGCTCGCCGTCGCGCACCGGGCGGGGGTCGTGCACCGGGACATCAAGCCCGCGAACGTCTTCCTCACGGACGAGGACCTGGTCAAGGTGCTCGACTTCGGGGTCGCCACCTTCGTCGACGCCGCGACGCAGCGGCTGACGCGCACGGGCGACGGGCCGAACGGCACCGTGCTCTACATGGCACCGGAGCGGTTCAAGGACGGGCCCGACGAACCGCGCGGCGACCTCTACTCGCTGGGCTGCGTCCTGCACGAACTCCTCGCCGGGAACCCGCCGTTCATGTCGGGATCGGCGGCGGCCCTGATCCACCACCATCTCCACGAACCGCCTCCGCCGATCGACGGCGAACGGCCCGGGCTGCCGGACGGGTGGGCGGAGCTGATCGCCGACCTGCTGGCGAAGGACCCGGCGGAACGGCCGGACGCGGAGACGGCGATCGAGCGGCTCGAAGCGCTGGCCGGCGCGGGGAAGTCGGTCGTGTCCGCCGAGAGGGCCGCCCCCGTGTCCGTACCCGAGGACGAGCCCGGGCCGTTACCCGAGGACGAGCCCGATCCCGTACTCACACCGGAGACCTCCTACCGGATCGCCCCGCCCGAACCGGCAGGGGAAGCGGAAGCGGCGCAGGCGGAGGTGCGGGCGGAAGCCGCGCCAGAGCCCGAACCGGAGCCGGAGCCAGAGCCCGAACCGGAGCCGGAGCCAGAGCCAGAGCCCGAACCGGAGCCGGAGCCAGAGCCCGAACCCGAACCCGAGCCGGAACCCGAGCCGGAACCCGAGCCCGAGAGCACAGTCGAACCACCCCCCTCCCGCCGTAACTTCCTGTCCGTCGTCGGGGCCGTGGTCCTCGGCGGTGGCGGCATGGCCCTGGGCATGCTCGACGAGCCCGGGGGTGACGGGAAGGGCGGGGCGGCGGGGAGTACGGACTCCTCCCTCCCGTACGACACGCTCGTCGGTACCGCCGCCGACTCCCGGGGCCCGGCCCCCACACCCGACGGTGCCCGTCGGGGCAGGGAGGTGACGATCCTGAGCACGCCGCTGCCCGACGCATCGGGTCCGGGCCGGCTCGCGCCCACGGAGGGCATCGCCCTGCTCCGTCAGCTCGTCTCCCGCACTCTCACCGGCTACAAGAGAACTGCGGACGGACGCCTCATGCTCGTCGGCGACCTCGCCACCGCCCCGGGGCGGATGACGGACGGCGGCCGGACGTGGACGTTCACTCTGAAGGAGGACGTCCGGTACGAGGACGGCACCGCCGTCACGAGTGCGGACTTCACCCGTGCCCGCACCCTCCTGGACGAGGACCCCGAACCGGACCCGCTCGGGGTCCTGCTCTCGGCGACCGTCCTGCGGGTCGAGGCGCCGGACCGCCGGACCGTCGTCTACCGGTTGAGGACGCCGGACACGGGTTTCCCCTTCCTCCTCGCCGGACCGGCGGGGGCACCGGCCCCGGTCGCCACCAACCGTGCGCGCGACGAGTCCACACGGGCTGCCTGCGGGCCCTACAGGATCGCGTGGAACCAGACCGAGAACGGGGAAATGCGTCCCACGCTGCGGCGGAACCCGCACTGGGACCCCGCCACCGATCCGCTGCGGACGGCCTTCCCCGACACGTACCGCTTCGAGGTATGGGAGGCGGCCGGGCGATCGCTGGCCGAGCGAATCCGCTCGTCGCCCGCCCGACGCCCGGTGGTGTCTCTCGGAGGCGACGGCAGCACCGACCCCGACACTCCCCTCGCTCCCGACGTCATGTCGGTTCTGCGGTTCGCGGAGGCGCCGAGCACCACGGTGAGCCTCTACGTGGTCAACACGCGGCGGGTGTGGGACCGAGACGTGCGGCTGGCGCTGGCGCTGGCCTTCCCCCGGCAGGATGTGCACCGGATCCTCGCGGAGGGCCAGGCCGTGCCCACCACCCGCATCCTTCCGCCCGGCGTACGAGGCCACCTGGACTCCGGCGCCGGGCCGCTCGGGGCGGCGGAGAACGGTGACCCGGAGCGCGCCCGGAAGACACTCGGGACACGAGCGCCGCCGCGCGAACTCGTCGTCGCGCACACGCAGGGCGAGCCGAACGGCCGCGAGCGGGCGGCGGCCTTCGTCGACGCCCTGCTGAGGGCCGGGTTCCGGGCGCGGGCGGCCGACGTGGGGGTACCGCCCACCGGATCCGGGATCCGTCCGGGCGCCTACGACTACGACCTGCACGTGGTGACCCTCTCCACGTACTCGCCCGATCCTTCGCTGTTCTTCCGTTCCCACTTCGACACGCGGGTGCCGGACGGCCAGGGGCTCGGCGCGTTCGACGACCCCGCCCTGCACCGGGCGATCGACCGCGCGACGGCGGCGACGGGCGACGGTGCGCAGGCGGCGGCGTGGGCCAAGGTGGACGAACTGCTCGTGAGCCTCGCGGTGGTGGTGCCGATCTGCCGGTACGAGAACCTGCTGCCGTTCCACCGGGACCTGGAGGGACTCACCCTCGACGGGCGGGGGCCCTCACTGGCCGCGGCCTACGTGAAGTCGTGACCGGTCACGACCGGGCGTGACCCGCCGTGAAGACCGGCACCGTCGTCTCGCCCTCCGCCCGGAAGGCGACCCGCAGCTCCATGC
This sequence comes from Streptomyces gardneri, assembly GCF_006539185.1. Lineage (GTDB taxonomy): Bacteria > Actinomycetota > Actinomycetes > Streptomycetales > Streptomycetaceae > Streptomyces > Streptomyces gardneri. Next base: position 5,243 of record NZ_BJMN01000020.1, read on the forward strand.
CGATCCGGAGCTCCGCCTCCGGCACGTCCACGACCTCCGTCATCATGCGCGGGCCCTCCGCGAGGTCGACGACGGCGGCGACGTACGGGACGCGCTCGCCGAAGGGCGGGAGGTCGTTCCGGTGGACGACCGACCACGTGTAGAGCGTGGCGCGGCCGCTCGCCGGCTCCCAGCGGACGTCCTCGCTCCAGCAGTGGGGGCAGAACTCGCGCGGGTAGTGGTGGGTCCGGTCGCAGGCCGCGCAGTGGCGCAGCAGGAGCCGGCCCTGGGCGGCGGCGTCCCAGTACGGGCGGGTGAAGGTGTCGATGTCGGGGTCGGCTGCCGTCATCAGAAGAGTCCGATCGCGTGGTCGAGGGACCAGGTCTGCCAGGACATCGCGAGGAGCGCGACCAGGGAGATCAGCGCCATCATCGCGTTCTGCCCCTGCTCGGCCCAGTCGTGGATCATCAGGACGAGGTAGAGGAGGTTGAGGAGGAGGCCGCCGACGAGGGCGACCGGGGTGAGGAAGCCGACGACCAGGCCGAGGCCGAGGGCGAGTTCGGCGTAGACGACGACGTACGCCATGACCTTGGGGCGGGGGGCGACGACGGTGTCGAAGCCCTTCTTCACCTGCGGCCACTTGTGCTTGGCGGCGACGTCGGCGGCCCAGGCGATGCCGGTGCCGCGCTCGAACCAGCCCTTCCTGTCCTTGTGCCGCCAGCTCTCCAGCCACCACAGGCCGAGGCCGATGCGGAGGACGGCGAGCCATTCGGCGCCGGTGAGCCAGACGGTCTGCATGCGCGCCCCCACGAGCTGAATCACGGAAATCTGACGGTACGTCAGTTCAGCGCAGGGCGGGCCGGTCGCGCAAGAGGTCGGCGGGCGCTCGGCGGGCGTGACCGATTCGCAACCGAAATCCCTCTTGGTCGAGACCCACTGCGTGTACACGTCATTACGCTCAGCATTCATGGCCACCACTTCCCAGCAGACTCCCGCTCACCCCGTGTACGTCATCGGCGGCGGCCCCGGCGGACTCGCCGTCGCCGCCTCCCTGCGCGAGCGCGGAGTACGGGCCGTCGTCCTGGAGAAGTCCGACGCCGTCGGGGCCTCCTGGCGCACCCACTACGACCGGCTGCGGCTCCACACCACCCGGCGCCTCTCCGGCCTCCCCGGCCTGCGGATACCCCGCTCCTTCGGGCGCTGGGTCGCCCGCGCCGACGTCGTGCGGTACCTGGAGAAGTACGCGGAGAAGCACGAGCTGGAGATCGTGACGGGCGTCGAGGTCTTCCGTGTCGACCGGGCGGGCGCGGAGTGGGTCCTGCACGCGACCGGCGGGCGTCGGCTCACCGGGAGCGCGGTGGTCGTGGCCACCGGCTACAACCACACCCCGCGCCTGCCGGAGTGGCCCGGGCTCGACGCGTACAAGGGCGGGCTGAGCCACGCCCGCGAGTACCGCAACCCGAAGCCGTACGCGGGGAAGGACGTCCTCGTCGTGGGCGCCGGGAACACCGGGGCCGAGATCGCCGCCGACCTCGCCGAGGGCGGCGCCGGGCGCGTACGGCTCGCGGTGCGGACCGTCCCGCACATCGTGCGGCGCACGACCCTCGGCTGGCCCGCCCAGCGCAGCGGCATCCTGGTGCGGCGCCTGCCGACGGCCGTGGTCGACCGGCTGGGCGAGGTGATCGGCCGCTGCTTCCTGCCGGACCTGTCGGCACACGGGCTGCCCCGCCCCGAGAAGGGTCTCGCCACCCGCCAGCGGGAAGGCGCGGTCCCGGTGCAGGACGTGGGCCTCATCGAGGCCGTACGGGCCGGGAAGGTCGAGGTCGTCGCCGCCGTCGAGGCCTTCGAGGACGGCGAGGTGCTCCTCGCGGACGGCACCCGGATCGCCCCGGACGCGGTGATCGCGGCGACCGGCTACCGGCGCGCCCTGGAGCCGCTGCTCGGACACCTGGACGGCGTGCTCGACGGAAACGGACGGCCGGTGGTGCACGGGGCACGCTGCCCGCGCGAGGCGCCGGGACTGTACTTCCAGGGCTTCACCAACCCGATCAGCGGGATGCTGCGCGAGCTGGCGATCGACGCGGAGAAGATCGCGCGCAGGATCGCGCGGGGGATCTCCCGGGGCCGCTAGCTCCGAGGTCGCGGTCCGTCCCGGATTTGCGGTGTCGGCAACATCGCTGGCCTGCGGTCGTCACGCGGGCGGAGCCTTGCCGGGCACTGTTCCCGGACCTCAGGGGTGGACCATGACCGCGCCGAAGGCGACGTCGGCACACGCCGCTCAGCCAGATCAGCCCCATCAGCTCTCTCAACCCGATCAGCTCTCTCCACCCGATCAGCTCTCTCCACCCGATCAGCCCGTTCGGCCGGCCCAACCTGTACTGAGCGCGCGCAGACGCTGGACGGTGCTGGCCGTCTGCTGTCTGAGCATGTTCCTGGTGGGCCTGGACACCACCATCGTCAATGTGGGTCTGCCGGCCATCGGGCGCGGCCTGGACGTCGACACGCGCGGTCTCGAATGGGTCGTGGACGCCTACACCCTCGTCCTGGCCGGTCTCCTGATCTCCTCCGGCGCGCTGGCGGACCGCTTCGGGCGCCGCCGGGTGTTCCAGTGCGGGCTGGCCGTCTTCGGCATGGCCTCGCTGCTCTGCGCGCTCGCCCCGTCGGCGGGCGCGCTCGTCGCGGGCCGCGCCCTGCAGGGGGTCGGCGCCTCGATGCTCAGCCCCGTGGCGCTCGCGATCGTGGTGAACGCGATGCCGGACCCGAAGGAACGGGCGCGGGCGATCGGCGTCTGGGCGTCGGTGTTCGGACTGAGCATGGCCGCAGGCCCCCTCACGGGCGGCGCGCTCCTCGCGGGGCTCGACTGGCGGGCGCTCTTCTGGATCAACGCACCCGTCATCGTGGCCGCCCTGCTGCTCAGCGCGGTGTTCGTGCCGGAGTCCCGGGCCGAGCGGGCCCGGCGGCTCGACCTGCCCGGCCAGCTCCTGCTGGCCGTCGCCCTCGCGGTCGCGGTCGGCGTCCTCATCGAGGGGCCGCGCATCGGCTGGTCGTCGCCCGCGGCGCTCGCGGGATACGCGGGCGCCGCCGCGGCGACGGCCGGTTTCGTGTGGGTCGAGTCCCGCCGACGTGAACCGCTGATGGATCTACGGCTCTTCGGGCGCCCCGCCTTCAGCGGTGCCGTCGTCGGCGCGGTGGCGGTCTTCGTCGCCCTGAACATGACGCTGCTCCTGAACACCCTCTACCTCCAGCACACCCGGGGATGGACGCCGCTGGCCGCCGGCGCGGCAAGCCTGCCCCTGGCCGTCGGTGCGACCGTCTGCGCGCCCTGGTCAGGCCGCATGGTCGGACGCACCGGACCGCGGCTGCCGCTGCTCCTCGCCGGCGGTTTCCTGACGGCCGGCGGGCTGTGCCTGGTCCGCCTCACCCCGCACACCAGCGTGTTCCTGCTCCTCGGCGCGCTCTCGCTCATCGGCATCGGGTTCGGCTTCGCCAACGCCCCGATCACCAACACCGCGGTCAACGGACTGCCGCTCGCCCGCGCCGGCGTGGCCGGGGCGATCACCTCCACGGCACGGCAGCTCGGCTCCGCCCTCGGCATCGCGCTCGCCGGCGGCCTGGTCGCGGCCGCCGGCCCGGCGGAGCTCGCGGAGGCGTCACGTCCGGGCTGGATCCTGGTCGCGGTCTGCGGCGTCCTGCTCCTCGCCGTCGCACGGGCGTCACAACCGACGAAGACCAAGGCAGTTTCGGACCAACGGTCTTGGGGACTTTTGGGGGCTTGGGGACGCGGGAACTCGGGGTCCTGAGGACTTCCCGAACATCCACCCCGCACAACCATTCCTGACTGAGCGTCAGTTCTGTAATCTGACTATGCGTCAGGTCAATGGTCATGGGCGGAAGGTGGAGCGGAACGATGCTTGGATCGACTCACGGCACCTTCACCACCGATCTCCGCGCACGCGTGGTCGCCTGCGGGGAGGAGCCCACCGGCGTCGTGCACGGCGTCACCGCCGCCCCCGGCGACCAGGACGTCAGCGGCCGGCCGCTGCACGCCCCCGTACCCGACCTCGACCGGTTCTTCCGGCCCGGGTCCGTCGCCGTCGTCGGCGCCTCCGACACCGAGGGCCGCCCCAACACCGGCATCACCCGGCAGCTGCTCGCCTGGGCCGAGCGGGTCGGCGCCCGGCTCGTGCCCGTGCATCCGACCCGTACGAGCGTCTTCGGGATCGACTGCGTGCCCTCCGTCGCCGCGCTCACCGAACCCGTCGACCTCGCCGTCCTCCTCGTCGCCGACCCGCTCCCCGTCATCGAGGAACTCGCCGACACGAAGGTGCGGTTCGCCGTCGCCTTCGCCTCCGGCTTCGCCGAGACCGGCGAGGCGGGCGCCGCCGCGCAGGAACGGCTCGCCGCCGCCGTACGCCGCTCGGGGCTCCGGCTCCTCGGCCCCAACACCAACCTCAACGCCTTCGAGCGCTTCCGCGACGACCTCGAAGGCCCGGCCGTCGCCCTCATCACCCAGTCCGGTCACCAGGGGCGGCCCGTCTTCACCCTCCAGGAGCTGGGCGTCCGGCTCTCCCACTGGGCGCCCACCGGCAACGAAGCCGACCTGGAGACCTCCGACTTCATCTCGTACTTCGCCGGACTGCCCGAGGTCGGGGCCATCGCCTGCTACGTCGAGGGACTCAAGGACGGCCGCTCCTTCCTCCTCGCCGCCGACCGGGCCGCACGCCAGGGCGTCCCCGTCGTCGCCGTGAAGGTCGGCCGCACCGAGACCGGGGCCCGCACCGCCGCCTCCCACACCGGCAAGCTCACCGGCGCCGACCAGGTCGTCGACGCGGCCATGCGCCAGTACGGGGTGATCCGGGTCGACGGGCTCGACCAGCTCCAGGACACCGCGACCCTGCTCGCCCGCGCCCGCAGGCCGCAGGCGGACGGAGTCGTCGTCTACTCGATCTCCGGCGGTACGGGCGCCCACTTCGCCGACCTGGCGACGGCGGCCGGGCTCGAACTCCCCACCCTGCCGCAGGCCAAGCAGGACGAACTGCACCAGTGGATCCCGGAGTACCTGAGCGTCTCCAACCCCGTCGACAACGGCGGTCACCCGGTGGGCGACTGGCGCGGCCGGAAGATCATCGACGCGATCCTCGCGGACCCCTCCGTCGGCGTCCTCATCTGTCCGATCACCGGCCCCTTCCCGCCCATGAGCGACAAGCTCGCGCAGGACCTGGTCGACGCCGCCGAGGCGACGGACAAGCTGGTGTGCGTGGTGTGGGGCTCCCCGGTCGGGACGGAGGAGGCGTACCGCACGACCCTCCTCGGCTCCTCGCGTGTCGCCACCTTCCGGACGTTCGGGAACTGCATCGGGGCCGTGAAGGCCTATCTCGACCACCACCGCTTCACCATCGGCTACCGCTCCCCCTTCGACGAGGCCCCCCGCACCCCCTCCCCCTCCTTCCGCAAGGCGCAGGCCCTCGTGCGGCCGGGCCGGCGGCTCAGCGAGCACGCGGCGAAGCAGCTTCTGCGGGCGTACGGGATACGGGTGCCGCGCGAGCAGCTCGTGACGAGCGCGGCGGCGGCGGTCCGGGCGGCGGGGCTCGTCGGCTACCCGGTGGTGATGAAGGCGTCGGGCGCGCAGCTCGCGCACAAGACGGAGCTGGGCCTGGTGAAGGTCGGGCTGACCTCCGCGAGCCAGGTCCGGGACGCGTACCGCGAGCTCACCGACATCGCGCGGTACGAGTCGATCGACCTCGACGGCGTCCTCGTCTGCCAGATGGTCGGGCGGGGCGTCGAGATGGTGGTGGGCGTGACCCGCGACGAACTCTTCGGGCCGACGGTGACGGTGGGTCTGGGCGGGGTCCTGGTGGAGGTCCTCAACGACACCGCCGTCCGCGTGCCGCCCTTCGGCGAGCGGGAGGCCCGCTCCATGCTCGCGGAGCTGCGCGGCCGGGCGCTCCTGGAGGGCGTACGGGGCGCTCCGCCGGCCGACATCGACGCGCTCGTCGAGGTCGTGCTGCGGGTACAGCGGATGGCCCTCGAACTCGACGGCGACCTCGCCGAACTGGACATCAACCCGCTGATGGTGCTGCCGCGCGGGCAGGGGGCGGTGGCCCTGGACGCGCTCGCGGTCTGCCGATAAGGAGCCTCTTCCGTGCCGGACGTGCTGCACGCCGTGGAGAACGGCGTCTCCTGGATCACGCTCAACCGCCCTGAGGCGATGAACGCGGTCACCTGGGACCAGCGGGAACGGATCATCGACCTGCTGGCGTCGGCCTCCGCCGCCCCGGAGATCCGGGCGGTGGTCGTCACGGCGACGGGCCGGGGCTTCTGCGCGGGCGCGGACCTGCGGGGGTCGCCGTCCTCGTCGGGTGACCGGGTGGCCGGGGACGTGGCCCGGATGATCCGGCTCGGGGCGCAGCGGTTCATCGGGGCCGTACTGGGCTGCGAGAAGCCGGTGATCGCGGCGGTGAACGGCACGGCGGCGGGCATCGGGGCGCACCTCGCCTTCGCGTGCGACCTGGTGCTTGCGGCGGACTCGGCGCGTTTCATCGAGGTGTTCGTACGGCGGGGACTCGTCCCGGACGGCGGGGGCGCGTACCTCCTCCCCCGGCTGATCGGGCCGCAGCGGGCGAAGGAGCTGATGTTCTTCGGCGACGCGGTGCCGGCGGCGGAGGCGGAACGGTTGGGCCTGGTGAACCGGGTCGTCCCGGCGGAGACCCTGGAGAAGACGGCCCGCGAATGGGCCGAACGCCTGGCCCAGGGCCCGACGCGAGCCCTCGCCCTGACGAAGCAGCTGGTCAACGCCTCCCTGGACGTGGACCGCACGACGGCCTTCGCGACGGAGGCGACGGCCCAGGAGCTGAACATGGGGACGCGGGACGCGCAGGAGGGGGTGGCGAGCTTCGTGGAGCGGCGGGAGGCGCGGTACGAGGGGCGGTAGCGGAGGCTGTCGTACCGGAGCCATATGGTGTGTCGCGCATATGCCACACACTGCCGCTCCGGGGGGAACGGAATGCCCAACTCCGCGCGCTCGCGCCAAAGATCCCGCAGGTCTCGAAGATCCCTTCTTCTCGTTCCCGCGCTTCTCACTGCTCTGCTGAGCCCGATGCTGCCGGCGGGGGTGGCGGTGGCCGCCACGCCGGCTGCCACCGCGAGCACGGCTCCCGCGCCGGAAACGGAACCGGCTACGGAACCTTCGTCCACGTCGACGGAACCGGAACCGGAACCTTCGTCGACGTCGACGGAACCGACCCCGGACCCGACACCGACCCCGGACCCGACTCCGACACCGGACCCGACCCCGGACCCGACCCCGGAACCGACCCCGACCCCGACCCCGACGGTCGACCCGGCGCCCACCCCCACCACGGCCCCCACCATCGACAACTGCCCCGCCCTGCCGCTCGCCCCCTTCGGCGACTCGGGCGACGCGGCCAGGACGGTGTCCGTGCCCGCCCCCGGCTCCGTCTGTTTCACGGTGACGGTGGAGCGGCCGGGACCGCACAAGGTGCGGGGCACCGGAAGCCTGACCGCCACGTTCTCCTCCGGCGGAACGCCCGTGTGCCCCACGGCCGGGATCGACTTCAATCCCTGCCACCTGGCCGTCGGCACGTACCGGCTCGACATCGGCAACCACGCGGGGGGCTACACGGGTGAGACGCGGATCGCGGTCTTCCCGTTGATGCCGGGCCCGGGCTGTACCGGCCCCGTCAGCACCGACATCGGCGCACCACCGACGACCGGCACCCTCTCCGACCCCCTTGGCCTCATCTGCCACTCCTTCACAGCCGAGCAGGGCGCCTTGGTCAAGGCACAGCTCCAAGGCGTCTCCGGGTACGCCACGTTCACCGGGTGGATCACCGACGACACGGGCAAGCGCCTCTGCAGCGTCGGCTACGCCTGCGTGCTGCCCGCCGGGACCGGCGGCTACCGCGTCCTTTCGGACGTCAGCGTCGGCGGCTCCTCCGGCCCCCTCACGTACAGCGTGCAGATCCGACGCCTCTCCGATCCCGCCGGGTGCGCGGTGGCGTCCGTGACGCCGTACGGCTCCGGTCCCGCCGACGCCGTGTCTCCTGTCCCGTGCAGGACGTTCACGCCGACCACCTCCGGCGCGTACGAGATCTGGGCCTACGACGCGGACGGCATCTCCCAGCGCGTCGAGATGTACGGAGCGACCGGACAGGTCTGCGACTACGAGTGCCGGCTCACCGCGGGCGTCACCTACACCCTCATCGGCGGCGACCCTCTGCGCATCACCGACCCGCGGTCCTCGCAGGGCTGCTCGGACTCGGTGTTCGCCCAGCCGCAGCGGTACACCCTCGCTGAGCCTGGCGAGATCGACTGCGTGAACCTGGCGGCCCCCCAGGGCGCCCAGCTGGCCCTCATGACGAGTTCGTCCGCATACGCCGGCGCGCGGATGGACGTCACGGTGCGGGACGCGACCGGCGCGTCGATCTGCTGGAGCCTTCCCGCCGTGGGCACCTGCGCCCTCAGCGGCACCGCCCCGTACCGCGCGCTGGTGACGGGCAGAAGCACCTCGTTCACCGGTTCGTACGGGCTCGTCGTGCACCGCACGGACGTGTCGAGCGCCTGCCGGACCTTCCCCGCGGGCGGCTTCGGCGCCGACTCGGCCCAGGTGAAGGCGACCGTCGAGGCCGACGCTTTCGCCGACTGCCTGAAGATTCCGGCGGACACCCACACGAGCCGCGAACTCCTGGAGATCACGAACGCGACCGGCTACAGCTCCCTCGACGTGGCCGTCGTCGACGAGAAGGGCCGTCGGGTCTGTGACGCGGACGAGGGCGACTTCACCTTGGTGAGCTGCTCCCTGACGCCCGGGCTCTCGCACACGGTGCTCCTCCGTAGCGCCGGCTCCCCCTCCGAGCACACGCTCACCCGCCGGGACGTCACCGCCACCGCGCGCGGCTGCGTCACGACCCCCGCCACAGCGGTCGGCCGTCCGTCGGCCGCCGGCCTCTCCGCCGTGTCCGGCCGGCTCGTCTGCCACCGGGTGACCACCGCCGACGCCCGGGACACCCTGCACCTGAACGCCCGCGCCACGCCGTACCCCTCCGCCTTTGCCCTCGGCGTGTACCGGCCGGGCGGTGCGGATGCCTGTGCCGACCCGTTCAACGGCTGTGCCGTCACCGGGTCCACCGGCTACCAGGTGATCGTGGAGGTCGAGAGGGACGCGACCGCCACCCCCGCCTACCGCCTCGACGCACTCCGGATCGGCACCGCCGCCGGGCCCGCGCCCGAGTGCGCCAAGGTCCCCAACGTGAGCTACGGCTTCGGGCCGCTCGTCGCCACCCTGTCCGAGCAGAAGACCGCGATCTGTGCCGTGCTCCCGACGATGTCGGGCGACCGCTTCGTCATGCCGCAGACGTCCGGTGCCACCCTTTCGGGCACGCCGACCCCCAGGCTGTACACACTGGCGGACCGCCAGGACGGCTGTACGGAGCGGTACTACTACGGGCGCTACGAGTGCGAGGTTCCGCCGACGGAGGACGAGTGGTACCCGGTGTCCCGGCCGACCGTCCTCCTGATCGGCATGCCGTCGAGGCCTACCACGTCCTCCGTGCCGGTATCGGCGAAGTTCTCCTGCATGCACTCGCCCTGCGGCAGCGACGCCCGGACCATCGGCACCGTCACCCCCGGCACCGTCGGCGCCGGGAAGATCACCATGAAGGTCACCGGCACCGCCCTGCACGAGAAGGACGTCGTCGAGCTCACCTCCGGCTCCTACCGCGCCCGCTCGACGACGGTCTCCGTCGCGACCGACCGCCGGAGCATGGTGGTCGCCCTCGACCTGACGAGCGCCCCGCGCACGAAGCTCTACGCGACCGTGGTCACGCACGACGCCGAGAGGTTCGCGCGCGGCCAGATCACCGTCATCGCCCCGCTCCGCGTCACCGCCGCCCCCAAGGTCACCGGCACGGTCGTCGTCGGCGGCAAGGTGACGGCGACGAGCGGCTCGTGGACGCCGACGGCCGACACGTACGCGTACCAGTGGCGGGCCAACGGCGTGATCATCGCGGGGGCCACGGCCTCCTCGTACACGCTTCCGTCGACGCTCCAGGGCAAGCAGCTGTCCGTCTCCGTGACCGCTCGCAAGGCGGGCCACCCGGCCGTGACCGCCGCCAGCGCGGCCACCATCGTCAAGGGCGTCGCCCCGAAGGCGACCAAGGCCCCCACCCTCACCGGCACCGTCAAGGTCGGCCGGACGCTGACCCTGAACCGGGGGACGTGGACGCCGGCGCCGAGCTCGTACGCGTATCAGTGGTACGCCAACGGGCGGGCGATCAGCGGTGCGACGAAGGCCTGGTTCACGCTGACCAGGGCGCAGCTCGGGACGAAGATCACCGTGCGGGTGACGGCCTACCGGACCGGTCACGTCTCCGGTGTCGCCTGGACCCGGGCGACCGCGGCGGTCGTCGGCTGATCCTCGCGAGGCACGAGTGAAGGAAGCCCCTCGGGGCGGCGGACGACCGTCGCCCCGAGGGGCTTCCTATCTGACGAACCGTCAGCTTCAATGGACGGTGTGATGGGACACGCCGGGATGGCGGCCACCGCCGTCCGACACCTGAGAGCGGCCGGTTCGCCGACGGCCGTCGATCCACTGCCACGGCCGGTACTGCGCGCGGTACGGGAGGACGAGCGACCGCCCGTCGACCCGGCCGAATTCCGCCGCGTCCTCGGTCACTTCGCGAGCGGGGTCACGATCGTGACCGCCCTCGACGCGGAAGGGCCGGCCGGGTTCGCCTGCCAGTCCTTCGCCTCGCTCTCCCTCGACCCGCCCCTGGTCGCCTTCATGGTCGCCCGTACGTCGACGACCTGGCCCCGGATCGCCGACGCCGGCACCTTCTGCGTCAACATCCTGGGGGCCGGGCAGGGCGAGCTGTGCCGGTCGTTCGCGGTGAGCGGGGCCGACAAGTTCGCGGGGGTGGAGTGGGACCCCGCCCCGGCCACCGGCTCACCGCGCCTGGCCCACTCGCCCGCCTGGATCGACTGCACGATCACCGCCGTCCACACCGGCGGCGACCATCTGATCGTGGTCGGACGGGTCGAGTCGCTCGGCGCGGCGGAGGACGGGGACGGGGCGCCGCTGCTGTTCCATCGGGGGCGGTTCGGGCGGTTCAGCTCCTAGCCGGCTCCTAGCCCTGCGCGTACAGGACCATCCCGCCCACCATGAAGACGCTCACCACCGCGAGCGTGCCCCACAGCAGCAGGGAGACGAAGTAGCCCTGCCTCGCCCGCCGGGTGAGCAGCGCCGCCACCGCCAGGACCGTCCAGCCCGCGATCCATCCCCGCACGCCCGCGAGCGGTGCGAGGAGGGCGCCGGCGAGGCCCGCCAGGGAGAGCTGCCACCAGAGCGGGTCGCGGCCTGACTTCCGCCCGAGGTCCTCGCCCAGCAGGATCACCGGCAGGACCAGTACGGCCGAGACCGCGAACGCTGCCAGTACGCCGAACACCGCGAAGAACGGGAGCAGCAGCAGGAACAGGCCACCTCCGCCGGTGTCCTCCCCCGGCTCCGGCTCCGTGGACAGGCCCACCGTCATCAGCGCCGCCAGGGCCACCCCGGCCTCCAGGCACAGGGCCAGCGTCGAGACCCGCAGCATCCGGGCGTGCGTGCGCCCCATGTCAGGACCGCTCATCGGCGATCACCCCCTGGCGATCATCATGCTCCCGCCAGGGTCAGCGCCTCCGTCCGGGGCCGGCGGATGACCAGGGCCATCAGCGCCGCCGCCGCGCACAGCGCGCCGGAGGCGTACCAGACGACGTCGTACGAGCCGAAGACGTCCCGGGCGACACCGCCTCCGAAGGCGACGAGGGCCGCGCCGACCTGGTGGGAGGCGAGGACCCAGCCGAAGACGATCGCCGAGTCCTCGCCGTAGTGCTCGCGGCAGAGGGCGATCGTCGGCGGGACCGTGGCCACCCAGTCCAGGCCGTAGAAGACGATGAAGAACAGCATCGGCGGGTGCACGCTGGGCGCGAGCAGCATCGGCAGGAAGAGGAGCGAGACACCGCGCAGCGCGTAGTAGACCGCGAGGAGCCGGCGGGCCTCGAAGCGGTCGGTGAACCAGCCGGAGGCGATCGTGCCGACGACATCGAAGACTCCGATGACCGCGAGCAGTCCGGCCGCCGCCGTCACCGGCATCCCGTGGTCGTGGGCCGCCGGTACGAAGTGGGTCTTCACCAGGCCGTTCGTGGACGCGCCGCAGATCGCGAAGGTGCCGGCGAGCAGCCAGAAGGGGCCGGTGCGGGCCGCCTTGAACAGGACGGTGACGGCCCGGCGCGCGGCGCCCGTGACGGGGGCGGGCTTCTCGGTGTACTCCCCGCCGTACGGGGCGAGGCCCGTGTCCGCCGGGTGGTCGCGGAGCAGGAGCCACACGAAGGGGACGACCGCGAGCGCCGCCAGGGCGACGGTGACGGCGGCGGGGCGCCAGCCGTGGTGCTCGACCAGCCAGGAGAGCAGCGGCAGGAAGACGAGCTGCCCGGAGGCGCCGGCGGCGGTGAGGATGCCGGTGACGAGGCCGCGGCGGGCGACGAACCAGCGGTTGGTGACGGTCGCGGCGAAGGCGAGCGCCATCGAGCCGCTGCCGAGGCCGACGAGCACGCCCCAGTAGAGGACGAGCTGCCAGGCGGCCGTCATCCACACGGTGAGGACGGAGCCGACGGCGATGACCGTCAGCGCGAGGGCGACGACCCGGCGGATGCCGAAGCGGTCCATGAGCGCGGCGGCGAAGGGAGCCGTGAGCCCGTAGAGGGCGAGGTTCACCGAGACGGCGAAGCCGATCGTGCCGCGCGACCAGTCGAACTCCCGGTGCAGCGGCTCGATCAGCAGGCCCGGCAGGGAGGCGAAGGCCGCCGCGCCGATGATCGTGACGAAGGTGACCGCCGCGACGAACCAGGCGCGGTGGACGCGGGGATCGCGGGGCGTACGGCGAGCGGGGGGCGCGGGAGCGGGGCTCTCGGTTGTCTGGGCCATGCCACTGAGCTTCGCGTCCCTCCCCCACCTCCCACCATTGGCCTGAATGACATGTTTCCAAAGGATCGGGTCAGCGGGCACGGAGGGCGCAGCGGGGGCGAAGGAAGGGTCGAGCCGCCCGGCCCAGCTCAGAATCACCTCAAGTCCCTTGCCCCGCCTCACCCTTGGAAGGCACAGTCGGACCCACCATCTGACCAGTGGTTTTGGGGGACACGAGCATGAAGATCAAAGAGGGTTTCCTCTCCGCCTGTGCCGTCGCCGCGCTGCTCGCGGGCACCGCGGCCTGCACGTCCGGCACCGACGAGCGCTCCGCCGCGGCCACGGCAGCGCTCAACGCCGCCTGCAAGAACGGCAGGTACGAGTGGTTCAACGTCGACAAGCGGGACGTCCTGACGAGCGTCGCCGAGAAGGAGACGCTCGGCAAGGGAGGCGGCGCGCTCACGCGCCGGCCGATGGTGCTCCACACGCCGCAGGTCACCGTCACCTTCGACAAGGGGACGCGGGCCGGCGCCGCCCAGTCGAAGGCCGCCCTGATCTCCCTGGGCGCCCGCATCGGGAAGACGGAGCAGACCGAAGGCATCGAGTTCGCGTTCGCCGACGTCAACCGGCCCTCGCCGGTGCCCGACAAGAACCGCACCGAGGTCCTCGGCGCGGGGACCTTCGTGGACTACTCCTGGGTGGAGCAGGTCACCGCCGACTTCCGGTACACCTGCGGCACCGACAGGCCGGTGGCGGGCCGGGCGACCAGCTGGACCATCGACGGATCGGGCGTCCTGGAGTGCTCCGAGTCGATCGCGGAGGCGAGCGAGCGCGATCCGGTCCGGCAGGCGGCCCTCCTGTCCTGCGGCCCCGACGCTCCGGCCTCCAAGGCCTGAGCGCTACACCCGCGGCAGCCTCCTGACCGGGCGTACGGCGAGCAGCGCCGTGACGACGAGTACGGCGATGCCCGCGCCCGTGAGCAGCACCTCCTCCGTGCCGACCGCCGCCGCCACCGGGCCCGAGAGGGTCCGGCCGACGCCCATCATCAGGAGCGAGCCGGCCACGTCGTACGCGTGCATCCGGTTGAGGGCCTCCTGCGGGACGTGGGTCTGGACGGCGGTGGACCACATGACCAGCCAGAAGGCGAAGGCCGCGCCTCCGATGAACTGACCCGCGCCGAGCAGCCCCACCGGGGCGCCCGTCCCGAGCAGGAGGAGGTTCACGGGGAGGCCGAGGAGGGCCACCGCGCCCGCCGCGAGGGGGCGGCGGGGCCGCAGCCGGAGGGCGAGGAGGCCGCCGACGGCGCTGCCCGCGCCGTTGATCGCCATGAGCACGCCGTACGTGGCTGAGCCGTGCTCTCCGGTGACCAGGCTCGCGGTGAGCGGCACCATCGGGCCCGCGACGGTCAGCCCGTACACGGTCCAGATGCAGATGACCCCCCACAGCCAGCTGCGTGAGCGGAACTCGCGCCAGCCGCCGGCGAGTTCGGCGCCGAGGGAGTCGCGGCGGGCCGTGTCGGACGGGATGGGGACGAGCCGCATGAGGGCGAGACAGAGGGCGCTGACGGCGAAGGTCAGGCCGTTGACGGCGAAGGCCGCGCCGGCGTTCCACACGGCGACGAGCAGGCCCGCCGCGGCCGGTCCCGCCATGATCATGAGGGCCTCGACGACCCGCAGGACGGCGTTGGCGCGCTGCACGTCGGGGGCGATGCGCGGGATCGTGGAGGCGACCCCCGGCTGGAAGAGGGCGGCGCCCACGCCGCTGAGGACGGACAGGGTGTAGACGGCCCACAGGGGCGGGCTGCCGAGGGTGAAGGAGACGGCGAGGACGGCGGCGCCGGGGAGCCGGAGCAGGTCCGCGAGGATCATCATGCGGCGGGCGGTGAACCGGTCGGCGAGGACGCCGCCGAAGAGCACGAAGAGCGCGAAGGCGGCGGTCCAGCCGCCGAGCGCGAAGCCGACGGTGGAGCCGGGGTGACCGGCGCCGAGGAGTCCGGCGGCGTAGGCGACCGGGACCATGCCCTCGCCGAAGACGGCGACCGCGCGGGCGACGAAGAAGAGCCGGAAGTTACGGTTCCACAATGCGGGCGGCTCGGCCGGTGCAGAACCCGGGACGGGAATCCGTTCGGCGGCCTCAGACTTGTACGTGTTGTCCGTCACGGACACGAAGAGGTATCAGCAACAGGTCTGGACCACCACCGAATTTCCCCCGCCCGCGCTTCGGAAGGAGCCCCCACCGTGCCCACGCCCCACCGCGTCGCCGTCCTCGCCCTGCCCGGCCTCCTCCCCTTCGAGCTGGGCATCCCGCACCGCATCTTCGGCCGCGCCCGGGACCCCGAGGGCACGCTCCTGTACGAGATCGTCACCTGCGCCCCGGTCGCGGGCCCCGTCCCCACCGACGCCGACTTCTCCGTGCACGTGGAGCACGGCCCCGAGATCCTCGCCACCGCCGACACGGTCGTCGTCCCCGCCTCGTACGAGCTCGGCCCCGTCTACGAGGAGGGCAGGCTCACCGAGGAGCTCGCCGCCGCCCTCGCGCACATCCGGCCCGGCACCCGGCTCGTCTCCATCTGCACCGGCGGGTACGTGCTCGCCGCCGCCGGCTTCCTCGACGGCCGCCCGGCCACCACCCACTGGTCCTCCGCCGCGCACTTCCAGCGGATCTTCCCGCGCGTGCGGGTCGACGCCGACGTCCTCTTCGTCGACGACGGCGACGTCCTCACCTCGGCGGGCGTGGCCGCCGGGATCGACCTCTGCCTGCACATCGTGCGCCGCGACCACGGCGCGGCCGTCGCCAACGACGTCGCCCGCAGGACCGTCGTACCGCCGCACCGGGACGGCGGGCAGGCCCAGTACATCGAGCGGCCCCTCCCCGAGGCCGGCACACACACCACGACCACGGCCCGGGCGTGGGCGCTCGCCCACCTGCACGAGCCGATCCAGCTGCGGGACCTGGCCGGGAAGGAGGCGATGAGCGTACGGACGTTCACCCGCCGCTTCCGCGACGAGGTCGGGGTCAGCCCCGGGCAGTGGCTCACACAGCAGCGCGTCGAGCGCGCCCGGCACCTCCTGGAGTCCACCGGGCTGCCCGTCGACCGGGTCGCGCAGGACGCGGGCTTCGGCACGGCCCAGTCGCTCCGCGTGCACCTGATGAGCGCGATCGGGGTGACCCCGACGTCCTACCGGCGCACCTTCCGTTCCACTTCTTCGGCGCCGCCGGAGCCGTCGGAGGCATCGGGGACCTCGGAGGCGGCCTCCTCCTGAAGCTCCGGGGCCCGGCGGGCCGACCGCCGCTCCCCCACCGCGCCGACCACCGTGAGCAGCACGGTCAGTCCGACCCCGCAAAGGATCGCCGTCGAGGGGGCCACCACCTTGAGGAGGCCGCCCGCGAGGGTGCCGCTCGCCGCGTAACCGGCGCCGACGGCCGCGTACATGACCGAGTACCCGGCGGCGAGCGCGGACGGCGGGAGGATCTCCCGCAGCGCGAGGTTCCGGGTGAGCATCGCGGGGGCCATGAGCAGGCCGGAGGCGGCCAGGGTGATCGCGATCCCCGCCGTCCAGGGCAGGAGCGCGACGAGCGCGACGCCGGCGGACACCGCGAGGACCAGGACGACGGACTGGACGGGCAGCGGGCCGGGCCAGCGGCCGCCCCGCAGGCCGTACACGAACGCGCCGACGGCCGAGCCGATCGAGAACCCGGCAAGGAGCGGACCCGCCCAGCCGATGGCGATCCCGCGCTGTTCGAGCAGGGCGGGCAGGATCAGTTCGGCGAGCGCGAGCAGGGTCAGGGCCCCGGCCCCGAGGACGTACACGGGCCAGGCCCGCAGGAGCGCCCGCCGCACCGAGGCGCCCTCGCCCTGCGGCTCGGCCGACCAGCCGGCCGGCAGCAGCCACAGCCCCGCCACGGAGAACCCCATCAGGACGGCCTGGAGGAGCAGCGGTACGGCGGGATCGACGCCGAGCGCGAGACCGGTGGCGAGCGCGGGCGCCGCCGCCCAGATCCCGAAGGTCAGCACCGACTCCATGCTCATCGCCTGCGTCACGGCCCGCTCCGGGACCAGGCTCGTCAGGAGCGCGCGCAGCCCGCCGGGTACGGCGGCGGGTCCCGCGCCCGCAAGGAGCGCGAAGGCGGCGAGGACGACGGGATGGGCGTCGGGCGCGAGCCCGAGCCCGGCGAACCCGGCGGCGCCGACGGCGAGTCCGGCGACGAGCTGCGGCCGGGCCCGCTCGGCGTTCATGCGCAGGCCGAGGACGGGCGCGGCGACGATCTCCCCGATGACGTACGCGGCGGCGAGCACGGCCCCGAGGGAGTAGCCGCCGGGCCGCTCGCGCACGAGGAAGACGAGCGCGAGCGGCGCCATGGCGACGGGCAGCCGCCCGGCGGCGGTGACGACGCACCAGGCGAGGACGGGTCGGGTGGCGAGCTCGCGGTAGGACATGGCCATGACCGTAACCCCGAGGTGGTCCTGTCACCAGAGAATTCCGTGCGGGCCCGCCACGCCCGCGCGAACCCGCCACGCCCGTACCGCTCAGAAGGTGAGCACGCCCCGCGCCACCTTCCCCTGCTCGGCGTCCTCGACGGCCCGCGCGAACTCCTCCACGGGGTACGTCCGCGTCACCAGCTCGTCGAGGAGGAGACCTCCCGAGCGGTACAGCTCCGCATAGAGGGCGATGTCCTTCTGGGGGCGGGAGGAGCCGTAGCGGCAGCCCAGGATCGACTTGTCCAGGAACATCGCGGCGGGCGGGAAGCTCGCCTCCGCCCTGGGGGCGGTCATCCCGAGGAGGATCGCCTGGCCGTGCCGGTCGAGGAGTTCGATCGCGGTGCGGACGAGGCCGGTGTGACCGACGCACTCGAAGACGTGGTCGGCGCCGGTGGGCAGGATCTCCCGTACGCCGTCGGTGGAGGTGAGGAAGTGCGTGGCGCCGAACCGCCGGGCCACCGCCTCCTTGTCCGGGTTGGTGTCGACCGCGACGATCGTCGGGGCACCGGCGATCCGGGCGCCCTGGATGACGTTGAGGCCGATGCCGCCGGTGCCGATGACGACGACGGTCTCGCCGCGGTCGACCTTCGCGCGGTTGAGTACGGCCCCGACGCCGGTGAGGACACCGCAGCCCATGAGGGCGGCCGAGGTCAGCGGGATGTCCTTCGGGATCCTCACGGCCTGGACGGCCTTGACGACGGTCCGCTCGGCGAAGGAGGAGTTGGACGCGAACTGGAACAGCGCCTGCCCGGTCGAGGCGCGCGAGAACGGCTGCCCCGGCATCCCGATCGCCTTGCGGCACATCGTGGGCCGGCCGCGGTCGCAGTCGGCGCAGGCGCCGCAGTTCGCGAGGGTGGAGAGGGCGACGTGGTCGCCGGGGACGACATGGGTGACGCCGGGCCCGACGGCCTCGACGACACCGGCGCCCTCGTGGCCGAGGACGACGGGCGGCGGGAACGGGATGGTCCCGTCGACGACGGACAGATCGCTGTGGCACAGCCCGGCGGCGGCGATCCCGACGAGCACCTCCCCGGGACCGGGGTCCCGCACCTCCAGGTCGTCGACGACCTGGACGGACTTCCCGTCGAACACGACACCCCTCATGACCCGCTCCTCTTGTCCGTGTTCGGGCGCTCGCCGGCCGCCGCCGCCCGGGCCATCTCCTCGAGGCGCTCCAGCATCGGCATGGGATCCGTCCCCACCGTGCCGGGCAGGAAGTCCGCGATCCGCTCGGGCGTCCACGCGCCGCCCTCCGCGTATCCGGCGCGCAGCTCCCTCGGCTGCGCCCAGACCGCGATCTTCGGGCCGGCGATCGTGTACACCTGGCCGGTGATCCTCTCCGCCCTGGCCCGCTCCGAGAGCAGGTAGACGACGAGCGCGGCCACATCCTCCGGCTCCCCGATCTCCTTCAGCTCCATGGGGACGTTCGCGGACATCCGGGTCCTGGCCACGGGCGCGACCGCGTTCGCGGTGACCCCGTACTTGTGGAGTCCGAGGGCGGCGCTCCGGACGAGCGAGATGATCCCGCCCTTCGCCGCCGAGTAGTTGGCCTGGGCGACCGAGCCCTGGTGGTTGCCGCTGGTGAAGCCGATCAGGGTCCCCGTGCCCTGCTTGCGCATGACCGCCGAGGCCGCGCGGAAGACCGTGAAGGTGCCCTTGAGGTGGGTGGCGACGACCGGGTCCCACTCCTCCTCGGACATGTTGAAGAGCATCCGCTCGCGCAGGATGCCCGCCACGCACACGACACCGTCGATCCGCCCGTACTCCGCGAGCGCGACGTCCACGATCCGTTGGCCGCCCTCCATCGTCGAGATGTCGTCGGCGACGGCGACGGCCGCGCCGCCGGCCGCCTCGATCTCCTTCACGACGGCGAGGGCGATCTCCGAGGTCGGTTCACCACCCTCGATCGACACCCCGTAGTCGTTCACGACGACCTTCGCGCCCTCCGCCGCGCACGCGAGGGCGACCGCGCGGCCGATGCCCCGCCCCGCGCCCGTCACGGCGACGACCTTGCCAGCCAAGAAGTTCCCCATGCCCGGCCCCTCCCGCAGTTTCTGACGGTCCGTTAGATTCATTCGTCGTCAGGATTCTACGGTCCGTCAGATACCCGATAACAAGACCCCGGAGGCCCCGATGTCTCTGCCCGCCGCATTTCACGAGATCGCCAAACGCGTCAACAACTGGGGCCGTTGGGGCCAGGACGACGAGATCGGCACGCTCAACCTCGTCACCGACGAGGTCGTGCGGGAGGCCGTCGCGACCGTCCGCACGGGCCGGCGCGTCCCCCTCGCCGTCGACCTCAAGCAGGACGGCGTCCAGACCGGCATGATCCCCGGCCGCGTCAACCCGCTCCACGTCATGGTCCAGGTCAACCAGGAGCTGTTCGGCCCCGGCACGGTCGCCACCAGCGACGACGCCGTGACCCTCGGCCTCCAGGCCGGCACCCACTGGGACGCCCTGACGCACGCCTCGCACTCCGGGCGGATCTACAACGGCCGGCCCGCCAACACGATCACCGCGCACGGCCGCGCCGAGTTCAGCGGCATCCACACCGCCCGCCAGGTCGTCTCACGGGGCGTCCTGCTCGACGTGGCTGCCGCCAAGGGCCTCGACCGGCTGCCCGGCGGGCACGCCGTCACCCCCGAAGACCTCGACGAGGCGGCCGAGTTCGGCGGGGTCACCGTCCGGTCCGGCGACATCGTCCTCGTACGGACGGGTCAGATGCAGGTGTACCTGGCCGGGGACAAGCACGGGTACGCCTTCCCGTCCCCCGGGCTCTCGGTCCGTACGCCGGAGTGGTTCCACGCCCGGGACGTCGCGGCCGTCGCCAACGACACGCTCACCTTCGAGATCTTCCCGCCGGAGATCGACGACCTCTGGCTGCCCGTCCACGCCCTCGACCTCGTCGAGATGGGGATGCTCCAGGGGCAGAACTGGAATCTGGAGGAACTGTCCACAGCCTGTGCACAGGAGCGGCGCTACGCCTTCCTGCTCTCCGCGATGCCGGAGCCCTTCGTCGGCGGCACGGGCACACCGGTGGCCCCGGTCGCGATCCTCTGAGACACATCCTTGCCGGTGGCGGCGCGTTCGCACGCGCCCCGAGCACGGCGAGCGGAGCGAATGGGGGTCCCCCCGCGCGCGAAGCGCTCCGGGGGAGCCGCCACCCGGCCACGACCCGCACACGCCGAGGGCACACGGCCCTCGGCTCCCCTCGCCACGAATCGCTCACACCAGAGTGGGCAAAACGGAACGAACCGTCAACAGCGCACCCGGCCGGGTGACACCGCACCCTGCCCGCCCGAAGGGGTCACCGGGGCCCGGTCCACCTCGCACCAGATGCTCTTGCCGGCACCCTCGCGCTGCCAGCCCCACCGGTCCGCGAGGCCGTCGACCAGCTCCAGACCGCGTCCGTTGGTGTCCTCGCCCTCCGCGTGCCGGGGCTGCGGCGGGCGGTCGCTCGTGTCCGCGACCTCGACGCGCACCCCGCCCTCCGCCGCGAACAGCATCCGCAGCACGGCGGGACAGCCCGTGTGCACGACGGCGTTGGTCACGAGCTCGGAGATGAGCAGCACCAGCGTCTCCGCCAGCGGCTCGTCGTCCTGTATGCCCGAACCGGCGAGCCGCGAACGCGCCCACCTCCGGGCTCGCCCCACTTCCGCCGGGTCGGGCCCGACCTCCAACTGAACCTGAAGCACCTGCACCGCTCACACCATCCGAACCGGCGGACACACCTTCACGGAACGTGATTTCCTTGTGGGACAGCATGGTTGACGTACAGTCACCGCAACAAGCGCTTCGGGCATATTCCAGCGCGAAGGAGTACGAGTGGTCCATACTGTGCGACGCACTCTGCGGGTAGTCGAACGCCGGGTGCGAGCGGCGGGCATCCCCGGGCCCGGGGTCACCTCGGGGGCGACACCGGGACGATCCGGGCCAACGAGCACTCGCATCCCACGGAGAGTACCGGAGCCGGAGACCGACTCCGGGCCGTGACGGCCCCACCGAAGGACACAACCCGATATCGACATTCCGTGACGCGGCGGATGCGGAGCGCTACAGGCGGGCCGCCACCACCTCCTCGGCCCGCGCGGCGGGCAGCCACAGCTCCGCCCGCACCCAGGCCCGCTTGAGGTGCAGGTGCACGTCCGCCTCCCAGGTGAAGCCCATGCCGCCGTGCACCTGGAGGCAGTCACGGGCGTTCGCGGTGGCGGCCTCGTCGGCGAGGAGCTTGGTCCCGGCGATCTCGACGGGGTCGGCGGTCACGGCGGCGGCCCGCACGGCGGCCCGCGCGAGCTCGGCCCGCACGAGCATCCCGGCGCACAGATGCTTGACCGCCTGAAACCCCCCGATGACCTGCCCGAACTGCGTCCGCTCCCGCGCGTAGGCGACAGCCATGTCAGTGGTCCGCCCGGCACTCCCGACCTGCTCGGCGGCGGTGAGCAGAGCCGCGACGAGGCCGTCGCCCGCCGCCGGGACCTCCGCCGGGCCCACGAGCCCCGGCACCCGATGCAGCGGCGTCAGCGGATCCACCGATCGCATCGGTACGGCGCCCGACACGTCCCCCAGCACCACATCCGCCTCGTCCAGCCAAGGAACCAGCCCTTCCGAGGCGGAGGTCACCACCACCTCCCCCTCCGCAGCGCCCCGCAGGGACCCCGCCGCCATATGCGTCGCGACCAGCGGCCCCGGCAGCAGCACCCGCCCCGCCTCCTCGAAGAGGAGCACCGCCTCCGGGAGGCCGAGCCCCACCCCGCCCTCCTCCTCCGGCAGTCGCAGCGCGAAGAACCCGGCCGCGCCGAGCTCCCGCCACAGCTCCCGGTCCAGGCCCCCGGAATCGACGGCCGCCCGCAGCGCCTCCCGGTCGAAGAGCCGCGCGAGCAGCTCGCGCACCCCCTTCCGCAGCGCCCGCTGGTCCTCGGTGAGTCGGAAGTCCATGGCGGGGGTCACCGCCCCTTCGGGAGGCCGAGGATGCGCTCGGCGACGATGTTGCGCTGGATCTGGGAGGTGCCGGCCGCGATCGTGTACGAGAGCGAGGACAGCCGGTCGAGGGTCCAGTCGCGGCCGAGATCGAGCGCGTCGGGGCCGAGGACCGTCGCGGCGGCCTCGTACAGCTCCTGGCGGGCGTGCGAGTAGTGCAGCTTGAAGACGGACCCGCCGGCGCCCGGCACCCCGCCGGTCGCCTGGGCCTCGCTGACGTTCGCCTGGGTGAGCCTCCACAGGGCCTGGAACTCGGCGGAGAGCCTGCCGAGCCGGCGCCGCAGGACGGGGTCGTCCCAGGTGCCGTTCTCCCGTGCCGCACGGGCGAGTTCGCCGAGGAGGCGGCGGCAGGCGACGACCTCGCCGACGAACGCGGTGCCGCGCTCGAAGGAGAGGGTCACCATGGTGACGCGCCAGCCGTCGTTCTCGTCCCCCACCCGGTTCCCGACGGGTATCCGGACCTCGTCGAGGAACATCTCGGCGAACTCGGTGGAGCCGGCGAGGGTGCGCAGCGGCCGTACGGTGACGCCGGGGGCGTCCATGGGCATGGCGAGCCAGCTGATGCCCCGGTGCTTGGGGGCGGTGGGGTCCGTACGGACGAGGAGTTCGCACCAGTCGGCGACCTCGGCGTGCGAGGTCCAGATCTTCTGCCCGCTGACGACGTACTCGTCGCCGTCCCGGACGGCCTTCGTCCGCAGGGAGGCGAGGTCGGAGCCCGCCTCGGGCTCGCTGAAGCCCTGGCACCAGACCTCGTCGCCGCGCAGGACCGGCGGCAGCCAGCGCTCCCGCTGGGCGGCCGTGCCCTCGGCGGCGATCGTCGGGCCCGCGTGGAGCAGTCCGACGAAGTTGGCGCCGACGTAGGGCGCTCCGGCGAGCTCGGTCTCCTCCAGGAAGATCAGCCGCTGGGTGGGGGACGCGTCCCAGTGGACGTCGGCGTATCCGGCGTCGTGCAGCCTGCGCTGCCAGCCGCAGTCGTACGCGCGCCGGGCCGGCCAGTCGAGCGGGTCGGGCCTCGGCGGCAAGGTGGGCAGGACGGCCGCGAGCCAGGCCCGCAGCCGCGCCCGGAACTCCTCCTCCTCCGCGCTGTACGCGAGGTCCATCAGCCGACGCCCCGGATGCCCCGGTCGAAGTCCAGGTCGAGCATGCGGATGGCGTTGCCGCGCATGAGCTTGTAGATCGTCTCGTCGTCGAGGCCCTGGACGTGGTCGAGGGCGACCTCCTTGGTGTGCGGGAAGGTCGAGTCGACGTGCGGGTAGTCGGTCTCGAAGGTGGCGTTGTCCCTCCCCACCACGTCGAGGGACGCGATGCCGTGCTTGTCGCGGAAGAAGCAGCAGAAGATCTGCCGGTAGTAGTACGTGGACGGCGGCTCGGGGATGAGGTCGCGGACGCCGCCCCAGGCGCGGTGCTCCTCCCACACGTCGTCGGCGCGTTCGAGGGCGTACGGGATCCAGCCCATCTGGCCCTCGCTGTAGGCGAGCTTGAGCCGGGGGAACTTCACGAGGACGCCGGAGAAGAGGAAGTCCATCATCGAGGCCATGGCGTTGTTGAAGCTGAGGGAGGCCTGGACGGCGGGCGGGGCGTCGGGGGAGGCGGCGGGCATCTGGCTGCTGGAGCCGATGTGCATGTTGACGACCGTGCCGGTCTCCTGGCAGACGGCGAAGAAGGGGTCCCAGTA
This sequence comes from Streptomyces gardneri, assembly GCF_006539185.1. Taxonomy (GTDB): domain Bacteria; phylum Actinomycetota; class Actinomycetes; order Streptomycetales; family Streptomycetaceae; genus Streptomyces; species Streptomyces gardneri. The sequence goes on from NZ_BJMN01000020.1 coordinate 29,312, forward strand.
GCCGGAGTGGATGGAGGGGAGTCCGAGGTGGGTGGGGATCTCGGAGAAGGTGACGGCCTTGACTCCCCGGGCGGCGTTGCGCCGGATCTCGGCCACGGCCAGGTCGATGTCCCAGAGCGGGATGATGCAGAGCGGGATGAGCCGGCCGCCGCTGTCGCCGCACCACTCCTCGACCATCCAGTCGTTGTAGGCGCGGACGCAGGCGAGGGCGACCTCCTTGTCCTGGGCCTCGGCGAAGGTCTGGCCGCAGAAGCGGGGGAAGGTGGGGAAGCAGAGGGAGGCCTCGACGTGGTTGAGGTCCATGTCCTTCAGGCGGGCGGCCGGGTCCCAGCAGCCGCGGCGCATCTCCTCCCTCGTGATGCCTTCGAGGGTCATGTCGTCGCGGTCGAAGCCGACGGCGGCGATGTTGCGCTTGTACGGGAACTTGAGGTCCTCGTAGATCCACCAGTCGGTGGGCGGCCCTTCGGGGTCCATCGTGATCTGGTACTTGCCGGCGACGTAGGCGAGCTCGCCGATGCCGGCCGTGAGGGGCCTGGGGCCGCGGTCGCGGTACTTCTTCGGCAGCCAGGTCTCGAAGAGGTGGGCCGGCTCGATCACGTGGTCGTCGACGCTGATGATGCGGGGCAGTTCCGTCATGACCCCTCCATGTCTCTCATGGCGCTTTCTGATGGACCGTCAGATCTGACGGGATCAGGCTAGCCCCGCACCCCTGGACCGACAAGCGCCCGGCCTCTACGCTCACCGCACTATCTGACGGAACGTCAGCCAAGAGGAGTACGGTCATGGATACGGCCCTGGACCAGACCGCGCACGCCCTCGGGGAGTCCCGCACCCTCTGGGAGCTCGTCGAACGCCGCGCCGCCCTCACCCCCGACCGGCCCGTCCTGCTCCAGGGCGACCGCGTCCTCACCTTCGGCGGACTGCGCGAGCGCGCCGAGCGCTGCGCCGCCGGGCTGTACGGGATGGGGGTGCGGCCGGGCACGGTCGTCGCCTGGCAGCTGCCCACCCGCATCGAGACCGCGGTGCTCACCTTCGCGCTCGCCCGCCTCGGCGCCGTACAGACGCCGGTGATCCCCTTCTACCGGGACAAGGAGGTCGGCTTCGCGCTGCGCGAGTCCCGGGCCGAGTACTTCGCCGTCCCCGGCGTGTGGCGCGGCTTCGATCACACGGAGATGGCCCGGCGGCTCGGCGCGCACGGGATCTTCGAGGCGTACGACCCCGAGTCGCTGCCCGACGGCGACCCGGCGGTGCTTCCCCCGCCGCCCTCCTCCGGCACCGACGTCCGCTGGATCTACTGGACCTCCGGCACGACCTCGGATCCCAAGGGCGTCCTGCACACCGACCGCTCGCTCCTCGCGGGCGGCTCCTGCCTCGCCCACGCCCTGCGGCTGACCGCCGAGGACGTCGGCTCGATGGCCTTCCCGTACGCGCACATCGCCGGGCCCGACTACACGGTGATGCTCCTGCTGTACGGATTCCCCGCCGTCATGTTCGAACAGTTCGCGCTGCCCGAGGCGCTCGACGAGTACCGCGCGCACGGCGTGACCGTCGCCGGGGGCTCGACCGCCTTCTACGCGATGTTCCTCGCCGAACAGCGCGCACGGCCCGGCGAGCCGGTCATCCCCACCCTGCGGCTGCTCGCGGGCGGCGGGGCGCCGAAGCCGCCGGAGATCTACCACGCGGTACGCAAGGAGCTGGGCTGCCAGCTCACCCACGGGTACGGCATGACCGAGGTCCCGATGATCACGATGGGCGACCCCGACGACACCGCCGAGAACCTCGCGACCACCGAAGGCCGCCCGCCCGCCGGCATGGAGATCCGGATCACCGGCGACGGCACCGGCGACGGCGAGGTCCGGCTCCGCGGCGAGGCCGTCTGCCAGGGCTACCTGGACCCGGCGCAGACCGCGGCCGCCTTCGACGAGGACGGCTTCCTCATCACCGGGGACGTCGGCCACCTGACCCCGAGCGGCCATCTGGTCCTCACGGGCCGGATCAAGGACATCATCATCCGGAAGGGAGAGAACATCTCGGCCAAGGAGATCGAGGACCTCCTCCACGGCCATCCGGACGTCGGCGACGCGGCCGTCATAGGCCTCCCGGACCCCGAGCGCGGCGAACGCGTCTGCGCGGTCGTCGAGCAGCCGCCGGGCGCCGCCCCGCTGACCCTGCCGGCGGTCACGGCCTTCCTCCGCGAGGCCGGCCTCTCCGTCCACAAACTCCCGGAACAACTGGAGGTCGTGGCCGCCCTCCCCCGCAACGAGACCCTGCGCAAGGTGCTCAAGTACCAGCTCAGGGAGCGCTTCGGCGCTCGGTGATCTTCGCTCTATGATCCCCGGGAATCGTCCGCGGGTTCCCACCCGCGGAACCGGAGGGGGACCACATGAGAAGACGACCCATCGCGCTCGCGGCGGGCCTCGCGGCCGTCGCGGGCCTGCTGCTCGGCATACCGGCGGCGGGCCCGGCGACGGCGGCGACCACAGCGACGGCGGTCACGACCACGTCGGCAGCGGCGACGGCCACGGCATCCGCGCCGACGGCGACCGCTCCCTACGCCGATGAAGTACGTGTCATCAGCTGGAACATCTGCGGCGAGGCCGGCAGCGACCGCGGGAAGATCGGCTACTGCCCGTACCGCAACGAGCCCGGTCTCAAGATGGACGAGGTCAAGAAGCTCGTCGACGCCCACCAGGCGAACGTCGTGATGCTCCAGGAGGCCTGCGGCTACCAGGGCACGACGCCGCCGCCGGGTGCCGAGAAGAGCCACATGGCCCTGCTCGCCGCCCGCCTCGGCCCCGGCTGGTCCCTCGCGCACGCCGCCGGGAACAGGGCCACGGACTACGTCGACGAAACCCACACCTCGCTCAAGCCCGAATCGGCGTGCCGCGGCACCGCTCTGGGCGGCACGGTCGGCGTCCTGCTCGCCGTCAAGGGAACCTTCGACGGCCCCGTCGAGCGCGTCGAGACCGTCCCCGCCGGGGTCTCCGAGCGCCGGCTTCCCCTGCTCTGCGCACGGGTCACCGGCCTCACGGACAAGCTCTGCACCACGCACCTCATCGACAGCGACAGCACCGTGGCAGAGCGGCAGAGCAAAACCGTCCGCGACCACCTCACGTCGGCGCTCGCCACCGGTGTCGTCCTCGGCGGCGACTTCAACTACCGCGAGACCACGGCAGCCCTGGAGCCGATCGCCACCGCCCTCGGCCGCTGCCGGAACGACGACGACACCTCCGTCCACTGGGAGAACGCCGCCGCCCAGCCGCACTGGAGCCGCATCGACCACCTCTTCGGAACCGAGCGGCCCGGTGGACAGCGGTTCGTGTCCTGCACCGTCGACCACTCCCTCCTGGACACCACGCACAACCGCCTGGTCGACGCCGAGCCCTCGAACGGCTATTCCGATCACGCCCCGGTCATCGGCTACCGCCGCCCGGCCCCCGTCCCCGGCGACCAGACCGGCGACGGCTCGCCCGACCTCGTCGCCGTCGACGACGCCGGCAAGCTGCGGCTCTACCACGGCCAGGGCACCGGCGGCCTGCCCGGCGCCCACGACGTCATCGGCACCGGCGGCTGGTCCACGGCCTCCGTGGCGCACCGCGGGGACTGGACCGGCGACGGCACGGAGGACGTGCTCGCCCGCGTCGGCGGTGAACTGCGCGTCTACGCCAACCGCGGCGACGGCTCGATCACCGCGCCCGTGACGGTCGCGACCGGACTGCCCACCGACACCAAGGTCGTGGGCGTCGGCGACGTCACCCACGACGGACACCCCGACGCGGTCCTCCAGTACGACGACAGTCTCTGGCTGCGCGCCGGGGTCCGCGGCTCCGCTCCGGCCGTGGCGGCGCCCGTCCTGATCGGCGCCGGCGGCTGGGACGTCATGACGCTGACCTCCCCCGGCGACGCCGACCGGGACGGGCGCGTGGACCTGCTCGCCCGGCACACCGGGAACGGCGACCTCTGGCTCTACCGGGGGTACGACGACGGGACCTTCGACCACCGCGTGGCGTACGGCCACGGCTACGGCGTCACCGCGCGCCCGCTGCTCGCGGGAGGCGCCGACGCCGACCTGAACGGGGTCGCCGACCTGTGGGCGACGACCGACGAGGGCACCGGCACCCTGCTCTTCTACGCGGGCGGCACCGGCGCCTCGGGGACCCCGGTGGACGGCCCCCGCACCACGGTCGGCACCGGCTCCTGGAGCACGATCCGGTCGATCAGCTGACCTCCTCCACCGCCGCCGGGACGTCCCCGTAGACCTCGAAGAGGCGGCGGACGCCGAGGGCGGACAGCACCCGGTCGACGTGGCCGTCGCCGCCTCCCTCGACCACCGCCTCGGGCAGGATCAGGCGGAGGCGGCCGCCGCAGGAGCGCAGCAGGCGGCGGGCGGCGATGAGGACGCCGACACCGCTGGAGTCGCAGAACCGCACGGCGGACAGGTCTATGACCAGGTCGTGGCGGCCGCCCGCGACGGCGTCGTGGACGCGGCGGCGTATCCGGGGGGAGGTGACCAGGTCCAGTTCCCCCCGGATGCTCAGCACCGTCCAGGGGCCGTGTTCGTCCTCGTCGACCTCGATCGTCGTCACGGTCGCCGCCTGCCCCGGCACGACCGGCCGAAACCCCTTCTCCGAGGTATGGCGCTTTCCTTACCATCCAGACCCTCGTCAAGGGCGCACTTGCGGCAAACGGACGTGCGTTGTCGGCACGGCGCATTACTTTGGAGTTCGGAGAGAAGAACGAGAACGAGGACTCGAGGCTCAAGGACCGGCAGGGGACGGAGGATTCGCATGGCGATGGAGACACCACCGCGCTGGGACCGCAAGATGCAGCAGCGGCTCGCCGCCGGAGAGGCCGCCGCGCTCGGCGAGTTCTACGACCGGTTCGCCTCGCTCGTGCACAGCCTCGCCCACCGGGTGCTCGACGACGACGCCGCGGCCGACCAGGTCACCCGCGAGGTCTTCGGCTACATCTGGGAGAACCCCGACGACTACGACCCCAAGCAGGGGAACATGCGGTCGTGGGTCGCCAGGCTGACCCAGCGGCAGGCCGTCCACCGGCTGCGGCAGGCCGAGGCGACGGCCTACGCGGAGACCGGGCAGGGCTCCGCCGAGGAGCTGGAGCAGAAGGTGCGGCGGGCCCATGTCGCGGCCCGCGCGGAGCACATCGTGACCTCCATGCCGGCGCCGCTGCGGGCCGCGCTCGAACTGGCCTACTTCCAGCGGCGGGACTACCGCCAGACCGCGGCCGACCTCGGGGTCACGGAGGACGAGGCGCGACGGCGCCTCCGGCTCGGGCTCCAGCTGCTCTCCTCGGCGAACACCCGCCCCCTGGAGGGCTCCTCACCGCCCGGCGGCTACGGGCGGACGCTGTGACGGGGGCGAACGGCGACGCGGACGACGTCGCACGCGCCCCGTGGATACCGGGCCCGCGCCGGTCGGCGGACGACCACGCGGACCTGACGGCGGACCCGACCCCTGTGACCCCGCCGGCCCCGACCGCCCCTGCGCCCCCGATGCCTCCGGAGGTCCCGGAGACCGGGGCGGAAGCCGACGAACCGCCGGACGTGCCCCAGCTGACGCACCGCGTGCTCAAGTCCCTCCTCGGGGCCTGGGCGCTCTCGGCGTGCTCCGCCGGGGAGACGAAGGCCGTCGAGGACCACCTCACCGAGTGCGCGCCCTGCGCCGAGGAGGCCCTGCGGCTGCGGGACGCCGTCGCGCTGCTCCACGAGGACCGGGACCTGGACCTCGACCCGCTGCTGCGGTCCCGGGTCCTGGAGAACTGCCTGGGCCGCCGCCCCGCCCGCGTACCGGTACCCGAGTGGGTCACCCCGTACGACGCGGAGACCGCCCGGCTCGACGCTCTGCTCCGGGACATCGGCGAGTCGGAGTGGCACGCCCCGGTGCGGCTCAAGTGGTACGAGGACGACCACCTGGTGCGCCGCAAGACCACCGTCGCCGGGGTCATCGGCCACCTCCTGGCCGTGGACGGCCTGGTGAGCTCCGCGCTCGGCATCAAGGACCCGCTGGGCGCGGGCGTGCCCGAGCTCTCGCCGACGGAGCGGACCGAGGCGTTCTGGTCGGCGCTCGACCGGCCGCCGAACCGCGCGCTGCGCGGGCCCTGGCGTGACCAGACGCACACGCTGATCCGCACGGTGTCCTTCGCGGGCCGTGGCGTCGGCGACCTCACGGTCACCTACAAGGACTTCGCGCTGCCCCTGCGGGACTCGCTCCTGGAGCGGGCCTTCGAGTGCTGGCTGCACGCGGACGACATCGCCAACGCGGTGGCGTACCCGTACGCCCCGCCGAGCGGCGCCCATCTGCACGGCATGATCGACCTGGCGGCCCGGCTGCTCCCGGCGGCCCTCGCCGGTCGCCGTCGCAGCGGCCTCGCCGCCCCGGCCCGGCACCTCGTCGCGGCGGGCGCGCCCGGCCGCTCGCTCCATCTGGAGGTCGAGGGGGCGGGCGGCGGCCACTGGTACATCGCGCTGGACTCCCCGGCGGCGGTCGGCTCGCCGGACCGGGCGGTGGCGCAGGTCGCGATGGACGGGGTGGAGTTCTGCCAGCTGGTGGCCGGCCACATCTCGCCGGAGGAGGCCGCGGCCGGCCAGGACGGCGACCGGGAGGCCATCCGCGACGTCCTGTCGGCGGCGGCCTCGCTCAGCCGGCTCTAGGGCCTGACAGGTCTAGGGCCTGACAGGCCCTGGTCCGGGCGGCTCAGGCGAAGACGACCGTGCGGCGGCCGTTGAGGAGGATGCGGCGTTCCGCGTGCCACTTGACCGCGCGGGCGAGCGCCTGGCACTCCACGTCGCGGCCCACGGCGACCAGCTGGTCCGGGGTCACCTCGTGGCCCACCCGCTCGACCTCCTGCTCGATGATCGGGCCCTCGTCGAGGTCGGCCGTCACGTAGTGCGCGGTCGCGCCGATGAGCTTCACACCGCGCGCGTGCGCCTGGTGGTAGGGCTTGGCGCCCTTGAAGCTCGGCAGGAAGGAGTGGTGGATGTTGATGATGCGACCGGAGAGCTGCTTGCACAGGTCGTCGGAGAGCACCTGCATGTAGCGGGCGAGGACGACCAGCTCGACGTTCTCCTCGCGGACCAGGTCGAGGAGCTCCGCCTCGGCCTCGGCCTTGGTGTCCTTGGTGACCGGAATGTGCCGGAAGGGGATGCCGTACGAGCCGACGAGCTCCGCGAAGTCCGTGTGGTTGGAGACGACGGCGACGATCTCCACCGGCAGCGCGCCGAGCCGCGAGCGGAACAGCAGGTCGTTCAGGCAGTGCCCGAACTTGGAGACCATGAGCACGATCCGCATGCGGTCGTCGGCGCGGTTGATCTGCCAGTCCATCGCGTAGGAGTCCCCGACCGCCGTGAAGCTCGCGCGCAGCTTCTCCACGTTCACCGGCGCCTCGGCCGAGAAGTGGACCCGCATGAAGAAGAGACCCGTGTCGTGGTCTCCGAACTGCTGACTGTCCTCGATGTTGCACCCGGTGATGAACAGGTAGCTCGACACGGCGTGCACGATGCCCTTTTTGTCCGGGCACGAAAGGGTGAGGACGTACTGGTCGGTCATCCCGTCAGCCTGCCATACACGGGAGGCCCGCAAGAGCCACCGTCCGCCAGGCGGAACGGCTCAGGACCGGGTCATGATACGGAGCACGTCGAGGGAGCGCGGGGGCGCGTCGGGGTCCTCCCCGTCGGCCTGCGCCATCCGTACGTGTGCCTCGCGGGCGGCCCGTACGGCGTCGGGCCAGCCCTGGTGCTCCAGGTAGGCGGAGACGGGCGCGTCCGGGCCCACCTGGTGCATGATCCGCAGCACGCGGAGCACGGCGACGTCGACGAGGGCGGCCTCGCCGCTGTCGCGGAAGACGGCGCCCACGTACTTCTCGGCGGACCAGTTGTCGAGCCAGGTGTCCTCGACGAGTCGGTAGACGGCGTCGGTGACGTCGCCGTATCCCTCCTGGCCGGCCAGCCAGGTCGTCTCGTGGAACCCGGGGTCGGAAAGCATGTGCAGCGCGGAACGCACGTTGATGCGCCAGCGCCACCACGGCATGTCGTTGAGCGGCATGCCGCCCATGGTGGAGGAGCGACGGCCGCGACGGGAAGAGTTAACCGAACCGGAGACTGGACTGGACACGTTTCGATCGTACGTTCCCTTGCCCCGTAAGCGGACTCGCCCCCTCCTCATCGCCGGCCGGCCCCCGTAATTCACCTTTACGTCACCCATCGTTGAACCGTGCTCACTCCCGCGTTACCCGTGAGGCGGAAATGTGCATGCCCATGACCGGTAGGCGACTGACCTCACTCCTCGCGTACGTCACCACCGCGGCGACCGGAGCGTCGCTGCTCACCGGGTGTGGCGTGCTCCCTGGGGCCACGGGGGGCTCCAGGGAGCCCGTCACCGTGATGACCTGGGCTCCCGACCAGACCCAAGCGACCAACATGCCCGGAATGCCTGCAATGGCGCAGGCCTACGCCCGCTGGATCAACTCCCAGGGCGGCATCGACGGCCACGAACTCCGCGTCCTCACCTGCAACGAACAGAACACCGGCGCCGGCGCCGCCGCCTGCGCCCGCCGGGCCGTCCGCGAGGACGCGGTCGCGGTCGTCGGCTCGTACAGCCAGAACGGCAGCGCGTTCCTCGCCCCGCTGGAGGCCGCCGGCATCCCGTACATCGGCGGCTACGGCATCTCGGAGGACGAGTTCACCAGCTCGCTCTCCTACCCCGTCAACGGCGGCCAGGCCTCCCTCATCGCGGGCCACGGCATCCAGCTCGCCGAGTCCTGCCGCAAGGTCTCCCTCGTCCGGCCCGACACCGTCGCCGGCGACCGGCTCCCCGACCTCCTCAACTCCGGCCTCCGCAAGGCCAGTCACCGCAGCGCCATCGACATCCCGGCCGTCGAGGACGCCGGCGAGTATACCGAGCAGGCCGGCCGGGCCCGGGACAAGGCCGGCAACGAGAACGGCTGCGTCACCGCCGTGCTCGGCGAGCGCACCCAGACCTTCTTCGACTCCTTCCGCCGCCTCCCGTCGGAAGGGAAGAACGGCGGCTCCGGCAAGAAGAGCGACCCCGTCCGGATCTCCTCGGTGCTCGGCAGCGTCGCCCAGCCCGTCATCGACCGCACCGGCGGCGCCCACAGCCCCTTCGAGGGCGCGTACGTCACCGGCTGGTACCCGGAGGCGTCCGACAAGAGCTGGGCGCCGATGCGCAAGGTCATCCAGGAGCACGCCTTCGCCGACAACCGCGTCGACCCCGCCGACGCGGGCGTCCAGACCACGTGGATCGCCTACACGGTCCTCAAGTCCGTCGTCGAGGCCCTCGACAAGGACCGGATCACCGCCGAGGGGATCACCCACGCCCTCGACCGGGGCGCGCGCATCGACACCGGCGGCCTGACCCCCAGCCTGCGCTGGAAGTACGAGGACCTCCTCGGCGCCCCCGGCCTCACCCGGGTCGTCAACCACAAGGTGACGTTCCAGGTGGTCCGCCAGGGGCGGCTCGTGGCGGAGAAGCCCGGCTTCGTCGACGTCGGCGAGACCGTCCTCAGCGCCCCGTAGCCGCCCTCACGGGCCGCCCTACAGCTGCGTGGGCGTCCGCTTGTCCAGTCCGTACTTCACGGCGGTCGGGTTCCACAGCCCGGCCGCCTGCTTCTTGGCCGCGGTGGCCTCGCCGCTCTTCTTCTCCGCCTCGGCCAGCCGGTTGGTCCGCTTGGCCTTGCCGTCCTTGCAGGCCTTCTTGGCCTTCATCTGGACGGCCCAGGCCGCGTAGTGGTCGTCGGCGGCGGCCGAGGCCTGCCAGGCCCTGGTCAGCGCCCCCGTCAGAGCCGGGTTGTTCGGGATCTTGTCGACCGACAGCGTCCGGAGCTTGGTCACCAGGCCCCGGCGCTGGTCGGCGGCGCCCCGCAGGTCCCTCGCCGCCTTGTCCAGGTCCTTGCACTGGTTGATCAGCGCGACCGAGCTGATCACCGTGTCACGGCTGCTGTTGCTGGTCGCGAGGAGCTTGTCCAGCTCCTTGGCCTGCGGCTCCGCCGGGTCGACCGGCTTCTCCGCGGGCGGCGCGGCGGTGGTGGCGGAGGGCGGCGCGGCGGAGCTCGCCGCGACGTTCTGCCCAGGCGTCTTGGGGTCCTTCTCGTCCTCGCCGCTCAGCAGCATCCCGGCGCCGAGGCCGACGACCGCGCAGCCGGCGACGACGGCGGAGATCAGCGCGACCGGCGACTTCCGGCGCGGCGGCTCGGGCTCGTCGTCGTAGTAGGCGTCCTGGTACGCGTACTGTCCCCCTGGGCCTTGCGGCCCGGGAGGTGCCCCCAGGGGCGGCTGCGGGGGCTGCTGCGCCTGGTAGCCGTGCTGCGGCGGGCCCTGGTGCTGCTGGTGCTGCTGGTGCTGCTGGTACGCCGGCGGGGCGGGCTGCTGCTGCGGCTGATAGGCCTGCGGCTGCTGCGGGGCGCGCGGCGCCTCCGTACGGAAAAGGTTGTCGAACTCGGCCGGCGGCTGCCGCTCACCGGGCTGCTGGGCCTGGGCCTGCGGCGGTACGGGCGCGATGTACTGGGTCGCGTCGGCGGCGCCCGCGGGCTGCCCGGGGAGCGGGCCCGTCCCCAGGAACTGGGTGTCGGAGCCCGCGCCCGGGTGCGGCGGCAGGGCTGCCATGTGCTGCGTCGCCTGCATGTCGGCGGCGGCCTGGGCGGCCGGCGGCGGGTAGCCGTAGCCGGGCTGCTGGGCCTGCACCGGCGGCATCGCGCCGGGGACCGGCGCGATGTGCTGGGTGGCCTGCATGTCCGCGGCGGCCTGGGCGGCCGGCGGCGGGTAGCCGTACCCGGGCTGCGGCGGTATCGGCGGCGCCTGCGGCGGGAGCTGCTGCTGCGGGACCGGCGGCAGGTACTGCGTGGACTGCATGTCGGCGGCGCCCGGCATCGCCTCGGGGGGCAGCGGCTGCGCGGGCGGCAGCGGCTGCCCGCCCGGCTGACCGGCGGCGGGACCCCAGGCGCCGTCCCACGGCTGGGCTCCCCCACGGGCACCGTCGTGCGCGGGGGGCGCCGCCGGGTACTGCGGCTCCGGACCCTGTCCGTTCTGCGTCACCGGGACTCCTACTGATGGACCTACGGAATCGTCGGCTCACGCTACCGGGTACCCGTGGGGCTCCGCACACACGTGTGAGCCCGGTTACACAACCTCCTTGCGCGAAGGCGCCCCAAGACCCCCTACGCCGCCGACAGGTCCATCCGCGCACTGAACTCCCGCACCACCGCCTCCCCCGCGTACGGCTCCAAACTCTCCCTCAGGTCGTCCAGGTACTCGGCGCCCCGCGACGACCGCAGCGTGCCCAGGAGTTCGAGCGCCCGCGTCCCCGTCCGGCAGGCCTGCTCCACCTCCCGCTGCTGCACCTGCGCCGAGGCCAGCAGGGCGAGCCCGATCGCCCGCCGCCGCGCCCGCGTCTCCGGGTGCCCCGCGATCGACTCCCGCGCCGCCCGCGCCGCCGCCTCCGCCTGCCCCAGGTCCCGGTAGCAGTGCGCCAGTTCGTCCGCGAGATAGGCCTGGTCGAAGTGCGCGATCCACACCGGGTCGTCGCCGGCCTCCGGATCGGCCCGCTCCAGCGCCCGTACGGCTCGGCCCGCCGCCGTCTCGAAGGAGCTGGCGTCCCCCATCAGCGCGTGCCCGCGCGCCTCGGCCGCGAGGAACATCGCCTCCGCCCTCGGCGGCACCTTGCCCCGCGCCCCCTCCTGCGCCGCCCGCGCCAACTGGGCGATCTCCCGGGGGTTCCCGAGCTGCGCGGCGAGGTGGCTCATCGACGCGGCCAGGACGTAGCCGCCGTACCCCCGGTCCCCCGCCGCCTGCGCGAGCCGCAGCGCCTGGATGTAGTAGCGCTGCGCGAGCCCCGGCTCGCCCGTGTCCACCGCCATGTATCCAGCGAGTTCGGTCAGCCGCGCGGCCGCCGCGAACAGCTGGCGCCCCACGGCCTCCCGGTACGAGCCCGAAAGCATCCCCGACACCACGCTGTTGAGGTAGTGCACCACCACCGGCCGTACGTGGCCGCTGCCGAACCGCCGGTCGAGGTCGACCAGCGCGCTCGTCATCTCCCGTACCGCCGCCACGTCCGCGACCCCGACGCGCGCGCCCGCGAGCCGCGCCACGTGCGTGTCAGGACCGGTGATCAGCCAGTCCCTGCTCGGCTCGACGAGCGCGGAGGCCGCGACCGTGGAGCCCGTGAGGAAGTCCCGCCTGCCCACGTCGCTGCGCCACAGCTCGCAGACCTGCTCGATCGCCCCGAGGACGGTCGGCGCGAACTGGAGCCCCACGCCTGCGGCGAGGTTCCGGCCGTTCGCCATCCCGACCTCGTCGATCGTGACCGTCCGGCCCAGCTTGCGGCCCAGCGCCTCCGCGATGATGCCCGGCGCCCGGCCGCGCGGCTGCTGCCCGCGCAGCCACCGCGCCACCGACGTCTTGTCGTACCGCAGGTCGAGGCCGCGCTCCGCGCCGACCATGTTGACCCTGCGGGCGAGGCCGGCGTGCGAGCAGGCCGCCTCCTGGATGAGCGCCTGGAGCCGTTCGTTCGGTTGACGTGCGACGAGTGGCCTGGCTGCCATGAGTGTTACCCCCTGAGGCCGAACGGTGATCACAGGTGCAGTGATCACGAGAAGTGATCAATGCCCGGTGGATATCCGGTCAATGCCGATGTGAACACGCGAAACCGGACAGTCCGGTGCCACACGTGTCGCACGGTCGACACCGGACACGCCGGCCGCGACGCTGCCGCCGGCGCCCCCACTGGTGCGTACCCCGCCCCCGCTCTCCCGGCCCCCGCGCGCCCCCGTCGGTGCACCTGTGCGCCCCGTATGCAGGATCGATGCGTCACACCGCTCTCCCCCGCGCCCGTAACCCCAGGTGACGTGCGCAGTTGTGTTCACCGTGGAAGAGACCATCGGAGTCACGGAAGCCGCACAGATCCCCCAGCAGCGCGGCGAGCAACTGCTGGACAGCGCCGTGCGGTACGCGGAAGAGCGGCACTGGGACGTGTTCCCCGGGACCTGGCTTGAGGCCGTCGAGGGCAGGGAGCGCTGCTCCTGCGGCGCGGAGTGCGCCGTCCCCGGCGCGCACGCGGTCAAGCCCGACTGGTCGACCCAGGCCACCGGGAGCGGCGTCGGGGCACGGCGCATGTGGTCGAAGACGCCGAAGGCGTCGATCCTGCTGCCGACGGGCCGGACGTTCGACGCGATCGAGGTGTCGGAATCGGCCGGGGTCCTGGCGCTCGCCCGCATGGAGCGCATGGACCTGACGCTCGGCCCCGTCACCTGCACGCCGGACCGCCGGATGTTCTTCTTCGTCCTGCCGGGCGCCGCCGCCAAGGTGCCCGACCTCGTCCGCAAGCTGGGCTGGGTCCCCGCCTCGATCGACCTCGTGACGCGCGGCGAGGGCCACTACGTGGCGGCCCCGCCCACCCGGATCGGCGGCGTCGGCGCGGTGCAGTGGGCGCGGCGCCCCACCCCGGCGAACCGCTGGCTCCCCGACGCGGAGGAGCTGATCAGCGCCCTCGCGTACGCGTGTGGCCGGGAAGCGGCGGAGGCGCGCGGCCGGGCGCAGTGATCCCTGGGCCGGGTCAGGCCTCACCCGTATGGTGGTGCCCGTATTCACGGGGACGACCGAGGGGTTGACGGACCATGCCTGACCAGGCATTTGACGGAGTGTTCGACAAGGCGGGCGCCACAGCGGGCATCGCACCGGGTTCCGGTGCGGTGCCCGCTGTGCGTGTCGAGGGGCTGTGGAAGCGTTTCGGCCAGCAGATCGCGGTGAACGGGATCGATCTCGTCCTGCCCGCGGGGAAGTTCATCGGGCTCGTCGGGCCCAACGGAGCAGGCAAGACCACCACCCTCTCCATGATCACCGGCCTGCTCCGGCCCGACCAGGGGCGGATCCTGGTCGCCGGGCACGACGTCTGGGCGGACCCCGAGTCGGTCGCCGAGGTCAAGGCCAGGATCGGCATCCTGCCGGAGGGCCTGCGGCTCTTCGAGCGGCTCTCCGGCCGTGAACTCCTCGCCTACAGCGGCCGACTGCGGGGGCTGCCGGGCGCCGAGGTCGACAAGCGGGCCGCGCAGCTCCTCGACGTCCTCGACCTGACCGGCTCGCAGAACAAGCTGGTCGTCGACTACTCGACCGGCATGCGGAAGAAGATCGGCCTCGCGGCCGCCCTGCTCCACAACCCCGAAGTGCTGTTCCTCGACGAGCCGTTCGAGGGTGTCGACCCGGTGTCGGCGCAGACCATCCGCGGGGTCCTGGAGCGGTACACCCAGTCCGGCGCGACCGTCGTCTTCTCCAGCCACGTCATGGAGCTGGTCGAGTCGCTCTGCGACTGGGTCGCCGTGATGGCGGCGGGCCGGATCCGCGCGCAGGGCACGCTCGCGGAGGTCCGCGGCGACCGGCCCTCGCTCCAGGCGGCGTTCCTGGAGCTGGTCGGGGCGAGCGGGCGCGAGACGGCCGGGGAGTCCCTGGACTGGCTGGGCGGCGGGGCGCAGCGATGAGCACGAACGCCACCGCGAGCGCCACGTCCGCCGTCACCTCCTCCGCCCCCGCACCGTCCCTCACCTCGGTCTTCGTCCAGCTCAAGCTGGCGCTCCTGAAGAACGGGCTGCGGCAGTCGGGCGGGCGGACCGCCGCGTACATCGTCTCGATCGTCTGCGGTGTCCTCTTCGCCGCGGCCATGGTGCTGTCCTCCTTCCTGCTGCGGGGCAGCGCGGACGCCGACACGGTCGCCGTCCTCCTCACGGGCGTCGTGGCGCTCTCGTGGGCGGTCATGCCGCTGTTCGTGCCGACCGGGGACGAGACGCTCGACCCGTCGCGGCTCGTGATGCTGCCGCTGCAGCCCCGGCCGCTGGTCCGCGCCCTGCTCGTGGCGTCCCTGGTGGGCGTCGGGCCGTTCCTCACGCTGTGCCTGGCGTTCGGCGCGGCCCTGTCGGTCGCGCGGGGCACGGCCGGCACGGTCGTCGCCGTCCTCGCCGTCCCGCTCGTGACGGTCGTGTGCGTGGCGCTGTCCCGGGCGGTGGTCGCCGCCAACATCCGGCTCCTGACCTCCCGCAAGGGCCGGGACCTGGCGCTGCTCAGCGGTCTGGTGATCGCGGTCGGCATGCAGCTGGTCAACTTCGGCGCCCAGCGCCTCGGCCAGGCCGGCGGTCTGGGCCCGCTCGAACCGGCGGCCGCCGTCGTCGGCTGGCTGCCGCCCGCCGCCGCGATCGGCGCGGTGGACGCGGCGAGCACCGGCGACTACGCCGTGGCGGCGGCCCGGCTGCTGCTCACGGCGGCGACGCTCGTGGCGCTCGTGCACTGGTGGCAGCGGAGCCTGGTGAAGCTGATGGTCGAGCCGGACGGCTCCACGATCGGCGCGTCGTCCGACAAGGGTGTCCGCGAGAAGTCCGGCGGTACGGGGCTGCTCGGCCGGATCCTGCCGGGCGGGCGCACGGGCGCGACCATGGAACGGACCCTGCGGTACATCTGGCGCGACCCGAAGACGAAGGCCGCGTGGGTGACTTCGCTGGCCATGGGCGTGATCGTGCCGGTCTTCAACGCCTTCCAGGGCACGGGCTCGATCTACTGGGCGTGCTTCGCCTCGGGCATGCTCGGCGTCCAGATGTACAACCAGTACGGCCAGGACACCTCGGCGTTCTGGATGGTCGCGCAGACCATCTCGACGACGGCCGACGCGTACGCCGAACTCCGGGCGCGGGCGCTGGCCCTGCTGTCCGTGACGCTGCCGTTCACCGCGCTGGTGACGGTGGCGACGGCCGCCGTCCTCGGCGACTGGTCGGACCTCCCCGAGGCCCTCGGTCTGTCGTTCGGCCTGCTGGGCGCGCTGCTGGGTTCGGGCGCGGTGGCCTCGGCGGTCTTCCCGTACTCGATCCCGCAGGACAGCGGCTACAAGAACGTGGTGCCGGGACAGGGCGGTCTGGCCTGGATGTCGATCCTCGGCGGCATGCTCGGGTCCGTGCTGCTGTGCGCCCCGCTGATCGGCGCGGCGGTCTACCTCCACGTCTCGGACCAGCACTCCCTGCTGTGGATCGTCCTCCCGGCCGGCGTGCTCTACGGCGCGCTGCTCGTCCAGGCGGGCCTGAAGCTGGCGGCCCCCCGCACGGCGAGGCGGCTGCCGGAGATCCTGGCGGCGGTCAGCAAGGGCTGACCCGGCCGACCCACCGTCACCGAGCTCAGAAGTGACTCAAGTCCCTTGCCCGGCAGACACTTTGCCGGGCAAGGTCGACTGACCGCACCATCTGACCAATGGTTCGTCTCGGGGGGACAAGAGCATGAGGATCAGCGAGATCAGAGGCATCAGAGGAACCTTCCTCTCCGCGTGCGCCGTCGCCGTGGTGCTCGCGGGCGCCGCGGCCTGCACGTCGGACGGCGACGGGCCGCCCGCCAAGGCAAAGGCCACACCCACGGCCGCCGCCTGCAAGAACGGCACGTACGCGTGGTTCAACGTCGACGAGCGGGACGTCCTGACGGGTATCGCCGAGAAGCAGAAGATCACCGCCAAGGGGGGCGGTGAACTCACGAACAAGCTGAGGCCGCTCCACGCACCGCGTGTCGCCGTCACCTTCGAGAAGGGATCGCGGGTCGGCGACGCGAAGGACGTCCTTCGCTCGCTGGGCATCCACGTCGGAGAAATCGAACAAGTGGACGCCGCCGACGGTTCCACCCACGAGTTCACCAACGTCCGCAGGCCCGCTCCGGACATCAACGACGGCAGCACCCGGATGCTCGGCCCGGGAACCTACGTGGAGTACGCCTTGGTACGACAGGTCACCGCCGACTTCCAGTACACCTGCGGAACCGGCGGCCCGGTGACGGGCCGGGCGACCAGCTGGACCATCGACGGCGGAGGCATCGTGGAGTGCTTCACCCCGATCAAGCCGGCGGCGAAGAAGGGGGACCCGTCCCTCGCGGCCGCCCGCCTGTCCTGCGGCCCCGACGCTCCGGCCTCGAAGGCCTGACCAGGTCGGATTCGGATATGGGCACGCGAAGGGCGCCCCGGGCCTCACGGTCCGGGGCGCCCTTCGCGTAGGCGGCCGCGACGGCCGACGGCGGGCGTGTTACCGTCCGCCGATTGTTCGAATGTGGGGGGAAATTTGCGAAGGATTCTGGGAGCCGGTATCGCGGCCGCGCTGCTCGTGACCGGTGGGGTCGTGGGGACGGGGACCGCCGTGGCGGCGGGAGACCCGACGTTCTACTTCGACCCGGTCGTGGGTGGCGTCCTCATGCCCGGCGAGGGCCGGGTCGAGCTGTCGCCCGACGGCTGGGGCGGGCAGACCTCCGGGCAGCCGGACGGCACGTACGTCTACGCCCTGAGCAAGAAGCCGCTCACCGACGCCACCTGGGCCGGCGGCGGACTGCCGGCCGGACTGAAGGTGGAGCGGGCGGACGGCTGCGCACCGAAGGCCGGGAAGGTCGGTGTATACCTGTGCGACCTGCCGGGGTGGGGCAACCCGGGACCCGAGGTCTCGGCGACAAGCACCGCGGCGAACGGCACGACGGCCTACTTCGGCCTCGTCTACGTGCCGCGCGGGTCGAGCATCGACGCGGGCATCAAGGAGGCGCAGACCGCCGCCTCGAAGCCCATCGGCACGCGCCGCTCGCACGCCACGATCACGGTGCGGACGCGGGCGCACGTCGCGCAGAACACCATGACGCTGTCGACGCCGACGCTGCCCGCGGGCGGCACGGTGAAGCACACGCTCAAGCTGCACGCGGTCGACAAGGGCCACTTGACGCTGAACCTGTCCGCGGCGCCCGGTTTCCGGAACTGGGACGAGGGCGAGCTGAAGGTCACCGCCGACGGCATCAGCGCGGGCGGCGCCGCCGGTGCCGCGTGCGACCACTCGCTCGGTGAGGTCGGCAGCTTCCGGTGCGACGTCACGAAGCCCGGCGACTACACGATCACCTACGGGCTCAAGGCCGCGGCGACCGCGCCCGCCTGGCGGGTGCGGACCCTGGCGACGTACGAGGTCTTCACCTTCGGCACGGGCAACCCCGAGAAGGTGTCGGACTTCGGCGTCAGCAGCCCGGTCCCGGTGATCCAGCGCTACCGGATCGTGGGCCGCGACGCCGAAGGCTGGCTGTGGGACTACACCGGCACGGGCAAGGCCTCCGCTCCGTTCAGCTGGACCAACCCGGTGGGCGGGCAGTTCAACTGGAATACGTACTCGGCCCTGACCCGGCTCGGCCCGGTCACCGTGCAGAGCACCGGGCCCGGTGCGGTCGCCCGCGACAAGGGCGGGGTGCTGTGGTTCTACCGGATGTCCGGTGACGGCGGCATCTACACGGAGAGCCGGCTGAAGGTCGGCGGCGGCTGGAACGCCTTCAACCTGCTGGCCGGGGCCTCGGACCTGACCGGCGACAAGAAGGCGGACCTGCTCGCGCGGGACACCGCGGGTGTGCTGTGGCTGTACCCGGGCACCGGCACCGCCACGGCGCCGTTCGGCACGCGCGTGCGGATCGGCGCGGGCTGGGGCGCGTACAACTCCCTGGTCGGCGGCACCGACGTGACCGGCGACGGCAAGGCCGACCTGGTGGCCCGTGACACGGCCGGCAAGCAGTGGCTGTACGCCGGTACGGGCGCGGCGGCGAAGCCCTTCGGCGACCGCAAGCAGATCGGCTACGGCTGGCAGAGCTACAACTCCATGGTGGCGCCGGGCGACCTGAACTCCGACGGCAAGGCGGACCTGGTGGCCCGGGACTCCTCGGGCACGCTCTGGTACTACGCGGGCACGGGCGTCGCGACGAAGCCGTACGCCACGCGCGCGCGGATCGGCTCCGGCTGGCAGCGGTACAACCTGCTGTTCTAGACGCACTTCCCGGGGCAGGCGCTCCCGGACAGCCGCACACGACGGCCTCCGCCCCTGAAGGGCGGGGGCCGTCGCGCGTGTACGGCCCTGAGGGGGAGTCGGGGTGCGGTCAGGGTCGGGTCCGGGTGATCACCGATGAGCAACGGGCGCTGCGGGCGCGATGGTTGATCCAGAAGAACCCGTCGCAGCACCGCCGAGAACCGAGCCGCCCGCACCGTCCCCAGGAGCCGTCGATGACCGCCCTCCCCACCTCCGTCCGCCGTCTCGTCGTCAGCGGCCTCGCGCTGGCCGCGGTCACCGCCGGACTCGGCGCCGCGCCCGCGGCGACGGCCGCGCCCGCCTCCCCCCGCTCCCCCGACGCGGTACGGGCGCTGCTCGCGACCCTGCCCGACGACGTGACGGACGCGGCCCTGGTGCGAGTGGCCGGCCGGGGCGTGCGCGCCTCGTACACCGGGACGGCCGGTCCTGTGGCGGCCGACGCGCGGTTCCCGGTGGGGAGCGTGACCAAGGTGTTCACCGACGCCGTGCTCCTCCAGCTCGTCGCCGAGCGCCGGATCGGCATCGACGATCCCGTACGCCCCCACCTGCCCGAGCTGATCCCGGCCGCCTGGTCCGGCGTGACGGTGCGCGAGCTCCTCGACCACACCAGCGACCTCCCCCGCCCCGCGAAGGTGCCGCTCGATCCGCGCGGGGTGGTGGCCGCGTCCTTCGAGGCGGACGCGGCGGGCCGCCCCGGCCGCCTTCCGGCGCCCGGCACCGTCCAGCAGTACAACGGGCTCAACAGCTTCGTCGCCGGGCTGCTCGTGGAGCGGCTCACCGGCCGCCCCTTCGCCGACGAGCTCGACCGGCGCGTCCTGCGCCCGCTCGCGCTGCGCGACACCGCGCTCTCCGAGGAGCCGGCCATCGCCTGGTCCTGGGCGGAGGGCGGGCTGGTGTCCACCGCGGCCGACCTCGACAGATTCCTCCGCGCCCTGCTGGACGGGCGGCTGCTCCCTCCGGCCCAGCAGCGGCACCTCTTCGAGATACCCGCGGTACCGGGCGCCCCCGAGAACACCAGCTGCCCCAAGGGCACGGCCTGCTTCAGCGCCGGCGGACTGATGGGCATCGACCTGAACGGCACCCGGGTCTGGGGCAAGACCGGCTCCAGCGGCGGCTGGACGAGCGGCGTGTTCGCGACCACCGGCCCCCACCAGCGCCGCGTCGCCTACACCCTGCGCCCCGACGCCGAGGCCGCTCCCAAGGCCCAGCGCGACCGGGTCGAGACCTTGGTAGGAGCAGCCCTCAATGACCGGTGACCACCGATCAGTCAGCGCATCACGTCTCCGCGCCCCGGACGCCGACGGGAGACCAGCGCCCGTCCGGCGGATCAGGGTCGGCGCGGTCCGGGCGCGAGTTGTCGGCCGTGGGGGCTGCGGGCAGGATCTCGCACATGGTTTCGGTGATGCAGAACGTGGCGGTCGACTGTGTGGATGCCTATGAGCTGGCGCGGTTCTGGAGCGAGGTCCTCGGGTGTCCGCTGCATCCGGAGAGCAAGCCGGGTGACGCGGAGGCCGAGGTGACCCTGCCGGAGGGCCCGATGCTGTACTTCAACCAGGTGCCCGAGCCGAAGACGGTCAAGAACCGGCTTCACCTGTGCCTGCGTCCCGAGACCTCGCGGGAAGAGGAGGTCGAGCGGCTGCTGGGCCTCGGCGCCACCCTCGTCGCCGATCGCCGGGAAGCCGATGGTGCCGGCTGGGCCGTCCTCGCCGACCCGGAAGGCAACGAGTTCTGCGTGCTGCGCAGCGCGGCCGAGCGCGCGGCCATGTCGTCTTCCTGAGGCTCACCCGCTCACGGGTGGAGGGTGGTCCGGAGGTGGGCCGCCCAGGCGCGGGGGTGAGTGGTGTTGCCGTTGTGGCCGCCGGGGAAGGGGATGACCTCCTGGCCGATCAGCGCCCCCAGGCTGTGGGCGGCCTGGTGGTCGAAGACCGTCGCCGGCGTGGTCCGCCCGGTGGCCGGCACGATGCGGGTCGGGGTGGCGCGGAGGAGGTCGCGGCAGCCGGGGTCGGTGCGCAGGGCGGTGAACTCGGCGGTGATGAATTGGGCGAAGTTGGCCAGGCGCCGGTCGTCCATCGGCTGCGGGGTGAGACCGGGTTCCGCGCCGGGCTGCGCCGGGTCGATGCCGAGGGACGCCGCGATGGCCGGGAGGGCGACCGGCAGGCCGCCCGTCGCGAACAGGTCCTGGAGGTGCGCGAGTTCGCTGCGGTGCGCGTCGGACGCGGAGGGCGCGTCGAGCAGCCAGGGCGCGACCGGCTCGTGGGCGATGAGGGTGTCGAGCTGCTCTCCGTGCTCGGCGGCCAGGTGCAGGCCGATGACCGCACCGAAGCTGCATCCGAGCATGAGCGCGGGGCCGTCGGCGACGTGCGCGAGGAGGCGGTGCGCGTCGTCGACGTGATCGGCCATGGTGACGGGCCCGCCGGGAGCGTCGAGGGTGCTGCGGGACAGGCCGCGCCGGTCGTACGTCAGGACGGTGAAGTCGTCGGCCAGGGCGTCGACCAGGTCGGTGGTGCGGCCCGCGTCGCCTTCGCCGCTCTGCGAGATGAGGAGGAGCGGGCCGGTGCCGCGCTGCTCGAAGTAGAGGGTCGCGCCGTCGACGGGCAGCTCCCGCAGAGCAAGGTCTCGGCCTGCGTGGCCCGCCTGCGCGAGGCCGGCGCGGTCGAGACCCACACCGACCCGGCCGACCGCCGCCGCACCCTCATCAGCCCCGCCCGGACGGCCTCCCCCCGCGTCGCCGAGGTCCGCTCCGCCGACATCGACGGCGTCCTCACGCGCGTACTGGAGGACCCGGAGCGACTGGACGAGGTCAAGGCCGCGCTGCGGGTTCTCGCCGAGCACCTCGGCCCGAGCGCCCTCACCCGCCTCGGCGACTGACGGCGACAGACCCCGAACCCGAGGCCCCCGGCAGGCCTGACAGGGACGGGTCATGATCGAAGTAAGCTGGTCCGTTGATCACTCAAGAGGAAAGACGGGCAAGGAACTTGAATCGCATACGAACGACGGTGGCGCTTGGTCTGGTGCTGTCCGCGGCTCTCGTGACCGGATGCTCCGGAGGCGCGGAGCCCGATGCCAAGCCCAGTGGCGGGGAGACGGAGAAGGTCACGGAGTCCGCGTCCGCGGCGCCGAAGACCCCGGTCTTCCAGGGCAAGCCGGTGCCCGGCCTGGCCGCGAAGCCGGCCTGGAGCCTGACGAGGGACGAGGCGGGGAACTGCGCGGGCAACGCGTCCGTGAAGGACTCGTCGCAGAACGACATCTGCACGGTCGGGGACGCCGTCATCCTCACCGGCAACAGCAACGGGCAGGCGGGCACGACCACCTTCACCGCCCGGCTCCTCGACGCCGAGACCGGCAAGCTGCGCAAGAAGTTCGACTTCCCCCTCCACGCGGAGAGCAGCGGGTCCACGTCCTCCTCGGCGGTGACCCTCGCGCAGGTGAGCGAGTGGCGGGACGGTTCGCCGGCCCTGCTGATCCGCAGCCGCGTCGACACCCCGGCGAGCGGCCTGAAGAAGGCCTCGACCCAGACCGTGCTGACCATGTACGCGCCGTCCGGCGAGAAGCTGGGGAGCTCCTCCTTCGACGAGGACACCCACATGTCCACGCCCGTCCGGAACGGCTACCTCGTGGATGCCAGCTCCATCGGCGGCGGCGCCACGTTCATCCCGATCGGTGACGGGGAGACCGTGACCAGCGAGGTCTCGGCCTTCGACCTCAAGGGGACGGTCGGCTCCGGTCTCGGCTACTACTCGCAGCCGGACATCTCCTACCAGCCCTCCGCCGACTGGCTGACCGCCAAGGACGTCCGCACGGGCAACAAGGCGTGGAACAGCAAGGACCTCACGCCGCCGGCCGCCATCGCCAAGCTGGTCACCTCGGACAAGGCGACCAGTGCGCGGCTGATGCCTTTCCGGGGCGACAAGGCCCTCCTCGAATGGTCCTCGTACGGCGATTCCGAAGCGGTCATGACGCTGATCGACGTCAAGAGCGGCCGCCGGCTCGCCGAGGGGCCGGCCATCGACACCAACGGCACCGTCGACGACGACGGCCTCGCCATCTCCCCCGACGGCAAGACCGCCGTGGTGCAGTACGGCAAGGGCGCGGTCGCCTGGAACACGGAGACCGGCAAGGAGCTGTGGCGCCAGGCGGAGGACGAGGTGACCATCGGGCCGGGCGACCTCCCGGGCAACGGCGTCCTCTACGCGTACCTGGACGGCGTCGGAGCCGCGCTCGACGCCGACGACAAGAAGCTGCTGGCCTCCGAGATCGCGGAGATGCCGCAGTTCACGACGAACGGGTACGCCGCCATCCACACCTCCGAGGGCCTCTTCGTCTTCGCCACCCAGCCGGTCTGACGGACGCCCCGCCCCCGGTTCAGGAGGCCTCAGGCCCGGACGCCGCCTCGCGGGACATCACGCACGTGTTCCCGATGTCGGGATCGCCGACGAAGAAGAACAGCACCACGACCGCACAGCGAAGGCCTCCACCCCAAGGGCGGAGGCCTTCACGTCAGTACGTCAGTACGTCAGAACGCGCCGTTCAGGTCGTCCCAGTCGGGGTCGACGTTCCGGCCCGCCGCCAGGGCGCCCGTGCCGAGGCCCTGGTAGGTGACCAGCCAGCCCTGCTTGCCCGGGACTCCGTCGATGACGTAGCTGCCGCCGCTGATCGCCGCGAGGTCGGCGCGGCCGTCGCCGCTGAAGTCGCCGACGGCGAGGAACGAGCCCAGGCGGTTCCAGCCGCCGGAGCCGATCAGGACGCGCGCGCCGAGCGTGCCCGTCGCGGTGCTCGGGTACAGCCAGAGCTTCGCGGGCGACGCTTCGCGGGCGATGAGGTCGGGGTGGCCGTCGCCGTTCATGTCGCCCGCGCCGACCAGGGCGTTCATGGCGTTCCAGCCGCCGGTGCCGAGCAGCACGCGGGTCCCCAGGGTGCCCGTGGGGGTGCTGGGGTACAGCCACAGCTTGCCGGTGGTCTTCTCGACGGCGAGGAGGTCCGAGCGGCCGTCGGCGGTCAGGTCACCGAACGCGGTGATCCGGTCCATGCCGTTCCAGCCGCCGGTGCCGATCAGCACGCGGGCGCCGAAGTCGCCCGTGCCGGTGCCGGGGTGCAGCCACAGCTTGCCCGTGGCCTTCTCGCGGGCGATGACGTCCTCGCGGCCGTCTCCGCTGACGTCGCCGTGCCGGGTGAGGGCATCGGCGTCGTTCCAGCCGGTGCCGACCATCCGGCCGGTGCGGTCGCCCGGCAGGAACCACAGGCGGCCCGCCTCGTCGCGTACGAGGACGTCGGCCTTGCGGTCGCCGTCGAGGTCGCCGAAGCCGGCGGCCTCGGGGGCCGTCTCCGCCTGCCACGCGGGGTAGGCGTTGCCGTCGCACTCGCGGGCCGTGCCGACGAACTTCAGCGAGCCGGTGTTCGCGGTCCCGAAGCCGAGGTAGCCGCCGGTGGTGTCCGGACCCACCACGTGGTCGGTGCCGGCCTCGACGGCGGGGACGTAGTCCTCCTTGTCGTACAGGCACGCGATCTGCGAGGTGCGGTTCACCACCGATCGGAACGCGTTGTTCCACTCGCCGAGCGTCGCCTTCGACTCGCTCGTCTTGAACATCGTGCCCGTGGTGTTGTCCGTCTTCCAGGCGCAGAAGTACCCCGACGGGCAGTCGCTGACGGCCGCCTGTGCGGGGGCCGCCGTCGTCACGCCGAGAACCCCCAGCGTCGCCAGGCCCAGCACCGACGCCAGACCGCGCTTCACTACCGAACGCAAAACTCTTCCCTCCCCTGGGCGCGTGCGAGGGGGCACGCCCCTCGCACGCGGTCTCGCATTACTTCACTCGCCCGGTCAGAAGGCGCCGTTCAGCTGCCACCAGCTGTCGGTCTCCGGGAAGCCCGCCTGGAACTTTCCGGTGCCCGTGCCCGAGTAGAGGATCAGGGCGCCGTCGCCGCGGAACACGTTGGACGAGTAGCTGCTGTTGGTGATGGCCGCCAGGTCGTGGTGGCCGTCGCCGTCGTAGTCGCCGACGGCAAGGAGCTGGTCCATGACGTTCCAGCCGCTGCCCAGGAGCACGCGGGTGCCGAACGTGCCGCCGGCCTTGCCCGGGTACGTCCACAGCTTGCCCGTGGAAGCCTCGCGGGCGACCAGGTCGGGGCGGCTGTCGCCGTTCAGGTCGCCGGTGCCGGCGAAGGCGTTCATGCCGTTCCAGCCGCCGTTGCCGAGGAGCACGCGGGCGCCGAGGGTGCCGGTGGTGGTGCCCGGGTAGAGCCAGAGCTTGCCCGAGGACTTCTCGACGGCGACCAGGTCGGAGCGGGTGTCGCCGTTCAGGTCGCCGACGCCGACGAGGCGGCTCATGACGTTCCAGCCGCCGGTGCCGATGAGCTTGCGGGCGCCGAGGGAGCCCGTACCCGCGCCCGGGTACAGCCACAGCTTGCCGGTGGACGCCTCGCGGGCGATGACGTCCTCCTTGCCGTCACGGCTGAAGTCGCCGTGGCGTACGAGGGCGTTGAAGGCGTTCCAGCCGCCGGAGCCGACGAGCTTGCCGCTGCCGTTGCCGGGCAGGAACCAGAGCCGGCCCACCTTGTCGCGGACGAGGACGTCCGCCGTCCGGTTGGCGTCGAGGTCACCGAAGCCGGCCGCCTTGGGGGCCTCGGCCGCGTGCCAGACCGGGTACGGGTCCATGGCGCACTCGCGCTCGGCGACGACGAACTTGAGCGAGCTGACGGAGTTGCTGCCGGGGCCGCCCCACTCGCTGCCCGAGGGGTCCGGGTACACGGAGTAGACGTCGCCGTCGGTGCCGTGGTTCGGGTCGTCGTACAGGCAGACGAACTTGTTCGTGCGGTTGACGACCGAGCGGAACGTGTTGTCCCAGGTCCCGAGCGTCGACGCGTTCGCCTGCGTCTTGTACATCGTGCCGGTGCCGTTGTCGGTCTTCCAGGCGCAGAAGTAGCCCGACGGGCAGTCGCTGATCGCGGCCTGCGCCGGGGCCGCGCCCGCGCCCAGGAGAGCGGCCGAGGTGAGGCCCAGTGCCGTGGCCGCCGTGGCCAGGCGCTTCAGCAGTGACATGCGCAATTCTTCCCCTTGTGAGGTGGCGCGGAGCAGTCCTCGACGCGCCGGGAGGGGGACCGTATCGCGCCGGGTTGGGCGCGTCTCCGCAGGGGTGGCGTTAAACGGAATGCCTGTCTCCGGTGGTCCCTCCGGGGCTCTCCTGGCGGACGGGGGGCGGTGCGCCTGGGGCGCGACCGGCGTCAGGGCGTCAGCACCCCGTTCAGGAAGGGCTCGACCGCCTCGCTCCAGGCCTGCGGGTGCTCGTAGTGGAGGAGGTGGCCCGCGTCGGGGATCTCCGCGTACGCCCCGTGGGGCAGGACCCTGACCATCTCCTGGGCCTCCGCGCGGCCCAACTCCCCGTCGAGGCCGCGGACGACGAGCGTCGGGCAGCGGACCTGGGCGAGCGACTCCCAGTGGGCGTCGTGGACCCAGGTCTCGCGGGAGGTCAGCATCTGCGCCGGGTCGAAGACCGGGCGCCAGCCGTCCGGGTGCTCGGCCATCACCTCGGCGAAGAAGGCGCCCCGGGCCGGGTTCGGGCGCTCGACCCACGGGTCGTCCTCGCCGAACCAGCGGCGGACGGCGTCGAGGGAGGGGAAGGGGGCGGGCCAGCCCCGGAACCAGTCCTGCCACGCGCGCTGCGAGGCGGCGCCGAGGGCGGAGGCCCGCATGTCGCAGATGACGAGGGCGCGGACCAGGTCGGGGCGCTCGGCGGCGAGCTGCCAGGCGGTGAGGGCGCCCATGGAGTGGCCGACGAGGGTGACGGGACCGAGGCCCAGCTGCTCGACGGCGGCTGCCGCGTCCGCCACGTACGCCTCGCGCGTGAAGGGGCCGGCGGCCGGCTTCTGACTGTGACCGTGGCCCCGCTGGTCGAGGGCGACGACACGGTGGCGGCCGGTGAGACGGCGGACGGCGGGGGCCCAGTGGGCGGCGTGCCCCATGAGGCCGTGGAGGAGTAACACGCCCTGGGTGGAAGGGGTGGAGGCGGTGGTGGCCGGCGTCGGCCTGGCGGCGGCGGGGACGAGGAGGCCTTCCGGGTGCCGCGCGACGGGTGCCGGCGCGGGCCGGGGTGCGGGTGGCCTCGGGGCGGCCTTCGGGCCCTCGCCTTCGCCGGTCGGCTTCGTGTAGTCCCAGGCGGCCAGGCGTACGCCGCCGGCCCCGGTGACGTCGAGTCGTCGCGCCATGTCCCTGGCACCCCCTCTTTCCCGTCGAACCGCATCAGACTATCGAACTCGCATTCGAAAATGCGCTTCTGCCACCCAACACCCCTCGTTCGAGTGACAGGGCTCAAGGATTGACTCCCGCTGCCGAGGGGAGATCTTGAACGGGAGGCGGACCGCTCGGGGAAAAACGGTCCGACGGGACTGACCTTGGGAGCTCGGGGCTCCAGGTCAGCACAGGGGAGGACAGGCCCCGGCGCCACAAGGCGCCGGGGCCCTCTGCTGTTCGGGGACCCCTGCCGTCCGTGGCCCTCATGGCCTCACACCCCTTCCACACCCAGCTCGTACCAGCGTGGCACGCCGAGGGGGCGGGCGTGGCCATTCCGGCGTAAACCGGGGCGCGCGGGGGTTGTTGGGCGATGGATCAGGGCCGGCGGGGCCGAGTCGATGCGCCTTCGTGACCCGGATCCGTACAACCGGATCGGGCCCTCGCCGGTCCACGAGGCGTGCTGTCACCCCAGATCCTCACCAAGGGCGCCGACTCGGCCGCCCTCGAAGCCGACCGGCTCGTCATCACGACGACCGACACGCGCAAGGAGATCCCCCTCGCCGCCATCCAGGACGTCCGGCGGGACACCGAGACGTCCCTCAAGGTCGTCCTGACCGACGGCGTCCCGCACTGGATCACGGGCGGCAACCCGACCGCCACCACCATGTTCCAGACCGCCCTGACCGCCGCCCTCCCCGAGGAGCGGGACCCGGCCGGCAGCTCACTGGTCACCGTCACGGACGAGCCGGGAGCGATCCCCTGGTGGTCGGTGCTCGGTTGGAGCGTGGCCTTCCTGGCCGCCTACACCGGCTACGTCTGGTGGACCTCCGTCGCCCACGGCGGCGCGATGGGCGGCGTCGCCTTCTTCGCCGGGTTCGGGACGCTCCTCGGCCTGCTCTGCGTCCTCGCCACCGCGAGCAACCTCCAGGACCGGTGGATACTCTCCCGGCGCGGCGTCACCGTCCAGGCCACCGCGGACTACTACCCGAACGGCAAGCGGTCGAAGTTCTACAAGTTCACCGACACCAACGGCAACGAGTACCTCCAGGAGGGCTCCAGCAACTCGACGCCGCACATCCAGGTCGTCTACGACCCGCAGCGGCCCGCCCGCCACATCCAGCGGAAATGGCTCCCCTTCGTGGTCGTGCAGTACTTCTTCGGCTCGCTCGCCGCGCTCGGACTGCTCGCACTCGGCCTCTGGGGAGTCCTGGCGCCGTACATCTGACGGGCATACGGAAAGGAGGGGCGCCCGCGCGGGCACCCCTCCTTCAACCGTTCTGCCGGCGTCAGCGCTTCGCGACGAAGACGTGCGCCGCGACCTCCGCGTCCAGCTCGGCGGCCTCGCCGCTGCTGCCCACCAGGACACCGCCCGGCGACTCCGTCACCGACACCACGGAACCGGGCTGCACGCCTGCCCTCCGCAGC
This sequence comes from Streptomyces gardneri, assembly GCF_006539185.1. GTDB lineage: Bacteria > Actinomycetota > Actinomycetes > Streptomycetales > Streptomycetaceae > Streptomyces > Streptomyces gardneri. Next base: position 57,807 of record NZ_BJMN01000020.1, read on the forward strand.
GTGTACATCAGCTGGGCGTCCGTCTGGATCGGCTCGCCGATCCGGCGCACGACCACCGTCTTGCCACCGCTCGCGTCCAGGTCGGCGAGGGAGACCATCGAGTCGTCCAGGAACGCCTCGGCCTCCGCCTTCTCGCCCAGCTCCTCGAGACCCGGGATCGGGTTCCCGTACGGCGACTCCGTCGGGTGACGCAGCAGCTCCAGGACCCGCCGCTCCACGGCCTCGCTCATCACGTGCTCCCAGCGGCAGGCCTCCGCGTGGACCTGCTCCCACTCCAGGCCGATCACGTCGACGAGGAGACACTCCGCGAGCCGGTGCTTGCGCATGACGCGGGTGGCGAGGCGACGGCCCTCGTCCGTCAGCTCCAGATGGCGGTCACTCGCCACGGCCACCAGGCCGTCGCGCTCCATCCGGGCCACTGTCTGGCTCACCGTGGGGCCGCTCTGATCGAGCCGCTCGGCGATCCGGGCACGCATGGGGACCACACCTTCCTCCTCAAGCTCGAGGATGGTGCGGAGATACATCTCCGTTGTGTCGATCAGTCCGGACATACGTGCCCCTCGATGAGTCGTGCGCTGGCCCTGCCCCAATTCTGACGCATCACACCGACAACCGGGCCTCACCGGGGTGAGGCGGTATTGACAGAGCAATGGTCCAGACCGCACCGTGATCCGCGACCTCGGCGAGAGCCACGAAGAAAGCCACGACGAGAAGGAGCCGCCTTCATGGGCGAGAGCAAGCTGGCCGGACAGTTCTTCGACGCCGCGATCGGCCTGCTCCAGCAGGTCCGCGACGGGGACTCCGAGGAGATCGCCGCCGCCGGAGCGGCCATCGCGGAAGCCGTCGCGAACGGCAACCGGCTCTTCGCCTTCGGCGCCGGCCACTCCTCGCTCGCCGCCCAGGACGTCGTCTACCGGGCCGGCGGATTCGCCCTGATGAACCTGCTCGCCGTCCCCGGCGTCGTCGGCGTGGACGTCATGCCCGCCACGCTCGGCTCGGCCCTGGAGCGCGTCGACGGCCTCGCCGGAGCGGTCCTCGACTCCTCCCCCGCCAAGGCCGGGGACGTCCTGATCATCATCTCCCTCTCCGGGCGCAACGCCCTGCCCGTCGAGATGGCGATGAACGCCCGCGCGCTCGGCCTCACCGTCATCGGCGTCACCTCGGTGGCGTACGCGACGGAGACGAAGTCGCGGCACGTCTCGGGGCAGTACCTCAAGGACCACTGCGACATCGTCCTCGACTCCCGGATCGCCATCGGCGACGCGGAGCTCACCCACGACGGCATCGAGGCGCCGTTCGCACCCGCCTCGACCGTCGTCACCAGCGCCCTCATGCAGGCCACGATGGCCGCCGCGGCCGAGGAGCTCGTCCGCCGGGGCATCGAGCCGCCGCTGCTGCGCTCGGGGAACGTGGACGGCGGGCACGAGTGGAACGGCCGCGTGATGTCGGAGTACGCCGACCGGATCTTCTACCGGCACTGAGCCGACCGGACCTTCAACAGGCACTGAACGGCAGCGCACCCGTCATTCCTCCGGCGGTACGCCGAGCTCCGCCGCGACCCGGGACGCCACCGTCTCCGCGTACACCACGTCCTCCCGCTCGAAGCCCGGGCGGCAGGACGCCCGCAGGAAGGTCAGCACGCCCAGCGTCCGGCCCCGGGTGCGCACGACCACGCACAGCGCGTGCGCCGCGTCCCCCGGCCACTGGTGCGCCTCGGCCCACACCTCGGCGGTCCGGCCCGCGCTCGCCCGCACCGTGCCCGCCCGGTCCAAGGCCTGGAGCGCCGGGTGCCGCGGCCCGTACCGCAGCGGGATGCCGCCGCCCACGACCGGGGAGGACGGGCCGGGGGCGCCGGGCGGCGTGGCCAGGGCGCGGGTCAGCCGGCGCTCGCCCACGACCCGGTCGACGAGGGCGTGGTCCGCGAAGCCGGCCAGGGCGAAGTCGAGCAGGACCGTCACCGCCTCCTCCGGGGCCTCGCACTCCGCGGCCGCCGCGCCCGCCCGGTGCAGCTGGCTCCACCGGAACCGCAGCCGGTCGGCCTCGCGCACCGCGAGCCGCTCCTCCGTCACGTCCTGGAACAGCCAGGCCACCCCCAGCGGCACCGGCTCCTCCGCCATCGGCGAGGACAGCCGCAGGAAGCCGCTGCGCCAGCACCGGCGCCGCTCGCCCTCCGATGTCCGCAGCGTCACCCACACCTCGGCGGGCGCGGGCGGCGTGCCCTCCGCCAGGACGTGCTGGAGCGCTCCCTCCAGCTCCTCGGCGCCGTGCACGACGACATCGCCGAGCGGGCGCCCGAGCAGGGCCGTACGGCCCGTCCCGAAGGCGCGGGCGGCGTGGCCGTTGACGACGGCGGGGCGCAGGTCGGCGTCGACGAGGACGACACCCCAGGAGGCGTCCTCGAAGAGGGCCTCGCTCAGGGCGACCGAACGCTCCAGGTCGAGCTGGACGTGGACCTCGCTGAAGGCGCAGTAGACGCCCGCCGGGCCGCCGTCGGCGCCGCGCACCCCGGCGGCCTGGCTCCGCACGAGCACCCGCCCGCCGTCCTTGCGCAGCAGCGCCAGCTCGTGGACCTGCCGGCCGGGGCCCTTCATGGCCCCCATCAGCCGCCCGAGGGTCTCCTCGGCGTCCGCGCCGCGCGCCGCCCACCCGCCGAAACCGCGCCGCCCGACGGCCTCCGCGGCGGACCAGCCGAGGATCCGCTCGGCCTCGCGGTTCCAGTGCGTGATCGTCCCGTCGGCGTCCAGGGCACAGAGCGCCGCGTCCATCCCGTCGAGCAGCGCGGCCAACAGATCGGCCCCGGCCCCCGGAACGGACGCCGTCTCGCTCGTGGCCCCCGTGAAAGCACTCATCCCGGTACCCCCCATGCTGCGCCCCATTCAACTGGAAACGTGACGCAGGGCACACCCTGTTCCGCGAATTGAATAAATGGGTTGAGGTGCGTGGGGGGCGCTTCCTAGGGTGTGGGTACACGCGAAAGGAGGTGATCCGAAGACATGGTTTCTTTTCGGACTCGTGAGGTGACTGCGGGCTAAGGCCTGCCGTCGCACGCACTCTGTGCACCTCGGCAGGCCTGTCTGCCGAACACCACCGCAGTCACCCGACCCGTGAGTCGCCGGTCAGTCCGACCGGCTCCTGTCCGAACCTAGGCGGACGGGACCAAGGCTCACGGGTCGTCTGCGTTTTCGGGACCTCCACGCCTTGTGCCGACCGCTCAGGGAGCGAGGCGTTCCACTCGCCAGGTCTCGTCCTCGCGGACGTAGCGGAGGCGGTCGTGGAGGCGGTTCTCGTGGCCCTGCCAGAACTCGATCGCGTCCGGGACGACCCGGACGCCGCCCCATTCCGGCGGGACCGGGACCTGCTCGCCCTCGGGGTAGCGGGTCTCCAGCTCCTCGTAGCGGGTGAGGAGTTCCTCGCGGGAGGCGATCACCGAGGACTGGTGGCTCGCCCAGGCGCCGAGCTGGGAGCCGTGCGGGCGGGTGCGGAAGTAGGCGACGGTCTCGTCGCGGCCCGTGCGGACCGCGCGGCCCGTGACGATGACCTGGCGGGCCAGCGGGTGCCACGGGAAGAGCAGCGAGACGTGCGGGTTGGCGGTCAGCTCCTCGCCCTTGCGGGAGCTGTAGTTGGTGAAGAAGACGAAGCCGGCCCCGTCGTAGTGCTTCAGCAGGACCGTCCGGGAGGACGGGCGGCCGTCGGGGGTCGCGGTGGAGACGACCATCGCGTTCGGCTCGTGGATGGCCGGGTTCTCCGCGGTCTCCTTGAACCAGCGGGAGAACTGCGCGATCGGCTCGGGCGCGAGGTCGGCCACGGTCAGTTCCGTGGTGCGGTACTGCTCGCGCATGTCGGCGGGATCCAGGGCGTCGGTCACGGGATCGGTCACGGGGCCATCCTGCCGCAGCACCTGAGCCTGCCCGGCACCACCCGGCCCTAATCCTCTCTCGCCGGATCGGCGCAGTGTGCCGGATGTCACGCTTCCCCGCATCATCGGAACCGTACAGACTCTTCCGCTGGATGACTGTTGATTCCCCACCATCGACCACCGCACGGTTGATCGATCATCGATAGAGGAGCCGCCTGATGTCCGACTTCGTACCCGGGCTCGAGGGAGTCGTCGCGTTCGAGACGGAGATCGCCGAACCCGACAAGGAGGGCGGCGCCCTTCGCTACCGAGGCGTCGACATCGAGGACCTCGTCGGCCACGTCTCGTTCGGCAACGTCTGGGGCCTGCTGGTCGACGGCGCGTTCAACCCCGGTCTGCCGGCGGCCGAGCCGTTCCCGATCCCGGTGCACTCCGGTGACATCCGGGTCGACGTGCAGTCCGCGCTCGCGATGCTCGCGCCCGTGTGGGGTCTCAAGCCGCTCCTCGACATCTCCGTCGAGCAGGCCCGCGACGACCTCGCCCGCGCGGCCGTCATGGCCCTCTCGTACGTCGCCCAGTCCGCGCGCGGCCAGGGCATGCCGATGGTCCCGCAGAGCGAGATCGACAAGGCGCAGTCCGTCGTCGAGCGGTTCATGATCCGCTGGCGCGGCGAGCCGGACCCGAAGCACGTCAAGGCCGTCGACGCCTACTGGACCTCCGCCGCCGAGCACGGCATGAACGCGTCCACGTTCACCGCCCGCGTCATCGCCTCCACCGGCGCCGACGTGGCCGCCGCGCTCTCCGGGGCCGTCGGCGCCATGTCCGGCCCGTTGCACGGCGGCGCGCCCTCCCGCGTCCTCGGCATGATCGAGGAGATCGAGCGGACCGGCGACGCCACCGCATGGGTGAAGCAGGCCCTCGACAAGGGCGAGCGGCTCATGGGCTTCGGCCACCGCGTCTACCGCGCCGAGGACCCGCGCGCCCGCGTCCTGCGCCGGACCGCCAAGGAGCTGGACGCCCCGCGCTACGAGGTGGCCGCCGCGCTGGAGAAGGCCGCCCTGGAGGAGCTCCACAACCGCCGCCCCGACCGGATCCTGGCGACGAACGTCGAGTTCTGGGCGGCCATCGTCCTCGACTTCGCCGAGGTCCCTGCGCACATGTTCACGTCGATGTTCAGCTGCGCCCGTACGGCCGGCTGGTCGGCGCACATCCTGGAGCAGAAGCGCACCGGGCGGCTCGTGCGTCCGTCGGCCCGCTACACGGGTCCCGGCCAGCGGGACCCGCGCGAGATCGAGGGGTACGCCGACATCGTCGGCTGAGCCCCCCGGGGCCTGTCCTAGGACGCCATCGCCGGGTACGTCTCCGGGTGCAGCAGCAGGTCCGCGTGGTGGCGGGCCGCCACCAGCGGGTGGGCCCGGAGCTTGCCCTTCAGTTCGTTGCGGCCGTACTCGGCGAACAGCGGGTTCGCCGGGTCGTCCGTGACGCCCGGGGCCGCGGAGGCGTACGGGAAGGTCAGCGGCGCGATCCGGGCGTCCAGGCGCGGGTTGTAGAAGAACGGCACGGAGTAGCGCTCCGTCGCCCCGGGCGGGGACACCACCCGGTGGTTCGTCGCGATCAGGTAGCCGTTCGTGGCCACTTCGAGGAGTTCGCCGAGGTTGACGACGAAGGCGCCCGGCAGCGGCGGCACGTCGTGGAACTCCCCGTCCTCCCGCTGGACCTGGAGCCCGCCGACCTGGTCCTGGAGCAGCAGCGTGAGGAAGCCGTAGTCCTTGTGCGCGCCGACACCCTGGTCGTCGCCCTCGCCGCTGCTGCCCGGGTAGCGCACCAGCTTGAGGTGCGGGTGGGCGCGCGGGCCGAAGATCCCGTCGTAGAAGTCCGCGGGCGCGCCGATCGAGGTCAGCAGCTCGTGCAGGAGTCGCTGGGCGACGCCGCTGAGCCGGTCGATCCAGTGCAGGGCGGCGGTCCGGAGCTCGGGGAGCGCCTCGGGCCACTGGTTGGGGCCTTCGAGCCACCAGTACGGGGCTTCCCAGGCCGCGGGGGCGTGCGCGGGGCGCTCGGCGCCGATGTCGAGCTGGTCGCGCCAGTCACGGGCGCCCGCGGTGCGCTCGTCGCCGATGCGGGTGTAGCCGCGGAAGTGCGGCGAGTTGATGTTGTCGAGGGCGAGCCGGTCGGCCTCGGGCAGTGCGAAGAAGGCGCGCATGGCGGAGGTGAGGGCCTGCGTCTCGGCCTCGCTCACGCCGTGCCCGACGAGCTGGAAGAAGCCGACGTCGTGGGCGGCGGAGTGGAGCTGGGCGTGGAGCAGGCGGCGGGCCTGGGGGCCCCGGTCGGCGGCGGAGAGGTCGACGATCGGGAGCTGTGAGGCGTACGAGGGGTGGATCCGCGAGCCGTCCACCGGCTCGTGCGAGCGCGCGCTGCGGGTCGACTGCTGGAGGGGGTACGAGCTGCGATTCATGGGTGCGTCCGCGGGGTGTACGGGGTGCCCGGGCGGCCGCCAGGGGTGGGGCGGGGGCCACGGGTGCCGGTCGGGCTTGGGCTCTGAACGAGGGACCCGGGGACCCGGGGGCGGAGTGTGGCGCCCGGAGGTCGGGGGGTCAGGCGGAGCGGCGACAGCTCATGCTCGTGACGCGGACGAAGTCCACGTGGCGACGGCGTACGAGCGAAGGCATGCGAACAGCGTACTGCGGCGGGCCGCTACGGGGTGTGGTCGGCGTCACGTCCCGGGCATCGGAACGTACGAGTTCCGGACTCTGGCCAAAACGGTGGGCGTGCGCGAAGATCACCGCCACGCATGTCACGCGCATGCCAACCTTCCCGTCGCAGCATCCCATCGCAGGAGGATGTCCATGACCCGCCGCACCCGCCGCACCTCGCGTGGCCTGGTCGCCGCGGCCGCCGTCGCCGGTACGGCCGCCGCCGCCCTGCTCCCCTCCCCGGGGGCCGTCGCGGCCACCCTGCCGCAGGCCCGGGTCTTCATGGTGAACCCGGTGCAGTCCTCCGGCGACCAGTCCCTCGCCGACCACAAGGACGCGGCGAGCGACGTGCCCGCCTCCGCCTACGCCACCGTCACGCTCCGGAACCTCGACGCGAGCGGAGGCCTGTCCGGGAAGTGGGCGGCCGTCCGCTCCGAGACGGGCAAGCCCGCCAAGGTCGCCGACGCCACCACGTACAACCGCTCGGACGACCAGTTCGAGCAGGTCATGGCGTACTTCTGGGTCAACGAGGCCCAGGAGTACCTCCAGGGTCTCGGCTTCGGCACCGAGCTGCCCGGGGCGAACGACCGCGTGCAGCCGGTCCGGCTCAACCAGTGGGGCGCCGACAACTCCTTCTTCACCGACAAGAAGGACGAGATCCGCTTCGGCAAGGGCGGTGTCGACGACGCCGAGGACGCCGACGTCATCGTCCACGAGTACGGCCACGCCGTGCACGACGCCCAGGTGCCCGGCTTCGGCACGAACGCCGAGTCCGGCGCGATCGGCGAGGCCTTCGGCGACTACCTCGCCGTCGCGGTCGGCACGCACGCGGCCACGAAGTACGGCTGGCCGCTGAAGGCCGACGCGGCCTGCGTGGCCGACTGGGACGCCACCGGCTACAGCGAGGCGCCGCACTGCCTGCGCCGGATCGACGGGACGAAGACGTACGCGGACCGCGAGGGCGAGGTCCACGCCGACGGCGAGATCTGGTCCCGTGCGCTCCTCGACATCCGCACCTCGCTCGGCGCCAGGACCGCCGACCGGATCATCGTCAACGCCCAGTTCGGCTTCGCCCCCGACACGAGCTTCGAGGCCGCGGCCAAGACGACGATCGCGACGGCGCAGAAGATGTACGGCACGGCGGCGGCGGGCGCCGTACGCGACGCCTTCCGGGCGCGCGCGATCCCGGGCGTCTAGGCCGGACAGGGCCTAGTCGCTCAGCGCCTCGTTCACCAGCCGCGCCCACTGGGCCACCACCCGTTCCCGGCGGGCGCGGTCGTCCGTCAGGAGGGTGGCGAGGCCCAGGCCGCGGGCCATGTCCAGGAGGCCCTGGACCGTTTCGCGGACGCCGGGGCGGGACTCGTCGGCGCCCAGGACCTCGACGGCGATCCGGTGGGACTCGCGGCCGACGCGGGCCTCCAGCTCGGTGACCCGGTCCCGGAGCTGGGCCTCGTCGGAGGCCGCGACCCAGAGGTGGAGCGCGGCCCGGAAGAGCGGCCCGGTGTAGAGGTCGACGAGAGCCTCGACGGCCTGTTCGCGGGTGTCCGTACGGAGCGTCCGCAGAGCCTGCGAGCGCTCCTCGGCGACGTACTCGACGGCCGCCGTGAAGAGATCCTCGCGGGTCGGGAAGTGGTGCTGGGCCGCGCCCCGGGAGACGCCGGCCCGTTCGGCGACGACGGCGACCGTGGAACCCGCCCAGCCGCGCTCGGCCAGACAGGCCACCGCGGCCTCCAGGAGCCGCTGCCGGGTGGCGCGGCTCCTGTCCTGCTTGGGGTTCCGGTCCGGCTTGGGATTCCGGTCCGGCCTGGGCGCGGTCAAAGCCGCCATTCGGGGTCCCGTCGTTCGAGGAAGGCCGTCATCCCTTCGCGCGCCTCGGCGGAGGCGAAGAGCGTGGCCGACCTCTGCACCAGGTCCTCCGCGTCGCGTTCGAAGGTCTCCAGGACTCTAGCGGTGACCAGCCGTTTCGCTTCCCGGAGGCCTTGCGGGGAGCCCGCGCGGAGGCCGTCGAGGATGCCGGGGAGGGCCTCGGCCCCGGCCGTGACGAGGCCCATCGCGACGGCCTCCGGCACGCCGAACCGCTCCCCCGTCAGGTAGTAGCGGGCCGCCGCGCGCTGGTCGAGCTTCGGGAGGAGGGTGAGGGAGATGACGGCGGGCGCGACCCCGATGCGTACCTCGGTCAGCGCGAAGTCCGCCGCCTCCCCCGCCACCACGACGTCGCACGCCCCGAGGAGGCCGAGTCCGCCGGCCCGGACGTGCCCGGTGACATGGCCGACGACCGGTTTGGGCAGTTCGACGAGCTGCCGGAGCAGGTCCACGAAGGCGTACGGGCTGGGCGGGGCCTTCAGGTCGGCACCCGCGCTGAAGGTGCCGCCGGTGTGGGTGAGGACCACCGCCCGGACCGCCGGGTCCTTGCCGCAGGCGGTGAGGGCGTCGGCGAGCTCGGTGACGAGGTGGGTGGAGAGGGCGTTGCGGGTGGCCGGGGAGTCGAGGGCCAGGGTGGTGACGCCCCGCTCCTCGGTGATGTCGACCAGGGTCATGCGCGGTCCCTCAATTCTCTGCGGAGGATCTTGCCGGACACCGCCCGCGGGATGCTCTCGACGAACTCCACGCCGCGGACCTTCTTGTACGGGGCGACCCGGGCGGCGACGTGCGCCATGACGTCCTCGGCGGTCAGGCCGGGCGCCGCGGGCTGGCGTACGACGAAGGCCTTGGGGGTCTCGGTGCCCTCGGCGTCGGTGACGCCGATGACGGCGGCGTCGGCGACGCCCTCGTGGGTCAGGAGGAGCGCCTCGAGTTCGGCGGGGGCGACCTGGAAGCCCTTGTACTTGATGAGCTCCTTGACCCGGTCGACGACGAACAGCCAGCCGTCGGCGTCGACGCGTCCGATGTCGCCGGTGTGGACCCAGCCGTCGCCGTCGATCATCGCGGCGGTGGCCTCGGGCCGCCCCAGGTACCCCTTCATGACCTGCGGCCCCCGGATGGCGACCTCGCCCGCCTCGCCGGGCGCCGCGTCCTTCGCGGGGTCGTCGAGCGAGAGGATCCGCAGCTCGGTGGAGGGCAGCAGCTTGCCGACGGTGCCGGGCGGGGGGTTCACCGCGTCGAGCGGGGTGACGTGGGTGCCCGGGGAGAGCTCCGTCATGCCGTACGCCTGGCGGACCGGCGGCAGCCCGAGCCGGGCCGAACAGGTCTCGGCGAGGGCCGCGTCGAGCGGGGCGGCGGAGCTGACGATGTACTCCAGGGACGACAGGTCGTAGTCGGCGACGGCCGGGTGCTTGGCGAGGGCCAGGATGATCGGCGGGGCGACGTACAGGCCGTTGATGCGGTGCTTCTGGATCGCCCCGAGGAAGGTGTCGAGGTCGAAGCGGGGCAGGACGACGACGGTGGCGCCCTGGCGGAGCGGGGCGTTCATGAGGGCCGTCAGGCCGTAGATGTGGAAGAAGGGCAGGACCGCGAGGATGCGGTCACCCGGGCCCATCGGGACCAGCGGGGCCAACTGCGTGAGGTTGGTGGCGATCGACGTGTGCGTGAGCATCACGCCCTTGGGGACGCCGGTGGTGCCGGAGGAGTACGGCAGGGCCGCCACGTCCTCGTCGGGGTCGATCGGCGGTTCCGGGACGGGGCCGGTGGAGGCCAGGAAGGACTGGAGCGACCGGATGCCTTCGCCCTCCGGCGCCTGGTCGCAGACGAATATCTCCTCGATGCCGCCCGCGAGTTCGGCCGCGGCGCGGGCCGCCGGAAGCAGCGGTGAGACGGTGACGATCCAGCGCGCGGAGGAGTCGCGGAGCTGTTTGGCGAACTCCTCGGGCGTGGCGAGCGGATGCACGGTGGTGACGGAGGCGCCCGCGCGCGTCGCGGCGTAGAACGCGACCGGGAAGAGCACGGTGTTGGGGCTGTGCAGCGCGAGCACGTCCCCCTTGCGCACCCCGGCCTCGGCGAGCCCGGCGGCGACCCGCCGATGGAAGGCGTCGACCTGCCCGTACGTGAGGGTGAACTCCCCTGCTCCGTCGATCAGTGCGGGTGTGTCACCTCGCTCTGCTGCGCCGCCGAGCACCGCGTCGTGGATCGGCAGGGAGACGGTCGGAACGGCCTCGTACTCGCTGTGGAACACCATGCAAGCCCCCTGGAGAGGTGGGAGAGGTGGAAGGTGGTCGCCAGGATCGCGTGTGTCGGTACGACTTGGGGAGACCTTGTCAGCACTCCATCGAAACAATCAAGCACGCATGCATGATTTTCGGGAAGAACGTCGGCCGACGGGATCGGGTCCCCTTCGGCTCAGGACGGGTCCTCGTAACGGGCGACGATCGCCGCGGCCCGGTCCCGCAGTGCGACCCTCAACGACCGCGGGGCCAGGGCCTCCACGTCCGTGCCGAGCTGCCACAGCGCCCATTCGGCATGCCACGCGTCCTGATAGGTCAGCTCAAGACGCAGCCCGCCGTCCTCGTCGGGTTCCTCCGCGCGGACGGCCACCGCGGTGTCCAGCAGGTCCTCCCGGCGCGCCGGGTTCACCCGCACCAGCACGGTGATGTGGCCGTCGGCGAGGAACCGCGCGGAGCGTTCCCGCCAGATCCGGTCCAGATCGACCCGGTTCGGCCGCTGCGCCGCTTCGGGGAGCTCCTCGGCGGCCACCACCCGCGACAGCCGGTAGGTGCGGTCCTCGCCCGCTCTCGTGGCCAGCAGGTAGCCCCGGTCCCTGACGGTGACGAGACCGATCGGGTCCACCGTGCGCCACTGCGGCGCCTGTCCCGCGGCCGCGTAGTGGATGCGCAGCTTGTGCCCGGCGAGCACCGCGCGCCGGACCTCGGTCATGACGGCGTCGGGCACCTCGTCGGTGACCGGCCGCCGGGAGAGCAGGTCGGTCTCCGGGTCGACGAGGAAACGCCGGGCCGCGTCGCTCGCGGTGGCCAGCCGGCTCTCGGGCAGCGCGTCGACCACCTTGCGCACGGCGGAGGCGAGCGCCGAGCCGAGGCCGAGCACCTGCTCGCCGCGCCCCGATCCGGCGGTCAGCAGGGCGAGGGCCTCGTCGTGGTTCAGCCCGGTGAGCTCGGTCCGGAAGCCGGGCAGCAGGGAGAAGCCCCCGTGCCGGCCGCGCTCGGCGTAGACCGGGACGCCCGCCACGGACAGCGCCTCGATGTCGCGCAGCACGGTTCGGGTGGACACCTCCAGCTCGCGGGCGAGCGTGTCCGCGGTCAACCGGCCGTGCCGGCGCAGCAGGAGCACCAGGGAGACCAGCCGATCGGCGCGCATGCGAAAAAGCTAACGGAATACATGACGGAGGGTGTCGTGATTTACCGGAAGGCTCACCGGAGGAAGCGAAAGAACCCGAGAACCCGAGAAGCAAATGGAGTCGACCGACATGGCGATGGAGCGAACGGCGATCAACCCGGTGACGTGGTCCCTGGAGATGGGGTTCAACCAGGGCGAGCTCGTCTCCGGGCACACCCGAACCCTGTACGTCTCCGGGCAGACCGCGATGAGCGCCGAGGGCAAGCCCCTGCACGAGGGCGACATGGCGGCGCAGTTGGCCCTGAGCGTCGAGAACCTGGAGGCGGTGCTCGCCGAGGCCGGCATGACCCTCGCGAACCTCGTCCGTCTCAACGTCTACACGACCGACGTCGACGGGCTGTTCCCGCACTACGGCGTGCTCGCGGGACGGCTGGGCGCCGCCGGCGCGGCACCCGCGACCACGATGCTCGGGGTCGTCCGGCTGGCGATTCCCGGGCAGTTGATCGAACTGGAGGGAACGGCCGTCGGGTGAGCGGCTAGCCTGCGCGCATGGTCTTCAAGCGTCTTCTGGGCATCGGCGGCGTACCGCTCGAAATAGACACGATCGTGCAGTCCGAGCCGGCACTGCCGGGCGGCATCCTCACCGGGGAGGTCGTGGTCCGCGCCCCCGACCGGGACGTGGAGGTGAAGTCCATCAGCCTGCGCATCGCCGCCAACGTGTCGGTCGCGCACAAGGGGGACGGGGACGGGGAGCGCCAGGGCGATGTGTACGACTACCCCAGCGTGAGCGGCTGGTTCACGCTCAGGAAGGGCGAGGAGCGGCGGCTGCCCATCAAGCACCGGCTGAAGTGGGAGACCCCGCTGTCGGAGGTGCGGGGGCAGCAGCTCGGGGTCCACCTGGGACTGAACACCGAGGTCGAGGCCGAGGGCGTCAAGGCCCAGACGGACGACGACCCCGTCCGGATCACCGGTACGCCCCTGCACGAGGCCGTGTTCGACGCCTTCGCCGGCGAGGGGTACGCGCTGGAGGGGTCGCGCGTCTTCACGGGATACATCCCCCGTACCGAGTACCACGTCTATCTCGTGCAGGGATTCCTCCTCGTCGACCGGTCGGGGGGCGAGGGGCGGCCGAAGGAGCTGGAGTTGACCTTCCGCGCCAACCCGGTCGGCTGCGAGATCTACCTCCGCAGGGCCGCCCTCGGCACGCAGTACTGGGAGAAGAAGCCCCCGGCCCTCCGCTACGTGGCCGCCCACCACGACCTCGGCCGGGTGGACTTCGCAGAGGAGGTCCGGCGCTGGATCTCCGAGGTCACGGTCCTGGCCGGCAGCCACGCCGCCGGGGAGGACGAGGACTGAACCGCCCGACGACCCGACGCCCGGCCGGGCACGCGCACGGCCGGGCACGCGCACGACCGGGCACGCGCACGACCGGGTCGGTGAAAGGTTGTACGCGGAAGATCTTCTTTTCCGATTCCGGCGGGCTCTAGGATCCGGACGCTCCCGATCCTGTTCTGCTCGTCGCCCCAGGAGAAACCTTGCTCCAAACGCGCCGCCTCGCGGCCTGCGCGGCCCTCGCGCTCGGCGTGGGTCTGCTGTCCGTCGGCCCCACGTCACCGACGGCGGACGCGGCCCCCGCCGCGACCCCGGCGAAGCCCCGCTTCGACCGGGACGGTGACGGCCGCAGCGACCGGGTCTACCGGTCGGCCGCCACCGGCGAGCTGCGGATATCCCTGTCGAAGACCGGCACCAGCGCGCCGTTCGCGCTCAGCCACCCCGGCATGGAGATCCTGCCGGCGGACGACCTCACGGGAACCGCGACCCCGGAACTGCTGACGCTCCATGCCGACGGCGGCCTCGTGCTGCGTCGCGGCGACAGCCCCACCTCCGCCGGCACGGCCGACTGGTCGGGATACGGCTGGCAGATCTACAACAAGGTCCTCGCCCCCGGCGACCTGACCGGCGACGGGCACCAGGACCTGCTGGCCCGCACCCCGGACGGCACGCTCTACCTGTACGCGGGGAAGGGCACGATCGACAACGGCGGCCCGTTCAGGACCCGCGCCAAGGTCGGTAACGGCTGGCAGGTCTACGACCAGCTCGTCGGCACCAACGACCTCGACGGCGACGCGATCGCCGACATGGTCGCCAGGACGCCGGGCGGCGACCTCTACTTCTACAAGGGCACCGGCTCGGCCACCGTCCCCTTCAAGGCCCGCGTCCTGATCGGCGGCGGCTGGTACACGTACAACCAGATCATCGGCGCCGACGACCTCGACGGCGACGGCAGGGCCGACCTCCTGGCCCGCACGTACAGCGGCGAGTTCTACCGGTACCTCTCCGTCGGCGGCGGCAAGTTCGGGACACGGACGTACTACGGGGGCGGCGGCCAGAGCCTCTCGTACTACCTCGGCCAGGGCGGCGTACCGGCGTACGGAAAGCACAACCTGTTCACCGTGAACGGCGCGGGCACCGCCTTCACCCACGGGACGCTGGCGGACGGCAGGCTCACCGCGGCCAGGCAGTACGCCGGGGCCGGGGACTTCGCCTACCACTGGCCCACCGTCAACGGGTACGCCCTGGACGGGGTCGACCGGGCCAACGTGCTGACCGCCGACAACCGCGGCCTCATGATGTGGCGCGAGGAGGGCGGCAGCCCGCTCGGCCACCAGGTCGGCAGCGGCAGCGCCTACCTGAACTACCTGATCAAGGTCTCGCCCGGCGACGTCAACGGCGACAGCGAGGCCGACTTCGTCGGCATGGACCACCAGGGCGGCGTCTTCCTCCACCTGGGCCTGAAGAGTCACTCGCCCGCGTACCTCGGCCCGGCCGTGCGGATCGGCACGAACTGGTCGAGGGACATCCTGATCGGCCCCGGGGACGTCACGGGCGACGGCCGCCCCGACCTGGTCTCCCGGGAGGGCGAGGTCCTGTACGTGCACGCGGGCACCGGGTCCTCCACCGCTCCGTTCGCTCCGCGCGCCTACGTCGGCCACGGCTGGTATGCGTACGAGCACCTGGCCTCGCCCGGCGACATGGACGGCGACGGCCGGGCCGACCTGGTCGCCGTCACCCCGGGCGGTGACGTGTACCGCTACTCGGCCCGCGGCCTGCGCGGCGCGTACACGTTCTCCGCCCGCGTCAAGATCGCCTCGGGCTGGAAGTACGACCACGTCAGCTGACGTGGTCGCGGCGGGCTGCCCGGGTCAGTACGACTTGGGCAGCCCCAGCGTCTGGTGCGACACGAAGTTGAGGATCATCTCCCGGCTGACCGGGGCGATCCGGGCCACGCGGGCCGCGGTGACCAGGCGGGCGAGCCCGAACTCCTTCGTGAGGCCGTTGCCGCCGAGGGTGTGGACCGAGGTGTCGACCGCCCGCACACAGGCCTCCGCCGCCGCGTACTTCGCCATGTTGGCGGCCTCGCCCGCGCCCATGTCGTCGCCCGCGTCGTAGAGATGGGCCGCCTTCGCCATCATCAGGCGGGCCAGTTCGAGCTCGATGTGGGCCTGCGCGAGGGGGTGCGCGATGGCCTGGTGGGCGCCGATCGGCGCCTTCCAGACCTGGCGCTCCTTCGCGTACTTCACGGCCTGGGCGAGGGCGTACCGCCCCATGCCGATCGCGAAGGCCGCCGTCATGATCCGCTCCGGGTTGAGGCCGGCGAAGAGCTGGAGCAGGCCCGCGTCCTCGTCGCCGACGAGCGCCTCCGCCGGCAGGTGCACGTCGTCGAGGGTCAGCTCGAACTGCTTCTCGTTGGCGTCGAGTTCCATCTCGATGTGGCGTCGACCGAAGCCCGGGGCGTCGCGCGGGACGATGAAGAGACAGGGCTTGAGGCTGCCCGTGCGGGCGTCGGACGTGCGGCCCACGATCAGGGTCGCGTCGGCGATGTCGACGCCCGAGACGAAGACCTTGCGGCCGTTGAGGACCCAGCCCTCCTCGGTGCGGGTCGCGGTCGTCGTGATGCGGTGCGAGTTGGAGCCCGCGTCGGGTTCCGTGATGCCGAAGGCCATCGTCTTCGAGCCGTCCGCGAGGCCCGGGAGCCAGGCCCGCTTCTGCTCGTCCGTACCGAAGCGGGCGATGACCGTGCCGCAGATCGCGGGCGAGACGACCATCATGAGGAGCGGGGCCCCGGCGGCGCCCGCCTCCTCCAGGACGACCGACAGCTCGGCCATGCCGCCTCCCCCGCCCCCGTACTCCTCGGGCAGGTTCACCCCGAGGTAGCCGAGCTTCCCCGCCTCGGCCCACAGGGCGGCCCGGTCGAAGCCGGGGCCGTGCCGGTGACCGAGGGCGGAGACGGCGGATCGGAGTGCGGACAGCTCTTCGGTCTCGATGAGGGTGCTCATACGGGGTCTTCCTCCGTTGCTTCGGTCTGTACGACGGCGAGCAGGGCACCGACCTCGACCTGGCGGCCGGGGGCGGCGTGGAGCGCGGTGAGCGTGCCGGAGGCGGGAGCGGTGACGCGGTGCTCCATCTTCATGGCCTCCAGCCAGAGGAGCGGCTGCCCGGCGGCGACCCGGTCGCCGACGGCGAGGCCGTCCGCGAGCCGGACGACGGTGCCGGGCATGGGGGCGAGCAGCGAGCCGGGCTCCCGCTGGTCGGCGGGGTCGGGGAAGCGGGGGCGGGGGGTGAGGCGGTGGGGGCCCGCGTGGACGGTCCCGTCCTCGTACGCGGTGACGTCGACGTCCCGGACGACTCCGCCCACTTCCAGGCGTACGCGGTCGGGCCCCGCCGACACCACCCGCACCCCCTCGGGCAGGGTCACCTCGTAGCCGCCGTCGCGGGTCGGCCGATAGCGGATCTCGGTGTCGCCGTACGCCCTCGTCTCGTCCTGGGAGCGGAGGTTGCGCCAACCGCCCCCGAAGCGCGCGCGGTTGGCGCTCGCCTCGGCGAGTGCGGCGGCGACGGCCGCGTACTCCGCGCCCTCGGGGGCGACGGTCAGGGCGGTGAGGTTCCGCTCGTAGAAGCCGGTGTCCAGCCTCTCCGCCGCGGCGTACTCGGGGTGGCGCAGCGAGGCGACGAGCAGCTCCCTGTTGGTGGCGGGGCCGTGGATCCGGGTCCGCTCCAGGGCGTGGGCGAGCTTGCGGACGGCCTCGGCGCGGGTGGGGGCGTGGACGACGACCTTCGCGAGCATCGCGTCGTAGTGGATGCCGACCTCGTCCCCGGAGACGTATCCCGTGTCGACCCGGACGCGGCCCTCGCGGGGGACCTCGAAGCGGTGCAGGACGCCCGTCTGGGGCGCCCAGCCCCGGGCCGGGTCCTCGGCGTAGAGGCGGGCCTCGATCGCGTGGCCGCTCGGGGCCGGGGGCTCCGGGGGCAGCGCCTCGCCCTGTGCGACGGCGAGCTGGAGGGCGACCAGGTCGACCCCGTACACCTCCTCCGTCACCGGGTGCTCGACCTGGAGCCGGGTGTTCATCTCCAGGAAGTGCGCCCGGCCGTCCGCCACCAGGAACTCGACGGTGCCCGCGCCGACGTAGCCGACGGCCTCCGCCGCGCGGACGGCGGTGTCGCGGAGGGATGCCCGCAGCTCGTCCGGCAGACCGGGCGCCGGGGCCTCCTCGATCACCTTCTGGTGGCGGCGCTGGAGGGAGCAGTCGCGGGTGCCGAGCGCCCAGACCGTGCCGTGGGTGTCGGCGAGGACCTGCACCTCCACGTGCCGGCCGTTCTCCACGTACGGCTCGACGAACACCTCGCCGTCCCCGAAGGCGCTCGCGGCCTCGGCAGACGCGGCCTTCAACTCCTCCGGCAGCGCCGCCAGTTCCCGGACGATCCGCATGCCCCGGCCGCCGCCGCCCGCCGCCGCCTTCACCAGGACGGGCAGGTCGGCCTCGGTCACGTCCGCCAGGGGGGCGATGCCCAGGAGCTCCTTCGCCCGGGTCTTCGAGGCCATCGCCTCGATCGCCTCGGGCGGCGGGCCGATCCAGACGAGGCCGGCGTCCGTCACGGCCCGCGCGAAGTCGGCGTTCTCGGAGAGGAAGCCGTAGCCGGGGTGGACGGCGTCGGCGCCCGCCGCGAGCGCCGCCTTCACGACGAGGTCGCCGCGCAGGTACGTCTCCGAGGGCGCCGCCCCCGGCAGGCGTACGGCCGCGTCGGCCTCGCGGACGTGCAGGGCGCCGGCGTCCGCGTCGGAGTACACGGCGACGGTGGAGATGCCCAGCTCACGGCAGGTGCGGAAGACCCGGCAGGCGATCTCGCCGCGGTTCGCGACCAGTACGGTCGAAATCATCAGAGCCCTCACATTCGGAAGACGCCGAAGCCGCCGCGCGCGCCCTCGACCGGTGCCGTGTGGATCGCGGACAGGCACAGCCCGAGGACCGTGCGGGTGTCGCGGGGGTCGATGACCCCGTCGTCGTACAGCCGCCCCGAGAGGAACATCGGGAGGGACTCCGACTCGATCTGCGCCTCGACGAGCGCGCGGAGACCGGCGTCGGCCTCGTCGTCGTACGGCTGCCCCTTCGCGGCCGCGGACGCCCGCGCCACGATCGACAGGACGCCGGCGAGCTGCTGCGGGCCCATGACGGCGGACTTCGCGCTGGGCCAGGCGAAGAGGAAGCGGGGATCGTACGCCCGGCCGCACATGCCGTAGTGCCCGGCGCCGTACGAGGCGCCCATGAGGACGGAGAGGTGCGGGACGCGCGAGTTCGCGACGGCGTTGATCATCATCGCGCCGTGCTTGATGATGCCGCCCTGCTCGTACTCCTTGCCGACCATGTAGCCGGTGGTGTTGTGGAGGAAGAGGAGCGGGATGTCGCGCTGGTTGGCGAGCTGGATGAACTGCGCCGCCTTCTGCGACTCGGCGGAGAACAGCACGCCCTGCGCGTTGGCGAGGATGCCGACCGGATAGCCGTGCAGCCGCGCCCAGCCGGTCGTCAGGGACGTCCCGTAGAGGGGCTTGAACTCGTCGAAGTCGGAGCCGTCGACGATCCGGGCGATCACCTCGCGCGGGTCGAAGGGCGTCTTGAGGTCGCCGGGCACGATGCCGAGGAGCTCGTCCTCGTCGTACGTGGGCGGCGCCGCGAGCGGCGGATCGGCCTGCGCCTTGCGGTGGTTGAGGCGGGCGACGATCCGGCGGGCCTGGCGGATCGCGTCCGTCTCGTCGACGGCGTAGTGGTCGGCCAGGCCGGAGGTCCGCGCGTGCATCTCGGCGCCGCCGAGGGACTCGTCGTCGCTCTCCTCGCCCGTCGCCATCTTCACGAGCGGCGGGCCGCCGAGGAAGACCTTCGACCGCTCCTTGATCATCACGGTGTGGTCGGACATGCCGGGGACGTACGCGCCGCCGGCCGTCGAGTTGCCGAAGACGACCGCGACGGTCGGGATGCCGGCGGCGGAGAGACGCGTGAGGTCGCGGAAGAGCGCCCCGCCCGGGATGAAGATCTCCTTCTGGGAGGGCAGGTCGGCGCCGCCCGACTCGACCAGCGAGACGACCGGGAGCCGGTTGGCGAACGCGATCTCGTTGGCCCGCAGGGCCTTCTTCAGCGTCCACGGGTTGGAGGCGCCGCCGCGCACGGTCGGGTCGTTGGCCGTGATCAGGCACTCGACGCCCTCGACGACCCCGATGCCGGTGACGAGCGAGGCGCCCACCTGGTAGTCGCTGCCCCAGGCGGCGAGCGGCGACAGCTCCAGGAAGGGGCTGTCGGGGTCGACGAGCAGCTCGATGCGCTCGCGGGCGAGGAGCTTGCCGCGCCCCCGGTGCCGGGCGGTGTACTTCTCGCCGCCGCCCGCGAGGGCCTTGGCGTGCTCGGCGTCGAGGGCGGCGAGCTTGTCGAGCATCGCGGAGCGGTGCTCTCGGTACTCGGGTCCGCCGGTGTCGAGGGCGGAAGTGATGAAGGTCACGAGACTTCCTGCGCCCGATGGTAAAGTCGCGGCGTGCTTCGCGAGAACCAAGCTGGCACAACAACCTCCTCGTTTGGGGAAATCGGGCTGGTTCCAACCCGACTGGTGCTGATCGCGTCAGACTCGGACGCTTGCTGAGCATCCGAGCAGCGTGAGCCAGGAATCTCCCTCGCTTGCCGAGGGAGAGGGTTCAAAGCAGTACCTCCGGGATGGCCAAGTGGCGGGCGCGAAGCCATTCGCCGAGCGCCTTGGCCTGAGGATCGAAGCGGGACTGCGAGGCGACACCGTCGCCGAGCAGTCCGGCAATCGTGAAGTTCACCGCCCGCAGGTGCGGGAGGACATGCCGGACGACCGGCAGGTCGGCGGTCTCCGGGAGGAGTTCGCGGAACGCCTCGACGGTGAGCGCGTGCGCGAGCCAGCGCCACTCCTCGTCCGTGCGGACCCAGACGCCGACGTTGGCGTCGCCGCCCTTGTCGCCGCTGCGGGCCCCGGCGATCCGGCCGAGGGGGGCCCTTGTGACAGGCCCATGCGCCAACGGCTCCGGAAGCTCCGGGTCGGGTACGGCGGCCAGGTCGAGCGTCCGTACCGGTGCGGGGATCTCCTGGCGGGTCCCGTCCGGGAGGACCGCCGTGTGCGGGACGTCGCCGGCGGGGACGTACGCGGTGGTGAAGACCCCGTAGGGGGCGCCCCTGCCGGGCGGGGCGGTGACGTGGAAGCCGGGGTAGCTCGCGAGGGCCAGTTCGATCGCCGCGCCGGTCAGGGTGCGGCCGACGGCCTCGGGGTCGGGGTCGCGGACGACGAGCCGGAGCAGCGCGCTCGCGGTCTCCTCGGTGGCGGCGTCCTCGCGGTCGGTGCGGACCGTCTCCCACCGGAGGTCCGCGGGGCGGGAGTCGGCCAGGGCGTCCTCGATCTGCTCGCGGACGAGCCGGGCCTTGGCCTCGACGTCGAGGCCGGTGAGGACGAAGACGACCTCGTTGCGGAAGCCGCCGAGGCGGTTGAGGCCGACCTTGAGGGCGGGGGGCGGGGCCTCGCCCGTCACGCCGTGGATCCGGACCCGGTCCGGGCCTTCCTGGCCGAGCCGTACGGTGTCGAGCCGGGCCGTCACGTCGGGGCCGGGGTAGCGGGCGCCGGCCGTCTCGTAGAGCAGCTGGGCCGTGACCGTGCCGACGTCGACGAGGCCGCCCGTCCCCGCGTGCTTGGTGATCACGGCGCTGCCGTCCGCGTGGAGCTCGGCGAGCGGAAAGCCGGGGCGGCGGAACAGGGCCGGGTCGTGACCGGCGAAGAAGGCGTAGTTGCCGCCGGTGGCCTGCGTGCCGCACTCCAGGACGTGCCCGGCGACGACCGCGCCCGCGAGCCTGTCGTACTCCTCCGGGCCCCAGCCGAAGTGCCACTGCGCGGGTCCGGTGACGAGGGCGGCGTCGGTGACCCGGCCGGTGACGACGACGTCGGCGCCGGCGGCGAGACAGGCGGCGATGCCGGCCCCGCCGAGGTAGGCGTTGGACGTCAGCACCCCGTCGCGGGGCGGGAGCCGGTCGCCCTCGACGTGGGCGATCCGGGTCGGCAGACCCAGCTTCTCGGCGAGCGCGCGCAGGGCCTCGGCGAGGCCGGCGGGGTTCAGGCCGCCCGCGTTGGCGACGATGCGGACCCCGCGTTCGTGGGCGAGGCCGAGGCCCTCCTCCATCTGGCGCAGGAAGGTCCTGGCGTATCCGGCGCCCGGGTCCTTGAGCTGGTCGCGGCCGAGGATGAGCATGGTCAGCTCGGCGAGGTAGTCGCCGGTGAGGACGTCGAGTTCACCGCCCGTGAGCATCTCGCGGACGGCGGCGAAGCGGTCGCCGTAGAAGCCGGAGGCGTTGCCGATCCGGAGGACGGGGCGGGCGGGGAGGCCGGGGCCGGCGGGGAGGCCGGGGCCGGCGGGGGCGCCGTGCCGGGTCACTGTTCCGCCCCCTCGGCCGCGCGGCCCGGGCCCGCCGGGCCGGCGAAGGCCTGGGCGATGGTGAGCCAGCGCTCGGCGTCGGGGCCGTGCGCGAGGAGCGCGGTGTCGTCGCGATGGACGCGCTGGGTGACGAGAAGGCAGAAGTCGAGGGCGGGGCCGGTGACGGTCTGGGCGGCGCCCTCGGGGCCGTACGCCCACATCTCCCCGTCGACACCCGCGAGTTCCACACGGAAGGGCTCGGCGGGCGCCGGGATTCCCCGCACGAGGAAGGCGTAGTCGCGGGCGCGGACGCCGATCCACGCGACGTGCCGGAGCCGGGCCGTGGGGGTGCGGACCGCCCCGAGGGCGTCGGCGACGTCCTGGCCGTGCGCCCAGGTCTCCATGAGCCGGGCGGTGGCCATGGCCGGGGCGCTCATCGGCGGCCCGTACCAGGGGAAACGCGCGCCGGGCGGGACCGCGCGCAGGGCCTCCTGGAGGCGCTCGCGGCCCGCGCGCCAGGCGGCGAGCAGCTCGGCGGGCGGCAGCTTCGCGCCCTCCTCCGCGCCCTCGTCGACGAAGCGGTCGGGGGCGGCGAGGGCCTTCGCGGTCTCGGCGGCGAAGGCCTCGGGGTCGGTGGCGGCGAGGAGGGCCGCCCGGTCGGTCCAGGCGAGGTGGGCGATCTGGTGGGCGACGGTCCAGCCGGGCGCGGGGGTCGCGGCACCCCACTGCTCTTCGCCCAACTCTGCTACCAGCAGGTCGAGTTCCTCGCTCTCCTCGCGCAGATCGTCGAGGACGACGGCGGGATCGGACACGGTGCGCTCCCCTCGGGACACGGCGACGGCACGACGGCGTGCCCCGGAGCATGGCAGCGAACCAGAAAACAATCAAGCATGCTTGCTTTGATTTCTGCCGAGGGCGGGCCGACCGGCCACACCGGCCCACCGGACCACTGCCGAACTCGACACCCTTCTGCAACACTTGACCGGTACCGCTGCGCACGACCACGGGGGTCCCATGAGCATGGACATCGAACTCGCCGACCTGCTGGCCTCACTGCGATCGGAGATCGGCCGCGCCCGGCTCGAAGCGGCGGACCAGGACGTGAAGTTCCGTATCGACTCCATCGACCTGGAGCTCCAGGTCTCCGTGGAGAAGTCGGCCGATGCGAACGCGGGCATGAAGTTCTGGGTGGTCTCCCTCGGCGGCAAGGCCGGCGCGAAGAGCGGCCAGACGCACACGGTCCGGATGACGCTCACCGCAGAGGACGCCGCGACCGGCCAGAAGGTCCGCACCGGCGACGACGTGTCCGACCTCCTCGGCGCCGGCTGAGCGGCCCGTGACAGTGCCCGACACGGCCCGGGTGGCCGAGGTCGTCGTCACGGGGAACGGCAAGGCGGAGTACGGCTCCGGCTACCGCATCGCACACCGGCTCGTCCTCACCGTGGACCATCTCTTCGGCGAGGACCCGAACCCGGGCACGTGCACCGTCCGCCTCGGCGGCGGGGACACCGCGCTGCCCGCGACACCCGTGTGGCGCGGCAAGAACGGCCGGGACCTGGCCCTGTTACGCCTCGACGAAGCCCCCGCGGACACCGTGCAGCCGGTGTCCTTCGGCGTCCTGCCGGAGGGCGCGGGCAGCGTGCCCTTCATCGGGATCGGCTTCCCGGCCTTCGCGACCCGCGACGAGGAACCCGGCGTCACGGGCCTGCGCCGGCGGGACAGCCGGCAGGCCGAGGGGTTCGTCCTGCTGGGCTCCAACCTGAAGTCGAGGCTGCTCGACCTCCAGTACACGACCACCGCGCCCCGACCGCCCGGCGGCGGCGACGGCGACCCGTGGCGGGGCATGTCGGGCGCCGCCTTCCTCACCCCCACCGGCGGGCTCCTCATCGGGGTGCAGGCGCACCGGCTGCCCGCCGCCGGCATCAGCGGCGCCGAGGCCGAACCGATCGCCGACGCCCTCGACGACCCGGACCTCTGCCGCCAGCTCGCCCTGGGCGGCGTGCGGTACGAGCCCCGGCCCGTACCCCTCGGCGACGAACCGCCCGAACCGGAGCCGCTGCTGCGCGCGGTCATCCCGCAGCACGAACTCGTCAGCGGCTTCGGTGACTTCAAGAAGAACCTCACCTCCGAGCAGCTCTCCTTCGTCTCCCCGGGACCCGACCACCCGGCCGAACCCGCCAACCTCTTCGTCCGGCTCGTCAGTTCGGGAGACCGGGGCGTGCTGCTCGTCGGCGCGGCCGGTACGGGCAAGACCCGGGCCGGGATCGAGGTGGGCCGGATCGCCCTCGAAGCGGGCTGGCGGGTCCTGCACGTCCTGCCGGGCGAGGACGGCTCCGTCACCGAGGTCATCGCCGAGCAGGTCTACGCGGAACCGACACCGGCCCTCGTGGTCGTCGACTACCTCAACGAATCGCAGCTCGACCTGCCGGCGCTGCGGCACCGCCTCATCCCGGAGGCCCGCCGCCGCGACATCCAGGTCGCGATCCTCGCGTCCGTACGCCCCGGCTGGCTGCGGAAGGCCAACCGGGGGCAGCTGCACGACCTGTTCGACGAGGTGGAGCTGCGCCAGGACGACGACTTCCAGAAGGAGGTCGCCGACAACGCCCTGCACGCGCTCGCCCCGGTGGCGACGGAGCGGTACACCATCGGCCGGATGCGGGAGATCTGCGGGCACCGCCCGATCGTCGCGCTGCTCGTCGCGCGGGAGGTGGAGCGGCGCGTCACCTCGGGCCTGTCCCTGCCCGACCTGACGGGGCTGCGCGAGGGCGGGGAGATCCCCCGGTGGCTCAGGAGCCGGCTCGGCGAGGACGACCTGGGTCTTCCGGGCCGCGAGCACGCCTTCGTCCCCGTACGCGCCTCCCACTCGCTCGTGGCCGCCGCCGCTGCCACGGCGGCGTGCCCGCAGGCCCGCGAGGACGTGACGGCGGCGGCCCGCGCGGCCCTGACGGCGCTCGGGGAGGCCATGGCGCTCGCGGCACAGCAGGGCACCGGCGTACCGGCGGCGGCCCAGAGCGCCGTCCCGCGCGCCGAGGACGTCGTCGCGACCCTCCTCTCCCTCGGCTGGCTGGAGACCGAGCCCGACGGCACGCTGACCGTGGCCCACGACCTCGTCACCGACCAGCTGGTGGAGTCCGTCCTCCTGCCCGAGCGGGACGAGGCGCCCGACACCGACGGGGCCCACGCCCTGCTCGCCGGGTGTCTCGTGAGCCCCCGCGCGGTGGGCCGCGCCGCGCTCAACCTGGGGCGGGTCGTCAACGACCTCGCGCTCGCGGACCGTTCGGGGCCGGTCTCCGCCGTGCTGAACGCGTGGTTCACCCAGCACGCCGCGGACCTCGGCGCCCTCCTGCGGATCGACCCCGGCGTCGGCGGCTACGCCCTCGGCGCAGTCTGCTCGGGCGCGCCGTGGTCCGTCTCGGCCGTCCAGTGCTGGTCGCAGGTGGTCAGCCCCTGGCTCGCGGACCACGGCTCCCGCGTCGCCGCCCGCCACCTGCTCTACCGGGGCCTCCACCACCTCCCCGAGGAGGGCGCCCGGCTGCTGCTGCCCACGGTGTGGTCGTGGCTGGCGCGGCACCGCGAGCTCGGGCAGGCGAGCTTCGTCCTGGCCCCGGTCCTGCACCGCCCGGAGCTACTCGCCGACGAGACGGCCCAGGC
The DNA here is from genome assembly GCF_006539185.1 of Streptomyces gardneri. Lineage (GTDB taxonomy): Bacteria > Actinomycetota > Actinomycetes > Streptomycetales > Streptomycetaceae > Streptomyces > Streptomyces gardneri. The sequence goes on from NZ_BJMN01000020.1 coordinate 82,963, forward strand.
GGTCTCGGCCGCGCTCGTCTGGCTGGCCCTCCACGCCTCCGCGCAGGAGGCGCAGTTCGTCCTCAATCCGCTGCTTTCCCGCACCGACCTCGCCCCCGAGGGAGCGGAGAAGGCGGTCTCCGCGGCCCTGACGTGGCTGGAGCGGCACACGGCCACCCAGGAGGCCGGCTTCGTCCTCGAACCGCTGCTGTCCCGCACCGACCTGGACGCCGACTCGGCGGCGACGGCGATCGCGGCGTCCCTCACGTGGCTGGGCCGGCACGTCAAGGGGCAGGAGGCCCGCTTCGTCCTCCACCCGCTGCTGTCCCGCACCGACCTGGACGCCGACTCGGCGGCGACGACGGTCGAGGCCACCCTCGTCTGGCTCGACCACCACGCCGCCACGCAAGAGGCCCGGTTCGTCCTCAACCGCCTGCAGTCCCGCACCGACCTCGACCCGGTCGCGTCGGAGAAGGCGGTCACCTCCGCCCTCAGGTGGCTGGAGAAGCACACCCACACCCATGACGCCGACTTCGTCCTGAAGCTCCTGCTGTCCCGCACGGACCTGGACCCGGACACGGCGGAGAAGGCGGTCGCCTCCGCCCGGACCTGGCTCGCGTCCCACCACACCAACGAGGACGCCGACTTCGTCCTCGGCTCGCTGCTCAAGCAGCTGCCGCGCGGCGAGACTCCCCCGGAGATACGGGAGATGGTCGACACCTGGGTCGGCCTGCACACGCCGGAGCAGGACTTCACGTTCCTCAGCAAGTGGGTGCTGCGCCAGCGCCTGATGAGCCCGACGATCTACCGCGCCCTGCTCCACTGGGCCCGCACCAACACCGACAACGAGGACCTCGTCCCGCGCATGGCGGGCACCGGGTTCCACGTGTGGCCGTACGTGCGGACGTGGGAGGGCGCCCGCGACTGGCTCCGCACCGTCGAGCTGTGCCTCGACCACGCCGAACGCCACGGCCCTCCGTCGAACGTCAACGGCGTGCTCGACGCCCTCATCTCGACGCTGGCCCAGCAGTTCCGTACGGGCATCGGGGCGGCGTGGGCCGACGACTGCCTCCGCAGGTGGATCGCGCTGCCGTTCTCCATGGACCCCACGGTCTTCCGCCACAACGACGGGATCGTCAGCCGCTGCCACGCGCTGCTCCTCAGCGGCGGGTTCGACCGGGCGGAGCGGGCCCGCATCACCGCACGGCTGCGGACGTGGGTGGCGTCCTGGCCGGCCCACGAGCGGAACACGGCGGCCCTCGCCTACATCGACGCCCACATGCTCCCGCCCCGCCCGGGCCCACCGCCGCCACACCCCGCGCCGGCACCCCGCCCGGGCCCACCGCCGCCGCGGCCGGCACTGCCGGCCCTGCCGCCACTTCCGCCGCCACGGAGCGAGGAGGGCGGCCGGACCGGGAGCGGCGGGGAGGAGAAGGGCCGGGAGGAAGAGGGCCGGGAGGGCAAGACCGCCGCGGCGTGACCCCCACGCGGTCGCGCGGTCAGGGCCGGAGCGCCTCAGCCGCTGATGTCGAGCGCCGTCCCGTACAGCCGGGAGACCTTCAGCCGGATGACCACCCGGCGCTCGGCGACCAGCTGCTCCAGGAACGCGGCCTCGTCCTCGCCCCGCGGCCGCGCGGCCTCCGGCACCATCGCGAGCAGCTCACGCCCCGTCGCGTCACCCGGAGTGGTCGTGACCTCGGAGACCTCGGCCTCGCCCTCGGCCACGGCGAACGACCAGACGTCCCCGCCCGGGACGTGCACGGCCGCGCGCGGGTCGCGCCGGATCTGCCTGACCTTGACGCGGTCGGCGGTGGTGGAGAACCGCACGACGCGCTCCGCTGCGTCCCAGTGGAAGAGCATGGTGGTGAGGTGCGGATGCCCGCTGCTCTTGTTGGTGGCGAGGGTGCCGAACTGCTGCGTGCTCAGCAGCTCGGAGAGCTCTTCGTCGGACAGGGCGCGGGGCGCGGCGGGCTTCGTCATGTCAGGGCCAACTCCCGGACCCGCTCGCCCATTCCGCGAGAAGTCGCTACGCGACAGCCGCCCGGCGCGGACGGGCGACGAGCTCGCCGCCGCAGTTGGGACAGACGTCGTCCATGGCGTCGGCGCACGGCACGCAGAAGCTGCACTCGTACGTACAGATCCGCGCGGGCCCGTCCACGGTCAGGACCGCCGTCTCGCAGCGCTCGCAACGGTCTCGCATCTCCAGGGCCATGACCGGCTCCCCTCCTCGTAACGTCCGAAAACGACACCCTCATCCTCCGAGGCGCCCCCGCACCCCCGAAACAGGCCGGAAGACAGAGATCGAAAGGATCGGGCCACGCCCCTGGACGCCGGTGTCCGCCTCAGTGGCGGACCAGGCAGAACGGGTGGCCGGCGGGGTCGGCGTACACCCGCCAGCTCCGGCGGGCGGGTCCCTCGTCCAGGACGGTCGCGCCGAGGGCGAGGACCTGGGCATGGGCCGCGTCCAGGTCCGGGACGCCGAAGTCGAGGTGGGACTGCTGGGGGCGTTCGGGGTCCGGCCACGTCGGGGGGCGGTGGTCGGCGACTCCCTGGAAGCAGAGGACGAGACCGCCGGGGGTGTGGAGGGTGGACCAGGCCTCGCCGAGGGACCAGCGGGGGTCCGGCCGGTCGACCTCCCCGCCCAGCACCTGGCGGTAGAACTCCGCGAGCGCGCGGGGCGCGGGACAGTCGATGACGAGGCACTGCAGGTCGGCGATCACGTGCGGAGCCTATCCAGCCGGCCGCTCGCGTCAGGCGGCCTGCTTCGCCGCCCGGACCTGGGTGCGGACCGCTCCCATGCTCGCCGCGATGACCAGGGCGATGGCCAAGGCGTCGACGACCGACAGGGCCTGGCTCAGGATGAGGAAGCCCGCCGCCGCCGCGATGGCCGGTTCCAGGCTCATCAGGATCGCGAACGTGGGGGCGGGCAGGCGGCGCAGGGCGAGGAGTTCGAGGGTGTACGGGAGGACCGAGGACATCAGCGCGACGCCCAGGCCGAGCAGGACCGTCGACGGTACGAGGAGCTTGTCGCCCGCCTCCGCGATGCCCAGCGGCAGGCTGAGGACGGCACCGAAGGCCATGGCGAGCGCGAGCCCGTCGGCCTGCGGGAAGCGGCGGCCGGTGCGGGCGCTGAAGACGATGTACGCCGCCCACATCGCGCCCGCCGCGAGCGCGAAGGCCGCGCCGACGGGATCGAGACGGTCGAAGCCGCCACCGCTGAGCAGGACGACACCACCGAGCGCGATCCCGGCCCAGAGCAGGTTGGCCACCCGGCGCGAGGCGACCACCGAGAGGATCAGCGGGCCGAGGACCTCCAGGGTCACGGCGGCGCCCAGCGGGATCCGGTCGGCGGCCTGGTAGAAGAGGATGTTCATCCCCGCCATGGCCGTCCCGAAGGCGACGACGGTGCCCCAGTCGGCGCGGCTGTAGCCGCGCACCTTGGGCCGGCAGACGGCCAGCAGGACGACCGCCGCGAGCACGAGCCGCAGGGTGACGACGCCGAGCGCCCCGGCGCGGGGCATGAGGAGGACGGCCACGGCCGAGCCGAACTGCACGGAGAGTCCGCCCGCGACGACCAGGGCGACGGGGCCGAGGTGACGGCCTCCTCGCCTGGGCGGGTCCACTGCCGTCCCGGGCGCGGGAATCCCCTGGCCCCCGACCGTCACGGCGGCCGGCGGCACGTCCTTGACCGGGCTGTTCACCGGACTGTTCACCGGGCCACTCCTCCGCTCCACACCATCACAAGTCCACTTCACTGTACTGCAAGTCCAATCAAGTGAACTCTGCATTCCTCCCGCCAGGATTCCCCTCCCACGCTACGAACACCCGCGCGGCACCGGAAATGCCGATTGCGCTGCGGTTATGCTCCGAAGACATGAGCATCGAGCTACGCCACCTCCGCTGCTTCCTCGCCATCGCCGAGGAACCCAGCCTGACCAGGGCGGCCGCCCGGCTCCACCTCACCCAGCCGGCCGTCTCCCGCACGCTCGCCGCACTCGAAGCGCACCTCGGCGCCCGGCTCGTCGACCGCTCGACCCACCACCTCGCCCTCACCGCCGAGGGCCGCGCCTTCCAGGACAGGGCCGCCGCCGCCCTCGCCGCCTTCGACGCCGCCGTCGACCCGGCCAGGCTCCGGCACCGCCCCCTGCGCCTCGGGCACGCCTGGTCGGCCTTCGGCCCGTACACCACGCCCCTGCTCCGGCGCTGGCAGCGACTGCACCCCGAGACCCCGCTCGAACTGCTCCGCATCGACGACCGCACGGCCGGGCTCGCCCGAGGCGAGGTGGACGCGGCGCTGCTCAGGGGCCCGGTCGACGCGCCCGGCCTCGTCACCGAGGAGCTCGCCACGGAGGAGCGGGTCGCCGCACTGCCCGCCGACGGCCCGCTGGCCGACCGACCAGGCCTCGCCCTGGAGGACCTCACCACGGAGACGATCGTCCTCAACACCGTCTCCGGCACGACCACACTCGCGCTCTGGCCGCCCGGCGCCCGCCCCGCGGCCACACTGACCGTCGCCAACACCGACGACTGGCTCACCGCGATCGCCGCGGGCCGGGGCATCGGCGTCTCCTCCGCCTCCACCGCCGCGCTCCACCCGCACCCGGGCGTCGCCTACCGCCCGCTGTCCGACGCACCGCCACTGCCGGTGGTCCTGGCCTGGCGGGACGCCTTCCCGCACCCGGCGACGGGCGCGCTGGTCGCGATGGCCCGGGAGATCGTCAGCGGGGAGTGATCCCCCCTAGCGCCTCCCACTCCTCGCGGAGGATCCCGTACGTGATCGAGTCCCGCCAGGCGCCCCGGACGTGGACATGCCCCCGGATCCGGCCCTCCTCGACGAACCCGGCGGCGAGCAGCGTCCGCGCGGAGGCGGTGTTGAGGGGCGCCCGCGCGGCCCACACCCGGTGCAGGTCGAGCTCCCCGAAGGCCAGCGCGAGCAGCAGCCCGACGGTCTCCCGCCCGTACCCGGCCCCCCACGACTCGGGCCGCAGCGCGAACCCCACGGTCGCCGCGCGCTGCTGATGCGGATCGACCGCGAGCCGCCCGAACCCGACGAGCACACCGGTGGCCTGCTCGACGATCCCGAGGGCGTACTCCTCCCGCGGAACCGCCCGCGCGGACACGATGGACCGCTCGACGATCCCCCGCACCTCGTCGAGGGAGCGCGGCGGAAAACTGAGGTGCTCGGTCGCGGCCTCGGAGCCGTAGACGCCGTGCACGGCGGACACGTCGTCGGGGCGGAGCTCGCGGAGCACGAGCCGGCCGTACGCGGACGGGACAGGTCGCTCCATAGGCCGAGGGTATCGGGACTCCCGCTCAGACGACGGGGGTTGCCCCGGCCGGGCGGGATCGAGGACACACCCTGACCTACATGCTCCCTACCGTCGGGCCATGACCACTTCCCCGGAGAACCCGACCTCGCTCCCTTCCCTCGAAGGCGAGCGCGGCGAACTGCTGCATGCGCTCGCCGAGCAGCGGGAGTTGCTGCTCATCACGGTCCGCGGAATCAGCGACGCCCAGGCCGTGCAGCGCACGACCGTGAGCGAACTGACGCTGGGCGGGATCCTCAAGCACCTCACCCGCGCCGAGCAGGTCTGGACGCAGATCATCGCCAAGGGCGACGGAGAACTGCCCGAGGGCATGCTCGACATGGAGCAGTACCGCATGGTCGACGGCGAGACGCTCGCCGGGCTGCTGGAGCAGTACGCGGCCGCCGCCCGGACGACCGAGGACACTCTGGCCGGCCTGCCCGATCCGGGCCGGATCGTGCCGCTGCCCAGGACCCCGTGGTCTCCGCCCGAGACCGTCTACTGGTCCGTGCGCCGGATCCTGCTCCACCTCATCAGGGAAACGGCCCAGCACGCCGGCCACGCGGACATCATCCGGGAAACGCTCGACGGAGCCAGCACCACCGCCCAGCGGTGACCACCGCCCGGAAACCCCGGGTCAGCGGTATTCGCAGAGGTACGCGGTCGCGACCTCGACCTTCAGCTGGAACGTGCTGTCGCCCGGGACCTCGAAGCGCGTGCCCGCCTCGAAGGTCTTCCAGTCACCGGCGTCCGGCAGCTTCACCGTCAGGGCGCCGCTGACCACGTGCATCGTCTCCGGGGCGGCCGTGCCGAACTCGTACTCACCGGGAGCCATGACGCCGATGGTCGCCGGGCCCTGCTCCTGCTCGAAGGCGATCGACTTGACCGTGCCGTCGAAGTATTCGTTGACCTTGAACATGACCGTCCTCCGGGGGAACTCGTCGCGCGCCGCTACTGGCGAGGCGAGTGTACGAGTCACCCTTCCCGGCCCTCCTCCAGCCCCTCCGCCAGCACCTCCGCCAGGTGTCGGGCCCGGCCGCCCGCGAGGTCGGCGATCTGGGTCCTGCACGAGAAGCCGTCCGCCAGGACCTCCGATCCCTCCGGGGCCTCGCGGAGGGCCGGGAGGAGCTGGTCCTCGGCGCAGGCGACCGAGACCTCGTAGTGGCCCGGTTCAAAGCCGAAGTTGCCCGCCAGACCGCAGCAGCCGCCCGACAGTTCGCCCGTGAGGCCCGCGCGGGCGCGGAGGCGGCGGTCGGGGCCGTCGCCCAGGACCGCGTGCTGGTGGCAGTGGGTCTGGCCGGCGACCCGGCGGTCGAGGCGGGGCGGGGTCCAGTCAGGGGCCAGGGTCTCCAGGGCCTCGGCGAAGGTCAGGACGGAGGCGGCGAGGCGGGCCGCCCGGGGGTCGTCCGGGAGGAGTTCGGGCAGGTCCGTGCGGAGAGTCGCCGCGCAGGAGGGTTCGAGGACGACCAGCGGTCCCCCGGCGCCCCCCACCGCGTCCAGCGTCCGCCGCATCACCTTCCGCGCCGCCCCCGGCCGCCCCGTCGACACATACGTCAGGCCGCAGCAGACCCGCCCCGGCGGGAGAACCACCCCCAGGCCCGCGTCCTCCAGGACGCGCACCGCCGCGCGGCCCACCTCCGGCGCCAGGTGGTTCGTGAAGGTGTCCGGCCAGAGGGTGAGGGCCGGCGGGCGGCGCGAGCCGCGCTCGCCGAACCAGGACACGAACGTCCGATCCGCCACCCTCGGCAGCGCCCGCTCCGGCGTCACCCCCGCGAGCCGCGCCGCGAACGGCAGCCGCGTCGCCGTGTTCATGCCCCGCCCGAACAGGTCCAGCCACCGGGGCAGCCCGCCCATCGTCCAGTGCGAGCGGGGGCGCGCGAAGGGCCGTCCCGCGTAGTGCCGGTCGAGGAACTCCGCCTTGTACGCGGCCATGTCGACGCCCACCGGGCAGTCGCTGCGGCACCCCTTGCAGGACAGACACAGGTCGAGCGCCTCCCGGACCTCCTCCGAGCGCCAGCCGTCGGTGATCACCTCCCCGAGCGCCATCTCGTGCAGCAGCCGCGCCCGGCCCCGCGTGGAGTGCTTCTCCTCCCCCGTCGCCCGGTAGGAGGGGCACATGACGGACGGCCCCGAACTCGGTCCTTCCGTGCGGCATTTGGCGACCCCGACGCAACGCGCCGCCTCCCGGCCGAGGCCCACCAGCGGCAGCCCCTCGAACCGCAGCCCCTCGTCCAGCGCCTTCGGGCGGACCAGCATCCCCGGGTTCAGGCCCCCGTCCGGGTCCCACACGTCCTTCACCGCGCCGAAGAGGCCGACCAGCTCCTCCCCGTACATCCTCGGCAGCAGCTCGGCCCGCGCCTGCCCGTCGCCGTGCTCTCCGGAGAGCGAGCCGCCGTGGGCGACCACGAGGTCCGCCACCGCCTCCGAGAAGCGGCGGAAGTCCCGTACCCCCTTCCCCGTCCACAGGTCGAAGTCGATCCGGACGTGCACGCAGCCGTCCCCGAAGTGCCCGTACGGGGTCCCCCGCAGGCCGAAGTCCGCCAGCAGGGACCGGAATTCCCGCAGATACGCACCCAGCCGCGCCGGCGGCACCGCGCAGTCCTCCCATCCCGGCCACGCCTCCGCCCCGTCGGGCATCCGCGTCGCCGTCCCCGCCGCGTCCTCGCGGATCCGCCACAGCGCCCGCTGCCCGGCCGGGTCCGACACCACCGCCGAGTCGAGGGCGTCCGCCGCCCGCACCAGCCGCCGGGCCGCCCCCTCCCCGTCCACCTCGCAGAACAGCCACGCCCCGCCCCGCGGCAGCCCCTCCGCGCCGCCGCGCACCAGGTCGGCGGCCATGCCCTCCACCGTCAGCGGCCCGTACGGGAGGAGCCCGGCCGCCGCATCCGCCGCCGCGCTCTCGTCCGCGTACCCGAGGACGACGAGGACCGGGTCGGCCGGCAGCGGGACGAGCCGGACCGTCGCCTCCGTCACCACGCCGAGCGTGCCCTCGCTCCCGCAGAAGGAGCGGACGACGTCCGTACCGCGCTCCGGCAGCAGCGCGTCGAGGGCGTAGCCGGAGATCCGGCGCGGCAGGCCCGCCGGATAGCCGGTCCGCAGGAGGGCGAGGTGGCGGTCGACGAGCTCCCCGAGTCCGGGCGGCGCGCCCTGCCCGTCCCGGCCGAGCGTCAACCTCGCTCCTCGGTAGGTCACCACATCCAGCGAGCGCACGTTGTCCGCCGTGGTCCCCCAGGCGACCGAGTGCGCCCCGCACGCGTTGTTGCCGATCATTCCGCCGAGGGTGCACCTGCTGTGCGTGGACGGATCGGGGCCGAAGGTCAGCCCGTACGGCCTCGCCGCCTCCCGCAGCCGGTCGAGGACGAGCCCCGGCCGGACGACGGCCGTGCGCGATTCCGGGTCCAGGGAGACGATCCCGCCCATGTGCCGTGTGAGGTCGAGCACCACGCCCGTACCGGTGGCCTGGCCGCCGATGGACGTGCCGCCGCCGCGCGCGACGACCGGCGTGGCGCCGTGGGCCCGGCACACCTCCAGGGCCGCCGCCACGTCGTCCGCGTCGCGCGGCGCGACCGTACCGACCGGCACACGGCGGTAGTTGGAGGCGTCCATCGTCGTCAGGGCCCTCGCCGTGACGGAGAAGTCGACGTCTCCGGCGACGGCGGCGCGCAGCTCCGCGGCGAGGGCGGACGCATGATCCTCGTGTGTTCCCACAGCGCCAGGATGTCTCAGTCCTCGTCTCATCCGGCGGACATCCCGCGACCGGGCCCTTCCCGACCCGATACTCTCCGCCTCGTGGCTGAGATCCAGATTCCCGCTGACATCAAGCCCGCCGACGGCCGTTTCGGCGCGGGCCCCTCCAAGGTGCGTACGGAGGCGCTGGACGCCCTGGCCGCGACCGGCTCCTCTCTCCTCGGCACGTCCCACCGCCAGGCCCCGGTCAAGAACCTGGTCGGCGAAGTGCGTGCCGGTGTCTCCGACCTCTTCTCGCTCCCCGAGGGCTACGAGGTGATCCTGGGCAACGGCGGCTCCACCGCCTTCTGGGACGTCGCGACCCACGGTCTCATCGAGAACAAGTCGCAGCACCTCACCTTCGGCGAGTTCTCCTCCAAGTTCGCGAAGGCCGCCAAGCTGGCTCCCTGGCTTGCCGAGCCGACCGTGATCTCCTCCGACCCGGGCACGCACCCGGAGCCGGTGGCCGAGGCGGGCGTCGACGTCTACGCGTACACGCACAACGAGACCTCCACCGGTGTCGCCGCCCCGATCAAGCGGGTCGCCGGTGCCGACGAGGGCGCGCTCGTCCTGGTCGACGCGACCTCGGGCGCGGGCGGCCTGCCCGTCGACATCACCGAGTCGGACGTCTACTACTTCGCCCCGCAGAAGTCCTTCGCCGCCGAGGGCGGCCTGTGGCTGGCGGCCTTCTCCCCGGCCGCCCTGGAGCGGGCGCAGAAGATCCACGACTCGGGCCGGCACATCCCCGAGTTCTTCTCGCTGCCGACGGCGATCGACAACTCGCTGAAGAACCAGACGTACAACACCCCGGCGCTCTCGACCCTCTTCCTGCTCAACGAGCAGCTGAAGTGGATCAACGGCCAGGGCGGTCTCGACTGGGCCGTGGCCCGGACGAAGGAGTCCTCGGACGCGCTGTACGGCTGGGCCGAGGAGTCCAAGTACGCGTCGCCGTTCGTGACGGACGCGGCGAAGCGCTCGCAGGTCATCGGCACGATCGACTTCGACGACGAGGTCGACGCGGCGGCGGTCGCGAAGGTGCTGCGCGCCAACGGGATCGTGGACACCGAGCCGTACCGCAAGCTGGGCCGCAACCAGCTGCGGATCGCGATGTTCCCGGCGATCGACCCGGCGGACGTGCGCGCCCTGACGGCGTGCATCGACTACGTCATCGAGAAGCTGTAACTCTCCGCTCCTGTAGAACGCGTACGTACGAAGGGCCCGGCGTCGGAATCCGACGCCGGGCCCTCGTGCGTCACCGGCTCAGCGACTGATAGCGGCGGACCGCCAGGGGCAGGAAGACCGCCGTGAGCGCCAGTGGCCAGGCGATGGCCATCAGGACCGCGTGCTGTTCGACCCAGGAGCCGCCGCCCGCGCCCGGGTTGCCGAAGAGTTCGCGGGTGGCCGTCACCGTGGACGAGATCGGGTTCCAGGCGGCGACGGGCGCGAGCCAGGAGGGCATCAGCGTCGGCGCCACGTACACGCTGGAGATCATCGTGACCGGGAAGATCACGGCGTACAGCGCACCGGCCGCCTCGGTGTTCGGCAGGACGAGACCGCACCACACGCCCACCCAGATCATGCTGAAGCGCAGGAGCAGCAGCAGGCCGAAGCCGAGGGCGGTCGCGCCGGGTCCGCCGTCCGAGGTCCAGCCGATGGCGAGGGCGGTCGCCGCGAGGATGGCGAGTTCGGCGGCGGCGATCATGAGGTCGGAGAGGCTCCGGCCGGTGGGGAAGGCGGACGGGGCCATCGGCATGGAGCGGAACCGGTCCACGACCCCCCTGCCGCTGTCGGAGACGACGGCCGCCGCGGTGTTCATGAGCCCGAAGGCCATGGTCATGGTGAACATCCCCGGCATCAGGAACTCGCGGTAGTCACCGCCGCCCGGCACCACCATGGCGCTGCCGAAGACGAAGCCGTAGAGGAGGACGGAGACGATGGGGAAGCCGAGCTGCCAGAGGATGGCGGAGGGCCGGCGGCGGTAGTTGAGCAGGGTGCGGCGGACGAGGGTCAGGGAGTCGACGCACGCCCAGTAGGCGCGGCCGGCGGTCCCGGTGCCGATCCCGGTGGCGATCCCGGTGCCGGCGGTGTCGTTGATCGTGCTGCTCATGCGGCGACCTCTTCCCTGTCCGTGTCGGCTGCCTGGTCCTCGTCGGCTGCCCTGCCGCCCGTCAGCCGGAGGAAGACGTCGTCCAGGGCGGGGCGGCGCAGTGCCAGGTCCTCGACGGCGATCCGTTCCTCCTGGAGCGTGCGGGCGACCTCGGTCAGGGCGGCGACCCGGTCGGTGACGGGGGCGTGGACGCGCCGTTCGGCCTCGTCGGTGCGGGGGTCGGCGCCCGCGATCCGGGCGAGGATCGCGCGGGCGGCCGGGAGGTCGGCGCGCTCGGCGACGACGACCTCGACGCGGTCGCCGCCGACCCGGTCCTTGAGGCCGTCGGGGGTGTCGTCGGCGATGGCCCGGCCCCGGTCCATGACGGTGATCCGGGAGGCGAGCCGGTCGGCCTCGTCCAGGTACTGGGTGGTGAGCAGGACGGTCGTCCCACCCGCGACGAGGGTGCGGACCGCGTCCCAGACCTCGCCCCGGGCGCGCGGGTCGAGGCCGGTGGTCGGCTCGTCCAGGAAGAGGACGGCGGGGGCGAGGATCATCGAGGTCGCGAGGTCGAGCCGGCGGCGCATGCCTCCGCTGTACTGGCCGGCGCCCTTGTCGGCGGCCTCGGTGAGGGCGAAGAGGTCGAGGAGTTCGGCGGCCCGGACGCGGGCGCGGCGGCCGCCGAGGTGGAAGAGACGGCCGAAGAGTTCGAGGTTCTGGCGTCCGGTGAGGCCCTCGTCCACGGCGGCGAACTGGCCGACGAGGCCGATGTGGGCGCGGACGGCGCGCGGGTCGCGGGCCACGTCGACGCCGGCGACCTCGGCACGGCCGCCGTCGGCCTTGAGGAGGGTGGCGAGGATGCGGACGGCGGTGGTCTTGCCGGCGCCGTTGGGGCCGAGGAGGCCGTGGACGGTGCCGGGGCGGACGGCGAGGTCGAAGCCGTCGAGGGCGTGGGTGACGTCGTCGCGCCGTTCCTTTCCGTACCGCTTGCTCAAGCCCTCTGCGAGGACGGCGTGTTCGGGCATGGGAGACCTCCGGTGGGTCGCGGACTCGCGTCTCCGCGAGCATCTGAGTACACCGTACCCAATTCAGAGTACAGCGTACTCAGTTCTAAAGTGGCCCCATGACGACGAGCAGCCTCGACCTCCTCTGGGGCACGGGCGACCGACCCAGCCGCGGCCCCAAGCCGGGCCTCACCCTCGACCGGATCGTCGCCACGGCGGTCGGCCTCGCCGACGCCGAAGGGCTGGACGCCGTCTCGATGCGGCGGGTGGCGGGCGAGCTCGGCGTCGGCACGATGTCGCTCTACCGGTACGTCCCCGGCAAGACCGAGCTCCTCGACCTGATGCTCGACCGCGTCCAGGGCGAGTCCTTCGAGGCCGACCCGCCGCCGCCCACCCACTGGCGCGACACCGTCACGGCGCTCGCCCGCACGACCCTCGCCCTCTACCGGGCCCACCCCTGGCTGCTCAAGGTCAACGAGGCCCGCTCCGTCCTCGGCCCGAGCGCGCTGCGCGGCCTGGAGCTCTGCCTGTCGGGGCTCAAGGGGCCGCACGGGATGGGGCTCAGCGACCCCGAGACCATCTCGGTCATCATCACCGTGCAGAGCTTCACGGCGGGCATCGCCCGCACGGAACTCCAGACCGTCGAGGCCGCGAAGGAGACCGGCGTCGACCACGAGGAGTTCTGGCGCACACAACAGCCCTACCTGGAGCGGGCGATGGCATCGGGCGACTACCCGCTGATGGCGGCGCTCGCCGCCGACACCTTCTCCCGCGACGTCGACCACTTCGCCTTCGGCCTCGAACGGCTCCTGGACGGCTTCGAGATCCTCGTGGCGAAGGCGGGCGGCGGGGACGGGGCCGGCGACACCGGCGGCGACACCGGCGGCGTCAGCGGCGCCTGAGAAGGCGTTTCGCGCCCACGACGAGCACGGTCGCTCCGGCGAGGACCAGGAAACCGAGCGTGGCGTTGCCGCCCTCGCCGCCGTCCTGCGCGGCCGGCGACTTCGGCGCCTGCGGCGCGCCCGGGGTGTCCGCCGGCTTCTCCGGCTTCTCCGAGGGGCTCGCGGCGCCCTGTCGATCCACCCGGACGACCTTGCTGTTCACACCCTCCGAGCCGAACATGAACGCCGAGCCGTCCGTCGTGTACGTCACCGACTCCGCCTGCCCCTGGAAGGGAGCCCCGACGCCCGTGCCCCCGTCGCCGAGGCGTCCGTCCTTCCACGCGTACTCCTTCGCGCTGAAGTAGCCGCGCAGGACGAGCCGTCCGCCGTCCGGGGAGAAGGCGCCGTCGGTCACCCACGGCACGTCGTCGACGCGCCGGAAGACGTTCGTCCCGGACGTGGAGAGCCGCTCGGGTCCCGCGTACAGACCGCCGCCGTCCTGGTTCTTGCTCGCGATGTACACCCGGCCGGTCTTCGGATGGACCATCAGGGCCTCGGCGTTGCGCGGCCCGTCGGCGTACTTCACGTCGTACTGCTCCGCCGCCACCTTCTGGTCCCCCAGCACCTTCGGCTCGGGGAAGCGGTAGATCCAGACGTGGTCCCAGGAGCCGTCGAGGTTGTCGCCGATGTCGCCGACATAGATGTCGCCGTCCGGGCCGACGGCGATGGCCTCCATGTCCCGGGGGGTGCCGACGCCCTGCATCGTCAGGGTCGCGACGGTCTCGCCCGTACGGGAGTCGATGCCGTAGATCAGGGGTGCGTCCTGGTCGTTGTGCGTCCAGTAGATCCCCGGGTGGGCCCGGCTCGCCGCGAGACCGCTGGACTCGGTGATCCGGGGGTCCGCGATCGTGAAGTCCCGGTCGGCTTCCTGCCCTTCGGCACGGGCATGACCGGCGGGGAGCAGCGCCAGGGCCGCCGCCGCACCGAGGGCGCACAGAGCAGTTCGCATGACCTCAAGCCTGCCACGACAGCAGGGAAACCCGCTTGACCTGCGCCGAAGCCACTGCCAGGGTCGCGCGCATGCCCACTTTCACCGCCCCCGACGGCACCCTGCTCGCGTACCACGCGTCCGGTTCCGGCGCCCCGCTGATCTGTCTGCCCGGCGGCCCCGTGCAGGACTCCGTCTACCTCGGCGAGCTGGGCGGGCTCGACGCCCACCGCACGCTGATCCGCCTCGACCTGCGGGGCACCGGCGCCTCCGCGGTGCCGGAGGACCCGTCCTCGTACCGCTGCGACCGGCTCGTCGAGGACGTCGAGGCGCTGCGGACCGAGCTGGGGCTCGACACCCTCGACCTCCTCGGCCACTCGGCGGGCGCCAACCTGGCCGCGCTGTACACCGCCCGGTACCCGGAGCGGGTGGCACGTCTCGTCCTTCTCACCCCGGGCACGGCGGCCGTCGGACTCGACACCACGGGCGAGGAGCGGCTCGCGGCGGCACGGCGGCCGTGGCGCGAGGAGGAGCCGTGGTTCGCGGAGGCGTACGCGGCTCTGGGCGAGCTCGCGGCGGGGCGCGGGTCGGCGGAGACCTTCCAGGCGATCGCGCCGTTCTTCCACGGGACGTGGGACGACGCGGCCCGCGAGCGGCACGCGGCCACGGTCCGGCAGCGGAACGGCGAGGGGGCGGGGGTCTACGGCAGCGAGGGCGCGTTCCGGCCGGAGGCGACGCGGGCGGCGTTCGCGGAGTTCGGGCAGCCCGTGCTGGTCGTCGCCGGCGAGGGCGACGCGAACACTCCGGTGCCGACGGCCACCGCGTACGCGGAGCTGTTCCCGGAGGCCACGCTCGCGGTCCTGGCCGGGGGCGGGCACTTCCCCTGGCACGACGACGCGGAGTGGCTCGTGGAGACGGTCGACTCCTTCCTGGAGTAGCGGCACGGGCCCGTGTCCCGGATCACGTCGCCGCGCCCGCGAGCGGTCCGCGATGATGTGACCATGCGTTTTCTGTTCGTCGGCGACAGCATGACCATCGGACGCGTCGGCGACTGGACCTGGCGCCACCGGATGTGGCAGCACCTGGAGACGACACTCCCCGGCGGGTACGAGATCGTCGGCCCGCGCACCGGGCTCTACGACCCGACGGCGCCCGACGAGCCGAACGGCGTCGAGGCCTACGCCGACCCCTCCTTCCCCGCCCCCGCCCGGCGCCATCTGGCCGGCTGGGGCGAGGGCTGGCTGCACATGGCGCCGGTGATCGGCGAGACCGTCACGGCCACGGGGGCGGACGTCCTGCTGATCTCCCTCGGTCTGATCGACCTCGGTTTCTACACGAACAGCGACCAGACCGAGGAGAACGTCCGCGCGTTCGTCGCGGCGGCCCGCGCCGCGAACCCGCACGTGCGGGCCGTGCTCCTGCCGGTCATCCCGAACGTCCGCGCCGAGTACGACGCCCCCTTCGCCGCCGAGTGCGAGCGCTTCAACGAGCTCCTCGGGAAGGCGGTCGCCGACCTGGACACGCCGGGCTCGCCGCTGCTCCTGGCGACGATCCCGGAGTCGTACGACATCCACACGGACACCTACGACGGCACCCACCCGGGCGTGACCGGCGAACACAAACTGGCCGCCGCCTTCGCCACGGCGATGCACCAGGCCTGGGGCCTGGGCGGGCCCTACGGCTCCTTCTGAGAGCGGTCACGGAGGACGTCGGGCGTCACGACGTCGGGCGTCACGCGGCGCGGGTGAGGCGGTTCGCGAACGTCGAGACCGTGTACGTACCGATGCCGAGGACGACCTCCAGCGCGTTCCGGCGGGTGTAGCCGGCCTTCTCGAAGGCCGCCAGGTCCGCGTCGCCGACGGCGCCGGAGGCGGCGAGCACCTGGAGGGTGAACGTCCGCACGGCGTCGAGGCGTTCGGGATCCGGGGCGGGACCGAGGGCGGCCATCTTGGCCTCGTGCATGTCGACGCACAGGTGGCACTGGTTGCGGGCGGCGACGGTGAGGATCACGGTCTCGCGGGAGTGCGGGTCGAGGGTGGTGGACTCGAAGATCTCGCTGAGCTTCAGGAAGCCGTTCAGCGTCTCCGGCGACTCCTTGAGGAGCGCGACGGCGTCGGCGGTGCGGGCGGAAAGGTCTGCGGGCAAGGCGTCTCCTCGGATTTCGACTAGAATCGACAACATGGTTGACCATGTGTCGAGGGAAAACGTAAACCAGGTTGTCGATAACGGCAAGGGGAAAGGCGGACCCGAAGGCGACGGCAGGGGCTACGAGCTGCCCCTGCTCCTCTTCGGCGGCTTCCGCACCCTCATCGACCGGCTCCACGCCCGCCTCGCCGCCGAGGGACACCCCGACCTGCGCCCCGCCTACGGCTTCGCCATGCAGGCCATCGGTCCGCAGGGCGCCACCGCCAGCGAGATCGGGCGGCGCCTCGGCGTCTCCAAGCAGGCCGCCGGCAAGACCGTCGACCGGCTGCTCGCCCTCGGCTACGCGGAGCGCGCCGACGACCCCGCCGACGCCCGCCGCAAACTCGTCCACCTCACCCCACGGGGGTACGCGGCCCTCGCCCGCTCCGCCGCGATCTTCGACGAACTGCGGGCGGAATGGGCCGCGACCCTCGGCGCGGACCGCGTCCGGGACCTGGAGGCGGCCCTGCGGAACGTCGTCCCCGCGGAGACGGCGTTCCGCCTGGACGCCACGAGCTGGCTCGGCGCGCCCTGACCCCTCACGGGGTCACCAGGCGAAGGCCTCCGGGGACGGGCCCGGGCCCGGGAAGATCTCGTCCAGGCCGGACAGGACCTCCTCGCTGAGCTCCACCTCCAGGGCGCGCAGCGCGCTCGTCAGCTGCTCGGGGGTGCGCGGGCCGACGATCGGGCCCGTCACCCCGGGGCGGGTGAGCAGCCACGCGAGAGCCGTCTCGCCCGGCTCAAGACCGTGCTTGTCGAGCAGGTCCTCATAGGCCTGGATCTGCGCCCTGGCCGCCGGGTCGGCGAGCGTGGCGGCCGCGCGGCCCTCCGTCCGGCGCTTGCCCTCCGCCTCCTTCTTCAGCACCCCGCCGAGCAGGCCGCCGTGGAGCGGCGACCACGGGATGACCCCGAGGCCGTACTCCTGCGCGGCCGGGATCACCTCCATCTCGGCGCGCCGCTCGGAGAGGTTGTAGAGGCACTGCTCGCTGACGAGCCCGACCGAGCCGCGCCGGGCGGCGGTCTCGTTGGCCTGGGCGATCTTGTAGCCGGGGAAGTTCGAGGAGCCCGCGTACAGGATCTTGCCCTGCTGGATCAGGACGTCGACCGCCTGCCAGATCTCCTCGAAGGGGGTCGCGCGGTCGATGTGGTGGAACTGGTAGACGTCGATGTACTCGGTACCGAGCCGCTTGAGGCTGGCCTCGACCGCGCGGCGGATGTTGAGCGCCGAGAGCTTGTCGTGGTTGGGCCAGGCGTCGCCCTCGGCGGCCATGTTCGCGTACACCTTGGTGGCGAGAACGGTCCTGTCGCGGCGGCCGGCGCCCTTGGCGAACCAGGAGCCGATGATCGACTCCGTCCGCCCCTTGTTCTCGCCCCAGCCGTAGACGTTGGCGGTGTCGAAGAAGTTGAGACCCGCGTCCAGCGCGGCGTCCATGATGGCGTGACTGGTGGCTTCGTCCGTCTGCGGACCGAAGTTCATCGTGCCGAGGACGAGTCGGCTGACCTTGAGTCCGGTGCGTCCGAGCTGCGTGTACTCCATGAGGGTCAAGCCAACTGCTTCGAGTCCGCTCGAAGCAAGGAGATTCCCACGAAGGAAGACGGAGGGTGCGTGCTTACTGTCCGGTGACCGCCGCCACCGCGATGATCGCGAACATCAGTACGAGCACGCCGGCCATGATTCGGTTACGGGTCTTCGGGTCCACGCATCGAGGTTAACCCGACCGCACCTCTCCCCCTTCAAGGGGCCAGGCGTCGAGCGTCTCGTACCGGGGCTGCTCGCCCTGCACCCCGCTCACCGGCAGCCGCGAGCGGACGAGCGCCAGCTCGGCCACCTGCCAGCGGTCGCCCTCGAAGGTGTGAAGCGTGTCGAGGAACGGCCGGAGGTCCGTCTCGTCCGTCCGCGCGCGGGCGAGCGTCAGATGCGCCTGGTAGCGGCGGTGCTCCTCCATCGCGACCCCGGCCCGGCGCGCGGCGGCATCGGCCCGCTCGGCCAGCAGCCGCAGCTCGTCCAGGTCGCCTGCGACGCCCGTCCACAGGGCACGGCGGCCGAAGTGGCCGCCGCCGTGGAGGCGCAGCGGGAACGGCGGGGTGCGGTGCGCGGCCCGGGCGAGCCGGACCCGCAGCTCGGGCAGCAGCTCCTCGTCGACCTCGCCCATGAAGGCGAGCGTGAGGTGCCAGCCGGGCCGCGAGGTCCAGCGCAGCCGGTCGGCCCCGGGCAGCCGGTGCAGGGTGTCGGTGACGTGTCCGAGCTCGGCCAGCTGCTCCGCGGGCGGCAGGACGGCGGCGAAAAGCCTCATGGGAAGAGTCTGGCAGGGCGGGGCTAGCCTCTGCTGAATGAACAACGGGATGAAGATCCGAATGGGCGGGGCGGAGGACCTCCCCGCGATACTCGCGGTGCTCGACAGCGCGGTGGTGTGGCTCAACGGCAAGGGGATCACCGCGCAGTGGGGCACGGAGTCGTTCTCCGGGCGCCCCAAGGCGGTGGAGCAGGTCCGGCGGACCATGGGCGAGGGCGACCCGTGGATCGTCGAGATCGACGGCGTACCGGCGGGCACGATGACGCTGACCCCGCACCCCGGCCAGCACATCGCGCCGGCCGACGAGCCCGAGGTGTACGTACGCCTCCTCGCCACCGACGCCCGTTTCCACGGCCACGGGGTGGGGGCGGCGCTCCTCGCCCACGCGGCGGAGGAGACCCGGCGGAGGGGGGTGTCGCTGCTGCGGGTGGACTGCTTCGCGGGCAGCGAGGGGCGGCTCGTCGCGTACTACGAGGGCCAGGGCTTCACCCCGACGGACACGTTCCTGGTCGGGGAGTGGGCGGGTCAGGTGCTGGAGCGGCGGGTCTGAGGAGGAAGACGACCCGCCGCTCGCGCGCGGTCAGCTGGTGAAGTACCCGGCGTCCAACGCGATCCAGCCGGTGAACGCGCGCTCGTCGTAGATGCGCAGCTGGCCGTCGGGCATGACCTCCCACCGGGTCGTGAGAGGGCCGGTGATCGTGCCGGCGCCGGTCGCCGTGCCCACCATGCCCTGGGTGCGGCTGGGGCGGAGCTGCGACGGGAGCGTGAGGATCGTCTCGCCGCTGGTCCACGCCTTGCCGTCGACACGGGTCACCCGGAGGCGGAGGTCGACGCGGTCGCCCGACTGGCGGTACTGCGGGCGGTAGCTGTCGGTGGCGGTGTAGGCGGAGCCGTAGTCCAGGTCGGTCCACGGGACGGTGGTGGCGGAAATGCCGTAGAGGGCCATGTGTCGTTTCTCCTGGGTGGCGAAGCCGAACACGAGCTGCGGCCCGGCGGGCGTTCGGCGGACGGCGATGGCTTCGGTCTCGCGGTGGGCCAGGCCGAGAGCGGTGGCGTTGAAGGTCCGCTCGACCACCTCGCCGGTGAGGACGTCGTAGACGGTCCACCAGGAGTTGCCCGGGCTCGGGTTGGTGGTGCTGTAGGCGCTGCCCTCGTTCTGGTAGACGAGGTTCCCGTACAGACACCAGGCCTGGGTGCGGTACTTCGCCGTGATGCTGTGCTTCGGGGTGAAGTCGCGGTTCTTGAAGGCGTCGAGGTCGTAGACGCGGTACTCCGCGGGGCCGGACGACGGCACATGACGTACCGCGATACGGCCGTGGTCGATGTCCAGGGACGGGGTGACCGCGGTGGCTCCGGGGACGGGGTCGAAGACCTCGACGAGGGGGCTCACGGCGTCGACGATGGTGCCGGGCTTGAACGCGACGCGGCCGATGTGCTTGCCGTAGGCGTTCTCGTTGGTCTGGGGGTTGCCGTCATCGGGGACGTAGTCCGCGTCGGTCTCCAGCCAGAGCCAGGGGGTGCCGTCGACGTGCTCGACGCCGAGCCCGCCCCCGTGGCCGAAGCCCCTCAGGTACATGACGGCGAGGACGGTGCCGTCGGGCGCCACCTGGTTGACGCACAGGTCTCCCCGGCGTGCACGCTCGTCGTCGGGCAGGGTCACGGTCTCGTCGGCGAGCACGCGCTTGTCACTGATGCACTGCACGGCGTAGGCCAGACCGGTCACCGGGTCGAAGGCGACCTGCTGGTGCACCCTGGTCTGGTCGAGGAGGATCTCCCTGCCGAACAGATCGACGGGCTCGGCCTTCAGGTCGAACCTGTGCCCTGCGGGCAGGGTCACGGCGGCGGGCCAGACCGCGGGCCCGGCCTGCGGGACGACCGCCTGGGGAACGGCCGCCTGCGGGACGGCCGCATGGGCGGCGCCGACGGGGGCGAGGACCGGGGTGGCGGCCATCGCGGTCAGGAGGGTACGGCGGCTCAACGGCATGACGGAACGGCTCCGTTTCCTCGGGGAGACGGTGCGGCGGTGGCCGCCGGAGCCTTCGACGAGCTGCGGCCTCGGCCGCGGCTCGGTATGTGGGCGGAACGTATGAACATGGGCGTGCAAGCCCCCCTTTCAAGATCAATCACCTGCACGGTGCCGCGATCTTCGCACACGGGAGCGAGCGATCAAGAGGGAGATTCGGGCGCCTGACGGAGGGCCGGGGCGGAAGCAGAAACTCCGCTCCCGCCCCGGAAATGACGGAGGCTCTGGCTCCGCTCGCGCCCCGGAGAAGACGGAGGCTCTGGCTCCACCCCACCCGGGAAAGGCGGGGCGAAACCTCCGCCCCACCCCCGAGGGTCAGGCCGCGGTGGCCAGCCCCTCGCGCGCCACGAAGCGGACCTGCGGGTGGCCGTGGCGCCAGCCGAAGGCCATCTTCAGGCCGCCGACCTTCGCCAGGATCAGGCCGATGACGCCCGCCGCGGCCAGCGAGATCACGCCGCCCGTCGCGAAGCCGACGCGGGCGCCGTACGTGTCGGTGACCCAGCCGAGGAGCGGCGCTCCGATCGGGGTGCCGCCGGCGAAGACCATCATGTAGAGGCTCATCACGCGGCCCCGCATGGCCGGGTCGGTCGCCATCTGGACGGCCGAGTTCGCGGTGATGTTGACCGTGAGGCCGATCATGCCGATCGGCACGAGCAGCAGCGCGAACAGCCAGAACGCCGGCGACAGCGCCGCCGCGATCTCCAGGACGCCGAAGACCGCCGCCGCGATCACCAGCATCCGCAGCCGGGTCGAGCCCCGGCGGGCCGCGGCGAGGGCGCCCACGAGGGAGCCGGCCGCCATCAGGGTGTTCAGGAAGCCGTACGTACCGGCGCCGACGTGGAAGACCTCCTCCGAGAAGGCCGTCAGCCAGATCGGGAAGTTGAACCCGAAGGTGCCGATGAAGCCCACGAGGACGATCGGCCAGATCAGGTCGGGCCGCCCGGCCACGTACCGCAGGCCCTCCCGGAGCTGGCCCTTGCCGCGCGGGGCGCGCTCCACCTTGTGGAGCTCGCTCGTCCGCATGAGCAGGAGGCTCACGAGGGGGGCGATGAAGGACAGGCCGTTGAGGAGAAAGGCCCAGCCGCTGCCGACTCCGGCGATCAGCACACCGGCGACGGCGGGACCGACGAGCCGCGCGGACTGGAAGTTCGCGGAGTTGAGCGAGACGGCGTTGCGGAGGTGCTTCGGGCCGACCATCTCGGCGACGTACGCCTGCCGGGCCGGGTTGTCGACGACGGTCACCATGCCGAGGAGGAAGGCGATCAGGTAGACGTGCCAGACCTGGACGGAGCCGGAGAGCGTGAGGACGGCGAGCGCGAGGCCGCACAGGCCGAGGGCGGCCTGGCTGACCAGGAGCAGGTTCCGCTTCGGGTAGCGGTCGGCGATGACACCGCCGTACAGGCCGAAGAGCAGCATCGGCAGGAACTGCAGGGCTGTGGTGATGCCGACGGCGGCGGCCGAGCCGGTGAGGCTCAGGACCAGCCAGTCCTGGGTGATGCGGGCCATCCACGTACCGGTGTTGGAGACGATGGCTCCGGTGAAGAACAGCCGGTAGTTGCGGATACGGAGCGAGGAGAAGGTTTCCCCCCGCCCACGGGTCTTGAGGGTGGGTTGATGGACGGGTGCGGAGTCTGCTCCGGGTCCCGTACTCAAAGTGCGTTCGCCTCCTCGGCTGCGGGTCTACAAATGGGCGAGCTTCTCCAGGACGGGAGCGGCCGCGCGCAGCTTGGCCCATTCGTCCTCGTCCAGACCCTCGGCGAGGGTGGCCAGCCAGGCGTTCCGCTTGCGGCGGGACTCTTCGAGCATGGCCTCGGCCGTCTCGGTCTGGCGGACCACCTTCTGGCGGCGGTCGTCGGGGTGCGGCTCCAGCCGGACCAGTCCCTTGGCTTCGAGCAGCGCGACGATGCGGGTCATCGACGGAGGCTGGACGTGCTCCTTGCGGGCCAGCTCACCGGGGGTGGCGGAGCCGCAGAGCTTCAGGGTGCCGAGCACCGACATCTCGGTCGGGCTCAGCGACTCGTCGACGCGCTGGTGCTTGAGTCGTCGGCTCAGTCGCATGACGGAGGAGCGGAGCGCGTTCACGGCCGCGGCGTCGTCGGCGGTGCCGTGGGACAGGTCTGGCATGTTTGTTAGCCTAACTCATTACTCTGTCTAAATACCAACGGAAACACGCCGACCGCGCCGACGTCGCACGGATCACACCGGCAGCACCGGCAACACAGGCGCGGGAAGGTCACGCTTCGGCATCCATGTATCACCCAAATGAGTGAGTCGGATCCAGAAAGTGACGCAAAGAGGCGCCGGGTGCCCCGACCCTGAACGGCATGGGATCGACAGTGCTCAGCCTGCGCATCGACGGTGAGCTGCTCGACCGGCTCAGGAGTCACGCCGCGAAAAGAGGAATGAGCGTCCAGGACTATGTCGTCCGGACGCTCATTCGCGAGGATTTCGACGAGCGGTTCAAGACCGCCGTCGACGAGACGGAGAGGTTCTACGGGGCGGCCGACCGAACGGCCGACGGCGACGAGGCGGCCGGCCCTGCGGCCGCCTCGCCCCGCGATCACGTGAGGCCGAGCGCCGGCATCGCGTAGTAGAAGACGAAGACCGCCGACACGACGTACATGGCCACCGGGACCTCACGGCCCCGACCGGCCGCCAGGCGCAGCACGCTGAACGCGATGAAGCCGATGCCGATGCCGTTCGTGATCGAGTACGTGAACGGCATCATCACCATGGCCAGGAACGCCGGCACCGCGATGGTGTAGTCGCTCCAGTCGATGTCCTTGATCGAACCCGCCAGGATCAGGAAGCCGACCGCGAGCAGCGCGGGCGTGGCCGCCTGGGACGGGACCATCGTGGCCAGCGGCGTGAGGAACAGCGCGATCGAGAAGAGACCGCCGGTCACGACCGAGGCGAGGCCCGTCCGCGCGCCCTCGCCGACGCCCGCCGTGGACTCCACGAAGCAGGTGGTGGCGGAGGACGAGGTCGCGCCGCCGGAGGCGACGGCCAGGCCGTCCACGAGCAGGACCTTGTTGATGCCCGGGAAGTTGCCGTCCTTGTCGATCAGCTTGGCCTCGTCGCCGACGCCGAGGATCGTGCCCATCGCGTCGAAGAAGCAGGACAGCAGCACGGTGAAGACGAAGAGGACGCCGGTCAGCAGACCGACCTTCTCGAAGCCGCCGAAGAGGCTGACCTCGCCGACCAGCCCGAAGTCGGGCGAGGCGACGGGGTTGCCCGGCCACTTCGGGGTGGTGAGACCCCAGGAGGGGACGGTCGCGACGGCGTTGATCACCATGGCCACGATCGTCATGACGACGATCGAGATGAGGATCGCGCCCGGCACCTTGCGGATGATCAGGGCGAGGGTCAGCAGGGTGCCCAGGACGAAGACGAGGACCGGCCAGCCGGTGAGGTGCCCGTCGCCGCCCAGCTGGAGCGGGACGGTGGTGTGCGCGGCGTCGGGGATGCGGGAGACGAAGCCCGAGTCGACGAGGCCGATGAGCATGATGAAGAGGCCGATGCCGATCGCGATGCCCTTGCGCAGGCCGACCGGGACGGCGTTCATGACGCGCTCGCGCAGACCGGTCGCGACGAGCAGCATCACGACGATGCCGGCGAGGACGACCATGCCCATGGCGTCGGGCCAGGACATCTTGGGCGCGAGCTGGAGCGCGACGACCGTGTTGACGCCGAGGCCGGCGGCGAGCGCGATCGGGACGTTGCCGATGACGCCCATGAGGAGCGTCGAGAAGGCGGCCGTGAGGACGGTCGCCGTGACGAGCTGACCGCTGTCGAGCTGGTTCCCGTACATGTCCTTGGCGCTGCCGAGGATGATCGGGTTCAGCACGATGATGTAGGCCATCGCGAAGAAGGTGGCGAAACCGCCCCGGACCTCGCGGGCGACGGTCGAACCGCGCTCCGAGATCCTGAAGAAGCGGTCGAGACCCGAGTCCGACTGCGGGGGAAGCGCAGGCTCGGGGGACGTGGCCTTGGCGGTGGCCGTGGTGCTCATGGGGGTTCCTCTTCGGAAGAAGTCCTTTTTGGCGGTTCATACGAGGGAAACCCGCCAGAGGCAAACCGTTTCAGTATGAACACATGAACGAGTGAGCGTCTATCTCCGCGCGTAGACAACAATTCCCGCCGCCTAGACTGAGAGCCATGGCGAAGTGGACACCGAAGCACGAGGCACCCGAGCCCCTCGAAGGGCCCGTCGTCGCCACCATCACCGGCGGCACGATCCTCTGGTTCGTCCTCTTCCTCGTCCAGCTCCCCTTCTACGGCTGGTTCGACGACCGGGACCTGACCTGGTGGGTGTGGACCTGCCTCGCCGGCGCCGGGCTCGGCCTGATCGGCATCTGGTACGTACGGGGCCGTGACGCGGCGCTCAAGCGACACGCGGCGGCGCAGGAAGCGGATGCGGCGGCGCAGGGAGCCGGTGCGGCGGAGGCTCCGGAGCCCCGGGCCCCCGAGACGCACCCGGGCGCGTAGCACCAGGGGACGATTCTCCTCCTCCCCCGGTCTGATCTTCGCCCTTCTCGGCAGGTGAACGACCCGTTCCGGTCGTACCGTCGAAAACATGACTCAGCGGGCGAAGATCGACACCGGCGGCGGCGAGACCGAGGCGGTGGAACCCCCCGTCGTGCACCGCCCGGCCGGGCTCACCTCCGCCGAGGTCGCCGAGCGGGTCGCGCGCGGCGAGGTCAACGACGTACCCCTGCGCAGCTCCCGCTCCACCACCGACATCGTCCGCGCGAACGTCTTCACCCGCTTCAACGCCATCATCGGCGTGCTGTGGGTGATCATGTTCTTCGTCGCGCCGATCCAGGACAGCCTCTTCGGCTTCGTGATCATCGCCAACACCGGCATCGGCATCATCCAGGAGCTCCGCGCCAAGAAGACCCTCGACGGGCTCGCGGTCATCGGCGAGGCGAAACCGACGGTCCGCCGCGACGGGGTCGCCGCCGAGCTCTCCACCTCCGAGATCGTCCTCGGCGACCTGATCGAGCTGGGACCGGGCGACAAGGTCGTCGTCGACGGCGTCGTCGCCGAGGCCGACAGCCTGGAGATCGACGAATCGCTCCTCACCGGCGAGGCCGACCCGGTCGTGAAACAGCCCGGCGCCCCGGTGATGTCCGGCTCGTTCGTGGTGGCCGGCGGCGGCGCGTTCACCGCCACCAAGGTCGGCCGCGAGGCCTACGCGGCCCAGCTCGCCGAAGAGGCCTCCCGCTTCACCCTCGTCCACTCCGAGCTGCGCAGCGGCATCTCCACGATCCTCAAGTACGTGACGTGGATGATGGTCCCGACCGCGATCGGGCTGATCATCAGCCAGCTCGTCGTCAAGGACAACGACCTCAAGAACTCGATCGCCCGCACGGTCGGCGGCATCGTCCCGATGATCCCCGAGGGCCTCGTGCTCCTCACCTCCGTGGCCTTCGCGATCGGCGTGATCCGCCTCGGCCGCAAGCAGTGCCTCGTCCAGGAGCTCCCCGCCATCGAGGGCCTGGCCCGCGTCGACGTCGTCTGCCTCGACAAGACGGGCACGCTCACCGAGGGCGGCATGGACGTCACGGAGCTGCGTCCCCTCAACGGCAGCGACGAGGCGTACGTACGCAAGGTGCTCGGCGCCCTCGGTGAGTCCGACCCCCGCCCGAACGCCTCCCTCCAGGCGATCATCGACGCCTACCCGGACTCGGTGGACTGGCGCTGCACGGAGTCGCTCCCCTTCTCCTCGGCGCGCAAGTACAGCGGCGCGGCGTTCAGCGAGGGCAACGGCGAGGACTCGACGTGGCTGCTCGGCGCCCCCGACGTCCTGCTCCGCGCCGGGGACCCGACCCTCACCGAGATCGACCATCTCAACGAGCAGGGCCTGCGGGTCCTCCTCCTCGCCCGTACGGCCCACGAGCTCGACGACCCCGGCGTCGCCGCCGACGCCAGGCCGACGGCCCTCGTCGTCCTGGAACAGCGACTGCGCCCCGACGCCGCCGACACGCTCGCCTACTTCGCCGACCAGAACGTCACCACGAAGATCATCTCGGGTGACAACGCGGTCTCGGTCGGCGCGGTCGCCGGCAAGCTCGACATGCCCGGCGCGGAGAACACGGTGGACGCCCGCACCCTCCCCACCGACAAGGAGGAGATGGCGAAGGTCCTGGACGCGAACGGCGTCTTCGGCCGGGTCTCCCCGCAGCAGAAGCGGGACATGGTGGCGGCGCTCCAGTCCCACGGCCACACGGTCGCGATGACCGGCGACGGCGTCAACGACGTCCTGGCCCTCAAGGACGCCGACATCGGCGTCTCGATGGGCTCGGGCTCGGAGGCGACGAGGGCCGTAGCCCAGATCGTCCTCCTGAACAACAGCTTCGCGACGCTCCCCTCCGTGGTGGCGGAAGGCCGCCGGGTCATCGGCAACATCACGCGGGTCGCGACCCTCTTCCTCACCAAGACGGTCTACTCGGTCCTCCTGGCCGTCCTGGTGGTCTGCTCACAGGTCGAGTACCCCTTCCTCCCCCGCCACCTCACGCTCCTCTCCACCCTGACGATCGGCGTCCCGGCCTTCTTCCTCGCGCTCGCCCCCAACAAGGAACGCGCGAAGCCGAACTTCGTCCGCCGGGTGATGCGGTACGCGATCCCCGGCGGCGTCATCGCGGCGGCGGCCACCTTCACGACGTACCTCCTCGCCCGCCACCACTACAGCGGCGAAGGCGCCCTGGAGGCCGAGACCAGCGCGGCCACCCTCACGCTCTTCCTGGTCTCCATGTGGGTCCTCGCGATCATCGCCCGCCCCTACACCTGGTGGCGTCTCACCCTGGTCGCCACGATGGCCGGCGCCTTCCTCCTCGTCCTCGTCGTCCCCTGGCTCCAGGACTTCTTCGCGCTGAAGCTGGTGGGCACGACGATGCCGTGGGCGGCGGTCGTGATCGCGGCGGCGGGCGGCGTGCTCCTGGAGGTGGCGTACCGCTGGGTGAGCCGGAGGTTCCCGGCGTAGGGCCTTCGGGTCAGTCCCCGCCGGGGCGCCACGCGCGGGCCCCGTACCGCTAGGGTGTCCGATCGATCGTGCGTGATCATCGGCTGGGGGCAGGGATGGCTGCGGGTACGGGGGAAACGCGTCTCACGATGCTCGGCCACTATCAGGTGGCCGAACTGCTGGGAGCCGGCGGAATGGGCGAGGTCTACCTCGCCCACTCGCCCTCAGGGCGAGCGGTCGCCGTCAAGGTGATCCGCGAGGACCTCGCGGCGAAGCCCGGCTTCCGTGAACGGTTCGCCCGCGAGGTCCAGGCGGCCCGGCAGGTGAGCGGCGCGTTCACGGCACCGGTCCTGGACGCGGACACGACGGGTCCCACCCCCTGGATGGCCACCCAGTACGTCGAAGGCCCCACCCTCGCCGACATCGTGAACGATCGGGGCACGCTCCCCGCCGACGAGGTCTGGCGGTTGGCGTCGGGCCTCTGCGAGGCACTGCGCGACATCCACCGCGCGGGCCTGGTGCACCGCGACCTGAAGCCCGGGAACATCCTGCTGGCCGAGGACGGCCCCCGGGTCATCGACTTCGGCATCTCGCGCGTCGTGGACGCGACGGCCCTGACCCAGAGCGGTCAGATCCTGGGCACGCCCCTGTTCATGGCGCCCGAACAGTTCCGCACGCCCCGTGACGCGGGACCGGCCGCCGACGTCTTCGCGCTGGGCTCGGTCCTGGTCCACGCGGCGACCGGCCACGGCCCGTTCGACGCGGACAGCCCGTATGCGATCGCCTGGAACGCCGTCCACGAGGAGCCGAACCTCACCGGCCTGCCCGAATCCCTCCGCCCCGTCGTCGAACCCTGCCTGCGCAAGGACCCCGCCCAACGCCCCGCCCCGGAAACGCTGCTGGCCCTCCTCTCCTCCCGCCGGGAACGACGCACCCACCGCAGCTCCGCCCGGGAAGCCGAACTCGCCCGCACCCGCCGCGTCCGGCTGCGTCGAGGCGCCCTCGCGGCGGGCGCGCTGGCGTGCGCGGCGCTGGCCATCGGCGTAGGGACGTGGTGGCCGAAGGCGGGCAGCGACGAAAGCCCGCGGAAGCCGCTCGCCACGACCGGCCCTCCGGCATCGGAAGCGACGTCCGCGCCGGTACGGATGCCGGGGTGGAAGCCGTGGGTGACCCAGCTGAGCCCGGACCGGGGCGCGGTGAGCGAGATGACCGACTGCCACTACGAGGTGTCGGCCCTCTGGTGCACAGGCGAGCGGTTGCTGCTGGCACGTCTGGACCCCCGCTCGGGAAAGGTGCTCTGGCGGCAGACCCGACCCGGCGGGTCGGGAGCGACCCTCCTGGGCATGACGCGCTGGACCGTTCTGGCCGGCGCCCACCAGGACACCGGGTCCACGCAGGCGTACAAGATCCAGGCGTACGACATGGAGACGGGAAGACCGCGGAACGAGCGCTCGGTCCCCGGGGCGCAGGAGTGCGGCATCGCTGCCGAGATCGTCGTCTGCTCCCACGGCGACAGCATCTCGGCGTGGAGCCTGGAGGGACTCTCCCCCCTGTGGACCGTTCCATCGGACCGGGTCCTGCTCCCCTCGCCGAAGGGATCGCCGTCGCAGAACGTCTACGTCATGAAGAAGACCGAGTCCGGTCTGCCCACGGAGGTCGGCGAGATCAGCCAGGGCGACGGCCACCTCATCTGGCGCAAGGACGTCCCCAAGGGCACCGACTTCGCCACGGTGTCCGGTGAGGGCTTCCTCTACTTCCTCACCTACCGGGGAGGCGTGACGAAACTCGTCCGGCTCGACCCGGAGCGCGGGGGCGAGACGACGACGGACCTGGCGGTCCCCGAACGCATGCTGGACATCGTCGGCGAGGTCTTCTACAGCCACCGCGGCGGCGTCATCAGCGCGTACGACATCGCCACCGGCCGGCGCCTGTGGTCCTCCAGCACGCTCCACCACCGCTTCTCCGCCCCGACGGTGGAAGGCGACCGGATCCACTTCACCACCCAGGACGGCACCGTCATCGCCCTGGACCGTCACAGCGGCGGCGCGCTGTGGCAACAGCGCCCTCCGCAAGGCGGATCCGAACCGGGCCCATCGGGCAGACTCACCCCGCTCATCCCTGCCCCCGTAGTGCTCGGCGACATCATCGTCGCACCGGCCTACCAGGCTTGGATCCATTCCTTCCTCGCGCCGCCGACCGTCACGGCCTCTCGGACGGCGGCTCCGTCGACCGCGGCGGCCGGATGAGTCAGCCACCGCTGGGGCGTCACGCCGGCTCGCCCAGCCGCCGCAGGCGCAGCGCGGCGGTCAGCATCGGGAGAGTGAACTCGCCGTCGGCGGTCTCCGGCCGGCTCGCGAGGAAAGCGCGCATCCGGGCGAGCGTGGCCTCGCGTTCCGGTTCCGGCATGACCAGCATTCCCGCGCGCGTCGCGAGGGTGGCGACGAGGGAGTCGGCGGTGCGGCGCTGCCCATGCGGGAACTCGGCCTGCTTCGGCAAGCCGAACAGGGCGGCCACGCCCGTCCCGGGAAGGTGCATGCCCGCCGTCGCGGCGCGCCAGGCGGCAGGTGTGTCACGCGGGCCGACGGCCGCGCTCCCGCCCGTCCGCGCGAGCCCGGCGACCCACTCGACCCGGTCGTCCATGAGGTTCCACAGGCCGGCCAGTACGCCGCCGGGCGCGAGGACCCTGGCGATCTCGGGGCCGGCGACGGCCATGTCGAACCAGTGCATGGCGTTCCCGGCCAGCACGGCGTCGACGGATGCGTCCGGCAGCGGAATCGACTCGGCGCTGCCCGGCAGAGCGCGGACGGTGGGCAGCGCGCGGCGGAGCTCGGCCAGCATCGCCGGGTCGGGCTCGACCGCGACGACGTCGACGCCCAGGGCGACCAGCGTGGCGGTCAGCTTGCCGGTCCCGGAACCGAGGTCGAGCACCCGCGCGCCCGGCGCGGGCCCCAGCGCCCACCGCACCGCGGCCTGCGCGTAGTCCGGGCGGTGCGCGGCGTATGCGGCGGCCGCGGTACCGAACGACGAGCTGTGCAGGAGCCGTTCGCCCTCTTCCATGCGGTGACGCTACCCGGCCGGGACCAACTCCTCACGGCAGTCGCCGCAGACGGCCTCGGCGTCGCGACTGCGGAACGCCCGGTCGCACCCGTCGCAGGTGATGAGCGGGGCGGGCCCCTCGACGACCGACGGCGGCGGACCGGCGGGCAGCCGGGGCGGCAGGAGGGCGGAGAGGCGGTACTCCAGGAACCGGCCCGGGTGGTGGATGGGTACGTGGGCGGGCGGCAGGGCCGCCGTGAGCGTGCGGACGACCTGGGCCGGAGCGACTTCCCGGGCCAGCCATGCCTCGACGGCGGGCGCGAGCCGCAGGACCTCTCGCCAGGGCAACAGCAGCCGGGAGTCGACGGTCCGCAGCCGCGCGAGCAGGTCGGCGGCGGGCCCGGGGAGGGCGGGGGGTTCCGGGGTCGGTAGGTCCTCCGCGAGGCCCTCTTCCGGCACGTACTCGATCGCGATCTCAGCCTCGACCTCGGCCACGGGCTCGGCCGCTCGCCGGGCCGACAAGCCGCACCCGGGCTTGTCGTACGACACGATCCGGGTGGCGAACCGCCCGCCCCCGAGAGGCATCCGATGCCGCTCCAAGTAGCCTTCGACGACCAGCTCGTTGAGGGCTCGGCGGATCGTGATCTCGCCCTCCTTGAAGCGGTTCGTGAGCGTCTTCACGGTGACGTCGGCGCCCTCGGGCAGCGACTGGATGTGGACCCCGAGCCCGATCGCCGCGGCCGACAGGGACGGATGCTGGGCGAGGTGATTGCCCACGATCGTGAACCGGTCGGTATGCCGGAACCGGACCCGGATCACCCCGGAGCGGGGCGCGTCGGCGGGAATCTCGAACGGAACAGGGCACGCGGACACGGCCGCGTTAGACTGCGGACAAGCCATGGGGAAGCCTTAGATTCCTTCTTGGTCAGGCCCTCGCCAGGATGCCAGTCCTGTCGGGGGCCGAGTTGTTGCATATGCCGTTGTTGCGGCCGACCGTACCGCATCCGTCCGCACTCCGGACGCGCCTTCACCCGAACGTGTGGCAAGGCCAGTTGGGGAGCGGGAGGGATGGGTTGGGGAGTTCTCTTCCCGTTACTTGAAGAGGCGACGCGCCCCACCGGGGCGTGGCCGAGCGCGCCCCGGCCGACGACGAGTCGCCGCTCGGAAGAGGGCCAGAAGGGCCTGGGCCGGCGGTGCGTCCGCGTCGAAGAACTGCGTGGCCAGCGCGGGCGGCACGGCCGATCCGTGCATGCGGACCTCGTGGCACGTGAAACAGAACGCCGCCTCGAACAGGGCCACGTCGAGCGAGTCCTCGTACGCCCGGATGCTCCAGCCCGGCGAGAACCCGCAGCGGTGCTGCTCACTGCCGGGCAGGCTCTCGATCAAGGCCAGTGCGTCGGCGGCCTCGCTCCCGGCCCAGTGGGCGACCACCCTGCCGGGATACGGGGCGCCCTGCTCGGTCGGAAGGGCGGAGATCCTTACGACCTCGATCAGCACGGTGGCGGCAACGGCTTCGGCGGGGAGCTGCATGCACGCAGTCTGCCCGCCGGGCCGGCCGAGCCCCGGTGGGGCCTCGGAATCAGCGCAGGAAGGTCTTGCGCCACTCCAGCGGCGACATGGTGAGCGCGGCCTCTGCGAGGGCCTGCGCGTAGTACCCGAAGTCGGGTTCCCGTCGCCGCTCAGGTCACCCGCAGCATCGGGCGACCTCGATCGAAGACCTCGCGCGCGTGGGTGTTGGCGAGATGCGGTCGAAGTGCGGAGAGCATGGCTCGCACCCGGTCGTCGCACCGGCCGGACTGTACGTGCGGGTAGTCGTCCAGGACCCGGTTCCAATCGACGCATGCCTCTTCCAGACGCCCGATCGCCAGTTTCCTCTCCGCGAGCATGGCGTTGTACCGCACTCTCGTCCGACGGTAGGCGGGCTCCCTCAGACGGTCGGCCAGTTCCAGGGACTCGATCGCACCGGCGACATCGCCGAGCTCATAACGGACCTGTCCCACGTGATAGTTCAGCGCGGACGGATCGTAGGACCCGAACGCCTTCGCCCCCGACTCCGCCTTGTCCATGGCCCTCTCCGCCTCCTTGATACGGAGCAGAGCGTCCACCCGGTCTCCGTCCTGTGCGGCGGCGTGGGCCTGCTGCCCCGCGAGGAAGGCGACCATGCGAGGACCGGCCTGCGGCGACGCAGCAGCGGCGGCGTCCGCCAGCCGCACGGCGAGAGGTCCGTGGCCGAGGTCGACGGCCTGCACGCTCATCCCGCGCAGGGTGGTGCAGTAGGTCAGGTGGTCGCCCGCCGCGCCGGCCAGTTCGAGGGCCTTGGTGTAGTACTGCTGAGCCAGGCCGTCCTTCCGCTCGTCCATCGCCATGTATCCGGTCAGATAGCAGTGGTCGGCAGCCGCCGACCGCAGAGCGTTCTTCACGTCGTCGGAGGCGGTTGCTCGAAGCGCGGAAACGATCGTGTTCACGAGGAAGGCCGCTGCCATGGGGCGGGCCATCCGGCCGCCGAACTTGTCGTCGAGATCGCTGATGTGCTCGGTCATGGCGGTGATCGCCGCGACCTCCGGACGCCCGATCCGCGTGTGCGGGTCGACCTGGACCTTCTCCAAGCGGTCCCGCACGTCCGGCCATCCGGGGATGACGGCGGCAGCCGAGAAGACTCCGGCACCGAGAACGCTTCTGCGTGATGGATCCATGTCCGCGCTCCCGAGGTCGGCCAGCCCCGCCACGGTATCCGGAGCGCCGCCGGACGGCTCGGGCGAAGGGGCGAACCCGGCTGCGTACGCGCTGATGGGACGGCCCAGCCTGCGCGCGAGCGCCTCCAGGACCAGGGGACGGACCGGCTTCCTCGGAAGGCTGCCCGCCAGCCAATGCGGCACTGCTGATTCGTCGTACTGGAACGGGATGCCGACCTCGGCTCCCACGCGGGCGACCGCGCGGATGAGCTGACCTCTCGACCAGCCGGATTCCTCGAAGAGCGCGGCCAGGGCGGTGTTCGGTGTGCGTGCCGTCATGACTGCCCCCTGAACTTTCACGGCTTTCACGGGCCACTGCCGCTTCCACAGTACTCACGGTCCGTGTCTGACAGTTGACTGAACATCACATCGCTGAGCAGAGCGGCACCCGTTGCGGCATCCCGCGAATGGGCGCCGCTGCGCCGCCGGAGAGGAACACGTGCATGACCACACCCGAACTGCCCCGCCGGATCCCCGGTTCCAGCGAACGGAGGCACACCGCCCCCGAGCCTGCCCCCGGCGCCCCGAGCCGGGCGCTCCGGATGCGCGCCGCCGCCGGCTGGGCGAGGTTCATGCGGCGGGCCGAGGTCGGGAACCCGCGAGAGGCGAAGATGTGAACGCGGTCGGCCACGACGGGTACGAGCAACACCCCCTGCTTCACAAGAGAGTCCGCGACATCGCCAGCCAGGGCGAGGGCGAACTGACGGCGGTGACGCACGAGCTGCACAGCGACGGCCGAGTGGTCCGTATCGCTCACATCCGGCCCGAGAGCGGCATCGAGTGGACGACCTCGGCCGACAACATCCACGCCGCCGCCCCCTGGCCGACATGACCCGACTTGGTGCGTCGGGTGACCCCCACCCGAAAATCAGCGCGGACAGCCGGAGGGCGGTGCGAGGATGCCGGTATGGCCAAAGAATTTCAGGTGACTTACGACTGTGCCGATCCGGGCGCCGTGGCGGCCTTCTGGGCCGAGGTGCTGGGTTATCGCTTCCAGCCGCCGCCGGAGGGGTTCGTCGACTGGGCGGCCATCACGGATCCGGACGGCAAGGGGCCGCGGATGTACTTCCAGAAGGTCCCGGAGGGCAAGACGGTGAAGAACCGTCTGCACCTGGACGTGCGCTCGGCGCCCGGTCTGACCGGGGACGAGCGGATGGACGCGCTGGAGGTGGAGGCCGCCAGGCTGGAGGGGCTGGGGGCGAAGCGGCTGTACCGGCTCGAGTCCGACGGCGAGAACGAGGGGATCATCGTGATGGGCGACCCGGAGGGGAACGAGTTCTGCCTGGACTGAGGGCGGAGAGGCGCAGGGGTCTCGGGAACGCGCGCGGGGGCGAGCCGACCGGCTTCCGGTAGTCCGCCAGGAGATACCTGGCGGTTGCTACCGACGGAGTCCCCCGTGGCACGCACCGCACATCACTCTTCCGCCGCCCGCAGACGGAGCACCGACGACTGGCTGCCGGGGCAGCCTTGGCGGTCCGTCGTCCTCTGCGACCTCCGCTACGGCTCCCCCGGGCCGCCGCGGCTCATCCGCCGCGCCGTGAACGTCTACTCCCTGCCCCGGCACCACCAGGACCGCACCGTCGCGCACTGGGCCGCGCAGGAGGAGCGCCGGGCCCGGCAGCGGCTCCGAAGCCGGGTCGGGGTCCTTCTGCGGCTGGTCAACTCCCCTGCCGGTGTGATTGACCTCGATTACGCGGACGTCGTGGACATTCCCCCGGCCCGCCATCGGCACAGTGGTGTCTGGTTCGCCTAGGGCTCGGCCGGGCGATCTTCGAGGGGGACCGCTGCCGTGAGCAGCTACGCGGCCCGCGACGCGCGTGTCCTCACACCGGTTTGAGTAGCGCTACTCAGGTGCCGGGGGCGGCACCGCCGCAGGATCGAAGCGTCACGGCGCAACCGAACCGCCCAGGAGGAATCGATCATGCGAGACAGCCGCCCCCGCACTCTCGTCCGGCTCACGTTCGCGAACCCCGCCTCGCTGGTCTACCTCGGCCTGGTGGTCGTGGCGTCGCTCCCTGTGGTGTTCGCCCCGTGGAGCGCAGACCCCTCCTTCGCGCCCCTCTGGCTCATCATGATCACCATGCCCACCAGTGGGTTCCTGCTCCTCCCCGAGTTCGCGAACGGCGACTCGGTTCTGTCGACCGGGTACTTTCTCTCGGCGATGGCCTTCTGCGCCCTGCTCCACGCCTTCCTCCTCGGCCTCGCCTACCGGGCCATCCGGAAGAGCCTGGCGCCGCAGGTCCGCACCACCGCGTGAGCGGTCTCGCCCGGGCCCGGCTCAGTCGAACCAGCGGTCCCTCGCCAGTTCCGCCGTGCGGGACGGGTCCTCCAGGAGGGCCGCCACCTCGAAGCGGCGCGGCCATTGGGCGGCCGACCAGGCCAGGCCCGCCGCCACGCCCTCCAGGGTCGACGCGTGGAGGATGCCGTCGGGGGTGACCCGCCAGTCCAGCTCCACGCCCGCCGCGCGGAGTTCCTCGTGCTCGATGTACGAGGAGGGGGTGGACGGGCCCAGGAGGGCGTGGACCGACGGCGGGACCTCGTGCTCCTCGCCGACCGTCGTCACCTCCGCCTCGAACGCCTCGCTCAGGCGGCGGACCTGGAACAGCTCCGCCAGGTCGGCCGCGCGGGACGGGGCGACCGGGAGGAGCGGGGTGTCGCCGGTGAGGGGGAGGAGGTCCGGGGCGTCCGCCACCAGGGCTTCCGCCGCGTCCACGACGACCAGCTCCCCGTCCACGACCGCACGCAGCTCGTCCGGGAGCGTCACCTGCTCCGGGTCCAGGTCCGCGAGGGCCGTGTAGAGGGCGTGGAGCTGGGGGGCCGTGACCTCGCGGGACGGGTCGGCCAGGCGGGTCAGGAGTTCCGCCGCGCCGCCCGGTTCCTCCAGCAGCGCCGCCACGGACGTGCGGACGCCCAGCGCCCTCAGGACCTGCTCGTCGTCGAAGCCGGTCGCGTCGGCGGAGTCGTACAGGCCGGCGAGGAGCGGGTCCGAGCCCTCGGCCCGGAGGCCCGCCGGGCGGCGGCCGTCCAGGACGGGGTGGTCCCGGAGCCACCACGCCGTGTACGAGCGGACCGTCTCCGTCGTGCCGTCCGGGAGGAGGATCCGTACGGGCTGGGTGAGCGCGTCGCGGAGCGGGGGCTGCGCCAGGAGGGCGAGCGCCTGCGGCCAGGCCTCGTCGTCCACCAGGTCCAGGTCCCGTACCGCCACGATCTCCGTCGCCACCGGCGGCACCGGCGACTCCGGCAGGCGGTCCAGGACGTCCTCGCACCACACGTCGACCGCGTCGAGCAGCCCGGCGTCGTCCGGCTCCGGGTAGTCGCCCTCCCGCGGCTCGACCTCGTCCGGGTCGAGGACCAGGTCCGTCGCCCTGACCAGGGCGAAGTTCGCCAGGACCCCGCAGGCGGCCAGGGGGCGTTCGCCCCAGCGGGCGGCGAGCTCGGCGTCCACGAAGGGCAGTTCGTCCTCGCGCATCACGGCCGCGAAGGCGGAGCCCGGGAGCACCAGCTCGCCCGCCGGGGAGAGTTCGCCGTCCTCGTCGGGGAGGGCGAGGGCGCCCAGCCAGGGTTCGTCGCCCGGGTCGATCTCGGCGTCCCGGACGAGGGCGAGGACCGTGTCGGCCAGCTCTTCCGCGTCGAGGGTGTCGGCGTCCTCGTCCCAGATCTCCCCCGCGTCGAGGGAGGCCGCGACCGCCGCCCGCACCTGCGGGGTCGTCAGGACCGCGCGGGGCGTGGCGGGCAGGGCGCCCAGCTTCTCCAGGAGCGGGTGCGCCGCCTCCGGGTGCGCCACCTTCAGACCGAGCCGGGTCAGCTCGGCGGGGGTCCTGTCCTGCGGGAGCAGGACCTGACGGGGGCCGATCGTCGTGCGGATCCGGACGGCCTCGGTGTCGTCCGCGAGCGGTACCGGGAGGCCCGTCAGGCGGTCGGGGTCGACGCCGGCGAGGGAGTCGTAGAGCCGCCACCACCAGGACGGAGCCCTGTCGACCCCGGCGAGGCGGTCGACGGCCTCGGTGAGGGGGACCCGGCCCACGCCGAGGGTGCGGAGCTCGGGGCGGCGCTCCAGGCCCGCCGGGAGGAGCGTGGGGAAGACCTCCGCGAGGACGTCGACGGTGTCCGCGCCGGCGCCCTCGGCGACCTCGGCCTCGATGGGGCGGAGCGCGGGCAGTTCCTCGGTCGGGGCGGCCGGCGCCAGGAACGCGACCCTCGGCAGGCGGTCGAGGATCGCCTCGCGCAGCGCCCCGTCGAGCGGCCCCTTGCCGAGCGGGCCGGGGACGAGGTCGAGGGTCGAGGTCGTCACCGGGTGCCAGTCGGCGAGGAGTTCGGCGTACGCGTCGGCCGCGCGCTGCACCAGGAAGTCGGTGAGCGGGCCGGGCGCCGGGTGGCGCCGCGCGGTGTCCAGCGGCAGGGAGGCGATGAGGAGGGCGGGGATGCCGAGGGGCTCGTCGGTGGGGGTGGGGGCGTGGACGACGGGTTCCGTGCGGGGGTGGGCCGGGGCGCCTTCCCCGTCCACGGGTACGGCCCAGGTGACGGACCAGTAGGGGCGGAGGCGCTCCTCCACCGGGCGGTCCTTGAGGAGTTCGGAGTCGAGGGGCCCGCTGTGGGCGACGGTCCGCCAGCGGTGGGTGCCGGTCGCCGTGTCGTCGATGCGGACGTAGCCGTCGTCCTCGGAGCGGCGGAGGGTCCGTACCCCTTCGGCCGTCTCGACGACGATCTCCGCGAGGCCGGGGAGCGTGAGGAGCAGGGCGTCGTCGACGGAGGCGAGGAGGCGTTCGGCGAGGTCCTGGGCCGCGGTGTCCCGCAGCGGGAGGACGACGACCGTGTCGTAGCCGTCGGGCGCGGTGCCCTCGGCGGGCAGCGGGAGCCGCAGGAGGGGTACGTGGCCGTCCCGGCGGCGCAGTTCGTCGCCGAGGCCCGGGCTGTACCGGGCGGATTCGGCGGCGAGTTCGCGGGCCTCCGCGAGGGACCAGCGGACGCCGCCGTGGCGGCCGAGGACGGCGGGCTCGTCGGAGACGGCGAGGACGGCGGCGAAGCCGACGCCGAAGCGGCCGACGGCACCGTGCCCGCCGGACCCGCCCGGACCGCTCTGGTCGCGCTTGGCGGAGGCGCGGAGCGTGGACAGCGACTCGGCGCCCGCGGCGTCCAGCGGAGCGCCGGTGTTGGCGGCGGCGAGGATCGCGGGGCTCTCGTGGTCCGCGGGGTGGAGGGTGAGGCGGAGGCGGCCGGTGACGCCGGCGCGGTGGGCGGCGTCGGCGGCGTTCTGGGCGAGCTCGACGACGAGCCGGTCGCGGTAGCCGCCGAGCGCGAGGTCCTCCTCGGCGTTGGCGTCCTCCCGGAACCGGGCGGGCGAGGCGCCCCAGGCGTCGAGCACTCCCCGCCGCAGCCGTGCGGTGCCGAAGGGATCGGTTCCGTCGGTCGTCGTCCGGACGCTGACGCTCACGTCTGACTCCACTCTGCGGGGCGGTGATCTGGGCGGTGATCCGAGCGATCACCCGGGCGGTGACACTGCCGGACCCGAAGGTCCGGGGCCCGAAAGGTACCGCGCTCCGCCCCGCCCCGGCCGCCGGGGCGCGACCCCGCCCCGGGGCGCGCGGAAGCACATCCCGGGGAGGGAGACACGTCAGGGGTTACGAGTGACCCAGGTCCTCGGAGGAGTCGTCGGGCTCCGTCGTCGAGCCGGAGTCCTTGGCCGGGCGGAGCGGGAAGGCGTCCGCGGCCATCGAGTCGAGGACCGGGGGCGCCGGGCGCGGGGGCTTCGGCATGACCGCGGCCTCCGAGTGGCCGCCGCAGCCGTAGGCGAGGGAGACGACGCGGCCGTCCGCCGGGGAGAACTCGTTGGCGCACACGCCGAACGCCTGCTTCAGCGAGCCGGCGAGCGGCACCAGGAACGCACAGGACTCGCAGGACGCGGGCGCCGCCTGCGCCATCGGCGTCTTGGCGCCGAAGCTCTCGTCCCAGCGGTCCGCGGCGACGTGGAGTCCGTACCGGGAGAGGACCCGGGCCCGGCGCATGCCGAGCTCCTCGGCGACCGAGGCGATGGCGCCCCGGGAGGGCGTACGGGAGACGATCTCGGCGTCCTCGACGTCGAGGTGGTCCGCCAGCTCCTCCGAGACCGCCGAGTTCGGCGGCGGCGCGTCCTCGCCCGAGTAGCCGGGCTCCAGGCGCAGGTCGTCCTGCTCCGTCGGCAGCAGGTCGCCCGGGCCCATGTCGCCGGGGCGCAGGCGCTCGCTCCACGGCACCCACTCGGGGGCGAGGAGGGCGTCGGCGCCGGGCAGCAGGACGGTTTCGTCAAGCGTGACGTTCTTGGCGCGGGAGGCGCGGGTGACCGTCACCGCCCAGCGCCAGCCGCGGTAGCCGGGCTCCTGGCACTCGAAGAAGTGCGTGACGACCCGGTCGCCCTCCGCGACGACCTCGACGTGTGGGCCGACGACGCCGGGCGCGGCCGCCTCTTCGGCGGCCTCCCGCGCGAGGTCTACCGCCTCGACGCACAGGCGGTCGGGGGTACGCGTGGCTCGCGGGGTACGCGGGGCACCGCTTCGCGTCGTCGCAGCACTCACAGGTCTCGCTTCTCTCCTACGCCGTCTCACGGGTGCGCCGGCCGAGGGGCGAAAGCGAAGCCACGGGCGGCGGGCGGAGCGGACCTGAGGGCCGCATCGACGTCCGCACCCGACTTGTCTCGCGTGTCTCGGGCACACCTATCGCCATCCATTCTGCGGGATGCCGAAGAGGCGCGCGGCCGAGAACTTCCGCCGGTGACGCGCTACGCACGCTACCCCGTTCGCGGGCCTCCGCCCACCTGCCCGTCTCAAGTGGCCCGGATCGCGGACGGCCGGGACCGCCCCCGCGCCGCTCCCTCGGCGCTCTGTGGCCGCCCTGCAGCCGCCCTGTCACCGCCCCATCGCCGTCCCGGAGCCGCCTTCGTCACGAGGTTCGTTCGGCCTCGGCACCAGCTTCGTACGGCCTTCGAACTGGCGTCCGCACAGCCTCCGTACCGGCTTCGTACGGCGTTCGTACCGTGTTC
Organism: Streptomyces gardneri; assembly: GCF_006539185.1. Lineage (GTDB taxonomy): Bacteria > Actinomycetota > Actinomycetes > Streptomycetales > Streptomycetaceae > Streptomyces > Streptomyces gardneri. The sequence continues at coordinate 123,178 of NZ_BJMN01000020.1, forward strand.
GTACGGCCTTCGTACCGCCGCCGTTCGCCGCGCCACGGTTCGTCCGGCGCGCCGGTGGGGCACTATGACGGAGTGGCAGCCGCACGGCCCCCCGCACGATCCGAAGATCATGCCGGACCGCTCCGCCGAGCGGGCCGGTCGGTCGGACGCGCCCTGCACCTGCCCTTCACCGGGACCGCGAGGGGCATCCGCAGAGCCACCCACGCGCACGGCGCGGGCGAGTCGGGACTCGGCAAACTGATCGAGCTCCACGCCGTGAACGGCGCCGGGGACGTCATGATCACCGTCGCCCTCGCGTCGACGGTCTTCTTCTCGGTGCCCACGGACGAGGCCCGCGGCCGCGTCGCCCTCTACCTCGCCGTCACGATGGCACCCTTCACGCTCCTCGCACCCGTGATCGGCCCGCTCCTGGACCGCATCCCGCACGGCAGGCGCGCGGCCATGGCGGGCGCGATGCTGACCCGCGCGGTCCTCGCGATCATGATGTCGGGCGCGGTCGCCACCGGCGACCTGGAGCTGTACCCGGCGGCACTGGGCGTCCTGGTCGCCTCCAAGGCGTACGGGGTGGTGCGCAGCGCGGTCGTCCCGCGCCTGCTCCCACCCAAGTTCTCGCTCGTGAAGGCGAACTCCCGGGTCACCCTCGCCGGACTGCTCGCCACCGGGATCGCCGCGCCCATCGGGGCGGGGCTCCAGATGATCGGGCCGCGCTATCCGCTGTACGGGGCGTGCGCGCTGTTCCTGCTCGGGACGTTCTGGGCGCTGCGGCTGCCGCACAAGGTGGACTCGGCGAAGGGTGAACGGCGGGCGCACCTGCTGACGCACGGCGAGCGGAAACCGAGCCTGCGGACGGTCGGCCCGTCCGTCCTGCACGGCCTGGAGGCGAACGCGGCCCAGCGCATGCTGTCGGGTTTCCTGATCTTCTTCCTGGCGTTCCTGCTGCGCGAGCATCCGCTGCCGGGGCAGAGCGCCGCCGTCTCCCTGGCGATCGTGGGCGTCGCGGCGGGCGTCGGGAACGCCTGCGGCACGGCCGCCGGCTCGCTCCTGCGCGACCGGGGCCACGGGCCCGAGGTGATCATCGCCACGATGATCACCGTGGTGTGCGGTACGGCGATCTGCGCGGCCATCTTCTTCGGCGGCCTGATGGTCGCCGTCCTCGGCGCGGTCGCGGGCCTCACGCAGGCCCTGTCGAAACTGTCCCTGGACGCGCTGATCCAGCGGGACGTGCCCGAGGAGGTGCGGACCTCCGCGTTCGCCCGATCGGAGACGGCGCTGCAGATGGCGTGGGTGGTGGGCGGCGGGATCGGCATCGCGCTGCCGCTGAACGGCACGCTCGGCATGGCCGTGGCCGCCGGGATCCTCGCGGTGGGCGCGCTCCTCGCCGTCCGCGGCCTGCTCGCCGCCGCCCGCCGGAACCCGGGCCCTCCGGGCCCGCAGGGGCGGCACAAGGCGCGAGTGGCGTAGGGCCGCGGAACTCTCCCGAGGTCACGGACCGGCGGCGCGCCGTACCCCCGCGTGGCGCGGGCGCGGCGGCCCGATAGCCTTCGGCTCATGACCGTTGCGTTCTTCTCCGGCTCGCGCCGCCGGGCCGCCGTCGCCCTCGGGGCCGTCTCCGCCGGGCTCCTCGTTCTCTCCGCCTGCGACAAGCCGACTCCGATCGCGACCGTCACGGTCGGGTCCGACTCGATCCACTCCGAGGCCGCCTGCTACAACGACGGCGACGCCATCAAGGAGTCGCAGATCCAGCAGTGCCTCAACAAGAAGGCCGAGAAGTCCATCACCGTGGCGATGGACGACAAGATCCGCTTCGGGGTCGACCCCGAGATCGCGGACAACGGCTGGACGATCTTCCTCGGCGGCCAGCAGGCCGAGCCCGAGCCGTACAAGAAGACGTACCGGACGATTCCGGCCAGCGCCTTCTTCTCCAGCCAGACCGGCGAGGCCACCGACAACACCCAGGTGACCATCGTCGAGAACACCGGCAAGAAGCTGACCGGCATCTGGCACTTCCAGCTGAAGAAGGAATCCTGATCCGCCGGTGGTCCACCGGATCCTGATCGTGACGGCCGTGGCGGCGGAGGCCGACTCCGTCGCCGCCGGCCTCGGTCACGACACGCCGGACACCGCCTGGGAGCCCGTACCGCTCCCGGGTGACCTCACCTTGCGCCGCCACGCCGACGGAGTCGATCTCCTCGTCGGCGGGGTCGGGCCCGCGGCCGTGGCCGCGGCGACCGGGACGGCGCTCGCCTGCGCCTCGCTCACCGGGGCGGGCTCCGGCGCCCCCTACGACCTCGTCGTCTCCGCCGGGATCGCCGGCGGATTCGTGCCCCACGCCCCGATCGGCACCGTCGTCGTCTCCGCGGCGATCGTCGCCGCCGACCTCGGCGCGGAGACCCCCGACGGGTACCTCGCCGTCGAGGAGCTGGGCTTCGGGCGGTCCGCCCACCCCGTACCGCACTCCCTCACCGGCCCCCTGGCCGCCGCGCTGGACGCCGGCGGCCGGCCGCACACCGTCGCGCCCGTCCTCACCGTCTCCACCGTCACCGGCACCGCCGGTCGCGCCGCCGAGCTGGCCGGGCGCCACCCGACGGCCGCCGCCGAGGCCATGGAGGGCTTCGGCGTCGCCGAGGCCGCCGCCGCCTATGGCGTGCCCGTCGTCGAGATCCGGGCCGTGTCGAACGCCGTCGGCCCGCGCGACCGCGCGGCCTGGCGCATCGGCGAGGCCCTGGACTCGCTGCGACGGGCGTTCTCCCTGCTGAGCCCGGCCCTCGTCGGGAGCCCCACCGCCCACACCGTCCTCGCGAACCCCACCACCTCCGTGGAGGCGAAGTGAAACTGAAGATCGCCTACTCGCCCTGCCCGAACGACACCTTCGTCTTCGACGCCTGGGCCCACGGCCGCGTCCCCGGCGCCCCCCGCCTCGACGTGACCTTCGCCGACATCGACGTCACCAACGGCTGGGCGGAGGGCGGCACGGACGACCACGACGTCCTGAAGGTCTCCTACGCCGTACTGCCGTGGATCCTCGACGAGTACGCGCTGCTGCCCTGCGGCGGCGCCCTCGGCCGGGGCTGCGGGCCGCTCGTGCTCACCCGCGGCGCCGGCAGCGGGGCCGTCACCGGGGCGGACCTCGCGGGGAAGACGGTCGCGGTGCCGAGCGAGCGCTCGACCGCCTACCTCCTCTTCCGGCTGTGGGCGGCCGAGACCGTGCCGGGAGGCGTCGGGAACGTCGTCGTCATGCCGTTCCACGAGATCATGCCCGCCGTCCGCGACGGCAAGGTCGACGCGGGGCTCGTCATCCACGAGGCCCGCTTCACGTACCAGAACTACGGCCTGCACTGCCTCGCCGACATGGGCGAGCACTGGGAGGCCACGACCGGGCTGCCGATCCCGCTCGGCGCGATCGTCGCCCGCCGCTCGCTGGGCGAGGACACCCTGCGGCTGCTCGCCGAGTCGGCCCGCACATCCGTGCGGATGGCCTGGGACGACCCGCCGGCCTCCCGGCCCTACGTCCTGGAGCACGCCCAGGAGATGGACCCGAAGGTGGCCGACCAGCACATCGGCCTCTACGTCAACGAATTCACGGCCGACCTGGGCGAGCACGGCTACGCGGCGGTCCGCGGGCTGCTCACCCGCGCCGCGGCCGAGGGACTCGTACCGCCCCTCGGCCCGGACGCGCTGTCGTTCCCGTAAGCGCTGCTACACAGCGCCGCTACACGTCGAGCTGGTCCGCCACCGCGCGGAGCAGCCCGGCGATCTTCTTGCCCTGGGTCTTCTCGGGGTAGCGCCCGCGCTCGAGCGCCGGAGTGATGTTCTCCAGGAGCGTCGTCAGGTCCTGCACGATGGACGCCAGTTCGTCGGGCTTACGGCGCTGCGCCGCGGCGACGGACGGCGTCGGATCGAGGATCGCCACGGAGAGCGCCTGGTCTCCACGCTGACCTGCGACGACTCCGAACTCGACCCGCTGGCCCGGCTTCAGTGCGTCGACTCCGGCGGGGAGCACCGACGAGTGGACGAAGACGTCGCCGCCGTCGTCGCGGGAGAGGAAGCCGAAGCCCTTCTCGCTGTTGAACCATTTGACCTTGCCGGTAGGCAAAGCACGCACCCCATTCCACCAGTAAGCCGAAACACTGTCGTCGCAGGTCAGGCCATCCAGCGCTTGCTCGTGCCTGCCGTCGTTCGAAGCCTCCCCAGCTGTGTACCCCCCGTCAAGCAGCTCCACCCATCCCGGCCAGCAGTCCTGGCCGGTATCGATCGCGGCTCGCCCGGGGCGAGAAGGCACGCACATCACAGCACACGTACGGGACGCCCCGAGAGGTGATTACCCCGGGACGTACGACAAACCCCCTCCCGTAGCGAATACGGGAGGGGGGTTTGTCAGGTCGTGTGATCTCCTGCCCGGAGGCCGCCGCCAGGACGGCGGCGGGCCGCACCTCGGGCCCGGGAACTACCCTGGCCGGATGCGTACTGAATCCCCTGCCGTACCGGTGAACGACAGCGCGCCGGGTGACGGCCTCGTCAAGGCCGGTGTCGTCCTCTTCGCCGTCGGCGCGGTGGCGACGCTGGTCACGGTGGCTCCGCTGTTCCTGGGGACCGACCCGTTCCCCACCGTCGCGTACACCGTCTCCATGCTCATGGGGGTCGGATTCGCCGTCGCCGCCGCCGGGGTGCTCCGGTCGATCGCGGCCCAGCGGCGGCAGGCCCGGGAAGGCGCGGCCGCGGCCTCTCAGGCGCGGTAGGCCTCCAGCCACGGGCGGAAGCCCGTCAGATCCGTGAGGACCACGTCCGCTCCGGCCGCGCGCAGCTCCTCGGGGGCGCAGGGGCCGGTCGCGACGGCCACCGCGAGGGCGCCCGCCGTGGCGGCGCCGCGGACGTCGCCGACGTGGTCGCCGACGTACACCTGGGCGTCGTGGGCGCGCAGGGCCTCGGCCTTGCCCTCGGCCCAGAGGCCGCCCACGACGGCGTCCGGCTCGATGCCGAGGTGCGCGAGGTGCAGCTCGGCGTGCGGACCGTTCTTGGCGGTGACGACGATCGTGCGGCCGCCGGCGTCGCGTACGGCCTGGATCGCGTCCCGGGCGCCCGGCATCGGGGGCGAGGGCTCGATCGCGTACGCCGGGTAGAGCGCGCGGTAGCGGACCACCATCTCCGCGATCCGCTCCTCGGGGAACCAGTACGCCATCTCGTGTTCGAGGGGCGGGCCGAGGCGGGTGACGACGAGGTCGGCGTCGATCTCGGCGCCGGTCTCGGCGGCGAAGGCCTCCCAGGCGGCCTTGATGCCCGGGCGGCTGTCGATCAGCGTCAGGTCGAGGTCGAAGCCGACCGTGAGCGGGGACGCGGGCTCGGGCGTCGGGGGCTGCTGCTGCGGCTGCGGAGTCGTCATGGGGCCATTCTCCGGGAGCTCCGGGCCCGGACGTTCGAAAAATCCGTGCTGCTTACACTGAGGCGAGCCTTACCGAACCCCGCACTCCGCCGATGGGTCCCCATGCCAGCCGCTTTCCCCTCCAGACGGGTCCTCGCGACCTCGGCGGCTGTCGTCGCCCTGCTCCTGGCCGTCCTCCTGAGCCTCGCCGTGGGCGCCCGTCCCATCGCTCCCTCCACCGTCCTCGACGCCCTGCTGCACGGCGGGACGAGCGACGACGCCGAGGTCGTACGGCAGCTCCGGGTCCCCCGCACGCTCATCGGGCTGATGGTCGGCACCGCGCTCGCCCTCGCCGGCACCGCGCTCCAGGGCATCACCCGCAACCCGATCGCCGACCCCGGCATCCTCGGCATCAGCCAGGGCTCGTCGGTGGCCGTGGTCCTCGCCATCGCCTTCCTCGGCGTGCACGACCTGAGCGGGTACGTGTGGTTCGCCTTCGCCGGCGCCGCGCTCGCCTCGGTCGCCGTCTACGCCGTCGCCTCCGGCGGGCGCGGCGGGGCCACGCCCGTGAAGCTGGCGCTCGGCGGAGCCGCGATCAACGCGCTGCTGCTCTCCGTCACCACCGGCGTCCTCACCACCCGGGCCTCGGCCCTCGACGAGTTCCGGTTCTGGCAGATCGGCACCCTCGACGGGCGCAACGCCGAGATCGTCGGGCAGATCTGGCCCTTCCTGCTGCTCGGCACGGTCCTCGTGCTCTCCGTGGCCCGCGGCCTCGACGCGCTCGCGCTCGGCGAGGACGTGGCCAAGGGTCTGGGGCAGCGGGTCGCGACCGTGCGGATCGTCGGCGGTCTCGGCGCGACCGTCCTGACCGGCGCCGCCGTGGCCGCCGCCGGGCCCGTCGCCTTCGTCGGCCTCGCCGTCCCGCACATCGCGCGGGCCGTCGTCGGCTCCGACCACCGGTGGGTCCTGCCGATGGCCGCGCTGATCGGGCCCGTGATGCTGCTCGTCGCGGACGTCGCCGGGCGGATCGTCTTCCCGCCGGGCGAGGTGCCCGCCGGCGTGATGACCGCGCTGATCGGCGTGCCGTTCCTCGTCACCCTCGTACGCCGGAAGGCGGTGCCCGCGTGAGCAGCACCGCGGTCCGGCCCGCCGGATACGGGCTCGTGCGCACCGGACGGGGCTCGTTCCTCGTCCACCGGCGCTCGGCCCTCGTCGCCGGCGGGCTCCTCCTGCTCCTGGCCGCCGCCTCCGTCGCGTACCTCTGCGTCGGCGAGCGGTTCGTCGGCCCCTCGGAGGTCGTACGGATCCTCCTCGGGGAGTCCTCGCCGTCGGCGTTCGTCGTGGAGGAGCTGCGCGAGCCGCGGCTCGTCGTCGCCCTCGCCGTCGGCGCCGCCTTCGGGATCGGCGGCGCCCTCATCCAGACCGTCGCCCGCAACCCCCTCGCCAGCCCCGACATCATCGGCATCAGCCAGGGCGCGGGCGCGGTCACCGTCGCCGCGATGACCTTCGGCATCGGCTCGTACACCGTGCTGCCGTACCTCTCGATCGCGGGCGGGGTCCTCGCAGCCGCCCTCGTGTACGTCTTCGCCTGGCGCGGCGGGCTGCACGCGACCCGCTTCGTGCTCATCGGCATCGGCTTCGCGATCGCGCTGCGGTCCCTCACCACCCTCTTCATGACGAAGGGCGACTACCTCGTCGCCCAGCAGGCCCAGATCTGGATGACCGGCTCCCTCAACGGGCGGGGCTGGGACGAGTCCGCGACGATCCGGTGGACGCTGCTCCTGATGCTGCCCGCCGTGCTCTGGGCCGCCCGCGCCCAGCGGACGGTCTCCCTCGACGACGACACGGCGACCGCCCTCGGCGTCCGGCTCGGCCGGGTCCGCCTCGGGCTCGTCGCCGTCGGGGTCGTCCTCGCGTCGGTGGCGACCGGCGTCGCCGGGCCGGTCGACTTCGTCGCCCTGCTCGCCCCGCAGATCGCCCGCCGCATGACGCGGACCGCGCAGATCCCGCTGCTCTGCTCCGCGCTCGCCGGCGCGGTGATCGTGGTCGTCGCGGACCTGCTCGCCCGGCGGCTCCTCTCCCCCGTCGAACTGCCCGTGGGCGTCCTCACGGCGGCGGTCGGCGCCCCCTATCTGATCTGGCTCATCGTCCGGAGCCGTACCGCAGGAGGTAACGCGTGAGCAGCAGGCTGACCGCGCGCGGGCTGACGCTCGCCTACGAGGACCGGACCGTCGTCCACGAGCTCGACCTCGCGATCCCCGACGGCAAGGTCACGGTCATCGTCGGCCCCAACGCCTGCGGCAAGTCGACCACCCTCCGGGCGCTCGGCCGGCTCCTCAGGCCGGCCGGCGGCGCCGTCCTCCTCGACGGCGAGGAGCTGGCCAAGCTCCCCACGAAGCGGATCGCCCGCTCCATCGGGCTCCTCCCGCAGACGCCCGTCGCACCCGAGGCCATCACCGTCGGCGACCTCGTCTCCCGGGGCCGCCAGCCGCACCAGGCCTGGTGGAAGCAGTGGTCGGAGGAGGACGAGCGGGCCGTCACGGACGCCATGGAACGCACGGACGTGGCCGCGCTCGCCGACCGGTCCGTCGACGCCCTCTCGGGCGGCCAGCGGCAGCGCGTGTGGATCGCGATGGCGCTCGCGCAGGAGACCGACCTGCTCCTCCTCGACGAGCCCACCACCTACCTGGACATCTCCCACCAGGTGGAGGTCCTCGACCTGGTGCGCCGCCTCAACCGGCTGCGCGGCCGGACCGTCGTCCTCGTCCTGCACGACCTCAACCAGGCCGCCCGGTACGCCGACCACCTCGTCGCCATGAAGGCCGGCCGGGTGGTCGCGGAGGGCCCGCCGGCGGAGGTCGTGACGGCGGAGCTCGTACGGGACGTCTTCGGGCTGGAGTCGGTCGTCGTCCCGGACCCGGTCACGGGCTCTCCGCTGGTGGTGCCGGGGGCGCCGTGGCATGCGGAGGTCGTGCTGTAGCGGGAGGCCCGGTGGGCTGAGTGGGCCGAGCGGTGGCGGGGCGGGCCGAGCGGGCTGATCGGGCCGAGCGGGCTCAGTGCTTGCGGGAGCGCCAGACCAGGAACAGGGCCGAGGCGACGGCCGCGCCCCGCAGCACCCAGGGCCAGGTCTCGGAGACCGCCGCGCCCATCGCCTCGCCGCCCGGGGCCACGGCCTCGCCCCAGCGGCCCTCGATGCGGCCCCACAGCCAGACGATTCCGGTCGCGGCGGCGAGACCGGGGATCACGAGGACGGCGCCCTTGACCTCGCCGGGGGTCAGGCGGCGGGAGGCGTAGGCGAGGAGCCAGCCGACGGCGAGGGCGATCAGCGAGCCGAAGACGGCGCCGCCGATCAGGAGCAGCGCGGCGAGCAGGACGAAGGGGTTCGCGAGACGGGGGCGGGCGGGGGCCTCCGCCGTCTCCTCGGCCTCCTCCGTCTCCAGGTCGGGATCGTGGGCCGGTGCGGTCCTGCGGCGCAGGACGACCCGGGCGGCGCGGCGCCACCGGCCGGGGGCGGCCTCCTCGTCCTCGAACTCCTCGTCCTCGGCCTCGGGAGCCGGGGGCTCGAAGAGGTCGGGCCGCTCGATGCCGCCGACGAAACCCGGGAGCCCTTCGGTCACGTCGATGTCGGTGGCGCGGCCGGCGTCGGTACGCCACCAGTCCGGGTCCATGTCGCCGTCGCGGGGCGGCGGGACGGCGGGGGTGGAGGAGGGGGCCGGCTTGACGGCCGGATTCGCGGAGGGACTCGCGGCCGGTTTCGCGGGAGTCCTCCCGGACTTCCTGGAGGCCTTCGGGGGCTTGGGAGGCTTGGGGGCCTTGGCGGTCTTGGACCGCGGTGCCGGGACCGACGTCCCGTCGGCCCCACCCGCCCCAGCCGCCCCGCTCGGCCTGTCCTCGGCCCGTTCCACGATCTCGTCCGGCGTACCCAGCGCGCCGAGGATCCCCCGTACCGCCGCCGGGCTCTCCTCGCCGTACGTCGCGCGGCGCCGGTCGATCTCGTTCCGCAGCGTCGACACCAGCTGCATCCGGTCGCTCGCCGGCAGCTGCCGCTGCTGTGCCAGATCGCCGACCCGGCTCAGATAGTCGTAGACCAACTGGTCGCTCTCGATCCCCACGGTGCCCCTCCACGGCCGGTTCGCCCGGTACGACCCGACGGTAGCGCGCGGGCAGGGGCTAACGTGGTGCGGATGGGGATCGGTGAGCTCGACCGGGAGGCGCACGTGGCCGAAGCATCTGGTGCCGCGGCGCCGCGCACGCTCGCGGAAGCGCTGCGCGCGCGGGCCGACGACGGCCTGGCCGCGCTGCTGCGCGCCCGGCCGGACCTCCTCGGACCCGTGCCGAACGACCTGACGCAGCTGGCGACCCGCGCCGGTACGCGCGGTTCCGTGATCCGGGCGATCGAGCGGCTCGACCGGTTCGCCCTCCAGACGGCCGAAGCGCTCGCGGTGGGCCCGGACCCCACCCCCTACCCCGTGCTCCTCGGGCTGCTCGCCGGCGACGAGGGCGACCCCGAGATCGAGGCGGCGCTGCCCGGCGCGGTCGCCGTGCTGCGCGAGCAGGCGCTCGTGTGGGGCGAGGACGACCGGCTGCGGCTCGTCCGGACCGCGCGGGAGCTGCTGGCGCCCTCGGCGCAGCACCCGTCGCCGACCGGGCTCGGGCCGACGGTCGCCGAGGCCACGTCCGGGATGTCGCCGGGCCGGGTGCAGGAGATCATCGCGGCGGCCGGTCTGACGCCGACGCACGACCCGGTGTCGGCGGTGGCCGTGCTGACGGAGCTCTTCACCGACCGGACGCGGATGGGCGAGCTGCTCGACACCGCGCCGCCGGAGGCGCTCGCCGTCCTGGACCGGCTGGTGTGGGGTCCGCCCTACGGGGAGGTGACGGCGAACCCGGCGCCGCCCGTGCGCTGGCTGCGCGACCGGGGCCTGCTGCTGCCGGTGTCGGCGCGGACGATGGTGCTGCCGCGCGAGGTGGCGCTGCACCTGCGGGGCGGCCGGGCGCACCGGGCGCCGGAGCCGGTGGCGCCGGAGCCGGTCGTGCTGCGCGACTACCGCCCACAGGTTGTGGACAGCGCCGCCGCCGGGCAGGCGTACGTGGCGCTCGCGACCGTCGAGGAGCTGCTGAAGGCCTGGGACCGGGGCGGCCCGCCGGTCCTGCGCGCGGGCGGCCTCGCCGTGCGGGACCTCAAGCGGATCGCCGCGGCCCTGGACGTCTCCGAGCAGATCGCCTGCTTCTGGCTGGAGCTCGGCTACGCGGCGGGGCTGCTCGCCTCGGACGGCGAGGCCGACGAGCGGTACGCGCCGACGCCCGCCTACGACGACTGGCTGGACCTGCCGCCCGCCGAGCGGTGGGCGCGGCTCGTCACGCCCTGGCTGGGCGCGACCCGCACGTCCGGTCTGGTCGGCGGGCAGGACGCGAAGGGCCGGACCCTCTCGGCGCTCGGCCCGGACCTGGACCGCTCGGCCGCCCCCGAGGTGCGGCACCGGGTCCTCTTCCTGCTCGCGACGCTCCCGCCGGGCGCCGCCGCCGACCCCGAGTCGCTGCTCGCCCGGCTGCGCTGGGAGCGCCCGCTGCGGGGCGCCGAGGGCTCGGCGACCGCGGGGGCCGCGACCGTGCGGTCCCGGATCGCGAGCTGGACCCTGGAGGAGGCCGAGCTGCTCGGGCTGACCGGGCGCGGCGCCCTGTCAGGACCGGCCCGCGCGCTCCTCAACCTGCCGCTCGCCGAGGCCGCGACCGCCGCGGAGCCGGGCGGCGGGGTCGAGCTGTCGGTGGCCGCGACACGGGCGGCCACGCTGCTCGCACCGCTGCTCCCCGAGGCCGTCGACCACGTGCTCCTCCAGGCCGACCTGACGGCCGTGGCACCGGGCCCGCTGCGCCGGCCGCTCGCCGACGCGCTGGGCGTCCTCGCGGACGTGGAATCGAAGGGTGGTGCGACGGTCTACCGGTTCACGCCGGGCTCCGTGCGGCGCGCGCTCGACTCGGGCCGGACCGCGAGCGACCTCCACGACTTCCTCACGCAGCACTCGCGGACGCCCGTCCCGCAGCCGCTCGCCTACCTGATCGACGACGTCGCGAGACGCCACGGCCATCTCAAGGTCGGGGCGGCCTCGGCGTACGTGCGCTGCGACGACGACACGGTCCTCGGCGAGATCCTGGCCGACCGCAGGTCGCAGCCCCTGGGGCTGCGCCGCCTCGCGCCGACCGTGCTCGCGGCGCAGACGGACCCGGTGTCGCTGCTCGACGGGCTGCGGTCGATGGGGTACGCCCCGGCGGCCGAGTCGGCCGAGGGCGACGTCCTGATCGCCCGCGCCGACGCGTACCGCACCCCGGACCGTACGGCCCCCGTCCCCGTCCCCGACGGCCCGCCGTCCCCCGACGGCACCCTCCTCACCGCGGCGGTCAAGGCCATCCGGGCCGGCGACCGGGCGGCGACGGCGGTCCGCAAGGAGCCCGCGACCCCGTCGACCGCCGGCACCCTCCCCCGTACGTCGGCGGCCGAGACCCTGGCCACGGTCCAGGCGGCCGCGATGACCGGCTCGGCGGTCTGGATCGGCTACGTCAACGCGGAGGGCGCGGCGAGCCAGCGGGTCATCGCCCCGGTCCGTGTGGAGGGCGGCTTCGTGACGGGTTACGACCACACGGCCGACGAGGTCCGCACGTACCCCCTGCACCGGATCACGGGCGTCGCGGAACTGGCGGACGACCAGGTCTGACCACCGGGTCCGACCACCGGGTCCGACGCCCGGTCCGACGCCCGGGTCCGACACCCTGGTCCGGCGCCCCGGTCCGGCGCCCCGGTCCGGCGCCCCGGTCCGGCGCCCGCCTCGCGACGCCGGCATCGCGCCGACCACCCCTCATCAGGCAGACTGGAGGATTGGCCGCCGTCGTCGGGAGCGGCCCGGGAAGGACTGATCGCGCGTGAATGGGCCTCTCATCGTCCAGAGCGACAAGACGCTGCTCCTGGAGGTCGACCATGAGCTCGCCGAGGCGTGCCGACGGGCCATCGCGCCCTTCGCGGAGCTGGAGCGGGCGCCCGAGCACATCCACACCTACCGGCTGACGCCGCTCGGCCTGTGGAACGCGCGTGCCGCCGGGCACGACGCCGAGCAGGTCGTCGACGCGCTCGTCGAGTACTCCCGCTACCCCGTGCCGCACGCGCTGCTCGTCGACATCGCCGAGACCATGGACCGGTACGGGCGGCTCACGCTCTCCAAGCACCCCACCCACGGGCTCGTCCTGACCAGCACCGACCGGCCCGTCCTGGAGGAGATCCTCCGGTCGAAGAAGGTGCAGCCGCTGGTCGGGGCGCGGATCGACGAGGACACCGTCGCCGTGCACCCCTCCGAGCGCGGGCAGATCAAGCAGACGCTGCTGAAGCTCGGCTGGCCGGCCGAGGACCTCGCCGGGTACGTCGACGGGGAGGCCCACCCGATCGAGCTCGCCGAGGACGGCTGGACCCTGCGCCCGTACCAGCGGCAGGCCGTCGACGGCTTCTGGCACGGCGGTTCCGGGGTCGTCGTGCTGCCCTGCGGCGCCGGGAAGACGCTGGTCGGGGCCGGGGCGATGGCCGAGGCCAAGGCGACCACGCTGATCCTGGTGACCAACACCGTCTCCGCCCGCCAGTGGAAGAGCGAGCTGGTCAAGCGGACCTCGCTCACCGAGGACGAGATCGGCGAGTACAGCGGGACGAAGAAGGAGATCCGGCCCGTCACCATCGCCACCTACCAGGTCCTCACGACCAAGCGGAAGGGCATCTACCCGCACCTGGAGCTCTTCGACTCCCGGGACTGGGGCCTCGTCGTCTACGACGAGGTGCACCTGCTGCCCGCGCCCGTCTTCAAGTTCACCGCCGACCTCCAGGCGCGGCGGCGGCTGGGGCTGACCGCGACCCTCGTCCGGGAGGACGGGCGCGAGTCCGACGTCTTCTCGCTGATCGGGCCCAAGCGCTTCGACGCGCCGTGGAAGGAGATCGAGGCGCAGGGGTACATCGCGCCCGCCGACTGCGTCGAGGTCCGGGTCAATCTCACCGACTCCGAGCGGCTCGCCTACGCGACGGCCGAGCCGGAGGAGAAGTACCGCTTCTGCGCGACGACCGCGACGAAGCGGAAGGTGACGGAGGCCCTGGTGAAGAAGTTCGAGGGGCAGCAGATCCTCGTCATCGGGCAGTACATCGACCAGCTCGACGAGCTCGGCGAGCACCTGGACGCACCGGTCATCAAGGGCGAGACGTCGAACGCGCAGCGGGAGAAGCTCTTCGACGCGTTCCGTACGGGCGAGATCAGCGTGCTCGTCGTCTCGAAGGTCGCGAACTTCTCGATCGACCTGCCGGAGGCGACGGTCGCGATCCAGGTCTCGGGCACCTTCGGCTCGCGCCAGGAGGAGGCGCAGCGCCTCGGCCGGGTCCTGCGGCCGAAGTCCGACGGGCACCAGGCGCACTTCTACTCCGTCGTCGCGCGCGACACGATCGACCAGGACTTCGCGGCGCACCGGCAGCGGTTCCTGGCGGAGCAGGGGTACGCGTACCGGATCGTCGACGCGGACGAGCTGCTGGCCCCCTAGAGCCTGTACGAGGGCGGGCTCAGTCCATCACTGCGAGGAACGGGCCCGCGATCGCCAGGCAGTACTGGGCGATGACAAGTCCCCGGCGGGGCACGATCAGGGCCGCCACGCCCGCCACGGCTCCGGCGGCCAGCGCCCAGAAGCCGGCCACGATGAACATACCGCCGGCGCCGTCGCCCTCGATGGCGTCGCGGAGGGTGATCATGAAAGTGGCCACCAGGCAGGCCACGAGGAGCAGCAGGCCGAAGCTCGCCCAGACGCGCAGGGTGAAGGGCGTCTGGCCGGGGGTGTCCGTGGTGGTGGTCGTCTCCATGTCCTGATCACATCAGGTCCGACAGGGCTGCGGCCAGGCGTTCGCGTACTCAGTCGGGGCCGGGTGCGTACTCAGGTCGCGGGTTCCTGACGCCCGCCTCGGGCGGGCCGTAGTCGCCGAGGAGGACGACGCCGGCCGCCGCGCCGCCGAAGGCGCGTATCGCGCGGAACGCGGTGGCGAGGGGGCGGGTACGGGGTCGCGGGACGGTGGTCACGAGGGTGAAGGTCGTCGCGGTCATGCTTCCATCATGGAATCCGGACATTCCGAACACATCGGCCTGGGGGTGGAACCGGGGTCCCTCTCACGACGGACCCCGACCCCTACGGGTAGGCGGCCGGACGGAGAGGGTGAGAAGCGATTCGCCTCGCGCGGCAGGCCGGAGTTACACTCGCCAGCTTCCCCGCCTCCCCTGTGGAGAGCCGCCGCCCGGCCGGTAACCGGCGGCCACCTCGTCGTGTCCGTGTATCCACCTGCTCGGAGGCTTCATCGTGCCCGTTTCCGATCCACTCGATCCGCTCGATCCGCTCGCGCGTGAGCGCGCCCATCTGACCGAGTCCCGCTCCGCCCTCCGCGCGATGCGCGAGGACGTCGAGGCGCTCGACATCAAGGACGTCACGGCGAACTGGGTCAACTCCCTCGTCCTCGGGCGCCAGATCGAGGACCGGATCAAGGCGCTCGCGGACCTCGCCGACACCCCGCTGTTCTTCGGCCGGCTCGACTACCTGCACACCACGCAGGAGGGGCAGCGCTTCTACATCGGACGGCGGCACGTCCACGACGCCGACGGCGACCCGATGGTCATCGACTGGCGTGCCCCGGTGTCGCAGCCGTACTACCAGGCGTCGAAGAAGGACCCGCAGGACGTGGGGCTGCGGCGGCGCTTCGGGTACACGGGCGGCGAGCTCACCGCGTACGAGGACGAGCACCTCTCCGACCCGGCGGAGCTGGAGACGACGAGCCGGCTGCTCCAGGCGGAGATCGAGCGGCCCCGCGTCGGCCCCATGCGGGACATCGTGGCGACGATCCAGCCGGAGCAGGACGGAATCGTCCGCTCCGACCTGTCCGGGACGGTGTGCGTGCAGGGAGGCCCCGGGACCGGAAAGACGGCCGTCGGTCTGCACCGTGTCGCCTATCTGCTGTACGCGCACCGGGAGCGGCTGGCCCGCACCGGCACCCTGGTCATCGGGCCGAACCGTTCCTTCCTCCACTACATCGAGCAGGTGCTCCCGGCCCTGGGCGAGTTGGAGGTCCAGCAGGCGACCGTCGACGACCTCGTGGCGCACGTCGAGGTGCGGGGGACGGACGATGCGGCGACGGCGGTCGTCAAGGGCGACGCCCGGATGGCCGAGGTGCTGCGGCGCGCGGTCCGCTCGCACGTCGCGCTGCCGAAGGAGCCCCTGATGGTGGTGCGCGGCTCGCGCCGCTGGCGGGTGCCCGCCTACGAACTGGAGGAGATGGTCCGCGAGTTGCTGGACCGGGACATCCGGTACGGGGCGGCCCGCGAGGCGCTGCCGCAGCGGATCGCGCACGCGGTCCTGGTGCGGATGGAGGAGGCCGGCGAGGCGCCCGACGACCGCGTGCAGAACGCGGTCGCGCGGAACCCCGCGGTGAAGGCCGTCGTGAAGGAGTGCTGGCCCCTGGTGGAGCCCGCGAAGCTGGTGCTGCGGCTGCTCGGCGACGCCGACTTCCTGGCGGAGCACGCGGAGGGGCTGCTCACCGAGGACGAGCAGAAGCTGCTGCTGTGGGCGAAGCCGGCGCGGAGTGCGAAGTCGGCGAAGTGGTCGGCGGCGGACGCGGTGCTGATCGACGAGACGAGGGACCTGGTCGAGCGGACGCACTCGCTCGGGCACGTGGTCCTCGACGAGGCGCAGGACCTGTCCCCGATGCAGTACCGGGCGGTGGGGCGCCGGTGCACGACGGGTTCGGCGACGATCCTGGGCGACCTGGCGCAGGGGACGACGCCGTGGGCCACGGAGAGCTGGGCGCAGGCGCTCGGGCACCTGGGCAAGCCGGAGGCGGTCGTGGAGGAGCTGACCGCCGGCTTCCGCGTGCCGCGCGAGGTGATCGCGTACGCCTCGCGGCTGCTTCCGCACATGTCGCCGGGGCTCGCGGCGGTGGAGTCGGTCCGGGAGAACCCCGGCTCGCTGGCCGTCCGCCCCGCCGACGACCTCGACGCCGACGTGGTCGCGGCCTGCGTCGAGTCCCTCACCCATGAGGGCTCCGTCGGCCTGATCGCCGCCGACGCGCGGATCGCACCGCTGGCGGAGGCCCTGACGGCGGCCGGGATGGCGTACCTCTCCCCCGGCGAGGAGACGACCGCCGAGTCCCGGCTGACCCTCGTCCCCGCCTCGCTCGCGAAGGGCCTGGAGTACGACTACGTGGTCCTCGACGAGCCGGCCGCGGTCGTCGACGGCGAACCGGACGAGCGGACGGGCCTGCGACGCCTGTACGTGGCCCTGACCCGTGCCGTGTCCGGCCTGACGATCCTTCACTCGGCGCCGATTCCGGAACAGTTGGGCGCCCTGTGACCGGCCCTGCGGCCGGCTCCCTGCACCACGTCGAGATCTGGGTGGGCGACCTGGCGGGCGCCGAGGCGAGCTTCGGCTGGCTGCTCGGCGCCCTCGGGTACACGCCCTTCCAGCGCTGGGAGGGCGGCCGCAGCTGGGCTCTCGGCTCCTGCTACCTCGTGGTCGAGCAGTCCCCGGCCCGTACGGGAGACACCCACGACCGGCTCCGGCCCGGCCTCAACCACCTGGCCTTCCACGCGGGCGACCGGGCGGCCGTCGACGCGCTCGCCACGGAGGCCCCGGCCCACGGCTGGCGCCTGCTGTTCGCCGACCGGCACCCGTACGCGGGCGGCGAGGGCCACTACGCGGCCTACCTGGAGAACGGGGACGGCTTCGAGGTGGAGCTCGTCGCGTCCGCCTGAACCGGTGGAACCCGCGTCCGTTTGACCAAGGGATCCCGCCCCACCTGCGGGTTTCCACGATCCACCAACTTCCTTCACAACGCCCGGAATTGGACACTGCACGACCCCTGGGTGAGGGCTTACCATCGCCTTGCGCTCACCGAGATTCCCGTGCACGGCGTGCACCACGGAACACCTGGGGGACCTGTGTCGGAACTGCTCACTGTCACCGCGGAAGTCGCTCCCTACCTCTCCACGTTCTTCGGCGCCCTGGGCGGGGCGGTGGCGACCACCGCCGTCCAGCGGGTCGCCGACGGGACGGTGGACGCGGGCGAGGGGTTCCTCCGCCGGCTCGTCCCGTGGGGGGACCGCACCGATCCGGAGCTCCTCGACGAGGAGGAGGAACACCGGGCCGACGACGGGCTGTCGCGGCTTGACGAGAACGAACGGCGCCAGCTGGCCGGGGCGTTGACCCAGTGGCTGGAGGAGGCCGAGGAGGACGGGGTCGCACCCGATCCGGAGCGGCTGGTGGAGCTCGTACGGGAGATCGACGAGGAGGACCAACCGGTCACCCAGGTCACCAAGAACTACGCCACCTACGGTCCGAACTCGGCGATCATCGACTCCGTCGGCGACAACGCCACCTTCACCTTCGGCGGTGGCGGCGACGACCGGCCGAGACGACGGTCCTGACCGTGGCCGGAACGAACGGCAGGGGCGAGGGCGAGTCCCAGAACAACACGACGCTCGGATCCAACTCCCCCGTCATCGGCCGCGTCGGCAACAACGCCGCCTTCCACTTCCTCCAGCGGCACCGCCTCCTGGAGACCCTGCCCCTCCTCGTCGCCGTCGGCGTCGCCACGTACTCCGTCCTGACCTGGCCCGGCGGCCCGCAGAGCCAGTACTTCTCCTTCTACGCGTTCCTCGTCACCGGCTTCGTCTGCTCCGTCGCGTACGCCGTCCGCGGCCAGGGCCGGATCCAGCTCGCCCTGGCCCTGGGCTGCACCCTCGTCGCCTTCGGCGCGCACGCCTCCGTCGCCCGCAACGGCGAGGTCGCGGTCGAGATCGACGTACGCGGGACGCAGCCCCTGCACGGCTCCGCCACCGGAGCCCTGACGCTCGTGATGCCGGCCCCGGCGGCGGACGACGTCCGCGACCGGCTCCGGGTCGCGCTCACCATCTCCGACTCCGACCCACTGGCACCGACCTGCGTCCACCGGACGACCGCGACGCTCTCCGCCACCACCGCCGGGGTCACGCCAGGCTCGCGCCGCATCGCGGCCGACTCCGAGGTCGACCTCGACCTCGGCGGGCACCGCGGCGAGGTCGTCCTCTCGTTCGTCCTGCACACCGAACCGAACTGCGTCATGCGCCTCGCGAAGGTGCGGGGCACCCTCCACAACCGCTGAACCCGGAGGTACGTCCGTGAGCCACAAGGTGCGAAGCCCCCGCGGGCCCCTGTCCGGGCGCCTGCTCGGGGCGCTCGCCGCGCTGGCGTTCCTCGTCACCGGCTGCACCTCCCCCGACCCGAAGCCGGACGCGTCGATCCTCGTCGAGGGCCAGAAGATCCGCCTCGGCATGAAGAACGACCAGCCCGGCACCGGATTCATGCGGCACGCCGAGGAGTTCGAGGGCTTCGACCTCGCGGTCTCCCGGGACCTGATCGGCCGGGTCGGCCTCGACCCCGAGGCGATCGAGCCCCAGCCCCTCCAGTCCAAGAACAGGGCCAAGGCCCTCCAGAAAGACCGCGTGGACCTGGTCGCGGCCACCTACTCCATCACCGCGCAGCGGATGCGGCCGATGAACGACGACAACGGCGACGGCCTCGACTTCGTCGGCCCGTACGTGTCCACACCTCAGGGCGTCCTCATCCGCGCCGCGGACAAGGGCCGCTACCGCAACCTCACCGACTTCCACGGCAAGCAGATCTGCGTGTGGCCCGGCACGACGTCGATGAACGAGCTGAAAAAGCCCGCGTACGACAAGATCGGCAAGACCGAGGCGACGGACGCCGGGGAGTGCGTCAAGAAGCTCAAGGAGAACATGGTGGACGCCGTCTCCACCGACCAGCTGATCCTCTACGGCTTCATGGCGGCGGAACCCACGCTCGCCGTCGTCCCGACCATCGAGTTCGGCGAGATCAACCAGTACGGCATCGCCATGTTCCGCACCCCCGCCCACCGCAAGGACTGCCTGAAGCTCCGGGACGCCCTGAAGAAGTACGTCACCGGCAACGACTGGGACCACGACCTCGAGAACAACCTCCCCAGCGTCCCCGTCGCCGCCCGCAACGAGGCCCGGCCGACGCTGGACGACATCGAGGCGATGTCGTGCCGGGAGAAGCCGGGGAACGCGCCGGTGGGCTGAGCACCGACGCGGGGGCCGAGGTCAGTACTCCGCGAGCGCCTCGGACCAGGTGCGGTGGGCCACGGCCGCCAGGACCGGGTTCGTGACGCGGTAGTAGTGCTCGGTCACCAGGCCCCAGCACAGGGCCCAGCCCCGGCCGCGCGCCCAGGTGGCGTCGTCGACCCGGGCCGCCTTGCGGAAGAGGGGACGGGTCTCCGCGGTGAGGAGCGACCAGCCGGGCATCATGTCGCAGGCCGGATCGCCCACGCCGAGGCCGCCGAAGTCGATGACGGCGCTGAGGCGGCCGTCGCGGGTGAGGACGTTGCCGGGGAGCAGGTCGCCGTGGACCCAGACGGGGCCGCTGTCCCACTGGGGCAGCGCGAGGACCGACTCCCATTCCCTGGTGGCCAGTTCGGCGTCGACCGTGCCGTCGGCGCCGAGGTCGCGGATCGCCCCCGCCATCGCGCCCTTCTCCCACTCCGTGACCGAGCCGCCCCGGAAGGAGGCCGGGCCGCCGCTCGCGTCGAGCGCACGCAGGGCGGCGCCGAAGCGGCCCAACTGCACGGCGGCGTCGGCGAGATCGGTGATGGGGTCGGTGAAGGCGTCGGCGCCGTCGAGCCATCCGTACACGGACCAGGGCCGGTCGAAGCCCTCCCCGGGCACGCCTCGCCCGAGGGGCACGGGGACGGGCAGCGGCAGGTGCGGCGCGAGGCGCGGGAGCCAGCGCTGCTCCTTCTCGGCCTGCCCGGTCGACCACTCGGCCTTCGGCAGCCGTACGGCGAACTCGTCCCCGAGTCGGAACATCGCGTTGTCGGTACCGGCGGAGTCCACCTCCCGCACCGGGAGTCCCGCCCACTCGGGGAACTGCGCGGCGATCAGACGGGACACGAGGGCGGTGTCGAGGGTCACGGGGGAGGCCATGACGGCGACGCTAACGGCTACCCGCCCCTACGACCACGGGTTTTCGGCTCCGCGACCACGCACGTCCGACTCCACGAGGTGGAGGGCCTCCGGACGTCAGGCGGTACGGCGGCGGGTGGAGCGGGTCAGTGCCAGGGCGCCGAGGGCGGAGGCGATCAGCCCCACGATCAGGGCCACGAAGGCGCCGCCCAGCCCGTTGCCCGTGCCGAGGGAACCGTCGGAGGTGGCGACGACCGTCCCGCCGAGTCCCATGGCGATCAGCCCCGCGGCGAGGGCCGCGACGGCCCCCGTCCGCACGGACCCGGTGCCGATTCCGGTGCCGGTGCGCCCGAGGGCGCGGGCGAGGGCCCGACCGCCGACGGCGACGCCGGCGAGTCCCAGCAGTGTGGCCACGATGGCTCCGACGCGCCCGGAACTCAGGGTGAGGACATCGGCGGCGGTGGCGGTGTCGGCCGGCGGGACGGAAGCGGCGAGCAGATGACGAACGGACATGGAGGGCTCCTTCACGGCGGCGGTTGCTACCCGCCGATCGTGTCCGCCGCACCCCCCGCCGGTCGTCCCCCGTACGCGGACAACGCGCCCTGCCGCAGCCGTCGTAGCCGACTACCGCGGACGCGGCAGGAACCGCGGAACTACCGCGGACGCGGTAGTCCGCCGGCCCTCCTCACGCAGGATTCGCCCGCGTCGGCGTCCGGCTAGGGTCCACGCATGGACAGGCAACGGATCGGTGTCATGGACGGGGCGATCGCCGTGGGCGTGACGGCGCTCCTGCTGTTCGCCGGTCTCGCGCAGCAAGGGCCCACGCGGCTCGACCCGCTGGGCTACGCGTTGCTCGCCGCGGGCGGTCTGGCCCTGGCCTGGGGCCGTCGGGCGCCCGTCACCGTGCTGGCCGTGACCGGGGTGTGCGCCCTGGGCCATCAGACGATCGGTTTCGACGTGCCCGCCGTCGCCTACCTGTTCGCGGTGTACGCCACCGTGCGGGCGGGGCATCACGTCGTCGCGGTGGCGGGCTCCGTGTTCATGCTGGGCGCGGTGACGCTGGCGCTCCTGGTCTCCCCGCACGACCTGGCCGTGGGCGAGGCGTTCGCACGGACCCGGGACGTGCTCCAGCTGGCCTGGCTGATCGCCGCCGGTGCGGCGGGTGAGGCGCTGCGGCAGGCGGAGCGCCGGGCGGACGAGGCCGAGCGCACCCGGGAGGAGGCCGCGCGGCGCCGCGCCGACGAGGAACGGCTGCACATCGCGCGGGAGTTGCACGACTCGCTCACCCACCAGATCTCCGTCATCAAGGTGCAGGCGGAGGTCGCCGTCCACCTGGCCGGCAAACGGGGCGAAGAGGTGCCGGAGGCCGTCCTGGTGATCCGCGAGGCCGTCCGTGAGGCGGCACGGGAGCTGCGGGCGACCCTGGAGGCGCTGCGCGACGACGACAGGAACCCGCCGCGCGGGCTCGCCGACATACCGGAACTGGTGCGGCGGGCCCGGTCGACCGGCCTGGACGCACGCCTGACGGTCGACGGGCACGGGATCGACGTCCCCGCCGCCGTGGACCGGACGGCGTACCGGATCGTCCAGGAGTCGCTGACCAACGTCGCCCGGCACGCCGCCGCCACCCGCGTGTCGGTCCGGATCGACCACCGTCCCGACGTCCTGGCCATCCGGGTCGACGACGACGGCAGGGCGACCCACGACAGCGCGTCGGTGCCCGGGGTCGGACTGCTCGGGATGCGCGAACGGGTCACCGCCCTGGGTGGCCGGCTGCGGGCGGAGCCACGCGTCGAGGGCGGGTTCACCGTCCAGGCAGAACTTCCCGTGGAACGGACGTCGTTGGAGCACACACCGTTGGAGAACACGCCGTTGGAGTACACGCCGTGATCCGTGTCCTGCTGGTCGACGACCAGCCGCTCATCCGCAGAGGATTCCGCGCGATCCTCGACATCGAGGACGACATCGAGGTGGTGGCCGAGGCCGGCGACGGGCAGGAAGGCCTGGCTCTGGCCAGGGAGCACCTGCCCGACGTCGCGCTCGTCGACATCCGGATGCCGGTCGTGGACGGCATCGAGACGACCCGGCGCATCGCCGCGGACCCGGGTCTCACCGGGGTGCGCGTCGTCGTCCTGACCAACTACGGCCTCGACGAGTACGTCTTCGACGCGCTGCGCGCCGGCGCGGCCGGATTCCTCGTCAAGGACATCGTCCCCGAGGACTTCCTGCACGCCGTACGGGTCGCCGCGCGCGGCGACGCCCTGCTCGCGCCGTCGATCACACGGAAGCTGATCGACCGGTACGTCACCCAGCCACCGCCCGCGAAGGTCCGCGACCGGCTGGCGGAGCTGACCCAGCGCGAACGCGAGGCCGTCGTCCTGGTGGCGAGCGGCCTGGCCAACGACGAGATCGCCGATCGCATGGTGATCAGCCCTCTGACCGCGAAGACTCACGTCAATCGCGCGATGACCAAGCTCGCTGTCCGCGACCGCGCTCAGCTCGTCGTCCTGGCCTACGAATCGGGCCTGGTGACACCGGGAAGTCCTGGTTCGCTCTAGGCCCTGTCCGACCCTGATCCGCCGGACAGGGCCTAGGACCCGGTCCAGGACGCTCGGCCTGGCGGGTGTCTTCGCGACGAGCCGGGCGCGGCCCACGCCACGCCACGGGCGTCAGGCGTCGACGGCCTCGCGCCAGGCCCGTACCGCGTCCGCCGAGACGGGGGCGGTCCAGCCCTGGGGGCGGGCCGCGCCGCCGATGTGGAAGGCGTCGAGGCCGGCCGCGCGCAGCTCGGGGAGGTGGTCGAGGCGCAGGCCGCCGCCGACGAGGATCCGGGGCTCGTAGCCCGGCTCGCCCGCGCGGGCGGCCTCGGCCTTGAGGGTGGCGAGGCCGTCGTCGACGCCGGTGGCGGAGCCCGCCGTGAGGTAGGTGTCGAGGCCGGGGAGGTCGGCGAGGCGCTTGCGAAGGCCGTCGCGGTCGGCGGCGCGGTCGATCGCCCGGTGGAAGGTCCAGCGGCAGCCGTCGAGGACGGCGATGAGCCGTTCGACGGCGACGAGGTCCGGTTCGCCGTCCGAGGTGAGGAAGCCGAGGACGAACTCGTCCGCGCCGGCCTCGCGGAGCTCCGCGGCCCGGGCCACGAGGGCGTCGATGCCCTCGGGGCCGCCGGCCGAGAATCCGTCGGTGAGCCTGAGCATCACACGCAGCGGGATGTCGACGGCGGCGCGGATGGCGGCGAAGCCGGCCCGGGACGGGGTGAGCCCGTCCGCCGCCATGTCGGTGACGAGTTCGAGCCGGTCGGCTCCACCGGTCTGGGCAGCGACCGCGTCCTCCTCGTCGAGGGCGATCACCTCAAGGACTGCACGGTTGCTCATCGCGGCCCATTCCTCCATGAATGACGGCTACAGGTCTAGTCCAATGACCAGACTAGCCGTGCGTGTGCTCTCCCGCATCGTCCGTGGCCTCGTCCGTGGTCTCACCCGCTGCCGGGACGGTGGCCTCGGGGGCCGGGGCGGTCGCCTTCCCGGCTCCCGCGGTGACCGTGAAGGCCGCCGTCCGGACCTTGCCCTCGTGCTGGAAGTCGAGGAAGAGACGGTACGTCCCCGCGCTGGGCGCCGTCGCGGTGAAGGAGACGTCCGGGCCGGGGCCGCCCTCGTTCGGGTGCACGTGGAGGTAGGCCAGGTCGCCGTCGCGGAGGGCGACGAGGTGTCCGTACGCGCCGAGGTAGGGCTCCAGGTCGGTGACCGGCTTTCCGGCCTTGGTGACGGTGAGCTTGAGCTCGCCGGCCTTGCCCGGGTCGAGCGTGCCGCCGAGGCGGACCTGGTAGCCGTCGACGTTCGCGGTCGGGGCGACGGCCGGCATCGGCCTGGGGGCGTACGCGCCCGGTACGGAGAGGTCGGCGCCGAGCGTGATGCCCTTGGCGCCCTTCGCGGCGGGCTTGAAGTCGGCGAAGGCCTTGTAGCCGCCGGCGGCGGGCAGGTCGACGGGGGTGGTCCAGGTGCCGTCCGCGGCCTTCACCGGGTGCAGGTGGCGGAAGGTGTTGAGGTCGCGCGAGGCGACGATGAAGTGCAGTTCCTTGCCGTGCTCGGTGGTGAAGGCGGTGACCTTCCGGCCGGCCGCGTCCTTGATCGAGAACTTCAGGACGCTCTTGCCGGTGGCGGGGGTCGGGGTCTCCAGGGCGAGGGTGTAGCCGCCGTCGGAGACCTGGAGCCCGCCGGGAAGGTTCGCGGCGGCGGGGGCGTCCCCGGTCCCACCGCCCTCGTGGCCCGCGTGGCCGTCGTCGGCGGTCGCGCTCTCGGAGGGGGCGGCCGCGTGGTCGCCGTGCTCCGCCTTCTTCGGCTCCTCGACGGGTCCGACACCCTTGCCGACCCCGTACGCGGCCCCGAAGGTCGCGGCGAGCGCGGCGGCATAGGCAGTGATCTTCACACCGGTGTTCATGGCTGCTCTCCCGATACGTGGGGTGGGTGCGCGGGGTGGCGCGGTAACCGTTCGATGCACTTCACCATACCCCTGGGGGGTATCAAGTCAAGTCGGGGATCTGCTTGCGTCGGATACGGGAGGGGGGTATACATGGACTCACAACCGGATACCCCCCGAGGGTATCCCGGTCCGGAGGAACCGACCGAGGAGAAGCCATGGGCTCCTGCTGCACCCCCGACAACAGCTGCTCGACCACCGCGGAGACCACCGCGGTCGCGATCGCCGAGAGCACCGCGACCGTCTACGCCGTCTCCGGCATGACGTGCGGCCACTGCAGGACCGCGATCACCAAGTCCGTCAGCGCGCTGGACGGCGTCATCTCCGTGGACGTCGACGTCAACGCCGGCCTGGTGACCGTCACCACCGGCGGCGAGCCGGACGACGCCGCCATCGCCGCCGCCGTCGACGACGCGGGCTACGAGCTGACCGGCCGCGCCTGAGACGCCGCCCCACCCCGGCCGCCGGGACCCGCCCACCACGCCCGGGTCCCGGCCCCCGACCCGTACTCACGAGGAGCAGGAACAGCCATGACAACGACGACACCGGGCACCGCCCAGGTCGAGCTCGCCATCGGCGGCATGACCTGCGCCTCGTGCGCGGCCCGTATCGAGAAGAAGCTCAACCGCATGGACGGGGTCGAGGCCACCGTCAACTACGCCACCGAGAAGGCGAAGGTCACCTTCGACGCCGACATCGACGTCGCCGCCCTGATCGCGACCGTCGAGGCCACCGGCTACACCGCCGCCGAGCCCGCGCCGCCGAAGAGCGCGGCCCCCGGCGCTCCCGAGGGCCCCTCCGACGAGGAGAAGGCCGACGAGGAGCTGCGGCCCCTCAAGCAGCGGCTGGTCACCGCCGTCGCGCTCGCCGTGCCGGTCATCGCGATGGCGATGGTCCCGGCCCTCCAGATCGAGTACTGGCAGTGGCTGAGCCTCACGCTCGCCGCGCCGGTCGTCGTCTACGCCGCCTGGCCCTTCCACAAGGCCGCCTGGACCAATGCCAAGCACGGCGCGGCCACCATGGACACCCTGATCTCGGTCGGCACGATCGCCGCGTTCCTCTGGTCGCTGTGGGCGCTGTTCTTCGGGACCGCCGGTACGCCGGGGATGACGCACCCCTTCGAGTTCACCATCGCCCGCACCGACGGCGCCGGGAACATCTACCTGGAGGCCGCCGCCGGCGTCACCGCCTTCATCCTGGCCGGCCGGTACTTCGAGGCCCGGTCGAAGCGCAAGGCGGGCGCCGCGCTCAAGGCGCTGATGCAGCTGGGCGCCAAGGAGGTCACCGTCCTGCGGGGCGGCCAGGAGGTCACCGTACCGACCGCCGAACTCCAGGTCGGGGACCGCTTCCTGGTCCGCCCGGGCGAGAAGATCGCCACCGACGGCACCGTCGTCGAGGGCTCGTCCGCCGTGGACGCCTCCATGCTGACCGGCGAGTCCGTCCCGGTCGAGGTCTCCGTCGGCGACTCCGTCACCGGCGCCACCCTGAACGCCGGCGGCCGGCTCGTCGTCGAGGCCACCCGCGTCGGCTCCGACACCCAGCTCGCCCGCATGGCCAAGCTCGTCGAGGACGCCCAGAACGGCAAGGCCGCCGCCCAGCGCCTCGCCGACAGGATCTCGGCCGTCTTCGTACCCGTAGTCATCGCGCTCGCGCTCGGCACCCTCGGCTTCTGGCTCGGCACGGGGCAGGGCCTCACCGCCGCCTTCACCGCCGCCGTCGCCGTCCTGATCATCGCCTGCCCCTGCGCCCTCGGCCTGGCCACCCCGACCGCCCTCATGGTCGGCACCGGCCGCGGCGCCCAGCTCGGCATCCTCATCAAGGGCCCCGAGGTCCTGGAGACCACCCGCAAGGTCGACACGATCGTCCTCGACAAGACCGGCACCGTCACCACCGGCCGCATGACCCTCATCAAGGTCCACACCGCCGGGAACGTCGACGAGAAGGACGTGCTGCGGCTCGCCGGCGCCCTGGAGCACTCCTCCGAGCACCCGATCGCCCAGGCCGTCGCCACCGGCGCCGCCGCGAAGGTCGGCACGCTCCCCACCCCCGAGGACTTCGCCAACATCCCCGGCCTCGGCGTCCAGGGCATCGTCGACGGCCACGCCGTCCTCGTCGGCCGCGAGAAGCTCCTCGAGGAGTGGGCCATGGCCCTCCCGGCGGAGCTGAAGGCCGCCAAGGACACCGCGGAGAAGGCCGGCAAGACCGCCATCGCGGTCGCCTGGGACGGGGAGGCCCGCGCGGTCCTGGAGGTCGCCGACGCCGTCAAGGAGACCAGCCCCGAGGCCATCCGGCGGCTGCGCGCCCTCGGTCTCACCCCGATCCTGCTCACCGGTGACAACAAGGCGGTCGCCGAGGCCGTCGCCGCCGAGGTCGGCATCGACGAGGTCATCGCGGAGGTCATGCCGCAGGACAAGGTCGACGTCGTCAAGAAGCTCCAGTCCGAGGGCCGTTCGGTCGCGATGGTCGGCGACGGCGTGAACGACGCCGCCGCGCTCGCCCAGGCCGACCTGGGCCTCGCGATGGGCACCGGCACGGACGCCGCCATCGAGGCCGGCGACCTGACCCTCGTACGGGGCGACCTGCGGGCCGCGGCCGACGCGATCCGGCTCTCCCGCAAGACGCTCGGCACGATCCGCTCGAACCTCTTCTGGGCCTTCGCCTACAACGTGGCCGCCCTGCCGCTCGCCGCGGCCGGACTGCTCAACCCGATGATCGCTGGGGCCGCGATGGCCTTCTCCTCGGTCTTCGTCGTCGGCAACAGCCTGCGACTGCGCGGCTTCCAGGCCGCCGACCGCTGACGAACTCCCTTCCCCGCCAATCCCCCGAGGAGCCCGTCGTGGCCGGTTACGGACAGCACAAGGAAGACATCATCAGACGCCTGCGCCGCATCGAGGGCCAGGTCAGGGGGGTGCAGCGGATGGTCGACGAGGACACCTACTGCATCGACGTCCTCACCCAGGTCTCCGCCATCAACGCGGCCCTCCAGTCCTGCGCGGTGGCCCTCCTGGACGAGCACCTCAGCTGCTGCGTCACGGAGGCCATCGCCCAGGGCGGGGACCAGGCCAAGGTGAAGGTGGGCGAGGCGTCGAAGGCGATCGCCCGGCTCATCCGGACCTGACGAAGTACCGCGTACGGCCTTCGGGACTCCGCACGACCGAAGCGGGACTCCGGAGGACCGAAGCGGTGCTTCGGAGGGCCGAAGCGGTGTCAACCGCCCTTGTGTGAAGGGCACTCAGCGGACAGCTTGATGCTCAGGCGAAGACAGAGCCCGAGCACCTGCCGGAGGAGCACCAGCTCCGCCGAACCGGGCAGACCGGGGCCGCAGAGCTTCACGCAGGGGCGGTTCCTCATGAGGGTCGACATCCCGCCATCGTACCCCTGGGGGGTATACCTGGACGAGGGAGGCGGCCCGTACGATGAGCCGCCCAGGGGGAAGGGGATCCACGTGCGCCGGCTGGGAGAGCTGGAGGCCGAGATCATGGACCGGTTGTGGGCCTGGCAGCGGCCCGCCACGGTCCGCGAGATCGTCGACGACATCAATCGGGGACGCCGGGTCGCCTACACGACCGTCATGACGGTCGCGGACATCCTGCACCGCAAGGACTGGCTCCGCCGCGAGAAGGCGGGCCGGGCCTGGCTGTACGAGCCCGTCCGCAGCCGCGAGGAGTACACCGCCGGACTGATGCGGGACGCCCTCGGCGACAGCCAGGACCGGCCGGCCGCCCTCCTGCGCTTCGTCGAGGTCATCTCGGACGAGGACATGGCCGCCCTGGACGCGGCCCTCCGGGCGACCCGCGGCGGCCAGCCCGAGGACCCGGGCGCCGGCCCCGGGGGCGGTGGCGCGTGAACCACCACGCCCTCGTCCCCCTCGGGCTCGTGCTGGTCGCCGGCTTCCTCGTGCCGTGGCTCGTCGTCCGGGCCCGCTGGGCCCAGCAGGTGCCCCGCCTCGCGCTCGCCGTCTGGGCGGCGTGCGGCGCCGTCTTCACCGCCGCGGCCGCCCTGCTCCCCGCCCAGCTGGTGCTCCCCGGCGAGAGCAGCCACCGCCTCACCGACATGGTGATCACCCTCCGACTCCCCGCCCCCGGGCAGCTGTTCGCCCTCGAAGGCCGCGAGCGGCTGGCCCTCGTGATCGCCCTCGGCGTCGTCGCGCTCCCCGTCACCGCCTTCTTACGGAGGCTGGCGCGGGCCCGGCGGGTGCGGGTGCGGCACGCGGGTGTGCTGCGGCTCGTCGGACGGTACGACCCCGGCCTGCGGGCCACGGTCCTCGACGACGACCGGCCCGCCGTCTACTGCCTGCCGGGCCGCTCGCGCCGCGTGGTCGTCTCCTCCGGGGCGGTGGACACGCTGACGCCCGCGCAGCTCGCGGCGGCCCTCGCGCACGAGCGGGCCCACATCGCGGGCCGGCACCACCTCCTCGTCGCGGCGACGGAGGCCTTCGCGGCCGTCTTCCCGCACCTCCCGCTCGCCCGGTACGGCGGGACGTCCGTACCGCTGCTCCTCGAAATGGCCGCCGACGACCGGGCGTTGCGCCGGTGCACGCGCGACGCGCTCGCGACGGCGCTGTACGCGCTGGCCTCGGGCCGGGCGCCGCGGTCCGCCTTCGCGGCGGGCGGCCCCTCGGCGGCGCTGCGGATGCGGCGCATCCTCACCCCGTACAGCGCGGGACACCCCGTCCTGCGCGGACTGTTCACCGTCGCCTCGGCGGCGCTCGCGATGGCGCCACTGGTCATCGCCTGCTGTTCCTTCCCCGGCTAATTGACTCGCTTCACCGCCTCGGCCCGCTTCACCGTCCGACCCCCCGAACGCCGTTAATTACTAAGCGAATTCGTAGATTTCGCATCGGTCACGGGCCACTTAATTCACCGCTATTGTGGGTATGTTGGGGCTCTGGCTCGGCACGTCGAAGGGTACGAAACCTATGCAGCTGGCTGGCGTTCGAGCGGCCGCGGCCGGCGATGCGACGACGATATCCAGGCTGCTCGCGGACGCCATTCGGAGCAGCTACGAGGGAATACTGGACGAAATCCCGATGCGGCGGCTGATCTCGGCGCAATGCGCGCTCCCCCGCATCCGAGCGGAAATTGAAATTCCGGGTGGCGCGCCCGGCTGGCTCGGCTGGCTCGTCGCGACCGACCCCGAGGGCGCGGTCCTCGGCGTCGCCGCGGGCGGCGTCCCCGTCCCGGGCGAGGGCGAGGTGTACGCACTGGCCGTCGCGGCCGGATCCCGCCGCCGGGGAGTGGGTACGGCCCTGCTGGCCGCGGCCACGGACCGGATGCGGAGCTACGGCGCCCACGACCAGCGGGTCGAACTCCCGGCGGAGAAGGACCCCGCGCTCCCCTTCTACACACGGATGGGCTTCGGCTCCCTCGGCCCCACCCGCTGGAGCCGTACGGTCTGACGCACCGCCCCGGCACCGCGCACGACCCTCGAACGGGCGGTCGTGGCAGATCCACGCCATCGCGTGTTCACGCAGCCCGATCCGGTGGATCGGCGCTCCCCCGCCAGGTCAGGATGGGTTCAGCGGCGCGGTCCCGGCGGCACGGGTACCTCGTCCGGACGGCATGGACCGAGCGAGCCCCTGGAGGAGCGATGCACACACCGAGCGGCCTTTCCCTGCCCGTCGTGCCCGCAGCGTTCGCTCCGGTCCTGCCGTCCCGATACGAACGGGAGCCCGCCCCCGGCGCCGGCATCCGGATCAAGTCCGACACCCTGCCGGGACTCGAATCGGTCTCCCCCGTCGACGAGGGCTCGGTCTGGCTGCACGACGCCCTGCTCGGCCCGCACAGCGCGGACATCGTCCGGTACCTCAGCCTCGCCCGCTCCACCGGCGGACCCGTCCTGGACCTCGGCTCCGGCGCCGGACGGCTCGCCGTCCCCTTCGCCCGGCACGGCTTCGCCGTGGAAGCCGTGGACCGGGACGCCTCGGCCCTCGAGCGCCTCGAAGGCTGGGCCCGCCGGATCGGCCCGCAGGTCGCCGGGCTCGTCGTCACCCACCGGGCCGACCTCACCGAGCTGCGGCTCGAAGGGAGTTACCGGCTGGCGCTCCTCGCGGGCGCGATGGTCACGGCCGTCCCGCCCGCGCACCGGCCGGAGCTGCTGCGCGAGGTCGCCTCCCACCTGGAGGCGGGCGGGGCGCTCGCCCTCGACTACACCGCGCACCAGCTCCCCGGGCTCATCGCCGAGCCGCGCCGGACCTGGGCCTTCCAGGTGCCGCGCTTCGACGGGATCGACGAGTGGGTGGTGGCCCGGCAGGTCTTCGACCTGCCGTCGATGAGCGAGCGGATCACGTACTACGCGGCCCGCACCGGCAAGGTCTCGACCGAGCGGGTCGTGCTGACCACCGACAAGTGGATCGTGGATCCCGAGCGGCTCGCGACCGAACTGCACTCGGCCGGCCTGCACATCGAGGGCCGGCGACGGCACCGGATCGACGACCGGACCGAGAGCGTCCTGCTGGTCTGCAGGACGGACGACTGACCCGGACGCCTGACGAGGTTGACGAGCAAGAGGTACGATGCCCACAAACGTTTGAGCCGACCAGGTGGCGGGCGGAGAAGATGGCAGTCGTGGAAGAGCTGACGGGCCGCGAGGCGGTGATCCAGCGCCTGCGCGACGTCGGGCTGCGGGTCACGGGCCCGCGCCTGGAGGTGCTCACGGTGCTCGCCGCCGGAGGCCATCTCGACGTCGAGGCGATCACCACGACCGCGCGCGAGCGGCTCGGCACGCTCACCAGCCAGGCCGTGTACGAGATGCTGCGGCACTTCCAGGAGACCGGCCTGGTCAGCAAGTTCGACCGGCCCGGCCTGCCCGCCGTCTTCGAGATCTCCGGCCCCGCGCACCAGCACGCGCTGTGCAGCGTCTGCGGCCGCGTCGAGAACGTCGAGACGACCGCGCCCAAGCCGCCCCGGGGCGCACTGCCGGAGTGGCAGGTCGAGGACGCCGAGATCGTCTTCAAGGGCCTGTGCCCCGACTGCCGGACGAGCGCACCCGCCGCCTGAGCTGCGGTGAACCCCGTGCGTGTCGTTCGAATGTATGGCAGGGTCTAGCAGGGCGATTCATGAGGATCCATGGGGATCCGAGGGGAGTCTGCTGCGCCGTGTCCAGAAACGCCGCCGTGGCCCGTACGGGCAGCGAACAGGCTCTCGCCGTCTACCAGCAGCTTCGCGCCCGTCCCGGGACGGCCTTCGACGAGGTCGCCGACCGGCTGGAGCTCTCCGCCGAGGAGCGGGAGCGATGTCGTGACGAACTCGTCTCCTTAGGACTGACCGCACCCCCGGCCGCCTCGCCGGAACTCGCCGCACCCTCTCCCACCGCCGGCGTCGTCGTCGAGCCCGATGTCGCCCTGCTGCGGCTGCTGCGCCGGGAGCGCGACCGGCTCCAGGAGCGCCTCTCCGCCACCAGTCGCGCGCACACCGCCCTCGAAGCCCTCGCCGGACCGTTTCTGCGGGCCGGGGCCACCCCGCGCGGGGAGATCGAGGTCGAGATCGTCGACGATCCCCACCGCGTACGGCGCAGCCTCGCGGACCTGACGGACTCCGTCCGGACGGCCGCGCACTTCATGCACACCGGCTCCGTCCGCCGCGAGGAGCTGCCGGGCGAGCTGACCCAGGACCGCCTGTGGGCCGAGCGCGGGGTCCGCATCCGGGCCATGTACAGCCGGCGGGCCGCCTCGGTGCCGGAGATGGCGCAGCACCTGGAGGAGCGGGCCGCGCTGGGCGTGGAGGTGCGGTTCGCCTCCGTCGTCCCGATGAACATGGTCCTCGCCGACGAGAACTTCGCGCTCCTGCCGACCGATCCGCACGACCTGTCGTCCGCCGCGATCCTCGCGCGCGGCCCCGGCCTCGTCCGCTCCTATCTCGCCCTGTACGAGTACTGCTGGACGGCCGCGGCCCCGTACGGCGAGGAGGAGGAGAGCGAGAAGGGCGGCGACGGGCTCTCCGAGCAGCAGCGGGCGGCGCTCCTGATGCTCGCCTCCGGCATCAAGGACGAGCAGATCGCGAAGAACCTCGGGGTCTCTCTGCGGACCGTGAGCCGGCTGCTCTCCGAGGTGATGCAGGAGCTGGGGGCGGCGAGCCGTTTCGAGGCGGGCGTGAAGGCGTCCCGGCTCGGCCTGCTCGACGGCGAAGCCCCGTAGGGAACACCAGGGCACACCAGGGGACACCAAGGGCGGGATACCGCCGGGGAGTTCGGATGACGCACGATGGACGCCCGATCGGTCGGACCGGCCCGATCGGCAGAACGGACGGCCGCCCAGCCGTGTGACAGGGTGACGGCGGCGCGACTCGAAGGAACAGGGGGTCACTTCGCCTTGATCACCACCGGCGGCGGTAGGGGCACGGGGGACGGAACCGGGCGCTCGGAAGGCTCACCCGATGCAGTGGTGACGCTCTACCAGGAGCTGCGCAGGCGCGGGGTGTCCAGCCTGGGCGAAGTGGGGGCCCAACTCCGTCTCTCGCCCGAGGAGTACGAGCGATGTCGCGGCGAACTGACGGACCTCGGGCTCATCGTGCCGACCAATCCGGCCCAGCACGGCGCCCGCACAGAGCTCCGGGCGGGCCTCCGGGAGGGCGAGGGCGGCCGGCAGCCGGACGGCGACACCGTGGCGGTGATCGACCCGGAGATAGCACTGCTCCGGCTGCTGCACCGGGAGCGTGAGCAGCTGCGCGAGCACCTCGACGAGGCGGACCGCGCGTACGGCACGCTGGAGACCCTGGCGGGGGCCTTCCTGCGGGCCGGTTCCCTCACGCGCTCGGACGCCGATGTGGAGCTCCTGAGCGACTACCGCCGGATCCAGCAGGTCCTTGAGGACATCACGGACGTCATCCAGCACAGCCTGGCCTCGATGCACCCGACGTCGCTCGTCCGGGAGGTGGCGGAGCGGGTGCTGAGCCGGGACCGGCGGCAGATCGAGAACGGGGTGCGGGTCCGCGCCATGTACAGCGAGCGGGTCGTCTCCGTGCCGGAGGTGGCGGAGCTGCTGCGGCGCCGGGTCGAGACGGGGGTGGAGGTGCGGATCACCCCGGCCGTCCCCATGACGATGATCATCGCCGACGCGCAGTTCGCGATGGTGCCGGTCGATCCGGCGGAGCCGATGGCGGGCGCGGTGCTGGCCCGGGGACCGGCCCTGGTCCGCTCGTACATCGCGCTGTACGAGCACTGCTGGCACACGGCCTCGCCCTACGGAGACGGCACCACGCCCGAACAGGGCGGTGACGGGCTCTCGGAGCAACAGCGGGCGGCGCTGACGATGCTGGCCTCGGGGATGAAGGACGAGAAGATCGCCCGCGGTCTCGGGGTGTCGCTGCGGACGGTGAGCCGCATGCTGTCCGAGCTCATGCAGGAGATGGGCGCGACGAGCCGGTTCGAGGCCGGGGTGCGGGCGCATCGGCTCGGCTGGGTCGACTGAGGCGGACGGAAATGCCCGCCAATTGACGGTCGGGCAAACGGAAAAGGCTCCGCGACCGCCCGAACCGGGGCGAGCACGGAGCCTTTTCGGATTCCCGGACGCTCAATTGGCAGGTATCGGCGCCGGGGAGACCTTGTTCCACTCGTTTCCGTTGGACGGAGACGGGGTGGGGGTGGGGGT
Organism: Streptomyces gardneri; assembly: GCF_006539185.1. Taxonomy (GTDB): domain Bacteria; phylum Actinomycetota; class Actinomycetes; order Streptomycetales; family Streptomycetaceae; genus Streptomyces; species Streptomyces gardneri. The sequence continues at coordinate 157,613 of NZ_BJMN01000020.1, forward strand.
CGGGGTGGCGGTGGCCGCGTCGGCCACGCCGTCGGCGACCACGTGCTGGGGGGCCGAGTCCGCGCTCGGGGCCGTCGCCAGGGCCGCGCCGCCGGCGACGGCGAGACACGCGGCCGCGGCGAGGGCGAACTGACGGACGGTCTTGCGCATCCCCGTGGCGTGCTCAGCAGACATGATTCCTCCAGGAGTTGGAATGTGAATTCCGCCTTCCGGGGGCCCGTGCCGCCGGGCGTTCCCTGAAGACATCTCCATTCTGTCCCCGCCCCGGAATCCGATCCAGGGATTGTCCGGGCGTGGACCCGCCATGGCGTGGATGCGTCAATACGCCTTCTCAGCAACGGAATTGCAGCATCCGGAGCTCTCCATATCTTTGGTTGAACCAAAAGAGGTGCTAGACTTGAGCCACGGCCTTCTCGTTCCTCCAGGAGAGAGAGGCCGCCGGGGCAGGGGCGTGCCGCCGCCCCTGCCCCACCCCTCCGTCCGGCCCTCGACCCGGGCCCCGGACCGACCCCTCCGCAAGCGCCTCCCGGTACACCTCGACGGTCCGGCCGGCGGAGGCGCGCCAGCTCATCCCGCGCGCGTGGCGGACCGCCGCCTCCCCCATCGCCCGCACCTCCTCCGGGTGCGCCGCGAGCCACCGCAGCCGCCGCGCGTACTCCACCGGGTCGTGGCCGTGCACCAGCAGCCCCGTCACCCCGTCCCGCACCGCGGTCGGCAGTCCGCCCACCGCCGCCGCGAGCACCGGGGTCCCACAGGCCTGCGCCTCCAGGGCCACAAGACCGAAGGACTCGCTGCGCGAGGGCACCACCAGCACGTCCGCCGCCCGGTACCAGTCCGCCAGCTCCTCCTGCGGTACGGGAGGGCAGGCCCGCAGCACGTCGGTGACGCCCAGCTCCCCCGCCAGCTTCCAGGCCGTCCCCTCACGGCTCGCGCCCGAGTGACCGCCCACCACCGGCACCAGGAGACGGCGGCGCAGCCCCGGCTCCTGGCGCAGCAGCTCGGCGACGGCCCGTACCAGCACGTCCGGGCCCTTCAGGGGCTGTATGCGGCCCGCGTAGAGCGGGACGAAGGCGTCGGCGGGCAGTCCGAGCCGGGCCCGGGCCGCGGCCTTGGCTCCCCCGGAGCCCTCGGCGCCCTCGGCTCGCGAGGTGCCCCCGGCGGGGCGGAAGGTCCGCAGGTCGACCCCGGGGCGCACGACCTCGGTCCGCTCCTCCGCCGCCCCGTAGAGCGCGCGCAGCGCCTCCGCCTCGTCGGCGGTGTTGGCGATCAGCCGGTCGGCGGAGCCGACGACCTGGAGCTCGCCGCGGACGCGGAGCTCGGGCTCGGGGGTGTCGCCCTCGGCGAGCGAGGCGTTCTTCACCCGGGCCAGGGTGTGGGCGGTGTGCACGAGCGGGACGCGCCAGCCGACCGAGGCGATCCGGCCCGCCTGGCCCGAGAGCCAGTAGTGCGAGTGGACCAGGTCGTAGCGCCGGTCCTCCTTCAGCAGGGCCAGCGAGAAGGGCACGACCAGGTCCGGCATGGCCTCCTTGGGCAGCGGCCCGCGCGGCCCGGCGTACAGATGGCGGACCCGGACCCCCGGGGCGAGCTCGACGAGCGGGGGCAGGCCCTCGCCCCGGCAGCGGGTGAACAGATCGACCTCCACGCCCAGTTCGGCGAGGGCCCGGGAGAGTTCGACCATGTAGACGTTCATGCCGCCGGCGTCCCCCGTCCCGGGCTGGTGAAGCGGGGAGGTGTGGACGCTGAGCATGGCGACGCGCAGGGACACGTGGGGCTCCTGTGGAGTGGGGGCCACGTATCCCCGCGCGTCGCTCGCGCGCACGGTCACGCGGCAGGGAGGGGACGAGCATGCGTACCGGGCACTGACGTGTCGGGGCACCGAGGTGCTGCGGTACCCCTACAGCGAGGTACTGGAGTACTTAGTTGCTTAGTAGTAGAGCTGATGAAGACGGCCGGTGCGATCAGAATCCGAAGACCGGGCCGGACGGCGGCGCCAGCCGGGTCCCCGGGAGGGGGCCCGTCAGCGCGTGCCAGTCGACCGACCGGCCCGCCTCCACCTGAAGCGCCGCCGCGAGCCGGTCCGCACCCTCCGGCATCACCGGCCGCGCCCACGCGGAGAGCGCCGACGCCACCGCCAACTGCGCCGCCAGCGCCGGAAGATGACGGCAGGAGGTGCTGGGCCGGCACCGCTCGTGGGCGTTGACATGACCGAAGTCGGCCACCGAGCGGACCATCTCGTCGAGGACGGCGACCGCCCGGCGCGGGTCGAAGGCGTCCGGGCCGTACGCCTCGCGCAGATCGTCCACGCCCCGGTGGAGCCGCCGCTCCAGGATCTCCCAGCCCGTGCCGCCGGGCAGCGCCTGCGGCGCGCGACCGCCGCACTCCTCCCGTACGGAGGCGAAGAGCCGCGCGAGCCAGCTGTTCCAGCTCTCGTCCAGCTCCCGGCGGGCGGCCGCGAGCCGCTCCCGGTGGAAGACGGTCCGGCGGCCCAGCGGGCGGGCCTGGAGGACGTGCCGGCGCAGGGTGTCGGAGCCGTACTCGGTGAGGAGGTCGAGCGCCCAGACGTTGCCCTCCTGGACGCCTTCCTCGATGACGTACGACTCGTTGACGTTGAAGTCCTGCGGCAGCTTGACGTCCTGCGCGAGCAGCAGCACCGGCAGGAGCACCGCGTGGCAGAACGAGTGCCCGAAGCCGCAGAAGTGGATGGCGCGACGGGGCAGCGGGCCCTTGGTGTCGTAGCCGAAGAGGTGCATCGCGGCGGCCTCGAAGCAGCCGTCGATCCGGTGCTCGGGGAAACCGTCGACCGGCACCGGCAGGCCCCACTCCGCGGGGTGGCCGACGGCGATGTCCGGCAGCCCGTCCTCCACGAGCGACTCGCACAGGGCGGCGAGCCGGGGCGGGAGCCCGGCCGTCGCCCAGTACTCGGCGAGCGTCTCCCGGAACGGCTCCAGGGGCACGTACAGCCGGCGGCAGCGGCGCGCGACCGCCGGGGTGTCGCAGACCGCGCAGCGCGCCGAGATGAGGTCGCCGCCGTCGTTGGGGCGGGCGCACTCGTGGCACATCCCGCCGTCGCTGTCCGCGCCGCAGTGCGGGCAGCTGCCGGTGGCGTGCGCCCCGTACAGCCAGCGGTCGCAGGGCTCGCAGTAGGGCAGCAGACGGGTGCGCGGGGCGATGACCCCTTGGGCGAAGAGTCTGCTGAAGAGGTCCTGCACCCAGCGTCCGTAGCCCTTGTCGCGCCGTGGGCGCACGATGTGGTCGAACTCGACGCCCGAGCGCAGCCAGTCGGCGGTGATCGCGGCGCGGTAACCCTCCGCGACCTCCTCGGGCTTGCGGTTGTGGCGCAGCGCGCGGACCTCGACGGAGCTGGCGTGGTCGGCGGTGCCGGTGGTGAACCGGACCGCCTCCCCCTCGGCCCGCAGATAGCGGGTGAGGACGTCGGCGGCGACGTACGGCCCGGCGAGGTGACCGATGTGGAGTTCGCCGTGGGTGGCGGGAGGGGTCGCGGTGATCCAGACGGGGGTGCTCATGGGACCTCCTTGACGCTGTGGTGCGGTGGGCTTCAGCGAAGTGAGCGGGGCGGCGGGTCGCGGGTCAGCGGGGCTCGAAGTGGAAGGAACGGATGAAGCAGTCGCGCGGCTGCTCGACGGCGTAGACGATGCATTCGAAAAGGGCCTGGGTGGTCAGCTTCTCGTCGGGCGCTATTCCGTCCGGATTCGATCCGTCCCATTCCGCGAATCGCGGATCCGAGGTCGAGAAGTCCGGCGGAAAGAGCGAGAAGACGCGGACCCCGGAGGGCCGCAGCCGGCGCGAGAGGATGTCGGCGAATCCGGCCTGCGCGCTCTTCGCCGCCCAGAAGGCCTCGTGGGCGGCGCCGGCGGTCGCCGCGGAGGCGCCCTCGGCGTCGCGGACGGCGACCATGTTGACGATGTCGGGGCGGAGCGAGCCGCGCAGCAGCGGCAGGAAGTGCTTCACCATCAGGACCGTGCCGCCGGCCGTCGACTCGATCGTCTCGACGATCTCGGCGTCGCTGGCGGCCTCCAGGTCCATGCCGTCGAGCCAGCGCGCGCCGTTGTTGACCAACAGGTCGACGCGGTCGGTGCGTTCGCCGACGCGGGCGGCGAACTCCCGGATCTCGGCGGGCCTGCTCAGGTCGCAGCCGAAGGCGTGGATACGGTCACGGGCCGAGCCCATGACTTCGGTGCGGGTGCGTTCGGCGGCTTCGACGGTCCGCGCCGAGACGTAGACCTCGGCGCCGAGGTGCGCGAATCCGACGGCGAGCGCGCGACCGAAATAGCGGGACGCTCCGGTCACGACGACACGCAGATTCTCGAATTTCATGTGTGTCTGCTCTCCCCACGGATACCGATTGCCGGTCCATTTCAGCGTGGCAGAGAAAGGACACCGTGGGCCCGGTGAGAGGGGTGCGCGTTCACGCCGTTGCGTGGATACGCCACGGCAGTTCGAGGCCGCCGAGGACCTTCGCGCGCTTGTGGTGGACCCGGACGCGGTCGGCCGCGGCGGAGACGGTCACGGTGCCGCCGGGGGTGCGGACGGGGCCGGTCGGTGCGGGGACGACGGTGCCGTCGAGCGCGCCGGCGGCGGCGAGGGCGGCGGCGCCGGTGAGCGCGAGCCGGGGGTGCCAGCCGCCGACGGTCAGGGCCCGGACGGAGAGCCCCTCGGGGCCCTCGGCGAAGGCGGCGATCTTGGGGAGGGCGGAGCGGGGCGGATGGCCGAGGATCCGGGCGGCCTCGGCGCGGAGGGCGAGGAGCCGGTCCCGGAGGTCGTCCTCGTCCTCGGTCTCGGGGAGGTGGCGGGCATCGACGAAGACGTACGGGTTGCCGTACCGCACGAGGGAGACGGGCACCCCGCCGAGGACGTCGACGGGGCGGCCGGTGGGGAGGGTGCCGGGGGCGGTCGGGGCCTTGAGGAAACTCAGGGTGTACGCGTCGCCGTACGGCTCACACAGAACGGTGTCGCCGGTGGTCACGGCACGGACGGTGACGGCCGCGGGGTGGCCGTCGGCGACGACGGCGGCCAGGAGGGAATGACCGCAGCCGGCCCGGAAGTCGAAACCGCCGTCGGGGAGGGCCTGCACGAAGCGGTAGTCGAGGGTGTGCCCTGCGCGGGTGGCGGGACCGTACAGGGCGATCTTGTCGAGCCCGGCGTACGCCGTCCCGGAGAGCGCGTGGCGCAACCGCGCCAGCTCGCCACCGAGCGCGAGCGCCCCGACGGGCAGCTGGTCGAGCCGCACGACGAGGGTGGGCCCGGGGGCGTCCTCGGCCCGGACGACGGTGGCACGGACGACGCCCGCCGACCGGACCCGGCCGGGTGCGGGACGGAGCCTGTCGCCTGCGGAGCGGACCCTGTTGCCCGCTGGGCAGTTCCCGTCACCCATGCGGCGGCCCCCGTGGTCCGCCGTTGTGGGCATTCGTTCCGCCGGGGCGGAACGGGTGGGCACACGGGAAGGGCGAGGGCCCACGGCGGCACCGCCGGGTGCGGGGCCAAGTGCCGGACCCGGGTGCTCGGCACCCAGGGCGGGTTCGGGACGGGGAGGTCCCGGGGGATCAGGCTGCACAGCCCACCGGGATTCGCATGCCCTGTACGACCTCCGTCCACAGTTCGTGGACGGCGAGGCCCCAGAGGGCCAAGGCGTCGTGGTGCGAGGGGCGTTCGAGCTGGCGGGTCAGGAGTTTCTGGACCCGGTCGGCGCGGACCTTGCCGCCGAGGACCAGCCTGGCCGGCGAGAGCAGGTCGCGGACGGTGTCGAGGAGCGGGCTGCCGGGGGCGAGCATCGCCGCGAGGGGGAGCGTGAAGGGCTGCTTGGGGCGGCGGAGGACCCCTGCCGGCAGCAGCTCGGCCCCGGCCTCGTACAGCGTCCGCTTGCCCGTCCGCGCTCCCGCCGGCAGGGCGCGGGCGTGGGCCACGACGGACGGCTGGCAGAAGGGCATGCGGGCCTCGACGGCCCAGGCCATGGAGAGGTGGTCGACGCGCCGCAGGTGGTACGCGGGGAGCCGCCAGCGCGTCTCGAAGGCCGTCATCGCGGTGAGCCGGTCCGCGCCGACGGCCTCGGCCGAGCGCAGTTCCTGCTCGATGCGGTCGGCGGCGGAGCCCTGATCGGCGATGTGGGCACGGTAGTTGGCGGTGTAGAGGTGGTCGCGGAGGAGGCGGGGGGCTGCGGAGAGCGCGTCCGCGTACGCGCCGGCCCAGTCGGATCCGGTCGGCGCGGCCAGCGCCGCGCGCATCCGGTCGTAGCCGCCGAAGAGTTCGTCGGCGCCGTCGCCGGCGAGCGCGACGGTGAAGCCGTTCTGGCGGACCGCGCGGAAGAGCGCGTACGTGGAGAGGGTGATGGGGTCGGCGTTGGGCTGGCCGAGGTGGCGGACGGTTCTGGTGAGGAGAGAGGAGAGCTCGCCGGGGTCGACGGAGACCTCGTGGTGGACGGTTCGGGCTCGCCGGGCGACCGAACGGGCGTGGGCGGCCTCGGAGTCCGGCCACTTGCCCCGGTAGGTGAGGTGGAAGGTGTGGAGCGGCGGGGCGTCGGTCTCGCGGGCGTGTTCGGCGGCGAGCGCGGTGACGAGGCCGGAGTCGAGGCCGCCGCTGGTGATCGCACAGACGGGCACCTCGGCGTGGGCGAGCCGCCGGACCTCGTGGCGGAGGAGGTCCTGGGTGTCCCGGGTGTCGCCGAGGGGCGCCGCGGGCGTCCGGGGGCCCCGGCGCCGTACGACGGGGGCCGATCCCGGGCGTACGACGGCGGTGGCGCCGGGCGGCAGGACGCTGACGCCGTCGAGCGCGGTGTGCGTGGAGAAGGAGGTGCGGGTGGCGAGGACCGTGTCGAGGGCGTCGTCGCGCGGGGAGATCCGTACCCCTTCGAAGGCGAGGAGGGCGGGGATCTCGGAGGCGAATCGGGTGGAGCCGTCGTACGTATCGTGGTGGAAGTAGACCGGCTTCATGCCCATGTCGTCGACGGCGAGGACGAGTCGGGTGGAGCCGGGGCGCAGGTCGAGGATCGCGACGGCGAACATGCCGTCGAGGTGCTCGGCGAAGGCGGGGCCGTACTCGGCGTAGAGCGCGGGGAGCACGGTGCCGTCGCAGCGGTCGGGGAAGCGGTGGCCGCGGGCGGCGAGCGCGCGGCGCAGTTCGGCGTGGTTGTAGATCTCGCCGTTGAGCACGGCGAGGACGCCGGGGAGGTGCGGCAGCCGGTAGGGCTGCTGCCCGCCGCACGGGTCGGTCACGGCGAGCCGGTCGCAGCCGAGCGACCAGCCGGGCCCGCTGAGCACATGGTGCTCGTCGGGGCCGCCGTGGCGCTGGCGGGCGGAGACCGCCGCGAGCTCGGCGGGGTCCGGGCGGTCCGCCCCCGCGGCGATGGTGCCGAGAATCCTGCACATGGCGGTCGCCTCCGAAATCCGAAGTCACGCTTCCGAGTCACTGTCCGTCTCACACTGGTCGCACCCAATGATTTGAATCTACCAAGTTTTTGAATGGCGCGTAAGTGCCATGTCCAGTTCACGCCACGGCTCGGCCTTGCGACGCCCCCGCCGCCCCAACAGGCTGGCCCCATGAGGGACATGGAGGAAGTCGCCAAGGACCGCGGCGCGCCCGAATCACTGCTGGTCGTGGCCGCGCACCCGGACGACATCGAGTTCTGCGTCAGCGGCACCGTCATGCAGTGGATCGAGCGCGGCACCCGCGTCACGTACTGCATCGTCACGGACGGCGGCGCCGGCGGTTACGACGAACAGCTCCCCCGGCAGGCGATGGCGGATCTGCGCCGCGCCGAGCAGGTCCACTCCGCGAAGCTCAGCGGCGTCGCCGACGTCCGCTTCCTCGGCTACCCCGACAGCTTCGTCGAGGCCTCCGTGGAGCTGCGGCGCGATCTCTGCCGGGTCATCCGCGAAGTACGGCCGCAGCGGGCCATCATCCCGTCCCCCGAGATCAACTGGGCCCGTGTCGCCGACCTCCACCCCGACCACCGCGCGGTCGGGGACGCCTGCCTGCGCGCGATCTACCCCGAGGCCCGCAACCCCTTCGCGCACGCGCAACTCCTCAAGGAAGAGGGCCTGGAGCCCTGGACGGTCCACGAGCTGTGGCTGATGACGGGCCCCACCCCCAACCAGTACGTGGACGTCACCCCGGTCTTCGACCGCAAGGTCCAGGCGCTGCGCATCCACACCTCCCAGACCGCCCACTTCGACGACCTGGCGGGCCTGCTCCGCGACTGGCTCGGCGAGCACGCGACGGCGGGCGGGCTGCCGCCGGGCCGGATGGCCGAGGCCTTCCAGATCGTGCACATCGACTGAGCCGCGCCCTCCGCGGAGTCCTTGTGGCGCCCCGGGGCGCGTGAGACGGTGAACGGCACACGTGGGGGCGCGTGCCACCAACACGCGCGTGACGAGGGGGAGTTCACGCAATGGCCATGGACGTACCTGACCTTTTTCAGACCCTGATCACCCAGTTCCTCGTATGGCCTGAGGCCGACGAGGACGCCTACCAGTCGGCGGCGAACAGCCTGGGCTCGTACGCCGACCTCACCCTGGACGACACCTGGGCCGCGAACCAGCACGTCCAGCGCCTGCTGTCGACGGGCAGCGGCGAAGCGATGGACGCGCTGGGGCAGCACTGGAACAAGGTCAAGGACCAGCACGCCGCCGCCATCACGGCGGCGGCGCAGGTGTCCGGCGCCGCCGCGGCCGCGATCGCCACCGACATCGCCGCTGCGAAGATCAACATCGTGCAGATCGCGGCCTCGCTCGCCGAGACCACCGTCGCCGCGACAGCCGCCGGGCCGTTGACCTTCGGCGCGAGCGAAGCCGTGGTGGGGAGCGCCACCGTCCAGTGCCGGGCCCAGGCACAGGCGGTCGTCAGCAGGTGCCTGGAGCACACCCTCCAGACTCTGGCCCGGCTGGAGAAGGACCCGTCCGTGGCCGCCCTCGAAAGCGCCGCCGCCGACCTCGGGGCGGGCGTCGGCGGCCAGGCGGGCGGGGCGGCAGGCGGCGTGGCGGGCGGCTCGGGGACGGGCCGGGGCTGGGCCCACGGCCTCCCCTCCGACACCGGCCGGGCCATCGCCGGGGGCGTCCACGTCGACCACGCCGAGCACCGGCTCGCGGCCGGGAAGCTCAGGGAGGTCGCCGCCGCGGTCCTCGGAACGACCGTCGCCGCCCTGTCCCAGGCCGTCGGCCACCACGCCACCGCCACGGCGAGCGGCTCCCTCGGCGCGGCCCTTGCCCCGGTGCTCGACTCGGTCCTTGACCGCCTCTCCAAGGCCAACACCGCCTTCGGCGACCACCTGGACGGGGCGCTCCCCGACGGGATCCTGCTGATCTCGACCAGCCAGCAGGCCACGGACGACGACAACAGGCAGCGGATGTCCCAGCTGGACCGCTAGGACCGTCCGGCGGATCAGGGCCGGACCGGGCCCTGGACCTCTGGTGTGTGGGGCAGTGATCGGGTTCAATGCCCTTCCGTCGACGAGCAGGGGCCATCTGTGAGCGAGTTACCGCCCTCCCATGACCGGGTTCCACCGGAGGCGCCGCCTCCGCCGGCGCAGCCGCCGAGCCGGCCGGATCAGCCGAGTCAGCCGGACCGGCCGCCGACGGCGGTCCCCGCAGCAGCCGCTCCGGATCAGCCGCCGCCCCGACCCCGGCGGCTGGGCGAGGTCGCGGCACTCGTGTCCGCCCTCACCGCCGTGGCGGGGCTCCTGCTGGGCTTCTTCGGCCTGCCGACCCTGGTCAACTCGCCGACGGCCCGCCCGGTCGTGGTGACGGTGACCGTGCCCGCGGCCCCTGCCACCAGCGCCGGCGCCTCGGAATCGTCGTCGCCGACGCCGTCGCCGGAGACGAGCACCACGGACGCGGACGATCCCCGGTCGATCCCCGCCCCGCCACCGCTGCCGACCGGCACCGTGGCGCTCAAGGACCTCACCCCTCTCGGCGACTGGGGAGCCGACATTGTCGGCCTGAGCACCGCCACGCTGGGGGGCAAGTCCCACCAGAACGCGATCATCCTCCGGTACCCGTGCCAGGACCCCGTCGCGTACGGCCTCAACGAGCGCTACAAGAGCCTCACCCTCACCACGGGCCTCGACGACAACGGCTTGGCGAAACCGGGGAAGCTGACCGTCACCGGTGACGGGCGCCCGCTCAAGAGCGTGATGCTGGAGATCAACCGCCCTCAGACCGTCACGGTGGACCTCACCGGCGTGGTCACACTCGCTTTCGACATCGACATCAGCGAGGGCTCCTTCTGCAACCCCGACGGCGTCGTGATCGCGCTCGCGGACGCCGTCCTCCGCTCGTGAGACGCAATCAAATGCCTCGACACGATCCGTGCGATCGGGGACGCTACGCGCGATGACCAGAATCGACGACACACCGCCCGCGTGGGACGAGCGCACCCAGCTCACCACGTTCCTCGACTACGCACGCGACACCGCCCGCACCAAGTGCGAGGGCGTCTCCGCGGAGAACGCCCGCAAGGCGCTCCTGCCGGGCTCGCCCCTGATGACCCTCAGCGGACTGATCAACCACCTGCGCTGGGTCGAGTACTACTGGTTCCAGGTGGTCTTCCTCGGCGAGGAGGACCGGGGCCCCTGGACCGACGAGGACCCCGACCGCGAGATGCGCATCGCCGTCGACTTCCCGCTCCCGCAGCTGCTGGACGAGTACGCCGAACAGAGCGCCGCCTACCGCGAACTGGTCGCCGCGAGCGCCCTGGACGAACAGGCCAAGCGCCCCGTCCGCGGCGGCCTCCACGTCGACCTGCGCTGGATCCTCCTCCACCTCACCGAGGAAACGGCCCGCCACAACGGCCACTTGGACATCCTGCGCGAACTGCTCGACGGCACGACCGGCGACTAGCCGGCGCGTAGAAGCGGTTCCTCCGGTGTGCCGGCGGGTACGTGGCCGGCATGTCCAAGAGCTGGCGTTGGTTCCTCCTGGCCGGGTTCGTCGTCTGGACCGTCTTCGCGCTCCAGTGGACCGACCTGGGGTGCGACTACCCGGAGGCGTACCTCGCGGTCGTCCGCTTCGGTACGCCGGAGGGGCTGGAGTTCCTGCCCGCCTGCGGTGGCTAGGGGGCGATGCCGAGGGCGTCGCCGGGCGCGGCGATATTGCGTTGCCGTCGGCCGGACCGGTCGGATAGGAAGCTCGCATGCTGAGGGGTAGCAAGGTCGGGCTACGGGCCCGGCACGACGACGACATCCCTGTCCTGCGGACCGAGCTCTACGACGACGTGGTCAACGGCTCGCGGTCCGAAGGCGCGGCGTGGCGGCCGATCACGCCCGGGTCGAAGGATCCGCGGCTCGTGGTGGACGACACCGAGCAGTGGCGCGTCCCGTTCTCCGTCGTGGAGCTCGACGGCGGCACGCTGGTCGGTACGGCGACGCTGTGGGGCATCGACAACCATCACCGGTCCGCGCACCTCGGTCTCGGGCTGCTGCCCGCCTGCCGCGGCAAGGGCTACGGCACCGACGTCGTCGCGACGCTTTGCTCCTACGGATTCGCCGTACGCGGCCTGCACCGGCTGCAGATCGAGACGCTCGCCGACAACACCGCCATGCTGCGCGCCGCCGAGCGCAACGGCTTCGTCCGCGAGGGCGTGCTGCGCTCCTCCGCCTGGGTGCTGGGCGAGTTCCTGGACGAGGTGGTGCTGGGTCTCCTCGCCCAGGACTGGAAGCCGAAGCCGAAGGCGTAGCCGTAGCTGTGGCTGTGGCTGTGGCTGCTTTCTCTCAGCGCCGCCAGAACAGGTGGTGCGTCACCCCGCCGCTCGGGCTGGGCACGGTCTCGTGGTGGAACCGGTCGTTCAGTTCGTCGGGCGATTCCCAGAGCCGTACCCCGGCACCGAGCCGCACCGGTGAGACCGCCACGTGCAGGGTGTCGACGAGGTCCGCGTCGAGGAACTCCCGGATCGTGGTGGCACCGCCGCCGAGCCTGACGTCCTTCCCCTGCGCCGCCTCCCGCGCCATGGCGAGGACCGTCGCCGGGTCGTCGTCGACGAAGTGGAAGGTGGTGTCGGAGAGCGTGAACGACGGACGCTTGTGGTGGGTCATGACGAACACCGGTGTGTGGAAGGGGGGTTCGTCGCCCCACCACCCCTGCCACTCCTCGTCGGCCCAGGGCCCGCGCAGGGGTCCGAACTTGTTGCGGCCCATGATCTCGGCGCCCATATCGAGCCTGTACGCGCGCGTGAAGTAGTCGTCGAGGCCGCGGCTCCCCCCGGGATCGGTCCGCATGGGCCAGGACGCCGTGGCTCCGGCCCAGGCGAACAGGTCCCCCGGATTCGCGTGACCGAACGGCCGCTCCAGGCTCTGGCCCTCGCCGGCGCCGTAGCCGTCGCTCGACACCATGAAGTTCTGCACTCGCAACAGCTGGACCATGCGCTCTTCTCCTGACGTTGTCACGTCGTGTCGATGTCAGTGTTGGTGTTGGTGTCGGTCTCGGTGTCGACGTCAGCGGACGACGTCGAAGACCTGCTTCTGCAGACCGTTGGCGTAGACCTCGTGCTCGACGAGCTTCAGCTTCTGGGTGTCCTTGTCGGTGGTGCTGAAGAGCCGCTTGCCCGCGCCGAGGAGGAGCGGGAAGACGAGCAGGTGGTAGCGGTCGATCAGACCGGCGTCCGAGAGGGCCTGGTTCAGGGTGGCGCTGCCGTGGACGATGATCGGGCCGCCCTCGGTCTCCTTCAGCGCGGCGACCTCGTCGAGCGTGCGCAGGATCGTCGTCTCGCCCCAGTTCGACACCAGGTCGCCCTCGGTGAGCGTGGTGGAGACGACGTACTTCGGCATCACCTTGTAGTCCGCGAACTCCTCCATGTCGGGCCACACGGGGCTGAACGCCTCGTAGCTGGTCCGGCCCAGCAGGATCGCACTCGCCTCCTTCTGCTCCCGGCCCTTGATCTCGAAGGCCTCGGGGAGGAACTCGACGTCCTTGAAGGTCCAGCCGGAGTTCCGGTAGCCGGGCTCACCGCCCGGGCCCTCCACGACGCCGTCGAGGGAGATGAAGGCGGAGGTGATGAGAGTGCGCATGTCGGATCCTCGATCGCTCGGTGTCTCGGTGTCTCGTGTTCGGTTCTCGGCGCCGTGTGTCGCGCGCCGTCTGTGATCTATGACCGTAGGCCGTGGAGAAACTCATCGGTCGGCAACCGGTCGGCGTCCGGTTGCTGTCCGAGCCTAGGATCGAAGTATGGCGAATCAGTGCAATTCAATCCTGTCCCTGTGGTCGCGGGACTCGTTCCTGTCCGTCGGATCGGTGGGCTCGGCCCTCTCGATCGGCTCCGTCGGGTCCTTTCTCTCCATCGGCTCGGTCGGCTCCGCCGCGTCGGTCGGCTCCGTCGGCTCCTGGGCGAGCGCCGGCTCGCTGCTGTCCGCCCGCTCGTGCTGGTCGGTCCTCTCCCACCGGTCCCGGCGGGGAGTCCTCGCGACGGGCGCGGTCCTGGCGGTCGCGGGAACGGTCGCCGGGGCCGTCGCCCTGACGTCCGGGGCCCGGCGGGGCCGCTGACACACGTCCGGCCTCCTCCGTACGGGACGGGGAGGCTGGACCCCAAGTAGCGGCGCCCTGCCGAGACTTGAGCATGATGATCGCATGGTTCACGCCGGCGATCAGAGCGTTTCCGCGACGCCCGGACGCAGCCGGCGGAGGCGGCCCTTCAGGTCCGGGGCCGCGAAGGCCTCCGCGATGCGGGCCGGGTCCTCCGTGAAGTGGGACCAGGAGTCGTAGTGGAGCGGGATCACCGTGCGGGCGCCGAGGGTGCGGGCCAGGGCGGCGCCTTCCCGGGCGCTCATCGAGAAGGCCAGGTCGCCGGTGGCCGGGAAGTGGGCATCGCCCAGATGGAGGAAGGCGGTGTCGATCGCGAAGCGCTCGCCGATCTCCGCCAGGGCGTCGTGACGGACGGTGTCGCCGGAGACGTAGAGCGTGCGCTTCGACCCGCTCTCCCCGTTCCCCCCGTACTCGACGACGAAGCCCGTCACCGGGCCGGTGACCTGCTCCGTGCCCTCGGGGCCGTGCCGGGCGGGGGTCGCCGTGACCCTGACGGTGGTCGCGCCGGCCGTGACCTCGCGGCTCTCCCAGGGTGCGAGCCCCTCCGCCGCTCCGCCGAGGCGTTCGGCGGCGGCCGGAGTGGTGAGGACCCTCGCCGCCCGGCCGAGGGCCTCGCGGCCGGCCCGGTCCAGGTTGTCGGCGTGCTGGTCGTGGGAGAGCAGGACCAGGTCGACGGGTGGCAGCCGGTCGGCGGTGAGCGCGGGGCCGGCCGTGCGGTGCAGCGGGCGGGCCGCCGGGTAGTCGGCGGGGGCCGGATCGAGAGCGGGGTCCGTGAGGACGGTGAGGTCGCCGATCCGGAGCAGGACGGTCGCCGTCCCCACGTACGTGACCGTGGCGGGGACGTCCGAGGTCGCGGTCACGGTCGCGGCCGAGGTCGAGGTGGCGTTCTCGGTCACGACCGGGTCGACTTCGCCTCGTCGATCTTGGACTGGAGGTTGGTCAGGAGGAGCTGGAGGAGCTCGATGGTGACCTCGTCCGTGAGGTTGCCCTCGGCGTCGAAGCGCTCGTGCGAGCGGAACACGTGCACCTCCGGCTTCACCACGACGTCGTTGTCCGTCCAGACGAAGACCTGGCGCAGGGCGAGCTGCGCGCGGACGGTGCCGAAGTTGGTCGGCGCGGCGCCGAGGATCGCGGTGGGCTTGCGGTTCATCGGCAGCCCCTCGGTGCGGGTCCAGTCGGTGCTCAGCCAGTCGAGGGCGTTCTTGAGGACTCCGGGGATGGAGTAGTTGAACTCCGGGGTGGAGATGAGCAGCCCGTCCGCCTCCATGACCCGCCGGCGGAGCTCGTTGACGGCGGCCGGGCGCCGGTCGGGGGTGTCGAGGTCCTGGTCGTACGGCGGGATGTCGCGCAGGCCTTCGTAGATCTCGATCTCCTGGCCGGTGTTGAACTTCTGGGCGGCGCGCAGGAGTCGGGTGTTGTGCGAGTCGGTGCGGATCGAGCCGGAGATGGCGAGGACGGTGGACGTGGACGTGGACGTGGACATGGTGGCTCCTCGGGGTGGGGGGTGAGGTGTGCGGCGGGTGCCGCGTCTCGACGAGAAAGAAGCTAAACCGATCGGTTCAGTCTGTCAACGGAACGGTTCAGTCTTGACAGTGAACTGAATGGTGTAGTTCATTCTTCGCATGGCCACACCCACGACCGCCGCCACCACAGGCACCGCCACAGGCGCCGCCGCGACGCGGACCGTCGCCCGCGTCGTCCGCCCCTCGCACACCCTCGAAGGCGCGGGCTTCCCCGTCCGCCGCCCGTTCCCGACCGGGGAACTGCCCCTGCTCGACCCGTTCCTGATGCTCGACCAGGTCGGCCCGACCGAACTCGGCCCCGGCGAGGCCAAAGGCGCCCCGGCCCACCCGCACCGCGGATTCGAGACCATCGAGTACGTCCTCGACGGCGCCGTCGCGAACACCGACTCCCGCGGCGACAGCACGGTCGTCGGCGCGGGCGGCGTCCAGTGGCTCACCGCCGGATCCGGGATCGTCCACGAGTCCCTGCCCACCCCCGAGTTCCTCGCCTCGGGCGGTCGCCAGCACATGTTCCAGATCTGGGTGAACCTGCCCGCCCGCCTCAAGGGCCTCCCGCCCTTCAGCCAGACCGCCGAGGCCGCCGAACTCCCCGTGGCCACCACCCCGGACGGCACCACCGTCACCGTCCTCGCGGGCAGCAGCCACGGCGTGACCGGCCCCTTCACCACCCGTACGCCGGTACTCGTCGCCCACGCCCGCCTCACACCCGGCGGCCGCACGGAGTTCACCGCCCCCGTCGGCCACAACGCCGCCGTGTACGTCATGGAGGGCGCCGCCGCGGTGGGCGGCGAGACGCTCCCCGACGGGCACCTCGCCGTCCTCACCCGGGACGGCGAGCGGTTCACCGTCGAGGCGGCAGGGCCCGGGACGGCTGCCGACGTGCTGGTCCTCGCGGGCGAGCCCATCGGGGAGCCGATCGCCCGCAGCGGCCCGTTCGTGATGAACACCGACACCGAACTCCGGCAGGCGGAGGAGGACTTCGCGCGCGGACTCATGGGGCGGATGCCGATATGACCGCGGAGCCCCGTACGAAGGCGGAGACCCGTACGACGGCGGAGACCCGTACGACGACGGAGACCCGTACGACGACGGAGACTCGTACGACGACGGACACCCGTACGACGACGGACACCTGTACGACCGCACGGGCCGATACGGCTGCGGACGTCCATACGGGCCCGGGCTCCGAGACGGCATCGGCCCCAACCCCCGCCCCCAGGCGGTCACATGGCGGCCCGGTCCTCGCGCTGCTCGCCGCGCCCGCCGCCATGGGCGTGTCCGGGCCGACCCTGGCGCTGTCCGACGCCGCCACCGGATTGGCCGTCTCCCCGGGGACGGCGGCCTGGCTGCTGACCGCGTACGGGATCGGCATGGCGGTCGGTACGCCCCTGCTGACCGCGGCCGGCGGGCGGCGCGGCCCCGCCGGGACCGTCCGGGCCGGTGCCGCCGTCCTCGTCCTGGGCGCGGCCCTCGCCCTCGTCGCCCCGAACCTGCCGCTGGCCGTCGCCGGGCGCGCCCTGGAGGCGGCGGGCGCGGCCGGTCTGAACGTCGCGGCCTTCCAGATCGCCGGCCGGGACCGCTCGGGCCGGGCGCCCGGGCTCGTCGCGATCGGCAGCGCGGTCGGCGGCACGTCGGGCCTCTTCATCGGCGCGGCCGTCGCCGGGACGCTCGGCTGGCGCGCGACCCTGGTGCTCCCGCTCCTCAGCCTGCTCGCCCTCGTACCGGCCCTGCGCCTCGCGGCCCGCACGGCTCCGGAGCCCGAACCAGCAGGCGGGCGCCAACAGCCTCGTACCGCCGCGGCGCGATCCCTGCCGCTCCCCCTCGACGTCCTGCGCGACCCCGGCTTCCGTACCGCCGCCGGGCTCATGCTGGCGCTCTCCACCGTCAACTTCGCCCTGCTGTACGCGGCTCCGCGCCGCGTCGCCGCCCTCACCGGCTGGAACGGCATGGAGACCGGCGCGGCGGCCTCCATCGCGACCCTCGTGGGCGCCCTGCTGTCCTGGCAGTTGATCCGCGCGGCTCCGGCTCTGGGCATGCGGCGCATGCGGCTGCTGCTCGCGGCCGGATCCCTGACGGCGGCCGCCCTGGCCTCGTTCGCGCCCTGGTCGGCGGTGGTCCTGATCGGCTCGGCGACCAGTTCGCTCGTCACGGCCGGCGGTCAGGGGCTGCTCACCGGCGCGGCGACCGGGCGGCTCCCCGAGGCGCGCCACGGGACGGCGATCGGGCTGTTCAACCTGGCCTTCCTGATCGGGGTGGCGGCGGGCCCGGCCGTGGCGGAGGCACTGACGGCCGCCTGACGAGCACCGATTCCCGCACTCCTCGCTTCCCGCCCCTCCTCGCTTCGCCACTTCCTCTCTCAGGAGCTCCCATGTCCCTCATCCACCCCTCGCACCCCTCCTACCCCGCCCCCCGCTACTTCGGCGAGACGGGCGAGCTCACCG
Source organism: Streptomyces gardneri (assembly GCF_006539185.1). Classification (GTDB taxonomy): domain Bacteria; phylum Actinomycetota; class Actinomycetes; order Streptomycetales; family Streptomycetaceae; genus Streptomyces; species Streptomyces gardneri. Next base: position 175,097 of record NZ_BJMN01000020.1, read on the forward strand.
CCCGCTTCCGGCCCGCCGACGCCGAGCCCGACTTCGTCTCGGGGCCGGGCCCCGGAGGCACCGCGTACCACTACCTGTCCACGTCCACCTCCACCGACGGCGAGTACGGGCTGTACCGCGTGGAGATGGGGCCCGAGGCCGGCGGTCCGAGCACGCACTTCCACAAGGCGATGTCGGAGGCGTTCTTCGTGCTCTCCGGCAGCGTGCGGCTCTTCGACGGGGAGCAGTGGGTCACCGCCCGCTCCGGCGACCACCTCTACGTCCCCGTCGGCGGCCTGCACGCCTTCCGCAACGACTCAGCCGAGCCGGCCTCGATGCTCATGCTGTTCGCCCCCGGCGCGCCCCGCGAGGAGTACTTCGAGGCGATCACGCAGCTGGCCGACCTCAGCGATGCCGAGCGGGTGGAGTTCTGCGAGCGCCACGACAGCTTCTTCGTGTAGCCGACGGCCTCAGCGGAGCTTTGCAGACCAAACCGTTCAGTTCATATACTGACGGTTCCGCCACCACAGCTAAGGACACCGCCCATGGGAGCCGACACCAACGACACCCAGGACGCCCTGGGCGCCACCGACGAGTACGGCATCCCGATCATCCCGGACCCCGCGGACGCGGCCTCGCGCAAGCGGCAGGCGATCATCGACGCCGCGCTCGCCGAGTTCCTCGCCGAGGGCTACTCCGCGGCGTCCATGGACGCGATCACCCGCGGTTCCGGGGTCTCCAAGGCGACGATCTACAAGCACTTCGGCAGCAAGGAACGCCTGTTCCTCGCCGTCATCGGCGGTGTCCTGCCGAAGACGTACGCCGATCTGGAGCCGTCCAACTCCACCATCGCCGACGCCCCCGACCTGCGGGCCGCGCTCGTCCGGCTGACCACGGACTGGGCGCGGATCCTGCTGCGGCCCGACATCATGTCGCTGCGGCGGCTGGTGATCGGCGAGATAGACCGTTTCCCGCAGCTCGGGCAGCTCTGGTACCGCGTGAGCTACGACATGAACAACGGCCCGCTCGTCGAGGCGTTCACCGAGCTGCACGCGCGCGGCACCCTGGACGCGCCCGATCCGAAGCTCGCCGTGCAGCAGCTCGTGGCGGTGACGGTGGGGGTGCCGCAGCTCGTGCGGACGTTCTCGCCCGACGCGGTGATCGAGGACGCGGAGCTGACGCGGGTGATCAGCTCGGGAGTGGATCTGTTCCTGGCGCGGTACGCGCGCGCCTGACGGCCCTGACCCGGGCCCCCACCAGCAGGGCGGCCGCCCACGCGCCCGTGGTGAGGATCTGGATACGGCTCGCCTCGTCGCCCAGCATGAAGAGCATCACCCCGCCGATCCCGGTGAGGGCCGCCACCGACCGCACGGACGGGCCGTGCAGGCGGAGGTGGGAGGCGGCGATCAGCGCCCAGACGACGAGGATCGCGGCGCCGATGGAGTTCAGCAGGAACGGGAAGACCGTGCGCGGCCAGAGCAGGCTGAGGACGACCGAGACGAAGCCGAAGGCGGCGGAGGCGAGGACGGCCGCGTACGGGACGCCCGTCCCCTTCCGCTGCCTGCCCAGCGCGCGGGGTGCGTCGCCGCGCCCGACGAGGGCGTACAGCATGCGCGAGGAGCCGTAGATGTTGGCGTTCATCGCGGACAGGAGCGCGACGAGGACGACGGCCTTCATGACGTCGGCGGCGCCGGGGACGCCGATGCGGGCCATGACGGCGGCGTACGGGCCGTCGGCGACGGCGGGGTCGTTCCACGGGACGAGGGCGACGATCACGGCCATCGAGCCGAGGTAGCAGACGGCGACCCGCCACATGACGGCCCGCACGCCGGTGCGGACCGCACGGGCCGGGTCGTCGCACTCGGCGGCGGCGATGGTGACGGTCTCCAGGCCGCCGAAGGCGAACACGGCCGCGACCATGCCGACGGCGACGCCGTACCAGCCGTGCGGGAGGAAACCCCCGTCGCCGGTGAGATGGGCGGCGCCGGGCGAGGGCTGCCCGGGCAGCAGTCCGGCGAGCACGACGGCACCGAGGACGAGGAAGCCGACGATCGCGGCGATCTTGAGGCCGGCGAACCAGAACTCCAGCTCGCCGAAGTGCCGTACGCCCGCGAGGTTGCTCGCGGTGAACACGCTCATGAAGACGGCGACCCACACCCAGCCGGGCACGGCGGGGACCCAGCCCTCGACGATGTGCGCCGCGCCGACGGCCTCGGCGGCGACGCTGACGACGAGCAGCGCCCAGTACATCCACCCGGCGAGGAGCCCGGCCCACGGCCCGAAGGCCGACCGCGCGTGCTCGGCGAAGGAGCCGGTCACCGGGCGGGCGGCGGACATCTCGCCGAGCATCCGCATCACCAGGACGGTCAGGAAGCCGGCGAGGGCGTAGGAGACGAGGATTCCCGGCCCGGCGGCCGCGATCCCGAACCCGGAGCCCACGAAGAGCCCGGCGCCGATGGCCCCGCCCATCGCGATCATGGCCAGATGCCGCTGCCGCAGCCCCGCGCCGAGTGCCTGTGCCTCTGCCTGCGTCTGTGCCTGTGCCTGCGTCTGTGTCTGTGTCGTCATGATTTCCCCCCGCGTTCCAGACGACCAGCGCAGGAGCTTCCCCCCGCTGGTCCCTGCCGATCATCGCTGAGGGTAAGGCGGTGCCGGCCGCCGAGATGTCCCGGGATACCTGTCAGACCACCAGCCCCACCGCCAGGGCCACGATCAGGACCCCCGAGGCGAGGGCCGTCGTCAGGCGGCCTCGGGGGCCGGTGACGAGGTGGCCCAGGAGGGTGCCGCCGGTGGCGAGGAGGAGTTGCCAGCTCGCCGAGGCCACGAAGGCGGCGGTGACGAAGACCGTCGCCTCCGTCGCGCCCGTCGTCGTCTGGCCGCCGAGCACGAGGGCCGTGAAGTAGACGATCGTCATGGGGTTGAGGATCGTGATCCCCAGGAAGGTGAGGAACGCGCGCCGGGGAGCCGGGGGCGGGGCCTCGGTGCTCTGCGGGCCCGCGCGGTAGGCGCGGACGGCCGCCCGGGTCGAGTGGGCCGCCAGGATCACGAGGACCGCGGCCGAGACCCAGCGCAGCGGGGTCGCCACGGGGGCGAGGAGGGGGACGAGGGCCGCGCCCCCGAGGACCGCGAGCACGGCGTAGACACCGTCCGCGGCGGCGATGCCGAGCGCCGCGCCCGCCCCCGTGCGCCAGGGGGAACGCGCCGCGACCGCCACCAGGTGGGCGCCGACGGCGCCGACCGGGATCGCGATGCCGTAGCCGGCCAGCAGGCCGGCCACCACCGCGGTCGTCACGCGACGGCGGGGATCGCGCCTTCGGGGGAGCAGGGCTGCTGCTGTCGGTGGTAGGCCGAGCCGTCCTTGGTACGGCCGAGGAAGCCGCCGATCACGAGGTACCGGCGCAGGGCGGAAAAGTCCTCGTGCACGGTGAGCAGGGCCTCGTTGACCTCGGGCTCGCGGTACTCACGGTCGGCCTCGAACAGCGTCTCGGCGAGGTGCGCGAGGAGCGCTTCGCGGCGCGCGGGCTTGCGCGGGATCGCCTTGAGGCGCCCGTCGGCGGAGAACAGGTCCGCGACGGGGCGGGAAGGAAGACTGGTCATGGGAGCGAGCCTGGCGCCCATTCCCCCGCCCCGCAATGGATTTTCCAGGTGCGGCGGCCGCACCTACTTGAGGATCACGTTCACCGCCTCCTGCACCTTCGGCAGTACCGGCGGCATGCCGGTCCGCTCGAAGATCGGCCGCGCCTTCTCCACGAAGGCGAGGAAGTCGTCCTCGGAGTCCCAGAAGTCGACGACCCGCCACCCCCCGGTCCCGTCGGGCCCGGCCGCGTGGGCGATGAACCCCTGCGGCGGCCACCACTCGGCGTCGATGAGCTGCGCGTGGGTCGCTTCGTATTCCGCCTGGGTACGACCGGGGATCTCGACGGTGATGATGACGGCCATGGTGCTGCTCCTGTACGCGTGGCGGGAGAGGGTCCCGATCAGCAGACCAGCCCCTCCCCCGCCCCGCACGGCGACGGGCCCCGATCGGGCGACGGGCGACCGGGGAGGCAGGATGGGCTCCATGAACGGCTTCTTCGGTTCCCCCGTTCCCCGTCGGGTCGAGACCGGGGAGTACCCGCTGTGGGGCGAGGCGCTCGCCCTGGTCAACCGGGACCTCGCGGTGACCCTGCCGGACCAGGAGCCCCTGCGGCTCATGGGGCTTCCCTCGTGGGACGGGGGCGAGGACCTCTACGTGGCCCTCGCCAACGGCGAGTGGCAGGGCAACTGTCTGGACGCGAGTACGTCGGACGACCCCGTCAGCGCCCTGGCGGCCGTCGCCGACGCCGCGCAGGAGACCGTCGTCGAGCTTCTCTGGCAGGCCTGGCCGGTGTGCGGCGAGCACGGCTTCGGCATGCACCCGCGTGCAACGGACGGGCAGGTCGGCTGGTGGTGCGCGGGCGGGAGGACGCCCCGCGAACCGGAGCACGTCCCTGCCGCCGTGGGCGCCCTCGACAGCCTCGTACGCCCGCACCGCCCCCACCGGAAGCAGCGGCGGCGCGCTACTCCCCCAGCCGGTAGCGGATCTTCTTGACGAGTTCCTTCAGGTCGGGCAGGCGCAGCAGGCTGTAGTGGTCCGCGTCCAGCTCGACCACCGCCGGCGGGCGCGTCGACCAGCCCTTCGTGTTCTCCAGGAAGGAGTAGTCGTCGCCTTCTGCCTTGAAGAGCGTGACAGGGCACGCCACTTGACGCTCCGTGAGCTCCTTGAAGGTGTACGTGAAGTCGAAGGTCTCCTCGACGATCGCGACGATCCGCGCGACGATTTCCGGGTCCAGGGCCGGGAGGCGATCCGCGACCAGGGCGACGAAGGACTCGCGGTCCTTCGCCGTCACCGTCGGGTCGATCTCGCCCGCGAAGACCGAGTAGAGGATCGTGACGAACGCCGGGTTCGCGTAGGACGCCCCGCCCGTCTCCGAGGAGCGGACCTTAGGGGAGCCGGGGGCGATGAGGAAGAGGTTCTCCACCTGCTCTCCCGCCGCTTCCAGCAGGTGCGCCGACTCGAAGGCCACCCGGGCGCCGAAGGAGTAACCCCACAGTGTGTAAGGGCCCTTGGGCTGACGGCGGCGGATCGCGGCGACGTCGGCCGCCGCCATCTCGCGGATCGTGGCGTACGGCTCCTCCCCCCGGTTGATGCCGTAGGCCTGCACGCCGTAGAACGGGCGGTCGATGCCGATCTCCTCGGCCAGGTGCCGCAGGTTCATCGTGTAGCCGCCGAGGCCCGGCCAGCAGTAGACGGGCGACTGGGCGCCGGCCGCGTGGAGGCGTACGAGCCGGGAGGCGGGGGTCGCGGCGGCGCCGTCCACCCGGTGGGCGAGCTTCTCGATCGTCGGGGACTCGAAGAGGATCTGGAGGGGGAGCCCGGCGCCGAACTCGCGGTTGATACGGGTGATCAGGGCGACGGCGATGAGCGAGTTGCCGCCCGACTCGAAGAAGTCGTCGAGGACGGAGACCGCCTCGACCTCCTCGTATCCGAGCGCCGCCGCCCAGATCTCCGCCAGCCGGCTCTCCGTACGCGTCCTCGGCCGCACGTGCGGGCGGCCGTGCAGGCCGGCGTTGACCACGGCCAGCTCGCCGAGGGCCTTCGCGTCCACCTTGCCGTTCGCGGAGAGCGGCAGCCGGTCCAGGACGACGACCCGGTTGGGGATCATGTAGTCCGGCAGGTGGTGGACGAGGTCGTCGCGGATCATCTCCGCCGGGCCCTTCATGTGGACGGTGTCCTCGTACATGCCCTCGCTGAGCCGCTGCTCCTCGCTGACCCGGCCCCCGACGAAGAAGTACGACGGGCCCGTCGGCCGGCCCGCCTCGTCGAGGATCTCGTCGATGCGGCGGGCCGCGGGGAGCGGGTGGCCCGACTTCGAGCTGTAGCCGGAGGACATGAAACCGAGGCCGTGGTCGCCGAGTTGGAGCCGCTGGAGCGCGCGGCCCAGGTCGATGTACGCGCGTGCCGTGTCGCGCGTGCGGCTGATCACCGTGATGCCGAGGGAGGCCCGTTCGTAGACCGCCTGGTTGATGGCGATCACGTGCTTCTTCTCGACGAGGGAGGCGGATATGGGTCGTAATTCGCCGTGTTCGTAGGCGTATTGAGCGGACGGGAGGTCCGTGATCCCGGCCGCGTGCGACTGGACGTAGACGTCCACCTCCGGGCCCTCGGCCGGTGCCTCCGCGTCGTACGGGACCACCTCGAAGGTGCCGCCGTCCCCGGTCGGACGTACGTCGAGGCCGTGGCCCGGCAGGATCTCCTCGAAGAGGCCCACCATGTGGCCCGTCTCGATCTCCAGGACCTCCTGGATGTTGTTCCTGTAGACCGGCTCTATGGCCGAGCGCCTGCCCTGGAAGGAGAGGCGGAGCACCGGGTCGCCGGCGGCCGGGAGCTCACCGGTCAGGTACAGCTGGTGGCGCACCGGGTGGTAGTAGTACGTGCCCGGGTCCAGGCCCGCGATCCCGCGCGCCTCCACGTACAGCTGGGTGGCGTACAGCGCGCCCGGCGAGGCGTAGCCGTACTTCGGGAGCAGTCGCTCCTCGCTCGTGAACTGGCCGAACCAGCGGAGGAGTTCACCCAGGTCCGCGACCGTGAGGCTGCCGATCGCGCGGGAGCCGATGCCCTCGGGGCGGCGGGCCAGGGCCGCCAGGACGTCGGCGCGGGTGACCTCGCCGCCCTCGTAGAAGCGGTACGTCTTGCGGGCGAAGACCGTGCGGCGCATACGGGCGGACGGGGTGCGGCTCGGGAGGGCGACGGCCGGGCGGCCGGCCAGGTCGGCGTCGTCGCGGGTGCCGGCGTTGGAGAGCTGGGCCTTGACCTGGAGCTTGGACTCCTTGGACTGGTGGTGGGCGCCGTGGTCGCCCTGGTCCATCAGGGCGGCTTCCTTCGGGGAGAGCTCGACGCAGGCGACGAGGTTCTGGAAGCCGGTGCGGGGCTCGTCCTTGACGATGACCGCCGCGTTCTTCACCCAGTCGTGGTTCTCGATCGCGAGGGCGATCTCGTCCAGCTCGATGCGGAAGCCGCGCAGCTTGATCTGGTTGTCGGCGCGGCCCGCGAACTGGACGGTGCCGTCGTCGTTCCAGTGGGCCAGGTCGCCGGTGCGGTAGAGGCGCTCGCCGGTGTCCGTGGTGACGAACCGGTCCGCGGTGAGCTCGGGGCGGTCCAGGTACCCCCGCGCCACCTGGATCCCGCCGATGCACAGCTCGCCGTCGCGTATGTGGAAGGTCGTGTCGTACGCCGGTCTGCCGATGGGTATCGCGGACGGGCCGCCGGCCGTGAGGGCGGCGCGGTCCACGGTGTGCGAGGAGGCGTTGATCGTGCACTCGGTGGGGCCGTAGAGGTTGATCAGCTCGGCGTCCGGGAGCTCGGCGAGGAGCTGCGTCGCCAGGTTCCGGGAGAGGATCTCGCCGCCGGAGTAGACACGGCGGAGGCTGGTGCAGGTGGCGAGGCGCTCCGTGTCGACCAGGGCCTGGAGGAGCGTGGGCACGCCCTGGAGCATGGTCGCGCCGTGTGCGCGGACGGTGTCGATCAGGGCCTCGGGGTCGCGGTAGACGCCGGGCGGTCCGACGGCGACGCGGGCGCCGACGGCGGGGGCGAGGATCTCCCACTGGGCGGCGTCGAAGCTCATGGGGGTCTTCTGCAACACGGTGTGGCCGGGGCCGAGTCGATGCTCGGCGGCCATCCACCGCATCTGGGCGACGATCGAGCGGTGCTCGATCATGACGCCCTTGGGTCTGCCGGTGGAGCCGGAGGTGTAGATGACGTAGGCGAGGTCGTGGTCCCGGACCTCGTCGTACGCCGGGGGCTCCTCGCCCGCCGTGCGCCAGGCGTGCTGGACGGCGTCCTTGAGCGTGACGACGGTGGTGCCGGGCAGGGCCAGCTCCGCGACGCGGGCCCTGAAGCGTTCCTGCGTGAAGACGATGCGGGCGCCGCTGTCCTCGATCATGTAGCGGAGGCGCTCCTCGGGGTACTCCGGGGAGAGCGGGACGTAGGCGGCGCCGGAGCAGACGACACCCCAGGCCCCGATCACCAGTTCCAGTGACGGGTCGACGTGGACGCCCACGCGGGTGTCGGCGGCGGCGCCGAGGCTGCGGAGGTGGGCGGCGAGGACGGTGGCGCCTTCCTGGAGCTCTCGGAAGGTGAGCGTCTCGTCGTCGTATGCCACGGCGGTGTGATCCGGGCGCTCCGACGCCTGGGCGTGCAGGAGCCGGTCGAGCGTGGACATGGGGATCCCTTCGGTCTGCGGGCCCGCGCAGGGTGCGGCGCGGGCCCGCAGCCGCGGCACGGGCTCTAGCGGTAGATGAGGAGTTCGTGTTCCGTCGCGCCCGTGAGTTCGTAGCGGGTGCGGACCAGGGGGCGGCCCGCGTAGATGCGGATCAGGGTCGCCGCGTCGCCGTGGAAGCGGGCCTCCGGGCGGCCCTCTATCGCGTTGCCGAGGGCCACCGGGTGGTCCTCGCGGTCCGCGAGGACGCCCACCAGGCGGGGGGTCTCCCGTTTGCGGCTCGTCACCGAGAGGAGCGGGAGGGCCAGGTCCAGGCTCTCGCCGCAGTACGCGCCGGGTTCGCCGAAGGCCTCCCGTACGTCTCCGGCGTGGACCCACTCGCCGAGCGCGACCGCGTCGAGCCGGCCGTCCTCGCGCTCGGCGATGACGGGTCCCGCCTCCGTCAGGCCGCGTTCCAGTTCGTCGAGGATCCGGCCGAGCGGCCAGCCCTCGCGCTCGGCCACGTCGCACGCGTTCGCCTCCGGCAGGAACACGCCCTCCTCCAGGCGGTCCTCGACGATCCGGACGAGGGCCGCCCCGCAGTGGGCGAGGACCTGCCGGGCCGTCCAGCCGGGGCAGGCCGTGCGGAGCTCGTACGCCTCCGGGGGCGTACGCCGCAGCAGCGGCATCAAGAGGTCCCGCTCCGTGCGGAGGAGCCGGTCGGGGAGCCACGGGTCGCGCCCGTCATCGTTCGCACACATCAGTAGCGGTAGTGGTCCGGCTTGTACGGGCCCTCCACCGGGACCCCGATGTACGACGCCTGCTCGGGGCGGAGCGTCGTGAGACGTACGCCCAGGGCGTCCAGGTGCAGGCGCGCCACCTTCTCGTCCAGGTGCTTCGGCAGCGTGTGGACGTCCACCGGGTACTCCTCCGGCTTCGTGAACAGCTCGATCTGCGCGAGGGTCTGGTCCGCGAAGGAGTTCGACATCACGAAGGACGGGTGGCCCGTCGCGTTGCCGAGGTTGAGGAGGCGGCCTTCCGAGAGGACGATGACGACCTTGCCGTCCTCGAACGTCCACGTGTGGACCTGCGGCTTCACCTCGTCCTTCACGATCCCCGGGATCCGCGCCAGGCCGGCCATGTCGATCTCGTTGTCGAAGTGGCCGATGTTCCCGACGATCGCCTGGTGCTTCATGCGGGCGATGTCGGACGCCATGATGATGTCCTTGTTGCCGGTGGTCGTGATGAAGATGTCCGCCGTCTCCACCACGTCCTCCAGGGTCGCCACCTGGTAGCCGTCCATCGCCGCCTGGAGCGCGCAGATCGGGTCGATCTCCGTGACGATCACCCGGGCGCCCTGGCCGCGGAGCGACTCGGCACT
>NZ_BJMN01000021.1 GCF_006539185.1 Streptomyces gardneri
TCGTGACGAGCGTCGTGACGAGCGGCCTTCGTTCCGTCGTGATGAGCGCCCCTCCTCCTTCCAGCGTGACGACCGGCGCGACGACAACCGCGGTGGCGGCTTCCGTCGTGATGACAACCGTGGTGGCGGTTCCGGCGGTGGCTTCCGTCGTGACGACAACCGTGGCGGTGGCACGGGCGGCGGCTTCCGTCGTGACGAGCGCCCCTCCTCCTTCCAGCGTGACGACCGGCGCGACGACAACCGCGGTGGTGGCGGCTTCCGTCGTGACGACCGTCGTGATGACAACCGTGGTGGTGGCGGCTTCCGACGCGACGAGCGGCCCTCCTCGTACCAGCGTGACGACCGTCGTGACGACAACCGCGGTGGTGGGTTCCGTCGGGACGACAACCGTGGCGGCGGCACCGGTGGTGGCTTCCGTCGTGATGAGCGGCCCTCCTCCTTCCAGCGTGACGACCGTCGCGATGACAACCGCGGTGGTGGCGGCTTCCGGCGTGACGAGCGTCGTGACGAGCGGCCTCCCTTCCGTCGGGACGACCGGCGTGACGACAGCCGTGGCGGTGGCTTCCGCCGCGACGACCGGCGTGACGGCGACCGCGGTGGGTTCCGTGGGCGGGACGACCGGGGCGGCTACGGGGCGCGTGACGACCGTGACCGGGACCGTGGCGACCGTGCGCCGATCAAGCGGCTGCCGATCCCGCCGGAGGTCACCGGTGACGAGATCGACGCGGACGTGCGTCAGGAGCTCATGAGCCTGCCCAAGGGGCTGGCCGAGGACGTCTCGCGCAACCTCGTCATGGTCGCCCAGCTGATCGACGACGAGCCGGAGAAGGCGTACGAGTACTCCCGGGTCGCCCTGCGGCTCGCGTCGCGTGTCGCGGCCGTGCGCGAGGCCGCCGGCTTCGCCGCGTACGCCACGCAGAAGTACTCCGAGGCGCTGGCCGAGTTCCGTGCCGCGCGGCGGATGAGCGGTGGCGTCGAGCTGTGGCCCGTCATGGCCGACTGCGAGCGCGGCCTGGGCCGCCCCGAGCGGGCGCTGGCGATGGCCGGCGAGCCCGAGGTGCAGAAGCTGGACAAGGCCGGACAGGTCGAGATGCGGCTCGTGGCCGCCGGCGCCCGTCGTGACCTGGGTCAGCTGGACGCCGCCATCGTGACGCTGCAGAGCCCCGAGCTGGCGTCCGGCGCCGTTCACCCGTGGACCGCGCGTCTCCGGTACGCCTACGCCGACGCCCTGCTCGCCGCCGGACGCGAGAGCGAGGCGCGGGACTGGTTCGCCAAGGCCCTGGAGTCCGACAAGGACGGCGTCACGGACGCCTCGGACCGGCTCGCCGAGCTGGACGGCATCGAGTTCGTGGACGCCTTCGACGACTCGGACGACGAGGACGATGTCGAGGGCATCGAAGACGTCGAGGACGATGTCGAGGACGTCGAGGATGCGGACGACGTCGAGGACGTCGAGGGTGGGATCGTCGATGTCGCGGATGACGTCGACGATGTCGAGGACGTCGACGTCGACGGCGACGACCGTTGATCCGTTGAACATGTGAGAAGGGCGGCACCCCTCGGGGTGCCGCCCTTCTTCGTTTCCGGGCTCAGTCCAGCGCGAGGCTTCTCAGGACCAGGCCGGTCGCGGGCTTCGGGCCGAACGAGGTCGACTTGCGGGGCATCGTCACGCCCTGGCGGGCCAGGTCCCGTACGACCTCTTCGCGTACCGGGTGCATCAGGACCGCCGTACCGCCGCGGCGCTCCGCCTGGGCGACCGCGGCCTCGGTGTCGTGGATGTAGGCGATGTCCTCGGGCGCGTCCGGGATGTGCCAGATCTGCTCCAGAAGAGTGGAGTGCAGGACGGTCGCGTCCAGGGTGCGCCAGGCCTCGGGGCGGTCCGCGCGGATCGTCCGGTCGAGGAGGGTGGGGTCCGGGCGGTCCAGGAGATGGAAGGCGCCGTCACCCGCGAGGAGGAACGCGTTGCCTTCGGCCGCCGCGGTGGCCAGGGCCTCCAGGGCCATCGGCAGGGGGCGCTCGATCCGGCGTACCCGGAAGGAGTCGCCGAGGGCCGCCAGGGCGTCGGCGACCGGCAGGCGATTGAGGAGGCGGTGGATGGCGCGGACCCGCAGGGGATAGCGGGCGGTGTCGATGAGGAGGACCAGGCCGTAGTTCCAGGGGCCGGGAGCGGTGTGCTCCTCGCGCAGCCGCAGATACGTCGCCCAGCGGTGGTGGCCGTCCGCGATGAGGGCCTGGTGCCGGCGGAGCTCCTCGGCGACGGTGGCCTGTTCGGCCGGGTCGGTGACCGCCCAGAGACGGTGGTGGAAGCCGTCCTCCGTGGTGGTGGAGAGCAGGGGCTCGCGGAGCACGGCGCGCTCGATGACGGCGTCGGCGCCGCCGTCGTCCTCCCCGACGTAGGTGAGGAGCAGGGGCTCCAGATTGGCGGCCGTGGTCCGCATGAGGGCGGCACGGTCCTCGACCACGTGCGGCATGACGTCCTCGTGCGGGAGGACCACGCCCTCGTCCGGGGTGGAGAGCTCCAGGGCACCGATGATGCCGCGCTGGAGGATGCCGTCGCCGCTCTGCTCGTACACGTAGAGCGCGGGTTCCGGGTCCGGGGCGAGGACGCCGTCGGCGAGCCAGCGGTCGAGGGTGACGGCGGCCTTGCGGTGGCGGGTGCCGGCGGTGATGGCCTGCGGGAGGATCAGCCGGACGATGTTGTGGGGGTCGGCCGATTCCAGATGGAGAAGTCCGTCAGGTCGTACGACGACGTCGTAGGGCGGGGACGTCACGGCGGCGAGGCTGCCGACCCGCTCGGGGACGTAACGGAGTCCGCGGAACGGGGCCAGGCGCAGCCCTGCGTCGTCGTCGCGGACAGCGTCGGCCGCGTGACCTGAGGTGTTCATCTCGACATCGTATGTGGGCGCGGCCATGAGCGATGATCGGGGGAGCGGGGGAGACTTCACCCGGCGAGGCGAGGAGTGAGCGGTGACGGTGCGGAACGGCCAGGGGCAGCACGACGGTGGCGGCAGGAGGCTTCCGGGGAGCAGCGCGGTGGCGTTGAGCGCGGCGTACGACACGGCGCTCCTCGACCTGGACGGTGTCGTGTACGCGGGCGGGGAGGCCATCCCGTACGCGGTCGAGGCGCTCGGTGTGGCGCGCGAGGGCGGCATGCACCTGGCGTACGTCACCAACAACGCGCTGCGGACGCCGGAGGAGGTGGCGACGCACCTCACCGACCTCGGTGTGCCGGCGGTGGCCGGGGACGTGGTCACCTCGGCGCAGGCGGTCGCGCGGCTGATCGCCGAGGAAGTGCCGCCGGGGTCGAGGGTGTTGGTCGTCGGGGGCGAAGGGCTCCGGGTGGCGCTGCGTGAGCGGGGGCTCGTGCCGGTGGAGTCGGCGGACTTCGAGCCGGCGGCGGTCGTCCAGGGGTACGGGGGCCCGGACCTGCCGTGGGGGCGGTTCGCGGAGGCCGCGTACGCGGTGCAGCGCGGGGTGCCGTGGTACGCCTCGAACACCGACCTGACGATTCCGGGTGCGCGGGGGATCGGGCCGGGGAACGGTGCCGCGGTGGAGGTCGTCCGGATCGCGTCGGGGGGTCGTGCGGAGCCGAAGGTCGCGGGGAAGCCGCTGCCGCCGATGCACCGGGAGACGGTGCTGCGGACGGGGGCCGCGCGGCCGCTGGTGGTGGGGGACCGGCTGGACACGGACATCGAGGGTGCGTTCAACGGCGGGGTGGACTCGCTGCTCGTCCTCACCGGGGTGACGGATGTGGCGCAGTTGCTGACGGCGGTGCCGGAGCATCGGCCGACGTATGTGGCGGCGGATCTGCGGGGGTTGCTGGTGGGTCAGCCGGAGGTCGCCGAGGGAGCGGGTGGAGTCGTCGCCTGCGGGGCGTGGCGGGCGTCCGTGAGCGGGGGCGAGTTGGTACTGGAGGCGGCGTCCGAGGCGCGCGCGGACGTGATGGACGGGGTGCGGGCCTTGTGCGGGGCCGCGTGGTCGGCCGCGGGGGACGGGGTGTGCGGGGCGGACGCGGGGAAGGCGCTGGCGTCGCTGGGGTGGTGACGCTGGGGTGGTGACGCGGCGGGTCGATGGGGTCGTCGCTCGGGCGAGGGTAAGAAAATTGGGTAGGCTAACCTAACTCCGTGTTGGTTGAGAGTCCTTCCCGAGCGAGCGCGGATCCGACGCCCGCCGCCCCGACCGCGACACGGCGGAACTCCGTGCGTGCCGTCGGGCTGGTGGTGGCCGTCGCGGTCCTGCTGCTGGTCTGTGTCCTGAGCATCATGATCGGTGCCAAGCCGGTGCCGCTCGGAGACGTGTGGCACGGGCTGTTCGAGAACAGCGGCGTGGGCAACGACGTCGTCATCCATGACGTACGCGTCCCCCGTACCCTCCTCGGGCTGCTCGTCGGGCTCGCCCTCGGGCTGTCCGGGGCCGTGATGCAGGGGCTGACCCGCAATCCGCTCGCCGAGCCCGGACTGCTCGGGGTGAACGCGGGCGCCGCCGCGGCGGTCGTCTCGGCCATCGCGTTCCTCGGGGTGGTCGACGTCAAGGAGTACGTCTGGTTCGCCTTCGTGGGAGCCGCGGTCGTCGCCGTCGTCGTCTATCTGCTGGGGGGCAGCCGCAGCGCCACCCCCGTGCGGCTGGCGCTCGCCGGCACCGCCGCGACCGCCGCGCTCTACGGGTACGTCAACGCCGTCGAGCTGCTCAACTCCGCTGCCCTCGACCGGATGCGGTTCTGGACGGTCGGCTCGCTCGCCTCCGCCGACATGGCGACGATCCGGCAGGTCGCCCCCTTCATCCTGACCGGGGCCGTCCTCGCGCTCCTCATCGCGCGGCCCCTGAACGCCATGGAGATGGGCGACGACACCGCCCGGGCCCTCGGCGCGAACATCAACCGGACCCGGGTCGTCGCCATGGTGGCCGTCACCCTGATGTGCGGAGCCGCGACCGCGGCCTGCGGGCCCATCGTGTTCCTCGGGCTGATGGTCCCGTACATGGTGCGGGCGATCACCGGGCCCGACATGCGCTGGATCCTGCCGTACGCGGCCGTCCTCGCGCCGGTCCTGCTGCTCGGCTCCGACGTCGTCGGGCGGCTCGTGGCCCGGCCCTCCGAGCTCCAGGTCGGCATCGTGACCGCTCTCATCGGCGGGCCCGTCTTCATCCGACTCGTACGCCGCAAGAGGATGGCCCAGCTGTGACCACCAAGACCCTGCGGGCCGGCGGCGGGTTCTCCGTACGGTACGAGCCCCGGGCCGCGCTCTCCGTCCTCGGCCTGCTCGTGCTCACCGTGGCCGTCGCCGTCGTCCTCATCGGCACCGGGGACTTCCCCATGACGCCGGGCGAGGTCGTCGACACGCTCCTCGGCAAGGGCACCGTCGTCCAGGAGTTCGCCGTCATGGACCTGCGGCTGCCGCGGGTCCTCGTCGCCGTCTTCGTCGGCGCGGCGCTCGCCGTCGGCGGGGCCGTCTTCCAGTCGGTCTCCCGCAATCCGCTCGGCAGCCCCGACGTCATCGGCTTCGGTCAGGGCGCCACCGTCGGCGCGCTCGCGGTCATCGTCCTCTTCCAGGGGGACGCCGCTGCCGCGGCCGGCGGGGCCGTCGTCGGCGGGCTCGTCACCGGTGTGACGATCTACCTGCTCGCGTGGAAGAAGGGCGTGCACGGCTACCGGCTGGTGCTCGTCGGCATCGGCGCCGCCGCCATGCTCACCTCCGTCATCCACTACCTGATCACCAAGGCCAATCTGGTGGACGCCACCCGCGCCACCGTGTGGATGACCGGCTCCCTCGACGGGCGCGACTGGTCGCAGTTCTGGCCGCTGTTCGCCGTCTGCTGCGTCCTGCTGCCGCTCGTCCTCGGCCACGGCCGGGCCCTGCGCATGCTGGAGATGGGCGACGACGCCGCGTACGCCCTCGGCGTGAAGGTCGAGCGGACCCGGATCGTCCTCATGGCCTCGGCCGTGCTGCTCGTCGCCGTCGCCACCTCCGCCGCCGGGCCGATCGTCTTCGTGTCGCTGAGCGCGCCCCAGCTGGCCCGCCGGCTGACCCGGGCGCCCGGCCCCAACCTCGCCGCCTCCGCCCTCATGGGCTCGGCGCTGCTGCTCAGCGCCGACTGGATCGCCACCAACGCCTTCGGCGAGCGCCAGCTCCCGGTCGGCGTCGTCACGGGCATCCTCGGCGGCTGCTATCTGCTCTGGCTGCTCGTCACCGAACGCAAGGCGGGCCGGATATGACCACGCACGCCAAGAACAAGGACAACAGGAGTACGGGTATGACCGGTCGGCAGAAGCAGCGTCTGAGCGCGGAATCCGTCACCCTCGCGTACGAGCAGCGGGTCATCGCCCGGGACCTGTCCGTCGAGATCCCCGACAACTCCTTCACCGTCATCGTCGGGCCCAACGCCTGCGGCAAGTCGACCCTGCTGCGCGCCCTCTCCCGGATGCTGAAGCCCGCCGAGGGGCGGGTCCTGCTCGACGGGGCGTCGATCCACTCGCTGCCCGCCAAGAAGGTCGCCAAGACCCTCGGCCTGCTGCCCCAGTCCTCGATCGCGCCCGACGGCATCACCGTCGCCGACCTCGTCGCCCGCGGCCGCTACCCGCACCAGGGACTGCTGCGCCAGTGGTCGCCGGAGGACGAGCGGATCGTGCAGGAGTCGATGGCCTCGACCGGCGTCGCCGAGCTGGCCGACCGGTACGTCGACGAGCTCTCCGGCGGGCAGCGCCAGCGCGTCTGGATCGCCATGGCGCTCGCCCAGCAGACGCCGCTGCTGCTCCTCGACGAGCCGACGACCTTCCTCGACATCCAGCACCAGATCGACGTCCTCGACCTCTGCGCCGAGCTGCACGAGACGCAGGGCCGGACGCTCGTCGCCGTCCTGCACGACCTCAACCACGCGGCCCGGTACGCGACCCACCTCATCGCCGTCCGCGGCGGCGAGGTCGTCGCCGAGGGCCCGCCGTCCGAGGTCGTCACGGCCGAGCTCGTCGAGCGGGTCTTCGGGCTGCGCTGCCAGGTCATCGAGGACCCGGAGACCGGCACGCCGCTCGTCGTACCGGCCGGGCGCAAGGCGCGGGCCCGTGACACCGGGGCCGCTCAGAAGCCCGCCCTACAGAAGTGAGCGCAGCTTCAGCAGGTCGCGGAAGCCGGCCTCCAGCCTGACCCGGCCGGAGGCCCAGGCCTTCGCGAAGTTCAGCTCGCCGCCGACCATCGCCACCAGGTCGTCGCCGGTCATCGCGAGCCGGATCTGCGCCTTCGCCGGCGGCGGGCCGGGGACCGTGCCCTCGACCTCGATCCGGCCGTCCGCGAGACGGCCGGTGAAGGTCGTGTCGAGGTCCGTGATGTGGCAGCTCAGGGTGCGGTCGAGCGCGGTCGCGCCCCGCACGTCGCCGTCGGCCCGCGCGAGACTGTCCGAAAGTCTGTCCAGTGCGCCACGGCACTCAGTGATCGTCGCCATCGCCGTCGACCGTACCTCAGGGCTTCGCGATAGCGTCGGGGGATGAGCGACGCGACGACCGAGCAGGGGCCCGACGAGCGAGAAGCCGCGGGGGCCGCCGAGGACCACGAACCCGCCGCGCCCGCGCCGCTCGGCATCGCCCGGGAGCTCACCGGCCACGCCGCCGTCGACGCCCACCTGGCGCGTCTCGCCGAGGTGGACCACCTCCCGGCGGACGGACACCTGGAGGTGTACGAGGATGTACACCGTGGACTGCGCGCCGAGCTGACCTCGCTCGACGCGCACCCCGCCCCCCGTCCGCACGACAACAGGAGCTGAACCGAACGTGGCAGGAGTGGCACGCCGCCGTCTCGACGCCGAGCTGGTACGGCGCAAACTCGCGCGCTCGCGCGAGCACGCCAGCCAGCTGATCGCCGCGGGCCGGGTGACCGTCGGCAAGACCGTCGCCACCAAGCCCGCCACACAGGTCGAGACCGCCGCGGCCATCGTCGTCGTCCAGGACGACTCCGACCCCGACTACGTCTCGCGCGGCGGCCACAAGCTCGCCGGGGCCTTCGAGGCCTTCGTCCCGCAGGGCCTGCGGGTCGAGGGCCGGCGCGCCCTGGACGCCGGGGCCTCCACCGGAGGCTTCACCGACGTGCTGCTGCGCGCGGGCGCCGCCCATGTGGTCGCCGTCGACGTCGGCTACGGGCAGCTCGCCTGGTCGCTGCAGAGCGACGAGCGGGTCACCGTGAAGGACCGGACGAACGTACGCGAGTTGACACTCGACGCCATCGACGGTGTGCCCGTCGATCTCGTCGTCGGCGACCTGTCGTTCATCCCGCTCGGCCTCGTCCTGCCCGCCCTCGCGGCGTGCACGGCGCCCGACGCGGACCTCGTCCTGATGGTGAAACCGCAGTTCGAGGTGGGCAAGGAGCGGCTCGGCACCGGCGGAGTCGTACGGAGCTCCGAGCTCCGCGCCGACACCGTGAAGAACGTGGCCCGGCGCGCCGCCGAGCTCGGACTCGGTGTCCTCGGCGTCACCGCCAGCCCGCTGCCCGGCCCCTCCGGGAACGTCGAGTACTTTCTGTGGCTGCGGGCAGGCGCGCCCGCGCTGGATCCGGCGGACGTAGACCGCGCCGTGGCGGAGGGACCTAGTTGAGCTCGACAGCAGCACCATCGGGAACATCGCGCACCGTCTTCCTGCTCGCGCACACGGGCAGGCCCGCCGCCGTGCGCAGCGCCGAACTGGTCGTCCTGGGGCTGCTGCGCTGCGGCATCGGCGTCCGCGTCCTGGAGGCCGAGGCCTCGGACCTGCCACTGCCGCCGTCCGTCGAGAAGGTGCCGGAGGCCTGCTCCGACGCCCTCGACGGCTGTGAACTCCTCGTCGTCCTCGGCGGCGACGGCACCCTGCTGCGCGGCGCCGAGTTCTCCCGCGCCTCCGGGGTGCCGATGCTCGGCGTCAACCTGGGCCGGGTCGGCTTCCTCGCGGAGGCCGAGCGCGACGACCTCGACAAGGTCGTCGACCGGGTCGTGACGAAGGCGTACGAGGTCGAGGAGCGCATGACCCTCGACGTCGTCGTGTACGAGAACGGCGACGTCCTGCACCGGGACTGGGCGCTCAACGAGGCGGCCGTCCAGAAGGTGTCCCCGGAGCGGATGCTGGAGGTCGTGCTCGCGATCGACGGCCGCCCGGTCACCGGCTTCGGCTGCGACGGGGTGATCTGCGCGACACCGACCGGCTCCACCGCCTACGCCTTCTCGGCGGGCGGACCGGTCGTCTGGCCGGAGGTCGAGGCCCTGCTCATGGTCCCCATCGGGGCCCACGCGCTGTTCGCCAAGCCGCTCGTCACCACCCCCGAGTCGGTCCTCACCGTCGAGGTCGAGCCGCACACCCCGCACGGCGTGCTGTGGTGCGACGGGCGGCGGACCGTGGAGCTTCCGGCGGGAGCGCGGGTCGAGGTACGGCGGGGCGCCGTGCCCGTCAGGCTGGCCCGTCTGCACCACGCCTCCTTCACGGACCGGCTGGTCGCCAAGTTCGCCCTCCCGGTGTCGGGCTGGCGGGGCGCTCCGCACTGACGTACCCCTTGACCGGCCTGCCGGGTGCTCGAACGATCGGCGCGCCGGAGAGTTACGGCCGGGGCGATGTCGCATCGGACCAGGGAAACCTCGTATGGTCTGGGGCGTGCTGGAGGAGATGCGGATACGGTCGCTCGGGGTCATCGACGACGCGGTGGTCGAGCTGTCGCCCGGCTTCACCGCGGTGACCGGTGAGACCGGTGCGGGCAAGACCATGGTCGTGACCAGTCTGGGCCTGCTGCTCGGTGGACGGGCCGACCCGGCCCTGGTGCGGATCGGCGCGGCCTCGGCCGTCGTCGAAGGACGGATCAGCGTGCCCGCGGGCGCGCCCGCCGCCGTACGCGCGGAGGAGGCCGGGGCGGAGCTCGACGAGGGCGTGCTCCTCGTCAGCCGCACCATCTCGGCCGAAGGACGCTCACGGGCCCACCTCGGCGGGCGCTCCGTGCCCGTCGGGCTGCTCGCCGAGCTCGCCGACGAGCTCGTCGCCGTCCACGGGCAGACCGACCAGCAGGGCCTGCTCAAGCCCGCCCGGCAGCGCGGAGCGCTCGACCGGTACGCGGGTGAGGCCGTCGCCGCACCGCTCGCCGTCTACGGCGAGGCGTACAAGCGGCTGCGGGCCGTCACGGGCGAGCTGGAGGAGATCACCACCCGGGCCCGGGAGCGGGCCCAGGAAGCCGATCTGCTGCGCTTCGGGCTCACCGAGATCGAGGCCGTCGCCCCGCGCGCCGGGGAGGACACCGAACTCGCCGCCGAGGCGGAGCGGCTCGGGCACGCCGAGGCCCTCGCCTCCGCCGCGGCGCTCGCGCACGGCGCGCTCGCGGGCAACCCCGAGGACCCCGAGGCCGTCGACGCGACGACCCTCGTCGCGGGCGCGGGCCGGGCCCTGGAGGCCGTACGGTCGCACGACGCGGCGCTCGCCTCGCTGGCCGACCGGATGGGGGAGATCTCCATCCTGCTCGGGGACGTGGCCGGGGAGCTCGCCGGATACGCCGACGACCTGGACGCCGACCCGCTGCGGCTCGCCGCCGTCGAGGAGCGGCGCGCGGCCCTCACCCAGCTCACGCGGAAGTACGGCAAGGACATCGACGCCGTCCTCGCCTGGGCCGAGGAGAGCGCGGCCCGGCTCGGCGAGCTGGACGGCGACGACGACCGCGTCGAGGAGCTGACCGCCGAGCGGGACCGGCTGCGCGACGAACTGTCCGTCCTCGCCCAGGGGCTCACCGACGCCCGCACGGAGACGGCCGACCGGTTCGCCGGGGCGGTCACCGCCGAGCTCGCCTCGCTCGCCATGCCGCACGCGCGCGTGTCCTTCGCCATCAGTCAGACCGAGGACCCCGACGGTGTCGAGGTCGGCGGCCGGCGGGTCGCGTACGGACCGTCCGGGGCCGACGAGGTCGAGCTGCTGCTCGCCCCGCACCCCGGCGCGCCGCCGCGGCCGATCGCCAAGGGCGCGTCCGGCGGTGAGCTGTCCCGCGTGATGCTCGCGGTGGAGGTCGTCTTCGCGGGGACCGACCCCGTGCCCACGTACCTCTTCGACGAGGTCGACGCGGGTGTCGGCGGCAAGGCGGCCGTGGAGATCGGGCGGCGGCTCGCCAAGCTCGCCAGGACGGCGCAGGTCGTCGTCGTCACCCACCTTCCGCAGGTCGCGGCCTTCGCCGACCGGCAGCTGCTCGTCGAGAAGACCAACGACGGTTCCGTGACCCGCTCCGGCGTCACCGTCCTGGAGGGCGAGGAGCGGGTCCGGGAGCTGTCCCGGATGCTCGCCGGCCAGGAGGACTCCGAGACGGCCAGGGCGCACGCGGAGGAGCTGCTCGCGACGGCCCGGGCGGACGGGTGAGGCGTCTCGCGTCGTTCGGGGTCGCCGCGGGCGTGACGCGGGCGGTGTACGAGGGGCTGCGCCGGTCGTCGGGCGGCCAACGGTCGGCGGGTGACCCGCTGTCGGTGGGTGACCTGTCGCCGTCGGGTGACCTCTCGTCCGGCGGCCTCGCCTCGTCGGGTGACCCGCGGTGGACGCGGACCAACCACGCCGGGCGGAGCGTCGACCTGTTCGCCGGGCCCGCGACCGCTCTCGGTGCGGCCGTCGGCAGTGGCAGCGGGCCCGTGGCGTTCGCCCTGCTGGCCGCTGCGGCGTGCGGGGCGTACGACGATGTGAAGGGCGATCACCGGCGCGGTTTCCGGGCGCACTTGGCGGCGCTGCGGGACGGCGAGGTGACCAGCGGGGCCGTCAAGCTCCTCGGCATCGGCGCGGCCTCGCTGGCGGCCGGGGCGCTGCTCAAGGATCGGCCCGTGGACAAGGTCCTCGCCGGGGTCGTCATCGCCGGCAGCGCCCACCTGGTCAACCTCGTGGACGTACGGCCGGGGCGGGCGGGCCTGGCCGTGCTCGCGCTCGGCGCGCCCGGGCTGCTCCGCGGATCGCTCGCCGCCGCCCCGATGGGAGCCGCGGCGGCGGTCCTCGGCGAGGACCTCGGGGAGCGCACCATGCTCGGTGACACCGGGGCGCACGCGCTCGGTGCGGCCGTCGGCGGCGCGATCGCCGCCGGGAACGGGCGGTTCGGGCTCGTCGCGCACGCGGCGGGACTCGTCGCCGCCGCGGCGTGGGGGGAGTGGGACGCCGCCTCGCGCGCTCGCTCAAGTGGGTGAACCCTGGGGCGGGTCCGGGCGGCGGACGCCCTCCGTACAAGGGATCGACGCCGTTTCGGTGCCGGAACGTGCGTACGGTCGGCGGTACGGGCTGGCATCCTAGGGCGCGTGACACAGCTCCGTACGGTCCAAGTGCTGGGCGGCGGCAGCGCGGGCAGCAGCTCTCACGTCCGATCACTCGCCTCGGGGCTGGTGGCGAGGGGCGTGCGGGTGACCGTGTGCGCCCCGGCAGAACTCGACCGTCTCTACGACTACCTCGGTGCGGGGGCGCACTTCGTGCCCCTGCCGCGCCTCGGGGACCCCGCGACCGTCACCGCGCTCCGTAACGCCTGCATCGGCGCGGACGTGGTCCACGCGCACGGGCTCCAGGCCTCCGTGCGGGCCACCCTCGCGCTGTCGGCGCCGTCCTGCGGGACGGCTTGTGGAGGGCTGGGGTCCGGTGCGTCGGGGTCCGGCGTGCCCGGGTCCGGTGGGGGGCGCACGCTGCTCGTCACGACCTGGCACAGCCGGAACCACCTGGGCGGGGCGCGGGGCGGGGTGCAGCGACTCCTGGAGCGGAGCACCGTACGGGCCGCGTCCGTCGTCCTCGGGACATCGTCCGAGCTCGTCGACCGGGCGCGGCGGCGCGGGGCGCGGGACGCCCGGCTCGCGCCGGTCACCGTGCCGGCCGGGCGCGGGCCCGTCTGCCTGCACGACGGCAAGGCCCGGGCCGAACTGGGCGCGGTCGACCGGCCCTTGCTGATGGCCGTCGGAGCGCTCGAACGAGGGCGGGGATACGGGACGCTGCTCGACGCCGCCCGCTCGTGGCGGGACCTCGACCCGCAGCCGCTGCTCGTCATCGCGGGCGAGGGGCGCGAACGGGCCGCGCTGCAGCGGCGGATCACGGCGGAGCGGCTCGCGGTGCGGCTGATCGGGCGGCGCGACGACGTCGCGGAGCTGCTGGCCGCCGCGGACGTCGCGGTCCTCCCGTCGCGCCGGGAGGCCCGGTCCCTGCTCGCGCAGGAGGCGCTGCGGCTCGGCGTCCCGCTCGTCGCGACGGCGGTCGGCGGAGTGCCGGAACTGGTCGGGGACGCGGCGGAGCTCGTGCCGTACGGGGACGCGGCGGCGCTCGCGGGCGCGGTGCGGGGGCTGCTGGAGGACGCGGAGCGGCGGATGGACCTCGCGGCGGCGGGGCGGGTGCAGGCGGGGACCTGGCCGACGGAGGACGAGACCGTCGCGCATGTGCTGAGCGTGTACGACGAGTTGGCGGGGCGGCGGTAGGCGGGGGCGGGCTGGGTGATTCCCCCGCCCGCTCCCGCCTACCGCCCCTTCCCGAAGCCCTGCGGCCTGTTACGTCGCGTGGCGGCGGGCCCTCAGGGCCAGCGAGAGGGCCAGGACCGTTTGGGGGTCGTCCAGGTCCGTGCCCAGGAGTTCGGAGATGCGGGCCAGACGGTTGTAGAGCGTCTGGCGGTTGAGGTGGAGTTCGCGGGCCGTCTCCGCCTTGCGGCCCGCGTGCGCCAGGTACGTCTCCAGGGTCGGCAGCAGCGGGGGACGGGACGCGCGGTCGTGGTCCCGGAGCGGGCCGATCGCGCGGTCCACGAAGGCCGCCAGGTCCGGGTGGTCGCGCAGCCGCCACAGCAGCAGGTCGATGTCGAGGCGGCGGGCGTCGTACCAGGGGAGGTCCGACAGGCCCTGCGCCGCCGTCGCCGTCTCCGCCGCGTGCCGCAGGCCCGCCGAGGCCGCCGCCCAGCTTCCGGCGACGCCCACGACGACCACCGGCGGGTGGACGCCCGCACGCTCCAGGCCCGCCCGCTCCACGCCCGCGCGGAGCGCCGCCGCGACCCGGTCCGCGACGGCCGTGCGCTCCGACTCCGAGCGCAGGCCCAGGAGGAGCGGGACCCGTCCCTCGACCGGGCGGACGCCCAGCAGGACCGGGACGCCGACGGAGGAGAGCTCTTCGAGGACCGCCCGGGCGAGGAGCGCCCAGTTGCCCGAAGGGGAGAGCTCCGAGGCCAGCCGCATGACCACCGGCAGCAGCGGACCCTCGCCCGGCTTGAAGCCGAGGACGCGGGCCTGGGCCGGCGCCGCCTCGGCCGTGATCCGGCCCTCCGCCAGGTCCGTCAGGAAGTCGCCCCGGCCGCGCGCGGCCAGCTCCTCCTCCTGGCGCGCCTGCATGAGGACCACTGCGAGGATGCCCGCCGCCCGCTCGGCCGCCATCCGGTGGACGGGGGAGAGGGCGCCGGAGACCGCGAGGAGGACCAGACGGGCCCGGACCGAGCCCGTACCGGGGCCGCCGCCCGGCACGTCGACGAGGACCGTACCGGTGGGCGGGCCGGATTCGCGGGCCGCGCGCTGGCCGCGCAGCCCGTCCCACACCTGGAGCGGGTCGGCGGGACCGGACTCGGTGCCCGCCGCGTACAGCAGCTGGCCGTCGGCGGTCTCCAGGAAGACCGGGTTCGCGGCGAAGTCGGAGAGGATCCGCAGGACCTGCGGGACCCCACCGCCGCCGAGCAGGGCCTCCGTGCACTGCCGGTGGACCTCCTCGGCCTGCCGGAGGAGCGCGTAGTGGCCGTTGACGATCTCGGTGTGGATCTCCTCCGTGACGGCCACGAAGGGGACCTCGCGGTGCAGCTGCACCAGGGGGAGCCCGGCGGCCCGCGCGGTCTCCACTATCGTCGCCGGGAGGCGGGCGAAGCGCGGGCCGAGCTCCACCACGAGCGCGGCGATGCCCCGGTCCGCGAGCCGGCGGACGAAGGCCCGCTGCTCGGCCGGACGGGTCCCGAGCCCGAGGCCCGTGGTCAGCAGCAGCTCGCCGCCCTTGAGCAGCGACGCGATGTTCGGCACCTCGCCCGCGTGCACCCAGCGCACCGTGCGGTGCAGCCGGTCCGCGCCGGCGACGACCTCCGGGAGCCCGCTGCGCAGCCCCGGGAGTTCGAGCGCCCGCTGCACGGTGATCCCGCCCTGATTGTCCATGGGGCCGGACGCTACCCGCGTCCGTGTTTCCGTGACATCACCCCACGGTCACGGCACCGGACACTTCGTACATCGGGGCGACAACTCGTCGCCCCATGGCGGGAATTGTGCGACCGCATGTCGATTGTGGCCTGCATCACACGCGAGGATGCTCTCGCGCCATGGCAGAGAACTCCACCCCAGAGGTCCACCGGCTGAAGGCGAACTCCGTCGGTCTGGTCGGCGTCGTCTTCATGGCCGTCGCCACCGCGGCCCCGATCACCGCGATGACCGGCAACCTCCCCATCGCCGTCGGCTTCGGCAACGGCACCGGCGCACCCGCCGGCTACCTCTTCGCGACGCTCGTCCTGACCGTCTTCTCCGTCGGCTATGTCGCCATGGCGAAGCGGATCACGGCAGCGGGCGCCTTCTACGGCTACATCTCGCACGGTCTCGGCCGGATCGCCGGCATGGCCTCCGGCATGCTCGCGGTCCTCGCGTACATCGTCTTCGAGGCCTCCATCGTCGGCGTCTTCGCGTACTTCGCCAAGACGACGGTCGCCGATCAGCTCGGCGTCGACATCCCGTGGATCCTGTACGCGGCGGTCATGCTGGCCGTGACGGCCGTCCTCTCGTACTTCGACATCAATCTGACCGCCAAGGCACTCGGCGTGATGCTCATCGCGGAGATCGCCGTCCTCTTCGCGGTCGCCACCGCCGTGCTGATCGCCGGCGGAGGACCCGACGGCATCCCCGTCGAGCCGATCAACCCCATGAACGCCTTCACCGGCACCTCGGCGGGGCTCGGGCTCTTCTTCGCCTTCTGGTCCTGGGTCGGCTTCGAGTCGACGGCCATGTACGGGGAGGAGTCCCGCGACCCGAAGCGGGTCATCCCGCGCGCCACCCTGATCTCCGTCATCGGCGTCGGTCTCTTCTACATCTACGTGTCGTGGATGACGATCGCCGGAAACGGCCTCACCGGGTCCGTGAAGCTGTCGGCCTCCTCCTCCCCCCTCGACCTGTTCTTCGCGCCCACCCAGTCCTTCATCGGCGCCTGGGCCGTCGACGCCTTCCAGTGGCTGCTGCTGACCGGCTCCTTCGCCTGCGGCATGGCCTTCCACCAGTGCGCCTCGCGCTATCTGTACGCCATCGGCCGCGAGGGCTTCCTCCACCCGGCGCTCGGCCGCACCCACGCGCGGCACGGCTCGCCGTACATCGCCTCCTACGTGCAGAGCGCGATCGCCGTCGGCCTCGTCGGCGCCTTCTGGCTCACCGGCCAGGACCCCTACATCCACCTCTACACCCTGCTCGCGATCCTCGGCACGATGGCGATCCTCATCGTCCAGACCCTGTGCTCCTTCGCCGTCATCGGCTACTTCCGCAAGAACCACCCCGAGGACCGGCACTGGTTCAGGACCCTCACCGCGCCGCTCCTCGGCGGCATCGGCATGATCGCCGTCGTCGTCCTGCTGGTCATCAACATGGAGACCGCGGCCGGACTCGCCGCCGACTCCCTCTTCTTCAAGGCGATCCCCTGGATCGTCGGCCTGGTCTTCTTCGGAGGCCTCGGCCTCGGCTTCTACCTCAAGGCCAAGCGGCCCGAGCGCTACGAGATCATCGGCCGGATCGTCCTGGAGGACGCGGCCGAGCGCCCCGCCGAGGCAGCCCCCGCCCCCGCCGTCGTACCGCAGAGCTGATTCCCCCTCCCCAAGGAGCGCTCCATGGCACGCACCAACCCGATGCACCTGCTGAAGCGCCTCGCCGCCGAGCACGCCGACGCCCGGCGTCTCGACATCCCCGTCGACGAGCTCAGAGGCATGAGAGCCGACGCCCTCGGGCGCCGCTCCCTGCTCAAGTACGCGGCCGCCGCCGGTGTCGTCGTCGGCGCCGCCGGGGCAGCCGGCCTCGGCGGGGCCGTCCCCGCCCGCGCCGCCACCCCGTCCCCGCCCGTCAAGAACTCCGCCAGGGTCGCCGTCGTCGGCGCCGGGATATCCGGCCTCACCGCCGCCCTCACCCTCCAGGACGCGGGCCTCAGCCCCGTCCTCTACGAGGCCGACCCCTCACGCGTCGGCGGCCGGATGTGGACCCAGCGCGGCCACTGGGCGTACGGCCAGACCTCCGAGATCGGCGGCGAGCTGATCGACACCGGCCACAAGAAGATCCTGGAGCTCTGCCGCCGCTTCGACCTCGACGTCGAGGACTTCCTCGGCGGCGGACCCAACGGGGCCGAGGAGGTCCTCTGGTTCGGCGGCGCCTACTACCCGCGCCACCAGGCCGACGAGGACTTCAACGCGGTCTACCAGGCACTGCGCCGCGACCTCTCCGAGGCGGGCGAGGTTTTCTGGAACCAGACCACGCCCACCGGCACCGCCCTCGACAACATGTCCGTGTACGAGTGGATCGAGACCCGGGTCCCCGGCGGCCACTCCTCGCCGCTCGGCAGGTTCATCGACGTCGCCTACAACGTCGAGTACGGCGCCGACACCACCGAACAGTCCTCGCTCGCCCTCGTCCTGCTCATGGGCTACCAGACCAATCCGGGCAACTTCAACATCTGGGGCCTGTCCAACGAGCGGTACCACATCGTCGGCGGCAACGACCTGCTCCCCAACGCCATCGCCGGCGCCCTCACCTCCGGGACCCTGCGCCGGGGCTGGTCCCTGACCGCCGTGCGGTCCAACGCCGACGGCACCCAGACGCTGACCTTCACCGAGGCCGGCGCCGTCCGGACCGTCACCGCCGACCACACGATCCTCTGCCTCCCCCTGCCGGTCCTCAAACAGCTCGACCTGTCCCTGGCGGGCTTCGACCCCCTCATGCGGAACCTGCTGCGGGACGCCCGCATGGGCCACTGCACCAAGCTCAACATGCAGTTCGGCACCCGCCCCTGGCGCGGCACCGGCCCCTGGCCCGGGGTCTCCGCCGGAGACTGCTTCACCGACAGCGAGGTCCAGCAGACCTGGGACACCACCAAGGTCCAGGGCGGCACCGGCGGCATCCTCATCCAGTACGGCGGCGGCAGCCTGGCCAGGAACCTCGACCCCGCAGGGCCGTTCTCCACCGAGTCCGACCCGTACGTCCGGAACCTCGTCACCCGCTACCTCGCGGGCATCGACGCCTTCTTCCCCGGCACCTCCGCCGCCTACACGGGCCGCGCCCAGCTCTCCGCCTGGCACAAGAACCCGAACGCCCTCGGCGCGTACTCCTGCTGGCCCGTCGGCTACCTCCACCGGTACGCGGGATACGAGGGCAAGGCCCAGGGCAACGTCCACATCGGCGGCGAGCACTGTTCGTACGACTTCCAGGGCTTCATGGAGGGCGGCGCCACCGAGGGCGAGCGCGCCGCCAAGGAGGTGATCGACGCGCTTCGCTGAGCCGGCTCAGCGGGCCGGCACGATGTTCTGGTTGAAGCGGAACACGTTGGCGGGGTCGTACTGGGCCTTCACGGCGGCGAGCCGGCGGTAGTTCTCCTCACCGAAGGAGGAGACGATCCGCTGCTCGCCCTCGGCACCGATGAAGTTCAGGTACGTCGCCTCGATGGCCCACGGCCGCGCGTCGGCGCGCACGTCGTGGACCCACTGCTTCGCCTGCTCGTCGTATGCGGGGTCCTCCCAGGTCGCGAACGGGTGCACCGCCCAGGGGGCGGTGCGCCACGGCTGCGGGTACTCGGAGGGCCCCGCGGCCACGGCCCCGCCCATCAGGAACAGCACGTGCTGGGTGGCGGTCGAGGCCGGGATCCGCGCGCCGCGGTCGCAGAAGACGTCCACGGCCTCATCGGGGAAGTCCCGCAGGTACTCGGCCGACCAGTAGTTCCGCAGCCCGGGCGGGTCGTCGAGCATCGTCTGCAGGTCCACGTACGGGATGTCCGTGACGACCTCGACCACGGGCTTCAGCGCGAACAGCGGCGCCGCGAACTCGCGCAGCTCGGAGACCGGGCCGGTGTACGTGAACAGTGCCCCGCAGACCAGCTTGCCGACCAGGTCCTCGGGGACGAAGGGCTCGGGGGGCGCAGGCATGTAGATGGCGCCGCCGCCCATCTCGTCCGGCGCGCGGACGCCGAGATCGCGGAAGGTGCGCACGACCTCGGGCGCGTCGCCGGGCAGGAACAGCAGCATCGCGACGCTCATCTCGGGCAGCGGGTGCAGCCGCAGCGTCAGCGAGGTCGCCACCCCGAAGTTGCCGCCGCCGCCGTGCAGCGCCCAGAACAGCTCCGGGTTCTCCTCCGCGTCCGTGTGGACGTGCTTGCCCTCGGCGGTGATCAGGTCGGCGGCGAGGAGGTTGTCGCTGGCGAGGCCGAACTTCCGCTCCAGCCAGCCCGAGCCGCCGCCCAGCGTGAAGCCGCCGACGCCGGTGGTGGACACCCGCCCGCCGGTCGTCACCACGTGGAACGGCTGGCACGCGTGGTCCAGGTGGGCCATGGTCGCCCCGCCCTCGACCCGTACCGTCATGTCCTCCGGGTCCACGACGACCCCGTGCATCCGGCGGAGGTCGACGATCAGCGCGCCGTCGATCATGGAGGTCCCGGCGACGCTGTGCCCGCCGCCGCGCACCGCGATCGGCAGCTCGGCCTCACGGCCGAACAGGATCGCGTTGGACACGTCGGCCTGCGTGGCGCACTGGGCGATCACCGACGGGCGCCGGTCGATCATGCCGTTGTGCAGGGCACGAGCCTCGTCGTAGCCCGGACCGCCGGGGGTGATCACCTCGCCGGCCAGGTCCTCGACCAGTCCGGCCAGGGCGCTTTCGGAGACATGGGGAGCCATGGGAGCCCCCTTTTCGTACGGGGGACAGGACCCTCCCAGCGTATTCCGGCGGGCCGTGCTCCGCGCCTCAGCCGCCGTACGCCCCGCTGGCCGTCAGGCGCAGCGCGGTGTCGATCAGCGGGACGTGACTGAACGCCTGCGGGAAGTTGCCCACCTGGCGCTGGAGCCGGGGGTCCCACTCCTCGGCGAGCAGCCCGAGGTCGTTGCGCAGGGAGAGCAGCTTCTCGAAGAGCGTGCGGGCCTCGTCCACCCGGCCGATCATCGCCAGATCGTCCGCGAGCCAGAAGGAGCAGGCGAGGAACGCGCCCTCGTCGCCCTCGAGGCCGTCGACGCCGGCCTCCTCGCCGGCCGTCGGGTAGCGCAGCACGAAGCCGTCCTCCGTGGACAGCTCCCGCTGGATCGCCTCGATCGTGCCGATGACCCGCTTGTCGTCCGGCGGCAGGAAGCCCATCTGCGGGATCAGCAGCAGCGAGGCGTCCAGCTCCTGGGAGCCGTACGACTGCGTGAAGGTGTTCCGCTCCGGGTCGTAGCCCTTCTCGCAGACGTCCCGGTGGATCTCGTCGCGCAGTTCGCGCCAGCGCTCCAGCGGGCCGTCGGCGTCCCCGGACTCGATGAGCTTGATCGTGCGGTCGACGGCCACCCAGGCCATCACCTTGGAGTGGGTGAAGTGGCGGCGCGGGCCGCGGACCTCCCAGATGCCCTCGTCGGGCTGGTCCCAGTGCTTCTCCAGGTAGTTGATCAGCTTGATCTGGAGGAGGGAGGCGTAGTCGTTGCGGGAGAGCCCCGTCATGTGCGCGAGGTGGAGGGCCTCGGTGACCTCGCCGTAGACGTCCAGCTGGAGCTGGTTGGCGGCGCCGTTGCCGACGCGGACCGGGCCGGAGTTCTCGTACCCCGGCAGCCAGTCGAGCTCCGCCTCGCCGAGCTCCCGCTCGCCCGCGATGCCGTACATGATCTGGAGGTTCTCGGGGTCTCCGGCGACCGCGCGAAGCAGCCAGTCCCGCCAGGCGCGGGCCTCCTCGCGATAGCCGGTGCGCAGCATCGAGGAGAGGGTGATCGCCGCGTCCCGCAGCCAGGTGTAGCGGTAGTCCCAGTTGCGGACGCCGCCGATCTCCTCGGGCAGCGAGGTGGTCGGCGCGGCCACGATCCCGCCGGTCGGCGCGTACGTCAGCGCCTTCAGCGTGATCAGGGAGCGGACCACCGCCTCCCGGTAGGGGCCGTGGTACGTGCAGTGGTCGACCCACTCGCTCCAGAACTCGGCGGTCGCCGCCAGCGAGCCCTCCGGGTCCGGCAGTGCGGGCGGCTCCTTGTGGGAGGGCTGCCAGGAGAGCGTGAAGGTGATCCGGTCGCCGGGGGAGACCGTGAACTCGGAGTACGTCGTGAGGGACTCGCCGTGCGTCTCCGCGTCCGTGTCGAGCCACACCGAGTCGGGCCCGGCGACGGCGACCGTGCGCTCGCCGACCTTGTGGACCCAGGGCACGATCCGGCCGTAGCTGAAGCGCATCCGCAGCGCGGAGCGCATCGCGACCCGGCCGGAGACGCCCTCCACGATCCGGATGATCTGCGGCGCGCCGTCGCGCGGGGGCATGAAGTCCGTCACCCGGACCGTGCCGCGCGGGGTGTCCCACTCGGACTCCAGGATCAGCGAGTCGCCCAGGTAGCGGCGCCGGTCGGCAGGGGGTGCCTCGGCGTCCTCGGCCACGGTGGGACCCACCCGCCAGAACCCGTGTTCCTCCGTGCCGAGCAGCCCCGCGAAGACCGCGTGGGAGTCGAAGCGGGGGAGGCACAGCCAGTCGACGCTGCCGTCCCGGCAGACCAGCGCGGCCGTCTGCATGTCTCCGATGAGTGCGTAATCCTCGATGCGCCCGGCCACGTGCTTCACTCCAGTCGAACGGCCACGTCCGCCCCGTGGGGCGCTTGCTCGGTTGCGCCGGCTGGGTGTCAGCCGGGTCTGCTGGTGTCAGCGGTCAAGGGTTCGTCGACGAGCTCTCGGTCCGGTCGGGCCGGCGGGGTGTTGCCGATGGCCGGTCTGCTCGGCGGGCTGTGTCCGAGCAGAATACGTCGCACCCTAGTGACCCGGTGATCACGCGGGTAACGCAGCTGCTCCGATCGGGTGAACAGGCCCGTGACCACGTCGATCACCCCGCCGGACGGATCCCGCCCCACCCTTCCGTAGCCGTCCGTGAACACCCGACTGCCGCGTGTGGCCGGAAGCGGTCTCCCGATGTCGCTGATACCCTGGTACCCCGTGGACCGGTGGGAAACGGCGACAGCCGAGGACCCCGAAACCGCAGCGACGGCACCCCCCGATTCTTCCGGAGGGGACGCCGGTACGCACCTCCAGAACGCGACCACGGGAGCCCCCTCTTGGCGATGCCGCCCAACACCACGACGACCAAGCACATCTTCGTCACCGGGGGTGTCGCCTCCAGCCTCGGCAAGGGCCTGACCGCCTCCAGCCTGGGTGCGCTCCTCAAGGCCCGCGGCCTGCGGGTCACGATGCAGAAGCTCGACCCGTACCTGAACGTCGACCCGGGCACGATGAACCCCTTCCAGCACGGTGAGGTGTTCGTCACCAACGACGGCGCCGAGACCGACCTGGACATCGGCCACTACGAGCGCTTCCTCGACGTCGACCTCGACGGTTCGGCCAACGTCACCACCGGCCAGGTCTACTCGCAGGTCATCGCCAAGGAGCGGCGCGGCGAGTACCTCGGCGACACCGTGCAGGTCATCCCGCACATCACCAACGAGATCAAGTCCCGGATCCGCCGCATGGCGACGGACGACGTGGACGTCGTCATCACCGAGGTCGGCGGCACCGTCGGCGACATCGAGTCCCTGCCGTTCCTGGAGACCGTCCGCCAGGTCCGCCACGAGGTCGGCCGCGACAACGTCTTCGTCGTGCACATCTCGCTGCTGCCCTACATCGGCCCCTCCGGCGAGCTGAAGACCAAGCCGACCCAGCACTCGGTCGCCGCCCTCCGCAACATCGGCATCCAGCCGGACGCGATCGTCCTGCGCGCCGACCGCGAGGTCCCGACCGCCATCAAGCGCAAGATCTCGCTGATGTGCGACGTCGACGAGGCCGCGGTCGTCGCCGCGATCGACGCCAAGTCGATCTACGACATCCCGAAGGTCCTGCACACCGAGGGCCTGGACGCCTACGTCGTCCGCAAGCTCGACCTGCCCTTCCGCGACGTGGACTGGTCCACCTGGGACGACCTGCTGGACCGCGTCCACAACCCCGACCACGAGGTCACCGTCGCGCTCGTCGGCAAGTACATCGACCTGCCCGACGCCTACCTGTCGATCACCGAGGCCATGCGGGCCGGCGGCTTCGCCAACAAGGCCCGGGTCAAGGTCAAGTGGGTCACCTCCGACGACTGCAAGACGCCGGCCGGCGCCAAGAAGCAGCTCGGTGACGTCGACGCGATCCTCATCCCCGGCGGCTTCGGCGACCGCGGTGTGAACGGCAAGATCGGCGCGATCCAGTACGCCCGCGAGAACAAGGTGCCGCTGCTCGGCATCTGCCTCGGCCTCCAGTGCATCGTCATCGAGGCCGCGCGGAACCTGGCGGACATCCCGGACGCCAACTCCACCGAGTTCGACCCGGCGACCGCGCACCCCGTCGTCTCCACGATGGAGGAGCAGCTCGCGTACGTCGAGGGCGCCGGCGACCTGGGCGGAACGATGCGCCTGGGCCTGTACCCGGCGAAGCTCGCCGAGGGCTCGATCGTCCGCGAGGTCTACGACGACCAGCCGTACGTGGACGAGCGCCACCGCCACCGCTACGAGGTCAACAACTCCTACCGCGCGGAGCTGGAGAAGAAGGCCGGCCTGGTCTTCTCCGGCACCTCCCCGGACAACAAGCTCGTCGAGTACGTCGAGTACCCGCGCGAGATCCACCCCTACCTGGTCGCCACCCAGGCGCACCCGGAGCTCCGCTCCCGCCCGACCCGCCCGCACCCGCTCTTCGCGGGCCTGGTCAAGGCGGCCGTCGAGCGCAAGACGGGCAAGCCCGCGAAGTAACCGGCGCTGTCGTCGGTCGGCGTTAACGTTGCCGGGGTACGGGTCCTTGACGACGCGTACCCCGGCTTTCGTGTGTGCGCGTACGTGGGAGGACCCAGATGGAGCTGCAGGACACCCCGGAGGAGTGGCGGGTCGTCGCGACGACGACCCCCTTCCAGGGAAAGAAGACCAGTGTCCGCACGGACGAGGTGGTCATGCCGGACGGCACGGTCGCGAGCCGCGACTACCAGGTCCACCCCGGCTCGGTGGCCGTCCTGGCCCTGGACGAGCAGGACCGGGTCCTGCTGCTCAAGCAGTACCGGCACCCGGTGCGGCAGAAGCTGTGGGAGATCCCCGCGGGGCTCCTCGACGTGCCCGGTGAGAACCCGCTGCACGCCGCCCAGCGCGAGCTGTACGAGGAGGCCCACGTCAAGGCCGGGGACTGGCGGGTCCTGACGGACGTCTACACGACCCCGGGCGGCTGTGACGAGGCCGTGCGGATCTTCCTCGCCCGGGACCTCGCGGAGGCGGAGGGCGAGCGCTACGAGGTCTCCGACGAGGAGGCCGACATGGAGCTGGCGCGGGTGCCGCTCGCGGAGCTCGTGCGCGGGGTCCTCGCGGGCGAGCTGCACAACAACTGCCTGGTGGTGGGCGTCCTGTCGCTGGCCGCCGCGCGCGCGGGCGAAGGAGTCGAGGCGTTGCGCCCGGCGGAAGCGCCCTGGCCGGCCCGTCCGTTCACTTCGTGACGGCCCGTCGGGAACGCGGCGGTGTGACGATCGGCTGATCCGATCGGGGGATGTGTCCGCCGCGCTCCACCGGGTCGGTGCCGCGCGCTGAACTACGCTCGGAATCGCCCGTGCGGAGACCCCCGCGGGATCGGCTCGTGCGCAGGTGGACGGGAGCGTGGCCCGTGACGGATCAGGCGGTGGCGGCGGCCGTGGGCCGGCGGTTCTTCGGCCGGCAGCGGGAGTTGAAAGCCCTGCACGCCGACATCGAACGGACCGGCCTCGACACCCTCACGGGTCGCAAGGCACCCCGCGCCCGGGTCCTGCTCGTCGCCGGCAAGCCCGGCTCCGGGCGTACCGCCCTCGCCGAGGAGCTGGCCGACGGCCTCGCCGACCGCTACCCCGGCGGGGTGTTCCGCGCCCGGCTCACCGAGCCCGGCGGCGACCCCGTCCCCACCGCCCGCGTCGCCCAGGAACTCCTGGCCGCGCTCGGCGTGGCCGAGCCGCCCGGCGCCGGCGAGGACGAGCTGACCGAACTGGTCCGCCACGCCCTCGCCGGGCGCCGGGCCGTCCTGATCCTCGACGACGCCGTCGACGCCGAGCAGGCCGACCCGCTGATCCCCGACGACCCCGCCACCCTGGTCGTCGGCGTGTCGCGCGGGCCGCTCACCGGCATCCCCGACGTCCGGCCCTGCACCCTCGGCGGCCTCGACCCCAAGTCGGCCATCGAGCTGCTCACCGCCTTCACCGGCTCCGTCCGCATCACCGTCGACCCGCAGGCCGCCGAGACCCTCGTTGAGGAGTGCGGGGGGATGCCCGGCGCCGTCGTCCTCGCCGGGGGCTGGCTCGCGGCCCGCCCCAAGGCCTCCGTCGCCGATCTCGCGAAGCAGCTGCGCGGGCTGAGCGGCGACCCGCTCACCCGGACCTTCCTGCTCGCCCACGAGGCGCTGCCCGCGACCGCCGCCCGGATACTGCGATTCCTCTCCCTGGCCCCGCTCGGCCGGGCGGACGCCCACACCGCCTCCGCGCTGGCCGGCTGCTCGGTCTCCGCGGCGGACACCACCCTCGCCGACTTCGCCGCCCTGGGGCTCGTCTTCGCCGGTGACGACGGGCAGTACGAGGTTCCCGGCCATCTCGTCCCCCTCCTTCGCGCTCAGCTGGAGGAGCGCGACCGGCCCGCCGAGGTGCAGCTCGCCCGGGCCCGGATGCTGGAGCGGACCGTACGGCTCCTCCAGTCGTGCCGTGCGGTCACCGAACCCGAGGGCTCGCCCGCCCGGCGGAAGCTCGCCGGTCTGCCGCGCGCCCTGCGCTTCCCGAACCGGGCCGCCGGGGCCGACTGGCTGCGCTCCCGGCAGCCCGTCCTCCTCGCCTCCGCACGCCTCGCCGTCGCCGACGGGGAGCTCGACACCCTGGCCCGCCGCCTGATCGCCTCCTTCGTCAGGGCGCTGGCCGCGCACCGGGGCGCCGAGGCCGCCGCGCCCGAGCTGTACGGCCTCCACCAGCTCGTCCTGGACGTGGCCGAGCGGCGCGGGCTGCACCGCGAGCGGGCGGCCGCCCTCCTGAACCTGGCGGACCTCGACGCGAGGACCGGACGGACGAAGGACGCTCTGCTGCGATATCGGTTGGCTTTGGACGCCGGCAGGGCAGCAAATGATCCGTACGCCACCGGTCGGGCGATGGAATCCGTAGGTGGCTCGTATCAGGAGCTGGGGGACTGGCAGCGGGCCGGCGACTGGTACGGCCGCGCGCTGGCCCAGCGCCTCGCCCGCGACGAGCGCGCCGACCAGGCCCGGTTGTACGGACGCCTCGGCGCCGTGCAGACCTACGCCGGGCGGTACGGCGAGGCCCTGCGGAACTGGCGGGCCGCCGCGGCCGGCTACCGCAGGCTCGCCGATCTCCCTGGCCACGCCCGGGCGTTGAGCGAGGCGGCCCGGGTGCAGGAGTACGCGGGGCGGCCCGAGGAGTCGCTGCGGACCTGCGAGGAGGCGGTGGAGTGGGCCCGGCGGGCGCAGGACACCCGGCTCCAGGCGGCCCTCCAGCTGCGCCTCGCCGACACGCTCGACCGGCTCGGCGACCCCGCCGCGGCCGGGCTGCACAGGGCCGCGGCGGAACGATTGCTGGAAACGCGCGCCACAGCCTGCGAAATCCGTAGTGGGTTCGAGAAAGATTAGTACTTTGAAAGGCTAGACACCGGGAACTCCTTCATTAGACTGGGTCCGCCGCGTTCGAACGTGGTCTGCCCCGGTGCGCCGCAGTGCATCCGGGTATGTATCGCAGTACCCCAGTTGTCCCCCCAGATTCAAGGACCGTGATCGACGATGAAGGTCGGCATCCCCCGCGAGGTCAAGAACAACGAGTTCCGCGTGGCCATCACCCCTGCCGGTGTCCACGAGCTCGTCCGCAACGGCCACCAGGTCTTCATCGAGCAGAACGCCGGTGTCGGCTCCTCGATCACGGACGAGGAGTACGTCGGCGCCGGCGCCGAGATCCTCGCCACCGCCGACGAGGTCTGGGCCACCGCCGACCTGCTGCTCAAGGTCAAGGAGCCCATCGCGGAGGAGTACCACCGCCTCCGCAAGGACCAGACCCTCTTCACGTACCTGCACCTCGCCGCCTCCCGCGAGTGCACGGACGCGCTGCTGGAGTCCGGCACCACCGCCATCGCCTACGAGACCGTCGAGACCGCGAACCGCGCCCTGCCGCTGCTCGCCCCGATGTCCGAGGTCGCGGGCCGCCTGGCCCCGCAGGTCGGCGCGTACCACCTGATGCGCTCGGTCGGCGGCCGTGGCGTCCTCCCCGGCGGCGTCCCCGGCACCCACGCCGGCGAGTGCGTCGTCATCGGCGGCGGCGTCTCCGGCTGGAACGCCACGCAGATCGCCGTCGGCATGGGCTTCCACGTGACCCTGCTCGACCGTGACATCAACAAGCTCCGCGAGGCCGACAAGATCTTCGGCACCAAGGTGAAGACGATCGTCTCCAACGCCTACGAGCTGGAGAAGGCCGTCATCGAGGCCGACCTCGTCATCGGCGCCGTCCTCATCCCGGGCGCCAAGGCCCCGAAGCTGGTCACCAACGAGCTCGTCGCCAAGATGAAGCCCGGAAGTGTCCTTGTCGACATTGCGATCGACCAGGGCGGCTGCTTCGAGGACTCCCACGCGACCACCCACGCCGAGCCGACCTTCCAGGTCCACAACTCGGTCTTCTACTGCGTCGCCAACATGCCGGGCGCCGTCCCGAACACCTCCACCTACGCGCTCACCAACGCCACGCTGCCCTACATCGTGTCGCTGGCGAACAACGGCTGGGCCGAGGCCCTCCGCCGTGACTCCGCGCTCGCCCTGGGTCTCAACACCCATGACGGCAAGGTGGTTTACAAGGAGGTCGCCGAGGCGCACGGCCTCGACCACGTCGAGCTGAGCGCCCTCCTGGGCTGATCTTCGAGGCGCCGCCGTCAACCGGTGCCGTCAATGCCACACACCCGGCCGGACCTTGTTCGACAAGGTCCGGCCGGCTGTGCGTCCGGCCCCGTCGGGGGCCCGAGCAACTCGCCTCGAACGTAACCCTTTAACCGTTTCGCGCACCCCTGAAACGTACGGATGCATGCCTGCGCACCCTTGACAGAGAGGTGTTCGGTTGCCGACACATCCGGCCGGGTCCGGCGGATTGTGTTGCTGCGGAGCGGTGACACGCCATAGAGTCGCCAACCGTCGGCATGGTGCCACGCTGACCTATCGATAAATGTTCCTGGTGACATCCAAGGAGGTAAGACGACTTGTGAATGAGTCGACAATTACTCCCGGGAGCGGTGCGCCAGGTGCTCCGATCGGCTCCGTCGCGGTGCGGACCTTCGCGACGCACCAGCCCATGACGACAGCCCACACGATGAAGACGATGGACGGCCTACACGTGAACGCCACGGCCGGCAACGAGATGGGCCGAGAGTCCACCCACTTCGCCGCCTTTGACGAGGTGCCCGAGGGGCACTTCTACGACCCCGACGCCGAGTACGAGCCCGACCCGGAGTACGCGGCCACCCTCGCACCCGACGCTGCCCGCCAGCGTCGCGAGCGGATCGGCCCCACCGGACGGCCCCTGCCGTACTTCCCGATCCCGGGTCCCCTGACCGACCACGGACCCGCCAAGATCATCGCGATGTGCAACCAGAAGGGCGGCGTCGGCAAGACCACGTCGACCATCAACCTGGGTGCCGCGCTCGCCGAGTACGGACGACGGGTGCTGCTCGTCGACTTCGACCCGCAGGGAGCCCTGTCGGTCGGCCTCGGCGTGAACCCGATGGAGCTCGACCTCACCGTCTACAACCTGCTCATGGAGCGGGGCATGTCGGCGGACGAGGTCCTCCTCAAGACCGCCGTACCCAACATGGACCTGCTGCCGAGCAACATCGACCTCTCGGCCGCCGAAGTCCAGCTCGTCAGCGAGGTCGCGCGCGAGTCGACGCTCCAGCGCGCCCTGAAGCCGCTGATGAACGACTACGACTACATCGTGATCGACTGTCAGCCCTCGCTCGGCCTGCTGACCGTGAACGCCCTGACGGCGGCTCACAAGGTCATCGTGCCGCTGGAATGCGAGTTCTTCGCCCTGCGCGGAGTGGCGCTGCTGACCGAGACGATCGAGAAGGTCCAGGAGCGGCTCAACCCCGACCTGGAGCTCGACGGCATCCTCGCCACGATGTACGACTCGCGGACCGTGCACAGCCGTGAGGTCCTCGCGCGCGTCGTCGAGGCCTTCGACGACCACGTGTACCACACGGTCATCGGGCGGACCGTGCGCTTCCCGGAGACCACGGTCGCCGGCGAGCCCATCACCACGTACGCCTCGAACTCCGTGGGCGCCGCCGCCTACCGTCAGCTCGCCAGGGAGGTGCTCGCCCGGTGTCACGCCGAGTGAGTCTGCCCGGCGCCGACGAACTCTTCCGTACGACCGGGGGGACGGCGCTCCAGTCGTCCTCACCCCGCCGGGCCGTCCCGGCCCCGGCGGGCGAGAGCGACACGGCGGCGGCCGAGAGCTCCGCGGAACACACGGCCGCGGACTCCGAGGCAGCCGAACCGCGGGCCCGGACGGCGGAGCCTGAAGGCCCCGCCGCCCCGAAGCCCGCGGGCCCCGCCGCGGTCCCGGCCCCGGCAGCCGCCCGGCGGCGCGGCGGTCGTGCCCCGAACAGGCGGCCCAGCGGCCGTGAGCGCCACGACGAGAAGATCACGGTCTACGTCTCCGCCGAGGAGCTCATGGACCTGGAGCACGCCCGACTGGTGCTCCGCGGTGAGCACGGGCTCGCCGTCGACCGGGGCCGGATCGTCCGGGAGGCCGTCGCGGTCGTCCTGGCGGACCTGGAGTCCCGCGGCGACGCGAGCATCCTCGTGCGCCGCCTGCGCGGCCGCTGACGGTAGCCTGCGGGCTGCCGAGCTCTCCGTTCCCCCTGGACCCCCATGCACCACGCCTCTGACGAAACGTCCCGCCCGCCGGGCCGCCGCCCCCTGGGCCGCGGTCCGGGCGGGACACGGGGGTCCGCGGCCCATGAGGGCCCGGGGGTGGGAGTGGCCCTGCCGGGGACGGAGGCGGAGGTCGAGCCCGTAGCCGAGGCTGTAGACCGGCTTGTGGCGGAGCCCGTAAACGAGTCTGTCGACACGTCCGTGGTCGATGCTTCGGTCGATTCCGTGGTCGAGATCCTGGCCGAGCCCGTGGCCGATCCCGTGTCCGTCGCTCCTGCCGGGAGCGCGGTCGCCGAGGCCGCCGAGGTCGGCGACGGGCGGTTCACCGTGCGGCTCGCGAACTTCGAGGGGCCCTTCGACCTGCTCCTCCAGCTCATCACCAAGCACAAGCTCGACGTCACCGAGGTCGCCCTCTCCCAGGTCACCGACGAGTTCATGGCACACCTCCGTGCCCTGGGCCCCGACGGCGACCTCGACCAGACCACCGAGTTCCTCGTCGTCGCCGCCACCCTGCTCGACCTCAAGGCCGCCCGGCTGCTGCCCGTCGCCGAGGTGGAGGACGAGGCCGACCTCGCCCTCCTGGAGGCCCGCGACCTCCTCTTCGCCCGCCTCCTCCAGTACCGCGCGTACAAGCGGATCGCGGAGATCTTCCAGGACCGCTGGGAGGCCGAGGGCCGCCGCCACCCCCGTACCGTCGGACTCGAACCGCACCACGCCGAGCTGCTCCCCGAGGTCGTCATCTCCATCGGCGCCGAGGGCTTCGCCAAGCTGGCCGTCAAGGCCATGCAGCCCAAGGCCGAGCCCCAGGTGTACGTCGACCACATCCACGCCCCGCTCGTCAGCGTCCGCGAGCAGGCCGCCGTGGTCGTCGCGCTGCTGCGTGAGCGCGGGACGGCGGCCTTCCGCGAGCTGATCGAGGACGCCGGGGACACCCTCACCGTCGTCGCCCGCTTCCTGGCCCTCCTGGAGCTCTACCGGGAGAAGGCCGTCGGCCTCGACCAGGAGACGGCCCTCGGGGAGCTCACCGTCACGTGGGCCGGCGGCGACGGGGAGACCCGCGTCACCGACGAGTTCGACCGGGAACCCGACCCGGACCGGGACGCCGACCCGGATCCCGCGTCCGACCCGGACCCCGTGTCCGCCCCGGATCCCGCATCCGCCCCAGAAACGGAGGCCCAGGAGTGAGCGACCTCAAGCCCTCCCTCGAAGCCGTCCTGATGGTCGTCGACGAGCCCGCCACCGAGCAGCACCTCGCCAAGGTCCTGGACCGGACCCCGCGCGAGGTGGCCGACGCCCTGCACGAGCTGGCCGACGAGTACACCGCCCAGGGCCGCGGCTTCGAGCTGCGGCGGGTGGCCGGCGGCTGGCGCTACTACACCCGGGCGGCCCACGCGGCGGCCGTCGAGGCCTTCGTGCTCGACGGGCAGCAGGCCCGGCTCACCCAGGCGGCCCTGGAGACCCTCGCGGTCGTCGCGTACCGCCAGCCGGTCAGCCGTTCCCGGGTCTCCGCGGTCCGCGGAGTCAACTGCGACGGGGTCATGCGGACCCTTCTCCAGCGGGGTCTGGTGGAGGAGGCGGGCGCGGAACCCGAAACAGGTGCGATCCTGTACAGGACGACGAACTATTTCCTGGAGCGGATGGGCCTGCGCGGCCTGGACGAACTCCCCGAGCTCGCGCCTTTCCTCCCCGAGGCGGAGGCGGTCGAGCCGGACTCACTGGAAGGCGTCCCGTCGTTCGATCCGGACGCAGACGTAGACGACAAGACGGAAATTTGATGCGAAGCAGCAGCGGCAGGAACAGCAGCGGAAACAACGGCGGGAGCCGTGGTGGCAACAGCGGCGGCCGCGGCGGCAGCGGCGGTGGCCGCGGCGGCAGCAGCAGTGGCGGCGGTGGCTACCGCGGCGGCAGCAGCGGCGGCGGCGCCGGTCGTGGGGGCAGCGGCGGCGGTGGCCGCGGCAGCAGCAGCGGCGGCGGCGGTGGCTACCGCGGCGCCGGCGGCGGCCGTGACGACCGGCAGGGCGGCGGCAGCGCCAGGCCGCGCAACCCGCGTCCCGAAGAGCGCCAGTACGACGTGCCCGGCCTCGGCGGCTCCGCCGGCGGCCCCAAGAGCGGCCGCGGCTCCTCCGCGCGCGGTGGCGCCAAGGGCGGCCCCCGGCAGTCCCCGCAGCGCGGTGGCGGCCGTACCGAGCCGTCCCGCTCGCGCGAGTACGACGCCCGCACGGAGGAGCGCAACCGGGAGCGGTACGCCGGCAAGCCCGAGATCAAGACCCCCAAGACCCACCCCGGCGCCGAGCAGGAGGGTGAGCGTCTGCAGAAGGTCCTCGCCCGTGCCGGCATGGGCTCCCGGCGTGCCTGCGAGGAGCTGATCGAGCAGGCCCGCGTCGAGGTCAACGGCCAGATCGTGCTCGAGCAGGGCATGCGCGTCGACCCGGAGAAGGACGAGATCAAGGTGGACGGCCTGACCGTCGCCACCCAGTCCCACCTGTTCTTCGCGCTGAACAAGCCCTCCGGCGTCGTCTCCACCATGGAGGACCCGGAAGGCCGCCAGTGCCTGGGCGACTACGTCAACAACCGTGAGACCCGGCTCTTCCACGTCGGCCGGCTCGACACGGAGACCGAGGGCATCATCCTGCTCACCAACCACGGTGAGCTGGCCCACCGCCTCACGCACCCCAAGTACGGCGTGAAGAAGACCTACCTCGCCGCGATCACCGGCCCGCTGCCCCGCGAGGTCGGCCGCATGCTCAAGGACGGCATCGAGCTGGAGGACGGGTACGCCCGCGCCGACCACTTCCGTGTCGTCGAGCAGACCGGCAAGAACTACCTGGTCGAGGTCACGCTGCACGAGGGCCGCAAGCACATCGTGCGCCGGATGCTGGCCGAGGCCGGCTTCCCGGTCGACAAGCTGGTCCGTACGGCCTTCGGTCCGATCTCCCTGGGTGACCAGAAGTCGGGCTGGCTGCGCCGTCTGACCAACACCGAGGTCGGCATGCTGATGAAGGAAGTCGGGATGTAAGTCCCACCCCTCTCCGCGAGAGGCCCGTGACCGCACGTCGGTCACGGGCCTTTTTCGCGCTTGTGGCCGAGACCCGTCAGCATTTATAGTCAAGGTGACTCTTAAGGAGCGGGTGTGAGTCTCGCGTTCCTCTTCATCGCCCTCGCCGCGTGCGGCCGGCGGACCTGGACCCACGGGGGTGGACCAGGCTCCGGCCTCCTCCCGGTGCGCCGCATCTGCGGCACCGGGTGGGCCCGGCCGCTCGCGGCGGGGGCGGTGGGGGCCGAACGAGCTCCGACGACGGGAGGTCCGACGACATGAGGCGTTTCGGTCACGGCCTCGTCCTCGGCGGCTTCTGTCCGCCGCACGCGGGTCACCACCACCTCGTCCGCACCGCGGGTCGGCGGTGCGAGCGTCTCACCGTGCTCGTCCGCGCCTCGTCCGGCGACAGCCCGTCCCTGGCCGAGCGGGTCGCCTGGATGCGCGAGATCCACCCCGACGCCTTCGTCGTCGGAGCCGTCGCCGACCTCCCCGTCGGTCTCCGGGACGCCGACGTCCTGGACGCCCGCCTGGCGGTGCTCCGGGCGGCCGTGCCCGAGCGCGTCGACGCCGTCTTCACCTCGGAGCCGTACGGGGAGGAGCTCGGCCGCCGCCTCGGCGCGGAGTCCGTCGCCGTCGACCAGGACCCCGACCCCACCCGCTTCCCCGTCTCCGACGCCGCCGTCCGCGCCGACCTCCCCGGCTCCTGGGACTTCCTGGAGGCCCCGGTCCGCGCAGCGCTCACCCGGCGTGTCGTCGTCCTCGGCGCCGAGTCCACCGGCGCCACCACCATGGCCCTCGCCCTCGCCGACCACTACCGGCGGCGCGGCGGCGTCTGGGCCCGCACCCGCTACGTACCGGCGTACGGGCGCGAGTACGGCGAACTCAAGCTCGCCGGGCTCCGGGCCGAGCACCCCGGCGCCACCCGGTCCGACGTCACCTTCCGCTCCTCCGACTTCCCCGTCATCGCACAGCGCCAGGCCGAACTGGAGGAGGAGGCGGCCCGCGACGGCTCGCCCGTCCTCTTCTGCGACACCGACGCCTTCGCCGGCACCATCTGGCACGAGCGGCACATGGGCACCGCGAGCGCCGAGGTCGGGGAGATCGCCGCCCGCGGCAGGCAGCACCTCTGGCTGCTCACCGACCACCGGGGCGTCGGCCGCGAGGACGACGCGCTGCGGCCCTGGATGACCGCACGCTTCCTCACCCAGCTCGCCCACACCGGCCGCCGGACGGCCGTCCTCAGCGGCCCGCACGAGGAGCGGCTCGCTTCGGCCGTCGCCGCCGTCGACGCCCTGCTGGCCGAGGGCGCGCACCTGACCGATCGCATCGCGGAGGGCCGATGAGCACCCCCAAGGCACCCGAGGGCTACGACAGGCACGCTTTCGAACCCTTCGCCGTCACCGTCGACCTCGCCGTCCTCACCGTCCGCGAGGAACGCCTGCACGTCCTCCTCGTCCAGCGCGGCCAGGAGCCGTACGCGGGGGAGTGGGCGCTGCCCGGCGGCTTCGTCCTGCCCCGCGAGTCCGCCGAGACGGCCGCCCGCCGCGAGCTCGCGGAGGAGACCGGGCTGGCCGGGGCCATCGTCGAGGGACTCCACCTCGAACAGCTCCGGACCTACAGCGACCCCGACCGGGACCCCCGTATGCGGGTGGTCTCCGTCGCCTTCACCGCGCTCGTCCCGGGCCTGCCCGAGCCACGCGGCGGCGGCGACGCGGCCGAGGCGCGCTGGCTGCCCTACGGCTCGTACGGGCCGCTGGCCTTCGACCACGACCGGATCCTCGCCGACGCCCGCGAACGCGTCGGCGCCAAGCTCGAGTACAGCTGCCTCGCCACCGCCTTCTGCCCGCCCGAGTTCACCCTCGGCGAGCTGCGGCAGGTGTACGAGACGGTCTGGGGCGTCGAACTCGACCGCCCCAACTTCCGGCGCAAGGTCCTCACCACACCCGGCTTCGTCCGGGCCGTGGAAGGACCGCCGCGCCGCACCGGCGGACGGGGGAAACCGGCCGCGCTCTACCGGGCGGGAGAGGCCACGGCCCTCCACCCGCCGCTGCTCCGACCGGAAGGACGATCCACATGAAGCGGCAGACCGCCAAGAAGGCCGCCACCGGGGCGCTGATCGGGCTGGCGCTCGGCGACGCG
Source organism: Streptomyces gardneri (assembly GCF_006539185.1). Taxonomy (GTDB): domain Bacteria; phylum Actinomycetota; class Actinomycetes; order Streptomycetales; family Streptomycetaceae; genus Streptomyces; species Streptomyces gardneri. Next base: position 35,180 of record NZ_BJMN01000021.1, read on the forward strand.
CTGGGCTTCCCGACCGAGTTCCACGACGTGCCGTCGATCCTCGTGAAGTGCGGGCCCTGGCGGCAGATGGCACTGCCCGTCAGGAACAAGAAGGCGTACGTCACCGACGACACCCAGATGACCCTGGCCTTCGCCCGGGGCATCCGCACGGCCACGGACCGGGGCGTCCTCGCCCCGCTGCGCCTCGCCCGGCCCGTCCGGGACGAGTTCGTCGACTGGTACCACTCGCCGGAGAACAACCGCGCCCCCGGCAACACCTGCCTGCGCGCCTGCATGCTCCTCGACGGCGACCGGCTCTGGCAGGACGCCAGCCAGATCCACTCCAAGGGCTGCGGCGCCAACATGCGGGTCGCGCCCATCGGGCTCGTCCCCGGCCTGAGCGAGGAGCAGCGGGCGGGCGCCGCCCAGCTCCAGGCGGCCCTCACCCACGGCCACCCGACCGCGCTCGCCGCCTCCGACCTCACCGCCCGCGCCGTCCACCTGCTCGCCCGGGGCGTGGACCCGGCCGGGCTCGTCGGACAGCTGCGCTCGTACGCGTACGAGAACCGCTCCCGCTACCACGAGCACTGGCTCGGGGACCTCTGGACCCGCTCCCAGGACCCCAGCGCCCTGTCCTTCGTCCGGCGGGGCTGGGACGAGTGCCTGGCCGTCCTGGAGCGCCTGGCCGCCGTGCAGCGCACGGCCGACCCGGAGCTCGACCCCTGCGAGTACACCGGCGACGGCTGGATCGCCGAGGAGGCCCTCGCGACCGGGCTGCTGTGCTTCCTGCTCTTCCCCGACGAGCCCCTCACCGCCCTGCGCAGGGCGGCCTGCACACGCGGCGACTCCGATTCGATCGCCGCCCTCACGGGCGCCTTCGCCGGCGCGCACCTGGGCGCCGACGCCTGGCCGGAGGAGTGGGCGGAACCCATCGAGTACCGCAGCGAGCTGCTGGCCTTCGGGGCGCTCTGGGACGTCTGAGCGGGGGACCGGCGCCGCCGGGCGTCAGAGAGACGCGCGGCGGGCGCGGATCAGGAAGTCCTGGACGCGGGCGTGGTCCGGGGCGGCCGGGAGGGGGCTCGTGTCGTGGGCGTGGTCCGCCTCGTCCTGGAGGCGGTTCATCCAGGACTCGACCTCCTGCCACGACACCTCGCCGCGCTTGACCGCGAGATAGCGGTCGCGCTCCTCGCCGACGTCGACGCGGAGTTCGCCCGTGCGCAGCAGGTCGCGGCAGCTCGTCAGCAGCCGCAGCAGGTGCATCGCGTGCTTCCAGCGCGGCTGCCCGTGCTGCCGGACGTCCGCGTCCAGCTTGCGGCGCTGGCCGCCGGCGTACCGGACGAAGGTCTGGTGGGCCTGCCGGGAGAGGAACGCCCCGCGCAGGGAGAGCAGTTCGCGCCCGGTGTCGTCGACGTGCTCGACGACGGGGGAGTGCAGGCACTCCAGGACGTTCGGGTTGTTGCGCAGGGCCAGCTCGCAGAAGCGCTCCAGCTCCCAGCTGAACTGGTCCTCGCCCGGGCCCTCCACATGGGCCGGGGGCTTGTCGAACCGCCAGAAGAGCGGCGTCGGGGCGAGATAGACGCCCCGCACGTCGGTGTCGCTGCCCTCGGTCGCCAGACCGAAGGCGCGCGAGCCCATCACGCAGGAGTAGATCGTGTGGTCGCGCACCAGCTCGTCCGGAGTCATGGCGGTGAGATTACGCGAGGGTGATCGATTCCCCCGAGACAATAATCTCCTCGGCCGGGAGCGGGCGGGTGGCCGGGCCGTGCGCCACCGAGCCGTCGGCGATGCGGTACTTGGAGCCGTGGCAGGGACAGTCGATGGTGCCGTCCGCGACCTTGTTCACCAGGCAGCCCTGGTGGGTGCAGACCGCGGAGAAGGCCTTGAACTCGCCGGCGGTGGGCTGCGTGACGACCACCTTCTCCTTGGTGAAGACCGTGCCGCCGCCGACCGGGATCCCGGAGGTCCTGGTCAGCGGGGGAGCGCCGGTCGCCGTGGCCGAGGTGGCGGGCTCCTCCGGGGTGGCGGATGCCGCGGACGTCGCGGGGGCGCTCGGTGCGGCCGAGGTGTCGGGTGTGGCCGGGGCGGTGGTCTCCGTACCGCCGTCACCCCCGCCGTCCGAGCCGCAGCCCGCCGTCAGGGCCGCGGCGGCGATCAGGACGGTACGGCGGTTCGTGGCGCGTGAAGTCATGGTGCCCAGCTTGGCGGCGCCCCTGCCGGAGGTCCCGCAACACGCCTACGGGCGGGGCGTCAGCTCCCTCGCACGGCCGTCCGCGTCCCGGCGGACCTCCAGGACCTCCCGCACCGCGGTCCGCTCGATCGCTCCGTAGACGTGCGGGTAGAGCCGGCCCTCGGCGCCCTCCCAGCGGACCTCGCCGGCCAGCCGGGACTCGTCGATCACCAGGACCAGGAGCGGGCCGGGCACGGACCGGTAGGGGCCGTCGGCGATCGCCAGGGCCGCGGGCTCGTCGGCCGAGCAGTGGACGAAGCCCTCGGCGGCGAGCGACGCCGGGGCGTAGGGGGCGGTGGGATCGGCGGGGTCGGCGGACCAGTCGGCCAGCGGTACGACGTGCAGCAGCATGCCGACTGTTCTATCGCGTGCCGACCGCTCCACCGCGTGCCGTGTGTACACCAAGTGGCGGAACGGCGCGATATGGGTGAGATTGAGCGTGTTCCGTACCGGACGAAAGGCAGAACGATGGCGGGAAACGACCTCGGCAGTCTCCTCGGCAGCCTCCTCGGAGGCGGCCAGGGCGGTAGCGGCGGCGGCGTCCTCGGCTCCCTGCTCGGCGCCCTCGCGGGCGGCAAGAGCGGCGCGGGCGCCGACGGCGCGAACCCGCTCGGCGGGCTGATCGACATGCTGACGAAGTCCGGCCTCGTCGACCAGGCCCAGTCCTGGGTCGGCACCGGCCGGAACCAGCCCGTCAGCGGCGCCCAGATCACCGAGGCCCTCCCCGACGAGACCCTCCGGAAGGTCGCGGCGGACGCCGGCGTCAGCCCGCAGGAGGCCGCCGACCAGATCGCCCAAACCCTGCCCCAGGCCGTCGACAAGCTGACCCCGAACGGCTCGGTGCCCCAGGGCTCCCTGGAGGACATCATCCGGCAGCAGCAGCTCTAGGGCAGCCGTCCGGCAAGTCCCCGGCGTCCGCCCTCCGTCTCGGAAGGCGGGCGCCGCGACGCGTCCTGCCCGCCGCTGACTAGGCTGAACGGAGCACTTGACGCAGGCGAAGGAGCACGACGTGGCGGTACGAGCGGTCCGAGGAGCCGTCCAGCTGGAACGGGACGAGGCCGGACACATGCGCGAGCAGGTCGAGGAGCTGCTCACCGCCGTCCTCGCGCGCAACGAACTCACCGCCGACGACCTCATCAGCATCTGGTTCACGGCCACCCCCGATCTGCACAGCGACTTCCCCGCCGCCGCGGCCCGCGGGATCGGCATCGTGGATGTACCCCTCATCTGCGCCCAGGAGCTCGACATCGAGGGCGCCATGCCGAGGGTCGTCCGGCTCCTCGCCCACGTCGAGACCGATCTGCCCAAGTCCCGGATCGCGCACGTCTACCTCGGCGCCGCGGCCGCCCTGCGCAAGGACATCGCCCAGTGAGAACAGCGCTCGTCATCGGCACCGGACTGATCGGCACCTCCGCCGCGATCGCCCTGGCGAGCCGGGGCGTCACGGTCCACCTCCGCGACCACGACCCGGCGCGCGCCCGGACGGCCGCCGCGCTCGGCGCGGGCACCGACGAGGCGCCCGAGGGGCGCGTGGACCTCGCGATCGTCGCCGTACCCCCCGCGCACGTCGCCGCGACCCTCGCCGAGGCGATGTCGGCCGGCCTCGCGCGCGGCTACCTGGACGTGGCGAGCGTCAAGGGCGGGCCGAAGCGGGAGCTGGAGGCGCTGGGCCTCGACCTCACCGCGTACATCGGCTCGCACCCGATGTCCGGCAAGGAGCGCTCGGGCCCGCTCGCGGCGACCGCCGACCTCTTCGAGGGGCGGCCCTGGGTCCTCACCCCGACCCGGGACACCGACACCGAGGTCCTCAACCTCGCCCTGGAGCTCGTCGCCCTCTGCCGGGCCGTGCCCGTCGTCATGGACGCCGACGCCCACGACCGGGCCGTCGCCCTCGTCTCCCACACCCCGCAGCTGGTGTCGTCGATGGTCGCCGCGCGCCTGGAGGAGGCCGACGAGTCGGCCGTACGGCTCTGTGGGCAGGGCATCAGGGACGTCACCCGGATCGCCGCCTCCGACCCGCGCATGTGGGTCGAGATCCTCTCCGCGAACCCCGGCCCGGTCGCCGACGTCCTCTCGGGCGTCGCCGCCGACCTCGACGAGACGGTCCGCGCGCTGCGCTCCCTGCAGTCCGCCGACGAGGACAAGCGCCGGGACGGTGCGTCCGGGGTCGAGGACGTCCTGCGCCGCGGGAACGCCGGCCGGGCCCGCGTCCCCGGCAAGCACGGTGCCGCCCCCACGGCCTACGAGACCGTCGCGGTCCTCATCAGCGACCAGCCGGGCGAGCTGGCCCGGATCTTCGCCGACGCCGGTCGGGCGGGGGTCAACATCGAGGACGTGCGCATCGAGCACGCGACCGGTCAGCAGGCGGGCCTGGTGCAGCTGATGGTCGACCCGGCGGCGGCGCCGTCCCTGAGCGCGTCCCTCCAGGAACGAGGCTGGGCCCTACGCACCACCTGACCCCCGGCCTTGTCCGGGCAGCCGCCCGCCAGCGCCACCGCCCCCGTCGCGGGCAGCGGCTCCGGTGGGTTGGAGCCCGCCCCCGCCCGTTGCGGGCAGTCGTTCCGCCGGTGCGGAGCCCGCCCGCTACGGCGGTGCCGCACCCCCCCGTGTGCCCACCCTCCCCCAGAGGGGGGACCCCCAGCCCTGCGGGACGATTGCCCACACGGAGGGTGGGCACAGTCCGGCAGGGGTGCGGCCCGCATGGGGCGCGGGGCGCACGCCCAGTGCGCGTCGTCCTGTGGGCGCGCGCTCACGCGTCGGGTGCTCGCGGTCGTGGGTGGGGCCGAATGGGTGCTGGGGACTCGGTAACCTTGTGGAGGTGCCCGCATCTCGGCGAGGCCCTATCGCTCCCCCAGGAAGGTGTTCCCACCGTGGAATCCGTGATCGTCGCCATCGACGGGCCGTCCGGCACGGGCAAGTCGAGCACCTCCAAGGCGGTCGCCGCCAAGCTGGGGCTGAGCTACCTCGACACCGGCGCCCAGTACCGGGCGATCACCTGGTGGATGATCAGCAACGGCGTCGACGTGACCGACGCCGAGGCCGTCGCCAACGCCGCCTCCAAGCCGGTCATCGTCTCCGGCACGGACCCGGGCCGCCCCACCATCACCGTGGACGGTGCCGACGCCGCCGGTCCCATCCGTACCGAAGAGGTCACCTCCAAGGTCAGCGCCGTCAGCGCCGTCCCCGAGGTGCGGAGCCTGATCACGGAGCTCCAGCGGTCCATCGCCCGCAGCGCCGAGCACGGCATCGTCGTCGAGGGCCGGGACATCGGTACCACCGTCCTGCCGGACGCCGACCTGAAGATCTTCCTCACCGCCTCGCCCGAGGCCCGTGCCGCCCGCCGCTCCGGCGAGCTCAAGGGCGCCGACGTGCACGCGACGAAGGAAGCCCTGATCAAGCGGGACGCGGCCGACTCCAGCCGTAAGACCTCCCCGCTCGCCAAGGCCGGCGACGCCGTCGAGGTCGACACCACCGACCTCACCCTGGACCAGGTCATCGAGTGCGTCGTCACCCTCGTGGACGAGAAGAGGACGGCCGCCAAGTGACCGTGCCCTCCGAGAGGGGCGCCGCCGTCGGCCGACGCATCGGCATCGGCCTGATGTACGGCTTCTGGAAGCCGCGTGTCCTCGGCGCCTGGCGGGTGCCGGCCTCCGGCCCCGTCATCCTCGCCGTCAACCACGCGCACAACATCGACGGCCCCATGCTCATGGGCACCGCACCGCGCCCGGTGCACTTCCTCATCAAGAAGGAAGCCTTCGTCGGGCCCCTCGGGCCCTTCCTGGAGGGCATCGGGCAGGTCAAGGTCGACCGCGACAGCACCGACCGGAACGCGATAGGCAACGCCCTGGGCGTCCTGGAGCAGGGCGGCGTCCTCGGGATCTTCCCCGAGGGCACCCGGGGCGAGGGCGACTTCGCCTCGCTCCGCGCGGGCCTGGCGTACTTCGCCGTCCGCAGCGGCGCGCCGATCGTCCCGGTCGCCGTCCTGGGAAGCACCGAGCGCCGCGGACGGTTGGTCAAGGCACTGCCTCCGCTGCGCGGCCGCGTCGACGTCGTCTTCGGCGACGCATTCGAGGCGGGCGACGGCTCCGGCCGCCGCACCCGCAAGGCGCTCGACGAGGCCACCGTACGGATCCAGGGGCGGCTCTCCGCTCACCTGGAAAACGCCAGGCGCCTCACCGGGCGCTGAGCGAGACTTTCAGTAGTGGGCCCCGCGGCTCGGGGACCCACCGACCACGAATGATCAAGGAACGGACTTCATGAACGACCAGCACGACCACGGGGCGCTTGGCGACGCCGAGTACACGGAGTTCATGGAGCTCGCCGCGGAAGAAGGCTTCGACGTCGAGGAGGTCGAGGGCGCGATCGAGGAGGCCGGGCACGGCCCGCTCCCCGTCCTCGCCGTCGTCGGCCGTCCGAACGTCGGCAAGTCGACCCTGGTGAACCGCATCATCGGCCGCCGCGAGGCCGTCGTCGAGGACAAGCCGGGCGTCACCCGTGACCGCGTCACCTACGAGGCCGAATGGGCCGGGCGCCGCTTCAAGGTCGTCGACACCGGCGGCTGGGAGCAGGACGTCCTCGGCATCGACGCCTCCGTCGCCGCCCAGGCCGAGTTCGCCATCGAGGCCGCCGACGCCTGCCTCTTCGTCGTGGACGCCACCGTCGGCGCCACCGACACCGACGAGGCTGTCGTCAGGCTGCTCCGCCGCGCCGGGAAGCCGGTCGTCCTCGCCGCCAACAAGGTCGACGGACAGTCCGGCGAGGCCGACGCCGCCACGCTCTGGTCCCTGGGCCTCGGCGAGCCGTTCCCCGTCTCCTCGCTGCACGGCCGCGGCACCGGCGACCTCCTCGACGAGGTCCTGAGGAAGCTGCCCGAGGCCCCCGAGCAGCGCTTCGGCAGCGCCGTCGGCGGCCCGCGCCGCATCGCCCTCATCGGCCGCCCGAACGTCGGCAAGTCCTCCCTGCTCAACAAGGTCGCGAACGAGGACCGGGTCGTCGTCAACGAGCTGGCCGGCACCACCCGCGACCCGGTCGACGAGCTCATCGAGCTCGGCGGCGTGACGTGGAAGTTCGTCGACACCGCGGGCATCCGCAAGAAGGTCCACCTGCAGTCGGGCGCGGACTACTACGCCTCCCTGCGGACCGCCGCCGCCATCGAGAAGGCGGAGGTGGCCGTCATCCTCATCGACACCACCGACAAGATCTCGGTCCAGGACCAGCGCATCATCACGATGGCGGTCGAGTCGGGCCGCGCCATCGTCATCGCCTACAACAAGTGGGACGAGCTCGACGAGGAGCGCCGCTACTACCTCGAGCGCGAGATCGAGACCGAGATGCAGCAGGTCACCTGGGCGCCCCGGGTCAACGTCTCCGCCAAGACCGGCCGTCACATGGAGAAGCTGGTCCCGGCCATCGAGACCGCCCTCGCCGGCTGGGAGACCCGTGTCCCCACCGGTCGGCTGAACGCCTTCCTCGGTGAGATCGTCGCGGCCAACCCGCACCCGATCCGGGGCGGCAAGCAGCCCCGCATCCTCTTCGGCACGCAGGCGGGCACCAAGCCGCCGCGGTTCGTGCTCTTCGCCTCGGGCTTCCTGGAGGCCGGCTACCGGCGCTTCATCGAGCGCCGTCTGCGCGAGGAGTTCGGCTTCGACGGCACCCCGATCCACATCTCGGTGCGCGTGCGCGAGAAGCGCGGCCGTAAGAAGTAGTCCGTGGGCGGTCCGCCGCGCGGATCGACGGAACGGCTGAGGGCCGGGGCTGGTAGCCCCGGCCCTCAGCCGTTCACGGATGTCTCAGAAGCCCCTGCGGGGGCCCGGCGGGAGCGCCGCCGGGGTGTGGTGCTGCTGCGCCGGCCACATCTGCGGATACGCGGAGGCGTACCGCTGACCGCTGCCGTAGCCCTGTACGGCTCCGTATCCCTGGCCGTTCCCGTACAGACCCGTGCTCGTGGTCGTACCGAAGGCCCGGAAGGCCACGTCCTCCTCGCCGCTGCGGTCACCCGGCAGCGTCCGGAACGACCGCCGGTACTCCGAGAGCAGGGCGTCGTAGATCGGCGTGGGCGACTGGCCCGCCGCGACGTCCTGCGCCGGGCGCATGGCGGGGATCTGGCTCGGATAGGGCTGGAGGAAGGGGTCGTATGGGTGCACGTACGTGCCAACGACCCCGCCGCCGGTCGGATGCGGGCGGCTCTCCGAAAGAGCGGCCCGCCGGGGGCGCGGCACGGTCGGCACCTCCGGCACCGCCGCGCCTCCCGTGCTCCTCGCTCCCGCCACCCCCAGGGGGGCACCCGCCGCCGGTCCACCGGCGCCGGTGAACCCCGCGGTGCCTGTCAATCCGCTCAGCCGGCCCGGCTGTCCCGGCCCTCCTGGCGTCGGGGGTCCCACCCGTCCGCCTGGGGCCCGCGGGGGCCTTATGCCGGGCCGGCCGTCGTCCATCAGGTACCGGCCAGCGGCATCGCCGCCGCCACCAGGCGCCCGTTCGCCGCGGCCTTCTCCAGGGCGTCGCGCAGCAGGTCCTCGCGCGGCTGCTGGCCGATGGAGCCCACCGGGGCGGCGAAGACCAGGACCGTGTGCGACTTGTTGGCCGCCGCGCGCCAGCCCTCGGTGACCTGGAGCGGCTGGTGCGCCTGCCACCAGGCGGCCTGACCGGCGCCGTTCGGCCCCGGCTGGAGGACGGAGTGCAGCTGGCCCATGGCGACCAGGACCGACCAGCCCGGCAGCGGCGCCGGCTTCTCGTTGAGATCGGTGACGGGCCGGAAGCCCTGCTCCGCGAGGAGCGGCAGGAACTCGTCGACGAGGCCGTCCGTGCCCGGGCGGGCCACGGGGGCGGTCGGCTCCACGACCAACGCCGGGTGCAGCTCGCCCTCGATCAGGACGAGACCGCTGGTGACGCCGAGCACGGCCTGCTCGGGGTGGGCGGCGGACAGCGCGTCGGCGGCGTCCGACGCGGTGATCGAGGCGACGGCTCCCTGGAGCTGCGCCTCGGCGACCTTGACGACCTGGGACGGGATGCAGCTGGCGTGGGCGAACGCGAGGACCGCGGTCTCCTCACCGACGAACAGCACCGTGCTGGTGCGCTCCTGCTCGGAGTCCCCCGGCGTGCGGCAGGAGGTGCAGTCGTAGCTGCCCGGGGCGTTGTCGCCGGCAAGCAGCCGGTCGGCTTCTTCGTCGCCGATCTCGGCGCGTACGTCCTCGCTGACGTCGAGCATGCGCGGCACGGGGGACTCCCTGGACTCGGTACGGGGGGACGCCGGGCCGTTCCCGGGCGTCTCATGCCGACTTCAACGGGTCAGGATCGGCCGGGGTCACGCGTGGAAGCGAGGCAACTTGCCGGTGGCTCGTGCGGCGGGGCCCGTGACTCCGACCGGGTGGGGTGTGAACAGTGTTCCGCGCGGCACGGGCCGGGGGTGCCGGGCGGCTGCCTAGCCTGCCCCGATGTCGAAGATCCGATTTTGGACGGCCGGTCCCGCGGTGGCCGCGGCGGCGGCGCTGATCGCCCTGACGCCGGTCTCCGCGCACGCCCGGGACGCGTCCGAGGGGCCGTGGGACACCGCCGTCGCGCCGCCGGCGGGGGCGCAGGCCGGGACCGTCGCGGGGGAAGTGTCGGGGGCCGTGGCCGACGCGGTCTCCGGGGCCCTCTCGTCCGCCGCCGACGCCGTGCGCGCGGCGGCCGCGGTGCCCGGCTACGCCTGCGCCGGCGACCAGTGGCCCTGGGGCTGCGTCGCCGAGTGCGAGAGCAGCGGCCGCTGGCACGTCAACACCGGCAACGGCTTCTACGGCGGCCTCCAGTTCTGGCAGCCGACCTGGGTCGAGCACGGCGGCACGAAGTACGCCCCGCGCGCCGATCTGGCGACCCGCCCGCAGCAGATCACGATCGCGGAGGAGGTCCTGCGCACGCAGGGCTGGGGCGCCTGGCCCGTCTGCTCCAAGCGGTACGGGCTGAGCGGCCGGGTCCACACCGTCCAGCCGGGGGACTCGCTCGGCTCGATCGCCCGGCGTTTCGCCGTCAAGGGCGGCTGGCAGGCGCTCTACGCGGCGAACCGGAGCCTCGTCGGGCCCGACCCGAACCGGATCGTCGTCGGCACGATGCTGCGGATCGCGCCGCTCTGAGGTCAGAGCGGCGCCCCTCGGGGGTACTCGTGCGGCTCCCCGCCCGACGCGCGGGAGCCGCGCCGCAGCTCCTGGACGAGCGAGCCGCGTGGCAGCCCCTCCGGTACGCGCTGCTCGGCGAGGACCACGGCCGCCCCGCGCTCCACGGCGAGCGCCGCGAGCAGCGCGTACGTACGGGCGGCGACCGGCGGGGCCATGCCGAGCGACGGCTCGTCGACCAGCACCACGCGTGCGGGCCTCAGCAGGGCACGGGACAGGGCCAGCATCCGGCGCTCCCCACCGGAGAGGGTCCCGGCGGCCCGGGACAGCAGGGGTACGAGCTCGGGGTACGGGGCGGGGGCGCCTCCCGGCACGGTGAGCGCGAGGTTCTCGGCGACGGTGAGCCCCTCGTACACCGCGCGCAGATCCGGTACGAAGCAGAGCCCGCGGCGTGCCCGCGCGTGCGGCGGGAGCCGGGTCACGTCGGCCCCGCGCCACAGGACCCGGCCGGAGGAGAGCCGGACCGTGCCGGCGAGGGCCCGCAGGGCCGTGGTGCGGCCCGCGCCGTTGCGCCCGAGGAGCACGGTGACGGTGCCGGCGGGCACGGGCAGGTCGAGGCCGTGCAGGGCCTCCAGGGGGCCGTAGCGGACCCGGGCCGCGCGCAGTTCGATCTCGACGCTCATGACAGGATCCGGCCGCCTTCCATGGTGTGCACGGTGTGGGCGATCCCGGCGACGAGGTCCGGGTCGTGCTCGACGACGAGGACCGTCAGGCCGTCGGCGGCGAGCGCGGCGAGGATCCGGGCGAGCGCGGCGGTCTCGGCGGCGTCGAGGCCGGCGGCGGGTTCGTCGAGGAGGAGTGTGTGCGGCTGCCCCGCGAGCGCGCGGGCCAGCTCGACCCGGCGCAGCGTCCCGGTCGGCAGGTCGGCGGCCGCGCGGTGCCGTACGGGGCCTGCGAGGCCGACCAGCCGCAGGCTCCGCTCGACCGCGGCGGGGTCCCCGCGGACCCGGCCCCGGTCCGCGCCGAGGCGGACGTGCTCCTCGACGGACAGCGACGGGAACACGGCGAGCCGCTGGAAGGTCCGGGCGATCCCGAGACGCGTCCGGGCGTGCGCCGGGCGGGAGGTGATGTCGGCGCCGCCGAGCGTGATCAGGCCCTGGTGGTGCCGGGGGCGGAGGGTACCGGCGAGGCAGTCGAAGAGGGTGCTCTTGCCGGCGCCGTTGGGGCCGACGAGGGCGGTGATGCGGGCGGGGGTGAGGGCGAGCGTGACGTGGGAGAGGGCCGTGATGCCTCCGGGGTAGGTGAGGGTGAGGTCGTCAGCGCGGAGTTCCGGGGCGGGGGCCGATGCGGGTGCGCGGCCCGGTGCGGGCCGGTGGGGGTGCGTCCGGCCTTCGGCCGGACGGGCGTTCCCACCCGCATCACCCGTGCGGGGTGTCGACAGAGGTGCGGGTCTTCCTGCGGGGGGTTCGGCGCCGTCGGCGGCCGACGGCCGGTGACGGCGTGCCCGGCCGCCCGCCGGTTCGGTGGCCTTGGGGAGCAGCAGCGTCGTCAGCGGGGGGAGGCGGCCCGACTGGGTGGCCAGGAGGCCGATCAGGGCCGCTGCCGTGCCCGCCCGGGGGCCCGCGTCCAGGGTCACCAGGAGCGCCGCCCCCACCAGGGGCGTGAGCAGGCTGTCGGCGCCGGCGCCGAGGACCAGGACGGCCGCGAACCAGAGCAGACCGCGCACCGGGTCGTACGCCTCCGGGTCGAAGGCGCGCAGCCCCATGCCGAGCAGGCCGCCGCCGAGGGCCGCCAGGGCCGCGCCCAGGACGAAGGCGAGGAGCTTGAGGGCCGGGACCGGGACGCCCGCCGCCTCCGCGCCCGGTTCGTGGTCCCGCAGGGCGGCCAGCGCGCGGCCCGTGCGGCCCCGGCGCAGCGCCGCCACCAGGGCCAGACAGCCGGCCAGCAGCACCAGCTCCAGGGCGTAGAAGGCGCGGTCGTCGGAGAAGCCCGCAGGGCGGCCCAGGGACAGGCCCGCCGTCGCGTACGGCTGGGTGAGGACGAAGCGGCTCACGGCCACGCCGGTCGCCAGGGTGGCCAGGGCGAGGGCCAGGCCGTGACGGCGGATCGCCGGCCAGGCCGTCACCAGACCGGCCAGGGCCACCATCGGCACCGCGAGCCCCAGCGCCAGGAGGACCGGGACGCCCGCCGTGGCCAGCAGGGCCGTGAACAGCGCGCCCAGGCCCGCGTACGCCGCCTGGCCGAGGGCGATCTGGCCGCCGCGGCCCGCCACCACGACGAGGGACAGCAGGATCATCGCGAGCGCCGGGACCTGCACCGCCGTGTGCAGGTCGGAGCCCGCGAAGCCGAGGGGGAGGAGGAAGAGGACGCCGATGGCCGGCCAGAGGAGGGTGGGCACGGGCGGGGTGGGGGGCGGTGGGGGCAGGGCGTCCCGGCCCTTGCCGCCGACGCCCGGCAGGACCAGCGCCGCCACCAGGAGCGCCACCACGAAGAGGTTCGCCCCTAGCGCCTGCACCAGCGGGCCCGCCCATCCCTCCGGGTGCAGCCGTGTCATCTGCGCCTGGGCCACCCCGATCGCGACCGCCGCCACGATCGCGACCGGCAGCGAGCGCATCCGGGCGATCACCGCGACCGCGATCACCTCGATGACGAGCAGGGGCATCCCGTACGGGTCGAGCCGTACGTACGGGGCGAGGAGCACGCCCGTCAGCCCGGCCGTGAACGAGCCGAACGCCCAGCCCGCCGCCGCCACCCGGTCCGCGTCCACCCCCGACAGGACGGCGAGCGGACGGTTGTCGACGACCGCCCTCAGCTCCCGGCCGAACCGGGTCCACCGGGTCACCGCCGTCACCAGGCAGGCCAGCGCCACCACCGCCGCCAGCTGTGCCCACGGGTCGTCACCGAGCAGCACCGGCGCGTCGTCCCGTGCCCCGACGCCCCACAGCAGCGCCGCCCCGCCCACGAGCAGCACGAAGACGCCGATGGAGGCCACCAGGGTCTGCGCCGGGTTCGAACCGAGGAGGGCGAGCGGGCGGAAGACGCCCCGGTCCAGGACGAGGCCGATGCCGGGCGCCACCACCAGGAGCGTGACCAGGGCGCCCAGGGGCAGCGGCCAGTCCCACACGACCACCAGCTGCCGCAGGACGTACGCGCAGATCATCGCGACGGCGCCGTGCGCCAGGTTCAGCACGCCCGTCGCCCGGTAGGTGACGATCAGGCCGATCCCGGTGAGCGCGGCGGCGCTGCCGACGGCGAGGCCGGCGAGCGTCAGTTCGTACGTCAGGGAGGCCATGGCTCACATACCGGGCAGGGGTCCAGGGGCGCGTCGCCCGCCTCCGTCGCCTCCGCCTTGCCCGCCACCAGCGGGCAGTCGGGGCGATGGGCCAGGGTGCCTCCGGGCACCCGGAGGGGCGGGCCGTCCGAGGAGGGCGGGGGAGTCTCCGCGGTCTCGGGCGGGGGCGCCCGGTCCGGTGGGCTCGCGGGGAGCAGGAGCGCCGCTGCGACGAGCACCGCGCCCGCCACGACCAGCGCCGCCCCCGGCACCGTGCACGAGGCCAGATAGGGCAGCTGCCGCTCGGCGAAGCGCTCGCCGGAGATCCCGTACCAGCCGAGCACACACAGCACCGCGCCCACGGCGGCCGCCGTGACACCGCCCCACAGCAGGATCCGGGACCTCTGCACGGGCCTCCCTCGTCGCTCCCTTTTCTTGCACTATGCTCTGGTTTCTTGCGCTATGCCCCTGTTCGCCCCACTCTGGAAGCAGCAGGCCGTACGGCCTGGAGAGACACCCGGTGGTGAGCCCAGATGGTTCTCGAACGACTCGGCGGACGTCCCCGGCTCGCTGCCCTCGCGGCCGCCGCCCTCCTGGCCCTCGCCCCCGCCGTCGCGGGCTGCTCCGACGACTCGACGTCCGGCAGCCAGGTGTCGGAGACCCCGCCGCCCGGGATGACCGCCCTGCCGCCGGGGGAGGACGAACCCGCCGACGCGGCCGCCGCCGAGGCGGAGATCACCAAGAACTGGACGGCCTTCTTCGACCCGAAGGTCCCCGCGGCCGAGAAGGTGAAGCTCCTGGAGAACGGCGAAGCGATGCAGCCCGTCCTCGCCGCCTTCGCCGGCGACAGGAACGCCGCCATGACCTCGGCGAAGGTCACGGGCGTCGAGTTCACCTCGGCCACCGAGGCCAACGTCACCTACGACCTGCTCGTCGGCGGGGCCCCCGCCCTGCCCGACTCCCAGGGCACCACGATCCTCCAGGACGACACCTGGAAGGTCTCCGTGAAGACCCTCTGCGGCCTGGTCGAGCTGAGCGGTGTCACCGTTCCGGGCTGCTGAGACGGTCGCGGCTCTGCTCCTGGCCGTGCTGCTCGCGCTCCTCGCGGGGTGCGGCAGCCGGCTCCCGGAGCGGGCCTTCGAGACGCGGCCCACCGCCAACCCCCCCTCCGGCGGTGAGCCGCTCCGCGTCGGGATCATCACCAGCGCCACGAGCCCGGTCGGCGGGCAGGCCTTCATCGGTCCGCGCGACGGAGCCCGCGCCTACTTCGACGCGCTCAACGCCCGCGGCGGCCTCGACGGACGCCGGGTCGAGGTCGAGACCTGCGACGACGGCGGCAGCGGCGTCGGCAACAACGCGTGCGTGCACCGGCTGATCGACGAGCGCAAGGTCTTCGCGCTCGTCGCCACCACCGCCCTCGACTACGCGGGCGCGCCGCTCGTCGCCAAGGCGGGCGTCCCCGACATCGGCGGCCAGCCCCTCACCCCCGCCTACGACACGTATCCGCACCTCTACGGGATCTACGGCAGCTCCGCCCCGCGCACCGGCGGGAAACCCGGCTGGAACGGGACGCTGTACGGCGGGACCGAGGTCTACCGCTGGTTCGAGCAGCAGAAGGGGGCCAGGACCGCCGCCGTCGTCTCGTACAACCAGGCCGCGTCGGCCGCGTACGCCCGGCTGGTCTCCGACGGGCTGCGTGCCGAGGGCTACCGGGTCGTCGACGAGCAGGTCGACTTCGCCCTGCCCAACTTCCGCGCGGTCGCCGCCGATCTGCGGGACCAGGACGTCGACCTTCTCTTCGACGCGATGGACACCCATGGCAACGTCCGGCTGTGCGAGGCGATGGAGGCGCTCGGGGTCCGCGTCGACGCCAAGGTCACCAACGTCCAGAACTGGTCCTCCTCCGTCGCCGAGGACTACGCCCGCGCCCCCGGTTGCCGGAACGCCCTGTGGGTGACCGGAGCCAGCCGCAACCACCAGGACACCGGCCACCCCGCGGTCCGCGAGTTCCAGGCGGCCATGGGGCACCGGCCCTTGTCGCAGTGGCAGTTGGAGGGGTGGGCGGCGGCGATGTGGTTCACCGACGCGGCCCGCTCCTGCCTTGCCGGGGGCGGGCTCACCCGGGGGTGCGTCGAGGAGTTCCTGAACCGGCCGGAGCCGTACACCGCGCGCGGACTGCTGCTGCCCGTCCGCTTCGAGCACCTCGCGCGACCGCCCGAGACCCGTCACACCTGTCTGTCCGTGGCCCGTTGGGAGGACGGCCGGGGCTGGGTGGGGCAGGGCGACATGACGGACAACTGCGCGACCGTTCCCATGTTGGGCTATCGCCCGTGAAACGGAGGTACGTCCCGGCAGTACAGTCAGCGCGACCGACAGACCGACATCACTGACCGGGGGGAACCGGCAGCGCGATGCGTATCTCCTTTCTGCTCCACAACGGTTACCACTACGGCGGCACGATCCGGACGACGTTCACGCTCGCCGAGCAACTGGCCACCCGACACGAGGTCGAGGTCGTCTCGGTGTTCCGCCACCGGGACCGGCCGCTCCTCGGCCTCCCCGCGGACGTGACGCTCCGTCATCTCGTCGATCTGCGTGAGGACAGCCCGGATCACGACGGGCGCCACCCCGACCTCCACCGGCCCGCCGAGGTCTTTCCGCGCGGCGACGGCCGCTGGAAGCAGTACAGCGCGCTCACCGACGCCCGGATCGGGGAGTACCTGCGCGGCGTCGAGGCCGACGTGCTCGTCGCCACCCGTCCCGGGCTCAACGTGCACCTGGCCCGGCAGGCCCGGCGGGGGCCGGTCCTCGTCGGCCAGGAGCACCTGGTCCTGGCCGGCCACAGCCGCCGGCTACGGCGGGACATCCGGCACGAGTACCGGCTGCTCGACGCCGTCACGACGGTCACCGAGGCCGACGCCCGCGCCTACCGGAGGCTGGGGCTGCCCGGCGTACGGATCGAGGCCGTGCCCAACAGCGTGCCCGCGCCCGCCCTGCCGCCCGCCGATCCCGCGGCGCGGACCGTCGTGGCGGCGGGCCGGCTGACCCGCGTCAAGCGGTACGACGTGCTCATCGACGCCTTCGCCGAGGTGGCCGCGGACCACCCGGACTGGACGCTGCGGATCTACGGCACCGGCGACGCGGTCGAGGACCTTCAGGGGGAGCTGGCCCGGCAGATCGAGGAGCGGGGCCTCGGCGGGCAGGTCTTTCTTATGGGCGCCGTCCATCCGATGGAACCGGAGTGGGCCAAGGGCTCGATCGCCGCGGTGACCTCGCGGCGGGAGTCCTTCGGGATGGCGATCGTGGAGGCGATGCGCTGCGGGCTGCCGGTGGTGGCGACCGACTGCCCGAACGGGCCGCGCGAGATCATCGAGGACGGGGTCGACGGGCGGCTCGTGCCCGTCGACGACGTGGCCGCGGTCGCGGCGGCGCTGCGCGGCCTCGTCGAGGACGACGAACTGCGCGCGAAGACCGCGCGGGCGGCACTCGCCTCCTCCGAACGCTTCGACCCCGCCCGGATCGCGGCCCGGCACGAGGCGCTCTGGACGGAACTCGTCGACCGGGGCGCGAGCCGGCGCACCCACTCGGCGGGGCACGCGAGGCGGCACCACGAGATCGGCCGGGCCGTCGACGCGCTCTACCTGCTGAGGGCGAAGGCCGCCCGTCCGGTGCGCGGCCTGCTCCGCCGCCTCCACTGACGGCCTTTCGATCCTCCGGCCCTCGCGGTCGCATCGAGGACCGTAACTGTCCGCGAGGGCTGACAGACTCGAGGCATGTTGGAGACCTCCGCACGGCTGCTGCGTCTGCTCTCGCTGCTCCAGGCCCACCGGGAGTGGTCCGGTGCCGATCTCGCCGACCGGCTCGGGGTGACCTCGCGTACGGTACGGCGCGACGTCGACCGGCTGCGCGAGCTCGGCTATCCCGTGCACGCCAGCCCCGGGACCGGCGGTGGCTACCAGCTCGGGGCCGGGGCCGAGCTGCCGCCGCTGCTCCTCGACGACGAGGAGGCCGTGGCGGTCGCCGTCGGTCTGCGCACCGCGGCCGGCCAGGGCGTCGAGGGCATCGGCGAGACGTCCGTACGCGCCCTCGCCAAGCTGGAGCAGGTCCTGCCGGCGCGGCTGCGGCGGCGGGTCGGCGCGCTCACCGACTTCACCGTGCCGATGCTCCGGACCCCTCGGGAGCGGGTGGACCCGGAGGTGCTCACCGAGCTGGCCAACGCCTGCCGGGACAGCGAACGGCTCCGCTTCGCCTACCGCGACCACGGCGGCGCCGCCACCCGCAGGACCGTCGAACCGCACCGGCTGGTCTGCACGGAGCGGCGCTGGTACCTCGTCGCCTGGGACGTCGACCGGGGCGACTGGCGGACCTTCCGGGCCGACCGGATCGAGCCCAAGCCGCCGCACGGCCCGCGCTTCCCGCCCCGGGAACCGCCCGCCGACGACCTCGCCGCGTACGTGTCGAAGGGGGTGTCCGGCTCGGCCTACGCGACGGAGGTGACCGTCCGGCTGTTCGTCCCGCTCGCCGAGGCCGCCGGGGTCGTCGGTCCGATGGACGGGGTCCTGGAGCCCGAGAGCGAAGGGACCTGTCTGCTGCGGGCGGGGGCGCACAACCTCCAGGTCGCGGTGGTGCACGTGGTGCTCATGGGGCTCGACTTCGAGGTGGTCGAGCCACCGGAGCTGACGGAACGGGTCCGCGACCTCAGGGACCGGCTGTCCCGCGCTCTCGCTCGGACGGAGGGGGAGACGGCGGCGGGCTCGTGATCCGCATCCGCTCGAAGGCCGCGAACTCCGGGTGGCGCAGGTCGAAGGCCGGCGACTCGGAGCGGATCCGCGGCACGGAGTCGAAGTTGTGCCGGGGCGGCGGGCACGAGGTCGCCCACTCCAGCGAGCGTCCAAAGCCCCACGGGTCGTCCACGTCGACCTTCGCGCCGTACCGGTGGGTCCACCACACGTTGTAGAGGAAGGGCAGCGTGGACGCGCCGAGCAGGAAGGCGCCGATCGTCGACACCGTGTTGAGCGCCGTGAAGCCGTCCGCGGCCAGGTAGTCGGCGTACCGCCGGGGCATGCCCTCCGCGCCGAGCCAGTGCTGCACCAGGAACGTCAGGTGGAAGCCGACGAACAGCGTCCAGAAGTGCATCTTGCCGAGCCGCTCGTCGAGCATCCGGCCGGTGAACTTCGGCCACCAGAAGTAGAAGCCGGCGAAGGTCGCGAAGACGACCGTGCCGAAGACCGTGTAGTGGAAGTGGGCCACGACGAAGTACGAGTCGGTGACCTGGAAGTCCATCGGCGGCGAGGCGAGGATCACCCCGGTGAGCCCGCCGAAGAGGAACGACACCAGGAAGCCGACCGACCACAGCATCGGCGTCTCGAAGGAGAGCGAGCCCCGCAGCATCGTCCCGGTCCAGTTGAAGAACTTCACCCCGGTCGGCACCGCGATCAGGAAGGACAGCAGCGAGAAGAACGGCAGCAGCACCGCGCCCGTCGCGAACATGTGGTGCGCCCAGACCACGACCGAGAGGCCGGTGATCGCCATGGTGGCCGCGATCAGCGTCGTGTAGCCGAAGATCGGCTTGCGGGCGAAGACCGGGATGATCTCGCTGACGATGCCGAAGAACGGCAGCGCGATGATGTAGACCTCGGGGTGGCCGAAGAACCAGAAGAGGTGCTGCCACAGCAGGGCCCCGCCGTTCTCCGGCTGGAAGACCACGGAGCCGAGCCGCCGGTCCGCCTCCAGGACGAGCAGCGCCGCCGCGAGGACGGGGAAGGCGACGATCACCAGGACCGCCGTGAAGAGGATGTTCCAGGTGAAGATCGGCATCCGGAACATGGTCATGCCGGGGGCCCGCATCCCGATGATGGTGGCGAGGAAGTTCACCGAGGTGAGGATCGTGCCGAAGCCCGAGAGCGCGAGCCCCATGATCCACAGGTCGACGCCGACGCCCGGCGAGCGCTCCAGGCTGTTGAGCGGGGCGTAGGCGGTCCAGCCGAAGGCGGCCGGGCCGCTCGGCGTGAGCAGCGAGCCGATCACCATCAGGCCGCCGAAGAGGAACAGCCAGTACGAGAACATGTTCAGCCGCGGGAAGGCGACGTCGGGTGCGCCGATCTGCAGCGGTACGAGCTCGTTGGCGAAGCCGGCGAAGGTGGGCGTGGCGAAGAGCAGCAGCATGATCGTGCCGTGCAGCGTGAAGGCCTGGTTGAACTCCATGTTCGACACGAGCTGGAGCCCCGGGCGGGCGAGCTCGGCCCGCATCAGCATGGCCATGAGCCCGGCCAGCAGGAAGAAGACGAACGAGGTGACCAGGTAGAGGTGGCCGATCTTCTTGTGGTCGGTCGTGGTGAGCCAGTCGATCAGTACGCGGCCGTGCCGCTGTCGGGCCGGTTCGACGGTCGGGGTCGCTGTCTCGGTGCCCATCGCTGCCTCCGCCTCGCCCCCGGGGGTGTCTTGCCGGGCATCGGGACATGATGCGGGCAGCGGGCCGGCGGGGGAGGGAGGCGGCGGGGGCGGTTGCTCCGGTCGGCCGACACTCCCCGGCGGAGTCGTCGTAAGCGTTGTGTAAGGGAAACGTGAGGGCACGGCGTGCGAGGTCCGGATAATTCGCCGCGTGACGCCCGGGGAACGGGGAATTCCCCGGGATTTCGCCGGTGCCGTGATCCCCTCGTGCGAAGTGCCGGAGCCTCTTCGGAATTGCTGGAGAATCGACCCGGAACTGTCCCATCGAGTGATGGTCGGCGTGTCAAACATATGTCGAGAACTTGTGACACAAGCGTGACCGCGAAGAGGCTAACGTGAGGCCCATGTCACCCACATCGCGCACTCCCGAACCGCCCCGCGACGCTCCCGAGTCCTATGTGGGACTGGATGCGGACGGCGCCGAGCGGCTCGCCAGGGCACGGGGCTGGAAGGTCGTCAGGTCCCTGCCGCCCGGCTCGATCATCACCATGGAGTACCTGTCCGGACGCATCAACTTCGAGGTCGAGGACGGCGCCGTCACCCGCTGCTGGCTGGGCTGACGGGCGGAGCGACGAACGCGGGAAGGGCCCCGGACCGGGTTCGGTCGGGGCCCTTCCTCGATGTCGGGGGCGGTCAGCCGCGGGTCGCCGGAGCGCGGCCGCGGGCCACTCCCACGGTCTCGCGGACCGGCTCCTCGGACCCGGCCGGACGCTGCGGGAAGAAGGCCGGGCGCGGGCCACCGGAGGCCACGGGCAGGGAGGGCACCAGCCGGCGGCGGTCGCGCAGCCGCTCCAGCAGACGGTCGCGCATGGCGAGGATCCAGGACTCCGCCACCGCGAGGAGCGGCTCGCACCAGGGCAGGGCGAGCAGGACCAGCAGCCCCGCGGCCCAGCCGAGCACCACGTCGCTCAGCCAATGGGTGCCCAGATACACGGTGGTGAGACCGACGCCGAGCGCGACCACCGCGGAGGTGGCGGACAGATAGCGCCTGGCCCGTGGGGTGGTCGCCAGGTAGGCGAGGATGCCCCAGGTCACGACCGCGTTGGCGGTGTGCCCGGAAGGGAATATGTCGCCGCCCGCGAAGAGCTCGGCGGAGCCGACCTGTGTCGCGTAGTGGGGGCCGAGACGGCCGAGTCCGAGCTTGACCGCGCCGACCGAGACGTTGAGCAGCAGCAGCGCGGCGCCGAGACACAGCAATGGCCGCAGGGTGTGCTGGCGCCAGGAGCGCCAGCCCAGCCATGCGGCCACCATGACGGCCGTGGGGCCGCGCTGACCGAGGACGACGTAGTAGTCGAGGAAGGCGTGCAGTTCGGGCCACTGCTGATAGGGCCGGAACAGCATGATCTTCCAGTCGAGGGTCACCAGCCAGGTCGACAGCACCACCGCGACGACAATGGCCAGATAGAACGCCGACGCCCCGCCGAAGAGCGCGAGACGCGTGCGGGTCATCCGAGGGACCTCTATCTTCGGCGGTTCCGGCTCCCGGTCCAGCCGGGCAAAGATGTCGGTACGCACCCAATCGACGTTACAGGGAGTGAGAAGCAGACCCGGTCGTTCCGGTGCCTTCGTGATGACCATGTGATGTGGAGTAGGTCTCAGTCGCCACTCCATTCCCGGCGTCCGTCGGTAAATCCGATGACCTTCAGCCCTATTGGCGGTGCGGCTCTTTCCGGAAGAGTGTTTGAGCGCAGGGGAATTGCCTCAAACAGATATACGTACGGAATTCCATGCGACGCGCGGCCCGCTCCGAGTGGCGTACGCCACACGGGGAGGCCCGCCGGGGTGAGAGCTGCGCCACGCGCTCGGGGCTTGAACTCGCGTACGCTGACGGCTCACTCGCCCGTCGATGTCGGGCCGCCCCAGGGGCATACGCCCTGGTCGGCGCCTGCCGAGCGCGAGAGCTTCACTGGGAGGTACGTACATGCAGCGGACGATCACGGCCCGAGCACGAGAGCGTGCCGCCGACGGCGGAACCAACCGCTGGGTCGTCCTTTTCGTCCTCTGCGTCAGCCTCCTCCTGGTCGCCCTCGACGCGACCATCCTTCACGTCGCCGTCCCCTCGCTCACCGAGGACCTGCGCCCCAGCTCCACCGCGCTGCTCTGGATCGTCGACGCCTACCCGCTGATCTGCGCCTCGCTGCTGATCCTCTTCGGCACCCTCGGCGACCGGGTCGGCAGACGGCGGGTCCTCCTCCTCGGCTACGCGCTGTTCGGCGTCGCCTCGGCGGTCGCCGCCCTCGCCACCGAGCCGGGGGTCCTCATCGCGGCCCGCGCGCTGCTCGGTGTCGGCGGCGCCATGATCATGCCCGCGACGCTCTCCATCCTCCGGACGGTCTTCCCCGACCGGCGGGAGCGCGCCACCGCGATCGGCATCTGGACCGCCACCGCCGCGATCGGCGCCGCCACCGGACCGGTGCTCGGCGGCTTCCTCGTCGAGAACTACTGGTGGGGCTCCGTCTTCCTCATCAACATCCCGCTGATGGCGCTGATCCTGCCCCTCGGCCGCCGCCTCCTCCCGGAGTCCCGCGGCGCCACCGACGGACCCTGGGACGTCCTCGGCGCCCTCATGGCCGCCGCCGGAGTCCTCGGCTGTGTCCTCGGGGTCAAGCGCGCCGGAGCCGGCGAGCCGCTGCTCGCCCTCCCGACCGCGGGGCCGCTGCTGCTCGGCGCCGGACTCCTCGTCCTCTTCGTCCGCAGGCAGAAGCGGCGCCCGCACCCGCTGATCGACATGCGGCTCTTCTCCCGGGCCGCCTTCACCACCTCGGTCGGCTGCATCGTCATCGGCATGCTGGCCCTGGTCGGACTGGAACTCATCGCCGTCCAGTACCTCCAGCTCGTCCTCGGACTGAGCCCCCTGGAGACCGGGCTGCGGCTCCTGCCGCTCACCTTCGCCGCCATGGCGGCCGGCGCCACCGGCTCGTACACCCTGCGCAGGATCGGCCCGCGCCGGATGGTCGGCTGGGGCTTCGTGCTCACCGCAGGCGCGGTGCTGCTGCTCACGTTCATGGGCCAGGACGACCGGCCGCTGCTGCTCACGGTGGGCTTCGTGCTGCTCGGCTTCGGCCTGCAGACCACGCTCTTCTCGGCGTACGAGTCGATGCTCAGCGAGGCGCCGCAGCGGAGCGCCGGCGGCGCGGCCGCGATCGGGGAGACCTCGTACCAGCTCGGTGCCGGCATGGGCATCGCGCTGCTCGGCAGCGTGATGAACGCCGCGTACGCCCCCGGGCTCGCCGCGGTCCCCGGGGTCCCGGCGGAGGCCAGCAGCGCCGCGTCGAACTCCCTCGGCGAGGCCTACAAGGTCGCCGACCAGCTCGGCGGCACGGCGGGCGAGGCCCTGCACCAGGCCGCGCGGCACGCCTTCGTGAACGGTCTGCACATCACGCTCTGCGTGAGCGCCGTGCTGCTGCTCATCGGTGCGGTGATGGCCCGGCGACTGCCCCGGGTCATGGAGTGCCCGGCGGAACCGGACGAGTCGTGTGACTCGTACGAGGTGCACGAGTCGTACGAGTCGCGTCAGCCGGCCACGTCGTGCGAGCCGATCGAGGCCCGTGAGCCGATCGAGACGCGTGAGTCGATCGAGGTCCGTGAACCCGCCGAGGCCCGTGAGGCCGCCGAGCCGCGGGTGCCCGCGACCCGGGAAGCGATCGAGCCCGCCGGCTCCGGACGTCCGGCGCACTGACCCGATCCCTCGGGTGGTGTCCGGTCGGGCCGGCGGGCCCGCTCAGCTCTGGTTGAAGAAACCGTCCTGCGGACGCCGACGGGTCTCTCCGCCGACGATCTGGGTGTCGGCGGGAGTGAGCAGGAAGACCCGCGTCGCCACGCGCTCGATCGAGCCGCGCAGGCCGAAGGCGAGACCGGCGGCGAAGTCGACCACGCGCTTGGCGTCGTTCGGCTCCATCGCGGTCAGGTTCACGATCACCGGAACACCGTCCCGGAAGAGCTCTCCGATGCCCCGGGCGTCCCGGAAGCCGTCCGGGGAGACGGTGGCGATCCGGCGGCCCTGCTCCTGGGCGGTGTCCGTGGCCACCCGGACACGGGGGTCCGTCACCCAGGCGTCGCCGTTCTCGGCACCGTCGGCGTACTCGTCGTCGTAGTAACGCTCGTCGTTGTCCTCGACGAGTCCCAGCCAGGCACTTGCCTTGCGCACCGATCCCATGGACGCCTCCTTTCAGCGCGGTCACTTGTGGTTCCGCAATCCCTATCGTCGTCCATGATGCGGATCGCGCGCCAAGCGGATACACGCCGCGCAGGGGATTCGTGACGGTACTGGTGCAGAACGTGAGCGTCGATTCCTGGCGATACGTCAGGAAACTTGCGGTATGCGGGGCCTGACGGAGGGACGTGCAACTTAAAATATGAAAGTCGGGCCAGAAGGGTGACGGTGGGCGCGTACGGGTGAACGACCCTGCTCGCTACGATGCCGCGAAGCCGCTCGACGGCACTTCGCACGGCGCACGGGGGAAGCTCATGTTCGGAATCGTCAGACCTTGCACGCACCGGCTCACCGACGGGCTCAAGACCGAGTGGATGGCCCACCTCTGCGGCCTCTGCCTGGCACTTCGCGCGGACCACGGGCAGTTCGCCCGGGTCGTCACCAACTACGACGGGCTCATCGTCTCGGTCCTGACGGAGGCTCAGACAGGGGTGACCGCGGCGGGCCGTCGCACGGCCGGGCCCTGCGCGCTGCGCGCCATGCGGACCGCGCCCGTGGCCCAGGGCGAGGGCGCGCGCCTCGCCGCCGCCGTCTCGCTCGTCCTCGCCTCGGCGAAGGTACGGGACCACGTAGCGGACCGGGACGGCCTGTTGGCGCGCAAGCCGGTCGCCGCGGCGGCCCGCCGGGTCGCCCGCTCCTGGGACAAGGCCGGGGCCAGGACCGGCCGTGCCCTCGGCTTCGACACCGCCGTCCTCGTCGATGCCGTCGACCGGCAGACCGGGATCGAGACCCTCGCGGGACTCGGCACCCCCCTGCTCACCGTCACCGAGCCGACCGAGACCGCGACCGCGGCCGCCTTCGCGCACACCGCCGTCCTCGCGGGACGCCCGGAGAACGCCGTGCCGCTCGCCGAGGCCGGCCGGCTCTTCGGCCGCCTCGCCCACCTCCTCGACGCCGTCGAGGACCAGCAGGCCGACGCGGCGGCGGGCGCCTGGAACCCGCTCACCGCGACCGGCACCTCCCGGGAGGAGGCCCGCCGACTCGCCGACGACGCCCTGCACGGGATCCGGCTCGCGCTGCGGGACGCCGAGTTCGCCGACGGCAAGCTCGTCCACGTCCTCCTCGCCCATGAACTCCGGACCTCGGTGGACCGCGCCTTCGGCACGACGAGCTGCTCGCACGGGGCGCAGGGGCAGGGGCAGGGGCCGGTGCACGGGCAGGGCCCGGTGCCGGGGAACCCGTACGCGCCCCACGGGTCGGGACCCGTCCCCGGCAACCCGTACGCTCCGGGACCCGGCGGCCCGGGGGGACCCGGTGGGCCCTACGCCCCCGGGCCCGGCGGCCCCGGTGGTCCCGGCGGACCGTTCCCGCCCGGGCCGCCGAACCGGCGCGGCCTGATAGCCGGGTGCGCCCTCTGGGTCGGTCTGGCCTGCACCTGCCAGATGTGCTGCGGGACCTTCGAGGACCCCTGGAGCCGGCAGCGTCGCGAGGGGCTCTGCCAGCAGTGCGACCCCGGCAGCTGCTGCGACTGCTGTGACTGCTGCAGCAACTGCTCCTCCTGCTGCGAGGGAGACGGCTGCTGCGGGGACTGCAGCTGCGGCTGCGACTGCTGACACCCCGTCGGGCACCCGGCCTCCTCGCCGGGCGCCGCCCGCCCCGCCCGCGCACCCGCTACTTCGTCGGCGCCGGGATCTCCGGCGGGGTGATCTGCGACCGCTCGATGCCCGAGCCCGTCACCCCCCACTTCTTCAGGATCCGGTCGTACGTCCCGTCGGCCTTCAGGCCGTTCACCGCGGCCTGGAAGGCGGGGGCGAGCGGGGTGCCCTTCTTGAAGGCGAAGCCGACGTCGAGCCGGCGGTACTCGTTGAGGAACTTCACGTTCTTCTGCTGCGTCACCGCGTAGCGCACGCCGTTGATCGTGCTCATCAGGACATCGCTGCGGCCCTGCTGGAGCGACATCCAGACCGCTCCCGTCTCGTTGAAGACGTTCACCTCGTACGCCGGCTTCCCGGCCTCCGCGCACCGGCCCTTGTTCTTCTCCAGGGTCTGCTCGAAGGTGGTGCCGGCCCCCGTCGCGACCTTCAGCCCGCACAGCTGCGTGAGGTCGGTGACCGCCTTCAGCGAGCTGTCGGACCGGGTGGCGAAGCCCTGCCCGTCGTTGATGTACGTGACGAAGTCGATCGTCTTGCGCCGCTCCTCGGTCACGCCGAAGTTCCCGGTGCCGACGTCGTACTTGCCGCTGCTCAGCGCCGGCAGGATCGCTTCGAAGCCGACGACCTCCCGCTTCCACTCCAGCCCGAGGGCCTTCGCCACGGCGGCCGCGAAGTCGGAGTCCACCCCGGTCACGGTCTTGCCGTCGGGCAGATAGGTAGAGCTGGGCGGGGTCCCGACGGAGGTGGCGATCGTGAGGACGCCCCGCTGCCGGACGTCGGCGGGGAGCAGCTTCGCCGCTGCCTCGTTCTTCTTCACCGCCGACACCACGTCCTCGGTCGGGAGCGAGCCCTTCGCGGCGCCCGGCGCTCCGGAGGCCCCGGCCGGCGCGGTCGCGGGCTCGCCTCCGGAGCAGGCGGTGAGAGCGAGCGCGGCGGCGGTGATCAGCGCGAAGCCGAAGGTCGTGCGGGCGGTTCCGGAACTCGTACGCGTACTCATGGTTTCGGGTTCTCCAGGAACTTCTCGAACGGCAGGGGGCCGAGTGACTCGAGATCGGCGGACACGTCGAAGAGGGGCCGGTAGCCGGTCGCCAGATAGAGGCCCCTGGCCTCCGGCTGACGCGGACCGGTCGTCAGATAGACACGGGTGTAGCCGCGGGCGGCGGCCTCGCGTTCGAGCACGGTGAGGACACGGCGGGCCAGCCCGCGCCTGCGGTGTGCCGAGTGGGTCCAGATCCTCTTCAGCTCGGCGGTGTGCTCGTCGTAGCGGCGGTACGCGCCTCCGGCCACGGGCCGGCCCTGCTCCAGGAGGAGCAGGAAGGTGCCGTGCGGAGGGGCGAACTCCTCGGTCGGGTAGCGGCTCAGGTCGTCGGCGGTGCCGTACCGGGTCGTGTACTCGTGCGCCAGCTCGTCGAGGAGCGGGCGCGCCAAAGGGTCGGTGGTCGTGGTCCGGCGTACGGACAACGTGAACGTCATGAAGGTCCTTCAGGACGAAGGAGGGCAAAAGGGCAGGGCGAGGGGAGGGAAGAGCTCAGGCAGCCACGAAGGGCTCAGGCACCGGCAGGGGGCCCGGGTGTGAAGGCGCCGCGGAGAACAGCACGCGGGCAGGGAAGAACTGCGGGCAGAGCGGAGGGTCGGCTCAACAGGAAGAGGACCACACGCGACCGAAGTCGATGTGGGAGCGCTTGACCAGCTGCTGCGGATGCATGGGCCCCAGTGGAACAGGCATCCGTGCGGACGTCAACCACGATGAGACGTACGGCTCACAGTGCGGACACCCTTGACAGCAGGGCGTGTTGACCGCATAGCCTCGAAGGAGCGGATCGGGCTGAGGGGCCCGGATCCGTGCTCAGTGCGTGTGAAGGCGCACCCCGTGTTCGATCCGCCCCCTGGCATCCACGGAGCCTTCGCATGACCACGCCCCTCGCCACCCTCGTCAAGACCGACTCCACGGCCCCGCCCGCCGAGCCGCCTCCGCGCGTCGTCCCCACCCGTCGCGCCGGACAGTGGGTCACCGCGGCCGTCGTCCTCGTCCTCCTCGGCCTCGGACTCCTCTCGGTCGTCCGCAACAAGGCCTTCCAATGGGACGTCGTCGCGCAGTACTTCACCTCCGCGTCCGTCCTGCGCGGCCTCGGCCTCACCCTGTGGCTGACCGCCCTCGTGATGGCGCTGGGTTTCCTCCTCGGCACCCTGCTCGCCGTCTTCCGCCTGTCCGCCAACCCCGTGCTGCGCGCGGTCAGCTGGGGCTACGTCTGGTTCTTCCGGTCCACGCCGATCCTGGTCCAGCTGCTGTTCTGGTTCAACATCGGCGCGCTCTACCCGACCGTCCTCGGCGTGCACACGGTCAACCTCCTCGGCCCCGTCGCCGTCGCCGTCATCGGCCTCACCCTGCACGAGGCCGCCTACGCCGCCGAGGTCGTGCGCGGCGGCATCCTCTCCGTCGACCGCGGCCAGATCGAGGCCGCCCAGTCCCTCGGACTCGGCCGCCTGCGCCGGCTCACCCGGATCGTGCTGCCCCAGGCGATGCGCGCGATCGTCCCGCCCGCCGGGAACATGCTGATCGGCACCCTCAAGGGCACCTCGATCGTCTCCGTCATCGCCGTCCAGGACCTGCTCTACTCGACCCAGCTCATCTACCACCGCACGTACGAGGTCATCCCGCTGCTCCTCGTCGCGACCCTCTGGTACGTCGCCGTCACCTCGGTCCTCAGCCTCGGACAGCACTACGTCGAGCGGTACTACGCCCGGGGCACGGGAGGTGCCCGATGAGCACCCGTCCGAAGGGCCCCCGCCCCTCGATCGTCGTCGTGGGCGCCGGACCGCGCGGGACCGGCTTCCTCGAACGGCTCGCCGCGAGCCTGCCCGAGCTGTACGGCGACGACCCCCTCGACGTCCACCTCGTCGACCCGCACCCGCCCGGCCCGGGCCGGATCTGGCGCACCGAACAGTCCCCGCTGCTGTGGATGAACTCCCAGGCCGAGGACGTCACCATGTTCACCGACGAGACCGTGTCGCTCGACGGGCCTGTCAGGCCGGGACCCACCCTCGCCGACTGGGCCGACATCGAGGGCCGCACCTTCCCCACCCGCCCCCAGCAGGGCGCCTACCTGCGCTGGGTGTACGAGCGGGCCCTCGCCGCCCTGCCCGCCTCCGTCACCGTCCACGAGCACCGCACCACCGCGCTGCGCGTCGGCGGCCCCCGCGACGGACGCCAGCGGGTCTGGCTGGAGGCCGGCGCCGAGCCCCTCCTCGCCGACCTCGTCGTCCTCACCGTCGGCCACCTCGGCGCCGAACCCGCCCCGGAACAACGGGCGCTCGCCGACTTCGCCGCCCGCCACCGGCTCGTCCACCTCCCGCCCGACTTCACCGCGGACACCGACCTCTCCGCGCTGCCCGCGGGCGAGCCCGTCCTGGTCCGCGGCTTCGGCCTCGCCTTCGTCGACCTGATGGTGCTCCTCACCGAGGGCCGCGGCGGACGGTACGAGGGGGAGGGCGACGACCTCGTCTACGTACCCTCCGGCCGGGAGCCCGTGCTGCACGTCGGATCGCGGCGAGGCGTCCCGTACCACTCGAAGATCGGATACGCCCTCGACGGCGAACGCCCCCCGCTGCCCCGGTTCTTCGGGACCGAGCAGACCGACGCCCTCCTCGACCGGGACGGGCCGCTCGACTTCCGCCGCGACGTGTGGCCGTTCATCGACAAGGAGCTCGGCTGGGCCCACTACCACCGGCTCTTCTCCACCCACCCCGAGCGGACCGCCCTCGCCTGGAGCGACTTCGAGCAGGCCTACGCGGCGGCGCCACCGCGCGGAGCCGAGATCGCCGCGCTCGTCGCCGCCGCCGTCCCCGACCCCGCCGACCGGCTCGACCTGGACGGCCTCGACCACCCCCTCGACGGGGTCCGCTTCGGCTCCGCCGAGGCGCTCCAGGACGGCCTGCGCGCCTACGTCACCGACGACCTGAGCCGCCGTCACGACCCGGCCCACAGCCCCGACGCCGCCGTCTTCGCCGGGCTGCTCTCCGTCTACGGACAGCTCCTCAGGCTCGGCGAGCGCGTCGACACCGGCGGCTGGTGGCACGGCTTCTTCAGCTACCTCGCCTCCGGCCCGCCCGGGCCCCGGCTCCGGCAGCTCCTCGCGCTCTCCCGCGCCGGCGTGGTCCGCTTCCTCGGACCCCAGGTCACCGTCGAGACCGACGAGGAGCGCGGGGTCTTCCGGGCCGTGTCCGCCGCCGCGCCGGGGGAGTGGACCGAGGCGCGCGCCCTCGTCGAGGCGCGGCTGCCCGACCCCACCCTGGAGCTCACCGACAGCCCGCTGCTGCGCGCCCTGTACGAGGACGGTGCCCGGGCCACCGCCAGCGGACTCCTGGTCGTCGACCCCACCGACGCCAGGATCCTGGAGCGCGACGGGCGCCCGCACCCGCGCCGCTTCGCGCTCGGGCCGCACACCACCGCCCGGGCCGGCGGGGCCTTCACCCGGCCTCGTACCGGCGGGATCGCCTTCGGGCAGAACGACGTCGCGGCGCGGGCCGCCCTGTCCTTCCTGCGTGACCGGGCCGACCGGAGCTGTCGGCTCCCGGCCTCGCTGAGCGCCTGATCCGCGCCTCTGTTCTGCGCCCCTGATCCGCGCCCCTGATCCGCGCCCTGCTCCCGCTTCCTCGCTTCCCGACCCGTTCCCGAGGTACCGCCATGGCTCTCACCAGCGATCCGCCCTCCGCCGTCCCCCTCACGAAAGA
This sequence comes from Streptomyces gardneri, assembly GCF_006539185.1. Classification (GTDB taxonomy): domain Bacteria; phylum Actinomycetota; class Actinomycetes; order Streptomycetales; family Streptomycetaceae; genus Streptomyces; species Streptomyces gardneri. The sequence continues at coordinate 65,727 of NZ_BJMN01000021.1, forward strand.
CCCGGAAGCCGCCGCCCCTTCCCCCACCCCCACGACGTCCTCGGCACCCGCCGACCTCGTGGTCGTCCCCGTCCGCCACCCCTGGCGCTGGGTGGCCGTCGCCGCCACCGCCGTCCTGCTCGCGCAGTTCGCCCACGGGCTCATCACCAACCCCGGCTGGGAATGGGACGTCTTCGCCGCGTTCTTCACCACCGAGACGATCCTCCGGGCCGTCTGGGTCACCCTCCAGCTCACCTTCTACGGCACGGCCCTCGGCTTCGCGATCGGCATCGTGCTGGCCTTCATGCGCCTCTCGGCCAACCCCTTCCTGCGGTCGGTCGCCTTCGCCTACATCTGGGCCTTCCGCTCGATCCCGCTCATCGTCCAGCTGCTCTTCTGGTTCAACCTCGCCTACCTCTACAAGGAGTTGAGCATCGGCATCCCCTTCGGGCCGAGCTTCCTCTCCTTCGACACGATGGGCCTCGTCGGGGAGATGAGCGCCGCCGTCCTCGGGCTCGCCCTCCACCAGGCGGCCTACGCGGCGGAGATCGTCAGGGGCGGCGTACTCGCCGTGGACGAGGGCCAGTCACAGGCGGCGGCCTCCCTCGGCATCCCCCGGCTCCGGCAACTGCGGCGGATCGTGCTGCCGCAGGCGATGCGGTCGATCCTGCCCAACGCCGCCAACGAGATCATCTCGCTCTTCAAGGGCACCTCGATCGTCTCGGTCATGGCGATCGGCGAACTCTTCTACCAGGTGCAGGTCGTCTACGGCCGCAACGGACGGGTCGTCCCGCTCCTGATGGTCGCCACCGCCTGGTACGTCCTGCTCACCACCGCGCTCTCCGTCGTCCAGCACTACGTCGAACGCCACTACGCGAAGGGGAGCGCCCGATGAGCTCCGCCACCACCACCGTCTCCGCCGCCGTCTCCGAGACCGCCACCGCCAAGGTCGAGATCCGCTCCGTCCACAAGAACTTCGGCCCGCTCCACGTCCTGCGCGGCATCGACCTCGACGTCCGGGCCGGCGAGGTCACCGTCGTCCTCGGCCCCTCGGGCTCCGGCAAGTCCACCCTCCTGCGGACCATCAACCACCTGGAGAAGGTCGACAGCGGCACGGTCAGCGTCGACGGCACCCTCGTCGGCTACCGCCGCTCCGGGAACAGGCTCTACGAGCTGCGGGAGCGCGACATCCTCAAGCAGCGCACCCGGATCGGCTTCGTCTTCCAGAACTTCCACCTCTTCCCGCACCTGACCGTCCTGGAGAACATCGTCGAGGCGCCCGTCTCGGCCCTGAAGCGCCCCCGCAAGGAGGCCGAGGCCGCCGCCCGGAAGCTCCTCGACCGCGTCGGACTCGCCGACAAGGCGGAGGCGTACCCCAAGCAGCTCTCCGGCGGACAGCAGCAGCGGGTCGCCATCGCCCGCGCGCTCGCCCTGGAGCCGGGGCTGCTCCTCTTCGACGAACCGACCTCCGCGCTCGACCCCGAACTGGTCGGCGAGGTCCTCGACGTCATCAAGGACCTGGCCGCCTCCGGCACCACCATGATCGTCGTCACGCACGAGATCGGCTTCGCCCGTGAGGTCGCCGACACCGTGGTCTTCATGGACGAGGGCCGGATCGTCGAACAGGGCCCGCCGGCCGAGGTCCTGGACAGCCCGCGCCACGAGCGCACCCGCGCCTTCCTCTCCAAGGTCCTCTGACCCTCGCTGTCTTGCTCTCTCCCACACTCACACGCACAGGAGCACCGTCATGAAGTCCCGCCGCACCGTCCTCGCCGCCCTCGCCTCGCTCACCGCCCTCGGACTCCTCACCGCCTGCGGCTCGGGGGAGGCCGCCACCGGCGAGATCAAGCCCGAGGGCCAGAAGGGGAACGGCATCAACGTGGGCCCCGACCAGAAGCGCGTCCACACCGCCAAGGTCGAGGCCATCGCCGCGCAGGTGCCCGAGGCCGTCCGCAAGAGAGGCACGCTCGTCATCGGCGTCTCCGCGAACAGCAGCCCGCCGCTCGCCTTCCGCGCCACCGACGACAAGACACTGATCGGCACCGAGCTCGACCTCGCGATCCTGGTGGCCGACACCCTCGGCCTGAAGCCCCAGTTCGAGCCGGTCTCCTGGGAGAACCTCTTCGTCGGCCTCGACAGCGGCAAGTACGACGCCGTCTTCTCCAACGTCACCGTGACCGAGGAGCGCAAGGACAAGTACGACTTCGCGACCTACCGTCTCGACGACCTCGCCTTCGAGGCGAAGAAGGGCTCCGGCTGGACGGTGAAGGGCCCCGAGGACGTGGCGGGGAAGAAGATCGCCGTGGGCTCCGGCACGAACCAGGAGAAGATCCTCGTCGACTGGTCCGCGCAGAACGAGAAGGCGGGCCGCAAGGGCGTCGAGATCTCGTACTTCCAGAACACCAGCGACTACTACCTGGCCCTCCAGTCCGGCCGGATCGACGGCTACCTCGGCCCCAACCCCGTCGTCGCCTACCACGTGGCCTCGGCCGGGCAGACCGAGGTCGCCGGGAAGTTCTCCGGCGCGGGCGCCGGGCTCCAGGGCAAGATCGCGGCCACCACGAAGAAGGGCAGCGGCCTCGTCGCCGCCTACGCGGCCGCGATCGACCACATCGTCGGGAACGGCACCTACGCCCAGGTGCTGAAGCGCTGGGGTCTTGGCAGCGAGGCCGTGGAGAAGTCGGAGATCAACCCGCCCGGCCTGCCCCGCACCAAGAACTGACCCACGGCGCGCCACGGGCTTCGCGAGCCCGTATGGAAAGGTGGAACACCATGAGTACGGATCCCCAGCACGACTGGCAGCACTGGCACGAGCAGCGTGAGGCGACGGTCTCCTCCTCGTACGGCCCGCTCTCCCTCACGGGCACGCACTGGCTCGAGGATCACCCGGAGGGTCGAATTCCGGCCGTTCCCGGCGAGTGGCGGGAGGACGGCGACGAGGTGGTCCTGACGGCGGACGCCGAGGACGCGATCACCGTCGACGGGAAGCCCTTCACCGGCACCGTGCGGCTCACCGCCGACCACCCGCCGATCCACGAGTCCCGGGTCGAGTCGGCCGGCCGACGGCTCGTGGTCCTGCGGCGCGAGGGGCTCTGGGCCGTACGGGACTTCGACCCCGGATCGGAGGCGCGGCGCGCCTTCGCGGGCATCGAGGCCACCCCGTACGACGAGCGCTGGGTGGTGCCCGGCGTCTTCCGTCCGTACGAGGAGACGCGCAGCGTGCGGGTCGAGAACGCCGACGGGCGGGAGCGCGGTCTCGGGCTCGCCGGGGAGCTGGCCTTCGACCTGCACGGCGGCGAGCACACCCTCCAGGTGGCCGTCGAGGACGACGGCTCGCTGTGGGCTGTCTTCGCGGACGCCACCAGCGGCCGGGACAGCTACCGCTTCCGGTTCCTGCGGCCCGAGGCCCCGGCGGCGGACGGCTCGGTGACGGTGGACTTCAACCGGGCGCTGCTGCCGCCGTGCGCCTTCGCCGACCACTTCATCTGCCCGTTCCCGCCGCCGGGCAACACGCTCGACACCGCGGTACCGGCGGGGGAGCGCCGGGTGAACCCCGCCTGACCTCTTCTGACCAGGGCTTTTCGCGCGGTGCGCGGATGACGGACGCCTCCGGCCGCGACGGCCGGGGGCGTCCGCCCGTTCCGCGGTCTTGTGCGTCCGCTCCGTGGGCGTCACCATCGCTCACGGTGCATGTCAGGAACACGTCACCTGATGGCGCCTCACGGGCCCGCCATCCACGGGCCCCTCCGCTTTTCCCAGAAGGAGAATTGTGAGGAGCACAGTGAGGAACACCCGCACCCGTCTGCTCGCCCTCGTCGCAGGAATCGCGGCCGTGACGGCCGTCGGGCTCCCCGGCGCCCAGGCCGCCCCCGTCCCCGGCCCGGCCGGAGCCGCCCAGCTCGCCCGCGCCGACGCCGCCGTCGACGCCGCCGGGGTCGGCGGCACCGCCTGGTACGTGGACAGAGCGTCGGGCCGGGTCGTCGTCACCGCCGACTCCACCGTCACCGACGCGGGGATCGCGAAGATCCGCGCGGCGGCCGGCGCCGACGCCGGAGCCCTCCGCGTCCAGCGCACCTCCGGCGTCTTCACGCCCCTGCTCGGCGCGGGCGACGCCATCTACGGCAGCGGCTACCGCTGCTCGCTCGGCTTCAACGTGCGCAGCGGCAGCACGTACTACTTCCTCACCGCCGGCCACTGCGGCAACGTCGTGAACACCTGGTACACCAGCTCGGCACAGTCCACCCTGATCGGCGCCACCGTCGGCTCCAGCTTCCCCGGCAACGACTACGCGCTGGTCCGCTACGACAACGCCTCGCTCGGCCACACCGGTGGCTTCACCGCCGCCGACGCGTATGTGGGCGAGTCGGTCAAGCGCTCCGGCTCCACCACGGGCACCCGCAGCGGCACCGTCACGGGCCTCGACGCCACCGTCCGCTACTCCGGCGGCGGCACCGTCCGCGGCATGATCCAGACCAACGTCTGCGCCGAGCCCGGCGACTCCGGCGGCGCGCTCTACGACGGCACCAAGGCGCTCGGCATCACCTCCGGCGGCAGCGGCAACTGCTCCACCGGCGGGACGACCTTCTACCAGCCCGTGCCGGAGGCCCTCGCCAAGTACAAGGTCGCCCTCTACTGAGCCCGTTGAGGACCCGTACGGCCGAAAGGCGCCCTTGCGGCGTGAAGTCGTGCAGTCCGAAACTCCCCCACAGCGCAGGCCCTTGGCCGCGCCTCACGGGCCCGGCACCCCACGGCGGGCCCCCGATTCCCCTCTGGAGGAACGAGAAGTGAGGACCACGCGCACCACCCCCACGAGAACCGTCCGGATGCTCGCCGTCGCAGCCGGTCTCGCCGCCGTCGCGGCGCTCGCCGTCCCCACCGCGAGCGCCGACACCGCGCAGACCTTCGGCGCCGAACGGCTCTCGGCGGCGAGCGACGCCGTGCTCGCCGCCGACGTGGCCGGCACCGCCTGGCACGTCGACAGCGCCACCGGCGCGGTCGTCGTCACCGCCGACTCCACGGTCTCCGCCGCCGAGATAGCGAAGATCAAGCGGCAGGCCGGGGCCAACGCCGGCGCGATCCGGGTCGAGCGGACCCCCGGCACCTTCACCAAGCTGATCTCCGGCGGCGACGCGACCTACGCCGACGCCGGCTGGCGCTGCTCCCTGGGCTTCAACGTCCGGGACAGCGCGGGCACCTACTACTTCCTCACCGCCGGTCACTGCACCGACGGCGCGGGCACCTGGTACTCCAACTCCTCGCGGTCGACCGTCCTCGGCTCCACCGCCGGGTCGAGCTTCCCGACCAACGACTACGGCATCGTCCGCTACACCAACAGCTCGGTCACCAAGTCCGGCACCGTCGGCAGCGTGGACATCACCAGCGCCGCCAACGCGACGGTCGGCATGTCGGTCACCCGCCGGGGCTCCACGACCGGCACCCACAGCGGCTCGGTGACCGGCCTCAACGCCACCGTGAACTACGGCGGCGGGGACATCGTCTACGGCATGATCCGCACGAACGTCTGCGCCGAGCCGGGCGACTCCGGCGGCCCGCTCTACTCCGGCAGCCGGGCGATCGGCCTCACCTCGGGCGGCAGCGGCAACTGCTCCTCGGGCGGGACGACGTTCTTCCAGCCGGTGACGGAGGCGCTGAGCGCGTACGGGGTCAGCGTCTTCTAGCAGGCAGGCGAGCCCCGGGCGTACTGCGGCGAGTAGCCCGCCGCGGTACGACAGTGCCGCGCCGTCCGCCCCGCGCGAGGAAGCGCGGGGCGGCGGTGCGTCGCCCCGCGGTCCACGTCAGAGGGCGCGGGCGAACTCCAGCCGGTCGGCGAAGTTCACGTACCCCGCGCGCTCGAAGGCCTTGGCCATCGCCACGTTCGCGGCATCGCAGTCCCCGCGGATCTCGGTGGCCCCGGCGGCGGCCAGGACGCGCGTGCCCCGGATCACGACCGAGGTGGCGTACCCCTTGCCCCGGTGGGCGGGGGCGACGCCGACGAATCCGATGACCGGAACGCTGGGGTTCTCGGCGGGCAGGCTGATCACGGCGACGGTGCCGTCCGCGTCGTAACCGAGCTCCCACCACGTGGGCTCGTGCTTCAGCTCGGCCGTCTCCTCGAAGAGCAGCTCGGCCGCGCGTCGCGCGCCGTGCTCCTGTACGTCGGCCGCGAGACGGGCGTCCGCGGTGTCCGCGAGCAGCTCGGCGAGGACCGCGACGAAGGGCTCGGGGCCGAGTTCGGCGAGCGAGCGGAAGGTCAGCCGGGGGTCGTCGGCGGGCAGTGCGCCGGTGGGGACCTGGAGGCTGAACCGGCGTCCGTCGCGGATCGCCGCGAAGCCGGACGCCCGCAGCAGCTCGCCCCGGCGCTCCGGGTTCCGCTGGAACTGCGGGGCCTGGGCGGGGGAGTCGACGACGTGCTCCAGCTCCTTCGCGCCCAGCTCCCCGGCCTTGGCCGCCGCCGCGTCGAGCAGCGCGGCCGCGGTCTCCGGCGCGTCCTCCGGCGCCTCGAACAGCACCAGCGCGAGCGGGACCTCGTGCCCCGGTATGGTCCACAGCACCACGCTGCCGGTGAGGCGGCCGTCGCCGTCCTCGGCGACCAGGCACCACTCGGGCCGGGTGCACGCGCTGTCGAGGAGCTGGGTGAGGTACGCGCGGGTGGCGGCGTTGCGCTCGGGGTCGCCGGGGTGCTCGATCAGAGCGGGGAGTTCGTCGGGACGGGCGGGGCGAACAAAAGTCACGGAGAGCCTTGTCGGTTCGAGGGACGGTCGATGGTGCCCCGCGAACGTAGCGGTCAACGAGCCGGTGAGCCAGGGGTTTTGTTTTCGGCGGGTCGCCAGTGGGTCGTCAGCGGGTGGTCAGCGGGTCGGCCCGCCGCTCGCGGTGTCGAGTTCCCCGGAGATCGGCTCCGCCTCCGGCTTGCGCTTCAGTGAGGACATCACCAGGGTGACGACGGCGCCGACGACCGCCCAGGCCGAGAGGACCAGCATCGAGGCGGTCATGTCGTTGCCCTTGAAGTACGCGATGGAGCGCGCCGCCCAGGTGCCGGCGCCCGGCGGCAGCCACGGGCCGATCGCCTTCCAGAACGGGGGCAGCATCGGCAGCGGGAAGGCGCCGCCCGCGCTCGGGTTGCCCGCGACCACGATGAGGAGGATCGCCAGGCCGATGCCGACGATCCCGAAGACCGACTGCAGGGCGAGCGTGGCGGCGCCGACGGCGAAGACGACCAGGGTGCCCAGGCCCCACAGGGCCGCGATGCTGCCGGGCAGGGCGCCCAGGATCGGGCCGACGATGATCGCGCCGCCGAGCCCGCCGAGGGCCGCGTAGAGCGCGAGGACGCCGAGCCGGATGATCGCCCGCTCCCGGTTGGCGGGCCGTGAACCGGCGCTGATCGCCAGGATCGCGGCGCAGATGTAGCCGCCGACGCACCAGCCGACGACGAGGTAGAAGGCGGAGAGCCCGTCGAAGTCCTCCGGCGACGCGGGGGCCACGTCGACGGTCCGGACGGTGCGCTGCTGGGTCGCCTCCAGCTTGGTGAAGATCGACTCCAGGGCGGAGGAGAGCACGGTGCCGCCGCCGGAGGCGACGAGCAGGGTGTCGGTGCGGCCGGTGGGGTCGACGACGAGGGCCCCGTCGATGTCCCGGTTCAGGATCTGCTTCCGCGCCTCGGCCTCGTCGGTGACGGTCCGGGGGTCGATCGGCCCGCCGGGGAGCTTCTCCAGCTGCCCGACGAGCTGGGCGGAGACCCGTGGGGGTGCGACGACGCCGAAGGGCACGTCCGTCGGCTTCGGGTGGTGCAGGGCCCCGACGTACGAGGTGATGAACAGGAGCTGGAGGGCGAAGACGCCGACGACGAGCAGGGCGGCTCGGGGGGTGACGGCGCTTTTCAGTTCATCGACGAGACTCATGCCCCCCAGGCTCCGGGGCGCAGGGTGTTTCCGCAGGTAGGAGGGGTCCGAATGGCTGACATGGGTGGGGGAGGGGTGTCCCGCGTTCGGGTTATCGTACGCACGTTCGAAATGCGTTAGGGTGGGAACGAGGGGGTGGGAACGTACGTACGAATTCGATGCGGGAGTGCGGGAGGTGCGCCATGCCGGGATTCACGCACCTGCACACCGCGTCGGGCTACTCCCTGCACTACGGGGCCTCGCACCCCGAACGGCTGGCCGCCCGCGCGGCCGAGCGGGGCATGGACGCGCTCGCCCTGACCGACCGCGACACCCTCTCCGGCGCGGTCCGCTTCGCGAAGGCGTGCGCAAAGGAAGGCGTCCGCCCCCTGTTCGGCGTGGACCTCGCCCATGAGGCGCCGGAGCCCGCGCACGACACGGGGCAGGGCTCCGCCCGCCGGGTGCCCGTGCGCGGCGGCGCCTTCGTCGACGAGTCCGCGCCCCGCGCCCTCTTCCTCGCCCGCTCCCGCGCCGGCTGGGCCTCCCTCTGCGCCATGATCACCGCCGCCCACGCCGGAGGCGGCACGGGTGGCGGCGGTACGGGCGCGGGAGGCACAGGCGGGCAGCCCCTGCTGCCCTGGGCCGCCGGGTACGACGAGGGGCTGATCGTGCTCCTCGGCCCCGCGTCCGACGTCGGCCGCGCCCTCGCCGCGGGCCGCCCCGACCGGGCCGCCCGGCTGCTCGCCCCCTGGCGCGAGCGGTACGGCGACGCACTGCGCCTGGAGGCCGTCCACCACGGCCGCACCGGCACGGGCCCCGGCTCCCTGCGGCTCGCCGCCCGTACCGTCGGCTTCGCCGCCGAGCAGGGCGTCCCGCCCGTCCTCGCCAACGCCGTCCGCTATGCCGACCCCGGCCTGGGGCCCGTCGCCGACGTCCTCGACTCCGCCCGCCGCCTCGTCCCCGTCGACCCCCGCAAGGAGCTCGACAGCGGAGAGGCCTGGCTCAAGGGCGCCGAAGGGCCCGACGGCATGCTGGCCGCCGCCGAGCTGATCGTCGAGGCGGCCGGCTTCCGCCGGGACGCCGCCCACCGGCTGCTCGACCGGACGGCGGCGGTCGCCGCCGACTGCCTGGTCGACCCCGAGGACGACCTCGGCATCGGCTCCGCGCACTTCCCGGAGCCGTACCTCGTCGGCGCCGAACACCGCACGGCCCAGCGTGTCCTCGCCTCCCGGGCCGCCGCCGGCATGGTGCTCAAGGGGTACGAGAAGCGCCGCGCCTACTGGGACCGGATGCACCGCGAGCTGGACGTCATCGCCCACCACGGCTTCGCCACCTACTTCCTGACGGTCGCCCAGGTCGTCGACGACGTCCGGGGCATGGGGATCCGGGTCGCCGCCCGCGGCTCCGGCGCCGGCTCCCTCGTCAACCACCTCCTCGGCATCGCCCACGCCGACCCGGTCGAGCACGGCCTGCTCATGGAGCGCTTCCTGTCCAAGCGCCGCACCGTCCTGCCCGACATCGACGTCGACGTCGAGTCCGCCCGCCGCCTGGAGGTCTACCGGGCGATCATCGGCCGCTTCGGCACCGAGCGGGTCGCCACCGTCTCCATGCCCGAGACCTACCGGGTCCGCCACGCGGTACGGGACGTCGGCGCGGCCCTCTCCCTCGACCCGGCCGAGATCGACCGGATCGCCAAGGCCTTCCCGCACATCCGCGCCCGGGACGCGCTCGCCGCCCTCGACGAACTGCCCGAGCTGCGCGAACTCGCGGGCGAGCGCGATAAGTTCGGCCGGCTCTGGGAGCTGGTCGAGGCGCTCGACGCACTGCCGCGCGGCATCGCCATGCATCCCTGCGGGGTGCTGCTCTCGGACGCCTCGCTGCTCACCCGCACCCCTGTGGTGCCGACGAGCGGCGAGGGGTTCCCCATGTCGCAGTTCGACAAGGAGGACGTGGAGGACCTCGGGCTGCTCAAGCTCGACGTCCTCGGCGTGCGCATGCAGTCCGCGATGGCCCATGCCGTCGCCGAGGTCGAGCGCGCCACCGGCGCCCGCCCGGACATCGACGCGATCCCGGAGGCGGACCCCGAGACGTACCGGCTCATCCGCTCCACCGAGACCCTCGGCTGCTTCCAGATCGAGTCCCCGGGCCAGCGCGACCTCGTCGGCCGGCTCCAGCCCGCGTCCTTCCACGACCTCGTCGTCGACATCTCGCTCTTCCGCCCCGGGCCGGTCGCCGCCGACATGGTCCGCCCCTTCATCGAGGCCCGGCACGGCCGCGCCCCCGTCCGCTACCCGCACCCCGACCTGGAGGGGCCGCTGAAGGAGACGTACGGCGTGGTCGTCTTCCACGAGCAGATCATCGAGATCGTCCGGATCATGACCGGCTGCCGCCGCGACGAGGCCGACCAGGTGCGGCGCGGGCTCTCGGACCCCGGATCGCAGGGCCGGATCAAGGCCTGGTTCGCCCGGGAGGCCTCGGCGCGCGGATACGAGGACGAGGTCGTCGCCCGTACCTGGGAGATCGTGGAGGCCTTCGGCTCGTACGGCTTCTGCAAGGCGCACGCGGTGGCCTTCGCCGTGCCGACGTACCAGTCGGCCTGGCTCAAGGCGCACCACCCGGCGGCCTTCTACGCGGGGCTGCTCACCCACGACCCCGGCATGTACCCCAAGCGGCTGCTGCTCGCGGACGCGCGGCGGCGCGGGGTGCCGGTGCTGCCGCTGGACGTGAACCGCTCGGCGGTCGCCCACCGTATCGAACTGGTGTCCGATACTCCGGCGGTGTGGGGCCTTCGGCTCGGCCTCGCCGACGTCCACGGCATCGGCGAGACCGAGAGCGCCCGCATCGAGGCCGGACAGCCCTACGCCTCCCTGCTCGACTTCTGGGAGCGGGCCCGCCCGCGCACCCCCGTCGCCGAACGGCTCGCCCAGGTCGGCGCGTTGGACGCCTTCGGCGCCAACCGCCGCGACCTGCTGCTCCATCTGACCGAACTCCGGCGCATCCACCGGGGAGCCGCCTCCCACGGCGCTCAACTCCCGCTCGCCCAGGGCGGGAAGACCGCCCCCGTCGGCCTCCCCGACCTCGACGACACGGAACGCCTCAGCGCCGAGCTCGGCATCCTCGGCATGGACACCTCCCGCCACCTCATGGACGACCACCACGCCTTCCTCCGGGAACTCGGAGTCGTCTCCGCCCAGCGGCTGCGCGACACCCCCCACGGCCGGACCGTCCTGGTCGCGGGCGCCAAAGCCGCCACCCAGACCCCGCCCATCCGCTCCGGGAAACGGGTCATCTTCAGCACGCTCGACGACGGAACGGGCCTGGTCGACCTCGCCTTCTTCGACGACGCCCATGAGCGCTGCGCCCACACCGTCTTCCACTCCTGGCTGCTCCTCGTCCGGGGCGTCGTGCAGCGGCGCGGACCGCGCAGCCTCAGCGTGGTCGGCTCGGCCGCCTGGAACCTCGCCGAACTGGTCGAACTGCGGGCGTCCGGCGGCCTGGAGGCGGTGGGGGCGCGGCTCGCCGAGCCGGGACCGACCGGAGGGGCCGGCGGCGACGGCGGCAATGGCGGGAACGGCGGCAATGGCGGGAACGGCGCGAACGACGACTTCGCGCCCGCCGGCGACTCCGGCCGCCGCATCACGATGTCCACCGGCTACGAGATGAACCCCTGGGCCGACCTCCGGCCGGCCGGGGAGGGCGTCGCCGCACCGGCGCGGAAGCTCTGGCACAGCAGCCCGGGGAGCGCGGGATGATCCTCTGTATACGCTTCCGCCTCGAACCGATGTGGGAGGCTCTGCTTCCGCAACTGGTCGAGCTCCTCGGCGAGTTCACCCCGACCGTCGAGACCGCCCCGCCCGCCGAGGTGCTCGCCGACGTGCGCGGCGCGCTGCGCTACTTCGGCTGGAGCCCCGCCGAACTCGCCTCGGTGATCCGGGTCAGAGCGCTCGCCCTGTACGGCGTCGACTGCGTCATCGGCGCCGGCCCCAACCCCATGCTGGCCCGGACGGCGGCCCGCGAGGCCCGGCCCGGCGTCACCCTCGTCGCCGAGGACCCGGCCGCCTTCCTGCGCGACCGGCCGGTCGTCACGCTCGACGGCGTCGGCCGCGCCACCGCCCGTACCCTCTGCGGCTACGGACTCGACTCCGTCGGCCGGGTCGCCGACGCGCCGCTCGGTGTGCTCCAGCGGCTCGTCGGCGCGAAGACCGGCCGCGAGCTGTGGGAACGGGCGCGGGGCATCGACCGCACCCCCGTCGTCCCGAACGCGGTCTCCCGGTCGATGGCGGCCGAGCGCTCCTTCCCGCACGACGAGATCGACCGTACGGAACACCGCAGGGCCCTCCTCTCGCTCGCCACCGAGCTCGGCGCACGGCTCCGCGCGGAGCGGCAGGTGTGCCGCTCGCTCGCGGTCACCGTGCGGTACGCCGACCGCAGCACCACGACCCGGAGCCGTACCCTGCCCGAACCGACCGCCCACTCGGCGGCGCTCACCGCCCTCGCGTACGCCGTCCACGACTCCTTCGGCCTCCAGCGGGCCCGGGTGCGGGGGATCGCGCTGCGCGCCGAGGGCCTGACGGCCGCCGAAGGGGCCGCCCACCAGCTGTCCCTGGACCCGACGGACGAGAAGACCCGCAGGATCGAGGCGGTGGCGGACCGGGCGCGGGCGAAGTTCGGGCCGCGGGCGGTACTGCCGGGCTCGCTGGTGGCCTGATCATCCTTCCGTACGCGCTTCTTGACGACACCTCACTTTTTACCGACGCGTAACTTCCCAGCCGAGGCTACCGATGCGTAGCTTGGCTGAAGCGCATCCCCACCGCGCATCCCCACTTGTGGTCCGGGCCGCAGGGCACAGCACCCCCACCATCCCCTTGAGCCGCAAGGAGATCGCCCGATGCTGCCCCGGAAATCCCGCACGTCGAAGCCCTGGAAGCACGCCGTCAGAGCGCTGTCCGTCCTGCTGCTGACCGCCGCCGCCACGCTCGCCCCCACCGCCACCGCCTCGGCCCAGACGGAGACCGCCGCCTCCAGTCGTGGCTGGAACGACTTCTCCTGCAAGCCCTCCGCCGCCCACCCGCGCCCGGTCGTCCTCGTCCATGGCACCCTCGGGAACTCCGTCGACAACTGGCTCGTCCTCGCGCCCTACCTGGTGAACCGTGGCTACTGCGTCTTCTCGCTCGACTACGGCCAGCTGCCGAACGTGCCGTTCTTCCACGGGCTCGGCCCCATCGCGAAGTCGGCCGAGCAGCTCGACACGTACGTCGACCGGGTCCTGGCCGCGACCGGAGCCCCCGAGGTGGACCTCGTCGGACACTCGCAGGGCGGCATGATGCCCCGCTGGTACCTCAAGTTCCTCGGCGGGGCCGAGAAGGTGAACGCGCTCGTCGGGATCGCCCCCGACAACCACGGCACCACCCTCCTCGGCCTCACCAAGCTCCTGCCGTACTTCCCCGGCGCCGAGGACCTGATCAAGGCCAACACCCCGGGCCTCGCCGACCAGATCGCCGGCTCGCCGTTCATCACCCAGCTCAACGAGGGCGGCGACACCGTGCCCGGCGTCCGCTACCACGTCATCGCGACCCGCTACGACGAGGTGGTCACCCCGTACCGCTCGCAGTTCCTGTCCGGCCCGAACGTCACCAACGTCCTCATCCAGGACAAGTGCGCGCTCGACCTGTCGGAGCACGTGGCGATCGGCACGGTGGACCGGGTCACCTTCCACGAGGTGGCCAACGCCCTCGACCCGGCCCGCGCGACCCCGACCACCTGCCTCTCGGTGATCGGCTAGCGCCGGTCCCGTCATTGGGCCGACAAATGACGCTCGTCGGGTGTGGTTGACGCGCGTCGACGCGGCGGCCAGTCTCGGGGGTGGCCCGACATCACGGGTCACCCCCGGTCCTGTGAGGCAATGGAGGCTCGATGCCCCGACGCACCGCACGCTCCTCGTTCGTCCGCCTGCTTCTCTCGATTGTCATGCTCATGGCTTCCGCAGTGGGTGGAGTGGTGGCAACCGCCGGCACCGCCCATGCGGACGGCTGCTACACCTGGTCGCGCACCCTCTCCGAGGGATCCTCCGGCTCCGATGTGACGGAACTGCAGATCCGTGTGGCCGGCTACCCCGGCTACGGCGGGGTCCTCGCGATCGACGGAGCCTACGGCCCCGGGACCGCCGCAGCCGTCAAGCGCTTCCAGGCCGCCTACGGACTGGTCGCCGACGGCGTCGCGGGCCCCGCGACCTTCAGCACGATCTACAGCCTCCAGGACGACGACTGCACACCGGTCCACTTCTCCTACGCGGAGCTGAACACCTGCAACACCACCTGGGCGGGCGGCGCGGTGACCGCGTCCGCCGCCAAGGCCAACGCGCTGCGCACCATGTGGAAGCTGGAGGCCCTCCGCCACGCACTCGGCGACCAGTCCGTCCGGGTCACCAGCGGTTTCCGCAGTCACGCCTGCAACGACGCGGTCGGCGGAGCCGCGTCGAGCCGGCACCTGTACGGCGACGCGGCCGACCTCGGCTCAGGGCCCCACTCGCTGTGTCGCCTCGCCCAGCAGGCCCGCAACCACGGCTTCAACGGCATCCTCGGGCCCGGCTATCCCGGACACGGCGACCACACCCACGTCGACCACCGCGCCGGCCGTTTCTGGTCCGCGTCCAGCTGCGGCATCTGACACGACCGGCGCCGGGCCCCTACCCGTGGGTCCGGCGCCGCCGGGCGGCCCCGAAGAGCACGGCCGCGCCCAGCGCGAGCACGGCGGCGCCACCGATCGCGAGGTACGGGGTGGTGGCGTCGCCGCCGGTCTCGGCCAGCTCCACCCCGGACTCCGAACCGGCTGCGGGAGCAGGCGCGTTGGGCGCGGCGCTCTCGGCGGCCGGCGCCGTGGTCGCGGCGGTCGCGCTGGGCTCCGCGGCCGGCTGAGTGGCCGGCTGCGTGGCCGGCTCCGTGGTCGGGGCGGCCGTCGCGGGCGCGGCCGCCGTCTCCTCCGCCCCGGTCGACGCGTCGTGGTCCCCGTGCCCGCCGTGCTCGACGGAGGACTCGTCCTTGCCGTCCTCGATCTGCTCCTCGCTCGGCGCGGAGGCGGTCGGCGCCGGGGCCGTACCGCCGCCGCTGTCCGCCCCGAACACCACGTCCGAGCAGGTGTAGAACGCCTCGGGGGAGTCGGAGCGCTGCCAGATCGAGTAGATCAGATGACGGCCGGTCTTCTTCGGCACCGTCCCCTGGAAGACGTAGTCGCCGCTCTCCATCCGCGGGTCGGTCACCTTCGCGAACGGCTTCTCCTCCAGGTCCGCCCACGTCAGCGGCTTCGACGGGTCGTACCCGTCCTTCGTCACGTACAGCTCGAAGGAGCCCCGGTGCGGCGCCGTCCCCTTGTAGCGGAACGTGTGCCCACCCGCCTCCATCCGGCTCGCCGGCCAGTCCGCCCGCGCCAGGTCGAGCCCCCGGTACTTGTCGTTGCCCGCGCTGCACAGCTTGCCGTTCGGGATCAGCTCCCGGTGCTTCCCGGCGGCGTTCGCGATGTTCACCGCGTTCCAGTCGTAGAACGCCTGCGTCCCACTCGCCGCCACCGCCGCCTTGCACGCCGCCGACGTCGGCGACTCGGGCCCCTCCGCGTAACAGGCCGACACCCGGCTCACCGGATCCGTCATCGACCCATGGGCGAACGCGGACCCGGACGCCAGCCCGGAGAGTGCCAGCACAGCGGAGGCGGTCACGGCCGCGGTCGTACGGCGAGAGGTCATGGGGGGACAGCTCCTTCACGAGGGTGGTGTGGGGGGTTGGCTAGGAAACTAGCCGCCCGGAACCGTGAAAAAGCCCGTGGAGAGCGGGAGATGGCGATCCTTAGGATCGCTTTAAGGTGGAGGAAAGAGGCGCCTGAGGAAAGTCAGCCCAGCCGTCGGTAGCGGCGTTCCGGGCGGCCCGTTCCGCCGTAGCGCAGGGTGATCTCCGCGCGGCCTGTCTGGGCGAAGTACTCCAGGTAGCGGCGGGCGCTCACTCGGGACAGGGCGCCGGCCTCCGCGCATTCCGTCGCCGAGAGGCCCTCCGGGTGGGCGCGGAGGATCGAGTCGACCAGGTCGGCCGTGTGGGCGGCGAGGCCCTTCGGGAGTTCGCGGGAGCCCCGGGGGCGGGTGCCGAAGATCTGGTCCACGTCCTCCTGGCGGGCCTCGGCCAGGTCGTCGAGGCGGGTGTGGAGGGACGCGACGTGGCGGAGCTGCTCGTGGAGGGCCGCCTGGGTGAACGGCTTGATCAGGTAGTGCAGCGCGCCGGCGCGGAGCGCCGAGCGGATCGTGCCCACGTCCCGGGCCGCGGTGATGAAGAGCGCGTCCATGCCCAGGCCCGCCGCCCGCAGCTCCCGCAGCACCCGGATCCCGTCCATGTCCGGCAGGAAGACGTCGAGGAGTACGAGGTCGGGGCGGAGCCGCTCGGCCGCGCGCAGCGCCTCGGCGCCGCTGTGCGCGACCCCGGACACGGTGAAGCCCTCCACGGCCGACACGTAGCGGCAGTGCAGCTTGGCGACCATGAAGTCGTCGTCCACCACCAGCACATTCGTCACGCCGACACGCTAGGTCGCGACCACAAGGACCACAACGTCCATTGATTGCGGAAGAGAGACAGCTTCTTCACGTACGTGCAACATGTGGGCCACCTCACACCCCCATTTACCTCCTACCTGAGAGGCGGCACACGTGCGTCTGCGCACCCCCCTCGCTCTCCTCGGGTCGGCGTTGCTGGTCCTCGTGGGTCCGCCGCTGCTCACCACCGGCAGCGGATCCGACACCGGCACGCAGATACCCGGACTGCGCTTCATGGTCCCCAACACCCCCGGCGGCGGATACGACATCACCGCCCGTACCGCCGCCAAGAACGCTGAGGAAGCGGGCCTCACCGGCGACATCGAGGTCTTCAACCTGCCCGGTGCAGGCGGCACCGTCGGTCTCACCCGGCTCGTCGGTGAACGCGGCAACGGCCGCCTCGCCATGTCCATGGGCCTCGGCGTCGTCGGCGCCGTCCACACCAACAAGACCCCGAGGACCCTCGCCGACACCACTCCGATCGCCCGGCTCACCGAGGAGCAGGACATCGTGGTGGTCGGCAAGGACTCCCCGTACAAGACCATCCAGGAGCTGCTCGCCGCCTGGAAGAAGGACCCCGGCAAGCTGCCCGTCGGCGGCGGCTCCTCGCCCGGCGGGCCCGACCACCTCGCTCCGATGCTGATGGCCCAGGCCGCCGGGATCGCCCCCAAGGACGTCAACTACGTCCCCTTCGACGGCGGCGGCGAACTCCTCGCCTCCATCCTCGGCAACAAGGTCGGCTTCGGCGTCTCCGGCGTCGGCGAGTACCTCGACCAGATCAAGGCGGGCGAGCTGCGTCTCCTCGCCGTCACCGGTCCGAAGCGGGTCCCCGGCCTCGACGCCCCCACGCTCCGCGAGGCGGGTCTCGACACCGAGTTCACCAACTGGCGCGGCATCGTCGCACCGCCGGGCCTCTCCGACGCCGAGCGCGAGAAGCTCGTCGGGCTCGTGACGAGACTCCACGACTCGCCGCAGTGGCGCGAGTCCCTGAAGACCCACGGCTGGAACGACGCCTTCCTGCCCGGCGAGGAGTTCGGCGACTTCCTCACCGCGCAGGACGAGCGGGTCGGTACCGTCCTCAAGGAGCTCGGCCTGTGACCGCCCACCCGAACCCCAAAGCGACCCCCGACCCCGACGCGAACCCCGACGCGAACCTCAACGCGACCCCCGACCCGAGGCCGAACCCCTCGGTGAAGAACTGGCTGCGCGAGCGCTCCGAGCTCGGCGTCGGCGTCCTCCTCTTCCTCCTCGGCGTCCTCGTCCTCACCGACGCCCTCACCCTCGACACCGACGTCACCGGCCGCGGCCCCGTCGGCCCCGCCACCGTCCCCGTCGTCGTCGGCTGCGGCCTGCTCGTCGTCGCCGTCCTCCTCACCGTCGACGTCCTGCGCGGCGGCCGAGGCGAGGCCGAGGCCGGCGAGGACATCGACCTGACCGAGCCCGCCGACTGGCGCACCGTCCTGCTCCTCGCCGGGGTCTTCCTCTCCTTCGCCGTCCTCATCGGCCCCCTCGGCTTCCCCGTCGCCGGCGCGCTCCTCTTCTGGGGAGCGGCCTACGCCCTCGGCAGCCGGCACCTCCACCGCGACCCGCTGATCGCGGCCGCCCTCTCCTTCTTCACCTACGGCGTCTTCGACAAGCTGCTCGGCGTCCCGCTGCCCGGCGGCCCGCTGATGGGAGTGATCTGATCCATGGATTCCCTGTACTCCCTCATCGACGGCTTCGGGACCGCCCTCACCCCGATGAACCTGCTGTGGGCCGCCGTCGGCGTGCTCCTCGGCACCGCCATCGGCGTCCTGCCCGGCATCGGCCCCGCCATGGCCGTCGCCCTGCTGCTCCCGGTGACGTACGGACTCGAACCGACCGGCGCCTTCATCATGTTCGCCGGCATCTACTACGGCGCCATGTTCGGCGGCTCCACGACCTCGATCCTGCTCAACACCCCGGGCGAGAGCGCCGCCGTCGTCGCCGCCATCGAAGGCAACCCGATGGCCAAGGCGGGACGGGGCGCCCAGGCGCTCGCCGCCGCCGCCATCGGCCACTTCGCCGGCGGCATGATCGGCACGATCCTGCTCGTCGTCCTCGCCCCGACCGTCGCCGCACTCGCCGTCGACATCGGCGCCCCGGACTACTTCGCGCTCATGGTCCTCGCCTTCATCGCGGTGACCTCCGTCCTCGGCTCCTCCCGCATCCGCGGCCTCGCCTCCCTCCTCATCGGCCTCACGATCGGCCTCGTCGGGCTCGACCAGATGACCGGCCAGCAGCGCCTCACCTTCGGCTCGCTCCAGCTCGCCGACGGCGTCGACGTCGTCATCGTCGCGGTCGGTCTCTTCGCGATCGGCGAGGCCCTGTGGGTCGCCGCGCACCTGCGCCGTACGACGGGCGAGGCCATCCCCGTGGGCCGGCCCTGGCTCGGCCGGGACGACGTGCGGCGGACCTGGAAGTCCTGGCTGCGCGGTCCCTTCATCGGCTTCCCGTTCGGCGCGATCCCGGCCGGCGGCGCCGAGATCCCCACCTTCCTCTCGTACGTCACGGAGAAGCGGCTCTCGAAGCACAAGGAGCAGTTCGGCAAGGGTGCCATCGAGGGCGTCGCCGGACCCGAGTCGGCGGCCTCCGCCTCCGCGGCGGGCACGCTCGTCTCGATGCTCACCCTCGGCCTGCCCACGACCGCCGTCGCCGCCGTGATGCTCGCCGCCTTCCAGCAGTACGGCATCCAGCCCGGCCCGCTGCTCTTCGAGCGGGAACCCGAGCTGGTCTGGGGCCTGATCGCCTCGCTCTTCGTCGGCATGGTGCTGCTGCTCGCCCTCAACCTGCCGCTCGCGCCGGTCTGGGCGAAGCTGCTGCGCATCCCGCGCCCGTACCTCTACGCCGGCATCCTCTTCTTCGCCGCCGTCGGCGCGTACGCGGTGGGCGGCGAGGCGCTCGACCTGGTCATCCTGCTCGTCGTCGGTCTCATCGGCCTCGGCATGCGGCGCTACGGACTTCCGGTGCTCCCGGCCGTCATCGGCGTCATCCTCGGCCCGGCCGCCGAACAGCAGCTCCGCCGCGCCCTCCAGATCAGCGACGGCTCCCTGACGGGCCTGGTGAACACCCCGTTCTCGGTCACCGTGTACGCCGTCGTCGTGGTTCTCCTGGCCTGGCCCCTGTCGGGGCGGGTGATCAGCCGCCGCCGTAACGTGTCGGCATGATCCACGAGACACCCCGCCCCGCAGTCCCCTCCGACGTGCCCGCGGTGAAGGCCGTGACCGATGCGGCCTTCCACCACTACATCGATCGGATCGGTCTCGTGCCGGCGCCGATGGAGGCCGACCATGCGGCGAACGTGGCCGCGGGGCGGGTGTTCGTCGTCGGTGACCCGGTGGCCGGCCTCGTCGTGGTGGTCCCCGAGGCCGACCACCTCTACCTGGACGAGGTCGCCGTCCACCCCGACGCCCAGGGCACCGGCCTCGGCCGTGTCCTCATGGAGTGGGTGGAGGCACGGGCGCGGCAGCTCGGCCTGCCCGAGGTGCGGCTGCTGACCAACGCGATGATGTGGGAGAACCAGAAGCTGTACGAGCGGTACGGCTACGAGGTCGTCGAGCGGCGCGCGGACGGACCGTACGATCGTATCCACTACCGAAAAGTGCTCAACTCGCCCCCGATGGGGTGAGTTTCGGACATGGAACGGCTTGATCCGGTATCCCTGGCGGGCAGTACTTCCAACCCCCCACGCCCCGAAGGGACCCCGCTCATGCGCGTCCGTACCGCCCTCGCCGCAGGCGCCCTGCTCGCCGTCGCCGTCGCCCCTCTCGCTCACGCGGGAGGGGTCGACGGCCTGTCGGTCCACGGATACGGCACCGTCGCCGACGACAGCACCGTCACCCTCTCCGGCACGTACCGCTGCACCGACGACAGCGAAGGACCCGTCTTCGTCAGCTCCACGCTCCGCCAGGGGGACCGTTCCGCCGGGATCGGCGGCACCCAAGCCGTCTGCGACGGGCACCTCCGCGAGTGGGTCAACACCTCCGTCGTGAAGGACCCCGCCTACCGGCCGGGCGCCGCCCGGGTCGAGGCCACCCTCGTACAGCTCACGGCCGACGAGCTTGGCCTCCCGACGCCCGGCTTCCTCGCGACGGAGGAGTCGGACGTCGAGCTGCGCTGACCGCCGACTACCGGTCCAGCAGGTCGATCAGGCCCTCACGGCCGAGCACTTCGAGCTCGTCGAGGGCCACGACGGCGCGGTTCGCCGCCTCCGGGTCGGTGGCGGCGAGGCCGCTCGCCTCGAACTCGTCCTCGTCGAGCCGCAACACCTCGCTGCCGTCCGCCGACACCCACAGGTCCAGGTCCAGGTCCTCGACCACCACCCCGGAGCCGTCGATCTCGGCGGGCCGGGTGATGTCGCAGTACCAGCCCTTGAGGGTGCCGTCGCCGGACCACACCTCCTTGACCGTGTACCAGCGGTCCCGCCAGTAGTGCTCCACGAAGACGTCGCCCGGCTCGAACCGCACGAAGCCGAAGTCCCGTACCCCCTCGGCGGCCCACGGGGCGCGGACCGACAGGCGGCCGCCCTCCTCCGTGAGGACCTCGGCCGGGTAACGGATCTTCGTCCGCCCCGCCTTCATCAGGGTGATCTCAACCGATCGTCCGGACATGCCGTACCTCCACCGCGCCGATCTCGTATCCGAACTGCTTGTTGATCGCCAGCATCGGCTCGTTGCCGGTGTCGTTCCCCGTGAACGCCTCCACGCAGCCCGCCGCGCGGGCCCGGTGCAGGGACGTGTTCTTGACGAGCTTCGCGAGACCGCGGCCGCGGAAGGCGGGGGCCGTGCCCGTCATCCCCGAGGCGTACCGGCCCAGACCGTCCGTCTGCGCCGCGCTGAACGCGGCGGGCACCCCGTCCACCACCGCGACCGTCGTCAGCGTCCGGTCGAGGAGGGGATGGGACCAGGTGGTCTCCCGCCAGTGCGCGAAGTCGTCCATCTCGACCCCCACGTCACCCGGCTCGTCGGCGGTCGTCACCGCGTCCAGCTCGAAGAGCGGCCGCGGATCGTCCGCGAAGTCCTCGGCCGTCAGCAGCTCGACACCGGCCGGCGGCTCCTGGAGCGGCGGCAGTTCGGCCGCCGCCAGGTCCAGGCGGAGGAAGTACGCGGAGCGGCTCGGCGCGTAGCCCCGGCGCTCGGCCCAGGTACGGTTCCGCGGCTCGTCCAGGGCCCAGGTGTACAGCGTGCGGGCACCCCGCTCCGCGACGTGTTCCTCGCCGGCGCGCAGCAGCAGCGTGCCGGCGCCGAGGCCCGCGTGCGCCGGGTCCACGTACACGTTGACGTAGCCGATGCCGGGCTCCGGCGCGTCGTGCGCGATCCCCACCTGGGCCGTCCCGATGACCGTGCCGTCCGCGCTCACGGCGACCAGCGGGCGGTAGTGGCTGTCGGGGTGGGCATGCGCCCAGTCGAACACGAGCTGCTCGGCGGTCGCGAGCATGAAGGGCAGTGCGGCGCGGCGGACCCGGGCGAAACCCTCGGCGTCCTCGGTCCGTACATCACGGACGATCACAGTCATGTGGTCGCACGCTACGTGTGGATGGTGGCCGCCGCCTCCCATTTTCCCGTGGGGTGGGGGCAGAATCGGAGGGGTGACACTCACCATCGCCGTGGACCACGAATCCACCACCGCTCCCTACGAACAGCTGCGTGCCCAGATCTCGGAGCGGGCCCGGTCGGGCAGACTGCCGGTCGGATACAAGCTGCCGACGGTACGCGGGCTCGCGGAGCAGCTCGGCCTCGCCGCGAACACGGTCGCCAAGGCGTACAAGGCACTGGAGTCGGACGGGGTGATCGAGACCCGTGGCCGCCACGGGACCTTCGTCGCGGCGGCCGGCGACGCGGCGACCCGCCGTGCCGCCACCGCCGCCGCCCAGTACGCCGAGGAGGCCCATCGCCTCGGCCTCGGCCGGGCGGCCGCGGAGGCGGCCGTGAGCGAGGCCCTGCGCGCGGCCTACGACAGCTGACCGGTCCCTGACCGCGGTCCGGCTCTACAGGTAGAGCCCCGCCCCCGCCGTACGGGGCTCCGGGAGGTCCGCCGGGGGCGTGCCGCGGCGCAGCGCGAACAGCTCCGCCAGCGTCGCGCCCTCGCGCGGCACGCCCTCCTCGCGCCCGAGCCAGGAGACCGACTCCGCCCTGGTCATCTGTCCGACCTCGATCCGGGCCAGACAGCGGCCGGGGCGGACCACGGCCGGGTGGAGCCGCTCCAGGTCCTCGTTGGTGGTGACCCCGACCAGGACGTTGCGCCCCTGCCCGAGCAGCCCGTCCGTCAGGTTGAGCAGCCGCGACAGGGCCTGCCCCGCGGTGTGCTTCGCCTCGCCCCGGATCAGCTCGTCGCAGTCCTCCAGGAGCAGCAGCCGCCAGCGGCCCTTCGCCGTCCCCTCGTCCTCCCCGATGGCGATGTCCATCAGATAGCCGACGTCGTTGAACAGCCGCTCCGGGTCCAGGACGCAGTCCACCTGGCACCACTCCCGCCAGGACCGGGCCAGGGTCCGCAGCGCGGACGTCTTGCCCGTCCCCGGCGGCCCGTGCAGCAGCAGGAGCCGGCCCGCGATCGACTCGGGGGTCACCTTCATCAGCCGGTCCATGGACTCGGCCACCGGTGCCGAGTAGTTGGGCCGCACCTCGTCCCAGGTCCCGGCGCTGATCTGCCGGGTGGTGCGGTGCGGGCCGCGCCGGGGCGACACGTACCAGAACCCCATCGTCACGTTCTCCGGCTGCGGCTCCGGTTCGTCCTTCGCCCCGTCGGTCGCCTCCTTCAGGACGCGCTCCGCGAGCTCCGCCTCCGTCGCCGTGACGGTGACGTCCGCGCCGCGGTTCCAGCGGGAGATGAGCAGCGTCCAGCCCTCGCCCTCGGCGAGCACGGCGCTGCGGTCGTCGTCCTTCGCGGCCCGCAGCACCCGGGCGCCCGCCGGAAGGAGCGTCGCCTCGGGCTTGACCCGGTCCAGGGTGGTGCTGTGCGAGTGCGGCTGCTCGCCGGTCGCGAAGCGGCCGAGGAACAGCGCGTCGACGACGTCCGACGGCGAGTCGCTGTCGTCGAGGTTGAGCCTGATGGGCAGCGACCGCTGCGGCTCGGACGGTACCGGTGGGGTGTCAGCCATGGCGCCCATGATCCGGCAACCGGGCATTCCGTGCACCGTGTTTTGAACGGGACGTTCCCCCCGGTGGCCGGTCCGTCCGCCGGTCCGGCGGTACGTCAGATCCAGTGGCCCCGCGTCGCACCCCGGGCGCGTCGCACCAGTGCGTAACCCTTCGTCATGGCCCGGTCCGCCGCGAAGTTCCGGCCGATCGCCCGGCCTTCCACGAGCCGGGTGAACTCCTCGATGTCCGTCGACCGCCGCACGGTGACCCTCTCCAGGGCGTACGGCCCCTGACAGCGGCAGGCCAGGGCGTTGCCGACGGCGAGCGCCTGGGTGAAGCCGGCCTCCCGGACCGTGCGCCGGACCCGCCGGCTGGAGTATCCGTAGGGGTACGCGAAGGAGGCCGGGGCGCTCCCGAGCTCCTCGCCCACGATCTCCCGGCAGCGCAGCGTCTCGAAGCGCAGCCGCCGCGCGTCGATCTGGTCGAGCTGCGGATGGGTGTGGCTGTGGCCGCCGATCTCCGTGCCGGCCTCGGCCAGTTCGCGGACCTGCTCCCAGTCGAGCATGGTGTCGAGCGCGCCGCCCTCGTCGTGCTTGCCGCGCAGCCAGCCGGTGGAGACGAAGACGGTGCTCGCGAAGGAGTGCCGGGCGAGCACCGGGAGAGCGTGCCGGTGCACGCCCTCGTAGCCGTCGTCGAAGGTGATGAGGAGCGGCCGGGCGGGCAGCGGGAGGCCGGTGCGCCAGGTGGCGGCGAGCGCGGCGGTCGTCAGCGGGGTGAAGCCGCGCTCGGCGACCACCGCCATCTGCGCGGCGAAGGCCTCGGGGGTGACGGAGAGCCCGAGGGTGGCGGGGGCGGGATCCCGGTCGACGGCGTGGTACATGAGGACGGGCACGCCCCGGGTGTACGCGGCGTCGGACTCGGCGCTCACGAGGAGGCCCCCTCGACGACGCCGTCCTGGGCCGCGCTGTCCTCGACCGCTCTGTCCTCGACCGCGCTGTCCTCGACCGTACGGCTCTCGACGGCGCTGTCCTCGACCGCACTGCCCCTGGCCGCGCCCTCCTCGGTCCGCTCGATCGGGCCCCAGGAGAAGGTCGGTCCGCCGCGCCGGGTCCGCAGGGTGCCGAGCGCGTAGCCGCCGGCCGCGACCGTCACTCCGGTCACGATCGCCCCCGCCCGTCTCGCGCCGCCTGACCGGCCGCGTAGCGCGTCACGCACCCCGCGCAGCACACCGGCGGGCAACACCCTTGTCGTGTAGCGCCGTTCGGACTCCAGGCCCTTCTGCGCGCCGACGCTCCGTGCGACGAGCGCCTTGGAGAGCCCCTCGGCGTACACCCGGGTACGGAAGTAGCCGAAGCGCTCGCGGACCGCGGGCACCTTGTGGTGGATGACCGCCCGGTCGTCGATCAGCAGGACCGCCCCGGGCATCGCCTTGGAGAGCCGGATGCACAGCTCGGTCTCCTCGCAGCCGAGGGGCCGCCGGTCGCCGTCCCGGCCGATGCCGGTGGCGAAGCCGCCGGCCGCGTCGAAGGCGGTGCGGCGGAAGGAGGCGTTGCCGCCGAGGACGTTGCGCACGCGGGCCCGGCCCGGGGGTAGGCCCCGGTACGTACAGCCGACGACCCAGTCGAACTCCTCGGGGAACCAGGCCGGACGGCGGCCGGAGGCCCAGGCGGGCAGGGTCCGGCCGCCGACGGCCATGACCTCGGGTCCGTCGTAGGCGGCGGCGAAGTGGTGGAGCCACTCCGGCTCGGCGACGGCGTCGTCGTCGAGGAAGGCCACGAACTCGCCACGGGAGGCGGCGATTCCGGTGTTGCGGCCGGAGGAGAGGCCGCGGGGGCCCGCGTTGGCGAGCACCCGCACCTCCTCATGGAGCCGCTCGTCCGCGTACTCCTCGGTGAGCCGTTCCAGGAGCCGCTCGTTGTGGTCGACGACGAGCAGGGTCTCCAGCGGCGGCAGTGACTGCTTCCGTACGGACTCGACGGCGGCGAGGATGTCCTCCCACCGCTCCTCCGTGTAGACGCAGATCACCACCGAGAAGCCGTGCGGGGACGTGCGGTCGCTCAAGACACCTCTCCCCGAGGGACGTTGACCGAGAACGCGGCGGGCCGGCGGCGGGCCGCCTTACGGACGCCCTTCTCCTTGAGGATGACCTTGAGGACCCGGATCCCGTCGCGCACGGCGTTGAGGTTGCTCACGCCGTGGATGCGCAGGTACTCGTGGCTGGGCACTTCCTGGACCTTGAGGCCGGCCTTGACGACCCGGATGTTGATGAGGGTCTCGATCTCGAATCCGGTGCAGTCGAGCGTGACCTTGTCGAGGCAGTGGCGCCAGAAGGCGTTGTAGCCGTAGCAGAGGTCGGTGTAGCGGGCGCCGAACTTGCGGTTGACGAGTGTGCAGAGTGCCCAGTTGCCGAGTCGGCGAATGGTCGTCATGTCGTCCGTGCCGCCGCCGTTGGCGAATCGCGAGCCCTTGGCGAAGTCGGCGCCGCCGACGAGGGCGGAGACGTAGGAGACGATCTCCTGGCCGTCGGCCGAGCCGTCGGCGTCGACCATGACGATGATGTCGCCGGTGCAGGCGGCGAAGCCGCTGATCAGGGCGTCGCCCTTGCCCTTGCCGACCTGCTTGACCACCTTGACGTCCGGCCGGAGTTCACGGGCGACGTTCACGGTGTCGTCGGTGGAATTTCCGTCGACGAGGACGACTTCGTGGATCCATTCCGGCAGCGTCTTGAAGACGTACGGAAGATTTTCCGCCTCATTCATCGCGGGAATGACGACACTCACCGGGGGAGTGATCGCCAAATGCGAAGTGATGGCGCGGTACTGGGCCGCTATTCGACTCGGCTCGGTCATTTCTTGGCCCGTAGTGGCCGGGCGCAGGAACGAGCTCATGGGTCCTGATTCCCTCTCGTCCGGTGGGCCGCCCACCCCTTGGGCGGTCCGATGGTGTGTCCGGTTCGAAAGGGGGGTGCTCGCTTCGCCCACGCGGGATCGACTGTAGAGTCGATCCCCTTGTGGGACCGGCGAGTTGGCATGACTGGCCGCGCGGTACCCGCGACCCGGCGCACATACGGACACCGAGCACGGCACCCCCCTACCGCGCCCCGCACCGGAGCCATCGCGACGCTAGAGCCCTCCCCTGAGCCGCTTTGCTTGATGGTCCTGTGCGGGTGAGATGTACGACGGTATTGATGAATGGGACTGTATGGCAAGTCCCGGCTCGGTGACCCGCTTTTCCGCAGTTTGGTGAAGCTTCGTCGGTCAGATGCGTAACTGTCCCGGTCGGATTCGGTCAATCCGTTTGCATGCAGGGAACAGTGATGCGGGATCACGCTTCTGTGCTTTGTTGTGCGAACGTGTCGTGAATGTGTCGCGGTCGCGTGCGATCCATTATCGGGAGCGGAAGTTCCGCTTCCTGTATGGCCGGATCTCGACTGTCGCCACCGGAGGCTCGCCTGAGCGGCGCTGGAGTCCGGCACCAGTTTTGACATGAACACTTCCGGTGCGGCGGATCCGATGCTACTACCTGGTAGCGCAGAGATCCTGCTACAGGGAGGTTCCATGAGACTGCCCCGCTTCGCGGCCCTTTCGTCCTCGCTCCTGCTCGGCGCCGTCCTCACCCTCACCGGGGTGAGCGCGGCTCAGGCGGCCGAAACCGCCGCCCTCGACTATGTGGCGCTGGGGGACTCGTACTCCTCCGGTGTCGGTGCCGGCAGCTATGACAGCGCCAGTGGCGACTGCAAGCGCTCCACGAAGGCGTTTCCGGTGCTCTGGAAGAACGCCAACGCCCCCTCGTCCTTCGCGTTCACCGCTTGCTCGGGCGCCCGAACGGGTGATGTGACCGCCAATCAGCTCGGACCTCTCTCGGCCGCCACAGACCTGGTCTCCATCACGATCGGGGGAAATGACGCCGGTTTCGCCGACGTCATGACGACCTGTGTGCTGCAGTCCGAGGCCACCTGTATCAACCGCGTGAATCAGGCCAAGGCCTACGTGGACTCCACGCTGCCCGGCAAGCTCGACTCCGTCTACACGGCCATCAGGAACAAGGCGCCCGGCGCCGAGGTCGTCGTCCTCGGCTACCCGCGCTTCTACAAGCTGGGCGGCAACTGCGTCGCCGGTCTGAGCGAGGCCGAGCGCAGCGCCATCAACGGCGCCTCGGACTACCTCAACGCCGCCGTCGCCAAGCGTGCGGCCGACCACGGCTACACCTTCGCCAGCGTCGTCCCGCCCTTCACCGGCCACGAGATCTGCTCGGGCTCCGCGTGGCTGCACAGCGTCAACTGGCTCAACATCGGGGAGTCCTACCACCCGACCGCGGCCGGACAGTCGGGCGGCTACCTGCCGTCCTTCAACGGGGCGGTGTAGCGGATCCGTCCTTCGTACCCGTCGAGCCGGGACCGGCCGGAGCGGTGCTCGTGACCCCGCCCGGACCGGGACCGGCGCCCGGTTCCCCGTCCCGTACGAGGTGGTACGTCAACGCCCCGGTGATCAGCAGGGTCCCGACGAGCCCGGCCGCCAGGACCGGGCCCCGGCGGGGCCGTGCCGATCGCCGGGGCGGCCGCGCTCCCGCGGGCCCCGGTGACGGACCCCCGCCGCGCGGCCCGTCGTCGCCACCGCTCCCGCTCCTCGGGCGGCTCGGAGTGCCGGAACTCGTGCGTGAGGACCCCTCGGCCGCCCGTGGCGCACCGCCCGGGGCCGATCGCCTCAGCTCGCGCTCGGCCTGATCCGCCGTCAGGGCCGACCCGGAGTCCTCGCCGAGGAGCCGGCCGATCACGGAGGTCAGCGGCCCGGGCCGGCCTCCCACGGCGTTGTCGAGGAGCACCCCGAGGGACCGCAGCTCAGCCGCCGCGTCCCGTGCACCCTCCGGTGGGGCGGTGATCCCCGTACCGAATCCCGTCACGACGACCCGCCCGTCGTTGGCGAGCAGGACGTGTCCCGGGTCCACGCCCCGGTGGGGGGCGCCCGCCTCGCGCGCCGCCCGGAGCGCGGCGAGCACCTCCGCACCGACACGGGCCGCCTCCGGGGGAGGCAGCGGACCGCCGGCCTCCAGCGTCTCGGCGAGGCTGAGGCCGCGGACCAGCTCCATCACGACCCACGGCCGGCCGTCCTCGGTGGCCACGCCGTGCACCCGCACCACCGAGGGGTGGGAGATACGGGCGGCCGCCCGCGCCCCGCGCTCCAGGCGCGCGTACAGCAGGGGGACTTCGTCGGCCGGGAGCCCGTCCGGGGCACGGAGCTCCTTGAGGGCCACCTCGTGGACGAGCGTCTCGTCGAGGGCGCGCCAGACCGTGCCCGTCGCCCCTTCCGCGAGGACGTCCAGCAGCCGGTAACGACCCGCGATCACCGTCATGGCTCCACGGTAACCGAGCGGTGTCCTTCCGACTCCGGTCCGTACGGGACCGGGCGGGCCGGAGCGGTGGAACGATCTTGGTGGCGGAGATCACACCCGTCCGCGTGGCCGGTGGGCGCCGCCCTCGGTGCAGGATGGTTCGTGACGGTTCGACAGGTGTTCGAGGCCTGTCCAACTCACCCTGGAATCAGATGGATTCGCACAGTGACCGTCAACCCTCGTACGGGGGCGGTGAATCCCGTCGGCGGGATACACGGGTGTGACGGTGGAGCGATAGGGTTAACCTGCCCGGGCCGGGTGCCCTTGTACGGGTGGGGAGTGACATGGAACAGATAGCAATGCGCAGCAGGCCGCGAGTGCCTGCCATCACCTGCGGGAGCAGCGCGACGAGTTCGCGCCTCGACCGCCATCTCGCGGTGCTCGGCGGTCCCGCCGTGCCGCAGCGCGAGGTGGCCGAGGCGACGCTGCTGATGCGGGAACTGACGTCGCGTATGCCGGAGGCGCCGGTGCACAGCCACCGCGGCCGCAGCGCACGCGTCTCGCTCTTCGCCCCGCTCCGCCGGCTGCGCCGCTCGCTCTTCGGCGCGCGCCACTAGAGGGCCGGGGGTCGGGCCGCGTACCCCGAGGTCGCCCGCCCGCTCCGACCGCTCTCCCGTACGACCCCGCTCGCGACAACGCCGGACGTGTCCCCGCCCGTCCGGCGTTCCGTCGTGTCCGGGCCGGTCGGCCGCCCCTGAGGTGCCGAGGGGCCTCGACCGTTGCGCCGGCCCCTGGTGCGCCGGGCGGTTCGTCAGGCGATCACGCCCGCGCTCCTGAGCTCCTTCACCTCCGCCTCGGGCACCCCGAGCTCCCCGAGGACCTCGTCCGTGTCCTGCCCGAGCGCGGGGATCCGGTCCATGCGCGGCTCCGGCCCGTCCGGGAAGACGATCGGCGGCAGCAGTGAACGCAGCGGCCCGACCGGGGAGTCCACCGGCCTCCAGCGGTCCCGGGCCGTCAGCTGGGGATGGTCCGCGAGCTCCGCGACCGAGTTCAGCCGGGCGCAGGCCACGCCCGCCGCGTCGAGCCGCGCCAGCGCCTCCGGGGCCGTGAGCGGGGCCAGCGCCTCCGCCACCACCGCGTCCGTCGCCGCACGCCCGGCGACCCGCGCCGTGTTCGTCGCGAAGGCCGGGTCCTCGGCGAGCTCGGGGCGGCCGATGACCTGTTCGGCGAGCCGCCGCCACTCGCGGTCGTTCTGCACGGAGAGCAGCACCAGGCCTCCGTCGGCCGTCGGATAGGCGTCGTACGGGGCGATCACCGCGTGCGCGAGCCCCGTTCGCGCCGGGCTCGTGCCTCCGTGCGACCCGTGGTGCAGCGGATGCCCCATCCACTCGGCCAGCGAGTCGAGCAGGGAGACCTCCACCGGGCCGCCGCGCCCGGTCGTGCCGCGCCGGACGAGTGCGGCGAGGACGCCCGAGAAGGCGTACATCCCGGCGGCGATGTCGGCCGCCGGGATCCCCGACTTGACCGGCTGGTCCGGGGTGCCGGTCACCGAGACGAGCCCCGCCTCGCACTGCACGAGCATGTCGTAGGCCCGCTTGTGCGCGTACGGACCCGCCGCCCCGTATCCCGAGACGTCCACGGCGATCAGCCGCGGGTGCGCGGCGCACAGCGTGGCGGCGTCGAGACCGAGGCGGGCCGCGGCGCCCTGCGCGAGGTTCTGGACGAAGACGTCGGCGCCGGCCACCATGCGCCGGACGAGCGCCAGACCCCGGGGGTCCTTGAGGTCGACCGCCACCGACTCCTTGCCGCGGTTGCACCACACGAAGTGCGAGGCGAGGCCGCGGGCGGCCGTGTCGTACCCCCGGGCGAAGTCCCCGCCGTCGGGGCGCTCGATCTTGACGACACGGGCACCGAGGTCCGCGAGCTGCCGGGTGGCGAAGGGGGCGGCGACGGCCTGCTCGACGGCGACGACCGTGATCCCTTCGAGGGGGAGTGGCTGAGTGCTCATGACAGCCCTGCCTACCCTGCCGGGCCCGGCCTTGTCATCAGGGGATACGTCACCCCGGCCCGGTCAGCGACGGGCGTAGCGGCGGACCGCGAGCGGGGCGAAGAGCGCGATCAGCACGAGCGACCAGAGCAGCGCCCCCGCCACCGGGTGCGCCACCGGCCAGGCCGCGTCCGTCGGTACGGGCGCATTGCCGAAGAGCTTCCGTACGGCCGTCGTGACCGCCGAGATCGGGTTCCACTCGGCGATCGTCCGCAGCCAGCCCGGCATGCCGTCGGTCGGGATGTACGCGTTGGAGAGCAGCGGCAGCATGAAGGAGGCGCTGCCCAGCTGGCCGGCCGCCTCCTCGCTCTGCGAGGCCAGGCCGAGCAGGATGCCGATCCAGGTCGTCGCGAAGCGGAAGAGGAGCAGCAGCCCGAAGGCGCCCAGGGCCTCCAGGGCGGTGCCCTCGATCCGCCAGCCCATGGCGAGTCCGACGAGGAGCAGCGGGACCGTGCCGACCGCACTCGCCACCAGGTCGGCGAGGGCCTGCCCGAGGGGGACGGCGGCCCGGCTCACGGGCAGGGTCCGGAAACGGTCCATGACGCCCCGGTGCGAGTCCTGCGCGGCCTGGAACATGCCGGTCATCAGGCCGCCGGACGCCGTCGCCACGAGGATGCCGGGGACCAGATAGGCCCGGTACTCGGCGCCCGGCACGGCGAGCGCGCTGGCGAAGACGTACCCGAAGAAGAGCAGGAAGACGATCGGCATCGTCTGGGTCATGACGGTGATGGCGGGGGCGTGCCGGATCCGCTGGAGATGGCGGCCGAGGACGGCGGTCCCGTCGTGCACGAGCGCGCTCACGCGGCGGGCTCCTTCCGGGCGGTGAGGCGCAGGAACACCTCGTCGAGGGTGGGCGGACGCAGGGACGCGTCGACGATGTGGACCCCGGCGGCGTCGATCTCGCGGACGAGCCGGGGGAGGGTGAGGGTGGTGTCCGCGGTCACCGCGCCGACCGTGCGCCGCTCGGCGTCCAGGACCGGGGCCGCGCCGGTGAGCCGGTCGAGGACGGCGGCGGCCGCCTCCAGGAGCGAGGGGTCGGCGACGACGACCTCGGCGTGGTGGCCGATGAGCGCCTTGAGCTCGGCGGGTGTGCCGCGCTGGGCGACCCGTCCCTCGTCGATCAGGACGATGTCGTCGGCGAGCTGGTCGGCCTCCTCCAGGTACTGGGTGGTCAGCAGGACGGTCGTGCCCTCGGCCGCCAGCTCCCGTACGGCGTCCCAGATGCCGTTCCTGCTGTGCGGGTCGAGGCCGGTCGTCGGCTCGTCGAGGAAGAGGACGTCGGGCCGGACGAGGAGGCTCGCGGCCAGGTCGAGGCGGCGCCGCATCCCGCCCGAGTACGTGCGGGCGGGCCGGTCGGCCGCGGCGGTCAGGTCGAAGCGCTCCAGGAGTTCGCCGGCGCGGGAGCGCGGGGCGCGCAGCAGCCGGGCGAAGAGCCGGAGGTTCTCGGCGCCCGTCAGGTCGCCGTCGACGGAGGCGTACTGGCCGGTGACCGCGATCTTGCCGCGGACGCCCGCCGGGTCGCGCACCACGTCGTGCCCGGCGACCCGCGCGCTGCCCGCGTCGGGTGCGACCAGGGTCGTCAGGACCCGGACGGCGGTGGTCTTGCCGGCTCCGTTGGGGCCGAGGACGCCGCAGACCGTGCCCTCGGGGACGGCCAGGTCGAGCCCGCGCAGGGCGTGGACCTCCCCGTATCGCTTCCGCAGACCCTCACTAAGTACAGCGTACGTAGTCGTCATGGCGCGACCATACCCCACTACGTACGGTGTACGTAACTACGATGGGGGTCGAGGTGATGATCCATGGCGGGCCGAGCGGCCGAACCGGAAGTGATCTGGGCCCGGCCCGAGCGCGCGGGCCGCGGTCCCAGACCGGCCTACAGCCGGAGCGACATCGTGGCCGCCGCGGTCCGCGTCGCCGACGCCGACGGCATCGACGCGGTCTCGATGCGCCGCCTCGCGGGTGACATCGGCTGCGGCACGATGTCGCTCTACAACTACGTCCCGCGCAAGGAGGACCTGTACGAGCTGATGGTCGACGCCGTCAGCGCCGAGTACGAACTCTCCGAACCGCTCGGCACGTCCGGCGGCGACTGGCGCGCGGACATGCTCGACATGGGCCGGCAGGCGCGTGGAATCCTGCACCGCCACCCTTGGGTGATCCGCCTGATGACCACCGGCTACGCCTACGGCCCGAACGCCCTGCGGTTCCTGGAGCACTGCCTCGGCTGCCTCGACGGCCTCGACCTGCCCGGCGGCACCAAGATGGAACTGATCGCGAGCGTCAACGGCACCGTGATGACCATCGTCGCCAACGAGATCGCCCTCGCCGAGCGCGCCCGCTCCCTGCCCTGGTCCGGCGAACAGGAACAGGCCGTCCGCGGCGCCTATCTGATGCGGCAGCTCGCCGGCGGCGGCTACCCCCGGCTGGCCGCGGTCCTGGCCTCGGCCGGAGCCGAACCCCTCGACCCCGAGGAGATCTTCGAGCGGACGCTGCGGCGCGTGCTCGACTCGTTCGTGCCCGCCCCGGCCTGAGGGCGCCTGCCACAGCGCCCTCTAGAGGAGGGCGAACTGGCCCTCCGGGCCCTCCTCCTGATGGTCCAGTACGGACGCGGGGCGGCGGGCCCGGTCCGGCACGGGCAGCACTCCGGCCGCCCGCAGCTCCTCCCGGGTCGCCGTGCCGGACTCCGTGAAGGCGGCGCGCTCCGGCTCCCGTGCGCCGAGCAGCGCCAGGACCGTGACCAGGTCGAGCAGTTCCGAGGTCCACTCCTGGGGCCAGCCGGCCGGGCCCATCGCCTCCAGAGAGCCCGGCTCCGCCGGCGCGGTCCGGTGCGCGAACCACTGCTCCAGGACGCGCACCCCGCCGACCCGGAACTCCCAGGCCTCCGGCGGTACGGGGGAGATCCGGCCCTCGCCGAGGCACAGGACCTCGTCCCCCGCGTCGTACGTCACCGCCTCGGGCCGTGCGGGGACCGCCGCCCGCACATAGGGGCGGCGCCCGCCCGGCAGCCGGGGCTTCGACCCGCTCAGGGCGCCCCGGAGCTGGACGTCGGCGAGCTCCCGGCCGAGCGCCACGCCCGCTGCCCAGACCTCCGGGTCCCCGGGGAGCGGGACGCGGCAGCCGGCGGGGGAGGGGAGGGCCGCCGCGACCGTCCAGGCGAGCCACTCCCGGGCGTCGACCTCGTGCCCGTACCGGCGGGTGAGGAAGGGCAGCAGGCCCGGCGCGAGATTCGGCTCCCGGCCGCCGGGCCGCCGGAACAGCGGGCGGATCCGGCCGGGCCTGCCCGCCGGGGAGCGGCCCTCGGGGAGCGCGGCCGTCACCAGGAGCGCGGGGCCGGCTGACCCGAGACCGGGCGCTCCGTGACCGGCTGACCCGTGACCCGTCGGCCCGTGACCGGCCGACCCCTGACCGGCCGCCCCGGGGACGTACCCCTGCTCGACGGCGAAGATCTGGGGCTCGCCGACGACCCGCCACAGCTCGGGGCGCGCGGTGTCGATGAGCCGGTGGTCGGGGAGCAGCCACTGCTCGTCGAACGGCCCCTGCGCGACCCGTACCGGCTCCGGGAACGGGCCCGACTCGCGGGCGAAGCGCGCGGTCCCGGTGCGCTGACCGGGCAGGGCCGCCACCGCGCTCGACGGCGTCCGCGCCCGGCTCGGGCGGAAGAGCGCCTCGCGCTCGGCCCCCTCGGCGGCGGTCAGCCGGTCCCAGCGGGCCCGCAGGGTCCGCACGTCCGGCGCCACGATCCAGGACCGCCCGAAGCGGAGCGGCGCGACGGACCACGGCATCAGGTCGTCGAGGAGGGGCAGGTCGTCGTCCGCTCCGGGCGCTGTCGTCACGCCCCGCATGCTAACGACCGCCCTCAGTGCGCCTCCACCGTGACGGTGAAGGAGAAGCGGTCGCCGCGGTACCGGATGCGGGCCACGTCGACGACCCTGCCGTCCTCGTCGTAGGTCACACCGGTGTAGTGGAGGATCGGCGAGAGCAGCGGGACCTGGAGCAGGCCCGCCGTCTCCGGGTCGGCGAGGCGGGCCTCGACCGTGTCCGTGATGCGGCTGATCCGCACCCCGACCACGTCCCGCAGCACCTTCGTCATGGGCCAGCGCTCCAGGTCGGCCGGGTCGATCGAGGCCGCGAGCTCGGGCCGCACCGCGTTCTCCACCCAGTTGGTCGGCTCGCCGCTCTCCCCGTCACGGCGCAGTCGCCGGTACGCCACGACCTCCGCCACGTCCGGGAAGTACTCGGCGAGCTCGCCCGGCACCGGCTCCGCGCCGTGGCCGAGGACCGTCGTCCGCTCGCCCGACTGCTGGGCCACGATCGCGTCGATCGAGCCGAGCAGCCGGCGCGGGGTGGAGCGGCGGGCACCCGGCTCGATGAAGGTGCCGCGCCGCCGGTGCCGGCTGATCAGGCCCTCCTCCTCCAGCTCCTTGAGGGCCTGGCGCATGGTCAGCACGCTCACGCCGTAGTGGGCGGCGAGCTGCTCCTCGGTGGGCAGCCGCAGCGAGGCGTCGGGCGTGCGGCCCAGTATCGAGGCGCGCAACGACTGCGAGACCTGATACCAGAGCGGCAGCTTGCGGTTCAGGACCAGCGAGTCGGGAGCGAAGGCGGTCACGTGTTCTCCGTACGAGGGCCTACGGGCTTACGGCCACGACACTACGGCCGGAAGTGGCGCTCCAGACCCTGCCATACGTCGTCGTACCCCTTCTGCAGATGGTCGGCGTTCGCGGCTTGCGGGGTCGCGGTCACCGGCCAGCGGGTCTCGAACATGAAGGCGAGGCCGTCGTCGATCCGCTGCGGCTTCAGCTCTGCCGCGCTGGCCTTGTCGAAGGTCTCCCGGTCGGGGCCGTGCGCGGACATCATGTTGTGCAGCGAGCCGCCGCCGGGCACGAAGCCTTCGGCCTTGGCGTCGTAGGCGCCCTCGATCAGGCCCATGTACTCGCTCATCACGTTGCGGTGGAAGTACGGCGGGCGGAAGGTGTCCTCGCCGACGAGCCAGCGCGGGGCGAAGACGACGAAGTCGACGCCCGCGAGCCCCGGGGTGTCGGAGGGCGCGGTGAGGACCGTGAAGATCGACGGGTCGGGGTGGTCGTAGGAGATCGTCCCGATGACGTTGAAACGGCGCAGGTCGTAGACGTACGGGGTGTGGTTGCCGTGCCAGGCCACGACGTCCAGGGGGGAGTGGCCGTAGGTCGCCGACCACAGGTGGCCGCAGTACTTGTTGACCACCTCGACCGGTCCCTCGACGTCCTCGTAGGCGGCGACGGGGGCCCGGAAGTCGCGGGCGTTGGCCAGACCGTTGGCGCCGATGGGGCCGAGGTCGGGGAGCTGGAAGGGCGCCCCGTAGTTCTCGCAGACGTAGCCCCGGGCGGTCTCGTCCAGGAGCTCGACACGGAAGCGGACGCCGCGGGGGATCAGCGCGACCTCGCCGGGGTGGGCGGCGAGCAGGCCCAGCTCCGTGCGGAGCAGGAGGCCGCCGCGCTCGGGGGCGATCAGCAGCTCGCCGTCGGCGTCGCCGAAGACCCGCTCCATGGAGGCGTTGGCGTGGTAGAGGTGCACGGCCATGCCGGTGCGCTGGGTCGCGTCGCCGTTGCCGCCGAGGGTCCACAGGCCGGCGAGCCAGTCGGTGCCGGGGGCGGGCTCGGGCAGCGGGTTCCAGCGGAGCCGGTTGGGGTCGGGCACGGTCTCGGTGAAGGGGGCCCCGCGCAGCGTGCCGTCGTCGATCCGGGTGAACGGCGGGTGCGCGGCCGAGGGGCGGATCCGGTAGAGCCAGGAGCGGCGGTTGTGCGCCCGCGGCTCGGTGAAGGCGCTGCCGCTGAGCTGCTCGGCATAGAGGCCGAGGGGTGCGCGCTGCGGCGAGTTACGGCCGTGCGGCAGTGCACCGGGGACCGCCTCCGAGCTGTGCTCGTTGCCGAAACCGGTGCTGTAGGTGAGCGCCTCGGCCGTCTTCCTGGCCTGCTCCGTGGTCATCGCCCGCTCCTGTCCTGAGCCCGCAAGGGAATCCTATGGATGACCGTAGGATTCCGCGGCGCTCACGTCAACGGGGGCATGGCGGGAGGTGTTCCGGATTGGTGCTGCGCGAGGGGGTCAGAAAAGATGAACAATGCTCTACTCTCACGCGCATGTCCTGGACCCGAAGATTCGTCCTCGCCCTCTCGGTCGTGCTCGCGGCCCTCGCCGGAGCCCTGCTCGCCGCGCCCGGGGCCCAGGCCCACGAGGAGCGGCCCGTCACCTTCCCCGACGGCTCCGGCACCGTCCCGCAGCCCCGCTCGGGCGAACCCGACCTCCTCGTCTGCAAGACCGACCGCGCCGACTTCGCGCGCCGGATATCCGGCTTCCCGGCCCCGGTCAAAGCCCGCAACCTCGCCCTCCTCGACCGCTGCGCGCGCGAGGGCTACCGCCACCTCCAGGAGGCCGTCGACGCCGTCGACCGGCCCGGGATGAC
This sequence comes from Streptomyces gardneri, assembly GCF_006539185.1. Classification (GTDB taxonomy): domain Bacteria; phylum Actinomycetota; class Actinomycetes; order Streptomycetales; family Streptomycetaceae; genus Streptomyces; species Streptomyces gardneri. The sequence goes on from NZ_BJMN01000021.1 coordinate 103,054, forward strand.
GATCGCGGTCCTCCCCGGCCTCTACGAGGAGGAGCCCTCGCTGCCCAAGCCCACCGGGGCGTGCGCCGCGCTGAAGGCCCCGAACTCCTCGCTGGGCTACCAGATCCTCAGCTTCGAGCAGCAGCGGCAGTGCCCGCACAACCAGAACCTGGTCGCGATCCTCGGCAAGAAGAACCTCCAGATCGAGGGCACCGGCGCCTCCCGCCTCGACGTCGTCTTCGACGCCAAGTACCAGAAGCTCAACGGCATCCGGGCGGACCAGTCCGACGGTGTCTACTTCCGCAACTTCACCGCCCAGCGCACCACCTTCAACTCGCTGTACGTGCTCGCCGCCGACGGCTTCGTCATCGACGACGTCCTCACCCGCTGGAACGACGAGTACGGCTTCCTCACGTTCGCCTCCGACCACGGCCTCTACAAGAACTGCGAGTCGTACGGAAACGGCGACTCCGGCATCTACCCCGGCTCGGCCTCGAACATCAACGACGGCCGCGGCTACGACGTGCCCCGCTACTCCATCGAGATCACCGGCTGCCGCAGCCACCACAACATGGTCGGCTACTCCGGCACCGCCGGGGACTCGGTCTGGGTCCACGACAACGAGTTCGACCACAACATGGGCGGCGCCTCCATGGACTCCGCCTTCCCCGGCCACCCCGGACTCCCCCAGAACCACGCCCGCTTCGAACGCAACCTGATCCACGACAACAACCAGAACTACTACCCGTACGTCGCCGACGGCACCTGCGCCAAGCCGCCCGTCGACCGCGGCTACGAACGAGGCGTGGTCTGCCCCCAGATCTCCATGCCCCCCGGCACCGGCATCATCACCGCGGGCGGCAACTGGAACCTCTACGAGAACAACTGGGTGTACGGCCACCAGCGCGCCGCCTTCTACCTGAACGCCGTGCCCGCGTTCATCCGCGGCGAGTCCGACCGGGCCAAGCAGTTCGACACCTCCCACCACAACCGCTACGCCGACAACCACCTCGGCGTCGACAAGGCCGGCAACTCCCGCCCCAACCGCACCGACGTCTGGTGGGACGGCCAGGGCAGCGGCAACTGCTGGCAGAGCGACGCCGGCGCCGCCAGCCCCGGCGCCCTGCCCGGCTGCGGGGAACGCCGCGGCGACGTCTCCGGCGACACCGACCGCCTCGTCGGCGAACCCGTCAAGCTCGCCCAGCTCCTCGTCTGCGCCGACTACAACGTCCAGGCGCGCCGCCTCCCGGCCGGCTGCGACTGGTACGGCGCCCGCGGCCTCCAGCGCGTCGAGACCCAAATCGCCCTCGGCAGCGCCCTCGTCCTCGCCCTGACCGGCACCGCCCTGTGGTGGCGCCGCCTGCGCGGCAACAGGCTCGCGGGCCTGGCCACGCTCGCCGGCCTCGCGGGCCTGACCCTTGACGTGGTCGGCTCGACCCTCGCCCTCACCCCGACGGCCGTCCCGGCCCTCGCGCTGCTCCTCATGGGCGTGTGGTGGACCCTCGTCGGCCTCGCCCTGCGGCCCACCCGCCCCGTCTTCGCCTGGACCACGGTCGCCCTCGGCGCCCTCACCCTGCTCGACGCCTTCGACAAGGCGGTCCTGATGGTCCCGGGCATCCCCCTCAGCCCCGCCTGGTTCCGTCTGCTCCTCGGCGTCGTCTGGGTCCTCTGGGCGGTGATCGCGGCAGGCACCCGCACCCCGCCGACCACCCCCGGTACCGACTCGGACTCCGGCACCGGCACCGACTCCGGTACCGGCACCGAGCCGGGAGCGGATTCCGATTCCGATCTCACCCCCGCCGGTGAGGCCCGGCCCCGCGAGGAGGGAACCGCGTGACACGCACGAGGCACCCGCGTGGGGCGGCGACGCCCCTCGTCTCCCTGGTGCTCGTCCTGGCCGCCGCGATGCCCCTCGCGGGCTGCGGCGGCCCGGCCACCACCCACCACAAGCCCGGCACCACCCACGAGGAGGCCTCCGGGAGCAGCGGCACCCTCCTCCCGGCCCGCGACGAGTCCGGCCACCGGCTGCGGGAGGTCCCCGCGGCGACCGCGCCCACCGTCCGGGTCGAGGCCAGGCCCGACACGGAGGGCGGTTGGAACGTCCACCTCACGGTGGAGAGGTTCCGCTTCACCCCGGACAGCACCGGCGGCGCCGCCCTCCCCGGCCGGGGGCACGCCCGCCTCCTGGCCGACGGCCGGGAGACCGCCCGCCTGTACGGCGCCTGGGGATACGTACCGCCCGGCGTCCGCACCCTGACCGTCCGCCTCCACGCGGACGACCACACGGTCTGGGCCGTCGACGGCGCCCCCGTCCAGGCCACCGTCCGCCTGGACGGCGCCCCCGCCACCTCGGCCCCGCCGACCCCCCGACCGTCGGGCCCAGCCACCACCACGGCCACCGCCGCGCCGCCGAGCCCCCGGCCGTCCGAGACCGGCCGGACCGTCACCCTCACCATCACCGGCAAGACCGTCGAACCACCCCCTTCCCGCATCGAGTTGAAGAAGGGCGAGCGCCTCACCCTCCGCGTCACCGGCGACCGCGCCGACACCGTCCACGTACACGGCTACGACCGCGAAGTCCCCCTCTCGCCCGGCGTCCCCGCTACCCTCACCCTCACCGCCGACCGGACCGGTCTCTTCGAGGTCGAGACCCACGAGTCCGGACTCCTCCTGACCCAGCTCGTCGTCCGGTGACCGGCGCCCTCCTGGCCCACGGCATCGGCTCCCGGCACGACCTCCCCCTCTCGCCCTTCTACGCCTACGCCGGCGCCTTCACCGCACTCCTCGTCTCCTTCCTCGCCCTCGGGCTGCTCTGGTCCACCTCCCGCTTCCGTGGCGAGCTGGCCGGGCGCCCCCTCCCCGCGGCCGTCCAGCGGGTGGCCGACGCGCCGGCCACCCGCACCACCCTCCGGCTCCTGGGCGCCGCCCTCGCCCTGCTGGTACTCCTCCACCTCCTCCTCGGCCCCGACGACCCGGACCGCAACCCCGCGCCCGGCGCCCTCTACGTCCTCCTCTGGGTCGGACTCGTCCCCGCCTCCCTCCTCCTCGGCCCCGTCTGGCGCCTCCTCAACCCGCTCCGCACCCTCCACGCCCTCCGCCCGCCGAGGAATCCGCGCCCGGTGCCCGCCGCCGTCGGCATCCGCCCCGCCGCCGCCGGGCTCCTCGTCTTCACCTGGCTCGAACTCGTCGCCCCCGACAACACCTCCACCACCACCCTCCTCATCGCCCTCGCCGTCCACACCGGTGTCCAGCTCCTCGGCGCCGCCCGCTACGGCGACCGCTGGTTCGCCCACGCCGACCCCTTCGAGGTCTACTCCTCCCTCCTCGCCCGCCTCTCACCACTCGGCCGCCGCGCCGACGGCCGACTGGTCCTGCGCTCCCCCTTCCACGGCCTCGACTCCACCCCGCAGACCCCCGGTCTCGTCGCCACCGTCTGCGTCCTCCTCGGCTCCACCGCCTACGACGGCCTCTCCGACAACCCCCGCTGGATCACCACCCTCCAGACCTCCTCCCTCGACCCCACCCTCACCGCCACGCTCGGCCTCCTCGCCGTCGTCGCCCTCGCCGCCGCCTGCTACGGACTCTGCGCGGGCGCCCTCCGCCTCATGGACCGGTCCCTCACCACACCGCTCACCTCCTTCGCCCACTCGCTCCTGCCCATCGCCCTCGGCTACCTCGTCGCCCATTACTTCTCGCTCTTCGTCACCGAAGGGCCACGTACAGTCATCATGGCAGCGGGTACTGACAACGCCCTCTCGCCCGCCCCACCGCTGGGTCCCGGCGGCCTCGCGACCCTCCAGGTCGCCGCGATCGTCACCGGTCACGTCCTCGGTGTCGTCGCCGCCCACGACCGCTCCGTCCGGCTCTTCCCACCCGCCCGGGCCGTCGCGGGCCAACTGCCGCTGTTCCTGCTGATGATCGCGTACACCCTCGGAGGCATCGGGCTGCTCATCGCCTGACCCCCCGACGTCGAAGAACCATCAGTAACCCTCTTGAACAAGGGGGTTGGGCTGAGGCTATGGTGATCCCCGCGCGCCCGGCGGAGCCTGACCACTCCACGACGGCGCGCACATCACCGGCGGCCGGGGGGACAGCGCCGCCACGGGGAGGAACGGAACCGCCGTGCCGCGACACCGGCTCGTCGTACCCGGATCACCGGGACGCCGATCCGTCGCGCCCGCCTGATCCGCGCGCAGAGTTCCGGACTCTCCTGAAGGACGTCCCCACCGTCCTCGTTCCACACGAAGGATCCACTCTTGCGTTTCAGACCAGGAATGCTCATACCTGGATCACGGTTGTCCGCGATCCTCACCCCTCTCACCACCTCCGTGGTCGGCCTCGCCGTGCTCGGCGGCATGGCCGTCCAGCCCGGCACCGTCGCCCCGCGCATGGCCACCGTCGGCAACGACTACGACTGGTACGACGACACAGCGGCCGAGCAACTGCGGCAGGACCAGTGCCTGATGGCCGAGGTCCTGCGCATGGGCGGACCCGCCATGGGGGCCGTCGCCAAGGGCGGGCTCGACCTGCCGCCCGAGGGCCTCCACACCGCGGCCGACCGCAAGTACTGGCAGGACACGCCGCTCGCCACGGCGTTCAAGCAGGACAAGGCCGCCGCCGACAAGGAACTGGCGGACATCTACGCCCTCCGCGAGAGCTGGAAGAAGCCCGTGTACGGGCTGACCACTCCGGCGGGCATCAACGACGCCACCTTCCACTGGCCGCCCGGCATCAGCGAGGGCGAGGACTTCCACACCCAGACCGGCCTGACCAAGTGGATCGCCGACCGGTACTGGAAGGACGAGGGCGACTTCTACGTCGATCCCACGCCGAAGGCCGACGAGAAGACCCGCAAGGCCGTCACCGACCTCGGCACCCCTCTCTACGGCACCCCTCCCAACCCGCAGACCAGCACCGACTGGTACCGCGACGGAGCCGAGCACGAGGGCTTCAAGTGGCTGAAGGAAGCCACCTTCGAGCCCACCGGCAGCGACAACGCCCGGCTCTTCCTCGCCGCCGGCGGCTTCCCCCGCAAGGCCCCCACCCCGGGGACCGCGGAGTTCCGCATCGCCGTCGAGGACATGAAGACGCGCTACTCGACCTGCGCCTGGCGCGACGCGATCGACCCGAACAAGGTCCTCGGCCCCGTCGCCGAAACGGCCGCCGCCGAGTGGCAGCAGGAGATCGCCGCCCAGGCCGCCCAGCGGAACCGGGTCGTCAGCGCGAGCGTGAGCGCCACCAAGGCGCTCGCCACCGGCTCGCGGGCGCTCGGCCAGATGCTCGGCCACTCGTGGGTCGCCGACCACCTCACCCGCTGGCAGGACCACTGGTCCGCGGGCGGCGTCGGCTGGATCGGTGACGCCGAGTCGACGATCGAGCTCAAGGCCGCACCGGGCAAGTGCCTGGAGTCCCAGGGCGGCGGAACCGCCAACGGCACCCCGGTCCAGGTCTACACCTGCAACGGCGGCGCCGGGCAGAAGTGGCGGATGGAGGGCGACGACCACGGTCTGCACCTGCGCAACGTCAAGTCCATGACCTGCCTCGACGTCGCGGGTGGCGGCACGGCCGTCGGCACGAAGATCCAGCTCTACACGTGCAACAGCTCCCCGGCGCAGACCTGGGCCTACACCCCCCGCGCCACCACCGCGCTGAAGGGCGTCGGCTCGGGCAAGTGCCTGAACTTCCCGACGTACGACCTCGGCAAGGACGCGCTGCTCGCCACCTGCAACAGCACCGGCCCGCAGCAGCTCACCATCAAGCCCTCCGGCAACAAGGGCGAGGTGCAGCCCAAGGCCCACTTCGACCAGGCCACGAAGGGCATCGCGGACGCCCGCGCGGGCGCGAAGGCCCAGCTGCTGGTCATCAAGCAGCAGGCCGCAGCCGTCGCGGCGGCCGTGGCCGCCTCCGACGCCGCCGAGAAGGCCGCGTACGACATCGCCGACGCCCAGGGAGTTCCGCGCGGCCGCGGCATGCTGGTGGGTCTGCAGAAGGCCCAGGTCACCAAGGGCATCTCCGCCGCGCTCACCGCGATGGTGAAGGCCGGCGAGACCGCCGAGGCCGCCACCAGGGCCGCCGCCGCGGACAGCGAGACGATCGCGCAGCGCGCCCTCGCCCAGGCCTCCCTGTCGAAGGCCGAGTTCCGCAAGGAGGCGGCCCACGCTGCCGAGCTCCAGGCCAAGGCCGCCGCGGACGGGGCCAAGCTCCAGCGCGACACGGCCAAGAAGGAGAAGGAGACCGCCGAGGCCAAGCTCGCCGTCGCCCTGAAGGCGGAGGCCGACGCGAAGGCCGCCGCGGCCGACGCCCACGCCCGCAGGCTGTCGGCGGAGGCGGAGGAGAAGACCGCAGAGAAGGAGAAGCTGACCGCCGTCGCCAAGCAGGGCGAGGCGGCCCAGCACCGCAAGAACGCCGAGGCGGAGGCGGTGAAGGCGCAGGACGCCAAGAAGCTCGCCGAGTCCGCCGAGGGCACCGCGGTCGAGAAGAAGAACGACGCGGTGAAGGCCAAGGACAAGGCCCGCGAGCTGCGGGACGACGCCTGGGCCGCCGAGCAGCGGGCCGACGCCGCCCGCGCCAAGGCCGACGCCAAGGAGGCCTACGCCCAGGCGCACAAGGCCGACGAGCACGCCCAGGCCTCCCGCGAGGCAGCCGACACCGCGGACACGCACGCCGACGCCGCCGAGGCGGCGGCGGGCCGGGCCCGCGGCGAGGCCGACGCGGCGACGGAGGCGGCCGCCGAGGCGGACGCCGCCGCCGACCGTGCCGAGGCAGCCGCAAGCCGGGCCCGCGCCGACGCGGACGCGGCCCAGGCCGCCAAGCTCCGGTCCGAGGCCGCGGTGGCCACCGCGACCAGCGCCGTGGCCGACGCCCTGGAGGCCTCGAAGCGTGCCGCCGACGCGGCGAAGACCGCGCTGCAGCTCGCCGACGAGGCGGAGGCCAAGGCCAAGGAGGCCAAGACCCACGCGGACGAGGCGAACAAGGAGGCCGGCAAGGCCCTGGCCGCCGCCGCCGAGGCCGCCGGCTTCGCGCACGTCACGGCCCAGGCCGCGGTCGACGCGGGGAACTCCGCCGCGCAGGTCGCCCAGCCCGCCAACGACGCGATCCAGCTCGGTTCCCCGTACGTCACGACCGACTCGGCCGCCGGCCTGGTCGTCCTGACCGGCCAGGCGTCGAAGACGATCGCCGAGCAGCAGAAGGCCGTCGCCGACACCCACGCCGCGAACGCGAAGGACGAGGCGGCCGCCGCCAAGGCCATCGCGGACGCGGCCACCGGCGAGGCCAAGCAGGCCTATGTGCACGCCGCCAACGCCGCCGCCCACGCGGCCGACGCGCGCACCTACGCCAAGGAAGCGCTCGGGTACGCGGCCGACGCCGCCCGGACCGCGGCCAAGGCGGCCGAGTCCCTGGCCCGTACGGTCGAGTGGGACCGCCAGGCCGGCGTGGACGCCGAGGCCGCCGACAAGGCGGCCGGGCGCGCCGAGGGCCACGCCAGGTCCGCCCGCGAGTCCGCCGACCAGGCAGCCCTTGACGCCCAGGGCGCCCGCGACGCGGCAGCCGCCGCCGAGCAGGCCGCCAAGGACGCCCGAGCGGCGGCCGACCGCGCCGACGCCGCCGCGACCCAGGCCGAGGAAGCGGCCAAGGACGCGCTGCGGTACGCCAAGGAGGCACAGCAGGCGGCCGAGTCCGCCGCCCGCAAGCAGGCCAACCAGCAGATCGCGGACGGCGCGGGCACGGGCGGGGTCGGCGGCACGTTCTTCGTCGTCGACGAGAGCACCCTCAACGTGACCGACTCCAAGCAGCGGGCTCCCTGCGTCCTGGAGCCCGGCTGGATCGGCTGCACGGTCACCTTCGACGTCACGTTCGACGTCGAGGTCGACTTCTTCATGTGCACCAACCCGAACGTGCCGGCCACGGCCGCGGGTTGCCCGTCCGAGGACACCCTGCAGCTCCAGCGGCAGTCGTTCAAGGGACTGAAGAAGGAGGTCACCCGCTACTTCAGCAAGTGGGACCTCATCCAGGAGACGATTGTCTACAAGGTCCTCAAGGCCGCCCTGCTCCAGGACTTCATCGACTGCTGGAAGGGCAGCGCCGGCGGCTGTGCCTGGGCCGCGAGCAACTTCATCCCCGGCAAGGCGTTCGCCAAGGTCGGAGAGGCGATCACCGCCCTCCACGCCGCGCTGAACACCGGGATCGGCGTCCGGGACGCGTTCAACACGCTCAAGGCACTCGACGGGCTGGACCCGGCGACCCTCGTGCGGCTCGAGAACACGGTCAACCTCTACGAGGACCTGCTGACGTCCTGCGCGCGCAACAGCTTCCCGGGAACCACCCGGGTGCTGATGGCGGACGGCAGCCACAAGCCGATCGCCGACGTGCGCGTCGGCGACCGCGTCCTCGCGGCGGACCCGGACAGCGGCGAGCGACGTTCCCAGACGGTCTCCGCGACCTACGCGCACGACACCGACCGGCTCGTCGACATCACCTTCGCCGACGGGTCCGTCCTGACGAGCACCGCCGGACACCGGGTGTACGTCGAGGGGCGCGACTGGACGCTCGTCTCCGAGCTGCGCACGGGCGACGCCCTGCGCGCGCCCGACGGCTCCCTGCTCGCCGTCACCGGGCTGCGGGACCGCGCGGGCCTCGCTCCGCGCGAGGTCCACGACCTGACGGTCGAGGGCCTGCACACGTTCTACGTGCGTGCCGAGGGGCAGCGGGCGAAGGACCTCCTGGTCCACAACTGTGCGAAGCTCACCGACGAGCTCGAGTTCCCCAACAGCGGGGCGCACACGATCCGCCGTCACGTCGACGTGACGCCCGAGAAGGCCAAGCAGTTCGCGATCGAGAACGGGAGGAAGAACCTGGCGCCGGTCAGCAGCGTCTGGACCAATCAGGACGTCGCGCAGGACGCGGTCAACGCCGTCATCCAGTACTACTTCTTCCCGCAAGGGAACAGGCGGGACGCCAGCTTCACGGCCTTCGACAACTTCCTCCACAAGCGGGGTCAATGGCGGAACAAGGACGAGTTCCCCATCTTCGGCACGTACGACGGACACTCCCCGCTCGGGAAGATCTACGACGACCAGGGCAATTGGACCGAGGCCAGCAACCGGGTCAAGGTGGTGCTGAAGAGGCTTCCGCGACAGGACGGCCACGACGGATTCATCGTCTTCACGGCGCATCCGCTCTGACGGCTCCCCTCGGCGCACGCAGGCCGATGGACGAGAACCGATGCACGGAGGCCGGTGACCTGATCACGGGTATCACCGGCCGAGCATGACGACGGGCCCGCTCCGGTCACGGAGCGGGCCCGTACGGCGTGGGACGCGGAAGCCAGAGGAAGCGAGAGGAAAGTGGGCATGGCAAGACAACGCGAGGCGTACGGAGCCTTCTACGAGGGGGACTTCGGCCTCAGCGCGCTCGCCGCGCGCCTCCACGCCTCCACCGGGCCCGTCGACCCCCCGACGGCGCTGGGCCTCGCCGCGGACGTGGCCGGGCTGGGCGACGGGGAGGGTGCCGTCGAACTCGGAACGGACGTACGGCTCCTGCTGGAGTCCGCCGTCCCCGACGAGGCGCTGCGCACGGTGTGGCGGGCGGCCACGGGCGGACGGTTCGACCCGGCCGAGCACGGCACGGACGTCCGCGGCTGGCTGCGCCGGCTCGCGGAGCGGTACCCGGCCCGCGTACGGGAGGCGGTGCCCCGACACTGGTCCCTCCTGCCACCGCCCGTGATCGACGAGGCGGAGCTGCGTGCGGACGTCGTCGCCGAGATCCGGGCGTCGGCCGCCGAGGGGGGCGCCTTCACTGACCTGCCGTTCGCCGGCCTTCCGGGAGCGCTGGAGGCGATCGCCGAGGAGGCCGACGCGGACCTCGCCCTCCGGCTGTACCTCCGGGTCCTCAAGACCCGGCGCGTCACCGTCGGCAAGCCGCAGTTCGACCGGCTGGCGGCGCTCGACGAGCGCCTCGCGTACCCCGGTCCGCTCCTGTACGACGACCTCGCCGTGCGGTGGCCGCCCGTGGACCCCGCCCGCCGGGACGCCGAGGGCGACTTCGGCCTCACCGAGCTCGCCTTCCGCTTCGCCGGTCCGTGGCACGAGGACGTGCCGCGCCAGGTCCTGGAGCGGGCCGTCGCCGCCGACGAGGCCGGGCAGACCCCGGGCTCCGCCGCGGCCGCACTCCTCCAGGACGCCCTCCGGCTCCTGGAGTCCCCGGTGCCCTCCGGCACGATCGTCACGGTGTGGGGCGCCGCGTCGGAACAGGGGTACGACATCGAGCGGGCGGGTCTCGACGGGAGGGCGTGGCTCCGGGCGGTCGCCGCGGCCTGCCGCGACCACCTCGCCCTGGTCGCCCCCGGCTATGAACCCCGTACGGTTCCGGTCAGGGCCGAACTCGCCGGCGCCGTCCTGGACGTGCTGGGGGAGTCGGCACCCGGGCTCGCGGGCCGGACCGTGAGCCCGCACGCGCACCCGCTGCCCGCTCCGGTCGTGGCCGAGGCCGTCGCGCGGGTCGTCACCGAGGCCGACCCGGACCTGGGCTTCCGGCTGCTCGTCCGCCTCCTCGCGGTCCTCGCCGTGCCGCTCACCGAGGAGCGGTACGCCCGCTTCCGCACCCTCGCCGAGCGCTTCGGCCACGGCACCTGGCACGTCTCCGAGGCCCTGGAACTCCTCGTGCGGCAGGAGTGAGCGCACCGCCCGGGCCGCGCGGGCCGAGGTCCGGGCCGCCCGGGCCGTCCCCTCCCGCCCGATGGGCGGCATCATGGACCCCGTGCCCCAGTCCCACGCCCCCGCCCCGTCCACGCTCCGCCGCACGCCCGTGCAGCAGCGGAGCGCCGAGCGGCTCGCTCGGATCCTCGACACCTGCGCCGAACTCCTCGACGAGACCGGCTACGAGCAGCTGAGCACCCGCGCCGTCGCCGCCCGCGCCGGTGTCCCCATCGGCTCCGTCTACCGCTTCTTCGACAACAAGCGGGCCATGGTCGCCGCGCTCGCCCACCGCAACCTCGACCGGTACGCCGAGCGGATCGCCGCCCACCTCGACGCCACCGCCGAGCCCGATCCCCACGGCGCCATCGACGGGGTCCTCGACGAGTTCATCGCCATGAAGCGGACCGTCCCCGGCTTCGCCCTCGTCGACTTCGCCGTGCCCGCCACCGAGGAGACCGGCGAGGACCCCAACGCCCTGGTCGCGGAGCGGATCTGCGACCTGCTCGCCGCCCACCTCGGCCGCCCCGCCGACGAGGCGCTGCGCCGCAAGGTCCGCGTCGGTGTCGAGACCGCCGACACCCTGGTCCGGCTCGCCTTCCGCACCGCCCCCGAAGGCGATCCCGCCGTCATCGACGAGACGCGGCAGCTCCTCCACGCCTATCTCGCGCCCTCCCTGTCGTAACGGTCCCCGCCGCAACCCCGCCCGCTGTATCCCGTCCCGCCGTAACCCTCCCGGGCATGCCTACCGGTCGGTATGCTCGCGGCGGGCCGATGCCCCGGCCCCGACCGTCGGCCTCCCGGGAGACGCCATGCCCACCGCCCCGCGCATCTGCCCCCTCTGCGAAGCGACCTGCGGACTGACCCTGACCCTCGACGGCTCGCGGGTCACGGGAGCCCGCGGCGACCGGGACGACGTCTTCAGCCAGGGGTTCATCTGCCCCAAGGGCGCAGCCTTCCCCGAGGTCGACGCCGACCCGGACCGGCTCCGCCGCCCGCTCGTCCGGAAGGACGGCCGACTCCAGGAGGCCACCTGGGAGGAGGCGTTCGACACGATCGCCGCCCGGATCAGGCCACTGATCGAGGAGTACGGGCCGGACTCCGTGGGTATCGTCCTCGGCAACCCCAACGTGCACACCATCGCCGGCGCCCTCTATCCGCCCCTCCTCATCGGCGCCCTGCGCACGCGGAACCTCTTCACCGCGTCCACGCTCGACCAGATGCCCAAGCACGTCTCCAGCGGCCTGCTGTTCGGAGACCCCTTCGCCGTGCCCGTCCCGGACCTGGACCGCACCCACCACCTCCTGATCCTCGGCGCCAACCCGCTGGACTCCAACGGAAGTCTGTGCACCGCCCCCGACTTCCCCGGCCGGCTCAAGGCGCTCCGGCGGCGCGGCGGCACCCTCACCGTCGTCGACCCCCGGCGCACCCGCACCGCACGCCTCGCCGACCGTCACGTCGCCATCCGCCCCGGCGCCGACGCACTCCTCCTCGCAGCCCTCGTCCACACCCTCTTCGAGGAGGGCCTCACCGACCTCGGCCCGCTCGCCGCCCAGGTCGAAGGCGTCGAGGCGGTACGGGCCGCGGTCGAGGAGTTCAGCCCCGAGGCCGTCGCCGCCGTCTGCGACGTGGACGCCGCCACCGTCCGCACCCTCGCCCGCGAACTGGCCGCGGCCCCCTCCGCCGCCGTCTATGGACGGATGGGCAGCTCCACCGTGGAGTACGGCACCCTCGGCAACTGGCTCGTCGACGTCCTCAACGTCCTCACCGGCAACCTCGACCGGCCCGGGGGCGCGCTCTTCCCGCTCTCCGCCACCGCGCCCGCCCCCCGCCCGGCGGGCCCCGGCAGGGGCTTCGCCCTCGGCCGCCGGCACAGCCGGGTCTCGCACCACCCCGAGATCAAGGGGGAGTTGCCGCTTGTCGCGCTCGCCGAGGAGATCGAGACACCGGGCGACGGGCGCATCCGGGCGGTGATCACTATCGCCGCCAACCCCGTCCTCTCCGCCCCCGACGGGAACCGGCTCGACGCGGCCCTCGGCTCCCTCGACCTCATGGTCGCCGTCGACCCGTACCTCAACGAGACCACCTGTCACGCCGACGTCCTCCTGCCCCCGCCGCCACCCTCCCGGAGCGCCCACTTCGACTTCGCCTTCAACGGCTTCGCCGTCCGCGACCAGGCCCGCTACACCCCGGCGGCCGTCCCCCTCGAAGCGGACGGCATGGACGAGTGCGAGATCCACGCCCGGCTGATCCTCGCCGTCTCGGGCATGCACGGCGCCCCGCCGTCCGCCGTCGACGAGCTCGCTGTCGAGACCACCCTCGCCAAGGCCGTCACCCAGGAGCACTCACCGGCGTACGGCGCGGACCCCAAGGAGTTCGCCGGCCGGCTCACCGGAACCACCGGACCCGAGCGCCGCCTCGACCTGATGCTGCGCCTCGGCCCGTACGGACTCACCCTCGACGAGCTGCGGGCGCACCCGCACGGCATCGACCTCGGCCCGCTCAAGCCGCGCCTCCCGCAGGTGCTCAAGACTCGCAGCGGCCGGATCGAACTCCTCCCCGCGCCCCTCGCCGCCGACCTGCCCCGGCTGCGCGCCGCGCTGCACGCCGTACCGGCCCCGGGCACCCTCCAGCTCGTCGGCCGCAGGCACCTGCGCTCCAACAACAGCTGGCTGCACAACACCCCGGCCCTGGGCGGCGGCTCCAACCGCTGCACCCTCCAGGTGCACCCCGAGGACGCGGTCCGGCTGCGGCTCGCCGACGGCGACCTCGCCAGGGTCACCGGCGAGGGCGGCGCTCTCGACGTGCCCGTGGAGGTCACCGAAGGGGTGCGTCCCGGCGTCGTGAGCCTCCCGCACGGCTGGGGCCACGACCGGCCCGGCACGCAGCTCGCCGTGGCGGCCGCCCGCCCCGGTGTCAACGTCAACCAGCTCCTCGACGGCTCCCGGATCGACCCCCTCTCCGGCACGGCCGTCCTCAACGGCTTCCCCGTCGATGTGGCACCCACCCCGTCGTGACCTGGGGTTTTGCTCGTATTGCTCACGCATCAACATCTTGTTAACGGCAGAAGAGGGCACCTACCGTCATCCGGACCGCCGCTCGGCGGCAGTTCAAGGGTGAACGTGAGGTGTCCTCCATGCTGACCGTCCTCGGCTTCGCCATGATCGCGACCTTCCTGGTCCTGATCATGATGAAGAAGATGTCGCCGATCGCGGCGCTCGTGCTGATCCCCGCGCTGTTCTGCGTCGCGGTGGGGCAGGGGGCCCAGCTCGGCGACTACGTCATCGAGGGGGTCGGCAAGCTGGCGCCGACCGCCGCGATGCTGATGTTCGCGATCGTCTACTTCGGCGTCATGATCGACGTCGGTCTCTTCGACCCGATCGTCCGGGGCATCCTGCGCTTCTGCAAGGCCGACCCGGTACGCGTCGTCGTGGGTACGGCGGTGCTCGCCGCGATCGTCTCCCTGGACGGCGACGGCTCCACCACCTTCATGATCACCGTCTCGGCGATGTATCCGCTCTACAAGCGGCTCGGCATGAGCCTGGTCGTCATGACCGGTGTCGCCGCCACCGCCAACGGCGTCATGAACACCCTGCCCTGGGGCGGCCCCACGGCCCGCGCCGCGACCGCGCTGAAGCTGGACGCCGCCGACATCTTCGTACCGATGATCCCCGCGCTCGGCGTGGGCCTGCTCTTCGTCTTCGCCCTGGCCTACGTCCTCGGGCGCCGCGAGCGCAAGCGCATCGGCTACCTCACGCTCGACGAGGCCCTGGTGCCGGAGACCGAGACCGTGCTGGTCGCGGCGGGCGGCGGCGGTACGGACACCACACCGAAGAAGTCGGTCGGCGGCTCCGCCGAGAGCACGGACACGGGTGCGGGTGCGGGTGTCGCTGCGGGCGACGACGAGGGCTTCCAGGGACTCGACCCGAACCGCCCGACCCTCCGCCCCAAGCTGTACTGGTTCAACGCCGGCCTCACGATCGTGCTGCTCACCGCGATGATCCTGGAACTGCTGCCGATCCCGGTCCTGTTCCTCCTCGGCGCCGCCCTCGCGCTCACCGTCAACTACCCGAACATGACCGAGCAGAAGGCCCGGATCGCCGCCCACGCGGACAACGTCCTCAACGTCTCGGGCATGGTCTTCGCCGCGGCCGTCTTCACGGGCGTCCTCACCGGCACGGGCATGGTCGAGCACATGGCCGACTGGCTCGTCGGCGCCATTCCCGAGGGAATGGGATCGCACATGGCCGTGGTCACCGGTGTGCTGAGCCTTCCGCTCACCTACTTCATGTCGAACGACGGCTTCTACTTCGGCGTGCTGCCGGTCCTCGCGGAGGCCGGTGCGGCCCACGGCGTGTCGCCCCTGGAGATCGCCCGGGCGTCGCTGGTCGGCCAGGCGCTGCACATGTCCAGCCCGCTGGTGCCCGCCGTGTACGTCCTCGTCGGCATGGCGAAGGTGGAGTTCGGCGACCACACCCGGTTCACGGTGAAGTGGGCGGCGCTGACCTCGCTGGTCGTGCTGGCGGCGGGGATCCTCTTCGGGATCATCTGAGGCCTGACCAGGCCTGACCAGGCCTGACTTGGTCTGGCCGGGTCCGGCCTGCCTGCCGGGGTTGGCATGGCCGGGCGGTCGGCTCGGCCGGACGGGCGACTTCGGAGGGTGGCGCAAGCATGTCGCCACCCTCCGTGTTCATGTGGTGACAGATAGTCGGATTATCGGTTGAACTGTCCGTCGAACTCCTTCCGGAGGAATCCGCATGACCGCTCGTACCGCCCGACCTCTCGCCGCCACGGCCGCCGTCACCCTGACCCTGGGCAGCCTCGCCCTCGCAGGCGCGCCGGCCGCGTTCGCCGCGCCCGGCGACAACGGCGACGTCAAGATCCACAAGGTCGGCACGCCCTTCGACGACCCGCGCAACGAGCCGAAGGTCTGCAGGTTCTACCTCGCGGCCTTCAACTTCGACACGCTCCAGGAAGTCGACTGGGAGATCACCCCCCAGCCACCCAAGGCTGACGACCCGAACCTCAGCGGCCACATCACGCTTGCCACCGGCACGGGCCACACAAGTGAGCTGTCGCTGCCCAGCGGCCAGTACAAGCTCGTCTGGACCTTCGAGGGCGAGAACGGGGCCGGTAAGAGCAAGGTCTTCAAGGTCGAGTGCCCCGGTGACGTCATCACCAACCCGACGCCGACGCCGACGCCGACGTCGACCAACGGGAACGGCGGCCCGGGTGGAGGCCCGGGCGGCAACGGCCACGGTGACAACGGCGGTAACGGCCACCACAAGCCCCCGCACGGCCCGGTCGGCGCGGGCGGCGGCGGCAGCGCGCCGATCGCCGCCGAGGACTCCTCGACCTTCGGTATCGGGGCGGCCGTCGCGGCGGGCCTCGCCGGCACGGCCGGACTGGTCCTGATCCGTCGCTCGCGCCGCCGCGACAATGGCGCCGCGTAGGTCCCGCCCCACGCGCCGACCCCGCCTCACACGCCGCCACCGGCGACTCCTCCGGCTCACCAGGACCGTCACGGTGACGTGCGTCCTGGTGGCCGGGGGCGCCTGGTGGGCCGGGGACGGGGAACCGGTCGACCCGCCGCTCGCCGCGAGCCCGGCCGCACCCGGCCCGGCCGCGGCGGGAGCGGCCGCGGCCGGAGCGGCGGCGGGCGCCCCGGCCTCCCTCGACCACAAGGCGAAGCCCAGGGCTCTCCCCAAGGCCACGCCCCCGCCCCGGCCGGCGCCGCCCCCCGCGCCGCTGGCCCGTTCGCGCCCCACGGCGCTCGCCGTCCCGGCCATCACCATCGAGGCCCCGGTCACCGACCTCGGCATCGACGCCGCCGGGCGGCTCGACACCCCGCCCGTCGACAACCCCCGGGTCGTCGGCTGGTACGCGAAGGGCGTCACCCCGGGGGAGCGCGGTACCGCCGTCGTCGTCGGTCACCGCGACACCCGCAGCGGGCCCGCCGTCTTCCTCAACCTCGACTCGCTCAGCCCGGGCAACACCGTCCGGGTCGCCCGCGCCGACGGCAAGGTCGCCGTCTTCACGGTCGACCGCGTCCGGACGTACGCCAAGGCCGACTTCCCCGACAAGGAGGTGTACGGGGCCAAGGGACGGCCCGAACTCCGGCTGCTCACCTGCGGCGGAGCGTTCGACAAGGGCAAGGGCTACGAGGCGAACATCGTCGTCTTCGCCCACCTCACCGACGTCGACCGGACGATCTGACCGACCGGCAGACCTGACCGACGGACCCCAGCCGCGTCCGTCGCTCGGCTCTCGTCCGGAGCGTCCGCCGTCAGGGCCGGCGAAGGGCTGACGATCGGCAGGTCGACCACCTGGTGGCCGGGGGCCGGTCGCCGGAAGTTCCCCAAAGCGGGCAATGGCGAGAAATCGCCAGGTACTTCCCTCTTTCCCAGCCAGGTGGGCAAGATGGCCGAGGAGCTGGAACGAGCCCACGTCCCCCGCGTGGAGGTCGTCCGGCACCACCATCACGGGCCGCTCGGCCGTCAGCTCCCCGAGCAGCCCCGCCGTCGCCCGGAACAGCCGCTCCCGCTCCTCCTCGGGACTGCGGCCCCTCTCCGGACGCGCCCGCCCTGGCCCGCTCCGCGGCCGGTCAGCCGACCGGTCGGCCGTCGGCCGGCCGTCCAGGGCTTCGGCGAACGGGTCGTACGACGTGCGGCCCTCCGCGTCGCGCCCCGCGCCGCACGTACGGTCGCCCCCTCCGGCGGCCGCCCGCCGGGCCGCCTCCCCGGCCGGCCGCCCGGTCGGCCCTGCCCTGCCGTGCCGCGCCGTGCCGAGCTTCGCCTCCCCGGTGAGCGCGAGCGCGGGCGGCTCGACCGGGGCCTCGTCGCAAGGTGGCTTCCGCCAGTTCCCGGGGTGTACCGCTGTGCGGGGCGGTCGTGGACAGGGCCCGTGCCGGGGCGGCACGATCGGCGGGGAACTGAGACCCGGGGCACTCCGGTCGGCCCTGGCGCCGGAAAACTAACAGCGCTAGTTTGGGTCCGGACGACGAACCGGTCGGTAACGTCCGGTCCGCAAGGTCCGGTCGGCGACGCCCGGTCGGCAACGTGAGGAGAGAGCGGATGAAGGCCCACGACGCGATGTACATCGGCGGGGAGTGGCGCCCCGCCTCCTCGACGGAGACCGTCCCGGTGGTCAACCCGGCGGACGAGCAGTTCATCGCGCATGTCCCGGCGGGCACCGCCGAGGACGTCGACGCCGCCGTCCGCGCCGCCCGCGCCGCGCTCCCCGGCTGGTCCACCACCCCGCCCGCCGAGCGCGCCGCCCGGATCGCCGCCCTGCGCGACGCGCTCGCCGCTCGCGCGGAGGAGATAGCCGCCACCGTCACCGCCGAGCTCGGCGCCCCGCCGCAGCTCGCCGCCGCCGTCCACGCGGGCCTGCCGATCGCGGTCGCCGGCTCGTACGCCGAGCTGGCCGCCACCCACCCCTTCGAGGAGAAGGTCGGCAACTCCACCGTCTACGCCGAGCCGGTCGGCGTCGTCGCCGCGATCACCCCCTGGAACTACCCGCTCCACCAGATCGTCGCCAAGGTCGCCCCCGCGCTCGCCGCCGGCTGCACGACCGTGCTCAAGCCCGCCGAGGACACCCCGCTCACCGCTCAGCTCTTCGCCGACGCCGCGCACGAGGCGGGCCTGCCCGCCGGCGTCTTCAACCTGGTCACCGGCCTCGGCCCGGTCGCCGGACAGGCCCTCGCCGAACACCCGGACGTCGACCTCGTCTCCTTCACCGGCTCCACCGCCGTCGGCCGCCGCATCGGCGCCCTCGCGGGCGGCGCCGTCAAGCGGGTCGCCCTCGAACTGGGCGGCAAGTCCGCCAACGTGATCCTGCCGAGCGCCGACCTCCCCAAGGCCGTCGCCGTCGGCATCGCCAACGTCATGTCCAACTCCGGCCAGACGTGCAGCGCCTGGACCCGGATGCTCGTCCCCGCCGAGCGGTACGAGGAGGCGGTGGCGCTCGCAGCCGAGGCCGTCGCCAAGTACGTCCCCGGCGAGCGGGTCGGCCCCCTCGTCAACGCCAAGCAGCGGGACCGGGTCCGCGGCTACATCGAGAAGGGCGTCGAGGAGGGCGCCCGGCTCGTCGCCGGCGGCCCCGACGCCCCGCGCGAGACCGGCTACTACGTCTCCCCGACCGTCTTCGCCGACGTCACCCCCGACATGACCATCGCCCAGGAGGAGATCTTCGGCCCGGTCGTCTCGATCATCAGGTACGAGGACGAGGCCGACGCCCTCGCCATCGCCAACGGAACCGAGTACGGCCTCGCCGGAGCCGTCTGGGGCGAGCCCGAGGAGGCGGTCGCCTTCGCGCGCCGCATGGAGACCGGCCAGGTCGACATCAACGGCGGCCGGTTCAACCCGCTGGCCCCCTTCGGCGGATGGAAGCAGTCCGGTGTCGGCCGGGAGCTCGGCGCGCACGGCCTCGCCGAGTACCTCCAGACCAAGTCCCTCCAGTTCTGAGCCACGAGGAGTACCGCACGTGAGCCTGATCCGCGCCGCCGTCCTGCCCGCCGTCGGCTCTCCCCTGGAGATCACCGGCATCGAACTCCCCGAGCCCGGCCCCGGCCAGGTCCGGGTCCGGCTCGCCGCCGCCGGGGTCTGCCACTCCGACCTGTCCCTCTCCAACGGCACCATGCGCGTGCCCGTCCCGGCCGTCCTCGGCCACGAGGGCGCCGGCACCGTCGTCTCGGTCGGCGAGGGTGTCACGCACGTCGCACCCGGCGACGGCGTCGTCCTCAACTGGGCGCCGTCCTGCGGCGACTGCCACCCCTGCTCGCTCGGCGAGGTCTGGCTCTGCGCGAAAGCCCTCACCGGCTCCGCGAACGTCCACGCCCGCACCGAGGACGGCACCGAGCTCCACCCCGGACTCAACGTCGCCGCCTTCGCCGAGGAGACGGTCGTCGCAGCGAACTGCGTCCTGCCCGCCCCCGACGGCGTACCGCTCACCGACGCCGCCCTGCTCGGCTGCGCCGTCCTCACCGGCTGGGGCGCGGTCCACCACTCCGCCCGGGTCCGGGCGGGCGAGACGGTCGCGGTGTTCGGTGTCGGCGGGGTCGGCCTCGCCACCCTCCAGGCCGCCCGGATAGCGGGCGCGTCCACGATCGTCGCGGTCGACGTCTCCCCGGAGAAGGAGGCCCTGGCGAGGGCGGCGGGCGCCACCGAGTACGTCGTCGCCTCCGAGACGACGGCGAAGGACATCCGGAAGCTGACGGGCGGCCAGGGCGTCGACGTGGCCGTCGAGTGCGTCGGCCGCGCCGTCACCATCCGCACCGCCTGGGACTCCACCCGGCGTGGCGGCCGCACCACGGTCGTCGGCATCGGCGGCAAGGACCAGCAGGTCACCTTCCACGCCCTGGAGCTCTTCCACTGGGGCCGCACCCTGGCCGGCTGCGTCTACGGCAACTCGAACCCGGCCGCCGACCTGCCGGTCCTCGCCGAGCACATCAGGGCCGGCCGCTTCGACCTCGGCGCCCTCGTCACCGAGCGGATCACCCTGGAGGGCATCCCGGCGGCCTTCGACAACATGCTCGCGGGCAAGGGCGGCAGGGCCCTGGTGGTCTTCCCCTGACGCCCTGACGCCCTGACGCCCGCATTCGACTATTCGGTGGCGGCCCGCAGGAGGATGTCCTCGTACACCTTCGGGTCGTCCGAGGCGATCACCGGCCAGCCGATGCCGTAGCCGCCCTCCCAGCCCACGTCGATGCCCGGGTTGGCGTGGTCGGAGCCGTCGGACAGGAACAGGTGCGGGCTGCAGTTCACCCGGTCGGTACGGGACACGGCGGCGTGCTCCGAGAGCGTCCGGCGGGCCCGGCCGTCGTCGAGCGCGGCGGCGAGGGCGTCGGCGTCGACCGCGCCGCTGTCCGCGGCCACGTCGAGGATCACCTTGCGGTGGCTGATGCAGCGCGACTCGGCCCAGAAGGCCCGGCGCAGCCCGAGGTCGAGCTGCTCCGAGGCATGGAGGCTCTGCTCCTTCGCGGCGAGGACCGCCTCCAGGGCGGGCAGCGTCGTCGACGGGTAGAGCCAGTCCTTGGCCTGCCACAGCTGCCAGCCGGCGGCCGGCTCCAGGCTGGCCATCCGGGCGACCTCGCTGTCCGTGCCGGGGCGCGGGCTCGGGGCGTCGTTGAGCAGTTCCAGCGGGAAGGCGCGCAGGTCGAAGGAGACCTGCTCCGCCAGGCCCAGCCGGGCCCGGGTGGTGTGCAGGCGGTGGACGGCGATGTGCGCGAAGGAGCACCAGATGTCGGAGTAGACGGTGACGACACCGCGCGGCGGGGTCAGGTCGACGGTGGCCGGGTCGAAGGGGGTCGGTTCGGAGCTGGTCGGGTGGGTCATGGTTCTCCTCGGTTCGGGAAGCGGCCGGGCGGCGGGCCTCAGCCGGTGCGGGACTCGTGGGCGTCGAGCGCGGCCTCCAGGTCGAGGTCGGCGCCGGGGAGCCAGGCGGGCAGGGAGGGGATACGGGTCATCGCCTCGAAGAGCCGCGGTACGGCGGCCTCGCGGACGGTCGGACCATGGGCGCTGAGCAGCCGCGCGGGACGCAGCGCGGCCAGTTCGCGTACGGGCCGGAGGAACTTCCCCTCGTCGACCAGCGCGGTCCACGGGGCTATGGCCCGGTTCAGGACGTCGAACCCGTGGAAGAAATCCGCCTCGTCGAGATCGGCGAAGTCCCGGGCTGTTTCCTCGACCACGGTCCCGAAGCTGTCGGAGCTGTAGAGCGTGCCGTCGGAATGGTCGAACACCGCGAGTGTCCCGGGTGAATCGAAGGTGGGCGGCCGATGGAAACTCAGCTCCCGGTCACCGATCTTCACGCCGCTTCCCGGGTTGGCCGTCACCACCCGTTCCCGAGGAATGTCGAACTCTTCCGATAATCGCGTCAGCGATAGCGCGTGGACGAGGACCTTCGCGCGCGGCGCGGCCTCCAGGACGGCCGCCAGGGCGCCGGTGTGGTCGCGGTCGTCGTGGGTGACGACGACCCAGCGCAGATCCGCCGGGTCGATCAGCGACCAGAGGGACTCCAGGAAGCCGTCCCGGTCGACGGGCATGCCGGTGTCGACGAGCATCGGCAGGCCCGACCGTACGAGGAAGGCGTGGACCGGCTGGTCGCCGAGGCCGGGTACGGGCAGCGCCGAGGGGAGGACGTGGATGTCCGGCCCTGCGGTGTAGGTGGCTTTCACGGCACATCCCTCGGTCGGAGAGTCGGGGGCTTCGAGTTGAGGGCTTCGGGTTGAGGGTTTCGGGTTGGGGGTTTCGGGTTGGGGGCTTCGGTCGGGGGATTCAGACGAGCTGGATGGTCAGGGAGCCGGCGATCAGCAGGACGAGGCCCAGGGCACGGGGCTTCGTCAGCGAGCGTTGCGGCAGCTTGAACAGGCCCTTGTGGTCGATCAGCGCCGAGGTGAGCTGCTGCCCCGTCACGGTGAGCGCGATGGTCACCGCCGCGCCGATGGTGGGCATGAGCAGGAACGTGCCGGTGACGTAGGCGGCGGCGCACGCGCCACCGAGCCAGCCCCACCAGGGCATCTTCTTCAGCGGGGCGATCTTCGGCTTCGGCGTGCGACGGGTCGCGTAGAGCACGAGCAGGACGACGGCGATGGTGAAGGTCGCCACGGCGAAGCTGATCACGGCGACGGTGAGGGGCTCCTTCAACTGGGCGCGGAGCTGGGCGTTGACCGCGCCCTGCACCGGCAGGACGGCTCCTGCGAGCACGCCGAGGGCGAGCCAGCCGGCGCGCCCGGCGCCCGACATCCGGGGAGCGCCGGGCGGGGCCGCCGCCTTCATGCCCCGGATGATCATGGCGATGCCCGCGAGCACGGCGAGGGCACCGATGACGATCCCGGCGTTGAGGCCCTGCCGCTCCAGGCCCAGGAGGCCGAAGAGGTCGAGGGCGAGCGAGGCGAACATCTGGCCGGTCACGAAAAGTCCGACGGCGGCGAGGGCGCCGAGCCGTGGGAAGAGCAGGATGCCGCTCGTGATGTAGAGCGGACTGGCGAGTCCGCCCAGCAGCTGCCAGGCCTCCACGTCGGGGAGCTTGCCGAGCGCACCGAGCGCTCCGGCCGCCACCGCGAGGACGGTGAGCAGCCCGGTCGCGACGCCGAGCTGGATGGTCGAGGCGCCGTACGGAGTGCCGACGGCGGAGTTGAGCTGGAGGTTCACCGAGGCCTGGACGGCCAGGAGGCAGCCGACCAGCAGGGCCGCGGCGAGGAGCGCGGTGTGCATCTGGATCTCCCTGGGCGGGATGGCGAGCAGGTAAGTGGACACTGAGTCCGTTTAGCATGCCACGCGACAACCCAAGCGGACAAGGTGTCCACTTAGAGCTGAGGGAAGTAGGGTCTGGTCCATGAGCGACGACGAGCAGCGAGGACGTGGAGCCTCCTCCGCGGACTCCTCCGTGCACCGGGTCGACGGCCTCCTCGGTGATCTGCAGGGGGCGGACGAGCAGCCGGTCGCGCCGCGCCGGCGCGCCGACGCGGAGCGGAACCGCGCCCAGATCCTGGCCGCCGCCGAGCAGCTCTTCGCCGAGCAGGACCCCCGGTCGGTCACCATGGACCGGATCGCCAAGGCGGCCGGCGTGGGCCGAGCCACGCTCTACCGGAGCTTCCCCGACCCGCCCTCCGTCGCCGTCGCCCTCCTCGACGAGCACGAGCGCCGACTCCAGGGGCAGTTGATCTACGGACCGCCGCCGCTCGGTCCCGGCGCACCCGCGGGGGAGCGGCTCGCCGCCTTCTACCTCGCCATGCTCGACCTGCTGGAGCGTCATCTGCCGCTGGCGCTGGGGGCGGAGACCGGGGCCGCGCGCTTCAGGACGGGGGCGTACGGGTTCTGGCGCGTGCACGTCCGCACGCTGCTCGTCGACCACGGGGTGGAGGATCCGGACCCGATGATCGACATCGCGCTCGGCCCGCTGGCGCCGGAGCTCTTCCAGTTCCAGCGGCACGAACTCGGCCTGTCGACCGAGCGCATCGGCCGCTCGATGTCGGCCTTCGCCCGCCAGCTGCTGCGCTCCGGGCGCGGGAACTGACGGGGTGACGGGTCAGGACACCGCGGGCGAGGCGCCGGGAACCTGGTCGTGGCCATGGTCTTGACGACCGCCCGTGAGTGTCCGGAAGCGGGGGTACGGCCCGTCAGGTGGATTCGGCCGTTCCGGCAGCGGCGACGGTCCGCGGTCGCGAACGGGACACGGCCACGCCCGCCAGGCAGAGCGCGCCCCCGGCGAGGGTGAGCGGCCCCGGCAGCTCGCCGAGGAAGAGCCAGGCGAGGAGGACGACGAGGGCGGGTACGGCGTATGTCGTCGCGCCCATCCGGCCGGCGGTCGTACGGGCCAGGGCGTACGCCCAGGTCGTGAAGGCCAGCGCGGTCGGGAACACCCCCAGGTAGAGCATGTTCAGGGTCGCCGACAGCGGGGCCCTGCCCGCCTCCTCGACCAGCTGCCCGGCGAACGGCAGGCAGGCCACCGCGCCCACCAGGCAGCCGAAGGTCGTCACCTGGAGCGCGCTGCCGTGCGCGAGCGCCGGCTTCTGGGCCACGACCCCGCCCGCGTACGCCGCCGCCGCGACCACGCAGAGCGCCACCCCGAGCACCGAGGCGTGCGCGCCGGACGATCCGCCGGAACCCTCGGACCCGCCGGACATGGAGAGGCCCACGGCGACCGCGCCCGCGAAGGAGACGGCCATCCCGGCGACCAGCCGGGGCGGCAGTGACTCCTTCAGGAACCTCGCGCCGAGCAGCGCGATCAGGATGGGCCCGATGTTCACGACCATCGCCGCCGTCCCCGCGTCGACCTCCTGCTCGCCCCAGTTGAGGACCACCATGTAGACGCCGAACCAGAGCAGCCCCGAGATCAGGATCCCGCGCCAGGCCGCCCGGGGAGGCAGCCCCTCGCGCCGGATCAGGAGGACGCAGCCGAGGACCAGCGCCCCGGCGAGGAGCCGCCCGAGGGCGAGGGCGCCGGGGGAGTAGGCCGCCCCGGCGCTGCGGATGGAGACGAAGGCGGAGGCCCACAGGACGACGGTGACACCGGCGGCGGTGAGCGCGAGGCGAGAGGTTCGGTTCTGCATGGCCTGACCGTAGAGCGCGGACGGTTCGGCGTTCACCGCAATATCGGCGGGCTGGTGGCCGGCGGGCCGGCGGGCCGGCGGGCCGATGGTCAGCGGGTGGGCGGGTCGAACGGCCGGTGGGCCCGCTCAGCGCAGCGACGCCGGAGCGATGCCCAGCGTCTCGTGCAGCGCGGCCTCGCCCTCCGCCGTGACCTTCACGGCCCGCTCGGTCCCGATCCGCACGCACCACCCGGTGTCCAGCGCGTGGCGGCAGAGCGCGGCGCCCGCGATCCCCGCGAGGTGCGGCCTGCGCTCGGTCCAGTCGAGGCAGCCGCGCGCGACGGGCCGCCGCCCCGCCCGTACGAGGGGCACGCCCAGCTCCTCGAACCACCCCACGCCCCGGTCCGTGAGCGCGAACCCGGTGTCCTGGCGCAGCAGTCCGCGCACGGTCATCGCCTCGGTGATCGCGATCCCGAGGCGCCCGGCGAGGTGGTCGTAGCAGGTCCGCCCCCGGGCCATCGCCCGTCCGGCGCTCGCGGCGCGCAGCGAGCGCGGTGGCGCCGCCGGTCCGGGCTCCGACCGGGCGGCCAGGTCCTCGACGAGATGCGCGATCCCCGGGTCGGCCAGCCGGACGTACCGGTGCCTGCCCTGCCGCTCCTCCGTGAGCACCCCGCCCGCGACGAGCTTTCCGAGGTGCTCGCTGGCGGTGGACGGCGCCAGGCCCGCGTGGCGGGCGAGCTCCCCGGCGGTCCAGGCCCGCCCGTCGAGCAGGGCGAGCAGGAAGGTGGCGCGGCTCTCGTCCGCGAAGAGCGCCGCGAGCGCGGCGAGATCACTGGCTGCCATGACCTCAGGGTCCCGCACTCACCGTTCGGCAGGTGCCGAACTGTCCGACGCCGAACTGTCCGAGGTCGATCCGCCGGGCACCGATCCGCCGGACACCGAACCCTCGGACACCGACACGCCGCCGGGCACCGATCCGCCGGGCACAGAGCTGTCCGGCGCCGAGCTCTCGTACTGGATCAGCAGTCCGTCGAGCAGCGCCCGCAGGCCCGTCTCGAAGGCGCGCTCGTCGACCTTCTGGCGGTGCTCGGCCAGGAGGTGGGCCTGGCCGAGATGGGGGTAGTCGGCCGGGTCGTAGGCCGTCTCGTCGTCGACGAAGCCGCGGGCGAAGGAGCCGAGGGCGGAGCCGGTGACGAAGTACCGCATCAGCGCGCCGATCGAGGTGGCCTGCGCCGGGGGCCAGCCCGCCCGGACCATCGCGCCGAAGACCGCGTCGGCGACGCGCAGGCCCGCCGGACGGCGGCCGGGGCCCTGGGCGAGGACGGGAACGATGTGCGGGTGGTCGGCGAGGGCCGCGCGGTACGAGACCGCCCAGTCGTGCAGGGCAGTACGCCAGTCGCGGCCGTCGGTCTCCGCGAACATCGACAGGTCGATCTTCGCGCTCACCGCGTCCGCGACGGCGTCGAGGATCTCGTCCTTCGTCCGGAAGTGGTTGTAGAGCGAGGGCCCGCTCACCCCGAGTTCGGCCGCGAGTCGCCTGGTGGAGAGCGCGGCGAGTCCCTCCGCGTCCACGAGTGCACCCGCCGTCTCCACGATGCGGTCTCGGCTGAGCAGGGGCTTGCGCGGTCGGGCCATGGCGCACATAGTAGGCCTGCGCAAGAAAACTAGCAGTGGTAATTAAATGGCGGGCGAGAAGGATGAGGTGGCACGGTGGATCTGGCGCTGAGTGAGGAGCAGGAAGCCGTACGGCGGCTCGCCGAGGACTTCGTCGCGCGCGAGGTCACCCCGCACGCCGTCGCGTGGGACCGTGCCGAGGAGGTGGACCGGGCGATCGTGAAGAAGCTCGGCGCCGTCGGCTTCCTCGGGCTCACCATCCCGGAGGAGTACGGGGGTTCGGGCGGCGACCATCTCGCGTACTGCCTCGTCGCCGAGGAGCTCGGCCGCGGCGACTCCTCCGTGCGCGGCATCGTGTCCGTCTCGCTCGGTCTGGTCGCCAAGACCCTCGCCGCCTGGGGCACCGAGGAGCAGAAGCAGGCGTGGCTGCCCCGGCTCGCCTCCGGCGAGGCGCTCGGCTGTTTCGGCCTCACCGAGCCCGGCACCGGCTCCGACGCCGGGAACCTGACCACCCGCGCGGTCCGCGACGGCGACGACTACGTCCTGAGCGGTACCAAGATGTTCATCACCAACGGCACCTGGGCCGATCTGGTCCTCCTCTTCGCCCGCACCAACGACACCCCGGGCCACAAGGGTGTCTCCGCCTTCCTCGTCCCCACGGACACCCCCGGCCTCACCCGCCGCGCGGTCCACGGCAAGCTCGGACTGCGCGGCCAGGCCACCGCCGAACTGGTCCTGGAGGACGTCCGCGTCCCGGCCGCCGCCATGCTCGGCCCCGAGGGCAAGGGCTTCACCGTCGCCATGTCCGCCCTCGCCAAGGGCCGCATGTCCGTCGCCGCGGGCTGCGTCGGCATCGCCCAGGCCGCGCTCGACGCCGCCGTGCGCTACGCGGGGGAGCGCGAGCAGTTCGGAAAGCCGATTGCCTCGTACCAGCTCGTGCAGGAGCTGATCAGCGACATCGCCGTCGACGTGGACGCCGCCCGGCTCCTCACCTGGCGGGTCGCCGACCTGATCGACCGTGGCGAGGACTTCGCCACCGCCGCCTCCAAGGCGAAGCTGTACGCCTCCGAGGCCGCCGTCCGCGCGGCGAACAACGCCCTCCAGGTCTTCGGCGGCTACGGCTACATCGACGAGTACCCCGTCGGCAAGCTGGTCCGCGACGCGCGCGTCATGACCCTGTACGAGGGCACCAGCCAGATCCAGAAGCTCATCATCGGACGGGCGCTGACGGGGGTCTCGGCCTTCTGACGTCCGATCCCCGGCCTCCTGGGGACGTCCGATCCCCGGCCTTCTGAGTACGTCGCTGAGTACCCGGACGGATGTGGCGCCGGCCACATCCGTCCGATGCTGTCCTCATGAGCGACACACCGGTCAAGCAGCAGAACACCGCCGCCTACTACATGCAGGCCGTCATCTCCTTCGGGGTCGCCGGCACGGCCGTGGCCATCGGCGTCTACCAGCTGGAGGCCAGCGCCTGGGTGCGGGCCTTCCTCGCCATCTCGGTCCTCTACCTCACGACCTCGGCCTTCACCCTCGCCAAGGTCATCCGCGACCGCCAGGAGGCCGGACAGATCCACAGCCGGGTCGACCAGGCCCGTCTGGAGAAGCTCCTCGCCGAGCACGACCCCTTCCAGAAGCTCTGAGTCGCCGAAGCTCCGAGCCGCCGATCTCTAAGCGCTTGCTCACCCACGTTGTATGGTGTTCGTCCTGACGGGGTCCGAGAGGGAGTGTGGGATGAGCGCGGCGGAGGAGACGCCCGGGGGCGAGGACATGCCCTGGGGCGAGGTCACGCCCGAGGCGGCCCGGCGACTGCTGGTGGCCGCCGTCGAGGCGTTCGCCGAGCGCGGCTACCACGCCACCACCACCCGGGACATCGCGGGCCGGGCCGGCATGAGCCCGGCCGCGCTCTACATCCACTACAAGACCAAGGAAGAGCTGCTCCACCGGATCAGCCGCATCGGTCACGACAAGGCCCTGGAGATCCTCCGGGCCGCGGCCGACCGCGACGGCACGGCCGCCGAGCGGCTCGCCGACGCCGTGCACTCCTTCGTCCGCTGGCACGCCGAGCGCCACACGACCGCGCGCGTCGTCCAGTACGAGCTCGACGCCCTGGGCCCCGAGCACCGCGCCGAGATCGTGGAGCTGCGCAAGCAGTCCGACGGGGCGGTGCGCCGGATCATCGACGAGGGCGTGGCCGCGGGCGAGTTCGTGGTGCCGGACGTGCCCGGCACCACGGTCGCGGTGCTCTCCCTCTGCATCGACGTCTCGCGCTGGTTCAACACGCAGGGCCGCCGCTCGCCCGACGAGGTCGGCGCGCTCTACGCCGACCTCGTACTGAGGATGGTCGGGGTTCAGAAGTAGTAGCGGGACACCGACTCGGCGAAGCACGCCGGCTTGTCGGAGTCCTCGCGCTCCACGGTCACCGCCGCCGTCACCTGCACGCCGCCGCCCGCCTCCTCGACCTTCGTCAGGACGGCCGTGGCGCGCAGCCGCGAGCCGACCGGTACGGGGGAGGGGAACCGCACCTTCTCGGTGCCGTAGTTGAGGCCCATCTTCATGCCCTCGACCCGCAGGACCTGTGGGACGAACAGGGGCAGCAGCGACAGCGTCAGATAGCCGTGGGCGATCGTCGCGCCGAACGGGCCGTGGGCGGCGCGCTCCGGGTCGACGTGGATCCACTGGTGGTCACCCGTGGCCTCGGCGAAGAGGTCGATGCGCTTCTGGTCGATCTCCAGCCAGTCGCTGTACCCCAGCTGCTCGCCGACCCCCGCGCGCAGTTCCTCGGCGGAGGTGAAGATCCTCGGCTCGGCCATGTTCCTCGTCCCTTCTCGTACGACATACCGCTCGGTATCTAAGCGCTTGCTCAGCATGTGGGGTATGGGGGCCGCTGTCAACGGCCGCCCCTGACGCACCAGTAGGGTTCGTGGAGTGCCGCAGATTCCAGAGAAGATCCACGAGCTCACCGTCGGCCAGCTCTCCGCCCGTAGCGGGGCCGCCGTCTCCGCCCTGCACTTCTACGAGACGAAGGGGCTCATCAGCAGCCGCCGCACCACGGGCAACCAGCGCCGGTACGGCCGTGACGCCCTGCGCCGGGTCGCCTTCGTCCGGGCCGCGCAGCGCGTCGGCATCCCCCTCGCCACGATCCGGGACGCGCTCGCCCGGCTCCCCGAAGAGCGCACTCCCACGAACGAGGACTGGGCGCGGCTCTCGGCGGCCTGGCGCACGGAGCTCGACGAGCGCATCAAGCAACTGGGCCGACTGCGCGACCACCTGACGGACTGCATCGGCTGCGGCTGTCTCTCCCTGGAGACCTGCGTCCTCTCCAACCCCGACGACGTCTTCGGCGAGCAGATGGCGGGCTCCCGCCTGATGCCGGTCCGCCGGCCCTCCGAGGAGGACTGAGCGGTACGAGGGTCACGGACGGCTTACGCGAGCCACACCGGCCACGCGAGCCACGCCATCCACACCAGCCATGCGGGCCGCGCGAGCCACACGGGCCACGCGGGTCACGAGGGCCACGCCAGAGCCGCCGCGACCAGTTCGGCGCTGGATCGGGCCCGGGAGCCGTCCGGCAGGAGCAGGGTGTCGGCGAAACCGATCCGGGTGCCGAGCCCGAGGCGGCGGGCGAGGCGCAGCACCGGCCACGCGCCGCCGTCCACGCCGTGGAGCAGCACCGGCACTCCGGACGGGACGTCGAAGCTCCCCAGCAGGGCCCGGGCCGAAGCGCCGGCCGTCGCCGGGTCCGGGTCCGCGACCTCCGCGCGGACCCGCAGCACGCGGGACGCCAGGGGCGAGCGCGCGAACCGCGCCGGGCCGTCCGTGCCCGACCGCACCCCGGCCTCGACGCCCACCCCGAGCTCCAGGAGCGCCGCCGCCACCTCCTCCGCGCCCGGCTCGTGCCAGTCGACCGAGGCATGGTCCGGAAGGCCCGGATCTCCCAGGAGGGCGCCCCAGGACCGCACCCTTTCCACCCGGCGCCCGGGGTCGCTCTCGGCGGGCCCGCCCGCCGGCACTCCCACCGGTACGGCGACGGCCGCCCTGACCGCCGTCAGGAGCGGGGCAAGCACCCGCGGCGAGAGGGACTCGGAGCCGCAGGGCGTGCGCGGGTGGACGCGCACCTCCCGCGCGCCCGCCGCCACCGCGAGGGCCGCGGCCTCGGCGATCGACTCCGGCGACATCGGCACCCCGACGGAGTCCCCGGGTCCCCGTGACCCGTTGAGACACGCCTGAAGCAGCTGAGCCATCGGAGCCTTCGGAGCCATCGGAGCCATTGGAGGCACCGCAGGCGCCGGAGACAGGGGAACGCCTCGGGTCTCACGCCGCCGGAGCCAGCGGCCGGCGCGCGTCCCCCCGGGCGCGGGCCAGCGCACCCGACGTGAGCACCGCTCGCGGGACGCCCACACCGCAGTCCCCGCACACCGGGCCGAGCCACGGCTCGTACGCGTCCACCGACCCGGCCCGCCACTCGATCCGTGGCCCCTCGCACACCGGACACCGCTCGCCCGGGCCGTCCTCCAGGGCGGCGATCAGCCGGCGCAGCACCTCGGGCAGCGGATCCGACGGGTGCACGGCCGGGTCGCCGCACCGCACCACCCCGTTGCCGCCCCAGACCCGGCGGTGCCAGTCGTCGACCGCGCCGAGCCCGCGCAGCCCGTCGTGCTTCTCGCGCCTGCGCCGCGCGGCGAACTCCTCCTCGTACGCGAGCCACACCGCCCGCGCCTCCTCCAGCTCGTCGAGAGCGGCCACCAGCCGCCCCGGATCGAGCTCCCGGTCCTCGGGACCGAACCTGTGCCTGCGGCACAGATGGTCCCAGGTCGCCCTGTGCCCGTACGGCGCGAACCGCTCCAGGCACTTGCGCAGTGAGTACCTGCGCAGCGCCGTGTCGCACCCGGGATCGCGCACCTGTCTCGCGAGACTCCGGAAACCGGCCATCTCTCGCCACCTCCGTCGCTGGTCCTACCGCGGTATCAGAGGGACGAACGAGTGGCCCGCCGTGTTCCATCGAAATCCGGATGGCAGCCATCAACGGGGCGGGAGAGATCACCGGAGCACAGCGGAACCCAAGCGTCCGGTGGGGTTCAGGGGCGCCCCGCCCGGGCCGCCGACACCACCACCCGGGCCAGCTCGGGACGGCATATGTCGCTGTGCGAGCGGACCACCTCCGCCGTGTCCACGTTCACGCACCCCGAGCCCGGCACCCCTTCGCGCGGCACGTCCGCCACGGTCCGCGCCGCTGTACCCGGCACCCCCTGGACGCCGTCGTGCCCGATCGCGCCCCAGCGCGGGTCCCCGGTACCCGGCAGGGCCGTCAGCGACGCGGAGTCGCCCGCGAGCCGGGACGCCAGCGGGTACATCACCCCGAGTGCCGTGTCGTGCCGCGAGTAGCAGGCGACCACCGGCCCGCGCACCCGGCGCTGCAGGTCCCGCAGCGCGCCGGAGCGCCGCGGGTCGTGCGGCAGGCGGGCGGTGAAGGCGTAGTGCGAGAAGGCCCCCTGGAGGAGCGTCACGGAGGCCACCGGCCGCGCTCCCTCCGGCAGGCCGCGCAGTGCGTACGCGACGAGCCGGGCGCCCATGCTGTGCCCCACGAGGTGGACGCGCAGGCCCGGGGCCGTCCGGGCGACCTCGCCGAGCAGGGGCCCGAGCCCGGACTCGCCGACCCGCCCGGCCCGCCGCTTCATCACGTAGTAGGTGGCCTGCCGCAGCGCCTCCCTGGCGCCCTTCCAGTACCGCTTGAGTCCCTCCCCGAACTCCCCGAACTCCCCGTCGGGACCGTCTCCCGGATCGCCCCCGGGATCGTCCCCCAGGGCCTCCGTGAACAGGGCGCACACCGCCACCGGATCCGCGACCAGGAACTCCGGCACGGACCCCGCGAGGCCGGTGGCACCCGCCGCGCCGCCGGGGACGTCGGCCAGCTCCCTCAGGAGCGCGCCGAACTCGGCGAACGCGGCCTCGTGCGGCGGCGCGAGCGCCAGCAGCTCCGCGAGCCGCCCGAGGACCGGCTCCTTCTCCGGCAGGACCGTCACGAGCGCCCGGTAGTCGGGCACCGGCTCGTCCGTGAACATCATCGAGGGCCAGATCACCCCCGCGTACCCGGCCTCGACCCCGGGACCGAACAGACCGGGGAAGGGGGCGAAGAAGTCCGAGCAGAGGCGGGTGGCGCCGGACGGGGAGCTGTTCCACCCGTGGGCGAGCAGCACCAGGTCCGTCACCCCCTGCCGGGCCAGTGCCGCGAGGGCCGCGGACTGCCCCGCCGGCCCGTCGCCGTCCTTGTCGAAGGTGATCTCCCGGTACGGTTCCACACTCATCCCGGTCACGGCCCGACCGCCCCTCCACGTCGAGGTGGCCGCCACACCCCGCGCGGATGCGCGGGCAGCGGCTCCACGGCCAGCATGCCCGCGCACGGCCACGTCCAGACGTCTGCCGGGTCGTCAGCGCAGCCGCGCCGCCGAGATCCTGGGGAAGTGGATCAGCAGGTCGTACGAGGAGGGGAGCAGCACGGGCACGTTGTCGCCCGGCCAGGGGTACGCGGTCCCGACGTGATGGGCGGGCCGGGGCACTCCGAGCCAGTCGCGCGCCGCCGGGGTCGTCCGCCGCAGGTCCAGGTAGAAGGCGCCGGGGGAGACCCGGTCCAGGGTGTCGGCGTGGCTGTCCGGGCCGAGCGGCGCGACGGTGAAGGCCCGCAGGGGTTCGCCCGGGGCCTCGGTGTCGTGCGCGTTGAACGAGCCCTGCCCGAAGGAGGCACCGACGCTCACGTAGTCCCGGCCGAGGGCGTCCCGAAGGAAGGCGCCCTGGAGCCGCGGGTACTGGTCCGGCTTCGGCGTCACGTACCCGACGTGCCCGTTGTGGGCGGAGAGCACGATCCGGTCGCCCGTCTGCCGCTGCCACCACACGGTGTTCTCGGCCATGACGCGGTCCCGGTAGAGCATGGCCGCGGCGACACCCGAGTCCGAGAAGAGGTCGTGGGCGAACTCGGTGCCGACCTGGGTGATGGCACGCGCGTGCTGCACCGCCCAGAGGTGCGCCTCACGTGCCCCGGGGCCCTTGCCCGGCCGCTGCCGCTCCAGGAGCGCGAGGGCCTGGTTCACGTCGGCGGCCATCCGCTGCCGCTCGGGGCGCGGCTTGAGCATGTACGCCTTCATCCAGGCCTCGACCTCGCCGGAGGGCCGCGACGCCCGGTACAGCTCCTGGAAGCGGGGGAGGAGCGCGGGGCGGGTGCGGGCCACGTACGAGGTGACGGCGTCGAAGACGTTCGGCCCGGCGTAGCCGAGGTCGTTGCCCATGAAGCGGACCTGGTGCCCGGGGTGGGTCTGGTTGTGCCGCCGCATCCAGCGGAACAGGTCGAGGTACTCCTCGGTGTTCCAGAGGCGGTACGACTCCTGGAACTCGTCCCGCATGATCGCCCGGATGTCACCGCGGCCGGTGCGGACCCACTCGTCGACCAGCAGCCCGGTGGACCAGGGGGCCTCCAGGGCGAAGGTGGTGAAGCCCCGCCGCTCCACGAGGTGTTCGAAGATCCGGTGCTTGGCCGTGAAGAACTCCGCCGAGCTGTGGGTGGCCTCGCCGATGCCGACGACCTTGGCCGAGCCGATCATCCGGTCGAGCGGCCGCAGGTCGGTCAAGGGCTGCGCGGTGCGGGCGAGTTCGCGGGCGGGATCGGGTGCGGCCGGGGTCCCCGCCGCACCGGCGGCGGGTGCGAGGGAGCCGAGGCAGGCGGCGACCAGCAGCCCGACGAGGGGCAGCCGCCGACGTCGTAAGGACGAACGGGGAGAACCGGAAGCACGGGAAGAATGAGAAGAACGGGAGAGGTTCATGGGTCAAGCGTGGTCGGCGGGACGCCCCGAAGACATCCCGCCCGCACCCCTGTCGACCGGGGGACAACCCCCGTCAGCGGTACAGCAGATGCTCCCGCCGCACCGCCCGGAAGGCCGTCAGGTCCGCCTCCCACGCCCCCACGACCTCGTCGGTGTCCGCGCCCGCGTCGATCAGGGTCCGTACCCGGGTCGAGCCGGTGAGCTTGTCGATCCAGTGGTCCGCCCGCCAGGCGAAGCCGGACCACGACCGCCGGGCGGTGACCAGCAGGCCGACCCCGGTCCGTACCGGGTCGAAGGCCTCGCGGTCGTGGACGTGCAGCTGCACGCCGCCCACGGTCTTCCCCTGGAACTTGGAGAAGGTCGGAGCGAAGTACGCCTCGCGGAAGCGGACTCCGGGCAGGCCGAGCGCGTTCGCGGCCTCCGCCCACCGCCGGTCGACCCCCTCGGCGCCGAGCAGCTCGAAGGGCCGGGTCGTGCCCCGGCCCTCGGAGAGGTTCGTCCCCTCGAAGAGGCAGGTGCCGGAGTAGACGAGCGCGGTCTCGGGCGACGGCATGTTCGGGCTCGGCGGCACCCACGGCAGCCCGGTCGCGTCGAAGAAGTCGGTGCGCCGCCACCCCGTCATGCGGACGGTCTCCAGGGCCACGGGCGCGGTCAGGAACTCCGCGTTGAAGAGCAGGGCCAGCTCGGCCACCGTCATGCCGTGCGCCTGCGCGATCGGCTCGCGCCCGACGAAGGTCGCGAAGGCCCGGTCGAGGACGGGCCCGAGCGCCGCGCGCCCGGTGACCGGGTTCGGCCGGTCGAGGACGACGAAGCGCTTCCCGGCGAGCGCGGCGGCCACCATGCAGTCGTACAGCGTCCAGATGTAGGTGTAGAAGCGCGCGCCGACGTCCTGGATGTCGAAGACGACCGTGTCCACCTCGGAGGCCGTGAAGACGTCCGCCAGCGGCTGCCCGCTCTTGAGGTACGTGTCGTAGACGGGCAGCCCGGTCGCCGGGTCGTCGTACCGCCCCTCGGAGCCGCCGGCCTGGGCGGTGCCCCGGAAGCCGTGCTCGGGGCCGAAGACGGCGACCAGGTCGACCCGTTCGTCGGCGTGCATCACGTCCACGACGTGCCGGGCGTCGGCGGTGACCCCGGTCGGGTTGGTGACGACACCGACCCGCTCACCGGCCAGCAGGGCGTACCCGTCCGCCGCGAGCCGCTCGAAGCCGGTACGGACGCGGTGGCGCCCGGCGTCCGGGGCGGCCGAGGCGGCAGGAGCGAGGGCCGCGCCCGTGCCCACCGTGCCCGCGGCGCCCAGGGCACCCCCGGCGGCCAGCAGACTCCGTCGCGACAGGCTCATGCGGAAACCTCCTCGATCGTCGTCCCCGGCCGGGGCGCGTGACATGGGCACGCACGCTAGCGCTCCTGACCGCCCCGGGGAACGAGGCGTGCGGACGCGACTCTTCCCCCACTACATACCGACCGGTTAGTCTGCCGGTATCGCGGGCATCGCGATATCGGCAGACTGCGGAGAGGCGGGTCCATCCATGGGTGCGGACACGAGTGCACTTCAGGGCGCCGGCGTGGTCGTCACGGGAGCGGGCGGCGGGATCGGCGCGGCGCTCGCCCGCCGCTTCGCCGCCGAAGGGGCCCGCGTCGTCGTCAACGACCTCGACCCCGTCCGCACCAAGGCCGTCGCCGAGGAGATCGGCGCCATCGCCGTCCCTGGCGACGCCTCCGCCGTCGTCGACGAGGCCCGCGAGGCCCTCGGCGGCCCCGGCTCCATCGACGTGTGGTGCGCCAACGCCGGACTCTCCTCGCCCGGCGACGCCTTCGCCGACGAGGACGTCTGGGCCGCCGCCTGGGACGTCAACGTCATGGCCCACGTCCGCGCGGCCCGCGCCCTGCTCCCGGAGTGGCTGGAGCGCGGCAGCGGCCGCTTCGTCTCCACCGTCTCCGCCGCCGGACTGCTCACCATGATCGGCGCGGCTCCGTACAGCGTCTCCAAGCACGGCGCGTACGCCTTCGCCGAGTGGCTCTCCCTCACCTACCGCCACCGCGGCCTCAAGGTCCACGCGATCTGCCCGCAGGGCGTCCGTACGGACATGCTCACCGCCGCCGGATCGGCCGGTGAGCTGGTCCTCGCCCCCACCGCCATCGAGCCCGAGGACGTCGCCGACGCCCTCCTCGACGCCATCGGCGCCGACCGTTTCCTCGTCCTGCCCCACCCCGAGGTCGCGGGCTACTACCGCAACCGCGCGACCGACCCGGAGCGCTGGCTCGGCACCATGAACCACGTCCAGCGCGCCTGGGAGACGGGCGCCCGCTAGCAGGCGCCCCGGCAGATGGGAAGATCTACGGACGGGAACGGTGTTCCCCCCACCAGGAACGATCACGAGGGAAGGCGGCGGAGCATGGCCAGGACGACGGACGAGAGCGGGGCGCCGGTCCCCCAGAGGCTCCTCGCCGCCGCCACCCGGCTCTTCGCGGAGCAGGGTTACGACCGCACCTCCGTCCAGGAGATCGTCGAGGCCGCCGGGGTCACCAAGGGCGCCCTCTACCACTACTTCGGCTCGAAGGAGGACCTCCTCCAGGAGGTCTACGCCCGGGTCCTGCGGCTCCAGCAGGAGCGGCTCGACGCCTACGCGGAAGCCGACGCGCCCGTCGAGGACCGGCTGCGCGGCGCCGCCGCCGACGTCGTCGTCACCACCATCGAGAACCTCGACGACGCCGCCATCTTCTTCCGCTCCATGCACCACCTCAGCCCCGAGAAGAACAAGCAGGTCAGGGGCGAGCGGCGGCGCTACCACGAGCGGTTCAGGGCGCTGATCGAGGAGGGCCAGCAGTCCGGCGTCTTCTCCGCGGCGACCCCCGCCGACCTGGTCGTCGACTACCACTTCGGCTCGGTGCACCACCTGTCGACGTGGTACCGCCCCGACGGCCCGCTCACCCCGCAGCAGGTGGCCGACCACCTGGCCGACCTCCTGCTCCGGGCCCTGCGCCCGTAGGCGGTGTCCTGCCGGTCAGGCCGATCGGCAGGACACCACCTGACGCGCTAGAGGTACTTCTTCAGCTCCCGCCGCGCCAGCGACCGCTGGTGCACCTCGTCGGGCCCGTCCGCGAGCTTCAGCGTCCGCGCCGCCGCCCACAGTTCGGCCAGCGGGAAGTCCTGGGAGACCCCGCCCGCCCCGTGCGCCTGCACGGCCTTGTCGATGATGTCGACCACCGCGCGCGGGGTCGCGATCTTGATGGCCTGGATCTCGGTGTGCGCGCCCCGGTTGCCGACGGTGTCCATGAGCCAGGCCGTCTTCAGGACGAGCAGCCGCAGCTGCTCGATCGTCACGCGGGCGTCCGCGATCCAGTTCTGGACGACGCCCTGCTGGGCGAGCGGCTTGCCGAAGGCGGTACGGGAGACCGCGCGCCGGCACATCAGCTCCACGGCCCGCTCGGCCATGCCGATGAGCCGCATGCAGTGGTGGATCCGGCCGGGGCCGAGCCGGGCCTGCGCGATGGCGAAGCCGCCGCCCTCCTCGCCGACCAGGTTCGCGGCCGGGACGCGGACGTTGTCGAAGACCACCTCGGCGTGGCCGCCGTGGGAGTGGTCCTCGTACCCGTACACCTGCATCGCGCGCCGCACCTCGACACCGGGGGTGTCGCGCGGCACGAGGATCATCGACTGCTGGCGGCGGAGGTCCGTCCCGTCGGGGTCGGTCTTGCCCATGACGATGAAGACCTTGCAGTCGGGGTTCATGGCCCCGGAGATGTACCACTTGCGGCCGTCGACGACGTACGAGTCGCCGTCCCGCCGGATCCGGGTCTCGATGTTCGTGGCGTCGGAGGAGGCGACCTCGGGCTCGGTCATCGCGAAGGCCGAGCGGATCTCGCCCGCGAGCAGCGGCTCCAGCCACTGCTTCTTCTGCGCCTCGTCGCCGAACTGGGCGAGCAGCTCCATGTTCCCGGTGTCCGGGGCCGCGCAGTTGAGGGCGGTCGGGGCGAGGTGCGGGCTGCGGCCGGTGATCTCGGCGAGCGGCGCGTACTGGAGGTTGGTGAGCCCGGCCCCGTACTCCGCGTCGGGGAGGCTGTGCTGGTCCACAAAGAACAGGTTCCAGAGGCCCTGCCGCTTGGCCTCGGCCTTGAGCTCCTCGACGACCGCCGGGGTGTCCCAGGGGGAGGCGAGCAGGGCCCGCTGCTCCTCGGCGACGGCCTCGGCCGGGTACACGTGCTCGTCCATGAAGGCGAGGAGTCTCGCCCGCAGTTCCTCGGTGCGGGCGTCGTACGCGAAGTCCATGGCGGATCAGCCTTCCTGGAGGGTGGTGAGGCCGTGCTCGATGAAGACGGGGACGAGTTCGCCGATGCGGTCGAAGCCGGCGCCGACCGTCTGTCCGAGCGTCCAGCGGTAGTGGATGCCCTCCAGGATCACGGCGAGCTTGAACCATGCGAAGGCCGTGTACCAGGCGAGGGCGGAGGTGTCGCGGCCCGAGCGGGCCGCATAGCGCTCCACCAGTTCGGCGGCGCTCGGGTGCCCGGGGGCCGTGGCCGTCGTGGAGATGGGGGAGTCCGGCAGGTCGAGCGGCGTGCTGTACATGACGAGCAGGCCGAGGTCGGTGAGCGGGTCGCCGAGGGTGGACATCTCCCAGTCGAGGACGGCCCGGATGCGGTCGCCCCCGTCGATGAGGACGTTGTCGAGCCGGTAGTCGCCGTGGATCACGGTGGGCGGCGGCGAGACGGGCAGCGCGCGGCCGAGGGCGGCGTGCAGCTCGTCGATCCCCGCGAGGTCCCGGCCGCGCGAGGCGTCGAGCTGCTTGCCCCAGCGGCGCAGCTGCCGGTCGAGGAAGCCCTCGGGGCGGCCGAAGTCGCCGAGCCCGACGGCCGCCGGGTCGACGGCGTGCAGGTCGACGAGCGTGTCGACCAGGCCGAGGACGGCGGCGCGGGTGCGCTCGGGGCCGAGCGGCGCGAGCTCCTGGGCCGAGCGGTACGGGGTCCCTTCGACGAACTCCATGACGTAGAAGGGCGCTCCGAGCACCGACTCGTCCTCGCAGAACAGCACGGTCCCGGGGACGGGCACGCCGGTCCCGGCCAGGGCGCTGATGACGCGGTGCTCGCGCCGCATGTCGTGCGCGGTGGCGAGGACGTGGCCGAGCGGCGGCCGGCGGACGACCCAGCGGCCGGTGCCGTCGGTCACGACGTACGTCAGGTTCGACCGGCCGCCCTCGATCAGCCGGGCTTCGAGGGGGCCGGACACCAGGCCCGGCCGCTCGCGGTCGAGGTACCGGCGCAGCGCTTCGGGGTCGAGACCTGGTGGCGGGGCGGAACTCATGGTGCGTACCTCCGGATCGGCTTCGGTCGTCGCTCATGATGACCGACCAGTCGGTATGTCGTCCAGGGGTGGGTCGCGAAACCCGGTGCCGCACTCTGGTCCTTGGTCTCATCCCTGAATAGGGTTCACATATGGATGCGCTGAAGCTGCTCGTCGACGAAGTCCGGCTGACCCCGATCCTCATCTCCGACCCGCCCCTCCTCAACGTCCAGGGCGTCCATCAGCCCTACACGCCACGGCTCGTGGTGGAAGTGATCACCCGCGGCGGAGTGAGCGGCCTCGGCGAGACGTACGGCGACGGCGTGTACCTGGACCTGGCCCGGCCGCTCGCCGACGCTCTCCC
Organism: Streptomyces gardneri; assembly: GCF_006539185.1. Taxonomy (GTDB): domain Bacteria; phylum Actinomycetota; class Actinomycetes; order Streptomycetales; family Streptomycetaceae; genus Streptomyces; species Streptomyces gardneri. The sequence goes on from NZ_BJMN01000021.1 coordinate 142,817, forward strand.
CGGCCACTCGGTCACGGATGTGAATGCTCTTTTCGCTCTGGCGGCCTCGACCGATCCCGCCCTTACGGTGGTGGCCGAGGGGGTCGACGCGGGAGGCCTGCGCGGTGTCAGGACCGCGGACAAGCTCCGCCTCTCCGTCGTCTCCGCCTTCGAGACCGCCTGCCTCGACGCCCTCGGCAAGACCCTCGGCCTGCCCGTCCACGCCCTCCTCGGCGGCAAGGTCCGCGACACCGTCGAGTACAGCGCCTATCTCTTCCACCGCTGGGCCGCCCACCCGGGCGCGGGACCCACGGACGACTGGGGCGCGGCCCTCGACCCCGCCGGGATCGTCGCCCAGGCCCGCCGCTTCGACCGCCTCCACGGCTTCCGCTCCTTCAAGCTGAAGGGCGGGGTGTTCGAGCCCGAGCGGGAGATCGCCGCGATCCGCGCGCTCGCCGAGGCGTTCCCGGGCCGCCCGCTCCGCCTCGACCCCAACGGCGCCTGGTCGGTGGAGACCTCGCTGGCCGTCGCGCGCGAACTGAAGGACGTGCTGGAGTACCTGGAGGACCCGACGAGCGGCACCGCCGCCATGGCAGAGGTCGCCGCCCGCACGGACGTGCCGCTCGCGACCAACATGTGCGTGACCACCTTCGAGGAGGTCCCGGAGGCCTTCGCGAAGGAAGCGGTACGGATCGTCCTCTGCGACCACCACTACTGGGGCGGCCTCCACCGCACCCGCGAACTGGCCGCGCTCTGCCGCACGTACGGCGTCGGGCTCTCCATGCACTCCAACACCCACCTGGGCATCAGCCTCGCCGCCATGACCCAGGTCGCCGCCACGCTGCCGGGACTCCACCACGCCTGCGACACCCACTACCCCTGGCAGACCGAGGACGTCGTCACCACCCGCCCCGTCTTCCGCGCCGGCCGCCTCACCGTCTCCGACGCCCCCGGCCTCGGCGTCGAGCTCGACCGCCCCGCCCTCGCCGCCCTCCACCGTCGCTGGCTGGACGACGACGGCACCCTCCGCGACCGCGACGACACGGCGGCGATGCACGCGGCGGACCCGGGGTGGAGCCCCCGCACCTGGTAGCGCCACCGCGCGCGTGCGCCCTGGGTGGCGACTACGCGTGACAGGCCACCGGCACCCCGCCGTTCATGGCCGCCATGTCGCCGAAGACCGCCGCCGGGTCCAGCGGCGAGCCCTCGGGCAGGCCCGCCAGCTCCGCGTACGCCCGGTGCAGGTTCGCGACGAGCCGCTCGCTCTCCTGCCACGCGGCGAACTCCCCGAGCTCCGCGCCCCGCGCCGTCTCCAGCGGCGTCGCCCCCTTCGCGTACCCCTCGGCGGCCAGCTCCCGCACCCAGAGCAGGTACCGCTCCGTCGTGTCGTACGCCGAGGGGTCGGTCACCCGCCCGTGCCCCGGCACCACCGTCGGCGCGTCGAGCGAGCGCAGCAGGTCGAGCGCGCGCAGCGACCCGGCGAGCGACCCCATCGGCAGGAAGGGCGTCCCGCCGTGGAAGACGAGGTCGCCGGTGAAGACCACGCCCTGCTCGGGGAGGTGCACGATCGAGTCGCCCGTGGTGTGCGCGGGACCCGGGTGGATCACCCGTACCTCGATGTCGCCGACGTACAGCGTCAGCCGCTCGCGGTACGTGACGGACGGCGGCAGGATCTCGACCCGCCCGAAGTCGGTCTGCGGCCACAGCAGATGAAGCTGGTGGCCGGCGGCGAGCTGCTCGGTCCGGCAGTTCTCGTGGCCGACGATCCGCGCCTCCGGCCGGAACACCCCGTTGCCGTAGGTGTGGTCGCCGTGGTGGTGCGTGGTCACGATGGTCCGGGGCAGCGGCAGCCCCTCCGCGAGGACCGCCTCGCGCAGCAGCAGGGCCCGCCGCTCGGTGGCCGCGGTGTCGACGAGGAGGGACTCGCCCGCGTCGCCGAGGAAGCCGGCGTTGTTCAGGCACCAGCCGCCGTCGGGCTGGACGAAGGCGTGGACGTTCGGCGCGAGTGCGACCACATAGGGATCGGTGGCAGACAAAGGGGTTCCCCCGGCTGAGAGCTCAACTGGACAGGGGAAGAGTGCCAGTTGGGCGGAGCAGGGGGAAACCGGGCCGACCCGACCGGGTCGTGGGCCTCAGTGGTCGTCCCAGTGGTTGCCGTGCGCCGCGTGCCGGTGCCCGTCGTGCGCGTAGTCGAGGTGGTCGCCGTGTGCGACGGCGGTGTGCCCGCACTCCGGCCCGTGCGTGTGGTCCGGGTGGGTGTGCGCGACGTGCAAGGTGGTCTCGCACTCGTCCCAGTGTCCGGCGTGCTCGCGATGCAGATGCCCGTTGTGGGCGTAGTCGACATGGTCCCCGTGCGTGACGGCGGTGTGCCCGCACGCCGGACTGTGGGAGTGCGCGTGGGTGGCGTGCTCGTGGTGGAGGACGGTCATGACGTGGCCTCTGCGGAAGGGACGGCTGACCCTTCCAGGCTAGTCCCGTACGCCCCTTTCCTCCCGATTCACCAGGCTCGGTGACGTGGCGGTTGCCCCCGCCCCGGGTCACCAGATGAGCGCCGCCCCGAAGACGGCCAGCGCGATCGTGCAACCCGCCGCGAGCAGCGCGCCCCGGTGGGAGAGCGGGCGGGGCCGGGCGGTGCTCAGAGAGTGGATCCTGCGGTGGGCGACGGCCAGGAAGCCGACCCAGACCAGCGCCGAGAGCGCGAGCGCGGTCAGCCCCGTCGCCGTGGCGTCGTCGTGGAGGGCCAGCTTGACCGCGAGGACGGCCACCACCGTCCACGACAGGGTCGTACGCCGCCACGCGAGCCGTGTCCGCTCGGGCTGGAGCCCGGGATCACGGACCTCCGGATCGGGGGCCCCCGTGCCGTGGGCCTCCGTCACCGCCCGGTCACCCCGTCCAGCCGAAGACCACGACCACCACCATCGCGAGAGCCACCACGGCCACCACGAGGCTCAGCACCGCGGGGAACCGGGACGCCGGCAGGTCCTCGCCGCGCCGCATCGCCCGCTCGCAGCGCACCCAGTGGTTGACCGCCCGCAGGGCGCACAGCACCCCGGCCGCGAGCAGCGCGAGCGCGAGCCCGACCCGGACGCCCCAGCGCAGGTCCGGCAGGAACTGGTCGACGGCGAAACCGCCGCCGACCAGGGCGAGAGAGGTCCGGATCCAGGCCAGGAAGGTCCGCTCGTTGGCGAGGGAGAAGCGGTAGTCCGGCGTCTCCCCCTCGTCCCGGATCCGCTGCGGCGCGAACCACAGCCGCAGACTCTGCACGAAATCGCTCACACGTGCACCCTAGCGGTCGGATGATCGGCCTGCCCGGTGCTCGTCACCAGCTCCCGTGGGCCCTCGCCGACCTCCCCACGGCCTCACGGCGGTCCCCACGCCCGCCCGCACCCGTCCCCGTCCGGCCCGCACCCGTCCCCGCCCGGCCCTCACTCGCCCCCGTGCTCCCGCAGCCGCTCGTACGCGGCCATGCCGTCGGGCACCCACTCCCAGTCGCCGAGCCGCTCGGTCAGCTCCTCGTCCGTCAGGAAGGCGTGCCAGGCGACCTCCTCCACCTGCGGCTCCACCCGGAGCTCGCACCGGACCTCGTACACCGCCGACCACCACTTGCCGGCCACGCCCCCGGAGTCGTACAGGAACTTCAGCACCGGCTCGGGCCGGGGCAGTCCGGAGACCCCCAGCTCCTCCTCGGCCTCGCGGAGGGCGGCCTCGTCGTAGGACTCGCCCGCCCCGACGACCCCGCCGACGAACATGTCGTACAGGGAGGGGAAGAGCAGCTTGTCCGCCGTCCTGCGATGCACGAAGGTCCGGCCCTCGGCGTCCCGGACGCGGACGAAGACGCAGCGATGGATCAGGCCCCGCGCGTACACCTCACCGCGCGGAGCCCGGCCGATCACCCGGTCCTGCTCGTCGACGACGTCGTGAATCTCCTCAGCGGCACTCATGACCGCCATCCAAGCAGTACCGCCCGGTCACTGCCCCATGACGTACTTGACCGTCGGACCGGTCGTCCAGCCGCCGTCCACCGCGAGCTCGGCGCCCGTCACGTACGAGGCGGCGTCCGAGAGCAGGAAGACGACCGCGCCCGCGATCTCGTCGGCCTCGCCGACCCGGCCCATCGGCGTGTTCGGGTACTTGCCCTCGCCGCGCTCGATGCCGACCGAGGCCGTCATCGGGGTGTACGTCATGCCCGGGTGGACGGAGTTGACGCGAATCCTCGCCGTGCCGAGCTCCACCGCACCGATCTTCGTCAGCCCGCGCACGCCCCACTTGGAGGCGCCGTAGCCGGCGGTCAGCGCAAGGCCCATCAGACCGGCGGCCGAAGAGATGTTGACGATCGAGCCGCCGCCGGCCTCCTTCATCGCCGGTATCGCGGCCTTCATGCCGATGAAGACACCGGTCAGGTTGATGTCGAGGACCTTGCGGAAGTGCTCGACGGACTCCGTCTCCAGGAACGCGCCCGTGGAGATGCCCGCGTTGTTCACCAGACCGTGCAGCCCGCCGAACTCCGCAACGGCGTACGCGACGGCCGCCGCCCACCCCTCCTCGGAGGTCACGTCGTGGTGGAAGAAGCGCGCCCGCTCACCGAGCGCGTCGGCGGTCGCCTTGCCGTCCTCGTCCAGGACGTCGGTGACGACGACGTTGGCGCCGGCGGCCACGGCCTGCCGGGCGGCCTCGGCGCCCAGGCCGCGGGCGCCGCCGGTGATGAGCACGGTCTTGCCGGTGAGGTCGTTCATGAAGGGTCCCTTCGCGGTGATTCAGACGCTCCGGGGCTGTGCGGCCCGGAGAAGCGCGGTGGTCGTCTCGACCAGGTCGGCGAGGAACAGGGCCTCGCCGGTGAGGGGCTCGGCGCCGTCGAGGTACTGCCGGGCCCGGTCCGCCAGGGCCGCGCCCACCACGGTCAGCGCCAGGTCGAGGCGCTCCAGGAGCAGGGGCTCGGGCAGCCCGGAGGCGGCGAGCCGGTCGGCCATCCGCTCGATGAGGTGCCAGTAGACGGTGCCGTCGAGCGTGGGGTGCGGGGTGCGGGTGCGGATCCCGCTCTCGTGGCTGAGCTGGGCGGAGATCCGTAGGCAGCGGCGGCCCCGGTCGGTGCGCAGCTCGCTCGCCTCGGCCGTGACGAGGGCGGCGACGAGCTCCTTCAGGTCGTCGCCGGCCGCGTCGAGCAGCGGCGCGAGCACCTGGCGCGTACGGGCCTGGCGCCCGGCCATGACCGCGTCGAGGAGCCCGGCGCGCGAGCCGAAGTGGTACTGCACGGCGGAGGGGTTCGCCTGTCCGGCCAGGGCCACGACGTCCCGTAGCTGCGCGCCGTCGACGCCCCGGGCGGCGAAGAGCTCCTCGGCCGCGCGGATCAGTTTCTCTCGGGTCTCAGGCCCCGACGTTCTCGCCATACGACCATATTAATGCTCGGCATTAGAAAACGGGAGGGGCGAGGGGAGGAGGGAAGGGGCGGCGGAGACGGGCGAAACAGTTGACTCGATACATCCGTGTATCCAAGATGCGATCCATGTCCTACGACGCTGATGTGATCGTGATCGGGGCCGGCCTCGCCGGCCTGGTCGCCACCGCCGAGCTGGTCGAAGCCGGCCGCACCGTGATCCTCCTCGACCAGGAGCCCGAGCAGTCCCTCGGCGGCCAGGCCCACTGGTCCTTCGGCGGCCTGTTCCTCGTCGACTCGCCCGAGCAGCGCCGGATGCGCGTCAAGGACAGCCGCGAGCTCGCTCTCCAGGACTGGTACGGCACGGCCGGCTTCGACCGGACCGAGGACCGCTGGCCGAGGAAATGGGCCGAGGCGTACGTCGACTTCGCCGCCGGCGAGAAGCGCTCCTGGCTCCACGCGCGCGGGGTGCGGTTCTTCCCCGTCGTCGGCTGGGCCGAGCGCGGCGGCTACGACGCCAACGGCCACGGCAACTCCGTGCCCCGCTTCCACATCACCTGGGGTACGGGCCCCGGCCTCGTCGCCCCCTTCGAGCGCAAGGTCCGCGAGGGCGCCGCCCGCGGCCTCGTCGACCTCCGCTTCCGCCACCGCGTCACCGGCCTCGGCCGCACGGCCGGGACCGTCGACACCGTCACCGGCGAGATCCTGGAACCCTCCGCCGCGGACCGGGGCACGGCCAGCACCCGCACGCCCACCGGCACCTTCGAGCTCCGCGCCCAGGCCGTGATCGTCACCTCCGGCGGCATCGGCGGCAACCACGACCTCGTCCGCGAGCAGTGGCCCGCCCGGCTCGGCACCCCGCCCGCGAAGCTGCTCTCCGGCGTCCCCGCCCACGTCGACGGCCTCATGCTCGGCATCGCCGAGAAGGCCGGCGCCAGCCACATCAACCGCGACCGGATGTGGCACTACACCGAGGGCATCGAGAACTGGAACCCCATCTGGGCCCGGCACGGCATCCGCATCCTGCCCGGACCGTCCTCCCTCTGGCTGGACGCGACCGGCAAGCGGCTGCCCGTCCCGCTCTTCCCCGGCTTCGACACCCTCGGCACCCTCGAACACATCATGCGGACCGGCCACGACCACACCTGGTTCGTCCTCGATAAGCGCATCATCGGCAAGGAGTTCGCGCTCTCCGGCTCCGAACAGAACCCCGACCTGACCGGCAAGTCGATCCGCGACGTGATCGGCCGGGCCCGAGCCGACGTCCCCGGCCCGGTCCAGGCGTTCATGGACAAGGGCGCCGACTTCGTCGTCGAGGACGACCTCTCCGCCCTCGTCCGCGGCATGAACCGGATCACCGGCGAGGACCTGATCGACGAGACGGCGCTCCGCCGCGAGATCACCGCCCGCGACCGCGAGATCGCCAACCCCTTCACCAAGGACCTCCAGGTCACGGCGATCCGCGGCGCCCGCAAGTACCTGGGCGACAAGCTCATCCGGACGGCCTCGCCGCACCGGATCCTCGACCCCAAGGCCGGCCCGCTGATCGCCGTCCGCCTCAACATCCTCACCCGCAAGTCCCTGGGCGGCCTGGAGACCGACCTCTCCTCCCGCGTCCTGACGGAGACCGGCGAGCCCCTGCCGGGCGTGTACGCGGCGGGCGAGGCAGCCGGCTTCGGCGGCGGCGGAGTCCACGGCTACCGCTCCCTCGAAGGCACGTTCCTCGGCGGCTGCATCTTCTCGGGAAGGGCGGCGGGCCGGGCGGCGGCGCAGGCGGTGAGCTGACGGCGGACCCGCCCGGCGTGTGACGCGGGTCACGCGCCGGGTCCTTCGTGTCGCGCCCCTCCCCGCGGCTCAGGATGAGGCCATGGAGATAGGCATCGCACTGCCGCAGTACGGCACCCACGCCCGCGCCGACCGCATCGCCGGCTTCGCGCGGGACGCCGAGGAGGCCGGATTCGACTCGCTCTGGGTCGGCGACCGCGCCCTCGCCCCGGTCGCTCCCGGCGACCTCTATCCGGGACACACGCCGGAGAACCCGTACCCCCACCAGTACAGGACGTTCCTCGACCCGTTCACGGTCCTCACCGTCGCCGCCACCGCGACCGACCGCGCCCGGCTCGGCACGAGCACCCTCAACGGCCCCTGGTACCCGCCGGTCCTCCTCGCCCGCTCGCTCACCTCGCTCGACCTGGTGAGCGGCGGACGCCTCGACGTCGGCCTCGGGATCGGCTGGCTGCGGGACGAGTACACGGCCGTCGGGGCCGACTTCCGCCGCCGCGGCGCCCTCCTCGACGAGCTCCTCGACGTCCTCCACGGCACCTGGACCGAGGAGGAGTTCGGCCACGAGGGGCCGCACTGGACGATCCCCGCCTCGTACGTCGGTCTGCGCCCCGCCCGGCCGGCCGGCCCGCCCGTCTACCTGGGCGGCTTCAGCCCCGCCGCCCTGCGCCGGGTCGGCCGCCGGGCCGCCGGCTGGGTCGGCGCCGTCCTCCCGCCCGGCGTGGCCGGACACCTGTGGGACGAGGCCCGGCGCGCCGCGGAGGAGGCCGGCCGTGACCCCGACGCCCTGCGCCGCCAGATCCGCCACAACCCGGCTCCGGGCGCCACGGCGGACACCGTCGCCGCCGTCCTCGCGGGCGTCCGCGACACCGGCGCCGACGGCTGCTTCGTCGACCTCCAGCAGTGCGTGGACGAGCCCGGCGAGGCCCTGGAGCTCGGGGTGAAGGTCCTCTCGCTGCTGCGGGGCTGAACGCCAGGAGCCCCGCGCGTCCGAGAGGACGCCCGGGGCTCCGACCTGCCGGCCCGTCAGGCCGTCAGCCCGTCAGCTGGTCAGGATGTCGCTCACAACACCAGCGACAACAGCAGCACGAACACGATGCCCACGACCGAGATGATCGTCTCCATCACCGACCAGGTCTTGACCGTCTGGCCGACGGTCATCCCGAAGTACTCCTTCACCAGCCAGAACCCGGCGTCGTTGACGTGGCTGAAGAAGAGCGACCCCGCACCGATCGCGAGCACGAGCAGCGCCGTCTCGGTCGTCGACATGCCCTCCGCCAGCGGAGCCACGAGCCCCGCCGCCGAGATCGTCGCCACCGTCGCGGAACCGGTCGCGAGCCGGATCGCGACCGCGATCAGCCAGGCCAGCAGCAGCGCCGGGATGGACCAGTTCTCGGAGAAGTCCAGGATCATCTGGCCGACTCCGATGTCGATCAGGGTCTGCTTGAAGCCGCCGCCCGCACCGACGATCAGCAGCACACCCGCGATCGGGGCGAGGGACTTCTCGACGGTCGAGGACAGCCGCTCCTTGGTGAAGCCGGCCGCCCGGCCCAGGGTGAACATCCCGACTATGACGGCGGCGAGCAGCGCGATCAGCGGCGAGCCGATGACGTCGGTGACCTTCTGCAGGCCGTTGTCCGGGTCGTCGACGACGATGTCGACGAGGGCCTTGACCAGCATCAGGACGACGGGCAGCAGGATCGTCGCCACGGTGGCGCCGAAGCCGGGGCGCTTCTCCAGGTCCTCGGAGGGACGCGTGGGGACCATGTTCTCGGGGACCGGGATGTCCACCCAGCGGGCGGCGTACCGGGAGAACACCGGACCGGCGATGATCACGGTCGGGATCGCGACGACCAGGCCGAGAGCGAGCGTGACGCCCAGGTTGGCGCCGAGCGCGTCGATGGCGACGAGCGGACCGGGGTGCGGCGGGATGAGCCCGTGCATCACGGAGAGGCCGGCGAGGGCGGGGATGCCGATCCGCATCAGGGAGTAGTTGCCGCGCTTGGCGACCAGCAGCACGACCGGGATCAGCAGCACGATGCCGACCTCGAAGAAGAGCGGCAGCCCGATCACGGAGGCGATGAGGACCATCGCCCAGGGCATGGACCGGGCGCTCGCCCTGGCCAGGATCGTGTCGACGATCTGGTCGGCGCCGCCCGAGTCGGCGAGGAGCTTGCCGAGGATCGCGCCGAGTGCGATCAGCACACCGACGCCGGCGACGGTGTTGCCGAGGCCGGTGGTGAAGGACTTGATCGTGTCGGCGAGCGGCGCACCCGCGAAGGCGCCGAGCGCGAGCGACCCGATGGTCAGCGCCAGGAACGCGTGCAGCTTGAATCTGGTGATGAGCAGGACGATGAGAGCGATGCCGGCGAGCACGGCGATACCGAGCTGGGCGTTGCCTGCCGAGGTGATGGGTTCGGCGGCATCCGCTGCCAGGATCTCCACACTGAGACTGGTCACGGGGGTGTCCTTCGTACGAGCGGGGAAGGGGGGGACGGAAGGTCAGCCTGCGAGGGCGCGCAGCGCGGCGACCGCCCGGGCGGCGATCTCCTCGGGGGTGCCGGAGACGTCGACGGCGACGCCGGCCTCGTCCTCCTCCAGCGGCTGGAGGGTGGCGAACTGGGAGTCGAGGAGCGCGGTGGGCATGAAGTGCCCCTTGCGCGCGGACATCCGTCCCTCGATCAGCTCCCGGTCGCCGGTCAGGTGGAGGAAGACCACGCCGGGGGCCGCGGCGCGCAGCCGGTCCCGGTAGGTCCGCTTCAGCGCGGAGCTGCTCACCACACCGCCGAGCCCGGCCCGGTCGTGCGCCCACGCCCCGATGGCGTCGAGCCACGGCGCCCGGTCGGTGTCGTCCAGGGGGACGCCGGCCGACATCTTGGCCACGTTCGCCGCCGGGTGGAAGTCGTCGCCCTCCGCGTAGGGCAGGGCCATCGCCTCGGCGACCAGCGGTCCGATGGTGGTCTTGCCGGTACCGGCGACGCCCATCACGACGACGACCTGAGGGTGGGGGGTGGTGCTCATGGGTGGTGCCTCGCTGTCTTCTTCGACATCGATCCGTCGCGCCCATGAAACCCATTGGGTACGACGTATTCAAGAGGCTGTGACGTAAAAGTAGTACTTTTAATTCCCGAGGTGATCATCCGTGCGAGCGCGCATAGGCTTGCGACCATGACGACACCGGCCCAGGGGCTCCATTCGCACGTCCTCGCCACCCTGGGTCTCGCGATCACCGCGGGGGAGTACCCGCCGGGCACGGTGCTGCGCACCGACGAGCTCGCCCAGCGCTTCGACGTCTCCCGGACCGTGGTCCGCGAGGTCGTGCGCGTCCTGGAGTCCATGCACCTCGTCGAGTCCCGCCGCCGCGTCGGCGTGACCGTGCTCCCCACCGCGAGCTGGAACGTGTACGACCCCCAGGTCATCCGCTGGCGGCTCGCCGGCGCCGACCGCCCCCGCCAGCTCCGCTCTCTCACGGTGCTCCGCTCGGCCGTCGAACCCGTCGCCGCGGGCCTCGCCGCCACGCACGCCACCCCCGAGCAGTGCCGTGAGCTCACCGAGCACGCCCTCGGCATGGTCGCCACCTCGCGCGGTCGGCGTCTGGAGGAGTACCTCGTCCACGACATCGCGTTCCACCGGGTCGTCCTCAACGCCTCGGGGAACGAGATGTTCGCTCGCCTCGGCGACGTCGTCGCCGAGGTCCTCACCGGCCGCACCCACCACCACGTGATGTTCGAGGACCCCGACCCCGCCGCCGTCACCCTCCACGTCCAGGTCGCCGAGGCGGTACGGGAGCGGGACGCGGCCCGCGCCGAGGAGCTCACCCGCCAGATCGCGGTCGGCGCCCTCCAGGAACTGGATGTTCTGGCTCCGTAAAGCTCTGAACTAGCTCAAATATGGGCGTTCAGTGACATGCGCCACAGTCAGTCGGCGTTCTTGCCGTGAGGATGTGCGCTGGCCGTGCCGGGGAGACCCCCATCGGGCACGGCCGGGAAGTACCGCACAGCTCCCCCCTCACGAAGGCGAACAACTCCATGACTGACCGCGTCATCGCGGCCGAGCCGCTGTCCGCCGCTCAGGCGAGCCCGGCCGCAAGCCCCCATGTCGACGCAGGCGACGCCGGTTACCGCAAGGACCTCAAGTCCCGGCACATCAACATGATCGCCATCGGCGGCGCCATCGGCACCGGCCTCTTCCTCGGCGCCGGCGGCCGGATGTCCCAGGCGGGACCCTCCCTCTTCATCGCCTACGCCGTCTGCGGCGTCTTCGCCTTCTTCGTGGTGCGGGCCCTCGGCGAGCTGGTGCTCTACCGCCCCTCGTCCGGCGCCTTCGTCTCCTACGCCCGTGAGTTCATGGGCGAGAAGGGCGCCTACACGGCCGGCTGGCTGTACTTCCTCAACTGGTCGACCACCGCCGTCGCCGACATCACCGCGGCCGCGACCTACGCCCACTTCTGGGCCATGTTCAGCGACGTCCCGCAGTGGGTCCTCGCCCTGATCGCCCTCGCGGTCGTCCTCGCCGCCAACCTCATCTCCGTGAAGTACTTCGGCGAGATGGAGTTCTGGTTCGCCATCATCAAGGTCGGCGCGCTCGTCGCCTTCATGCTGATCGGCATCTTCCTCGTCGTGACCTCGCACGACGTCGGCGGCCACACCCCCGGCCTCGGCAACATCACCGACAACGGCGGCATCTTCCCCAACGGCATGATGCCGATGCTGCTGCTGATCCAGGGCGTCGTCTTCGCCTACGCCTCCGTCGAGCTGTGCGGCGTCGCCGCCGGCGAGACCGAGAACCCCGAGAAGATCATGCCGAAGGCGATCAACTCGATCATGTGGCGCGTGGGCCTCTTCTACGTCGGCTCCGTCGTCCTGCTCGCGCTGATCCTCCCGTACACCGCGTACTCGGGCGACCAGAGCCCCTTCGTCACCGTCTTCGACAAGCTGGGCATCCCCGGCGCCGCCGGCGTGATGAACCTCGTCGTCCTCACCGCCGCCCTCTCCAGCCTCAACTCGGGCCTCTACTCCACCGGCCGCATCCTGCGCTCCATGTCGATCTCCGGCTCGGCGCCCAAGTTCACCGGCGTCATGAACAAGGGCGGTGTCCCCTACGGCGGCATCCTGCTCACCGCGGGCTTCGGCGTCCTCGGCGTCGCCCTCAACTACGTCATGCCCGGCGAGGCCTTCGAGCTCGTCCTCAACTTCGCCTCGATCGGCATCATCGGCACCTGGGCCATGATCATGGTCTGCTCGCTGCTGTTCTGGCGCAACGCCCAGCAGGGCAAGCTGACCCGCCCCGGCTACAACCTGCCCTGGGCCCCGTACACCCAGATCGTGACCCTCGTCTTCCTGGGCTCCGTCCTCGTCCTCATGTGGATGGACGGCGGCATCGGCCGCACCACCGTGAACTGTCTGCCGCTCATCGCGGCGGCCCTCGTCGGCGGCTGGTTCCTGGTCCGCCGCCGGGTCCGCGCGACCGCCGAGACGCACCAGAGCTGACCTTCCCCCACGGGAACGTCGGGACCCCCGCAGGCACGGCCTGCGGGGGTCTCGCCTTTTGTCAGGAGATAGTGGTACGCAGGAGCCTTACAAGATCCGTTCGGAGAAAAGGAAGTTCGCGATGCCGCAGCACGTCCAGGGGGTCATCGCCCCCGGCAGGAACGAACCGGTACGGGTCGAGACCATCGTCATCCCCGACCCCGGCCCCGGCGAGGCCGTCGTGAAGATCCAGGCCTGCGGCGTCTGCCACACCGATCTCCACTACAAGCAGGGCGCCATCAACGACGAGTTCCCCTTCCTGCTCGGCCACGAGGCCGCCGGAATCGTCGAGTCGGTCGGCGAGGGCGTCACCGACGTGACCCCCGGCGACTTCGTGATCCTCAACTGGCGCGCCGTCTGCGGCACCTGCCGCGCCTGCGAGCGCGGCCGCCCCTGGTACTGCTTCGCCACCCACAACGCCAAGCAGAAGATGACCCTGCTCGACGGCACGGAGCTCTCCCCGGCCCTCGGCATCGGTGCCTTCGCCGAGAAGACCCTCGTCGCCGCCGGCCAGTGCACCAAGGTCGACCCCGCCGTCGCCCCCGAGGTCGCGGGCCTCCTCGGCTGCGGCGTCATGGCCGGCATCGGCGCCGCCATCAACACCGGGAACGTCGGCCGCGGCGACACCGTCGCCGTCATCGGCTGCGGCGGCGTCGGCGACGCCGCGATCGTCGGCTCCCGCCTCGCCGGAGCCGCGAAGATCATCGCCGTCGACATCGACGACCGCAAGCTGGACAAGGCCCGCGAGATGGGTGCCACCCACACGGTCAACTCCCGCTCCGCCGACGCCGTCGAGGCGATCCGCGAGCTCACCGGCGGCTTCGGCGCCGACGTCGTCATCGAGGCCGTCGGCCGCCCCGAGACGTACGAGCAGGCCTTCTACGCCCGCGACCTCGCCGGCACCGTCGTCCTCGTCGGCGTCCCCAGCCCCGAGATGAAGCTCGAACTCCCGCTCCTCGACGTCTTCGGCCGCGGCGGCGCCCTCAAGTCCTCCTGGTACGGGGACTGCCTGCCCTCCCGCGACTTCCCGATGCTGATCGACCTGCACCAGCAGGGCCGCATCGACCTCGCCGCCTTCGTCACCGAGACCGTCGGCCTCGGCGACGTCGAGAAGGCCTTCGCCCGCATGCACGAGGGCGACGTCCTCCGCTCGGTGGTGGTGCTGTGATGACCGCCCGCGTGGACCACCTCGTCACCTCCGGCACCTTCAGCCTCGACGGCGGCACCTGGGACGTCGACAACAACGTCTGGATCGTCGGCGACGACACCGAGGCCGTCGTCATCGACGCCGCCCACGACGCCGAGGCGATCCTCGCCGCCCTCGACGGCCGCGCCCTGCGCGCCATCATCTGCACCCACGCCCACAACGACCACATCGACGCGGCCCCGGCGCTCGCGGCCGCCACCGGCGCCCGCGTCCTGCTTCACCCCGCCGACCAGCCGCTGTGGAAGCAGACCCACCCCGATCACACCCCGGACGGCGAACTGGCCGACGGTCAGGTCCTCACGATCGCCGGCACCGACCTCGTGGTCCTCCACACCCCGGGCCACGCCCCCGGCGCGGTCTCCCTGCACGCCCCGGACCTGGGCACGGTCTTCACCGGCGACACGCTCTTCCAGGGCGGCCCCGGCGCGACGGGCCGGTCCTTCTCGGACTTCCCGACGATCGTCGACTCGATCCGCGAGAAGCTCCTGACCCTGCCCCCGGAGACGATCGTCCGCACCGGCCACGGCGACCCGACGACGATCGGCGCCGAGGCCCCGCACCTCCAGGAATGGATCAACCGCGGCCACTGAGAGCCAGCCGGCTCTCGAACCGCACCTCGTCACCCGTGAACGGGTCGGTGAACTCCAGCGTCCGCGCGAGCAGTTGCAGCGGACGCGAGAAGTCCTCCGGCCCGTCCGCACGCACCACCGGATAGACCGGATCGTGCAGGATCGGCAGCCCCAGCGCGTTCATGTGCACCCGCAGCTGATGCGTCCGCCCGGTGACGGGCACGAGCCGGTACCACCCGAGCCCTCCCGCGCTCCGGAGCAGCTCGATCCGGCTCTCGCTGTTCGGCTCGCCCGGTACCTCCCGGGCGGCCATCACCCCGCGCTCCTTCTCGATACGGCTCCGCACGGTCACCGGCAGCTCCACCGCCGGGTCGTACGGCGCCACCGCCTCGTACTCCTTGCGCACGAGCCGGTCCCGGAAGAGCGTCTGGTACGCCCCCCGGTCCTCCTCCCGTACGACGAAGAGCACGAGCCCCGCCGTCAGCCGGTCCAGCCGGTGCGCGGGCTGGAGGCGCGGCAGCCCCAGCTCCCGCCGCAGCCGGGCCATCGCCGTCTCCGTGACGTGCCGCCCCCGGGGCATCGTCGCCAGAAAATGCGGCTTGTCCACGACCAGGATCCGCTCGTCCCGGTGGACGATCCCGATGTCGAAGGGGACCGGCACCTCGGCCGGGAAGTCCCGGTGGAACCACAGGTACCGCCCCACGGTGTACGGCTCGTCCCCGGCCACCGGCCCGTCGACCCCGACGAACCGTCCCTGCCGCAGCATCTCCTCGACCCGCCCGGCCCCCACGGCCGCCGCGTACCGGTCGAGCAGGTGGTCCCGCACGGTCGTCCAGACCCCGTCCGGATCCTCCGGCAGCCGCACCCGCACGGGGTCGATCCCGTCCCGCTGGGGGAGCGGCGCGGCCGGCGCCTTCGCTCTCCGTCTCACCGCTCCGCCTCGTGCCGCACGTACGTAACGCAAGAAGTCCCGGTCGAGATGATCTCGACCGGGACTCCGTGTGGTGTCCGAGGGGGGACTTGAACCCCCACGCCCGATAAAGGGCACTAGCACCTCAAGCTAGCGCGTCTGCCATTCCGCCACCCGGACAAGGTGTCTTGTCTTCCGGGCCGCTGGGCCCTTCCGACGAGGGAAACAATAGCAAACATTCGAGGGGGTCGATCACCACCTTTCCCGGGCCCCCGTCATGTGACGGGCGCGTGTCGGCCGACGGGCGCCCTTGGGCGGCGAGGGGGCCACGCGGGAGGATGGGGGCGACCACCAGCAACCACGTGGGGCACGTAGTGGGAGGAAGCAGAGTGAGCGAGTCGAACACGGCGCGGGGCATCACCGGCGAGAATGAGGTCGTCGATCTCTGTCGTGACCTCATCCGCATCGACACCAGCAACTACGGCGACCACTCCGGCCCGGGCGAGCGGGCGGCGGCCGAGTACGTCGCCGAGAAGCTCGCGGAGGTCGGACTCGAGCCGAAGATCATCGAGTCGCACAAGGGGCGGGCCTCGACCGTCGCCCGGATCGAGGGCGAGGACCCGTCCCGCCCGGCCCTGCTCATCCACGGCCACACCGACGTCGTTCCGGCCAACGCCGAGGACTGGACCCACCACCCCTTCTCGGGCGAGATCGCCGACGGCTGTGTCTGGGGCCGCGGCGCCGTCGACATGAAGGACATGGACGCGATGACCCTCGCGGTCGTCCGCGACCGGATGCGCAGCGGCCGCAAGCCCCCGCGCGACATCGTCCTCGCGTTCCTCGCCGACGAGGAGGCCGGCGGCACGTACGGCGCCCGGCATCTCGTCGACAAGCACCGGGACCTCTTCGACGGGGTCACGGAGGCGATCGGCGAGGTCGGCGGCTTCTCCTTCACGGTCAACGAGAACCTGCGGCTCTACCTCGTCGAGACGGCCCAGAAGGGCATGCACTGGATGCGGCTGACCGTCGAGGGCACGGCCGGCCACGGCTCGATGACCAACGACGACAACGCGATCACGGAGCTCTGCGAGGCCGTGGGCCGCCTCGGCCGCCACCAGTGGCCGGTCAGGGTGACCAAGACCGTGCGCTCCTTCCTCGACGAGCTCTCGGACGCGCTGGGCACCCCGCTCGACCCCGAGGACATGGACGGCACCCTCGCCAAGCTCGGCGGCATCGCCAAGATGGTCGGCGCCACCCTCCGCAACTCGGCCGCCCCGACCATGCTCGGCGCCGGCTACAAGGTGAACGTGATCCCCGGCCAGGCCACGGCGCACGTCGACGGCCGCTTCCTGCCCGGGTACGAGCAGGAGTTCCTGGCCGACCTCGACCGGATCCTCGGCCCCCGGGTGAAGCGCGAGGACGTGCACGGCGACAAGGCACTGGAGACGAGCTTCGACGGCGCCCTGGTCGACGCCATGCAGCTGGCCCTGCGCGCCGAGGACCCGATCGCCCGCGCCGTGCCGTACATGCTGTCCGGCGGCACCGACGCCAAGTCCTTCGACGACCTCGGCATCCGCTGCTTCGGCTTCGCGCCGCTCCAGCTGCCGCCGGAGCTCGACTTCGCCGGCATGTTCCACGGCGTCGACGAGCGCGTGCCGGTCGACGGCCTGAAGTTCGGCGTCCGCGTCCTGGACCGTTTCCTCGACGCCTGCTGAATTCGTCCACCCTTTCGTACGTGACCGGAAAGAGTGAATGAACTCGGGGGCTCGTAGCCCCCTCCATTCCCCCTCGTTACAGGTGGTGCGGTCCGCGGCTGGGATCGCATTGGCAACTAGGAGGAATAATGATCAAGAAGGTCGTCGCTGCTGCGGCTGCCACTGGCGGTCTCGTTCTCGCGGGTGCGGGCATGGCCGTTGCCGACGCGGGCGCTCAGGGTGCCGCCATCGGTTCCCCCGGCGTGCTCTCGGGCAACGTCGTCCAGGTTCCCGTTCACGTCCCGGTGAACGTGTGCGGCAACACGGTCTCCGTGATCGGCCTGCTGAACCCCGCCTTCGGCAACACCTGCGTCAACGCCTGACGTTGTGCCTCGCCCCGTGAGGGTGTGAGCCGGTCCGGCCCCGGAGTGCGTGCCATGCACTCCGGGGCCGGTGGCCATTTCCGCCCCGGGATCTCCACCCGGTGGCGCTCTTTCGAAGCCGAGAAGGCGAGAGCCGAAAAGGCAGGGAACAAGCTATGCGACAGGTCACGCGCAAAGGACTCATCACCGTAGCGGCCGCGGGCGGCGTATTCGCCGCCGTCGGCGGCGGTTACGCGCACGCGGATTCCGGTGCGAGCGGTACTGCATCGAATTCCCCGGGCGTCGCGTCCGGAAACTCCGTCCAGGTTCCGGTACACGTACCGGTGAACGCCTGCGGCAACACCGTCAACGTCGTCGGACTGCTGAATCCGGCGATGGGCAACAAGTGTGCCAACACCTCCAAGCCCGGCAAGCCGGGCGGCGGCTCCTCCGCCGGCGGGCACACGAGCAACTCTCCCGGCGTGGGCTCGGGCAACACGGTGCAGGTGCCGGTCGACGTCCCGGTGAACGTGTGCGGCAACAGCGTCACGGGCATCGGCCTGGGCAACGCCGCCGCGGGCAACGGCTGCGGCAACGGCATCGAGCCGACGCACCCGGGTAACCCTGGTAACCCGGGGAACCCTGGGAATCCGGGTAACCCCGGTAACCCTGGGAATCCGGGCAACCCTGGTAACCCTGGGAATCCCGGTAACCCGGGTAACCCCGGTAACCCTGGGAATCCGGGCAACCCCGGTAACCCCGGCAACCCCGGTACTCCGGGCAACCCTGGCACCCCGGGTAACCCCGGTACCCCGGGCACCCCCGGAAACCCCGGTACTCCGGGAACCGACGACGGCTGGCACACTCCCGGCGCGAACACCCCCGACACGCACGGCCTCACGCAGCCGAGTGCCGTGGAGGAGCTCGCCGAGACCGGGTCCAGCCCGCTCGGGGCGATCATCCCCGCCGGCGCGGGTCTGCTGCTCGCCGGTGCGCTGATCTACCGCCGCGCCCGCAGCGCGGCCTGATCGGACCGCACCACGCACGGGGGCCCCGCACACGGCGGGGCCCCTTCTCGTTACCTACCAGGTCGCCCGGATCTGGCGGATGATCCGCCGCTTCAACCGCACTCTGCGGCTCCCGTCCCGGTGCAGGCTCAGACGGTCCAACTCCCAGTGTCCGTACTCGGCATGGTCGGTCAGCAGCCGCGTCGCCTCCTTGCGGGAGACACCGCGCGGCACGTACACGTCGACAAATTCGTATTCCGGCATCGCATCTATTGTGCGGGCACGGGCCCGCTACGGATAGCGTGCGTTCCATGTCTGATGCTGCGCAGCCCACCGCTGCCGAGGTACGTGCCGCCGCCGAGGCGGTCAAAGCCGCACTGGACCGTCACCTCGCGGCGGTCGAACGCCGCACGGGGGACGACGACAAGGCCGTCTACGAGGCCTTCAACGCCCTCGCGGCGGCGGCCGAGGAGTACGACGAACTGCTCTACGACCGCTACGACGAGGTCACCCCCTTCGAGATCCCCGGAGCGGACGGCGCCCTGCCGCCCTATGCCGGACCTGACGAACCTCACGCCCTCAGCCTCCTGATCCGCCGCGACTACGCCGTGGCGGAACCGCAGCGTCTGTTCGCCCAGGCGCGGCGCGTCGCCGAGCTCGACGGCGAGGCCGACCCGACCGGGACGGCGGCCAGGGCCGACGTCTCCCCCCTCGCCGCGCTCGGGGTCCTCTTCGGGGAGTACGAACCCGACGAGATCGCCTCCCGGCACAAGGAGTTCGGCCTGGAGGAGGGCGACTCCACGCTCTGGGTCACAGCGGCCGAGGAGCTCCCGGAGCCGGGGGAGTGGCTCAACGCCCCCTTCGAGCACGCCGATCCGGAGCGGATCGTCTGCCGCTTCGACGTCAGCTCCGTCTTCGACGAGCAAGAGGACGATCACGAGGACGAACACGACGACGGGACCTACGGGGTGGCCGCGCCCACGGCGGCGGTCGACGGCTCCTGAGGAGACGGCGGAGGGCCGGGACACCGCATGCGGTGCTCCGGCCCTCCGCCGCTTCAGGACCTTCCGGATCCTGTGTCTCTACTCCTCGGGTGTGGCGAGGAGCCCCTCCAGGAGCGGGCGCAGCCGCGTCGTGCGCTCCGGGGCGACCCCCTCGGCCACCGCGCGGGCCAGTGCCTGGTCCACGCCGTGCACGACCGACAGATGGCGCTCCGCCCTGCCGAAGGCCGTGTACACCCACGCGCGGCTCAGGCCCGCCGCCGCGTCCCCGGGCAGCACCGCGACCACCGCGGGCCAGCGCGTCCCCGCGGCCTGGTGCGCGGTGAGCGCCCAGCCGTGCCGCAGCGCCGACTCCACCCGGTCCTTCGGTACGAGGACGTCCTCGTCCCCGCACCGCAACCGCAGGCCCTCGGCGTCGGCCGACACGACCGTCCCCGTCACCGTCCGGCCCGGCACCGGCGCGTACGCCACCCGGTCCCCGGGGTCGTAGCCGCCGAAGCGGCCGGGACCGGGGTTGAGCCGCTGCTTGAGGGCCGCGTTCAGCGCGCGGGTGCCCGCCGAGCCGCCGTGGCCGACCGTGACCACCTGGGTCTGCTCGGACGGCACGCCGATCGCCCGCGGCACCGAGTCCGCCACCAGCTGGACGGTGCGGTGCACGGCCTCGCCGGCGTCCCGCACGGGGACGATCACGACCTCCTTGCCGGGGGCCTCGACCTGGTTCAGCTCGCCGACGCCGATGCCCGACACGAGCTCGCCGAGCGGCCCCGGATCGGGCACGCGCGAGGCGATCCGCGGGCACACCCGGGCGGCGAGCGCGTCGGTGAAGACCCGGCCCGCACCCGGCGCCCCCAGGACCTCGGGGTCGCCGCTCAGCACCAGCCGGCAGCCGTCCGGCAGGGACTCCACGAGCATCGCGGCCGTCTCCACGTCGAGCTGCGGCGCGTCGAGGACGGCAAGCACGTCCAGGGCGAAGGCGCCCTCCTCGTCGCGACCGGGACCGGTGGCACCGGAGAGCAGCGCGGCCACCGTCACCGCGTCCGCCCCGGCGGCGCCGAGCGCCCGCCGCCCGTCCTCCGAGTGGACCGCGACCAGGGCGCGCAGACCCCGCTCGCGGGCCGCCGCGACGAGCGCGACCGGCTCGGCGCGGGCGGCCTCGCCGCCCGTGTGCAGGACGAGTCCGTGCTCACCGGCGGCGCGGTCGAGCTCGGCACCCTCCCAGGCGTCGGCGGTGGCGGTCCTGACGAGCCGGGCGAGACCGTCCGCGAGGCTCTCCTCCGCGAGCGCGTACCGGTCGAGCCCGAGCAGGACGGGCGCGGCCGGCTCCTCGGCCGCCTCGGCGGGCTCCTCCTCGTCCGTGTCGGTGTCCTCCGCAGGCTCCTCCCGCTCCTCCTGCTCCTCCTGGAAGACGAGTACGGCGCCCTCGGAGACGGCCACCTCGACGGCCTTGTCCGGATCGGGCACCGTGAGCCGGGCGAGCCCGGCGCGCAGGGCCTGGAGCTCCAGGGCGGTGTGCCCCTGGAGCGCGGCCTGCTCAAGGAGCCAGACGGTCAGGGCGACGGTCCGGCGGGGATCGTCGGGCCCGCACGCGGAGCCGAGCAGCGCCCGTGCGAAACCGTCGGCCTGCTCCGGTCGTACGCCGGGCACGGCGAGGAGCTGCCAGGGGTCCTCGGACAGCGCCGCGGCGGCGGCCTCGCCGAGCACGGCGGCGACCTGTCCGGCGAGCGCCTCGGGCGCGCCGCCCCGGGCCAGGACCTCCCGCACGGCCGCTGTGGTGCCCGGCGCCGGCGTCGGCGCCGTGTTCCGTACGGGGGGCCGCACGGTCATGGCCGGGGCGGCCTCGGGGGCGGGACGCCGGGGCGCGGGCTCCGGAGCCTCGTAGAACGCGCTGCCCGTGGCCGCGCCGCCCTCGACGGCCCGGACCGCGGCGAGGAGGTCGGCCGCCGTGCCGCTCAGCTTGGCGCCGCTCGCGACAGGGCCCTCCTTCTCGGCCTTCCGCGCCTCGATCCGGGCCCGCAGCTCACGCTGCGCGGCGAGCTCGGCCTGCGCGTCGCTCAGCTCGGGCGTGTCGGAAGCCTCGGAGGCCTCGGCGGCGGCCGTCCCGGCCTCGGTGTCGGGAGTCTCCGACTCGGCCTCGGCGGCCTCACCGGTCTCGGCGGCCTCTGCCGTCTCGGCGGGCTCACCGGACTCTGCGGGTCCGGTGGCCTCGGCTCCCTCTCGTACGTCCTCGGCGGGCTCCGCGACAGGCTCGTCGATGGGGGCCACGGCCTCGGGTGCCTCGGGCGCGGTCTCCCCGGCAGGCTCGGTCACAGGGTGCTCCAGTCGTGATCCGGATAGCGGTGCACGGGCGCCGACACATCGTCCAGCGCCCGGCAGATCTCGTCAGGAAGACTAAGGCTCTCCACCGACAACGCGGCCGTGAGCTGCCGCGCCGTGCGCGCGCCGACGATCGGCGCGGTCACTCCCGGCCGGTCGCGGACCCAGGCGAGCGCCACCTCGAGCGGGGTCGTGGCGAGCCCGTCGGCGGCGGTCGCGACCGCCTCCACGATCCGGCTCGCCGCCTCGTCCAGGTAAGGCTCCACGAACGGCGCCATGGTCTCCGACGCGCCCCGCGAGTCCGTCGGGGTCCCGCTGCGGTACTTGCCCGTCAGGACCCCGCGACCGAGGGGCGAGGAGGGCAGCAGGCCTATCCCGAGGTCCAGGGCGGCCGGCAGCACCTCGCGCTCCACGCCCCGCTGGAGCAGCGAGTACTCCAGCTGCGCGCCCGCGAGCCGGGTCCGGTCCCCGCCCAGCTGCCAGGTGCCCGCCTTGGCCAGCTGCCAGCCGCAGAAGTTCGACACGCCCGCGTACCGCGCCCGCCCGCTCCGCACGGCGATGTCGAGGGCCTGGAGGGACTCCTCGAGGGGCGTGTACGGGTCGAAGGCGTGCAGCTGCCACAGGTCGACGTGGTCCGTGCCGAGCCGGGCGAGGGAGGCGTCGAGCGCGGCGAGCAGGTGCCCGCGCGAGCCGTCGGTGCGCCGGTCGGGGTCCGGGACGCTGCCCGCCTTGGTCGACAGGACGAGGTCCTGCCGGGGCACGAGCCGCTCCATCAGCCTCCCGAGCAGATACTCGGCCTCGCCCCCGCCGTACACGTCGGCGGTGTCCACGAGCGTGCCGCCCGCGTCCCAGAACGCCTTCAGCTGTTCGGCGGCGTCGTGCTCGTCGGTGTCCCGCCCCCAGGTGAGCGTGCCGAGTCCGATGCGCGACACGCGCAGGCCGGTACGTCCGAGATGCCTCTGCTCCATGGGCGCGAGATTACTGGCCAGGGCACCACGCGGAGAGAGCCTGTGGACAACCGGCCCCTGACGGATGGCGGAGCCGCGCGCTAGAGTCCGGCGCACAAGGACGTTACCGATGGGTAAGGGGTGTGTGGAATGCGGCTCGGCATCAACCTCGGCTACTGGGGCGCCGGCATGGACGGCGACAACCTCGCCGTCGCCCAGGAGGCGGACCGCCTCGGCTACGACGTGTGCTGGGCCGCCGAGGCCTACGGCTCCGACGCCCCCACGGTCCTCGCCTGGGTCGCGGCGAAGACGGAGCGGATCGACGTCGGCTCCGCGATCATGCAGATCCCGGCGCGACAGCCCGCGATGACGGCGATGACCGCCGCCACGCTCGACTCGCTCACCGGCGGCCGGTTCCGCCTCGGCCTCGGCGTCTCCGGCCCCCAGGTCTCCGAGGGCTGGTACGGCGTGAAGTTCGACAAGCCGCTCGCCAGGACCCGCGAGTACGTCGAGATCGTCCGCCGGGCGATGTCCCGCGAGCGCCTCAGCTACGAGGGCGAGCACTGGACCCTGCCGCTGCCCGACGGCCCCGGCAAGCCCCTCAAGCTCACCGTCCACCCGCAGCGCGAGCACATCCCGCTGTACATCGCCGCCATCGGCCCCAAGAACCTGGAGCAGACGGGCGAGATCGCCGACGGCGCCCTGCTGATCTTCCCCTCCGCCGAGCACCTGGAGGAGACCGCCCTCCGCCACCTGCGCGCGGGTCGCGAGAAGGCCGGGCTGACCATGGACGGCTTCGACGTCTGTCCGACGCTGCCGCTCGCCCTCGGCGAGGACGTGAACGCCCTCGCCGACGTCTTCCGGCCGTACACCGCGCTCTACGTCGGCGGCATGGGCAGCCGCAAGCAGAACTTCTACAACCAGCTCGCGCAGCGCATGGGCTACGAGAAGGAGGCCGCCGAGGTCCAGGACAAGTACCTGGCCGGCGACAAGGCGGGCGCCGCGGCCGCCGTGCCCCACAGCCTGATCGACCAGACGACCCTGCTCGGCTCCGTCGAGCGGATCGCCGAGCGGATGACCGCCTACGCGGAGGCCGGGGTCACCACCCTGACCCTCGCCCCGGCCGGCTTCACGCTCGACGAGCGGCTGGCGGCCCTGCGGGCGGGTGTCGAGGCGATGGAGCACGCGGGCCTCGCCTAGGGCCTGTCTTCGGGCGGCCCCGACGCCGTAGAGGAAAGAAGGCCCGCGGGGGTGATCCCGCGGGCCGAGCCTGCGGCCGTGGTGGGGGCTCGGGGGTCTTCCCCGCCACGGCCGTCACCCAGCACAACGGCTCCGCGGGGCCCCTGGTTACGCCTCCGGGTCTCACTCTTTCGGCCGAGCCTTCCGGCCCTCCTGTTGCCGCCCGCACCGGACCGCATTTGACTCGTTGTTCCGGGGGCGTACGAAGTGCGGACACGCGCACGGAGGTGGCGGCGATGCTCACGGCCAAGAGCCTGTTCCAGGAAATCATCGACGACGACGAGTCCTTCCGGCTCTTCTGCTCCATAGCCGCGAGCGGCGAGTCCCAGGGAGGCTGGGAGAACGCGCGGATCGCGGCACTCGTCGCCCCGGGCATGCGCGAACTCGCGCCCAAGATCACCCGGCACGGCGCCGACGAGGACAAGCACGGCCGGATCTTCAACGCCCTGCTGAAGAAGCGCGGCCTCGATCCCGTCCCCGTACCGCCCGAGACCGACTACACGATGCTGCTCGAACAGCGCGGGATCGGCCTCGCCCACGACAAGCTGCGCCGCGAGGAACCGCTCACCGAGGCGGACATCGTCGTCTACCTCGCCCACAGCCGGGTCACCGAGCAGCGGGCCGCCGACCAGATGGACATGCTCGTCACGTACTTCGGGGACCACCCCGAACTGGGCCGGGCCATCCACATGATCGACAACGACGAGGCGAACCACCTCGCCTACTGCCACGAGGAGCTGCTCCGGCTGGCCCGCCAAGGCCACGGGCGCCTCATCCAGCGCACCCTGCGCGAGTCCGCGCTCGTCGAGATCCAGGTCTACCGCGACGTCAGCCTCGCCGTCATGGGCCACATGGGCCGCATCCTGCGCTGGCCCAGGCCCAAGGCCGCCGCCCTCGCCGCCGGGATTCGCGGCATGTACGCCTACGAGCGCGTCGCCGGCTGGCACAAGATGGTCGACCTGAGGATGCCCGAGCGGCGCGACGCCCTCGGAGGACCGGCGACCCCCGCCCCCGCCTTCTGAGGGCGCGGCCTCACAGCCAGCCGCGCCGCTTGAACAGCCGGTAGAGACCGGTGACGATCCCCGCCATCAGGACGATCAGCGCCGGGTAGGACCAGGTCCAGCCCAGCTCGGGCATGTGATCGAAGTTCATGCCGTAGATCCCCGCGATCATCGTGGGGACCGCGGCCATGGCCGCCCAGGCCGAGATCTTCCGCATGTCGTCGTTCTGCCGCACGCCCATCTGCGCGAGATGGGCCGAGAGGACGTCGGACAGCAGCCGGTCGAGCCCCTCCACCTGCTCGTTCGAGCGCAGCAGATGGTCGTTGACGTCACGGAAGAAGGGCTGGGCGTGCTCGTTCACGAAGGGGACCGAGCCGGTCGTCAGCCGGGCGAGCGGCCCGGCGAGGGGGCCGCTCGCCCGCCGGAACTCCAGGACCTGCCTCTTCGCCGTGTAGATCCGCTCCGCGGTGTTCGACGGATTGCCGCCGGTCGGCGCGAACACGTCCGCCTCCAGCTCCTCCAGGTCGACCTGGAGCTCGCCCGCCACCTCCAGGTAGTGGTCCACGACGGCGTCGCTCACCGCGTACAGCACCGCCGTCGGCCCGTGCCGCAGCACCGCCGGCTCCGCCTCCAGACGCTTGCGCACCGCCGCCAGCGCGGCACCCTCGCCGTGCCGCACGGTCACGACGAAACAGTCACCGATGAACACCATCAGCTCGCCCGAGGAGACCCGGTCGCTCTCCGGCTCGTAGACGACCGGCTTGAGCACCACGAACAGCGAGTCGTCGTAGACCTCCAGCTTGGGCCGCTGATGGGCCTTCAAGGCGTCCTCGACGGCCAGCGGGTGCAGCGCGAACTCCGAGGCGACATGGGCGAACTCCGCCTCCGACGGCTCGTGCAGACCCACCCAGAGAAAGGCGTCCCCCGTCACCCGCGCCTCGTCCAGCGCGTCGGACAGGTCGGCGGGCCCCTGAGTCCGGCGCCCGTCCCGGTAGATGGCTGAGTCCACGATCACGCGCCGTATTCTCCCCCGCCGCCCTCCGCCACGCACGCGCGCGGCCTCGATCTCCGCACTTCACATCCGCCACGCACACACACGCGCGCGTGCACCTAGGCTGGCCCGCATGGCCACGTTGATCCTCGTCCGGCACGGACGCTCCACCGCCAACACCTCCGGAGTCCTCGCCGGGCGCATGCCCGGGGTCGCGCTCGACGAGCGCGGTGCGGCGCAGGCCGCGGCGCTTCCCGGGCGGCTCGCGGGCGTTCCCCTCGCCGCCGCCGTCTCCAGCCCGCTCCAGCGCTGCCAGGAGACCCTGCGGCCGCTGCTCGACGCCCGCCCGGACCTCCCGCTGCACGTCGAGGAGCGGATCAGCGAGTGCGACTACGGCGACTGGTCCGGCCGCAAGCTGGCCGAGCTGAGCGACGACCCGCTCATGGAGGTCGTCCAGGCCCACGCCTCCGCGGCCGCGTTCCCCGGCGGCGAGTCCATGCGCGCCATGCAGAACCGCGCCGTCGAGGCCGTACGGGACTGGAACGCCCGGATCGAGGCCGAGCACGGCGAGGACGCCACCTACGTCATGTGCTCCCACGGGGACATCGTCAAGTCGATCGTTGCGGACGCCCTCGGCCTCCACCTCGACCTCTTCCAGCGGATCCACGTCGACCCCTGCTCGGTCACCGTCATCCGCTACACGCGGCTGCGCCCCTTCCTCCTCCGCCTCGGCGACACCGGCGACTTCGCGGGACTCGTGCCCCGGGAGGCCCCCGACAGCAGCGGTGCGGCGGAGGTCGGGGGTGGTGCGGGCGCACCGTGATCCCTTCGCGCAGTAGGGTGGACGCGCCGCTGTAGTACGACTGTCGAGACTTTAGGGAGCCGGGAACGTGTCCCGTCAGGTGTTCCTCTACGACCCACCGGAGCGTTTCGTGGCCGGCACGGTCGGACTGCCTGGCCGCCGAACGTTCTTCCTCCAGGCGTCCGCGAGCGGCCGGGTCACGAGTGTCGCGCTGGAGAAGGCGCAGGTCGCCGCGCTCGCCGAGCGCATCGACGAGCTTCTGGACGAGGTCGTGCGCCGCACCGGCGGCAATGCCCCCGTCCCCTCGATCGCCCCCGCCGACACAGCGGACACGGCCCCGCTCGACGCGCCCGTCGAGGAGGAGTTCCGGGTCGGCACCATGGCGCTCGCCTGGGACGGCGAGGAGCAGCGCCTGATCGTCGAGGCGCAGGCGCTCGTCGAGCTCGACGTGGAGTCCGAGGAGGACCTCGCCGAGGCCGAGGAGCGGATGCTCCAGGACGAGGAGAACGGCCCGCCGATGCTCCGCGTCCGGCTCACCGGCTCCCAGGCCCGGTCCTTCGCCAAGCGGGCCCTGGACGTCGTCAACGCCGGCCGGCCGCCGTGCCCGCTGTGCAGCCTGCCGCTCGACCCCGAGGGGCACGTCTGCCCGCGCCAGAACGGATACCGCCGCGGAGCATGAGCAGCAGCCCCGAGACCCTGTCGGCCGCCGAGCTGCTCGCCCACGGTGAGCTCACCGTGCGCGGCCGGGTCGGCGAGGCGTCCAACGCAGTGCTGTACTGCTCCGTCGCGTACGAGGGCCGCGAGACGGCCTGCGTGTACAAGCCGGTCGCGGGGGAGCAACCCTTGTGGGACTTCCCGGACGGCACCCTCGCGCAGCGCGAGGTCGCCGCGTACGAGATCTCCGAGGCCACCGGCTGGGGCCTGATCCCGCCGACGGTGCTCCGCGAGGGTCCGTACGGCGAGGGCATGGTCCAGCTGTGGATCGAGGCCGACCCGGAGGCTCGACTCCTCGCCCTCACCGAGGACGAGGAGGCCGGGGAGGGGTGGAAGGCCGTCGGGCCCGCCCAGATCGCCGAGGACCGCACCGCGCTGCTCGTCCACGCCGACACCCCGGAGCTGCGGCGGCTCGCCGTCCTTGACGCCGTCATCAACAACGGCGACCGCAAGGGCGGACACCTGCTGCCGGCCCCCGACGGGCGCCTGTACGGAATCGACCACGGGGTCACCTTCCACGTCGAGGACAAGCTGCGCACCCTCCTGTGGGGCTGGGCGGGCGAGGAGCTGCCCGCCGAGTCGGTCGCGGTCCTCGAAGGCCTCGACCGGTCCCTGGCGCCCGGAGCGCCCCTCGCGACCCGTCTGGCGGAACTGCTGACCGGCGCCGAGGTGGCGGCCGTACGGGCGCGCGTGGCCGCGCTGAGGGCGAGCGGGCGGCACCCGGAGCCCTCGGGGCTGTGGCCGCCGATCCCCTGGCCACCGGTCTGAGGCCGGACCGAAAAGATCCGGCCACCACCCCTCGGAGGGTCTGCACCCCTGGGGGGTATGCACGCAAGCCTCCGACCCGCAAGAGCGCCTAATCGGTCAAGATCCCGGATCCGGTTCGTATCCGGAACACCTGTCCGGTTACGCTCGGGTCATGCATGCCTGGCCCGCTTCTGAGGTCCCCGCCCTTCCCGGCAAGGGCCGCGACCTCCGGATCCACGACACCGCGACCGGCGGACGAGTCACCCTCGCCCCCGGCCCCGTCGCCCGTATCTACGTCTGCGGCATCACGCCGTACGACGCGACCCACATGGGTCACGCGGCGACCTACAACGCGTTCGACCTCGTTCAGCGCGTGTGGCTCGACACCAAGCGGCAGGTGCTGTACGTCCAGAACGTGACGGACGTGGACGACCCGCTGCTGGAGCGCGCCATCCGTGACGGCATCGACTGGGTCGGCCTCGCCGAGCGGGAGACCGCCCTCTTCCGCGAGGACATGACCGCCCTGCGGATGCTGCCCCCGCAGCACTACATCGGCGCCGTCGAGGCCATACCGGGCATCGTCCCGCTCGTCGAGCAGCTCAGGGACTCCGGGGCCGCGTACGAGCTCGACGGCGACATCTACTTCTCCGTCGACGCCGACCCGCACTTCGGCCAGGTCTCGAACTACTCCGGCGAGCTGATGCGCCACCTCTCCGCCGAGCGCGGCGGCGACCCCGAGCGCCCCGGCAAGAAGAACCCGCTCGACCCGATGCTGTGGATGGCCGCCCGCGAGGGCGAGCCGAGCTGGGACGGCGGCAGCCTCGGCGCCGGGCGCCCCGGCTGGCACATCGAGTGCGTCGCCATCGCCCTGGACCACCTGGGCATGGGCTTCGACGTGCAGGGCGGCGGCTCCGACCTGATCTTCCCGCACCACGAGATGGGCGCCTCGCACGCCCAGTCCCTCACCGGCGAGTTCCCGATGGCCAAGGCGTACGTCCACGCCGGCATGGTGGGCCTGGACGGCGAGAAGATGTCCAAGTCCCGGGGCAACCTCGTCTTCGTCTCGCGGCTGCGCCGCGACGGCGTCGACCCGGCCGCCATCCGGCTCGCGCTCCTCTCCCACCACTACCGCGCCGACTGGGAGTGGACCGACCAGGTCCTGCAGGACGCAGTGGAGCGGCTCGACCGCTGGCGCGCCGCGGTCTCCCGCCCCGACGGCCCGTCCGCCGACGCGCTCGTCGAGGAGGTCCGCGAGGCCCTCTCCGACGACCTCGACGCCCCGGCCGCCCTGGCCGCGGTCGACCGCTGGGCCGAGCTCCAGACCGCCGAGGGCGGCACGGACGAGTCCGCCCCCGGTCTCGTCTCCCGCACCGTCGACGCGCTCCTGGGTGTCGCCCTGTAAGGAGCGCTTCGGAGCAACCGCCTTCTGTGCAACCGCCCTTGGACTTCCTGAGGAAGTCCGAGGGCGGTTCCCTTTTGTCCTGTCGCCGTGCTCGAATCTGCGCTAAATAGGCCTCATGCAATCATCAATGCGCATGAGAGCTGCAGTCGCCGGTGCACTGCTCGGGTTGCTCACCGCCTTCGCGGGACCCGGTGGCAGCGCCTCGGCCGACCCGTCCGACACGACCGTCGGCGACGTCACAGGATTCGCCGCCGACGGAGCCGCCTACCGGCTGACCGCGGGCCAGGCGGAGGCCCGCGTCTCCTTCGTCACCGCCGACACCTTCCGCATCGAACTCGCCCCCGACGGCAGGTTCACCGACCCCACCGGCACCGACATCGTCCTGCCCCAGGGCCCGCCCCCGGCCACCCGCTGGCGCGACCTCGGCGACCGGTACGAACTCGGCACCTCCGCGGTCACCCTGCGCGTCACCAAGTCGCCGCTGCGCTTCTCGGCCGTACGCGCCGACGGCACCCCGCTCTGGTCCGAGTCCCAGGGCCTCACCTGGAACCAGGACCGCACCACCCAGACCCTCGCCCGGGGCGCCGACGAGCAGTTCTACGGCGCCGGCATGCAGAACGGCCGCGGCAACACCACCCACCGCGACAAGACGGTCGAGGTCGGCGTCGACTACAACTGGAACGACGGCGGCCACCCCAACTCCGTCCCGTTCTACCTCTCCTCGGCCGGCTACGGCGTCTACCGCAACACCTACGCGCCCAACACCTACGCCTTCACCGAGCCCGTCACCACCACCGCGAAGGAACGCCGCTTCGACGCCTACTACTTCGCCGGCACCGGGCAGGACGCGCTCAAGGACGTCATCGGCCAGTACACCCGCCTCACCGGCAAGCCCTTCCTGCCGCCCGTCTACGGCCTGGAGATCGGCGACGCCGACTGCTACCTCCACAACGCCAACCGCGGCGAACGCCGCACCCTCGACGCCCTGAAGGTCGCCGACGGCTACGTCGAGAACGACATGCCCAACGGCTGGATGCTCGTCAACGACGGCTACGGCTGCGGCTACGAGAACCTCGCCGAGGCCTCCGCCGGACTGGGCGAGCGGGGCATGAAGCTCGGCCTGTGGACCGAGGACGGCCTCGACAAGCTCGCCGACCAGGTCAAGGCCGGCCAGCGGGTCGCCAAGCTCGACGTCGCCTGGGTCGGCGCGGGCTACAAGTTCGCCCTCGACGGCTGCAAGGACGCCCACGCCGGCATCGAGGCGAACAGCGACGCCCGCGGCTTCACCTGGGCCCCCGAGAGCTGGTCCGGCGCCCAGCGCTGCGGCGTCCAGTGGTCCGGCGACCAGTCGGGCACCTGGGAGTACATCCGCTGGCAGATCCCCACCTACGCCGGCGCCTCCATGTCCGGCCTCGCCTACACCACCGGCGACGTCGACGGCATCTTCGGCGGCAGCGCCAAGACGTACACCCGCGACCTCCAGTGGAAGACCTTCCTGCCGGTCACGATGACCATGGACGGCTGGGCCGCCAACGACAAACAGCCCTTCCGGTACGGCGAGCCGTACACCTCGATCAACCGCGCCTCCCTCAAGCTCCACGAGGCCCTGCTCCCGTACATCTACAGCCACGCCCACCAGGCCACGAAGACCGGCGTCGGCCTCGCCCGGCCGCTCGCCCTGGAGTACCCGGACGACCCGAAGGCCGCGAGCGACGCGGCGAAGTACGAGTTCCTCAGCGGTGAGGACTTCCTCGTCGCCCCCGTCTACCAGGACGCCGTCGAGCGCGACGGCATCTACCTCCCCAAGGGCACCTGGATCGACTACTGGAGCGGGCGCGCCTACGAGGGCCCCGTCACCGTCGACGACTACAGCGCCCCGCTCGACACCCTGCCCCTCTTCGTCCGGGCCGGCGCCACCGTCCCCATGTGGCCCGGCTCCATCCGCTCGTACACCGACCGCGCCCCCGGCGACCCGATCGCCTGGGACGTCTACCCGAAGGGCAGCTCCTCCTTCGAGCTGTACGAGGACGACGGCGTCACCCGCGAACACCGCGGCGGCCGGTACGCCACCCAGCGCGCCGAGGTCCGCGCCCCGAACGGCGGCCCAGGCGACGTCTCCGTCCGCATCGGCGCGAGCAAGGGCACGTACACCGGAAAGCCCACCGCCCGGCCTTACGCCTTCACCGTCCACACCGGCGACGCCCCCGGCACCGTCCGGCTCGACGGGAGCAAGCTGCCCGCCCTCACGTCCCGCGCCGCCTTCGACGCGGCCGCCCAGGGCTGGTGGTACGACCGCGACGAGCGCGGGGGAGTGGTCCGGATCAAGACCACCGCCCTGTCCACGGACCGTGCCTTCGAACTGCGGCTGACCGACACCAGCGCGGTCGGCGGCGCCGTACCGGGCGCGTCCGCCGCCCTTGCCGCCGCCACCGGGCAGGAGCTCGGCGCGGGCACCCCGGGCACGGTCGCGGTCGATGTCACCGCGGGCACCCGGGACGCCACCGACGTGCGCGTCACGCTCGCCGCACCGGCCGGCTGGCAGGTCACCCCGGCCGCACCGATCGGCCGCATCCCGGCCGGTACCACCCGGCGCGTCGACGTCACCGTCACTCCCGCCGCGGACGCGAAGCCCGGCGAGGCCACGCTCACCGCGAGCGCACGCCACCGTGCCGCCGGCACCGACCGCACCGCCACGCAGCGGTTCGCGGTCGGGGTGATGCCCCCGCCGCCGACGGCCGACGCCTGGGCGAGCGACCTGGTCTGGCTGCGCTCCACGAACGGTTGGGGACCGCCCGAACGCGACCGCTCCAACGGCGAGTCCGGCGCCACCGACGGCCGGCCGCTCACCCTGGCCGGGAAGACCTACGAGAAGGGGATCGGCGCCCATGCCGACTCCGACATCGAGGTCTACCTCGGCGGGCGCTGCACCGCCTTCACCGCCGACGTCGGCATCGACGACGAGATCAACGGCTATGGGGACGTGGCCTTCTCCGTCGAGGCGGACGGCAAGGTCCTGTGGACCTCGCCCCGCCTGACGGGCGCCTCCGCGACCCTGCCGGTGGACGTCGACGTGACCGGGGCCCGGCACGTCCGGCTGCGGATCACGGACACCAACGGGTCGAAGAGCGGCGACCACGGGGACTGGGCGGCGGCCCGGTTCACCTGCGCGTGACCGCGTGAGGCCTGACGGTCCGACGGCCTGACGGCTGATACGCGTACGGGAGGGGCGCCCTCGGGCACCCCTCCCGTACCGACCGCTATTCCTTGGAGTCGCCGTCCGTGCTCTCGCCGGGCGACTCGTCCGACGGCCCTTCGCCGGCCTGCCCCGGTCCCTCGTCGGATCCCGGCGCCGACTCCGGCCCCGGCCCCGGTGCCGCATCGGATCCCGGTACCGACTCCGGTCCTGGTGCCGCGTCGGACCCCGGCGCCGACGCCGGTCCCGGCACCGACTCCGATCCCGGTGTCGGCCGTTCCGGCTTCGGCGGCCTCGTCCGGCCGCTCCCGGTGTCCCGCAGGAACGGCGAGTCGCCGCCCTCCGTCGCCACCCCGGGGCCGCCCCCGGGCCCGGTGCCCGGATCGCGCCGCCGCAGATAGCGCTCGAACTCCCGCGCGATGGCCTCGCCCGAGGCCTCCGGCAGCTCCGCCGTGTCCCGCGCCTCCTCCAGCGTCTGGACGTACTCGGCGACCTCGCTGTCCTCGGCGGCCAGCTGGTCCACGCCCAGCTGCCACGCCCGCGCGTCCTCGGGCAGCTCGCCCAGCGGGATGTGCAGACCGATCAGGTCCTCAAGGCGGTTGAGGAGCGCGAGCGTCGCCTTCGGGTTCGGCGGCTGCGACACGTAGTGCGGCACCGCCGCCCAGAGGCTCACCGCGGGCACGCCCGCGTGCGTGCACGCCTCCTGGAGGATGCCGACGATGCCCGTCGGGCCCTCGTACCGGGTCTCCTCCAGGTCCATCGTCCGCGCCAGATCCGGATCGGACGTCACCCCGCTGGCGGGGACGGGCCGGGTGTGCGGCGTGTCCCCGAGCAGCGCGCCCAGGATCACGACCATCTCCACCCCCAGTTCGTGGGCGAAGGCGAGCAGCTCGTTGCAGAAGGAGCGCCAGCGCATCGAGGGCTCGATCCCGCGCACGAGCACCAGGTCACGGGGCTTGTCGCCGCCGATCCGGACCACGGAGAGTCGGGTCGTCGGCCAGGTGATCTTCCGGACCCCGTTGTCCAGGAAGACCGTGGGACGGTTGACCTGGAAGTCGTAGTAGTCCTCGGCGTCGAGGGCCGCGAACACCTCGCCCTTCCATTCCCGGTCCAGATGGGCGACCGCGGTGGAGGCGGCGTCGCCGGCGTCGTTCCAGCCCTCGAACGCGGCCACCATGACCGGGTCGATCAGCTCGGGTACCCCCTCGAGCTCGATCACCCAGCGCCTCCTTTTCGAAGTTCCTGTCGTACGGACCAACCTTACGGCTTTCCGGCGGTCCGTCCGCAGCCCCCGGACAGCCCCGAAAACCCGTGCGGCCTTGATCGACTACCCAGGAACTCGCCTCCGCACACGGCGGTCTCACTCCTCCCAGAGCGTGCTCGGCGCCTCCCTCCGCACGACCGGCGCGATCTCCTCGGCGAAGCGCTGGAGCGTCTCGGTCTGCTCGGCCGTGGACTGGCCGAAGGCGTCGACCGTGACGGACTGCAGGTCGTGCCCGTAGTGCTCGTGGTAGCCGAGGATCTTGTCGATGATCTGCTGCGGCGAACCGATCAGCTGCGGCCCGCCCGCGATCGCGTCCTCGATCGTGCGGAACGGGGTGTTGTAACCGGCCTTGCCCTCCAGGTGCGGCCGGAAGCTCTGCCGCACCTTCGCCTCGTACAGGTCCCGGTAGCGGGCGACGGCCCGCTCGGCGGTGTCGGCGATGAGCAGCCCGCCCGAACCGGCCGCCACGCGCGCGTGGGCCGGATCGTGCCCGTACTCCTCGAACTTCTCGCGGTAGTGGGCGATGAGCCGCGCGTACGCCTCCCTGGGCTGGATCGCGTTGGCCGTGAAGAGGGGGTCGCCGTGCTTCGCCGCGAGCTCGGGGGAGTTGAGACTGGTCGCCGAGCCGTGCCAGATCCGCGGCGGACCGGCGTACGGGCGGGGCACGGTGGTGACGTCCTTCAGCGGCGGCCGGAACTCGCCCTCCCAGTCGACGCCCTCCTCCGTCCAGAGGCGGCGGAGCAGCTCGTACTTCTCCTTCTGGAGGTCCCACTGCCGCTCCTCGTCCAGGCCGAAGAGGTCGAAGTGACCGGCCTCCGCGCCCTTGCCGACGACGAGTTCGAGCCGGCCCCTGGAGAGCTGGTCGAGCGTGGCGTAGTCCTCGGCGACCCGGACGGGGTCGAGGACCGCGACCACGGTGACGCCGGTGAGGAGCCGGATCCGGGTGGTACGGGCCGCCAGCGCGGCGAGCAGCACCGTCGGGGCGGAGGAGAGGAACGGGCCCGCGTGCCGCTCGCCGACCGCGTAGGCGTCGAAGCCGAGGCGCTCGGCGGTCTCGCCGAGCGTGACGACCTGCTCCAACCGGTCGGCGGCGGAGAGCAGTTCGCCGGTGAGCGGGTGCGGGGAGTGGGGGACGATCGAGAGGACCTGGAATTTCATGCGTCCACTCTGCGCGCGGAGTGTTGCGGCGGTGTGGACGGCGCGTGGCACGCCGCAGGGGCGGCCCCTCGAAGAGGAACCGCCCCTGGGTGTACGGGTGTTACTTCCGCAGCATCGACTCGACGCCGGCGCGGACCTCGTCCGTCGCCAGGCCTCGTATCGTCAGCGTCGTACGGCGGCGCAGCACGTCGTCCGCGGTCTCGGCCCACTCGTGGTCACGGGCGTAGGCGACCTGCGCCCAGATCTCGGGCGCGTCCGGGTGGATGCGCTCGGCGAGCTCCGGGTTCTCGTTCGCCATGCGGGCGATGTCGAAGGAGAGCGAGCCGTAGTGCGTGGCCAGGTGCTTGGCCGTGTCGGCGGCCATCCGCGGGCCGGGCGCCGGACCGTCGACGAGCAGCCGGTGCGCGACCGCGTTCGGGTTGGCGATGCCGGGCAGCGGAAGCCGCTTCGGCAGCGTCGAGACGGACTCGTAGTCCTCGCCCAGCGGGTGGCCGGGGAGCTGCTCCAGCTTCTTCATGACCGTGCGGCCGATGTGGCGGAAGGTCGTCCACTTGCCGCCGGCCACCGACAGCATGCCGCCGCGGCCCTCGGTGACGACCGTCTCGCGCTTGGCCTTCGAGGTGTCGCCGGGACCGCCGGGGAGCACCCGCAGACCGGCGAAGGCGTAGGTGATCAGATCGCGGGAGAGCTGCTGGTCGCGGATGGAGAAGGCGGCCTCGTCCAGGATCTGGGCGGTGTCCTTCTCGGTGACCTCGACCTGGCCGGGGTCACCCTCGTACTCCTCGTCGGTCGTGCCGAGGAGCAGCATGTCCTCCCAGGGGAGGGCGAAGGTGATGCGGTACTTGTCGATCGGGGTCGCCAGCGCGGCCTTCCACGGCGAGGTCCGCTTGAGGACCAGGTGCGCGCCCTTGGAGAGGCGGATGGAGGGGGCCGCGTTCGGGTCCTCCATCTTGCGCAGGTGGTCGACCCACGGGCCGGTCGCGTTGAGCACGAGGCGGGCGGTGACGCCGAACTCGTCGCCGCTGGTGCGGTCCTTGAGCTCCGCGCCGGTGACCCGGCCCCGGGTGAAGCGCAGCCCGGTGACCTCGGCGTGGTTGAGGACGGTGGCCCCGGCGTCGACCGCCGCGCGGACCGTCATCAGCGCCATGCGGGCGTCGTTCATCTGGTCGTCGCCGTAGACGGCCACGGCCTTCAGGTTGTCCGTCCGCAGCTCCGGCACGTCCTGCGCGGCCTTGGCGGGGGAGAGCAGGTGTCCGACGCCGTCACCGAAGGCCGAGAGGGCGCTGTAGGCGAAGACGCCGGCGCCGAGCTTGGCCGCGCCGTGCGGACCGCCCTTGTAGACGGGCAGGTAGAACGTGAGGGGGTTGGCGAGGTGCGGTGCCACCTGACGGGAGACCGCACGCCGCTCGAAGTGGTTCTCCGCGACCAGCTTCACCGCGCCGGTCTGCAGGTAGCGCAGACCGCCGTGGAGCAGCTTGGAGGAGGCGGAGGAGGTGGCGCCGGCGAAGTCGCCGGCGTCCACCAGGGCCACCCGCAGACCGGACTGCGCGGCGTGCCAGGCGGTGGAGATGCCCAGGATGCCGCCGCCGATGACCAGGAGGTCGTACGTCGCCTTGGAGAGCTGTTCCCGGGTCTCGGCCCGGCTCGGGAGGGAGCCGGAGGCCGGGTGCGTCCCAAGGGCAGGGACGCTCTGCAGGGTGGTCATGTGTCTTACTCCTCGTCCTCGATCCAGCCCATGGTCCGCTCGACGGCCTTGAGCCAGCTCTTGTACTCGCTGTCACGCCTGTCGGCGTCCATGCGAGGGGTCCATTCCGCGGCGCGGCGCCAGTTGGCCCGCAGCGCGTCGGTGTCCGGCCAGAAGCCGACGGCCAGACCGGCGGCGTAGGCGGCACCGAGGCAGGTCGTCTCGGCGACCATCGGACGCACGACCGGCGCGTCCAGGAAGTCCGAGAGCGTCTGCATCAGCAGGTTGTTGGAGGTCATGCCGCCGTCGACCTTGAGCGCGGTCAGCTCGACGCCGGAGTCCTTCGTCATGGCGTCGGTGATCTCGCGGGTCTGCCAGGCGGTGGCCTCCAGGACGGCACGGGCGATGTGCGCCTTGGTGACGTACCGGGTGAGGCCGGCGATCACGCCGCGGGCGTCGGAGCGCCAGTAGGGGGCGAAGAGGCCCGAGAAGGCCGGCACGAAGTA
Organism: Streptomyces gardneri; assembly: GCF_006539185.1. Lineage (GTDB taxonomy): Bacteria > Actinomycetota > Actinomycetes > Streptomycetales > Streptomycetaceae > Streptomyces > Streptomyces gardneri. Next base: position 180,188 of record NZ_BJMN01000021.1, read on the forward strand.
GGCGCCGCCGTTGTCCTCGACCGAGGACGCGAGGGTCTCGATCTCGGCGGCGGACTTGATGAGGCCCATCTGGTCGCGCATCCACTGCACCAGCGAACCGGTGACGGCGATCGAGCCCTCCAGGGCGTAGACCGGCTTGGCGTCGCCGATCTGGTAGCCGACCGTGGTCAGCAGGCCGCTGTAGGAGTTGATGATCTTGTCACCGGTGTTCATCAGCATGAAGGTGCCGGTGCCGTACGTGGACTTCGCCTCGCCCTCGGCGAAACAGGTCTGGCCGAACAGGGCGGCCTGCTGGTCACCGAGCGCGGAGGCGACCGGGACGCCGTCGAGGACGCCGCCCTTGACCGTGCCGTACACCTCGGCGGAGGAGCGGATCTCGGGGAGGACGTTGAGGGGGACCCCCATCGACTCCGCGATCTTCTCGTCCCAGGCCAGCGTGTGCAGGTTCATCAGCATGGTGCGCGAGGCGTTGGTGACGTCGGTGACGTGCACGCCGCCGTCGGCGCCGCCCGTGAGGTTCCAGATGACCCACGAGTCCATGGTGCCGAAGAGGATGTCCCCGGCCTCGGCGCGCTCACGCAGGCCCTCGACGTTGTCGAGCATCCAGCGGATCTTCGGGCCGGCGAAGTAGCTCGCCAGGGGCAGGCCGGTCTCGCGGCGGAAACGGTCCTGGCCGACGTTGCGGCCGAGCTCCTTGCAGAGGGCGTCGGTGCGGGTGTCCTGCCAGACGAGGGCGTTGTGGACGGGCTCACCGGTGTTCTTGTCCCACAGCAGCGTGGTCTCGCGCTGGTTGGTGATGCCGACGGCCTTGACGTCGGAGGCGGCGATGCCGCCCTTCGTGAGGGCGCCGGCGACGACCTCCTGGACGTTGGTCCAGATCTCGGCGGCGTCGTGCTCGACCCAACCCGGCTTCGGGAAGATCTGCTCGTGCTCCTTCTGGTCGACCGAGACGATCCGGCCGTCCTTGTCGAAGACGATGCAGCGCGAGGAGGTGGTGCCCTGGTCGATGGCCGCGATGAAGGGGCCGGACGTGTGTGCGTCGGTCACGGTGTGCTCCAAGGAAGTCTGGGAGAAGGACGGCTCAGGCGAACGCGATGTTGTAGATACCCGCGGCGATGGCGCCACCGATCAGCGGACCGGCGACCGGGATCCAGGCGTAGCTCCAGTCGGAGCCGCCCTTGTTCGGCAGCGGGAGCAGGGCGTGCACGATGCGCGGGCCGAGGTCACGGGCCGGGTTGATGGCGTAACCGGTCGGGCCGCCGAGCGAGAGGCCGATGGAGACGACGACGAACGCGGTGATGAGCGCCCCTATGACACCGAGGCCCTTGCCGCTGTCGTTGAGGCCCTGGGTGAGCACGGCCAGGACCAGCACGACGGTGCCGATGATCTCGGTGGCCAGGTTCTGCCAGGTGTTCCGGATCTCGGGGCCGGTGGAGAAGATGCCGAGCACCGGGCCGGGGCCCTCGATCGGCTTCTCGCCGACGGTCTCCGGGTCCCTGAGGTGGGCCTGGAACTGTCCGTAGTAGGTCACCCAGACCAGCGCGGCGCCGATCATCGCGCCGAGCATCTGGCCGGCGACGTAGACCGGGACGTTGCCCCAGTCGCCGTCCTTGATCGCGATTCCGACCGTGACGGCGGGGTTCAGATGGGCGCCGGAGAGGGAAGCCGTCATGTACACGGCCGTCATGACGGCGAAGCCCCACCCGAAGGTGATCGCGAGCCAGCCCGCGTTGCGGGCCTTGGAGCTCTTGAGCGTGACGGCGGCACAGACGCCGCCGCCGAGCAGGATGAGTACGGCGGTACCGATGGTCTCGCCGAGGAAGATGTCGGAGCTGGACACCCGCGACTCCTTTGTCCTTCGTCCAGGGGAAGGCGAACCCCGGGTCCCACCGGTGGTCCGCGCCCTCGTGTGAGGGCGTTGTCGGCCCTTGGCACTGCCACACTCTAGCGCCTATTGCCGTTAGGTGTTCGGCATTGCCGACCGATGAACGGAAGTTTTGCCCCCGGGTTAACAGCGCGTCAAGGGTCCGGGAAGCGAAAAACCCGCCGATAACGGGATCGTTACCGGCGGGG
>NZ_BJMN01000022.1 GCF_006539185.1 Streptomyces gardneri
GCGGGCGCAACCCACAACGGAGCGGGGGTGCGGGCGCAACCCACAACGGAGCGGGGGCGGAGCCCGCAACGGAGCGGGGCGGCTGGCGCAGCACCGGTGGCGCGTCTGCCCACGGCGGGGCGGGATGCGGCAGGCGCGGTTGCGGACCCGTGAGGGTTGGGTCGTGGGGCTACGTCAGGAAGTCCGTGGCGATGTTCGCCGCGACGTCCTCCAGGAGCGGGCCCGCGTTGGCGATGCACTTGGTCGTGTCCGGCTCCAGGGCCGTGAGGGGGTACGCGCGGCGGATGCCGGCCGTGCCGAGGGCCTCGGGGGCGAGGGCCAGGCGGCCGCAGACCGCGACGACCTCCTTGCCGGCCGCGCGGGCCGCCGCGGCGACGCCCGCCGGGGCCTTGCCGTGGAGAGTCTGCTCGTCCAGGGAGCCCTCGCCGGTGATGACGAGGGTGGCCCGCTCCAGGGCGGGGGCGAAACCGAGGACCTCCAGCATCAGCTCGATGCCGGGGCGGAAGCTCGCGCCGAGGATGAGGGCGCCGTAGCCGATGCCGCCCGCGCCGCCGGCGCCGGGGGCCAGGGCCGCTTCGGCCGCCTTGGGGCCGATGGCCTTCTCCAGGACGGTGGCGAAGTGGGCGAGGGCCGCGTCGAGGGTGCGGACGTCGTCCGGGGTGGCGCCCTTCTGGGGGCCGTAGACGGCGGGGGCGCCCTTGGGGCCGGTGAGCGGGTTGTCGACGTCGCTCGCGAGGATCAGGTCGACGTCCGCGAAGCGGGGGTCGAGCCCGCTGAGGTCGGCCGTGGCGAGGTCGGCGAGCGGTGCGCCGCCGGGGCCGACGGGCTCGCCGGCCGCGTCGAGGAAGCGGGCGCCGAGCGCGGCGAGCATGCCGGCGCCGCCGTCGGTGGTGGCGCTGCCGCCGACGCCGAAGACGACGGTGGTCGCGCCGGCGTCGAGGGCCGCGCGGAGGAGCTCACCGGAGCCGTACGTGGTCGAGGTGAGCGGGGCGAAGACTCCTGCGGGCAGGAGCTGGAGGCCGGAGGCCTCCGCCATCTCGACGACCGCCGTGGTGCCGCGCAGCGCGTACGCCGCGGTGACCTGCTCGCCGAGCGGTCCCGTCACGCGCACCTCGCGGCGCTCGAACCCGGCCGCGACCGCGGCCGCGACCGTGCCGTCGCCGCCGTCGGCGACGGGCAGGGTCTCCACCGTCAGCTCGGGGACGACCCGTCGCAGTCCTGCTGTGACCCGCTCCGCGACCTGTACGGCCGTGAGCGAGCCCTTGAACTTGTCAGCCGCCACGAGCACGTGAGCGACGTGAGTTGCTGCTCCGTCCGTCACCTTGCATCCCTTGCTTTCGAACGTGCAGTCGCGCCAGGGCAGACCCTATCCGTACCGCCAGACGGCGTGCCACCCCCTGATAAGGGGATATTCCGCACCATAGTGGGTTCGCATGAGTACGGAACCGGCTGATCCGATCGAACGTACCCCGCGTGATCCGCACACGCCCGACGGCAAGGTCATCGGGATCGGGGTCGCCGCCGTCGTGGCGGCCGTCGCCTGGGCGGCCCTGGGCGAGGACTCCTTCGACAGCGCGTCGTCCACGGCCCTTCGGTGGGTGCTGTCCAACTTCGCCTGGCTCTTCGTGATCGCCGCGGACACCTTCCTCGTGCTGTGCGTCGTGATCGCGCTGAGCCGCTTCGGCCGGATCAGGCTGGGCCCGGACGACTCGGAGCCCGAGTTCACGAACCTCGCGTGGATCGCGATGATGTTCAGCGCCGGCATGGGCATCGGTCTGATGTTCTACGGGGTCGGGGAGCCGCTCCAGCACTTCCTGAGCCCGCCCCCGGCGAGCGGGGTCCCGGCCGGGAGCGGCGCGGCGGCCCGTACGGCGATGGAGTACTCGTTCTTCCACTGGACGCTCACCCCGTGGGCGATCTACGGCATCGCCGGTCTCGCCCTGGCGTACGCGGGCTTCCGCAAGGGCCGCGGCAACCGGCTCAGCTCGGCCTTCGTGCCGCTGATGGGCGAGCGCCGGGCAAGCTCCTGGCCGGGCAAGGCGATCGACCTGCTCGCGGTCTTCGCGACCGTCTTCGGTACGGCGACGAGCCTGGGGCTCGGCGCCCTCCAGGTGGCCGAGGGACTGAATCTGACGATGGACGTGGAGAACTCCACCTCCACCCAGCTGATCATCATCGTGTCGCTGTCGGCGGCCTTCGTCCTGTCGGCGTTCTCGGGGCTCCACAAGGGCGTGAAGTGGCTCTCCACGCTGAACATCGTCCTCGCCGCCTCCCTGATGCTCTTCGTCTTCCTGCTCGGCCCGACCGTCTACATCCTGGACACCATCCCGGCCTCGGTCGGCGGCTATCTGCACCAGCTGCTGCCGATGGCGAGCCGGACCGGCGCCTTCACCGACGCCGGCTGGCTGGGGGTGTGGACGATCTTCTACTGGGCGTGGTGGCTGTCCTGGGCGCCCTTCGTCGGCACCTTCATCGCCCGCATCTCGCGCGGCCGGACGATCCGCGAGTTCCTGATGGGCGTCCTGCTCGTGCCCTCAGGCGCGACCGTGGTGTGGTTCTGCGTCATGGGCGGCACGGCGATCCGGCTGGAGTCGACGGGCGAGGCGGATCTGGCGGCGACGGTGAAGGACGGGCCGGAGGCCTCGCTGTTCGCGATGCTGGAGGCGCTGCCGATCGGCACGGTCACCTCGGTCCTCGCGATGATCCTGGTGATGACGTACTTCGTCACGAGCGCGGACTCGGCCTCGCTGGTCATGGGCTCGTTGACGAGCCGGGGCTCGCTCCATCCGCCGACCTGGCTCGTGGTGACCTGGGGTGTGCTGATGGCGGCCGTGGCGGCGGTGCTGCTCGTCGTGGGCGGGCTGAAATCGCTCCAGACGGCGACGATCCTGGTGGCGCTGCCGTTCGTGGTGGTCATGCTCGCGCTGTGCTTCGCGCTCCTGAAGGAGCTGCGGGAGGACCCGGGCGCGGGCCCGGTCCGGCACCACGCGCTGCACGGGCTGGGGGACGCGGTGCGGACGCTGGTCGGCGAGGCGATGACGGAGCAGGCCGGGGACCGTCACCACCGCCTCCGCCGGGCCGCGAAGACCCGTACCGACGCGGAGCCTCCCGAGGGCGAGGGCTGACATGGCGCTTCCGTACGAGGAACTGGCCGACCGGATCCTGGGCGGCTGGACCGGCCGCATCGCCGGGAACATGCTCGGCAAGCCGGTGGAGCGCGGCGATCACTGGACGCGCGAGCACATCGACGCGTATCTGCGCCTCACCGACGCGCTCCCGCTGACCGACTACCTGCCGCCCCCGCCGCCCGGGGCGACCGGTTTCGAGCTGCGCCCCGAGTGGCCCCGCTGTGTGCGCGGCGGGATCGACGGGAGCTGCCGGGACGACGACGTCGACTGGTCGGTCCTCGGGCTGCACCTCCTGGAGACCCACGGCTTCGCGTTCACGACCGAGCAGGTCGGCGAGGAGTGGCTGCTGCGGCTGCCGTACCTCCAGACCTTCACGGCCGAGCGGGTCGCCTACCGCAACCTCGCGAACGGGCTGAGGCCGCCGCTGACGGCCACGTACGACAATCCGTACCAGGAGTGGATCGGCGCGCTGATCAGGGCCGACGTCTACGGCTGGACGTGCCCCGGCGATCCGCGCCGGGCCGCGTCGTTGGCCCGCCGGGACGCGGTCCTCTCGCACACCGGGAACGGTGTGTACGGGGCGATGTGGGCGGCGGCGCTGATCGCCGCCGCCTTCACCGCGCCCGATGTCCGGTCCGTCCTGGAGGCGGGTCTGGAGCGGATCCCGGCGAGCAGCCGGCTCGCCCGGACCGTGCGGGGCGCGATCGCCCTGTACGAGTCCGGGCTCGGCTGGTCCGAGGCGCTCGACGAGCTGGCGGAGCGGACGGCGGGGCTCGGCTGGATCCACACCGTCCCGAACGCGGCCGTCCTGACCGCCGGACTCCTGTACGGCGAGGGGGACTTCACCCGCACGATCGCGCTGACCGTGCGCGGCGGCCTCGACACGGACTCCAACGGCGCGACGGCGGGTTCGGTCGCGGGCGTGATGTGCGGGGCGGCGGCGATCCCTCCGCAGTGGTCGGAGCCGCTGCGGGACCGGGTGAGCAGCGCGGTGTTCGGCTACGACGGGGTACGGATCGGTGAACTGGCGGAGCGGACGCTGCGGCTGGCTACGCTGACGCAATGACCACCACCGACTACGCCACGTACATCGCCGGCCTCCCCCGCGTGCTGGCCGGCGCCGCCGCGCTCTTCCGGGACCCGGCGGGCCGGGTCCTCGTCGTGGAGCCCAACTACCGCGACGGCTGGACCCTGCCCGGCGGCACGATCGAGTCCGACGGCGGCGAGACGCCCCGGCAGGCCGCCCGCCGGGAGACGGCGGAGGAGATCGGCCTCGACGTGGAGCTCGGCCCGCTGCTCGCGGTCGACTGGTCGCACGGCACGGCGCGGCCGCCGGTCGTGGCGTACGTGTACGACGGCGGGGTGCTGACCGAGGAGCGGTTCGCGGAGATCCGGCTCCAGGAGGAGGAGCTGCTCTCCTGGAAGCTGATCGGCCGCGAGGAGGTCACCGGCCATCTGCCGGGCAGCCTGGGCCGGCGTGTCCTCGCCTCGCTGGACGTCCTGGCGGGCGGCCGGGGGCCGGTGGAGCTGGAGAACGGCCACCCCGCGCGGGGTTGACGCGCGCCGGGGGCCGTCAGCCCTGCGGGGGTTCGGGCGGGAGGAGTTCGCCGGTGCGGTGCGGTTCGTCGCGGCCGGCGACCCGGGCCTCGGTGCGGTGTCCCCGCGCGAGGGCCTGCCCCCTAGCACCGGGAAACCCGTTCGCGGGGCGGTTCGGCAGTGCCTAGTTTGGGCGTATGACGATGGTCGCGATTCTCAGTGGAGCCGGTATCTCGACGGACTCGGGCATCCCCGACTACCGGGGGCCGAACGGCGTGTGGCGGCAGGACCCCGAGGCCGAGCGGCTCGTCACCTACGGGCCGTACATGGCCGACCCGGAGATCCGGCGCCGCTCGTGGCGGATGCGGCTCGACGGTCCGGTCCTGAAGGCCGAGCCGAACGTGGCGCACCGCGCTATCGCGGAGTACGAGCGGACGAGCGGCAACGCGCTGCGGGTGATCACGCAGAACGTGGACGGACTGCACCAGGCCGCCGGGGTGTCGGAGCGGAAGGTCCTCGAACTCCACGGCTCGGCGCGGTCGGTGGTGTGCACGGCCTGCCACGCGCGTTCGTCGATGGCGGAGGCGCTGGACCGGGTGCGGGCCGGTGAGAACGACCCGGACTGCCGGGTGTGCGGCGGGATCCTGAAGTCGGCGACGGTCATGTTCGGGCAGCGGCTCGATCCGGTGCTGCTCGGCCAGGCGATGTCGATCGCCAAGGCCACCGAGGTGTTCGTCGCGGTCGGCAGCAGCCTCCAGGTCCAGCCGGCGGCCTCCCTCGCGGGGATCGCGGCCGAGCACGGCGCACGGCTGATCATCGTGAACGCCGAGGCCACCCCGTACGACCCCGTCGCCGACGAGCTCGTACGGGAGCCGATCGGCACGGCGCTGCCCGCGCTGCTCGACCGGCTCCGGTAGACGCGGCTCCTAGGTAGACGCGGCTCCTAGAAGAGGGCGGCGGGTGCCTGCGCCCCCGCTTCCAGGGCGAGCAGGCGCTGCTTGCGGTCGAGGCCGCCGCCGTAGCCCGTGAGGCTGCCGCCCGCGCCGACCACGCGGTGGCAGGGGACGACGATGCTCACCGGGTTCTTGCCGTTGGCGAGGCCGACGGCCCGGGAGGCGGTGGGGTTGCCGAGGGCCTCGGCCAGTTCGCCGTACGTCCGGGTCTCCCCGTACGGGATGCGGCACAGCTCCTCCCAGACCCGTAGCTGGAAGGGGGTGCCGACCAGGTGGAGCGGGAGGTCGAACTCGGTGAGCTCCCCCGCGAAGTAGGCGTCGAGCTGGTGGATCGCCTCGCCGAAGGGGCGGGGGTCGGGTTCGCCGAAGGTCTCCTCGGGCGGGCGGTGGCGCTGGCCCGTCATGTGGATGCGGCTGAGGACGCCGTCGACGGCGACGAGGGTCAGCGGCTCGTAGGGGCTGTCGACGACGGTGTGCTGGACGGTGGGCACGAAGGGCCTCCTCAGGCGGGCAGGTGGTTGATCGGGTGGTCGTCGGTGGCCCAGAGGTACTGGACGGCGTAGGCGCGCCAGGGTCGCCAGTCGGCGGCCCTGGCGGTGAGCGCGGCCGGGGTGCCGGGGAGGCCGAGGCCTTCGGCGGCGCGGCGGACGCCGAGGTCGCCGGGGAGGAAGGCGTCGGGGTCGCCGAGTGCGCGCATCGCGATGATCTCGGTGGTCCAGGGGCCGAAACCGGGCAGGGCGAGGAGCCGGGCGCGGGCCTCCTCGCGGTCGTCGGCGGGGCCGAGGGTGAGCGAGCCGTCGGCGAGCGCCCCTACGAGGGTGAGGAGGGTGGTGCGGCGGCTGCGCGGCAGGGCGAGGCTCTCCGGGTCGAGCGCGGCGAGCGCCTCCGAGCTGGGGAAGAGGTGGGTGAGGCCGCCCTCGGGGTCGTCGACGGGGGTGCCGTACGCGGTGACCAGCCGGGCCGCGTGGGTGCGGGCGGCGGCGGTGGAGACCTGCTGGCCGAGGACGGCCCGGACGGCGAACTCGGCGGGGTCGACGGTCCCGGGCACGCGGCGGCCGGGGGCCGCGTCGACGAGCGGGGCGAGCAACGGGTCCGTGCGCAGCCGGTCGTCGACGGCGACGGGGTCGGCGTCGAGGTCGAGGAGCCTGCGGCAGCGGCTGATCGCCTGGGTGAGGTCACGCGGGTCGGTGAGGAAGAGCCGGCAGGCGATGTGGTCGGCGCGGGGCGCGAGGGCGACGATGCCGTGTCCGTACGGGAGGCTCAGCGTCCGCCGGTAGGCGCCGTCGCGCCATTCCTCCACGCCGGGGACGGCGGTCGCTGCGAGGTGGCCGAAGAGGTTGGAGGGTTCGAGGGGTGCGCGGAACGGCAGCCGGAGGCTGATCGCCCCGGGGGTGGCGGCGGCCTTCTCGGGGCGGGCGCGGGCCGCGCGGGTGCGGAGCTCCCCGGGTGTGAGGCCGAAGACCTCGCGGACGGTGTCGTTGAAGGTCCGGATGGAGGAGAAGCCGGCCGCGAAGGCGATCTCGCCCATCGGCAGGGGGGTGGTCTCGATGAGGACCCGGGCGGTCTGGGCGCGCTGGGCGCGGGCCAGGGCGAGGGGTCCGGCGCCGAGCTCGGCGAGGAGCTGGCGCTCGATCTGGCGGGTGGACCAACCGAGCCGCCGGGCGAGCCCGGGGACGCCCTCGCGGTCGACGACGCCGTCCTGGATGAGGCGCATGGCGCGGGCTACGGCGTCGGCCCGGACGTGCCACTCGGGCGAGCCGGGGCTGGTGTCGGGCCGGCACCGCTTGCAGGCCCGGAATCCGGCGCGCTGGCAGGACGCGGAGCTGGGGTGGAACTCCATGTTCTCGGGCTTGGGCGGGACGACCGGGCAGCTGGGCCGGCAGTAGATCCGCGTGGTGCGGACGGCGGTGAAGAACACGCCGTCGAAGCGGGCGTCCTTCGACTGGACGGCCCGCACGCAGCGCTCGGTGTCGGTGTGCATGGTTCCAGGATCGGGGACGGGCGGCTCGTGGGCTGGCGAGAAAACGACATGGACGTCTGGACGTCCCGCCCCTCCGTCTGCGTGCCCCGGCCCGGGTCGGACGGTGACGGTCCCGGTCGGACGGTGACGGTCCGGGTCAGACGGTGACGGTTCGGGTCAGACGGTGACGGTCCGGTAGTGGGTGGTGAGTCCGCCGTCCTCGTCGAGGATGTGGAAGGCGAGCGCGGGCGGCAGGTCGAGGTGGACGTGCGGGGAGTCCGGGCCCGGGTTCTCCCAGGGGAGGCGGAGGGCGGAGACGACCCCGGGGGCCACGAGCAGCGGACGCCCCGCGAAGGTGGTGGCGGCCGCCGTGTGGGCGTGGCCCGCGAGGAAGGCCGTGAGGTGGGGGTGGCGGTCGGCGAGGGCGGCGAGCCGCTCCGCGCCGAACTGCCGGATCCCGTCGACGTACGGGGTGTGCAGCGGGACCGGCGGGTGGTGGAAGGCGACGAGGACGGGCGTCTCGTGCGGGGTGGCGGCGAGGACGCCGTCCAGCCACTCCAGTGTCTCGTCCTCCAGGAAGCCCTCGTCCTTGCCCGGCACCGAGGAGTCGCACAGGGCCACCACGAAGCCCTCGCCCCGGAGCGCCTGGTTGACGGGCGCGTCGGGGCGGGTCTCGGTGTCCTCGGGAAGGAGGCCCTTGCGGAAGGCGGCGCGGTCGTCGTGGTTGCCGGGGCAGACGAGCAGCGGGTGACGGGACTTCAGCAGCTCCCGGACGACCGCGTACTCGTCCGCCGTCCCGTGATCGGCGATGTCCCCGGTGACGAGGACGGCCGCCAGGTCGTACGGCAGCTCTTCCAGGTACCGCATGACCGCACGCGTGCGGTCGACGCTGCGCTGTTCCCCGTCGACGTGGATGTCGCTGACCTGGGCGATGACGATCACGGGAATCGGTCCTCCGTCGGTGCGGCTGAGCGGGTACTCGCACGACCGTAGGCGCTCACGGTCCTGACCGTAAGGGCCGGTTCGTGAGCGGTGGACCGCTTCCCGTGCGCCCTACTCGAACCGCGTGGTGTCCCCCGCCCCGCGCCGGACGATCTCGGGCTCGCCGCTGGAGAAGTCGACGACGGTGGTCGGCTCGGTGCCGCAGTCACCGGAGTCGACGACCACGTCCACCTGGTGGTCGAGGCGCTCCTTGATCTCCCAGCCCTGGGTGAGGGGTTCGGCCTCGTCGGGCAGGAGCAGGGTGCTGGAGAGCAGGGGTTCGCCGAGTTCCGCGAGGAGGGCCAGGGTGACGACGTGGTCGGGGATGCGGACGCCGACCGTCTTCTTCTTGGGGTGCTGCAGCTGACGCGGCACTTCCCTGGTGGCGGGCAGGATGAAGGTGTACGGCCCGGGGGTCGCGGCCTTGATCGCGCGGAAGACGTCGTTGTCGATCTGGACGAGCTGGCCCAGCTGGGCGAAGTTCTCGCACATGAGCGTGAAGTGGTGCCGGTCGTCCAGGTCGCGGATCGTCCGGATGCGGCTGATGCCGTCGCGGCTGCCCAGTCGGCTGCCGAGGGCGTAGCAGGAATCGGTCGGGTACGCGACGAGCGCCCCGTTCCGGATGCTGTCGGCCACCGAGCCGATGGTGCGCGGCTGGGGGTTGTCGGGGTGCACGTCGAAGTACTTGGCCATGGGGGCAGTCTAATTTTTTCGGGCGGAGGCGCGCAGCCGTCGCCACACAGCCTTCGCCGCGTTGTGGCCGGACATGCCGTGGACTCCGGGGCCGGGCGGGGTGGCGGAGGAGCAGAGGAAGACGGCCGGGTGGGGGGTCGCGTAGGGGCGGAGCGAGAGGGTGGGGCGCAGCACGAGCTGGAGGCCTCGGGCGGCGCCGCAGGCGATGTCGCCGCCGATGTAGTTGGCGTTGCGCTCGGCGAGTTCGGCGGGGCCGGCGGTGGCGCGGGCCAGGACGCGGTCGCGGAAGCCGGGCGCGAAGCGCTCGATCTGCCGCTCGATGGCGTCGGTGAGGTCGCCGCGCCAGCCGTTCGGCACGTGTCCGTACGCCCAGAAGACGTGCTTCCCCTCGGGGGCGCGGGAGGGGTCGACGAGGCTCGGCTGGGCGGTGATGAGGAAGGGGGTGTCGGGGGCGGTGCCGGAGGAGGCCTGGTGCAGGGCGGTGTCGATCTCGCCGGCGGTGGGGCCGATCTGGACGGTGCCCGCGCGCCGGGGTTCCTCGGCGGTCCAGGGCACGGGGCCGTCGAGCGCGTAGTCGATCTTGAAGGCGCTGGCGCCGTACCGGTAGTGGTCGTAGTACCCGCCGAAGCCGGCGATCCGGGCGAGGGCGGTGGGCGAGGTGTCGAAGACGTAGGCGCGGGCGGGCGGCAGGTCGTCGAGCCGCTTGACCTCGTAGTCGGTGTGGACGGCGCCGCCGAGGTCCTTGAGGTACGCGGCGAGGGCGTCGGAGATCGACTGCGAGCCGCCTCGGGGCATCGGCCAGCCGCCCGCGTGCGCGGCGAGCGCGAAGACGAGACCGACGGCTCCGGTGGCGAAGCCGCCGAGCGGGGCGATGACATGGCCGACCATGCCGGCGAAGAGCGCGCGGGCCTTCTCGTCCCGGAAGCGGCGCATCAGCCAGGTGGCGGGCGGCAGCCCGTCGATTCCGAAGCGGGCGAGGGTGAGCGGGTCGCGGGGCAGTGCGGTGAGCGGCAGCTGCATGAAGTCCGCCGCGAGCGTGTCCCACTTGCCGAGGTAGGGGGCGACGAGCCGGCGGTACGCCCCGGCGTCGCGCGGTCCGAAGGAGGCGGCGGTCTCGGCGACGGAGCGGGCGAGGACGGCGGCGGTGCCGTCGTCCCAGGGGTGGGCCATGGGCAGTTCGGGGTGGAGCCACTCCAGGCCGTACCGCTCCAGCGGCATCGTCTTGAAGACGGGCGAGCCGGCACCGAGGGGGTGCACGGCGGAGCACGGGTCGTGGCGGAAACCGGGGAGGGTGAGCTCCTCGGTCCTGGCTCCGCCGCCCACGGTGGGCTTCGCCTCGAAGACGGCGACGGAGAAACCGCGCCGGGCCAACTCCACCGCCGCGGTGAGTCCGTTGGGCCCCGCCCCCACGACGACGGCATCGAGCATCGACGTCTCGTTCGTCACCTTCGGACTCCTTCGTCAGCCGATGGCCAGGGCTCTCAGGATAGGCCGGTGGTCGTCGCCGCCTCACGCGCCCCCGAGGAGGCGCCGGATGCGCTCGGCGGTCGCCGCGTCCCTGGCCGCGGTGAACGGCAGCGCGTTCCCTCCGGTGATACGGAACGGCTCCCCGGCGATGGTCGTCTGCGCGCCGCCCGCCTCGGCGACGAGGAGGAGTCCGGCCGCGTGGTCCCAGGCGTACTCCCAGGAGAAGACGGTGCCCGAGAGTGCCCCGCGCGCCACGGCGAGGTATTCGAGACCGGCCGAACCGCAGGGGCGGGGGGCGACCCCGTCCACCTGCAGGCCGAGCAGGGCGCGCTTCTGGTCCGGGGTGGTGTAGTCGGGGTGGGAGGTGGCGAGCTCCAGGACCTCGCCGGGCGCCGGTGAACCGGACCGTATCGGCCGTCCGTTGAGCGTGGCACCGTGGCCGCGGACGGCGATCGCCATCTCCTCCAGGGCCGGGGCGAAGGTCCAGGAGGCGAGGAGCTCGCCGCGGACGGCGAGGGCGACGAGGGTGCAGAAGGCGGGGTCGCCGTTCACGAACTGGCGGGTGCCGTCGACCGGGTCGACGATCCAGACGGGGGCGTCGCCGCGCAGCGCCTCGTACACCGCGGGGTCCTCGGCGACGGCCTCCTCGCCGACGACGACCGAGCCGGGCAGCAGCGCGGTCAGCGAGGCGGTGAGGTGTGCCTCGGCGGCCCGGTCGGCGACGGTGACCAGGTCGTGCGGCCCGCTCTTCTCCAGGACCTCGTGGGCGGCGAGCTGCCGGAAGTGCGGCATGATCTCGGCGGCGGCCGCCTTGCGGACCGCCTCCTCCACCTCGGTCGTGCGGCCGCCGAGGACGTGCTCAAGGAAGTCTTCGATCATGCCTCCAGCTAAGCACGGGGCGCTGACATCCGGAATGCCGCGCTTGTCACCCGCTGTTCTCCCGAGGAGTACCCTTTGGCCGAGTTCACCCCTTACACGCGGGGAGCCTGCGGGCGACGGAGAGCTTCGCCCGGGTGGGCGGGGAGCCGGGCGATCCGGCGCAGGCGCCAGACCAGGACGTCGTTCACGTCCTCGGCGGTGTCGAGTTCGCGCATGTCGATGGCCTGCGGCAGGAGGGCCTCGGGGTCGTGGCCTGCCTGCTCGGCCTGGGCGAGGGTGGCGACCAGGGCGTCGGTCTTCGTCGGCCTGCCATCTGCTTGTACGCCCTGCTCCGGCAGGGCCGCGCGGAGGGTGGCCTCGTGCGTCCGGCGTCCGGCGTCCGGCGTCGGGCTTCGGGGAGGGCACGGCCTTGGTCGTGCAGCACTCGCATCGGGGTGGCGGCGGCCTGTCGGTAGGCGGTTCGCAGGTGCTCGGCGGCTTGTCGGGAGGCGTGGGCCTGCTGGGCGTGGCCCCGGGCGGAGTGCCAACGGGCGGCAGCGAGGGCGACCAGCACCAGGGTGGAGACGAGCATGGCGGTGGTGCCGCCGTCCTCGCCCCGGCCGAGCGCGTCGCCGGCCTGGACGATGCCCCGGGCGGCCGAGCGGAGCGCCCGGGTGTCGGCGCGCTCTGCTCGGACGTGGCTGCGGGTCGCCCGCTCGAAGGCTCGGGCGGCGGCGGCCAGCTCGGCGCGGTTGGCGGCCGGGGATGTCTGGGCGATGGCGTCCAGGAGTTCTCCGACGCCGACGAGCTGGGCGGCGGCTTCATCGTCATCACTGTCGAGGAGGACGGCGGCACGCTCGGCGATCCCGGTGGCGCTCCGTCGTTCTCGGGCGGGTGGGGACCAGCCCGCCCGGCCGCCGGCGGACGAAGGAGCTGCCAGCTCGGCGGTACCGTCGGCGAGCCGGAGGCGGATCTTCGGAAGGGACAGGTCGGGAGCGAGCTTGGAGCCGGGGTACCAGACCCGTTCGCCGTGGCGGTTGCGGTCGCCGGGCAGGGCGACGTTGTAGCCGAGCGCGTCGCCGGACGGGGCGTGGCGCACCTTCACGCGCAGGCCCGCCTCGCGGAGCCGGGTGAAGAACTCCTTCTCGTCGTCCGCTCCCGCGACGGCCTGGCGGACTGCTTCGCGGAGCGTCTCGCGGGAGGTCTCGGGTCGGCCGGTGCGTTCGGCCTTGAACTTCTCGGCGCTGGTGGGGTTCTTCGCTGCGGTGCCGTCGCCGGCGTTGAGGCGGCGCAGGCCCATCTCCTTCTCGATACGACGGCATCGGCCTGGGCCTTGTTGAAGTCGTAGTTGAGGCGAGGGTTGCGCAGGTCGCCGCGGACCAGGGTGGCGACGATGTGGATGTGGTCTTCTGCGTGGCGGACGGCGATCCACCGGCAGCCGTCGGGATCACCGTCCGGGGCGATGCCGGTGGCGTGGACGATGCGCTGGGCGACGGCGTTCCACTCCTCGCCGGAGAGCCGCCGGTCGCCGGCGGCGGTCCGGACCGAACAGTGCCACACGTGCTTGGCGGGCGCGCGGTCGCCGGCCTGCTTGACCCGGAGGTCGAGGGCGGCGGTGAGGCGGGGGGTCGGTGTCGCGGCCGGGGTCGGGGGCGAAGCCGTCCCAGGAGCCGACGAGATGCGCGTCGGTGTGCTCCTCGCGCCTACCGGGGCCGTAGAGGTAGACGAGGAGTCCGTGAGTGCGGGAGCCGCGCCCGATGTCGGGAACCATCACAGCCGCCTGGTCAGGTCCTCGCCGACTTCACCGAGGTGGAGCGACTGCTGGAACAGCGGCAGCCCATCCGCTACCGCCAACGCCTCTGCCGCGTCGCCGCCCAACTCGCGGCCTTGGCCGGCATCTTCACCTCCGCCCTCGGTGCACACCGCGAGGCTCGCGGCTGGTTCCACACCGGACGCCTCGCCGCCTCGGAGGCCGGGGACAACCAGCTCGAAGGAGCGCTGACCGTACGCTCGGCCATCGTCTCCCTCTACTACGGCACCCCCGCCTCTGCCCACGAACAGGCTGCCCGGGCGCGGCACATCCTGGGCAACACCATCGGCCCCGCCACCACTCGCGGCCTCCTCGTCGAGGCCCGGGCACTCGCCCGCATGGGACGTGGGGACGAGGCGCTGCCGCTGCTGCGCCAGGCAGAGGACGCGTTCGGCCGGCTGACCGCCGAGGACCGCGACGACCCCGCCTTCGGCCACACCGAGCGGCAGTTCCTCTCGCACCTCGGCAACGCGTGGACGCACCTGGGACGCAACGAGGACGCCTGGCAGGTCCAGCGCCGCGCCCTCGACCTCTACCCGCCCACCGAGCACCTCGACCCGCCCCTGATCCACCTGGACCGTGCCACATGCCTCGCTCGCGGCGGCGAGCCCGAGGAGGCGTACCGCACCGCCACGCAGGCCCTGACAGCTCTACCGGACGAACACCGCACCGGCATGGTCACGAAGTACGCGACCGACTTCAGCCGCACCGCCGGACACGCCCAGCTCCCCGCCGGCAAGGAGTTCGCCGAGCTGCTGCGAGCCTGAGCCGAGCTACCGGCCGACGACAGGATTGGCGAGCGATCCGATCCCGGAAACGTGCACCGCAACCTCGTCGCCGGGGACGACCGGACCCACCCCGGCCGGCGTGCCGGTCAGGAGCACATCACCCGGTTCCAGCGTGACCGCCGCCGTGATGTACGCCAGCAGGGAAGCGACCGGATGCAGCATGGTGTCCGTACCGGCCGACTGCCGCTCCTCGCCGTTCACCTCGCAGCGCACGACGATGCCGGGGGGGTGGCTGGCGTGTCCAGACTCAACTCGGCAATGTGATCGGCGTAGTTCCGGCCGACCGCCACGATCTTCCCGGGGCTGACCGGGGCGAGCAGACGTACCTCGTGGAGCGGGACGCGGCGGCCGGTGGACTCCGCCGATCCCCTCACCGGATCAGCGCTCAGCACCGAGGCGCCCGTGAAGGACGTCGCCCTTCCACGCGAACCTGGCCAGCCGCTGCGATTCACCCGTCAGCCTCATGCCTGACCCGTACCTTCGCGCCAGGGTAGGGCAGCCTTTCTCGGACAGGCCCGGGAGAGCCATCGGCCGGTCTCGGTCAGAAAGCGCGGAGGTACACCCGGGCCTGCTCGGAGTCCAGGTTCTCGATGTAGATCTCCAGCCACGCGACGTCGCGACGTCGGTAGTCCTTGACACACGGCGGGCAGACACCCGCCCAGAGGGCGTCTTTGAGTGTTTTCGGCTCTGAGAGCCCAAGGTGCTCGAAGAGTTCGGACTCTTGTGTCGACTTGATGCCCCATGGCGCCAGCGGCTCTTCGGAGTGCAGGTCCTTGGCGACCTGGGCTGCGGTGGCCTTGCCGGTACGGAAGGAGAGGATGTACTCGTCTTCGCGCGGGTTGACCTGCACGGCACCCTTCACGTCCGTGGCGCCCTCGGGGATCTCAATCTTCATGAACGCGGCCGCTTCGGTGGCGCCGGCACCCTTCTCCCAGTACGGATAGGTGCTCTCGCGCGTAGCGCTGCCGGGGGCCCCGGTCGAGCAGGACGTGAGAACCAGCGCGGAGATCAGTGCGACGAAGAGACTTCCGCGCGTCTTGTGTCGCCTGTTCACCGGTTCTCCTCGTCGCCCCGCGAGACGTCCCCCCGGCCGCCCGATCGGCCAGGGTCGGCAGGGTTCACTGCAGGGCTCGCGTCGCCGTTCAAGTCGTGGGTGAACGTCGAGCTGCTACCGCGCATGTCGAACTCCTGGGCGATACCGACGGTGTGCAGATGGCCCATATCGGCATCCTTGATGGAGATCCCTCCGTAGAACGGAGTTTGCCTATCCTTGTCCCAGTTGCACCGGTCCCATACGTTGACCTGGTAATCCAGTGACACCTCAGGCTCGCCGCCCTCGCCCGGCCTTACTGTGACCATGCCCGAGATGGTCTGTTGGTGTGACCCCAGGGCGTGGTACCAGTCGGTGTCCTTGGTGAACGTACCGCCGTACTGATGGCTCTCCACTGGAATGGTGACGGGTTTGTCGCCCCCGGCCTTCTCGAATTCGGCCAGCGCCGTCCTGCGCCACTCTTCCCGGTTTCGCGCGATATGGATCTCTTCGATGTCGGACCGGAACTTGGAGTCCTCGTGCAACATGCGGTTCACGTCGACGTCCAGGGTTTCACCGGTGCCGCGCAGGTAGTGCAGCATGTTCCGGGATGCTCCGGTTTCGCCGGTGATGTCGCCAACCGTAGCGAGGCCGAGGGCCAAGGCGTGGAAATTCACGTCGCGTGGCGTGGGGTCTTCCACGTTGAAGGGGCCGGAGCCCGGGTCGGCGGCATGCCACTGGTACTGCGGGTCCATGATTCCGGCCGCTCGCAGTTCGTCGCCCTTCTCCTTCAGCAGGATGCCGCGGGTGACAGGGTCGAGGCTGCGCCACCAGGCGGGGATGTCCTTGCGGTCCTTGGGCATGTTGGCGGCCTTGCCGGCCTCCTCCAGGGACGGGTACGGGCTGACCTGGGGGCTCCGGTTGAAGCCGTTGAAGGTGCCGTCCATGGGGTCGGAGTCGAGGACGGCGGCGTCGAGGGCGAGACGGATGCCGTCGTCGGCGTCGGTGACCGCCTTGACCGCCTGGACGAGCTTTTCGGCCCACTCGTTCGCCTGGGTACGGGCGGTCTGCTGGAAGTCGGGGTCGTGGACGTAGGCCGTGCGCTCGTCCTGGGTGAGCCGCTCTGTGTCGAAAGCGACCGTGCCCTGGTCGGAGACGCGCATGCCAGCCTTGACGGCGTCGTCACGGATCACCTTGAGTCGGTTGCGCAGGTCGGTGAGCACAGATGCTGCGGACGAGGCAACCGGTCACACTGCGCACCCTGGTCGCCGGAACCGGCGTATCAACGATGGCCGTCTACACATACTTCGGCGGTATGGACGGCCTCTGGAAGGCACTACGACAAGAAGGCTTCACCCGCCTGGCCACCCAACTTGCAGCCGTCAAGATGTCCGCGGACCCGGTACGAGACCTCGCCGCCCTGGGTAGCGCCTACCTGGCCAACGCCCTGGAAAACCCTGACCTCTACCGCGTCATGTTCGACACAGGCTTCGACCTCGAAGACGCCGGCGCCGCGGACGAAACCCTGCACTGTCTCGTCGAGGCCATCGAGCGGGCCAAGGCGAGCGGCCGCTTCCGCGACGAGGTCGACCCGCTGGAACTGGCAACACAGAGCTGGACTATCGGCCACGGACTCGCATCCCTCGTCGCCACAGGCCCCCTGCCGCACCAGACCCTTGCTCACGGCGCACCCATGCTGACCGCACTGTTCACCAGTGCAGGAGACGAACCCGCCCGATGCCGCCAGTCGGTTGAGCACGGCTGGGGCCAGCCAGCCCCGGCCCGGCCCAGATCTCGTGATCGGAGAGACAGGGCCTAGAGCACGATGCACAATATGCGCATCTCTGTCCGAATTATGAGGCCGCGAGGACTAGAGTCCCCGCCACACGCTGGAAGGGAACGAAACGGTGCACGGTGAGTACAAGGCACCCGGCGGCAAGCTCGTCGTCGTCGATCTGGACGTCGAGGACGGGGTACTCCGCAACGTGCGGGTAGCCGGGGACTTCTTCCTGGAGCCCGACGAGGCGATCCTCGCGATCAACGGCGCCCTGGAAGGTGCCCCTTCCTCCGCGGACGCCACGAAGCTGGCGGCCCGGATCACCGAGGCCCTGCCCGAGTCGACCGTGATGTTCGGGCTGACCGCCGATGGAATCGGCATCGCTGTCCGGCGGGCCCTCGCCCACGCAACCGAGTGGAGCGACTACGACTGGCAGCTGGTGCACACGGGGCCTCAGGCCCCGGCCCTGCACATGGCGCTGGACGAGGTGCTCACCGCCGAGGTGGCCGCCGGGCGGCGGGCTCCCACCTTGCGGGTCTGGGAGTGGGCCTCGCCCGCCGTCGTGATCGGCAGCTTCCAGTCGCTGCGGAACGAGGTTGACCTCGGTGGGGCGGCGAAGCACGGGATGACCGTGGTGCGTCGCATTTCCGGTGGTGGGGCCATGTTCGTGGAACCCATGAGTACGATCACCTACTCCCTGTCCGTGCCGGAGTCCCTGGTGTCGGGCCTCTCCTTCGCCGACAGCTACGCCTACCTCGACGACTGGGTGCTCGGCGCCCTCGGCGACATGGGGATCAAGGCCTGGTACCAACCGCTCAACGACATCGCCACCGAGGCCGGGAAGATCGCGGGCGCCGCGCAGAAGCGGGTGGTCGGCCTGGACGGCGGGCCAGGGGCCGTCCTTCACCATGTGACCATGTCGTACGACATCGACGCCGACAAGATGTTGGAGGTCCTGCGCATCGGCAGGGAGAAGATGTCCGACAAGGGCACCAAGAGCGCGAAGAAGCGC
Organism: Streptomyces gardneri; assembly: GCF_006539185.1. Lineage (GTDB taxonomy): Bacteria > Actinomycetota > Actinomycetes > Streptomycetales > Streptomycetaceae > Streptomyces > Streptomyces gardneri. The sequence goes on from NZ_BJMN01000022.1 coordinate 17,994, forward strand.
GTCGACCCGCTGCGCCGGCAGACCGGCCTCGCCCGGGAGCAGGTGATCGAGAACATGATCACCTCCTTCCGTGACCGCTACGGGCTGACCACCGGGGAGGTCACCGAGGAGGAGCTGGTCCGGGCGGAGGAGCTGGTGCGGACGAAGTTCGCCGCCGAGGAGTGGACCGCGCGGGTGCCGTAGGCAGCTGGACGGGGCCGTACAGGTCGGGGGCGGTGGCGCGGTGCTGCACCACGTGACGATGGCGTACGACATCGACGCGGACCGGATGACGGAGGTGCTGCGGATCGGCCGCGAGAAGCTCTCCGACAAGGGCACGAAGAGCGCGAAGAAGCGGGTGGACCCGCTGCGGAGGCAGACGGGGCTGCCGCGCGAGGCGGTGATCGAGCGGATGATCGCCTCCTTCCGCGGCCGGTACGGCCTGTCGGAGGGTGTCCTCGCGGAGGACGAGCTGACGCGGGCGAAGGAGCTGGCGGAGACGAAGTTCGGCACGGCGGAGTGGACGGCCCGGGTGCCGTAGGGACCCGGGCCGGGGGCGGGCTGCCTAGGCTGTCGGCATGCTGATGCGTGTCGAGGGTCCGGTGAAGCCCGGTCTGCGGATGGAGAGCGCCGACGGGCGGCGGCTGGTGCTGATGCAGGGCGGGGTTCCCGTGCTGTTCGCCCGGCAGCGGGTCACCTGGTACGGGCTGCACTACGCGCGGACGGGCCGGTACGTCTCGCCGCTGGCGCCCTTGCGGGCGGAACTGGCCCGTACTGTCGCCGAGTTCGCGGAGCCCGGCTCGGAGGAGTGGACGGAGCGCTGGGCCGCGCACGGCGGTGCGGGGCTGCGCGCGGCGGGCGACGGGCCGCTCCACGAGGGCGAGTGGCATCTCGCCCCGGACGCGGACCGCTGGTTCGTGGACGGCAACTGGCCGAAACTGCTCGCCCATGACCCGGACAGGGGCCACCTCACGTGGTTCGGGTACGGCGACCCCGACGAGGACGCGCGGGACCTGCTGCCGCTGCGGGCCCTGTCGCAGCCGGAGGCGCCCCGGGTGAAGGCGTACCGCCGCCAGTACCGGGAGGGGGTCCTGCCGCCGGTGTTCGCGTGGTGGATCAGCGGGCTCAACTCCCCCGTCGTCCTCGACGGCCACGACCGGCTGACGGCGGCGCTCGCGGAGGGCGGCCGCCCTCGGGTCCTGCTCCTCTCCCGGGCCATGGACGCCGCCCGGATCGCGCTCTGGGCGGAACGGCCCGTGGCCGAGTACGAGGGCCGGGTCGCCGCGCTGGACGGACCGCTCGGCCCGAACCGCGTCGCGCACGTGAGCCGACAGTTCGCGAACACGCTCCGGGCGATCATCCAGGCCCCGGCCGTGACCCGCGCCTGGCCCTTCCCGGGCGGGCCCGCGGCCTGGGACGCGGCGGTGGCCGCGCACGTCCCGGGCTGGGCCCCCGACGCGGACCGGTGACCGCTTCCCACCTTGATCGTTGAAGTCCGGACGGGCCGGAACAGGCCGTGGTGACGGGCAGAGGAAACGTCTCCGCATGCCGCCGCCGGCCCCGGGAAACCGCCGCCGGACAGTTCGGAGATCTCGTGGGACGGATGAGAAGGCTCATGGCCACGGTCGCGGGGGCGGTGCTGGCCGTGAGCCCGCTCGGCCCCGCCCCGGCGCACGCGGTCGTCGGAGGGCAGGAGGCGAGGCCGCACCAGTACCCGTTCATGGCGGGGCTCGTGGACCTCGCCGAGCAGCGGGTGATGTGCGGCGGGGCGCTCGTGAGCGACCGGTACGTGCTCACCGCCGCCCACTGCCTGACCGGCTCCTACAGCAGTACGGAGCGGGTGGGCGTCCTCCTCGGCGACCACGACCTGACGACCGGGGAGGACAGCCCGTACGCCGTCCTGGCGACGCCGGAACGGTTCGTCGTGCACCCCGACTACGACCCGACGACCCAGGCGAACGACATCGCGCTCGTCCGGCTGGCCGAACCGGTCGCGTACAACCGCGGCGTCAGCCCGGTCGGGCTGCCCGCCCCGTACTCCCACGGCACCTTCGACCACACGCGGGTCGAGGTCCCCGGCTGGGGCGCCACCTCGTTCGGCGGCCGGACCTCCGACGTCCTGCGCGTCGTGGCGCTCGACACGATGAGCAACTCGACGTGTGTGGCGCGGGGCATGACCGCCGTCGCCTCGCCGCAGATCTGCACGTACTCCCCCGGCCGTGACACCTGCCTGTACGACTCCGGCGGCCCCCTGGTGCACCGGGTCGGGCGGAAGCCGTACCTGGTCGGTCTGGTGTCCTACGGCAAGGGATGCGCCACCGACACCCCCGCCGTGAACACCCGTGTCTGGTCCTACCTCAGCTGGATCGGGAAGACGACGGGGAAGCGCCCGGACCGGCTCTGAGCCTCAGCGTACGCCCTCCCAGAGAAGCCGTTCCCGCGCACGCGGGTCGTCGACCGGGGTGGCCTCGGACGCGTCGGTGAACACCATCGTCGTCCGGGTCACCCCGCCGTACGCCTTCCAGCCGGGGTCGCCCGTCCTCGCGAACGAGACCCACGCCGCGTGCATGGCGTCCGCGAGGCCCTGGGGCGGGTGGTCGCCGACCATCGGGGCGTACGACGGGTCGTCGAGGCGGTCGAAGACGAACGGCAGCTCCAGGGCGTGGCAGGCGCCGAGTTCTCCGCCGAACCGCGGGGAGCGCCAGGCGAACTCGTACAGATACGAGCCCGGCACGGACTCCGCGAGGCGCACGGCGGGGAGGCGGTAGAACCAGTCGGTCGCCACGGCTTCCAGGAGTTCGCCCGGTGTGGCGCCGGGACGGCCGGCGCGGTAGACGGGGAGGGCCTCGGCCGGGTCGAGGCCGTAGGCCGCCGTCACGGCGTGGAGCGCGGCCTCCGGTACGACGTGCAGGCGTTCCGTCGGGACCAGGAAGAGGCGGTACTCCTCGCGGTTGCTGCCGATCAGGAGGTCGACGCCGAGGTCCGGGCCGGGCAGGTCGAGGCCGGGTCGGACCGGTTCGAAGGGCATCATGTTGAGCGCCGCCTCGCCCCAACGGGCCGGATCCGGATCGGCGTTCACCTCGCCCCTCAGTTCCGCCTGGGCGGGCAGGAGATCGGGCAGGGGGACGGCGGCGAATGCCGCCGCGGTCGGTTCGATGCCCAGCTTCTCCGCCAGGCGGGCCGTGATCCGTGCCGCCGAGGACGGGCGCAGGAAGTGGTGACAGGCGCCGCTCTGGAGGATCGCCCGGCGGAACAGACCCCGGGCCGCCTCGGTGGTGAGGAGCGTGCCGATGCTCATCGCGCCCGCCGACTCGCCGAAGACCGTCACCTGGTCCGGGTCGCCGCCGAAGGAGTCGATGTTGTCCCGGATCCAGCGGAGGGCGGCGAGCTGGTCGAGCAGGCCCCGGTTGTCGGGGCGGCCGGACACTCGCAGGAAACCGTCCGCGCCCAGGCGGTAGTTGAGCGTGACGCAGACGACGCCGTCACGGGCGAAGGTGCCGCCGTCGTACGCGGACGCCGAGCCGGAGCCGTTGGTGAACGCCCCGCCGTGCAGCCACACCATCACGGGCAGGCCGGCGCCCGGCTCCGGGGCCGGGGTCCAGATGTTCAGGTTCAGGCAGTCCTCACCCGGGATGTCGTTCTCCGGGATGAGGGCGTCGAACGGCGGGGCGTAGGGCGCGTGCGGCGCCGTCGGGCCGTGCGCCGTCGCGTCGCGTACGCCCGTCCAGGGCTCCGGTGGGGCCGGCTCGCGAAACCGCAGGGCGCCGAAGGGCGGTGCGGCGTAGGGGATGCCGAGGAAGGACGTCACACCGCCGGGCAGGGCGCGGCCACGGACCGCGCCCTGCCTCGTACCGCACACCGTCATGCGGACAGGACCTCCAGGAGTGCCTTGCCGAACTCCTCGGGGCGCTCCAGGTGGACCGCGTGCCCGGCGTCGGCCACCGCGACCTCCCGGACCCGGCCTCCGGCCGCCGCGTACTGGTCGAGGACATGGCGGGTCTGCGCGATCATCGGCTGCGCCGGCGTGCCGTCCCAGCCCGGCACGACGTCGATCGAGCCGAGGTGCGCCAGGTCGAACATCGAGGTGTCGGAGACGATGACGTCGTCCTCGCCGCGCACCCACAGCACCGGCGGCTTGGGCTCGATCAGGTGCAGGTCGTCGATGCGGAAGTGGGTCGGGGCCAGGCAGTTGAGCACGCCCCGGGTGCCGGGCGCGACCCCGGGCCAGGTGGTCGAGACCGTGCTGTCGCCCGGGTAGTGGTCGTCCCCGGTGCGGGTGGTGAGCATGGCCTCGACGTACGCGTCCTCCTGCTCGAAGCGCAGCGGCGGCTTGACGTAGCAGGCCGTCAGGACGGTGCGGGGCGAGACCGGGGAGTCCTCGCCCCGGTCGCCCTCGGCGAGGTGCCGTACGAACGCGTCGTTGGCGGTGCCGCCGCCCGATCCTGCGCCGTCCGGGGAGTTGAGGGTGCCGTCCGCCTCGCGCGTGCCGCCGAAGCCGTACGGGGAGACCGGGTTGACCAGGGTCAGGGAGCCGACCCTGGTCGGGTTGTCGCGCAGGTACTGGAGGACGACGCCGCCGCCCATGGACCAGCCGACCAGGTGCGCCCGCTCGATGTCCAGGGCGTCGAGCAGCGCGCCGAGGTCGTCGGCGTAGTCGCGCACGCCGCGTGTGGCGTCGACGGGCAGCGGGTCGGTGCCGCCGAAGCCGCGCAGGTCGACGGCGAGGGGGCGGTAGCGGTCCGGGAGCGTGGTGAGAGTGGAGTGCCAGAAGACGGAGGAGGAGACGTTGCCGTGGACGAAGACGACGGCCTCGCCGTCGGACGGGGCCCCGGTGAGCTCGGTGATCTGCTGCGTGAGCCGGTCGGTGGGCACGCGGCGGGTGTGGAGTGAGGTCATGTCGGGTCCTTCAGGAGAGCCAGGTGGCGATCTGGGCGGTGACCGAGCCGTGCCATCCCAGTTCGAGGTGGTTGGCGCCGGTGACGGTGGCCTTGCCGCCGACCGTCGGGATGCCGGTGGTGTCGAGGGCGCTGGAGATGAAGACGACGCCGTCGCTGGGGCCGCGGTTCTCGTTGAAGATGCCGAGGATGTCGGCGGAGCCGCCGGCCAGCAGGTAGGTGGTGACGGAGGCGGGCACTCCGGCGCTGTGCAGCGGCGCGATGAGCGAACCGGCGTCGATGGCGGCCTGGATGCCGCTGCCTGCGGTGTAGAAGCCCTGGCCGCCGTAGTAGGTCGTGTACCAGTCCTGGGCGGCGCCGTCGACGCCGTAGACGCCGTCCCAGCGGGCCAGCATCTGGCGCTGGCCGGGGTAGTTGTCGTAGCCGCCGGAGGGCGTCATCGAGAACTCGGGGCGTGCGGTGTACGTGCCGTAGCAGGTCATGTGGGAGTGCGGGGAGGGGGCGTTGACCTGGCCGCCGCACGCGGGCCAGATCGAGAAGTCGTGGGCCCAGCCGTGGGCGTAGGGGTAGTCGTAGCCGCCGTTCGGGCCGCCGAGGGTGATCAGCCGGCGTACGTCACCGGCGTACGCCCGTCCCCAGTTCGGCTTCACGGACGACACGTACGCGCGGGTCGACATCTGGCCCTTGCTCCAGCCGACCAGGTCGACCTTGGCGACGCCGAGCTTGGCCTTGATGACGGCGATGGCGTCGCCGACGATCTGCGCCTGCATCAGGTTGTCGCCCTGCTTGTGGGCGAAGCCGACGGCGAAGACGCGGTGACCGCGAGCGGAGAGGTCCTGCATCAGCCCGGTGGACGGGCAGGAGGCGGCGCCGCAGCCGTAGCCGCCCGACTCGCCGGGGTTGGCCCAGGCGCGGTCGGCGGTGTCGTTGGCGCCGTGCACGAGGAGGACGGGGGTGGTGCGGGTGCCGGTGTTCCAGCCGGGCGCCGAGTAGAGCAGGAACGTGCCGGAGGAGGGCCGGGAGACTCCGCCGAAGTACGTGACGCGCTTGCCGTCCTGGTCGCCGCGGCCGTCCGGCGGGAATCCCTCGGCACGGAATCCGGTGGTCGTGTCGGCGTAGCGCTCGACGCTCTGCCAGCCGTTGGTGACGGTCCCGGCTCCGTAGCTCGCCTCAAGGGTGAGGTACGGGGGTGGCGCGGCGGCCACCGCTCCGCTGGCCGTGGCGGGCGGTGCCACGACGGCTGCCGCGACGACCCCCACCACCGCCAGGGCGCGGGCGGCTCGCTGCCGCCACCGACCTCCCGGACTCCGTCTGTCGACCATGTCCCGGCCTCTTCCCTTCGTGCGCCCCTGGCGCGTCCGCCCGATACCCGTCCTGGCATCGGGTCCGCCCACGCTAGGCGGACCGGCGGGCGACGGGGCATGTGGGTGCGCCACACAAAGGGAAGGGGAAAAATGGGCGGGGACTTCACCTGCCGGGGAGAGTAAACAGGGGACTGCGCTACGCGCTCAGTGCCGGGATGACCGTGGATCCGTACGCGTCGATGGTGCCCTCGCGGTTGTCGTGCATGTTGTAGACGGCGAACTGGTCGACGCCCAGATCCTTGAGGTGACGCAGCTTCTCGATGTGGGCCTCGGCCGGGCCCAGGAGGCAGAAACGGTCGACGATCTCGTCGGGGACGAAGTCGGTGGACGGGTTGTCGGCGCGGCCGTGGTGGCTGTAGTCGTAGCCGTGCCGGTCCTTGATGTAGGCGGTCAGGGCCTCGGGGACCATGTCGGAGTGCTCGCCGTAGCGGGAGACGAGGTCGGCGACGTGGTTGCCGACCATGCCGCCGAACCAGCGGCACTGGTCGCGGGCGTGCGCCAGGTCGTCGCCGACGTAGGCGGGCGCGGCGACACAGATCGTGATCGCGGCGGGGTCGCGGCCGGCCTCCGCGGCGGCGGCCCGTACCGCCTTCACCATCCACTCCGTCAGATACGGGTCGGCGAGCTGGAGGATGAAGCCGTCGGCCTTCTGGCCCGCGAGGGCGAGGGCCTTGGGGCCGTAGGCGGCCATCCAGACGGGGAGCTTGCCGTCCTTGATCCAGGGGATCCTGATCGCGTTGCCGTCGACGTTCGCCTCCCGGCCCTCGGCGAGGTCGCGGATGACGTCGATGGCCTCGCCGAGCCGGGCCAGCGTGTTCGGCTTGCGTCCGGCGACGCGCATCGCGGAGTCGCCGCGGCCGATGCCGCACACCGTGCGGTTGCCGAACATGTCGTTGAGGGTGGCGAAGGTGGAGGCCGTCACCTCCCAGGTACGGGTGCCCGGGTTGGTGACCATCGGGCCGACGTGGAGCTTGGTGGTGTGTTCGAGGATCTGGCTGTAGATGGTGAAGGGTTCCTGCCACAGCACGGCGGAGTCGAAGGTCCAGCCGTAGCGGAAGCCGTTCCGCTCCGCCCGGCGCATCAGGCCGACGACCTGCGAGGCGGGCGGGTCGGTCTGCAGGACAAGTCCGAAGTCCACGCGGGACCTCCTGGTTCGGGGTTCAGTTCAGGTACTGACAGGTGGAGCGGGGGGTGAAGGAGCCGTGTCCGGCGTGACCGACGTACTTCCGCTGGTCGATGACGAGTTCGCCGCGCGAGAGGACGGTCTCGACCTGTCCGGTGATCGCCTTCCCCTCGTACGCGGAGTAGTCGACGTTCATGTGGTGGGTGCTCGCGGAGAGGGTCTGGCGGGCGTTCGGGTCGTAGATGACGACGTCGGCGTCGGCGCCGGGCGCGATCGTGCCCTTCTGCGGGTAGAGGCCGAACATCCGGGCGGGCGTGGCGCAGGCGATCTCGATCCAGCGACGCCGGGAGATGTGTCCCTCGACGACCGCCTGGTGGAGGAGGTCCATGCGGTTCTCCACGCCCGGGAGGCCGTTGGGGATCTTGGAGAAGTCCCCGCGACCGAGGTCCTTCTGCCCCGTGAAGCAGAAGGGGCAGTGGTCGGTGGAGACCACTTGGAGGTCGTTGGTCCGCAGTCCGCGCCAGAGCGCCGCCTGGTGCTCCTTGGGGCGGAGCGGGGTGGAGCAGACGTACTTGGCTCCCTCGAAGCCGGGTTCCGCGAGGTTGTCGGTGGAGAGGAAGAGGTACTGGGGGCAGGTCTCGCCGAAGACGGGCAGCCCCTTGTCGCGGGCGGCGGCGATCTCCGCGACCGCCTCCTCGGCGGAGACGTGGACGACGTAGAGCGGGGCGCCGGCGACCCGGGCGAGCTGGATCGCGCGGTGGGTGGCCTCCGCCTCCAGCAGGACCTTGCGGACCTCCCCGTGATAGCGGGGGTCGGTCTCGCCGCGGGCGAGCGCCTGCTCGACGAGGACGTCGATCGCGATGCCGTTCTCGGCGTGCATCATGATCAGCCCGCCGTTGTCGGCGGAGCGCTGCATGGCGCGCAGGATCCGGCCGTCGTCCGAGTAGAAGACCCCCGGGTAGGCCATGAAGAGCTTGAACGAGCTCACGCCCTCCTGGACGAGCCGGTCCATCTCCTTGAGCGTGTGCTCGTTCACGTCGGAGAGGATCATGTGGAAGCCGTAGTCGATCGCGCAGTTGCCGTCGGCCTTGGCGTACCAGGTGTCGAGTCCCTCGCGCAGGCTCCGGCCGACGGTCTGGACCGCGAAGTCGACGATGGTGGTGGTGCCGCCCCAGGCGGCGGCGCGGGTGCCGGTCTCGAAGGTGTCGGAGGCGGCGGTGCCGCCGAAGGGCAGCTCCATGTGGGTGTGGGCGTCGACGCCGCCGGGCAGCACGTAGCGGTCGGTGGCGTCGATGGTCCGGTCGGCGGTCCAGCCGGCCGCCACGTCCGAGCCGTGGGCGGCGAGGGCGACGATCCGGCCGTCCTCGATCAGCACGTCGGCGTGGAGTTCGTCGGAGGCGGTGACGACGAGACCGCCCCGGACGAGGATACGGGTGCTCACGGGACTCTCCTGCCTGAGAAGGGGTGAACTACAGGGCTCCGAGTGCCTCTTCGAGGATCGCGGCGCCTTCCTCGGCCTCGGCGACGGTGAGCGAGAGCGGTGGGGCGATCCGCAGGACGCTGGTGTTGTGCCCGCCGCCCTTGCCGATGAGCAGGCCGCGCTCCCGGGCCGCCTCCAGGACGGCGGAGGCCGCCTCCGGGTCGGCCTTGTCGGTGCCCGGCTCGGTGAGTTCGACGCCGATCATGAGGCCGCGGCCCCGCACCTCCCGTACGGCGTCCACGCCCGCGGCCGCGGCCCGCACGCGCTCGACGAGGAGACCGCCGACGCGGCGGGCGTTGCCCTGGAGGTCGTGCTCCAGGAGGTAGGAGAGGTTGGCCAGGCCTGCGGCCATGGTGATCGGCGAACCGCCGAAGGTGGAGATGGAGTTGGCGTCGATGCAGTTCATGATCTCGGCGCGGGCGACGACCCCGCCGACGGACATGCCGTTCCCGATGCCCTTCGCGAAGGTGAGGATGTCGGGCGGTCCGGCCTGGCCGTGGGCCTGCCAGCCCCAGAAGTGGTCGCCGGTGCGGCCCCAGCCGGTCTGCACCTCGTCGGCGATCCAGAGGATGCCGTGCCGGTCGAGGACGCGCCGGAAGGCGGCGTACAGGCCGTCGGGCGGGGAGGTGAAGCCGCCGACGCCCTGGACGGGTTCGGCGATGAGGGCGGCGACGTCCCGGGTGTGGCCGAGGAGGTCTTCGAGGTCGGCGACGCAGGCGTCGACGAACCGCTCGTCGGTGTACTGGGCGTAGGGGCCGCGGTTGCGGACGCCACCGTGCACGTACAGCGTCTGGAGCGGGGAGAGGCCGGTCGGCGACCAGGAGCGGTTGCCGGTGATGCCGACGGTGGAGAAGGAGCGGCCGTGGTAGCTGTTGCGCATCGCGAGGATCTGGTTCGAGCGGCGGTACGCGGTGGCCAGGAGCAGGGCCGTGTCGTTGGCCTCGGTGCCCGAGGTGGTGAAGAAGACGCGGGCGTCGGGGATGCCGGAGAGGCCGGCGATCCGCTCGGCGAGCTCCACCATGGGCCGGTTGAGGTAGAGCGTGGAGGAGTGGATGATCCGCCCGGCCTGCTCGGCGACGGCCTTGGTGACCTCGGGCAGGGCGTGGGCGGTCATGGTGGTGAGAATGCCGCCGAAGAAGTCGAGGTACCTGCGTCCGTCGGCGTCCCAGACGTGGCGGCCCTCGCCGTGGGTGATCTCGATCGGGTCCTTGTAGTAGAGGGCGACCCAGTCGGGGATGACGGCCTTGTGCCGGTCGAAGAGGCTGCTCACGGACGCACCAGCCCGTCGTACGCGTCGGGGCGGCGGTCCCGGTAGAAGGCCCATTGCTGCCGCACCTGCTCGATGAGTCCGAAGTCGAGGTCGCGGACGACGAGTTCCTCGGTCTTGTCGGAGGCGACCTCGCCGACGAACTGGCCGCGAGGGTCGACGAAGTAGCTGGTGCCGTAGAAGTCGTTGTCGCCGTACTCCTCCTGGCCGACGCGGTTGATCGCGGCGACGAAGTACTCGTTGGCGACGGCGGCGGCGGGCTGCTCCAGCTGCCAGAGGTGGGAGGAGAGGCCGCGCGAGGTGGCCGAGGGGTTGTAGACCAACTGGGCGCCATTGAGTCCGAGTTGGCGCCATCCCTCGGGGAAGTGGCGGTCGTAGCAGATGTAGACGCCGACCTTGCCGACGGCGGTGTCGAAGACCGGCCAGCCGGCGTTGCCCGGGCGGAAGTAGTACTTCTCCCAGAAGCCCTTGACCTGCGGGATGTGGTGCTTGCGGTACTTGCCGAGGTAGGTGCCGTCGGCGTCGATGACGGCCGCGGTGTTGTAGTAGAAGCCCTCGCCCTCGATCTCGAAGACGGGGACGACGATCACCATCCCGGTCTCCCGGGCGAGGGCCTTCATCCGGCTGACGGTCGGGCCGTCGGGGACGGGCTCGGCCCAGCGGTAGTGCTCGGGCTCCTGGACCTGGCAGAAGTAGGGGGCGTTGAACACCTCCTGGAAGCCGATCACCTTGGCGCCCTGCCGGGCGGCCTCCCGGGCGTGTTCCTCGTGTTTGGCGATCATGGATTCGGTGTCGCCGGTCCAGGTCGCCTGGACGAGTGCGGCGCGTACGACGTCGGTCATGAGCTGCTCCTTCGGCACGGCGTCAGAGAGCCTCTACGCCCGTAGACGCGGGGCGTAGGAGGAGAACGTAAGCCCCGTCACACCCCGGAGCAAGACCACCGTCGCGAAGCGGCGGCGTCGATCATGTTTCATACCCGAGTGGTCCACGTCGGACACGTACCGACACGTACCGGCAAGTAGGGACACGCCCCCGTGAGGAGTGCCGCCGCCGCTCCGGATCAGGCGCCCGTCGCGCCCGACAGGCCCGCCACGCGCAGGGCGTGCAGCAGGTCGCGCTCCCGGGTCACGGACACCGCGCGCGCCGCGCCGAGGAGCTGGGGGACGAGTCCGCGCGGGTCCTCGCCCGCGAGGCGGGCGGCGTCCTCCGGGGTCCGGACCCGGACGAAGGCGGTGAGCAGCGCGTGCGCCTCACGGTGGTGGCCGTCGCCGCGCAGGGCGGCGCACGCCCCGGCGAGCTCCTCCACGGGGCGGGCCACGCCCTGCCGGAGGAGCTGGTCGCAGTCGGCGGCCCTGCCCGCGTCGGCGAGGACCCCGGCGACGGCGGCGAGCCGGCCGGGCGGCAGCGAGGCCGCCTCCCAGAGCAGGGTGGACCAGTCGGCGGCGAGGCCGGCCCGGTGCAGCTCGACGGCGAGGGCGGGCAGCCGGTCCGGCGGGCCGGTGAGCGCCTCGCAGAGCAGGGCGTGCGCCTCGCCGCTGCGGCCCCGGGCACGGAGCCGCTGGAGGGCGTAGACGGCATTGGCGGCGGCGCGGCCGGCCTCTGCGGGGGCGGAGGCCCCGCCCGCCGCGTCGGAGGCGGGGGCGGGAGCCCGGGTGGCCACGCCGGGTTCGCCACCGCCGAACCTCGCGCCCCGCGGGGCCGCTCCCCCGGTGGGCAGCACGGGAACGGCGACCGCGGCCGTCTGCTCCTCGGCGCTCTCCTCCAGCCAGGCGTACCGGGCGCCCCGGGGGCGGCGCTTGGCGGGCGGGGGCGGCGGCGGGGCCGGTGCGGTCCCCGCGGCCGCCCCGAGGCGGTCCAGTCGCGCGGTCAGTTCGGTGACGCGGGCGGTGGCCCGGGTGTGGTCGTCGCGGACCCAGGCGAGGTCGTTCTCCAGGCCGGCCGCCTCGGCCGCCCCTGCGGCGGCGCGGAGCCGCTCCCCCAGCTCGCGGGCGCGGGACTCGGCGTAGCGGCGCTCTTGCTCCATCAGGTCCCGGCGCTCGGCGAGGGCGGCGGCCCCGCCGGGGCGCCGGTCGTGGGCGGTGGCCGCCGCCGCGTACAGCGCCCCGGCCCGGGTGGCGAGCGGCCCGCCGGCGGGCTCACCGGCGTCCTGGAGCAGCGCCTCGACGACGTCCCAGGGGAGGATCTCCGCGCCGTCGAAGCAGGCCCGCAGCCCGTCCGGGTCGCGCTCGGCGAAGACGCCGTACCACCCGGCGTCCGGCCGGAGCCGGCCCGCGAGCTCCGTCAACCACTGCGCGAAGGCCGCTACTTCCACCGGGAGTTGATGTACCGTCATGCGATCCGCACCTGCCCCGCCGTCGACTGGAACCTTCCGGTCCGCGGGTATTGGACCGCAGTCGTGTTACGGGACGACTACGGTCCGTTTTCGGGCGGGTGCCTCACTCGGCGGATTCGGCGGAGCCCAGCCGCACGACGATTCCGGTGTGCGGGCGCTTGCCGAGCCGGACGATCATGGCCGGGACGTCGGTCAGCCAGTACTGCCAGGTGTACTTGCGCGAGAGCAGGCCCCGGATCCGGCCCAGCTCCTCCCCCTCGACCAGCCGGCCCTCGCCGGGGAAGCGCGTGGCGCCCTCGGCGATGTTGCCCCGCACGTCGCAGACGGCGAGCTCGACCCGCGGGTCGTTCCGCAGCCGCTTGACCTTCCAGGAGTCGGTGCGGGTCCACGCGTACAGCTCGGAGCCCTCCACCGCGTACCAGACGGGCGTCGCGACCCCCGTGCCGTTCTTGCGGAAGGTCGTCAGGCTCACGTAGCGGCCGCGCCGCAGTTCCTCGGGAATCATGCGCAGGAGCCTAGGGGGTGGCCATCCCGCATCCCGCACTACGCCACCGGGCTGCCCTGCTCGTACGAGGCGCGGGCCTCCGTGATGGCGGGGGCGTGGGCGCGGGCCCAGTCGCAGGCCGTGTCGAGCGGTCCGATGAGCGAGCGCCCGAGGGGCGTGAGGGTGTACTCGACGCGGGGCGGGTTCTCGTCGTGGACGGTCCGGGTGACGAAGCCGTTCCGCTCCATGGAGCGGAGGGTCTCGGTGAGGACCTTGGGGGTGATCCAGTGCAGGGGCACGCGCAGTTCGGTGAAGCGGCGGGGCGTGCCGTCCTCCAGGCAGCGCAGGACCATTCCGGTCCACTTGTCGCCGACGCGGAAGGGCTGGGCCGGGCTCGCGGCGCAGTCGGGGTCGTCGAAGCGGGCGGGGTCCAACGGCACGGTGGGGACGGGCTGATCAGGCATGGGGCCGACGCTAGCCCAGTACCGTTGAAGTAACCAGGGACCTCCGTTCTACGGTCCGGGCATGGACATCGAGAACGGCAACAAGGCCGACAGCAGCAACGACATCATGAGCATCGCGGTCTTCGGCGCGGGCGGGCGGGTCGGCCGGGCGGCCGTCGCGGAGGCGGTGGCCCGGGGCCACCGGGTGACGGCCGTGGTCCGCGACCCGGCGGCGTACCGCGATCTGGAGGGCGAAGGAGTCACGCTCGTACGGGGAGACGCGACGGACGCCGTCTCGGTGGCGGCGCTCGTGGCCGGCCACGACGCGGTGGTGCACGCGGCGGCCCGCCTGGACCTGCCCTCGGAGGAGTACTTCACGGCCGCGGCGAAGGCCCTGGTCGGCGGCCTGGCCGAGGCGGGGGTGCGGCGGCTGCTCACCCTCGGGATCGCGACGACCCTGGAGACCGCGCCCGGGGTGCGGCTCATGGACGCGCCCGAGTTCCCTGCGGCGTGGCGCGCCTTCGCCCAGGGGCACGTGGCCGAGTTCGAGCTGCTGTCGGCCGAGGCGGGGCCGGAGCTCGACTGGCTGATGGTGGTGCCGCCGCTGGACCTGAACGCGGAGGCGGAGCGGACGGGCGCGTACCGCACGGCCGTGGGCACCGTCGTCGAGGGGCCGGGCCGCATCGGGCACGCCGACCTGGCGCTCGCGCTCCTGGACGAGATCGAGCGCCCGCGCCACAGCCGGGTGCAGCTGGCCGTCTCCCTCTGAGGCCCCTGCCGGCCGTCCAGGCGGAGCCTGCGCCGTCGGACCGGCCCCGTCAGACCGGGGCCGGGGCCGGGGCGGGAGCCGGGGTGCAGAGCACCACCAGTTCGTCCATGGAGAGGTCGAGGACCCGGGCGAGGGCCGCGACGGTGAAGAAGGCCGGCGTCGGGGCCCGTCCGGTCTCGATCTTGCGGAGGGTCTCGGCGGACAGGCCGGCCGCGGCCGCGATCTCGACCATGGACCGCTCGCCGCGCGCCGAGCGCAGGAGGAGGCCCAGGCGCTCGCCGCGCTCGCGCTCTTCGGGGGTCAGGGGTGTGCGCACCATGACGCCATTCTAATACCGGTATAGTAATTGGCATGGTGGAGATCAAGACGAACGAGTCCCTGGCGGCGATGCGCGAGTCGGGGCGGGTGGTGGCACGGGCCCTCGCGGCCGTGCGCGAGAAGGCGGCGCCCGGTGTCGCGCTGACCGAACTGGACCGTGCCGCGCGGGAGGTCCTGGCGGAGGCGGGCGCCGGTTCGCCGTTCCTCGACTACCACCCGGACTGGGCTCCGGTGCCGTTCCCAGCGGTCGTGTGCCTCTCCGTGAACGACGCGATCGTGCACGGCATCCCGGACGACACCCGGCTCGCCCCGGGCGATCTGGTCTCGGTGGACTGCGGGGCCCTGCTCGGCGGCTGGGCGGGCGACTCGGCGATCAGCTTCACCGTCGGCCCGGCCCGGCCGGAGGACACGCGGCTGATCGCCGCGGCGGAGGAGGCCCTGGAGGCGGGCATCGCGGCGGCCGTCGTCGGCAACCGCATCGGCGACATCGCGCACGCGATCGGCCGGGTGTGCCGCGGCGCGGGCTACGGCATCCCGGACGGCTTCGGCGGCCACGGCATCGGCCGGACCATGCACGAGGACCCGGGCGTCCCGAACGAGGGGCGCCCGGGTCGCGGCATGAAGCTGCGGCACGGGATGGTGCTCGCGATCGAGCCGATGCTCATCGGCGGCGGCACGGACGACCACTACACGGCGCGGGACGGCTGGACGATCCGTACGCTCGACGGCTCGCGCGCGTCCCACGCCGAGCACACGGTCGCGATCACGGACGACGGTCCGCGCGTGCTCACGGCCCTGTAGGACGCGCGCCGACCGGACCCGCGTGCGGGAACGCGCGCCCGGTGGCAGCGCGCCCCCGTCGGACGCCGGGAGACTCCCTACCGGCCACCCGCGGGCCGGACCACCATCGCCGAGCCGCCGCCCCTGCGGACCGTCTCCGCTGCGGCCACCCAGCGGCCGTCGGGCAGCCGCTGCACACCTGTGGCCGCGCCGATCTCCGGGTTCTGCCGGAAGCCGTGCCCGATGCCCTCAAGCTCGGCCTTCAGCGGGCTGTTCCACAGGCCGGGTTCGAGTTCGGTGGTGGCCTGGTTGCGCTGGCTCGCGCGGGGCGCGGCGATCGCGTCGACGAGCGGCAGGCCCCGGTCGACGACCCCGGTGAGGGTCTGGAGGACCGTCGTGATGATGGTCGCGCCGCCCGGCGAGCCGAGGGCGAGGACGGGCCGGTCATGCCGGTCGAGGACGATCGTCGGCGAGATCGAGGAGCGCGGGCGCTTGCCGGGCCCGGGCAGGTTCGGGTCGTGCACGGCCGGGTTCGCCGGGGCGAAGGAGAAGTCGGTCAGCTCGTTGTTGAGCAGGAAGCCCCGGCCGGGCACGGTGATCCCGCTGCCGCCGGTGGACTCGATGGTCAGGGTGTAGGCGACGACGTTGCCCCACTTGTCGGCGGCCGTCAGATGAGTGGTGTTCTCGCCCTCGTACGTGGTCGGGGCCGCGGTCCCGCCGCTCGCGCAGGGCGCGGGGTCGCGGGGGTCGCCGGGCGCGAGCGGGCTGGTCAGGACGGCGTCGTCGCGGATCAGGCAGGCGCGGGAGTCGGCGTAGCGCTGGGAGAGCAGTTCGCGGGTCGGCACGGACTCGAAGGCCGGGTCGCCGACCCAGCGGCCCCGGTCGGCGAAGGCGATCCGGCTGGCCTCGATGAACCGGTGGAGATAGCCGGCCGGAGTGGCGGTGGCGAGGTCGGTGCCCTCCAGGATGTTGAGCGCCTCGCCGACGCTCGTACCGCCGGAGGAGGACGGCGCCATGCCGTAGACGTCGAGCCCGCGGTACGCGATCTTCGTCGGCTTGCGGAACTCGGTGCGGTACGCGCCGAGATCACGCACCGTCAGGTCGCCGGGGCGGACGGTCCGGGTGGCGCCCTCGCGGACGGGGGGCTTGCGGACGGTGTCGACGATGTCCCGGGCGAGGGGCCCCCGGTAGAGGGCCCCGATGCCTTCGCGGCCGAGCGTCTCGTACGTACGGGCCAGGTCGGGGTTCTTGAACACCGAACCGACCACGGGCAGTTGGCCGCCGGGCAGGAAGAGCTCGGAGGTGGCCGGGAAGTCGCGGAACCGGGCCTCGTTGGCGGCGGTCTGGGACCGGAAGGTGGGATCGACGGTGAATCCCTCGCGGGCGAGCCGCTCGGCGGGCGCGAGGAGGGTGGACAGGCGTTTGCTGCCCCAGGCGTCGAGGGCGGTCTTCCAGGTCGCCGGGGTGCCGGGGGTGCCGACGCCGAGGCCGCTGGTCATGCCCTCCTCGAAGGGGATCGGCTTGCCGTTCTCCGTGAAGAGCTTCGCGTCGGCGGAGCGGGGTGCCGTCTCCCGGCCGTCGACGGTGTGGACCGTACGGCTCTTGGCGTCGTAGTACACGAAGTAGCCGCCGCCCCCGATCCCCGCGGAGTAGGGCTCGGTGACACCGAGCGCCGCGGCGACGGCGACGGCCGCGTCCACGGCGTTGCCGCCCTTGCGGAGGACCTCGATGCCGGCGGCCGAGGCGTCGGCGTCGACGCTGGCGACCGCTCCGCCGTAGCCGACCGCGACGGGCTCCTTGACGGGTGGCGGCGGGGCAGCCGGCGGCGACTGGGCCGGGGCGGCGGCGCCCATCGAGAGCACCGTCGCCGCGATGGCGACAGCGGAGACCATTCCAGCGGCGGAGCGACGCATTCCTACCTCCAGTCAACGACCGTCCGCGCAGCGTAACTTCCTCCCGCCCCTTCCGTCAGGACCGCCTCGAACAAGGGACCGGTCCGCCGATAGCATGCGCGCCCATGAACGAAGACGTGCGGAACATCGTGCTCGGGGTCCTGGCGACCGGGGTCAGCGCCTCCTTGGGATGGCTGGCCCGCACCTACCTCTGGCGGCGGGGGCTCCGCCGCAAGCAGGCCTTCTTCGGCCTGCCCTCCGGCTCGGAGTGCCTGCTCGTGGTGAACCGGCTGGCCGGCAGCGAGCGCAGCGTGCACGCCACCGATGTCTCGGCGCTGCTCGAACTGTCGGCGCTGGTCAAGGACTGCGGGGCACGCACCCGCATCGTGCAGCACGACACGGCCCGTCAGGGCCTGGGCGAGATAGCGGAGTTCTGCATCGGAGGCCCCTACTCCAACCGGCGCATGGCAGCCCATCTGCCGAACCTGCTGCCGGGACTCACGATGAACGTCGAGCAGGAACCGAGCGAGGACCGGGGGATGCTCACCGTGGCGGGCGAGACCTACCGCGCCGAGTGGGGAGTGACCGAGTACGTCGTCCTCGCCCGCCTCACCCGCGGCGAGGGCGTCCGTCCCGTGTTCCTCCTCTGCGGCCAGGCCGCGGTCACCAATCAGGCCGCGGCGAGACATCTGGCCCGCCACCACAAGGAGCTGGCCGGCAAGTACGGGGCGGACGGCTCCTTCGCGCTGCTCCTGAAGGTGGTCAACTCGCAGGCCTACGGCCCCGACGTCGTGGAGCTCGTCGCCGACGTCACACGGGCCGCGCTGTCGGCTCCTTCAGCCACACCGGCAGCGACTTGATCCCGTTGATGAAGTTGGACACCAGTCTGCGGGGCGGCCCGGCGAGCTCCACGCCTCCGCAGGCCGCGCGCGCCTCCTCGTACAGCACCCGGAGCTGAAGCCGGGCGAAGTGGGCGCCGAGGCAGACGTGCGGGCCGTCGCCGAAGGAGACGTGCGGGTTCGGGCTCCGTCCGAGGTCGAGGCGGTGGGGTGCGGCGAAGGCGCGCTCGTCGTGGTTGGCGGAGGCGTGGAAGACGACGACCTTGTCGCCCGCCGCGATCGCCTGCCCGGCGAGCACGGTGTCCCGGGCGGCCGTGCGGCGGAAGGACAGCACGGGCGGGTGCACGCGCAGGAGTTCGTCCACGGCCGTCTCCATGGAGACCTTCCCGCCCCACAGGCGGGCCTGCTCTCCGGGGTGTTCGGCGAGGGCGAGAAGTCCGCCGGGGGCGGCGCTGCGGACGGTGTCGTTGCCGGCGACGGTGAGCAGGAAGAAGAACATCTCCAGTTCGGCGTCGGCGAGTTCGGAGGTGGCGAGCGAGGTCATCACGTCATCGGCGGGGTGCGTGCGCTTGTACGCGGCGAGTTCCTGCGCGTAGCCGAACATCTCGGCGAGCATCGCGGGCGACCGGGGGTTGACCGGCCGCCCCTCGGCGTCGAGGACGGGGGGCTCGTCGGGGTCCTGGTAGGCGATGACCCGTTCGGTCCAGGCGTGGAGCAGTCCCCGGTCGCTCGCGGGGATGCCGAGCAGGTCGGTGAGGTTGAGCAGGGCGTAGTCGTCGGTGACGGTCCGGACGAGGTCGACCTCGCCACCGGTCGCGACCGCCTCCCCGATCAGGCCTCGGGCCCGCTCCCGTGCGGTGGCGGCGAACCGCTCGATCCGTCCCGGCGTGAAGGCCCGGCTGACGAGCCGCCTCAACCTGCCGTGTTCCGGCGGGTCCTGGTTGAGCATCATGCGGCGGATGAACGGCAGGTCGGCGGGGTCGGGGTCGCGGATCTGAGTGGCACCGAGGGACGAGGAGTACGTGCGGGAGTCCTTGAGCACCCGGACGACGTCGGAGTGGCGTGTGACCGCCCAGAATCCGGGTCCGGCGGGCCACCCCAGGATCTCCGGCTCCGCCTGCCGGGCGACGGGCGCGTGGTCGCGCAGCGCCCGGAAGCGGTCGTGCGGGATCCCGGCGGCGTAGATCCGCGGGTCGAAGACGTCCGGCACCTCGCTCGCGTCCCCCACCGCGCCTCCCGTCAGGAGTGGTCCAAGGGTGATGACGTATCCATCATGACAGCTCAGGGGCGGTTTTCGTAGGACTGATCGCACAGTCGCCGAGCCTTGTCCGGCCCCTTGCCCGGCTTCCAGAATCGCCGTCATGAATCACTCCGAGAACGTCGATCACGATGCGGTACTGCGGGCGCGGACGATGCTCCTCGGGTCGGGCCGGCTGTCCCGGTCCCAAGAGGTCGAGGCCTACCGGGTGCTGGCGAAGGTGAGCCCGGCCGCCTATCTCCCGAAGCTGGTACAGGCGTTGACCTCGTACTGCTACGAGCCGGGGTTCCGGAACCGTCCGGACCTGCGGATCGTGGTGCACGCCGAGCAGGTGGAGGCCGCACGGGCCCTCGACACCTCCGAGCCGCAGGGGGCGAGGCTCCTCTGCTTGGCCCTGCACTCGTACCAGCACGCGCTGTTCGCTCTCGGACGGCGCGCCGAAGGGCTGGCGGTGTGCGAGGAGTTGGCCGCGGTGGCGCGGCACAGTCTGGATCTTCGGGGCGCGGCGAGGAACGGGTTCGGGGGCCGGCTGGCGGCGGTCCTGGCCGAGGAGGGGCGGCACAGCGAGGCGGCGGACGTCTGCGCGCTGGACGCACGGGCCGCGCGGTCCGGGCCTTCCTTCGGCGACCTGGTGGCCTGGTCTGCCGCGCTGGATGCCGCAGGGCGGCACCAGGAGGCTCTGGAGGTGCGCGCCCGGCTCGTGGACGACACCCGACGCGAGGCCGAGGAGGGCTCGGCGCCGCGGGCCCTCGTCGTGTGGGCGCTGGTCCACCGCTCCAGGATGCTCGACGCCGCCGGGCGCGGCGGCGAGGCGCGCGCGGACCGGCAGGAGGTCCTCGCCCTCCTGGCCCGGCTCGCGCGGTCCGGCGACTCGAGCGATCCTGGCGACCTCCTCGCGCGTTGGGCGACCCTGCTCGCCCTGTCGGGCCGGGCCGTCGAGCCGGCCGGGTCTCGGGAGGCACCGGGGCCGCCGCTCGGCCATGAGCTCCGCGACTGGTCGAACGACACCTTCAGGGCGTACGTCGACGGCATCCCCGCACGCGCGGCGGAGGGCGACGACCCGCCGCTGGACACCCCGGCACTCGATCACCACCGGCTGACGCTCCGGTCGGCGCTCTTCGAGGTTCGGCACCCCCGGACCTACGAGGAGACGCTCCGCCCGCTCTTCGACGAAGGTGTCGCGCTCGCCCGCCGACGGCCGGCGGATCCGAGCGCGTGCGCCCGCGCGCTGACCGACCGCTCGACGTTCCTGGTGGCCGTCGAGCGGTACGAGGAGGCGCACGCCGACTTCCGGGAAGCCGTTGCCCTCCTGGACTCGGAGGCCGCCACCCCGACCCCAATCGTTACCCGCACGTAACTTACTCACTGGTTACCCCGGGTACGACCTCGCGGTTACCGTCGGGTCACTTTCACTGCCCCCCATCAGTGCCCGTACTGCCTCCCCAGCAGTACCCCAGTGAGGAGTGACCCGTGCGACGCACACCCCTGGCCCTCGCCGTCTCGGCCGCTCTCGTGGCCGGGACGGCCCTCGCCCTGGCCCCCGCCGCCCAGGCCGCGGAGACCGGTATCCGTTTCGTCGACATCGCCGGGGAGGGCGGCACCGTCCTCAAGGCGAACGTCGTCACCCCCGCCGGCGCCGCCGCTTCGGCCCGCCTTCCCCTGATCGTGCTGCCCACGAGCTGGGCCATGCCCCAGATCGAGTACCTCGCCCAGGCCCAGAAGCTCGCCGACTCCGGTTACGTCGTGGTGAGTTACAACTCCCGCGGCTTCTGGCAGTCCGGAGGCGAGATCGAGACCGCCGGGCCGAAGGACGTCGCCGACGCCTCGAAGGTCATCGACTGGGCCCTCGCGAACACCCCGGCCGACGCCGACCGCGTCGGCATGGCGGGAGTCTCGTACGGCGCCGGGATCAGCCTGCTCGCCGCCGCGCACGACCCCAGGGTCAAGGCCGTCGCCGCGCTCAGCGGCTGGGCCGACCTCATCGAGTCCATCTACAGCGGCCGCACCCAGCACCTCCAGGCCGCCGCCCTGCTCGGCGGCGCCGGGTATCTCACAGGGCGGCCCGGCCCCGAACTCAAGGAGATCCTGGGCGACTTCCTCTCGTCGAACCTCGACAAGGAGGACGAGATGATCGCCTGGGGCCGCAAGCGGTCCCCCGCCACGTACCTGGACCGGATCAACACCAACGGCGCCGCGATCATGCTCGGCAACGCCTGGGGCGACACCATCTTCCCGCCCAACCAGTACGCGAGCTTCTACGAGAAGCTCACCGGCCCCAAGCGGCTGGAGTTCCGCCCCGGCGACCACGCCACCGCCGAGGCCACCGGCATCCTCGGGCTCCCCAACGACACCTGGACCAACGCCCACCGCTGGTTCGACCACCACCTCAAGGGCGTCGACAACGGCATCGACCGCGAGCAGCCCGTCCAGCTCAAGTCCCGCTCCACCAGCGGCTACGAGGGCTACCCGGACTGGAAGTCGGTCCACGCCAACCAGCGGAAGTTCGACCTCGACGGCACGCAGCGGATCTGGGCGAACGTCGACTCCGGCGCCAACGGCGGCATCACCCTGCTGACCAACCTCCTGGACCAGTTCCTCCGCACCCCGCCCACCGTCTCCGTCCCCCTGCTCCCCCGCGCCTTCGCCGGCGTGTGGCAGTCCGAGCGGTACGCCACCCCGCAGCGGGTGCGCGGCACGGCGAAGGTGCACACCACGGTCACCTCCACGAAGGAGAGCGGCACCCTCGTCGCGTACCTCTACGACGTGGGCCCCCTCGGCGTGGGCAAGCTGGTCAGCAACGCCCCGTACACCTTCCACGGCAAGACGCCGGGGCAGCCGTTCGCCGTCGATCTGGAGCTGTTCTCCACGGCGTACGACGTACCGGCCGGCCACCGGCTCGCCCTGGTCGTCGACACCGTCGACGCGCTCTACATCGAGCACAACCCGACCGGCGCGCAGCTGACCTTCTCCTCCCCGTCGGCCGACCCGTCGTACGTGTCGGTACCGCTGCGGGAGAAGTGATCACCGGCTGCTGCCGGGCGGGCAGGGCTTCACAGCAGCTACTGCGCTCCCGGCAGCAGCGTTCCCGGTTCGGCCGGCGCGACGTCCACGGCCTTTGTCTTCGGGTTGCGGCGCTCTCGGCGGGCCACCCAGGTGGCGAACCAGGAGAGCAGCATGCACATCCCGATGTAGATCGGTGAGATGACCAGCACGACGGGGATGAACGGCAGGTCGTAGTCGAGGTTCGACGCGATCAGCTTGCCGGCGTGCAGGAACTCCTCGTAGGTGATGAGAAAGCCGAGCGAGGTGTCCTTGAGGGCCACCACGAGCTGGCTGATGATGGCCGGCAGCATGGCGCGCACGGCCTGCGGCACGAGGACGTAGGTCATGACCTGCGTCTTGCGCATGCCGAGCGCGTACGCGGCCTCGCCCTGGCCGCGCGCGACGGCGTGGATGCCGGTGCGGAAGACCTCGGCGAGCACCGAGCCGTTGTAGAGGGTCAGTCCGGCGACGAGCGCGGGCAGCGGCTGCACCTTCAGCGCCACGAAAATGAAGAAGATCATCACGAGGACGGGCATCGCGCGGAAGAACTCGACGAGGAGGGTCGAGGTCCACCGCAGCACGCGGTGCTCGGAGAGCCGTCCGGCTGCGAGGACGGCACCCAGCGCGAGCGAGAGCACCGAGGCGTACGCGAAGGCCTTGAGGGTGTTGCCGAGGCCTTCGAGCAGGAGCTCCTGGATGCCCTCGTAGAGGAAGGGCGACCACTTGGTGGAGGTGAACTGCTCGGTGTCGAAGAGGAGATGGAGGAACCAGCCGGCCAGGGCCAGGATCACGACGGTGGACGCGAGGCCGTAGAGAAGGTGCCGCCGCCGGGCGTGCGGCCCGGGGATGTCGTAGAGGGCGGTGGACTCGGTCATCGGGCGACTCCCCAGCGCTTCTCCAGGACGTGGAAGATCGCGCTGATGGTGAGGGTGATGATCAGGTATCCGACGGCGATCCAGACGAACGTCCAGACGATGTTGTAGCCGAGCTCGCTCAACGTCTTGTAGGTGCCGAGGAGTTCGGTGACGCTGAAGGCGCCGGCGATCGCCGAGTTCTTGGCGAGGGCGATCAGGGTGGAGCCGATGGGCGGGATGACCGTGCGGAAGGCCTGCGGCAGGACCACCGCCCCGAGGGTCTGGGTGAAGGTCATGCCCAGGCTGCGGGCCGCCTCTCCCTGGCCGCGCGGCACGGTGTTGATGCCGGAGCGCAGGACCTCGCAGATGAAGGCGGAGGTGTAGCAGCCGAGCGCGAGGACCGCGAACACCTCGAAGGGCAGGACGAGTCCGAAGCGTGGCAGGCCCAGCATCACCGCGAAGAAGAGCAGCGTCAGCGGGGTGTTGCGCAGGACGGTGACCCAGACCGTCCCGAAGACCCGGAAGGAGCCCACGGGCGCGACCCGGAACGAAGCCATGACGAAGCCCAGCACGAGGGCCAACGCCGAGGCGTAGACGGTCAGTTCGACGGTGCCGAGGAATCCCTCGCCGTAGAGCGAGAAGTTGTCGGTCAGGACGTCCATGTCAGTGACTCCATGTGGGGGTCCCTCCGGATCAGCTCGCCGGGTAGCGGTCGATGGCGGGCGGCGTCGGGGCGGGGACCCCGGAGAGGCCGAGGGTGGCGTCGTAGGCCTTCTTCCAGTCGCCGTTCTTCTCGTGGGCGGCGATGGCGTCGTCGAGGGCGAAGCGCAGGGCGTCATCGCCGTGCGGGACGCCGATGCCGTACGGCTCCTCGGAGAACGGCTTGCCGACGACCTTGAGTTCGTCGGGGACCTTGGCGGCGTACCCCATGAGGATCGTGTCGTCGGTGGTGACCGCGTCGACCTGGTAGGTCAGCAGGTTGTCCACGCAGACGGAGTAGGTGTCGTAGGCGACGAGTTCGGCCTTCGGGTAGTCCTTCTCGATGCGCTGGTACGGGGTGGATCCGGCGGCCGAGCAGACCCGCTTGCCGGCGAGGTCCTGGGGTCCGGTGATGTCGGTCTCGTCGGTGCGGACGAGGAGGGACTGGCCCGCCTGGTAGTAGGGGCCGGCGAAGCCGACGAGCTTCTTGCGGTTGTCGTTGATGGTGTAGGTGCCGACGTAGTAGTCGATCTGGCCGTTCTGCAGGGCGGTCTCGCGGTTGGCCGAGGCGATCGTGCGGAAGTCGATGCCGGCCGGTTCAAAGCCGAGGGAGGCCGCCATCATCTTGGCGATCTCGATGTCGAAGCCGGAGTAGCGGCCGGTGGCGGGGTCCTTCTCCCCCATGTACGGCTGGTCCTCCTTGGCGCCGACGACGAGCCGGCCGCGCTTCTTCGCTCGGTTCCAGGTACGTGAATCGGGCAGGGTGAAGCCCGACTGGACCTGGTAGAAGGGGAGTTGGTCGGGCTGCGGGCCCTTGACGGGCGGGCTGCCCGGACGGCCGCAGCCGCCGAGCGTCGCCGCGGCGGCGAGCAACAGGGCGAGCGCGGGCAGGGTCCGGTGCGTACGCTGCATGGTTGCCGCCCCGCTCAGTGCTTGAGGATCTTGGAGAGGAAGTCCTTGGCGCGCTCGCTGCGCGGACTGGTGAAGAACTCCTCGGGCGTGCGGTCCTCGACGATGCGTCCGTCGGCCATGAAGACGACCCGGTTGGCCGCGGAGCGGGCGAAGCCCATCTCGTGGGTGACGACCACCATCGTCATGCCGTCCCGGGCGAGCTGCTGCATGACCTCCAGGACCTCGTTGATCATCTCGGGGTCGAGCGCGGAGGTCGGCTCGTCGAAGAGGAGGGCCTTGGGGTCCATGGCGAGGGCGCGGGCGATGGCCACGCGCTGCTGCTGGCCGCCGGAGAGCTGCGCCGGGTACTTCTCTGCGTGCGCGGCGAGGCCGACCCGGTCGAGGAGTTCGCGCGAACGCCCGTCGGCCTCCTCCCTCTTGCGCTTGCGGACCTTGATCTGCGCGAGGGAGACATTGGCGAGGACGGTCTTGTGCGCGAAGAGGTTGAAGGACTGGAAGACCATGCCGACCTCGGCCCTCAGCCGGGCGAGCGCCTTGCCCTCGTCGGGGAGGGGCTGCCCGTCGATGACGATCTCGCCCGACTCGACGCGCTCCAGCCGGTTCATCGCCCGGCACAGGGTGGACTTCCCGGAGCCGGAGGGACCGATGACGACGACGACCTCACCGCGGCCGACCGTGAGGTCCACGTCCTGGAGGACGTGCAGCGCACCGTAGTGCTTGTTGACACCACGCAGTTCGATCAGCGGATCGACGACGGCCATACGCTGCCCTGCCCCATTTCTCAGCGGTGTCGCGGTCAGCGCAAACTATCCACCAGAAAAAGGGACTTCACGGCCGACACGCATGAAACCGGAATAAGCCGTATTTACTGCAACAGGGTGGCGGGGGCAGGGGTGCGGAGGGGCTCGTAAGGGTGCGCCGCGTCAGTACTCGGCGGTCTCCGCGTACACCTGGTACAGCTCCGGCGCACCCGTCATCGCCCAGTCGAGACCGGCCTCGACGACCTGGATCTCCCGGCCGGAGGCCAGGCGTACGACGGGGCCGCCGCCGGGCCACACCTGCCAGCGGGCCCCGGGGACGTTCCGGACGATCACGGTGCCGAGGTAGAGACCGGCGTCGTTGCCGATCCAGGGAAGCTCCTCCGGGTCGTCCCGCCAGCGGGGCGGCAGCTGGTCCAGCTCCTGGAGGGAGCGGGGGCTGTCGTCGAGCGCCACTCCGGCCTCCTCGACGCGGGCGCGGAGCAGCTCGCACTCGGAGAGCAGCTCCCCCAGTCCCTCGGGGTCACGGTCGAAGGCCGCGGCCAGGGGCCCCTCGGAGTCCTCGGTCTCATGACGCTTGCGCCAGTGGTCCAGAAACGGAATGTTCATCCGAACAGCGTCGCACCGTCACCTGCGGGTCGACCACCCGGCGCGCGGAGATCATCTCGGCGCGCGCCGGGCCCCCACCTGCGGCGAAGCGTGGCCGCGGGGGTGGAGGGAGCGTGCGGGGAGGGTCTAGACGTCGAGGTCGACCACGACGGGCGCGTGGTCCGAGGCGCCCTTGCCCTTGCGCTCCTCGCGGTCCACATAGCTGTCGGAGACCGCCTCGGCGAAGGGCTTGTTGCCGTAGACCAGGTCGATGCGCATGCCCTTGTTCTTCGGGAAGCGGAGCTGGCGGTAGTCCCAGTACGTGTACGGGTGGTCGTACTTGAGGGGGCGCGGGACCACGTCGGCCAGACCGGTCTCGCGCAGGCCCGCGAGGGCGGCCCGCTCCGGCTCCGTGACGTGCGTGAGGCCCTCGAACTCGGCGATGTCCCAGACGTCCTCGTCGGCCGGGGCGATGTTGTAGTCGCCGAGGACGGCGAAGGGGCGCTCCCCCGCCGCGTCGTCCGCGACGGCCGCCTTGAGCGCGTCGAGCCAGCGCAGCTTGTACGCGTAGTGGTCGTGGGTGACCTCGCGGCCGTTCGGCACGTAGACCGACCAGACGCGGACCGGGCCGCAGGTCGCGGAGATGGCCCGCGGCTCCTGCACGCCCTCGTACTCGGGGCCGCCGGGCAGGCCGGTGACCACGTCCGCGAGGCCGACGCGGGAGACCAGGGCCACGCCGTTCCACCGTCCGGTGGCGTTGACCACCGACTCGTACCCCAGCGCGCGCAGCTCCTCGGTGGGGAACTGCTCGGCGGTGCACTTGGTCTCCTGGATGCACAGCACGTCGGTGCCGGTGCTCTCCAGCCAGGCCAGGAGGCGGGGCAGCCGGGCGGTGATCGAGTTGACGTTCCAGGTGGCGATGCGCATGGAGGCAAGCCTACTGGCGGGGTGTGACAGTGCGCGGATTCAGAGCTCGGCGGAGGCGCCGGGGGCGAGGCGGGAGTGGTCGGTGCCGCCGAGTGCGCCGATCTGCCGGTCGTAGATCGGCCGGGCGAGGTCGGTGAGCAGGGCGTCGTGGATGTCGTACGCCCGGCGCGGCCGGACCTCGCGGACGTAGTCGATGACCTCGGAGATCTTGTTCCAGGGGGCCATGACGGGCAGCAGCAGGGTTTCGACCGGCCGGTCCGGGACGGTCAGCGCGTCGCCGGGGTGGAAGACGGTGCCGTCGTCGACGAGGAAGCCCACGTTGGTGATGCGCGGGATGTCGGGGTGGATCACCGCGTGCAGCTCGCCGTGGACCTGGACGTCGAAGCCGGCGGCCGTGAACGTGTCGCCGTGGCCGACGGTGTGCACCCGGCCGGGGAAGGCCGCCGAGAGCTGTTCGGCGACGCTCCGCAGCGTCCAGATCTCGGCGGCCGGGTTGGCCTCCAGGGCGGCGCGCAGCCGGCCCTCGTCGAAGTGGTCCGGGTGCTCGTGGGTGACGAGCAGCGCGTCGGCCCCGAGGACCGCGTCCTCCTCGGTGAACATCCCCGGGTCGAGGACGAGCGTCCGCCCGTCCTTCTCCAGCCGGACGCAGGCATGGGACTTCTTCGTCAGCTTCACGCGGCCAGGTTACGCGGGCGGCGTCGTCTCCTCCCGGATGACGCGGGTGACCACGCGCAGCGCGGACTCGGCGGCCGGGAAGCCGCAGTACACGGAGGTGTGGAGCACGATCTCGCGGAGCTCGTCGGGCGAGAGACCGTTGCGGAGGGCGGCCCGGGTGTGGTCGGCGAGCGCCTCGTGGTGGCCGCCGGCGATGAGCGCCGTGAGGGTGACGGCACTGCGGGTGCGCCGGTCGAGGCCCTCGCGGCTCCAGACCTCGCCCCAGGCGTACCGGGTGACGAGTTCTTGGAAGTCGCTGTCGGGATCGTCGGCGAGGGCCTGGTCCACATGGGCGTCGCCGAGGACCTCGCGGCGCAGGCCGAGGCCTGTCACGTACGGATCGGGGCGGCCGGCGGGCTCGGCCTCGGCGGGCGGGGCCGCCGGGGCGGGCTCGGCGGCGGGGACCGGGACGGCGGGCATCGGCGGCACGGTCAGGGTGCCGCTGGACTCCTGGGCGGTGCCCGCGAAGTGCTCGATGAGCAGGTCCGTGACGGCGGCGGGCTGCTCGACGGGGGCGAGGTGCGAGGCGCCCGGGACGACGGCGAGCCGGGCGTCGGCGATCCCGGCGACCAGGGTGCGGGCCTCGGCGGGGCCGGTCACCTGGTCCTCGGAGCCGACGAGGACGAGGGCGGGGATGCCGATGCTGCCGAGCGCCTCGCGGACGTCGAAGACCGCGAGCGCCTCGCAGGCGGCGACGTAGCAGGCGGGGTCGGTCGTCCGGACCATCTGGACGGCCCAGTCGACGATGGCCGGCTGCGCGCCCGCGAAGAGCGGGGTGAACCACTGCTCGGGGGCGGTGCGGGCCATCGGCTCCAGGCCGTTGGTCCGGACGATGACCCCACGCTGGCGGAACTCGTCGGCGCTGCCGAACCGCGGCGAGGTGGCGACCAGCGCGAGCGAGGCGACCCGCTGGGGTGCGCGCAGCGCGAGGTCGAGGCCGACGGCGCCGCCGAGGGAGCAGCCCGCGTAGCCGAAGCGCTGGACGCCGATCGCGTCGAGGGTGGCGAGGAGCCGGTCGCCGAGCTCGGCGACGGAGGTGAAGGGCTCGGCCGGGGCGCCGCCGTGACCGGGAAGGTCGAAACGCACGACCCGCCACTCACGCGTGAGCTCGGGTATCTGCCGGTCCCACATGTGCCAGGTGGTCCCCAGCGAGGGCCCCAGGACCAGGACCGGAGCGTCTTCTCGCCCGTCAGAGCGGTACTGCAGGGTGTTCGGTGGTGTCTCGCTCATTCGCCAGACCCTCTCATATGGCACCGGCCTCCATGGGGGCGGGGGCGGTGCCGGCGCCGCGAGCGGGTACGCGCGAGCGACCGTGACAGGCGGCGAAGCAGGAAGAATCGGGCGTCGCCGGAAGTAATCCCGCCCTGGTGAACACCTCCGGTTCATGAGCTGGTGAACGAGAATTTCCCGACCGCTCTTCCGGGATCGGAACCCGGATTGTTCGTGGCGCTCGGCCCGTTCGTCACGGATCGATACGGGACGGATCCCGGACTGCGGCCGGGAGGCGATGCGGTCGAATGCGTCATCGATTTCTGCGAGTTCGGTCGGCTGGGTGTAGGTGTGCGCAATGCGACTGCTGAAGTCGCCGGCACGGAGAGCTGATACGCGGAGGGAATGCATCAGAAGTACGTCAAGAATTCGTCAGGAATGCGTCGGGAATGCGTACGGTACGCAGTGGGCATGCGCACCGTACGCGTACGGCGAAACAACTCGCCGCCCGAAGGATTCCGGTCATTTCGACGGGGTGCCGGGTGCTTGCGGTTCGGTCCGGTCCTCTCGTGCCGTCGTCCATCGAGCCGAAGAGGAGCGTCTCCTGAAGAGCTCCCTTTCGGTCACCGCATGACCGAGGCCGAATATCCCGCCGGAGTTCCCGAGTTCCCGAGAGGCGTTCCCGGGTATCAGGGGCGTCTTACCGCGGCGATGACCGCCGCTCCGAGTACGCAGGCAATGGCTGCCGTGAGGTACGCCAGGTGGTAACCCGTGAGCTGGTCGCCACCGGTCGCCGCGACGAGGACCATGACCGCCACTCCGACGCTGGCGCCGATCTGCTGCGCCACCACGTTCACCGCGCCGGCGACCGCGTGTCGCTCCGGCGCGACGCCGGTGAGCCCGGCGGAGGTCATCGAGGGGAAGTTCAGTCCCTGGCCGATGCCGCTGACGACCAGGCCGGGGAGCACGTGCAGCAGGTAGTCGCCGTCTTCCGGCGTGCTCAGCCACAGCGCCGTTCCCACGCCGATCAGGACGAGTCCGACGGCCATCAGCGTGCGCGGAGTGTGCCGGGCGAGCAGGCGTCCGGTGGCGAAGTTGGCCGTCAGGAACACGGCCGCCGACATCGGCACCAGCGCGAGACCGGACTCGAGAGGCGTGTAGTCCAGCATCCCCTGCAGGTACAGCGGCGCGAAGAACAGCATGCCGACCGAGCCCATGTACTGCAGGAACGCCGCCAGGCTCGCGGCCCGGACGGACGCCAGCCGGAAGAGGCCGAGGGGCAGCACCGGGTCGGGCGTGCGGTGCTCGCGCACCACGAAGAACACCAGGAAGGCCGCCGCGGCGAGGAGCGCGGTCCAGGCCGCCGCGCCGTGGGTGCTCACGCCGACGACCAGCAGGGTGAGGCCGAGCGTGCCCGAGATCGCGCCGGGCAGGTCCAGGCTGCCGCCGCGCCCGGCGCCACCGGGCAGTCCGGCGCGCGTCGCGGCCAGCACGACCAGGCCGAGGGCCACCGAGAACCACAGCACCGACCGCCAGCCGAGGAACTGGGTCAGTACGCCGCCGAGGAGCACCCCGCCGCTGAAGCTCGCGGCGCCGACCGCGGCGTACACGCTGAGCGCCCGGTTGCGCGCCGGTCCGGCGGGAAACACCTCGGTGAGCAGGGCCAATGCGGCCGGGCCCGACAGGGCCGCGCCGATGCCCTGGACCGCCCGCGCGCCGAGCAGCACCGCGGTGTCCGGTGCCACGGCGCCGACCAGGGCGGCCGCCGTGAACAGGGCGACTCCGCACTCGAACACGCGCCGGCGGCCGAAGACGTCGGCCAGGCGGCCGCCCACCAGGAGGAAGCCGGCGAAGGTCACGGCGTAGGCGATCATGACCCACTGGAGCGTGGTGTCGTCGAGGCCGAAGCGCGCTCCGACGGACGGGAGAGCGGCGTTGAGGACCCCGAGTCCGCTCACGTCGAGCGCGAGCGCTCCGGCCAGCACGCCGAGTGCCAGGCCCGGCCTCTGCCGTGGCATCACGTCGATACCGGTCATGCGTCACCCGCCACCGTGACGGGCGTGTGCGGGGGACGCCCGGATAAAGCGATGTCGATGTCGGCCGACACCGGTGTGTGGTTCATGTATTTCATGGCGAGCAGCTTGCAAGGTCATTCGCCCGCTGTCCAGTCCGCCTCGATTCCCGTCATGTCCGCACCGATTCACGGCCATTGAGCGAGTCGATCCGGTCAGTCCGGGTCGAGATCACGCCAGCGCACCATCCGACCCGTCAGGCGCCCTTGTCTCACCATTCCCAGAGTGGCATCGTGATGTTGGTCGGTCGGGGCAACTACTTCGTCATACGGGCCATGTCAGCCCGCTGGTCCTAGGCCTGGAATCGCAGTCGCGGAGCGACGCGGCCAGGAGACGCGCGATGCATGCCCCGGCGGCCGGACCGCCGGGAAGCAGTCCTGAATCAGATCCCGATCCGTATCGGCCAGGATGACTCCACGGGAGTCATTTCGAGACCGCAGGCCCCCGACCGTGCCCATCGGCACGGCCGCAGGTGCGCCACGGTCACCCCCACCCGCCCTGCTGAGGAGCCGTCATGCCCCAAGAGCGCGCAGAACCAGATCCGCGTGCCATAACGGATTTTCTTCTTTCTCACGTCGTCGAGCTGATGGATCTGCCCAAGGACGCGGTGGACCGCTGGACACCGATGCACCGGTACGGTCTCGACTCGCTCAAATTCACCCGTCTCGCCACCTCGTTATCCGAATTCGTCGGCTGGAAAGTTCCCGTCACCTGGATGTGGCAGTACCCCTCCGTCGACGAGCTGTGCCGTGCGCTCGTCGAGGGGCCGCGCGGCGCGGGGACCGCCCCCGGCCCCGCCCCGGGCAACGAGCGCCGTACCGGCGTGCACGAGCCCGTGGCGATCGTGGGCATCGGCTGCCGGTTCCCCGGCGGACCGGACCCCTCCGCGTTCTGGAAGCTGCTGTCCGAGGGTCGCGACGCCGTCGGACCGGTGCCAGCCGCACGCCGCGAGCTGTTGCGCGGCTCGGCCCGCTGGGGCGGGTTCATCGACGGCATCGACCAGTTCGATCCCCTCTTCTTCGGCATCTCACCCCGCGAAGCGGTCCAGATGGACCCGCAGCAGCGGCTGATACTCGAACTGGCCTGGGAGGCGCTGGAGGACGCGGGGGTCGCGCCCGACAGCCTCGTCGGCACCGAGACCGGCGTGTTCATGGCCTCCTGCTGGGGCGACTACGCCGCGCTGGCGCACTACCGGGGGCCGGACGCCCAGATCACCCCGCACACCGCGACCGGCATGCACGACGGCATCATCGCCAACCGCGTCTCCTACGTACTCGGTCTGCAGGGCCCGAGCATGGCCATCGACGCCGCCTGCGCCGGGTCGCTGGTCTCGGTGCACGCGGGCTGCCAGTCGATCTGGATGGGCGAGAGCGAGCTGGTGCTCGCCGGCGGCGTGAACCTGAGCTTCGTCTCCGACTACTACACCGCCATGGACGCGATGGGCGCGCTCGCCCCGGACGGCCGCTGCAAGTCGTTCGACGCCCGGGCGAACGGTTACGTCCGCGGTGAGGGCGCCGGAGTCGTCGTCCTCGCCCCGCTGAGCGTGGCCCTCGAACGCGATCTGCCCGTGTACTGCGTCATCAAGGGCAGCTCCTCCCAGAACGACGGTCTGAGCAACGGCATGACCGCGCCGAACCCGCAGGCGCAGGAGCTGATGCTCCGCAACGCCTACCGGCGGGCCGGCATCGCGCCCTCCCTCGTCGACTACATCGAGTGCCACGGCTCCGCGACGCCCCTCGGCGACCCGATCGAGGCCAACGCCATCGGCGCGGTCCTGGGCGGCGACCGCGCGGAGCCGCTGCGGCTCGGCTCCGTCAAGTCCAACGTCGGGCATCTGGAGGCGGCGGCCGGCATCGTCGGCCTGGTCAAGCTCGCCATGTCGATCCGCAACGGCGTGCTGCCGCCGAGCCTGCACTACTCCTCCCCGAACCCGCAGATCCTGTTCGACGAGTACAACCTCACCGTCCAGGACCGGCTCACGGCCTGGCCCAGGCGCTCCGACGCGCGGCGGGGAGGCGTCAGCTCCTTCGGCTTCGGCGGCGCGATCTGTCATGTCGTCGTCGAGGAGCTGCCGCGGTCCGAGGGCAGCCTCCTCCTGCTGGCCGGGGACTCCCGGGAGGCGCTGGCCGAGCGGGCCTCGGCGCTGCGTGACGAGAGCGACCTGCGGGCGGTCTGCGGACGCGCCCCCGGCGACGGGAAGTTCCGGCTGGCCGCCGCGGCCCGTGACCTGACCGAGCTCAGGACACAGCTCGACGCCTTCACCGCCGGCACCCCGGCCGCCGGGCTGAGCGCCGGGGAGCAGACCGCGCGCAAGCCGCGGGTGGCCTTCCTGTTCTCGGGCAACGGTTCGCAGTGGGTGGGCATGGGCCGGCAACTGCTTGCCGGCAACCCGGTGTTCCGCCGGTCCATGACGCGCTCCGACCAGCGGATGCGGGAGCTGCTCGGCTTCTCGCTCGTCGAGCAGATGACGTCGGCCGACGGCCGTATCGACGACATGGACGTCTTCCAGCCGCTGCTGTTCTCCCTCCAGGTCGCCCTGGCCGACACCTGGCGGTCCCTCGGGGTGGAGCCGGACGTCGTCGTGGGGCAGAGCGTCGGCGAGTTCGCCGCCTCCCACATCGCCGGCGCCCTCGACTTCGAGGACGCGTCCCGGCTGGCCGCCCATCACGGCCGGCTCCTCCAGCAGCTGGCCGTGGGGCGCGGCGACGGCATCGTCGTCACGACCGGCGCCGACGCCGTACGGCCGTACCTCACCGGTCAGCTCACGATCGCCGGCCACAACGGCCTGAACTCGACGCTGGTCACCGGCACACCGCAGGAGATCGACGAGCTCGTCCAGCGGCTGACCGACGAGGGTGTCACGAGCCATCGGGTACGGATGGGCCACGCCCCGCACTCGCCGCTGGTCGACCACGTCCTCGCCCCGCTGAAGGTGGAACTCGACGGCATCAGGCCCCGGGCCACCCGCGTCCCGATGGTCTCGACGGTCACCGGCGAGCTCGTCGACGGCACGGAGCTCGGGCCGGAGTACTGGGCGGAGAACCTGCGCCAGGAGATCCGGGTGGTCGACGCCCTGACGACCCTGCGCGACCACGACGTCGACGCGGTCGTCGAGATCAGTCCGCACCCCGTCCTGCTCAAGTCCGTGGCCGAGATCCTGCCGACGGCGGCCACGCTGCCCTCGCTGCGGCGCGGCACCGACGAGGCCTGGACCCTGCTCGGCTCGCTCGGTGCGCTGTACACCGCGGGGCATCCCGTCACGGCCACCCCGTTCCTCGCGGGTGACCGGGGACGGCACGTCACGCCGAGCCGGGGCGAGGCCGCGCCCGACGAGCGGGTGCATCTCGTACCCGTCACGGCGCGCACCGAGGAAGCGCTGGCCGACACCTGCCGCGAGCTGTCCAACCACGTCGAGCGCGACCCGGGCCTGCGGGTCTCCGACCTCGCGTACACGCTCGCCACCAGGCGTACGCACCACGGCCGGCGGATCGCGCTGTTCGCCCGCAACCGGCAGGACGTCCTCGACGGACTCGCCCGGGTCGCCGCGGGTCGGCCGCACCCCGACGTCGTCACGGGCACGGTCTCCGGCAGTGGCGACCGGCGGGTGGCGCTGGTGTTCTCCGGCGGGGGCACGCAGTGGGTCGGCATGGGCCGGGAGCTGCTGCGCTCGCACACCGGGTTCCGTACGTGGATGACCGCCTGCGACGCCGCCGTACGGGCGGCCGGCGGCTGCTCGGTGCTGGATCAGCTCGCCGCCCCGGCCGACGAGGCCCGGTACGAGGAGATGGACTTCCAGCAGCCCGTGCTGTTCGCCCTCCAGGTCTCGCTCGCGAAGGTCTGGCTCGGCCTCGGCATCGAGCCGACGGCGGTCGTCGGACACAGCCTGGGCGAGGTCGCCGCCGCCTGCGTCGCCGGTTCGCTGTCCCTGGAGGACGCCGCCCGTGTCGTGGTCGCCCGCTCGCACCTGCTCGAACGGAAGGCGGCGGCCGGGGCGATGATCTCGGTCGACCTGCCGGAGCAGGAGCTGCTGCCGAGGCTCGCCCCGTACGCGGAGCACGCGGCCGTCGCCGTGGTGAACAGCCCCACCAGCGCCGCGGTGTCCGGCTCTCCCGAAGCGATCAGCGCCCTGGAGGCCGATCTCCGGGAGGCCGGGATCTCGACCAGGAGGATCCGGGTCGAGCGGCCGGTGCACAGCCCCGGCATGGACCCGCTGATCGAGCCGCTGCGCGAACTCATCGACGGCATCAGCCCGTCGAGGAACACGATCGAGTTCCGGTCCACCGCGCTCGCCGACACGGTGAACCCGGTCGCGGACGTCGACTACTGGGTGCACAACCTGCGCAACCAGGTGCGGTTCGCCGAGACGATCGGCACTCTGGTCGACGAGGGCGTCGGCACGTTCATCGAGATCGGCCCGCACGAGACGCTGCGCGGCGCGGTCGAGGAGATCGCGCTGACCCGTGGAGCCCAGGTGCACGCGATCAACTCCCTGCGCCGCGAGGAGAGTGACGTCCGCTGCCTGCTGGGGGCCGCCGCGTCGCTGTACGTCAGGGGCCTGCCGCTGACCTTCGACTCGCTGTTCGCCGACGACGCCGAGGTCGTGGAGACCCCGCTCGTGCAGTGGCAGAAGGAGCGCTACTGGCTGGACGCCACGCCGCTCCCCCAGGTCGGGTCCACGGCGGTCGTCGGGACCGCGGCCGTGACGGAGTCCGTGGCCACGACCGCCACCGCGTCCGTGACCTCGCCCGCCGTCGAGGCCGTCGCCGCCGTGTCCGTGCCGGACAGGCCGCTCGCGGAGGTCGTCCTCGGCGAGATCGCCGACGCGCTGGGCGTACCGGCGAGCAGGCTCGACCAGGGCGCCGGACTGCGGGACTTCGGTCTCGACTCGATGCTCGCGATCCGCCTCGTCAACAGGCTCCAGTCGCTCTTCGGACACCGGGTGTCCCCGGTGGTGTTCCTGGACGGCCGCTCCGTCTCCGAGGTCGTCGCCCACATCGTCGAGACCGTCGGCCCGCCGGGCGCCACCGCGAAGGCCGTTCCGGCGCCTGCCGCCGAGGTGAGGCCGGAGCCGACGGCACCCGAGCCCGAGCCGGCCCGGTCGTTCCTGGACGACCTGTCCGAGCTGGACGCCGAGGAGCTGGTCGAGGAACTGGCCGCGCGCGGGCTCCTGGAGCCCACCGACGCACCGGCGTCGGAGCAGCTGCGCGCCGACGGCCTCGGTCTCGAAGTGGCGGCGGCCTCGCACGGCCAGGCCTCGCTGTGGTTCATGCAGCAGGTCTCGCCGGACGCCGTGCCGTACAACTTCATGGTCGCGGCCCGGATCCGTGCCGAGGTCGACGAGAAGGCGCTCGACGGCGCCGTGCGGGCCGTGATGGAGCGGCATCCCGCGCTGCGCACGCTCTTCGTCGAGGCCGGCGGCCGACCGCACCAGGTCGTCCTGGACGAACCGGTGTACGAGTTCCTCGTCGTGGACAGCTCCGAACTGGACGACGAGGAGGCCCGCGAGGAGCTGGCCGAGTACGGGCACGAGCCGCTGGACCTGGACAACGGTCCCCTCGTGCGGGTGGTGCTGATGACGCGCGGCCCGGCGGACCACTTCCTGCTTGTCCTCGTCCACCACATCGCCTCGGACGCGGCCTCGGCCGACGTGATGATCCGCGAACTCCAGGAGTTCTACGAGGGCGCCGACCCCGCCGGCCGCGAACCGGTCGCCCCCTACACGGAGTTCGTGGAGTGGGAGCGACAGTGGCTCGACGGACCGGCGGCCGACGCGGCGCTGGACTGGTGGTCGCGGAAGCTCGCCGACCCGCCTGCCCACCTCGATCTGTCCACCAGGGAGCGGCCCCCGGGCGTCACCTACGAGGGACGCGACCTCACGCTCCGCTGGAGCGTGGAAGAGACGCGCCTGCTCCGGGAGTTCGCGGTCCGCGAGGGCGTGTCGATCAGCACCGTCGTCCTGGCCGGCTTCTTCGCCACCCTCAACCGCGCGGCCGGGGTCGAGGACTCCGTCCTGGCCACCGCCATCGCCCAACGCGCCGAACCCGGCTGGGAATCCGCCATCGGCTACTACCTCAACACGGTGCTGGTACGGGCGGAGCCCTCCGGTGACCGCACCTTCCGCGATCTGCTGGGCGAGGTCCATGCCTTCTCGCTCGGTCTGGTCGAGCACATGAACTACCCGCTCGACCTGCTGGCCTCCCAGCTGAAGCCGCCGCGGGCCGAGGGCCGCTCCCCGTGGTTCGACGTGGTCGTGAACTGGCTCTCGTCCGAGGCCTTCCCCCGGTCCGTGAAGCTCTTCCACGGCATCGGCGACACCATCGCGCCCGACGGCGCCCTCCCGCTCGAACCGCTCCAGGTGCGCAGGCACCTCGCCAAGTTCGACCTGGAGATCTCGATGGCCGACATCGACGGCGAGGTCGTCGGCCACATCCAGTACAAACCCAGCTATCTGGAGAAGGAAACCGTGACGGCACTGCTCGCGCTCTACCGCACCGTGCTCTTCGACTCGATCGCCCGACCCGACCTGGCGCTGCGGGACATCGCGCCGAGCGGTCTCCCCGAGGCCCAGGCCGAGGAGTCGGACCGGTGACCGAGACCCTGCACTCCGAGTTCGTCGAGCAGGCGGTAAAGAACCCGGGCGCGCCCGCGGTCTACTCCGACGCCGGCGTCCTGACCTACGGCGAGCTGAACGAGCGCTCCCGCGTGCTGGCCGAGCGGCTCGTCGCCGACGGCGCCGGACCCGGCGTCCCGGTCGGCGTCTGCGTCGAGCGCACGCCCGACCTGCTCGTCGCCGTCCTGGCCGTGCTGCGCGCCGGCTCCTGCTACGTGCCGCTGGACCCGAACTACCCCGCCGAGCGGCTGGCCTTCATGGTCAAGGACAGCGGGACCCGTCTCCTGCTGACCACGCCCGCGTCCCGGGCCAACTGCCCGGCCGGACCGACCGTGGTCGTCCTCGGTGACACCGTGACGACCGAGCCCGGCGACCGCCCCGTGCCGGTCGTGCCCGAGGACACCGCGTACATCATCTACACCTCGGGCTCCACCGGCCTCCCGAAGGGCGTGGCCATCCACCACGGCGGCTGCGTCGCCATGCTGTCCGAGATGGACCGCATCTTCGAGGGCCGCGACATGAGCGGCATCTCGGCGGCCAGCTCGATCTGCTTCGACATGTCGGTGATGGAGATCTTCCCCGCCCTGTGCCGCGGCGGCGCCGTCGTGCTCGTGGAGAGCGCCGTGCACCTGCCGGACAGCGCGTACGCCGACAGGATCACCCACCTCAACGTCGTCCCGTCGGTGATGAACGGCCTGCTCGACGCCGGCGGCCTCCCGCCGAACGTGCGCACGGTCGTCTTCGGCGGCGAGCCCCTGCGGCGCAAGCTGGTGGACCGGGCGTACCGGGAGACCGGCGCCGACCGGGTCTACAACGCCTACGGGCCGACCGAGGCGACCGTCTTCAGCTCGCACAAGTGGGTGCCGGAGGACGAGACCGACGAGCCCTCGATCGGCGCACCCTCGTCCACCGCCCGTGCCTACGTCCTCGACGAGAACCTGAAGCCGCTGCCGGCCGGCGTGCCCGGCGAGCTGTATGTCGGCGGGGTCGGGCTCGCCCACGGATACGTCAACCGGCCGCGCACCACGGCCGAGCGGTTCGTGCCGGACCCGTTCCTGGACGGCGAGCGCATGTACCGCACCGGTGACGTCGTCACCTGCACCGAGGACGGCGAGCTCCGGTTCGGCGGCCGCTCGGACCACCAGGTCAAGCTGCGCGGCTTCCGCATCGAGCTGGAGGAGGTCGAGGCGCGGCTGACCGGCCGGCCCGGGGTCCGCGAGGCCGCCGCCGTCGTCCGGGGCAACCGGCTCATCGGCTACGTCGTGCCGGCGGACGACTCCCAGGAGGCGTCCCGGGAGGGTGACGGCGTCTGGCTGGACGCCGAACGCCAGGCCGCGCTCACCGGCGGGCTCGCCGCCGAGCTGCCCGACTACATGGTGCCGGGGACGGTCGTGTTCCTGACCGCGCTCCCGCTGGCGCCGGGCGGGAAGCTCGACCGCGCCGCACTGCCCGATCCGCCGGCCGCCGATCCCGGGACGCCGCTGAGGGCCGCGAGCACGCCGACCGAGGTGGCGCTGGCGGAGATCTGGGGCCAGCTGCTCGACCTCGAACCGACGGGCATCGACGTCCAGGCCGCGTTCTACGACCTCGGCGGCGACTCGCTGCTGCTCGTCCGGCTGGCCAGGCTGATGACCCGGCGGTTCGACCGCCGGGTCCGCGTGCCCGACCTCTTCAGCTTCCGTGACATCGCCTCGCTGGCCCGCTGGCTCGACGCCGAGAGCGGCGCCACCCCCGAGATCGTCGAGTCGGCCCGCCGCCGCGCGGGCGCCCGCCGCGCCGCGCTGCGCGGCCGTGCCGCCCCCACCGACAACTGACCCTCGGTCATTTGTCCTCCATCGACCACCACTTGCCGCTCGGCATCCGCCTCGAAGCAGGAGCTTCCCCATGACCGACAGCCCCGAGCAGGACTACGACCCGGGTGACGTGGCCGTCATCGGCATGTCCCTCCGGTCGCCCGGAGCCCGTACCAAGGAACAGTTCTGGGACAACCTCGTGCACGGCAGGGAGTCCGTGTCCTTCCTGGAGAAGGACGACATCCACGTCGACGAGACCCTGATCCACAGC
The DNA here is from genome assembly GCF_006539185.1 of Streptomyces gardneri. Taxonomy (GTDB): domain Bacteria; phylum Actinomycetota; class Actinomycetes; order Streptomycetales; family Streptomycetaceae; genus Streptomyces; species Streptomyces gardneri. Next base: position 57,666 of record NZ_BJMN01000022.1, read on the forward strand.
CCGTTCTACGTCCGCGCCTGCGGCGTGCTCGACACGTACGACAAGTTCGACCCCTCGGTCTTCGGCATCAGCGACCGGATGGCGGCCGCGATGACCCCGGAGAACCGCCTGTTCCTGGAGAGCGCGTGGGAGACGCTCGAGGACGGCGGCTACGACCCGGACCGGGTGCGGGCCGAGATCGGGATGTACGGCGCCAACAACCCGCAGACCGCCGCGCTCTACAGCTCCCCGCCGGACCGGGTGTCGGTCGGCCCCGAGGCGATCGAGGCGAGTCTGGCGTGGTCGCCGGACACCATGACGTCCAACGCCCTCTACTACATGGGGCTGACCGGCGAGGCCGTGACCGTCGCCGCCGTCTGCGCCGGCTTCCACTACGCGGTGCACCTCGCCTGCCAGTCGCTGCTGCTCGGCCAGACCGACATGGCGATCGCGGGCGGCGCGATGGTCCGTCTGCCGCACCCCCGCGGCCATCTGTGGGAGGAGAACCGCATCCTCTCCAAGGACGGCCACTGCCGCCCGTTCGACGCCAACGGCACCGGCACGGCCCTGTCGAGCGGTGTCGTCACCGTCCTGCTCAAGCCGCTGGGGCAGGCCGTCGCCGACCGCGACCACATCTACGCGGTGGTCAAGGGCTCGGCCGTCAACAACAACGGTGTCAGCGCGATGGCCTACGGCCTGGCCCAGCCCGAACGGCTGAGCGCGTGCATAGCCGCCGCCATGGAGGTCGGGGGCGTCAACCCGGACACCGTGTCCATGTACGAGGCCAACGGTCTGGGCCTGCCGATGACCGACGAGCTCGAAGTGCACGCGGCGAGCATGGCGTTCGGCAAGCAGACCGCCACCACCTCGATCGGCGGGGTCAAGGGCAATGTGGGCCACGGCGGTGTGGTGTCGGGCGGCTTCGGCGCGATGAAGGCCGCGCTGGCCCTCTTCCACAAGAAGCTGCCGGCGACGATCAACCTGACCGAGGCCAACCAGGACCTCGACTTCCCCAGCACCCCCTTCGTGCCGCAACTGGAGACCGCCGACTGGGAGTCGGAGTCCGGCATCCGCCGTGCGGGCATCACCTCGATCGGCGGCGGTGGCTACAACGCGCACCTCGTCCTGGAGGAGCCGCCGACGGTCGCGGAGCGCACCCCCGAGGCCGACGGCAGGCCGCGACTGGCGACGCTGTCGGCCCTGGACGACGATGCCCTTGACCGTCAGCGCGTACGGCTGAGGGAGTGGCTGATCGCCCACCCCGAGCTGCGGCTTGACGACATCTGCTTCAGCCTCAACCTGGGCCGCAAGGTGATGGAGCGCCGGTGGGCGGCCGTCGTCCGCAGCCGTGCGGAGCTGATCGACGCCCTGGCCGCCGACTCCTCAGGGGCTCCGGCCGTCACGACCGCCTCGGCGCCGCGGGTGGACGCGGAGTCCTTCCACAGCAACGACGACGGAATCGTGCTGTCCGGGCGGGACGCGCAGGCGCTGCCCGAGCTGACCGCGCTCGCCGCGGCGTGGGTGACGGGCCGGCGGGTGGACTTCGACTCCCTGCACCTCGGGGAGACCAGCCACCGAGTGCCCCTGCCCACGTACCCCTTCCGGCCGCGCCGCTTCTGGCGTACGGACTGGTGACCGTGAGGACGACCGCACGGCACATCGACACCGTGGACCTGGGCGACCCGGCCACCTTCGCGGAGCACGACCTCGGCGCGTTCTGGCGCACCCTGCGGGACACCGCGCCGGTGCACTGGAACCCGCCGGCCGGCGGCCGCAAGGGTTTCTGGGTGCTCTCCCGCCACGAGGACATCATGGCCGCCTACCGGGACGACGTGAACTTCACGTCCGAGCGCGGGAACGTCCTGGTCACGCTCCTGGGTGGCGGGGACGCCGGCGCCGGCCGCATGCTGGCCGTCACCGACGGGCCCCGGCACCACGAGCTGCGCAAGATCCTTCAACGGGTGCTCTCGCCGAGGGTGCTCGACGAGGTGGCGCGGACGGTGCGGGTCAACACCCGGCGGTGGATCCGCGAGGCGGTCGAGAGCGGCGGCTGCGACTTCGCCGAGGAGATCGCCGGCCGGATCCCGATGACGACGATCTCCAGCCTGCTCGGCGTGCCAGAGGAGGACCGGGAGTTCCTGCTCTCCCTCACCAAGGCCGCGCTGTCGACCGAGGACGAGGGCGTCGGCGAGGTCGACTCCGAGATGGCTCGCAACGAGATCCTCATGTACTTCATGGACATCGTCGAGGAGCGGCGCGAGTCGCCGGGCGACGACGTGATCAGCATGCTCGTCGGCAGTTCCCTCGACGGTGTGCCGCTGTCCGACGAGGACGTCGTGCTCAACTGCTACAGCCTGATCATCGGCGGCGACGAGACCAGTCGGCTCACGATGATCGACTGCGTCCGCACGCTCGCGGCCCGGCCCGAGGAGTGGCGGCGGCTCAAGCACGGTGAGGTCGCGGTCGACACCGCCGTGGACGAGGTGCTGCGCTGGGCGTCGCCCACGATGCACTTCGGGCGCAGTGTCGTCCGCGAGACCGAGCTGCACGGTGTGCGGCTGCAGCCCGGCGAGATCGTCACGCTGTGGCACGCCTCCGGCAACCGCGACGAGCGGGTCTTCGACCGGCCCGGGACGTTCGACCTCGGCCGTACGCCCAACAAGCACCTGGCCTTCGGCTACGGCCCGCACTTCTGCGTCGGCTCGTACCTGGCCAAGGTCGAGATCGCCGAACTCCTCATGGCGTTACGGGACTTCACCACCGGATTCGAGCAGACGGCGGAGTCGCTGCCGATCCGGTCCAACTTCCTGACCGGGTTCTCCACACTTCCGGTGCGGTTCCTTCCCGATCACTCCGGAATGAAAGAGGTCGACTGATGAACGGCAGCAGCCCCTTCGACGCCGGCGAGGGCGACTGGCTGGTCGTGGTGAACACCGCCGGGCAGTACGCGCTGTGGCGACCGCATCTGGACGTGCCGAAGGGCTGGCGGGTCGTCCACTCGGGCCCGGACCGCGAGAGTGCCCTCGACCACGTCGAGCGGCACTTCACCACGGCGGTGGGCCGGTGAACATCTACCTGTCAGGACGAGGCGGGTTCGCGGTGGAGGTCGCGGACGCCCTGCTCGACGAGGGGCACAAGATCGCCGGCGTGTCCGCCCCCCGGCTGCGCAAGGGCCAGTCCGACGAGGGCAACGCGATGGCCTGGGACCGCCTGCGCGGCTGGGCGTTCCCCCGGGGCATCCCGTGGACGGACTCGGCCGAGCTGCGGGCGATGCATGTCCCGGACGGGGTGGACGTCATCGTCGCCGCGCACTCGCACGCCTTCCTCGGCCGCAAGACCCGGGCCCGGGCCACGATCGCCACCATCGGCTACCACCCCAGTCTGCTGCCGCTGCACCGCGGCCGGGACGCGATCCGGTGGACGGTCCGCGACGGTGACAAGGTGACGGGCGGGAGCGTCTACCACCTCACCGAGCGCACCGACGGCGGCCCGCTCGCCGCCCAGGAGCACGTGTTCGTGCCCCCGGGCTCGACCGCGCAGAGTCTGTGGCGCGAGCATCTCGCGCCGCTCGGTGTGCGCCTGCTCCTGAAGGTGGTCGCCGATCTCGCCGAGGGCCGCCGGATCGAGGTCCCGCAGGACGAGAAGCTGGCGACCTGGGAGCCCGCGATGGACTCGGCACCGCTCTTCAAGCCCGAGCTCATCGCCCTGCCGGGTTCGACGCCCGTCGACAGCAGCAAGTGGGCGCTTCATTCGCCGTGACGGTCTCGGACCGGGCTGGTGTCACGCCGGTACGGCCGGCGTGACACCAGCCGCGGCCTGGCTCGGCCCGGGGGTCAGGGGCTGGTGGTGGAGACCGCGTAGACGCGGGGGAAGGCCGGGTCCGTGAGGTCGACGGTGATGTCGGTGGTCGGGCGCGGTTCCTCGCGCTTGACCGTCGTGCCCGACCAGGTCGTGCCCTCGTGGAAGGTCCAGCCGACGATCTCGGAGTCCCGGTCGCCGATGGTGATCCGCCCAGGGGTGAGCTGGGAGCGGGAGGTGCCGGCGTTGAAGAGGAAGAAGTCGAGGCCGTAGGCGTCCGTCGTGAACTGGACGTAGAGGCGGCTGGTCTTCCAGTTGCTCGTCTCGTAGTACGCGACGTCCCAGGCGCCCCAGGGGACCGGGACCTCGAAGACCCGGCGCTTCATCCAGGAGGGCGGGTTGGTCTGGAGGCCGGCCGCCGAGGACTCGCGTTCCTTGTCGCGGCCGCTGTCGCGGCTCTGGCCCGCGGAGACGACGAGGTAGCCGGCGGGGATGCCGACGAGCAGCACGATGATGACGGCCGTGATCCAGCGGCGCCGGATCATGTGCCGGTGGTCCTCCGGAAGCTTCCCGTCGGACCGGTGAGGCGGCTGGGCCTGATGGGACTCGTGGGACTGCGGGGACTGCTGGGACTGGTGGGACTGGTGGGACTGGTGGGACTGGTGGGGCAAAGTCATGAAGCGGGGTCCTCGGGAGTACGGGCGGTCCGGCCCGAGGTCCCGCTGCGCAGGGCCTGGGCGTAACGCTCGTAGCGTTCGTACCGCTCGACACGGCGCCGGTTGGCGCGGCGGAAGCGGCGGGCGACGAGCCGTGCGAGGTCGGCGGCGCCGACCATCCCGGCCTCGGGGCCGAGCTGGGCGCGGACGATGCGGGCCTCGGGGCGGTAGCCGCGGCCGGTGAGGTGGCGGCGGAAGGCGTCGCGGGCGGGGCCGATGAGGAGGTCGTCGGCGGCGGAGACGCCCCCGCCGATGACGAAACAGGAGGGGTCGAGGGCGGCGGCGAGGTTGGCGATGCCGACGCCGAGCCACTGGCCGATGTCCTGGAGCAGCTCGATGCTCATGGCGTCGCCCTCGCGGGCGAGCTCGGTGATGAGCGGTCCGGTGATGTCGGGGATGCTGCCCTTGACCCGCTCGATGATCTCGTACGCCACCGGGGAGTCGGCGGCGGCCAGCTCCCGGGCCTCGCGGACGAGGGCGTTGCCCGAGCTGTACTGCTCCCAGCAGCCGCGGTTGCCGCAGGGGCAGCGGTGGCCGCCGGGGACGACCTGCATGTGCCCGAACTCGCCGGCGACGCCGTACTTGCCCCGCTTGACCTGGCCGTCCTCCAGGATCGCGCCGCCGATGCCCGTACCGAGGGTGATCATGACGAGGTGGTCCTCGCCGCGTCCGGCGCCGAAGCGCCACTCGGCCCAGGCGGCGGTGTTGGCGTCGTTGTCGACCATGACGGGGACGGCGAGCCGGCCCTGGAGGGCGTCGCGGAGGGGTTCGTTGCGCCAGGCGAGGTGCGGGGCGAAGAGGACCCGGGCCCGGTCGGCGTCGACCCAGCCGGCCGCGCCGATGCCGACGGCGTGCACGTCGTGCCGGTCGGCGAGGTCGAGGACGAGCTCCACGATGGTGTCCTCGACGACCTTGGGGCTCTTCGACTTGTCCGGGGTCTCGGTGCGGAGCTTCTCCAGGATGTTGCCGTCCGCGTCGACGACCCCGGCCATCACCTTCGTACCGCCGATGTCGATGCCGACGGTCGGCACGCGGGGCGCCGTCAGGTGGGAGCGCCGCTCCCGGGTCCCGACGGTCCGCAGCACGGTGCCCCGGGCCGATCCCCGGTGGGTGAGGTCGCGGTAGGTACTCATCGGTTCCGATTCTGCCAGGTGGGGTGTGAAGCGGCCGTTACGTCGCGGACGGGCGTTCCAGCTCGTGGCGGAGGTCCTCCAGCTCGGTGCCGCCGGCCATCTGGCGGGTCAACTCGTCGAGCGTGACGGAGTCCTTGGTGTGGCTGCCGGCCATCACGCCCCGCTTGAGCAGGACGAACCGGTCGCCGACGAGGTAGGCGTGGTGGGGGTTGTGGGTGATGAGGACCACGCCGAGGCCCTCGTCACGCGCGGCGGCCACGTACTTCAGGACGACCCCGGACTGCTTGACGCCGAGCGCGGCGGTCGGCTCGTCGAGGACGAGGACCTTGGCTCCGAAGTGGACGGCGCGGGCGATGGCCACGCACTGGCGCTCGCCGCCGGAGAGGGTGCCGATGGGCTGGTCGACGTCGCGCAGGTCGATGCCCATGCGGAGCAGCGCCTCGCGGGTGGTGGTCCGCATGAGGTCGACGTCGAGCCGCTTGAAGGGGCCTGAGCCCTTGGTGGGCTCGGAGCCGAGGAAGAAGTTCCGCCAGACGGGCATGAGGGGGACGACGGCGAGGTCCTGGTAGACGGTGGCGATGCCCCGGTCGAGGGCGTCGCGCGGGTTGGCGAGGGTGACCTCCTCGCCCTCGATGCGGAAGGTGCCGGCGTCGTGCCGGTGGAGCCCCGCGACGATCTTGATGAGGGTGGACTTGCCGGCTCCGTTGTCGCCGAGGACGCAGGTGATCTCGCCGGAGCGGACCTCCAGGGAGACCCCTTCGAGGGCGCGGATGTTGCCGTAGTACTTGCTGACGTCGTCGAGCTCGACGAGCGGAACGGACTCGGTCTTCGTCGACGTCGTCACTTGGTGGCCTCCACGCGCTTGCGGATCCAGGCGTTCAGCAGGGTCGCCAGGAGGAGCATCGCTCCCAGGAAGAACTTGAACCAGTCGGGGTTCCACTCGGCGTACACGATGCCCTTGCTGGTCATGCCGAAGATGAGGGCGCCGACCGCCGAGCCGATGGCGGAGCCGTATCCGCCGGTGATCAGGCAGCCGCCGATGACGGCCGCGATGATGTAGATCAGCTCGTTGCCGACGCCTTCGCCCGACTGGACGACGTCGAAGGAGAAGAGCAGGTGCTGGCCGGAGATCCAGGCGCAGAAGGCCACGCCCATGTAGAGCCCGATCTTCGTCCGGTAGACCGGGACGCCGACGGCGCGGGCGGCGTCGGCTCCGCCGCCGACGGCGAAGATCCAGTTGCCGAAGCGGGTGCGGAGCAGGATCCAGGTGGCGAGGGCGACGAGGCCGAGCCACCACAGGATGGTGACCTTGAGCTCGACGCCGCCGACGGTCACCTGGGAGGCGAAGAGCTTGCGGGCGGAGGGGAAGCCCTCCATGTCGGCGATGGTCTTGGTGGAGACGGTGCCGCTGATGAGCTTGGTGAGGCCGAGGTTCAGGCCGGTCAGCATGAGGAAGGTGCCCAGCGTGATGATGAAGCTGGGCAGCTTGGTGCGGGTCAGCATGAAGCCGTTGAAGACGCCGATCGCGAGGGTGACGAGCAGCGAGACGCCGACGCCGACCCAGACGTTCGCCGTCATCTGGTAGCTGAACATCGAGGAGACGAGCGCCGAGCTGGTGACCAGCACACCGGCGGAGAGGTCGAACTCGCCGCCGATCATCAGCAGGGCGACCGGGACGGCCATGATGCCGATGGTGGAGGCCGCGTAGAGCACGGTGCCGAGGCTCGCGGGGCGCAGGAAGCTGTCGGCCGCGATCGAGAAGAAGGCGAAGACGGCGATCGCGCCGACGACCGAGCCCAGCTCGGGGCGGGCGAGGAGCTTCTTCAGCGGGGTGGTGCGCAGGAGCCGTTCGTCGACGTGGTCGAGACCGTCGGACGGTGGGGCGGTGGAGCTCATCGGGTACCCCGCTCCGCGTACTGCTTGAGCGCGCCCGCCTGGTCCTTGGTGATGATCTGGGGGCCGGTGAGGACCGGCTTCCCGCCGCCGAGGACGTCGGCGTTGTAGCGGTACAGCCAGAGCAGGTCGACGGCCTCGTACCCCTGGAGGTAGGGCTGCTGGTCGACGGCGAAGCCGAGCGTGCCGGCCTGGAGGGCGCTCGCGACCTTGGCGTTGAGGTCGAAGGTGTCGACCTCGGCCTTGCTCCCGGCGCTCTTCGCGGCCTGGACGGCGGCGTCGGCGAAGGGGGCGCCGAGGGTGACGACGGCGTCGACGTCCTTGTCGGACTGGAGCTTGGCCTCGATGGAGGCCTTGACGTCGGGCATGTTGGTGCCGTCGACGTAGAGGTTCACGAGCTCGCCGCCGAAGGTCTTCTTCGCTCCGGCGCAGCGCTGCTCGTGGCCGATGTTGCCCTGCTCGTGCAGGACGCAGAGGGCCTTCTTCCTGCCGCGGGCGTCGAGCTCGTCGCCGACGGCCTCGCCGGCGACGGCCTCGTCCTGGCCGATGTGGGTGAGGGCGCCGAAGGCCTTGGACTGCTCGGCGCCGGAGTTCACGGTGATCACCGGGATGCCGGCCTTGACGGCCTTCTCGACGGCGGCCTTCATCGCGTCGGGCTTGGCGAGGGTGACGATCAGGCCGTCGACGCCCTTGGCGACGTACGAGTCGATGAGCTGGGCCTGCTGCTGGGCCTCGTCGCTGTGCGCGTAGAGGAAGTTGATGTTGTCCTTGACGGCGGCCTGCTTGGCGCCGTTCTGGACGATGTCCCAGAAGGTGTCGCCGTCACCGGAGTGGGTCACCATGGCGAAGGTCCAGCGGGGGGTGTCGACGGCCGCCCTGCCCTGTGCCGCCGCGGCCTTGCGGGCGTCCTCCGCCCGCTTCCCGCCGGTGCTGCTGCACCCCGCGAGCGCTCCTGTGAGCGCGAGCGCGAGCACGGCGCCGATGACGGCCCGTACCCCTCCTGTCCGAAGCCTGGTCACGAGGCCGTGCCCTCCTTTGTGTCCTTCTGCGTGCATTGCAGTATCGGTCATGCGGGTCGTGGCACTTGTCAGGGGGGCCGTCGGGGGCTACGGACGGACCATCAGCTGGAGCTCGAAGGAGTAGCGGGCGGCCCGGTAGAGATGGGATCCGTGCTCGACGGCCCGGCCCGTGTCGTCGTAGGTGGTGCGCTCCATCGTGAGCAGCGGGGCGCCCTCCTGCTCGTCGAGGAGCGCGGCCTCCTCCGGGGTCGCGGCGCGGGCGCCGATGGACTGGCGGGCGCTGTGCAGGGTGAGCGCGGCGGAGCGGAGCATCCGGTAGAGGCCGGTGGTCTCCAGGCGCCCGGTGTCCGGTTCGTCCGGGCCGAGGAGCCCGGCGGGCAGGTGGTTGCGCAGATACGCCATGGGCTCGCCGTAGGCGGTGCGCAGCCGCTCCAGGTAGTGGACGTCGGTGCCCTCGGGTACGCCGAGGGCGGCCGCGACCGGTGCGGTGGCGGGTTCGAGGCGGTTGGCGAGGACCCGGGTGGCGGGGCGGCGGCCCGCGGCCTCCAGGTCGTCGTAGAGGCTGCTGAGCTCCAGCGGGCGCCGGACCCTGCTGTGCACGACCTGGGTGCCGACGCCCCGGCGGCGGACGAGGAGGCCCTTGTCGACGAGGGACTGGATGGCCTGGCGGACGGTGGGGCGGGAGAGGCCGAGGCGGGTGGCGAGCTCGATCTCGTTGCCGAGGAGGGTGCCCGGGGGCAGCGTCCCGTTCTCCACCGCGGCCTCCAGCTGCTGGGCCAGCTGGAAGTAGAGCGGGACCGGACTGGTGCGGTCCACGGAGAGCGGGGGCAGGGGGGAACCGGACTGCTTGGCCACCTGGGGAGCGTATCCGGGCACGCCGACGACCGGAAGCCGACGGCAGACAGGGGGGACATGACGTCGTGACGTCCGGTTGTCCTGACAATCCTTGACACCGGGGTCGTGCGGCTCCACGGTGGGGCCATGCGCATCGGACTCATCGGTACGGGACGGATCGGGAGCTTCCACGCGGGGGTACTGGCCCGCCACCCGGAGGTCGAGTCGCTGGTCGTGGCGGACGCGGACGCGACGCGGGCGGCCGGGGTCGCGGGGGCGCTCGGCGCGGAGGCCGCGCCCGACGTGACCGCGCTGCTCGGGCACGCCCTGGACGCGGTGGTGATCGCCTCGGCGACGGCCGCACACGCGGAGCTGATCGCCCGCGCCGCCGGGGCGGGGCTGCCGGTCTTCTGCGAGAAGCCGATCGCCCTGGACGTGCCCGCCACCCGGGCGGCGCTGCGGGCCGTGGCGGAGGCGGGCACCGAGCTCCAGCTCGGGTTCATGCGCCGCTTCGACACGGGGTACCGGGCGGCGCGCGAGGCGGTGCGGTCGGGACGGCTCGGCCGGCTGCACACCGTGCGGGCGGCGACGTCCGACCCGGAGCCGCCGCCCGCCGCATACCTGCCGCTCTCCGGCGGGCTCTTCCGGGACTGTCTGGTGCACGACTTCGACATCGTGCGATGGGTGACCGGGCGGGAGGTCGTGGAGGTGTACGCGACGGGCTCGGACGCGGGTCCCGCGATGTTCCGGGAGGCGGGGGACGTGGACACGGCCGCCGCACTCCTCACCCTGGACGACGGCACGCTGGTCACGGTGACCGGGACCCGGTGCAACGGCGCGGGGTACGACGTGCGGCTGGAGCTGGCGGGCGAGCGCGACCAGATCGCGGTGGGCCTGGACGACCGGACCCCGCTCACCTCGGTGGAGCCGCAGGGGCCGCCGGCTCCGGGGAAGCCCTGGCAGGGGTTCCTGGAGCGGTTCGCCCCCGCGTACGAGGCGGAGCTCGCCGCCTTCGTCCGGCTGGTGCGCGGCGAGGCGCCCAATCCGTGCGACGGCCGCGAGGCCCTGGCGGCGCTCCGCGTCGCCGAGGCCTGCGAGCTGTCCCGCCGGGAGCGGCGTCCGGTCCGGGTGGACGCGGCCGCTCCGTAACGCGCTCTCGCGGCCGTTCCGTAAGGCGGTCTCTCCGCTCACCAGCGCACCGGGAGGTGGCGGACCCCGCGGATGAGGAGGCCGGGCACCCACTCCCAGGGGTCGCCCTCGGGGTCGAGTTCGAGCCGGGGGAAGCGGTCCAGGAGGGTGCGGAGCGCGATCCTGCCCTCCAGGCGGGCGAGCGGGGCGCCCAGGCAGTAGTGCATGCCGTGGCCGAAGGCGAGGTGGCCTCGGGTGTCGCGGCGGATGTCGAAGCGGTCGGGGTCGGGGAAGCGGGCCGGGTCGCGGTCGAGCGCGCCGATCGCCACCAGGACGCTCGCGCCCGCCGGGATCTCGGTGCCGCCGAGGGTGACGGGCTCGCGGGTGAAGCGGAAGGTGCTGGTCTCCACCGGGCCGTCGTACCGCAGGGACTCCTCGATCGCGCCGTCGAGGAGGTCGGGGTCGGCGCGCAGGGCGGCGAGCTGCTCCGGGTGGGTGAGCAGGTTGCGGACGGTGTTGGAGATGAGGTTGACCGTGGTCTCGTGGCCGGCGATGAGCAGCAGGTAGGCCATGGCGCGGAGTTCGGGCCCGGAGAGCCGGTCGCCGTCCTCGGCGCGGGCGGCGATGAGGCCGGAGAGCAGGTCGTCGGCGGGGCCCGCGGCGCGCTTGTCCTCGATGAGCCCGTCGAGGTAGCCGCCGAAGCCTTGCAGGGCGCCGAGGTAGCCGTCCTCGCCCGCGGGGGTGACGAGCTCGTTCGACCAGTCGCGGAAGGTGTCGCGGTCCTCGGCGGGGACCCCGAGGAGTTCGCAGATGACGGTGATCGGCAGGGGGAAGGCGTAGGCGTCGACGAGGTCGGCGCGCCCGGCCGGTTCCATGGCGTCGGCGAGTTCCCCGGTGAGCCGCTCGATACGGGGGCGCAGGGCCTCGACCCGGCGACCGGTGAAGACACCCGTGACCAGTCGGCGGAGCCGGGTGTGGTCGGGGGCGTCCGCCGCGAGGAGGTGGACGCCGATGACGTCCTCCTCCGGCGGCCGTACGCCGATGACGGAGGGGGACTTGGCGAGCCGGGGGTCGGCGAGTGCGGCGCGCCCCTCCTCGTGGCCGACGACCAGCCAGAACTGGTAGCCGTCGGGCATGCGTACCTCGTGGACCGGGCCGGACGTACGGAGCTTGGCGTAGTAGGGGTACGGGTTCGCGGTGAAGTCCGCGCCGTACTCCCCCAGTTCGATGACGGACATCTCAGCAGACTATCCGACCGACCGATTACGCCTCCTCGTCCAGGAGACCTGCTTCATGGACGAGGAGCGCGATCTGGACACGGTTGTTGAGGTCGAGCTTGGCGAGGACACGCGAGACATGGGTCTTGACCGTGGGGACGCTCATGTACAGCTCGGCGGCGATCTCCGCGTTGGAGCGGCCCTTGCCGACGGCCACGGCCACTTCCCTTTCCCGTACGGCCAGTTCGGCGAGGCGCGCGGTGATCGCGGCGCGCCGGGACTCCTCGCGCCGGCCCGGCCGGTCCTGCTCCCCCGCGACATGGGTCATCAGCTGGCGGGTGACGGCCGGGGAGAGCACCGGGTCCCCGGCGGCGACCCGGCGGACGGCGGCCACGATCTCGGCGGGCGGGGTGTCCTTGAGGACGAAGCCGGCGGCGCCGGCCCGCAGGGCGCGCAGCACCTGCTCGTCGGCGTGGAAGGTGGTGAGGACGACGACCTCGGGGGCGCCGGGGAGCGCGCGGAGGCGTTCGGTGGCGGTGAGCCCGTCGACGTGGGGCATGCGGATGTCCATGAGGACGACGTCCGGGGCGAGCCGTTCGACGAGCTCGGGGACCTCGCGGCCGTCGGCGGCCTCGCCGACGATCTCCAGGTCCTCGGCGCCGCCGAGCATGAAGGTGAGGCCCGCTCGGACCAGGGGGTCGTCGTCGACGATGATCAGCCGGATGGTCATGAGGGCCACGGTAGCCAGGCGTGCAGGGCGAACCCGCCGTCGGGGGCCGGTCCGTGCTCCAGCCGGCCCCCGGCGAGGGCGGCGCGCTCGGTGAGCCCGATGAGGCCCTGGCCGGAGCCGGGGACGTGCGGGACGGGTCCGGCGGGCGCGGGGTTGTGGACGGTGACGTCGAGGCCCTCGCCGGGCCGGCCGCTCACGGTGACGGTGACCTTGGTGCCGGGAGCGTGCTTGCGGCAGTTGGTCAGGCCTTCCTGGGCGATGCGGTAGGCGGTGCGGCCGGTGGAGGCGGGGACGGCGGGCTCCCCCTCGGCGGTGTCGACGTCGAGCTCCAGGACGATGTCCGCGCCGGCCTCGCGGGACTCGGCGACGAGCGCGTCGAGGGTGGCGAGGGTCGGCTGGGGCCGGTCGCCGTCGCCGTTCTCGCCGGGCGCCCGCAGGACCCCGATGATCTCGCGCAGGTCCTGGAGCGCCTCGTGGGCGCTGTCGCGGATGACGCCGGCCGCCCGGGCGATCTGCTCGGGCGGGGCGTCCGGCCGGAACTCCAGGGCTCCCGCGTGCACGCTGAGCAGGGTCAGCCGGTGGGCGAGGACGTCGTGCATCTCGCGGGCGATGGCCTCGCGGGCGAGCCGCTGGGCCTGGGCGGCGCGCAGTTCGGCCTCGGCCTCGGCGCGGCGGGCGCGCTCGCGGAGGGCCTCGACGAGCTGGCGCCGGGAGCGGACGAGCATGCCCCAGGCGGTGACGAGGAGGATGAGGACGAAGCCGAGGAGGATCGCGATCCCGGCGTTGAGCGTGGGGTCGGGGCGGATGAAGACCTGGACGGTGGAGGCGGCGACGGCGAGCGCCCCGATCCAGGCGACCTCGCGGAAGGGTCGGCGGACGGCGACGCTGAAGAGGCTCGCGAGGACGGCGCCGCCGGCGACCGGTGCGACGACGCTGAGCAGCGAGAGGCCGACGGCCAGTCCGACGGGCCACCGGCGGCGCAGCCAGAGGGCGCAGCAGGCGGCGGCGCCGGCGAGCTGGTCGAAGAGGATGACGGGCTCGCTGCTGTACTCCGCGCCGGCGTCCGCGGCGATGAGGCCGACGAGGGCCGCGAGGAGGAAGAGCGAGGTGTCGACGATCCAGTCGCGAACGGTTCGGCGGGGCCTGGCCGCGCCGCTCTCGCCCGGTTCGACCAGGTGGGAGGGGAGCAGCCAGCGCTGTCGTTCCGTACGGGTCATATCGGCAATGTACGCAGCCGGGGACCCCGCGCGGGTGAGGGTCGGGGCCGGACGCTACCTAAGTCGCACAGGTCGATACTTCGGTAGCGGTGGCCGTGGACCGGAGGCGGACGCGGCCGGAGCCGTCACCCGGAGACGATCAAGGCATGAAGAGATTCCTTGAGGTCACCGGTTTCCTGCTCATCGTGTTCGGCGTCTGCGGAGTGATCCGTGAACTGAGCGACGGCTGGTTCAAGCTGATGGGGCTGACCCGTTTCCTGACCGAGAACGTGTGGTTCATGGAGGGCCGGGAGATCTTCGTCAACATCGTGATCGCCGCGCTCGGCCTGGTGCTCCTGATCGTGTCGGACCGGGTGCGGAAGTAGGCCCGCGCCATCGGTCAGGACGGCCTGGCGGGCGTCCGCGCGAGCGGCAGGACGGCCTATCGGGCGTCCTCGTCGGCCGTGCGGCGGCCCCAGGTGGTTCCCGCGAGGACGAGGACCGCGCCCGCGAGGCCGAGGACCCCGGGGCGGTCGCCCGCGAGGGCGATGCCCGCGGCGGCGGCCCACAGCGGCTCCGTACCGAGGAGCAGGCTGACCCGGGACGGGGAGCTGCGGCGGACCGCCCACATCTGCACGAAGAACGCGAAGAGCGTGCAGAAGACGGAGAGGAAGACCAGCCCGGCCCACTCGCGGGGGCCGAAGTCGAGGGCCGTGGCCCAGGGCGAGGCGCCCGTCCCGGGGAAGGCCGCGATGACGGCGAAGACGGCGACGGCGGAGCCGAGCTGGACGGTGGTGAGGGAGAGCGAGTCGGCCGACCGGACCGCCTTGATCCGGGACATGGCCAGGACGTGGACGGTACGGGCGAGGGCGGCGAGCAGCATGAGGAGGTCGCCGAGGGAGGGCGTGGTGAAGCCGCCGCCCTGGGTGAGCAGGACGACGCCCGCGACGGAGAGCGCGGCGGCGGCGAGGAAGGCGCGGGGCGGGCTGACCTTGGTGACGGCGGCCTCGGCGAGCGGGGTGAAGATCATGGTGAGGCTGATGATCAGGCCCGCGTTGGTGGCGGAGGTGTGGACGACTCCGTAGGTCTCCAGGAGGAAGATCCCGCTGAGGATCAGCCCGAGGGCGGCGGCGCCGCGCCACTGGGCCGCGGTGAGCGCGCGCAGCTTGCGCCATCCGGCGACGACGAGGACGGGCAGCACCACCGCGAAGCGCAGCACGAGGACCGCGATGACGGTGTGGGTGGTGGTGATGCCCTTGGCCGCGAGGTAGCTGGCGCCCCAGACGACGGCGACGAGCAGGACGGGCAGGTCGGTGAGCCAGGCGCGGCGCGGGGCGCCGAGGGACACGGGGGCAGCGAGGGAGGACATGACGGCCGTTTCTCCAACTATCGGGACGAGGTGGAGACTTCGACGGCTCGCACGTGGAGCGATCACGGTACCGGGAGAGGCCTGTGGTGGCTACATCTTTCAGGGGCCTCGCCGATCGGGGGGCCACGGTCCGGGCGGACGGGGAGGCGCGGTTACGCGCTCTCCAGGGCCTTGCCCACCAGGTCCAGATCGTCGGGCATGACCGCGACCAGGACGACCCCGTCGGACGAGGCGTACTCCAGGATCCGGGATCCCGGGTTGATGGACATCCCCTCGCGAGCGGAGGGCGCGCGCGTTCCCGTCCGGCGCAGATCGGTCGGCAGCGCGAGCTCCCGCGAACCCCAGGAGGCCCTCCAGACCGGAGGACCCGCGCCGATCATCAGGCGTCCGGCCCGCCAGCGGGAGCCGTGCGCCGACCACTTGAGCATGCAGGGAACCCCGGCCGCCTCCCCGTCGGCGACGGCGGCCGACCGCTGCCGCTGCTTCCGTCTCATCAGCCACCCGACGAGGGCGGCGACCGCGGCGAAAAACGCTAGTTCGATCACGTCGGCATTCAAGCAGGCGGGGACCCCCGAGGGCCGCGGCGCCTCAGTAGCTGCCGTACTCCGGGCGGCCCACCAGCTCGTACGTGTGGATGGCGACGCCCGAGCCGGTGGTGCGCGCGGCGGTGTGCCGGAAGGCGGTGGGTCGCACGCCGTCGGAGAAGAGGCGGCGGCCGGCGCCGAGGATCACGGGGAAGACGAGCAGATGGAGGGTGTCGATCAGGTCGTGGTCGAGCAGGGTCCGGGCGAGACCGCCGCTGCCGTGCATCTGGATCTCGCCGTCGAGGCTCCCCTTGAGTTCGGCGACCTCCTTGGCCACGTCGCCGCGGAGCAGGGTGGTCCCGGCCCAGTCGGCGGAGGTGAGGGTGGTGGTGGCGACGTACTTGGGGAGGGCGTTGAGCTTGCCGGCGACCGGGTCGTCGGGGTCTGTCTGCTTCGGCCAGTAGCCCGCGAAGATCTCGTACGTGCGGCGGCCGAGGAGGAAGGCGGTGGGGCGGGTGAAGACCTCGTTCATGAACTGCCCGAAGTCCTCGTCGCCGTACGGCACGGACCAGCCGCCGTGCTCGAAGCCGCCGCTGGGGTCCTCCTGCGGGCCGCCGGGCGCCTGGTGGACGCCGTCGAGGGTGAGGAACTGGGTGAGGCTGAGCGTGGCCATGGCGAGTGCCCTTTCTGGTTCCGTCCATCGTGTCTCAGAAGCTCTGACCGCACCGCTCGGCGGAACTCATCGGCGATCGGGTCGGCGTCCGATTCCTGCCAGCACCCGGCCACCGCGCCGACTTTCATTGAACCCGCAACCATTCGGTGCGTCTTACGGAGGTTCGGGATGTCCACGATGAACGGCACGGCGGTTCTGGTGACGGGCGGCAGCCGCGGGATCGGCGCGGCCACGGCCGTCCGGCTGGCACGGGAGGGCGCCGATGTGGCCTTCACGTACGTACGGGACGAGGCGGCGGCCGAGGAGGTCGCCGCGCGGATCCGGGCGGCCGGCCGCAAGGCGCTGCCCCTGCGCGCCGACGCGGCCGACGCCGGGGACGCGGCGGGCGCGGTGGAATGGGCGGCGGACGCCCTGGGCCGGCTCGACGTCCTCGTGAACAGCGTGGGCGTCGGGGTCCTCGGCCCGCTGGAGTCACTGACCCTGGCGGACGTGGACCGGGTCCTCGCGGTCAACGTCCGGGCGGCCTTCCTCGCCTCGCAGGCGGCGGCCGGGCGCCTGCCGGAGGGCGGGCGGATCGTCACGATCGGCACCTGCATGACGCAGCGGGTCCCCGGGCCCGGCGGCACGCTGTACGCGACGAGCAAGGCGGCGCTGATCGGCCTGACGAAGGCGCTGGCCCGGGAGCTGGGCGGGCGCGGCATCACGGCGAACCTCGTCCACCCGGGCCCTGTCGACACCGACATGAACCCGGCGGACGGTCCGTACGCGGAGGGCCAGGCGGCGATGACGGCACTCGGGCGCTTCGGCACGCCGGACGAGGTCGCGGCGATGGTCGCCTTCCTCGCGGGGCCGGAGGGGCGGTACGTGACGGGGGCGGAGTTCGCGGTGGACGGCGGGCACGCGGCGTAGCTGCCGGGCCGGCTGGAACCCACGGGAGGCACGTGCCTGTCGGGCCGGGCCGGAGGACCCGTACGCGATGCCGGCGAGTGAGCCGAAGGGGCGCGTCGGGGGAACGGCCCCGAGCGCGCGGAGGCCCCCGAGGTACGAGGGGTCGAGCACGGTCGGGGTCGTGAGCCCGGCTGAAGCGCCCCGGAGGCGAACCGAGCCCCAAAAAAGGCGGAGGGCGCACCGGTGCTGTCGGGTCGGTGCGCCCTCGCGGGCCGGGCGGGGTGTCGTGCCCGCCCAGTTCAGGGGAGCGGGTGGCGTCAGCCGCCCAGCTCCTGGTGGCGGGCGGTCAGTCGCGCCGCGCCGGTCTCGGTGAGGGAGCCGAAGAGGCGGAGGCGGGAGATGCCGCCGTCCGGGTAGATGTCGATCCGGATGCGGGAGCCGACAGCCGGGGTGTCGAGCACGAACCGGTGGTTGGTGTCGGGCTGGAGGCGGGTCCGGGGCAGGATCTCGGTCCAGTCCTCGGAGCCCTCGGCGGCGACCGAGAGGGCGGCCCAGCCCGCGCTGTTGCCCTTGAGGTAGGCGGTGTCGATCTCGACGGCGCGGATCTCGGACTCGGCGACGAGCTGGTAGCGGATCCAGTCGTTGCCCTTGTCGCGGCGGCGGCGGGTCTCCCAGCCGTCGTCCATCTTGCGGGAGCGGCCCGGCTGGATGGTGTTGGTGGCCGGGGAGTAGAAGCGGTCGGAGGCGTCCTCGACCTGGCCGCCGTTCTCCAGTGCCGCGAGGTCGAAGGTGCCGAGGACGGCGAGCCAGCGCGGGTCGGGTGCGACCTCTCCGTACACACGGAGGCGGGCGATGCCGCCGTCGGGGTGCTGGTTGACGCGCAGGTGCGTGAAGCGCTGCTCGACGTCGACGGCGAAGCCGTTGGCGGCGTGGCCGCCGACGGCGGTGCGCGGGACGAGCGTCGTCCACTTCACGTCGTCGGCGAGGAGCTCCTCGGGCGAGGGCGAGCCGGCGACCGAGGTGGCCTCGACGGAGACGGCCTGCGGGTAGTTGCCGCGGAAGTGCGCGGTGTCGACGACGATGCCGCGGACGACACCGGGGGCGCCGAGCCGTACGAGCGCCCAGTCGTGGTCGTCCTGGGTGGGGTGCGGCTGCTGGGCCGAGACACCACGGCGGCGGCGGGTCTCCCAGCCGTCCATGATCTTGCCCTTGTGGCCGAAGTGCTCGGGGTCGAACTCGGCGGGCTCGGGCTTGAGCAGGTTCTCGCGCTCGGCGAAGAACTCGTCGTTGGCCGCGACGACACTCGCGCCGAGCCGCCGGTCGGCGAGGTCCGCGTACTGGGTGAAGGGGAAGTCCGCGGTGCGGTAGTCGGCGTACGGGTCGCCGCCTCCGAAGGGGCTGGCGTCGCCGGTGAAGGAGGGTATGCCGGTGCTCACGGGTCAGTTGTTCCTTTCGAGGAGGCGGCCGGAGGGCTCGGCGAGGGTGCCGTGGTCGACGATGCGCTCTCCGCGCAGCCAGGTGGAGGCGACGACGCCGCTGAGGGTCTTGCCCGCGTAGGCGGTGATGCGGTTGCGGTGCTGGAGCTCGGCCGGGTCGACGGTGAAGGTGGCGTCCGGGTCGATGACGGCGAAGTCGGCGTCGCGGCCGGCCTCGATGGCGCCCTTTCGCGACAGGCCGGCGAGTCGGGCGGGGGCCTCGGACATCCAGCGGACCACGTCCTCCAGGGAGTGGCCGCGGCGCTTGGCCTCGGTCCAGATCGCGGGGAGGCCGAGCTGGAGGGAGGAGATGCCGCCCCAGGCGGAGGCGAAGTCGGGGGTCTTGAGGTCCGCGGTCGAGGGCGAGTGGTCGGAGACGATGCAGTCGATCACGCCGTCCGCGAGCCCCTGCCACAGGGCGTCCTGGTTGGAGGCCTCGCGGATCGGCGGGCAGCACTTGAACTCGGTCGCACCGTCCGGGACCTCCTCCGCCGTGAGCGTGAGGAAGTGCGGACAGGACTCGACGGTGATCTTGACGCCCTCGGCCTTCGCGGCGGCGATCAGGGGCAGCGCGTCGGAGGAGGACAGGTGCAGGACGTGGACGCGGGCGCCCAGTCGGCGGGCCTGGTTGACCAGGTTCTCGATCGCCGTGTTCTCGGCGTCCCGGGGGCGGGAGGCCAGGAAGTCGGCGTAGGCGAGCCCGGACTTCTGCGGCGCGGCGGCGAGGTGGTGCGGGTCCTCGGCGTGCACGATCATCAGACCGTCGAAGCCCGCGATCTCGGCGAGCGAGTTCGCCAGCTGCTCCTGGTCGAGCGAGGGGAACTCGTCCACCCCGGACGGCGACAGGAAGCACTTGAAGCCGTAGACCCCGGCGTCGTGCAGCGGGCGCAGGTCCTTGACGTTGTCGGGCAGCGCGCCGCCCCAGAAACCGACGTCGATGTGCGCCTTGGCGCGGGCGACGTCCTGCTTCACCCGCAGGTTCTCGACGGTGGTCGTCGGCGGGATGGAGTTCAGGGGCATGTCGAGCAGCGTGGTGATGCCGCCGGCGGCCGCCGCGCGGGTGGCGGTCCAGAAGCCCTCCCACTCGGTCCGGCCCGGGTCGTTCACATGCACGTGGGTGTCGACGAGACCGGGCAGGACGACGTCGTCGCCGACGTCCTCCAGCCGGGCGCCGGCCGGTACCTCGGCGTCGTACGGCAGCACGGCCGCGATCGTCCCTCCGGAGACGGCGATCGACGCCGGGCGCGTCTCCTCGGGGGTGATGACGCGAGTCGAGCGCAGGACCAGGTTGACGTCCACCCGTACCCCTTCTTCAAGTGCTCCGGCTTCGAGCACTTCGGCGAGAAATTCAACGAACTGTTGAAAAGGAGTCTTCACTTCCTGGCGACATGTCGTCAAGGGCACACTTCCAGCATGGGCCGTCGGTGAACCCGACTTAGAGGTTTCCACAAAGTGGAATGGAAATTCCGTACAGTAGAACGTAGCTCCGCACATGTGGGGCAGACCAGGACCCCTCCGAGCCCTCCCCGACACCGGACAAACACCCCCTGACCGGCCCGTACGCCGGTACCGGGACCAGGTGTCCCGGCCGGTGGCCCGGTAGTCTGCTGACTTGCCCGCCTGCCTCGAAAGGACCGTTGACGTGCCGACGTCCAGCGCCAGCACCACCGACGCCGCCAAGCCCGCCGCAGCGAGCGGTGGCGTCCAGTCCCTTGAGCGTGCCTTCGACCTCCTGGAGCGGATGGCCGACGCCGGGGGCGAGGTCGGGCTGAGCGAGCTCTCCGCCAGCAGCGGACTGCCGCTCCCCACCATCCACCGGCTGATGCGCACCCTCGTCGCCTGCGGCTACGTGCGCCAGCAGCCCAACCGGCGGTACGCCCTCGGCCCCCGACTCATCCGGCTCGGCGAGTCCTCCTCCCGCCTCCTCGGCACCTGGGCCCGCCCCTACCTGGCGCGGCTCGTCGAGGAGACCGGCGAGACCGCCAACATGGCGCTGCTCGACGGCGACGAGATCGTGTACGTCGCCCAGGTGCCGTCCAAGCACTCGATGCGCATGTTCACCGAGGTCGGCCGGCGGGTCCTGCCGCACTCCACCGGCGTGGGCAAGGCGCTCCTCGCGCACACCCCGGCGGAGGAGGTGCGCGCGCTGCTCGCCCGTACCGGCATGCCGGCCGCCACCGAGAAGACCATCACCACGCCCGACGGCTTCCTCGACGCCCTCGAAGCGGTCCGCGCGACCGGGTACGCCGTCGATGACAACGAGCAGGAGATAGGAGTCCGCTGCCTCGCGGTGCCGGTCCCCGACTCCCCCACCGCCGCGGCGATCTCGATCTCGGGCCCGGCGGGCCGGGTCACCGAGGCGGCCACGGAGAAGATCGTCCCGATCCTCCAGCAGGTCGCGCGCGAACTGTCGGCGGCCCTCGCCAACACGACGGGCAACGGCCAGGGCTGAGCCCGCAGCCGCAGCCGTACGCGTACGCGTACTCGTACTCGTATCGTCACGCACGCGAAGGGCGCCCGGAACCCCTGAGGTTCCGGGCGCCCTCGCGCGTGCGCGGCGGCAGCCGGCCGTACGTCAGACCCGCACCGTCTCCGTCAGCCGCCCGTCCTGGACCGTCGCCGTGCTGTCCGTGCGCGCCAGGTGGGTCCGGTCGTGGGTCACGAGCACCGTCGCCGTGCCCCGCTCGACCGTCAGGCCCGCGAGCAGGTCCATGACCGCCGCGCCCCGCTCGTGGTCCAGGGCGCTCGTCGGCTCGTCGACCAGGAGCACGGACGGCTCGTTCATCAGGGCCCGCGCGATGTTCACGCGCTGCCGCTGACCGCCCGACAGCTGGTGCGGGCGGCGGTGCGCCTGATCGGCGAGGCCCACCGCGTCGAGCAGGTCCATCGCCCGGCCCCGTACCGACTTCGGCGCGCGTCCCGACAGGTGCGCCATCACCTGGAGCTGTTCCGCCGCGCTCAGCGAGGGCAGCAGGTTGGGCTGCTGGAAGACGATCCCGATGTGCTCGCGCCGCAGCTCGGCGCGGGCGGCCGGGGTGAGCGGCCCCGTGTCCGTACCGGCGACGACGACCCGGCCCCGGTCCGGGGTCACCAGGGTCGCGGCCACCGCGAGCAGGCTGGACTTGCCGGATCCCGAGGGGCCGACGACGGCCGTGAGGGTGCCCGCGGGGACGGTCAGGGAGACGGAGTCGAGGGCGGTGAGCCGGCCGTCTCCGTCGGGGTAGGTCAGGGTGACGGCGTCGAGGACGAGGCTCATCGGGCGCTCCCGAGGGCGGTGAGGGGGTCGACGGCGGTGATCCGCCGGATGGACAGGGCGGCGCCGAGCACCCCGAGCACGACGATCACGGCGGCGGGCCCGAGCACGGTGAGCGGCTCCAGGACGAAGGGCACGTTCCCGCCGCTGACCAGAGCGCCGATGCCGACCGCGAGGGCGGTGCCGAGCAGGGTGCCCGCGGTGAGCATCAGGACGGCCTGCCCGAGGGCGTCCTTGAGGAGGTACGGCGTGGAGGCGCCGAGCGCCTTGAGGACGGCGACGTCGCCGCTGCGCTGGATCGTCCAGACGGTGAAGAAGGCCCCTATGACGAGCGCGGAGATCGCGAAGAGGAAGCCCCGCATGAGCTGGAGCGAGCCGTTCTCGGCCTGGTAGGACCCTATGGCGGTGAGCGCCCCGTCGACGGTCCGCGCCTCGGTCTTCGCGGCCTCGTCGCCGGCCGCCCAGTCGACCCCGTCGCCGCTGAGCGCGATGACGGTGGCCTGCTCCTCGGGGGTGGTGCCGCTGTGCCCGAGCTTCTGCCAGTCGTCGAGGGAGGTCCACACCACCGGGGTGTGGCTGTACGAGGCGTCGCCGGAGACGGCCGTGACGGTGGCCTCCAGGGGGCCGAGGCGCAGCGCGTCACCGACGCCGACGCCCAGCTCCTCCGCCGCGGACTCCGACAGGACGGCCTTCCCGGCACCGACGGTCCCCGGGGCGAGCCCGGACCCCGGCTCCGTACCGAAGGCGGAGACGGCGGCCGTGCGCTCCCCGGCGGCGGCGTTGAGCGTGCGGATGCCGAGCGGCGCCGCCTCCGTCACGCCGGGCCGCTTCGCCCAGTCGTTCCACTGGTCCTCCGTCACCGTCGAGTTGGTGAAGGAGACCGACTGCCCGGACGGCGGCGCGGCGAAGGCCAGCCGGTCGGCGGGCAGACCGGTGATCGCGGAGATGTTCTCTCGCGCGAGTCCGGCGGTCAGCCCGGACAGCAACCCCACGAGCAGGGTGATCAGGACGATCACGGTGCCCATGAGGGCGAACCGCCCCTTGGCGAATCTCAGGTCTCTCCATGCCACGAACATGCTGACCAGAGTGGTCCGAGGAGGGTCGTCCGGGCATCGCGCCACGGATGGCTCCACAATCAAACTTTCGGTTGAGTCCGGATTGTCCGTTGCCCGCGCTCCCGCTGTCTACGCTGGAGGGGACATGGATCCGCACCCTTCCCCGCGCCCCGCACAGCACTCCTCCCTCCACCCCGCGCAGCACCCTTCCCGGTGGTCCCTCACCCCCGCCCCCCGCGTCCTGCACCTCTGCCTGCACCTGCTGATGGCGGGCCTGCTCGTCCTCGCGGCGGTACGGGCCCACTCGGCCGCCGGGACGGTCATGGCGGCGCTCGTGGGCGCGGTCTACGCGGCCGGCTCGCTGCTGCCGTCCGTGGGCAGCTCGCAGCGGGCCGCCGCCGTCTGGCTCGGCGTCCTCGGCGCGTCCTGGCTTGGCCTGCTCTGGCTGACCCCCGAGGCACTGTGGGTGGCCTTCCCGCTGTACTTCCTCCAGCTGCACCTGCTGCCCACGCGCTGGTCGCTGCCGGCCGTCGCCCTGACGGCGGGCGCGGCGATCCTCTCGTACGTGGGACACGGCGCCGCGCTGAACCCGGGGGTCTTCATCGGGCCGCTGCTCGGCGGCGCGGTCGCGGTGGCGACGGTCCTCGGCTACCAGGCGCTGTACCGGGAGAGCGAGCGGCGGCGCCGGCTCATCGAGGAGCTGATCGAGACCCGGGCGGAGCTGGCGGCGGCGGAGCGGCATGCGGGGACGCTCGCCGAGCGCGAGCGGCTCGCGCGGGAGATCCACGACACGCTCGCGCAGGGCCTGTCCTCGATCCAGCTGCTGCTGCGCGCCGCCGAGCGGGCGCTGCCGCCGGGCTCCCCGGCCGCCGGTCACATCGACCGGGCGCGGCAGGCGGCGCAGGACAACCTGGCGGAGGCGCGGCGCTTTGTCCGCGCGCTGTCGCCGCCCGACCTGGAGCACGGCTCGCTGGCGGCGGCCCTGGAGAGGCTGTGCGAGCCGGGGGCCGGTTCCGGGGCGTACGGCTCCTACGAGCCGGGGGCGGCGGGGCCGCGGGTGCGTTTCTCGGTGAGCGGGACGCCGGCCGAGCTGCCGACGCCGTACGAGGTGGCGCTGTTGCGGATCGCGCAGTCGGCGCTCGCGAACACGGTGCGGCACGCCTCGGCCTCACGGGCGGAGATCACCCTCTCCTTCATGGACGCCTCGGTGACGCTGGACGTGGTCGACGACGGCAAGGGCTTCGATCCGGGCTCCGTACGGCAGTCCTCGGAGGGCGGCTTCGGGCTTCCGGCGATGCGCTCGCGGGCCGAGTCGCTGGGCGGCACGTTCACCGTCGAATCGGCACCCGGCCAGGGCACGGCGGTGGCCGTCTCCCTCCCCCTCCCCGCAGGAGTCTCCGCATGACGACCACCATCAGGCTTCTCCTCGCCGACGACCACCCGGTGGTACGGGCGGGGCTGCGCGCGGTCCTGGACACGGAGCCGGACTTCACCGTGGTCGGCGAGGCCGCGACGGCCGAGCGGGCGGTGGAGCTGGCCGCCGCCGGGGGCGTGGACGTGGTCCTGATGGACCTGCAGTTCGGCGCCGGGATGCACGGCTCGGAGGCGACGGCGGCGATCACGGCGGCGCCGGACGGGCCGAAGGTGCTGGTCCTGACGACCTACGACACGGACGCGGACATCCTCGCGGCGGTGGAGGCCGGCGCCTCCGGCTACCTCCTCAAGGACGCGCCGCCGGAGGAGCTGGCGGCGGCCGTACGGACGGCGGCGGCCGGCCAGTCGGCGCTCGCCCCGGCGGTGGCCCACCGGCTGATGGACCGGATGCGGACACCGGCGGAGGCGCTGACGAAGCGGGAGCTGGAAGTGCTCCAGCTGGTGGGCGAGGGCCTGTCGAACCAGCAGATCAGCAAGGTGCTGTTCCTGAGCCAGGCGACGGTGAAATCGCACCTCGTGCACATCTTCGCGAAGCTGGGCGTGGACTCGCGGACGGCCGCGGTGGCGGCGGCGACGGCCCGGCGGCTGATCAGGCGGTGAGGCCGTCCGACAGGCCCGCCGACGAGTCGGTCTGGGCGCCCATCAGGTCCTGGAAGGACCGCATGCACGGCAGGCAGTGCCGGTCCGTCCGCACCCCGTCCGCGCCGCGGTCGACGCTCTGACCGCAGAGGCTGCTGACCGCCTCCTTGGCGATCACGTGCCAGACCAGAAGGCCGCTGGAGTCGTCGGGCGCGATGTGCATCTCGTACATGGCAGGTTCCTTACTCCCGGTGCGGGTTCCGGCTTCCCAGCCAACTCGTGCCGGGCGGCCCCGGCACGGCGGCCCGGCCGATCGGGTGAACCGTCACGGGCCGGCGGGGCCGGACTTCGGTGTGGGGCCGGGCTCCGGCGGGTCGGGGTCGGGGGCGGGTTCCGGCAGGTCAGGGTCGGGGTCGGGTTCCGGCGGATTGGGGCCGGCGGCGCCCCGGTCGCGGCTCGCGGCTCCGGCGCCGCCGGCTCCGGGCAGACCGCGCGTCACCAGGAAGCTCGCCAGGGCGATGCCACCGGTCGCGAGGACGGCCGCCTTGAGGCCGGCGAGCTGCGCCGAGGCGTAGGACTCGGTGACGGCGTCCACCTCGTGCGGCGGGAGTCCCGCGCTCTCCGCCGCCGCGCGGACCTGGTCGGTGGGGACGAAGCTGATCCCCGCCTCCAGGGCGACGCTCGTCTGCGCGCGCGCCTCGTCCGAGAGCCTCGGGTCGTCCTCCACCTGGGTGGTGAAGGCCTGGGCCAGGGATCCGATCAGCAGGGATCCGATCAGGGCCGTGCCGAGCGCGGACCCGAGGTTCTGCGCGGTGAACTGCAGACCGCCCACCTCGCTGCGCTCCTTCTCCCCCACGCTGGACTGCACGACGTTGCCGAGCTGCGAGGCGAGCAGCCCCATGCCCAGGCCGAGGAGCGCCATGGCCCAGAAGAACTGGGCGTCGTCGATGACGGGGTCGATGGTGCCGAGGAGCCAGGCGATGGCGGCGAGGAGCAGCACCAGGGCCAGCCGTACGATCCGCCGCGGGCCCAGCCTGCGCCCGAGCTTCGCCGCGCCGAGGGAGGCCGCGAGCATGGTGACGGAGACCGGCACGAGCCGCAGGCCCGTCTCGAAGGCGTCGAGTCCCTGCACCACCTGCAGGTAGAGCGGGATGGTGAAGAACAGCCCCAGCAGGATGAGGTTCTGGCTCAGCAGGGTCATCAGCCCCGCGCTCAGGGTGGGCCTGCGGAGCAGGGCCAGATGGACCAGGGGGTCGGCGCCGCGGACCTCGCGCCGTTCCTCCCAGGCCCGGAAGAGGAACAGGACCACCGCTCCGGCGCCGATCACGAACAGCGTGGGGGCGAAGCCGAAGACGGTGAAGGGCGGGTTGCGCGGCTCGACCCAGCCCCAGGTGCTGCTCTGCAGCACGCCGAGCACGCCGAGACCCAGGCCGGCCGCCGACAGGACGGCGCCGACGACGTCGAGCCCGGGACGCCGGCTCACCGGGGCCGGTTCCGGGATCGCCCGCCGCAGGAGCAGTACGGCGAGCACCACCACGACCTCGCCCGCGAAGACCAGGCGCCAGGTGAGGTATGTCGTCACCCAGCCGCCGAGCAGCGGACCGACGGCGATGCCGGCGCCGGCCAGGCCCCCGATGACGCCGTACGCGACGGAGCGGTCGCGGCCCCGATAGGACTCGGCGACGAGGGCCGCCATGGACGGGAGCACCAGGGCGGCGCCGAGCCCCTCGATGATCGACCAGCCCAGGGTCAGGACCCACAGGGTGGGCGCGACGGCGGTCAGCGCCGATCCGACGCCGTAGACCGCCATGCCGATGAGGAAGACGCGGCGACGGCCCAGGATGTCCCCGAGCCGGCCTCCGATGATCATGAACGCGGCCATGACCAGGGCGTACAGGGTGATGACGGCCTGGATCGCGGTCACCTCGGTGTCGAAGTCCTCGACCAGCTGACTGATGGAGACGTTCATGACGGAGGTGTCCAGCACCATCAGGAACTGGGCCGTCCCCAGAACGATCAGAGCACGCCAACGTCCCATGGTCGCCACCTCGCCGGACCCGACTGCCGCCGTCACCGGCAGTGGAAGGGGGGAACCCTCCTTACGCCATCACATCCGAAAGGAAGCGCCCGAGCCACCGGAAGGGCCAGGGGGTACTCGACCGACCCGGGCCTACTGCTCGGCCGGCGGGGGCCCGAAGAGCTCGACGGCACGACGGACGCCGGCGAGCCCCTCGGCGAGCGCGCTGACGGAGCCGACGGAGCCGGCGACGAGCAGCAGCGAGCGGCGCAGCCGCCGTACCTCCGGGTCGCCGCTGAGCGCCATGGCGTCCAGCGCGGCGAGCTCGTCCTCGGCAATCCCGCGGTCGGCGAACTCGACCCGGTGCGCGGCCAGTTCGCGCCGGAGCCGGGACACGGCGAACCGTAGTTCGACCACCCTGGGGTCCACGCCCTCGCCGGTCACTCGCCTCTGCCCCACGCTTCGCAACACGGTTCTCCCCCTCGCACGACACTGTGCGCAGAACTCCACTCCGAACACTCCGAGCCCGAGCCGATCCCCCCGGACGGCGGTCGGGCGCCGTGAGTCGCGGGCCAGTTAACTCCTTCGCCACCCCGGCGCGCCACCCTTGGTGGACGGAATTCAGGCGACCGTGTGATTCCGCCCATGCGGTATGCAGTCCCCATGACAGCTGCAGAAGATCGAACCCCCGTCGTCGCCGGACTGGTGCTCGCCGCCGGGGGCGGGAGGCGCCTCGGGGGGCGCCCCAAGGCCTTGCTCACGCACCGGGGGCGGCCACTGGTCGAGCATGCCGTGGGGGTGCTGCGCGGGGCCGGGTGCGAGGTGGTGCACGTGGTGCTGGGGGCGGCGGCCGATGCCGTACGGGAGCGGGCGGAACTGCCCGGGTGCGTGCTGGTGGACAACCCGGAGTGGGCGGAGGGGATGGGTTCCTCGCTGCGGGCCGGGCTCGCCTCGCTGGCGGCCGACCCGCACGGAGTGGACGCGGCGCTCGTCCTGCTGGTCGACCAGCCGGGGATCGGGGTGGAGGCGGTGTCCCGGGTCCGGGCGGCGTACGGCTCACGGGATTCGCTGGCGGCCGCCTCGTACGACGGAGAGCGGGGCCATCCGGTGCTGTTCGGCGCCGGGCACTGGGCAGGTATCGAGGAGAAGGCGGTGGGCGACCGGGGCGCGCGGGACTACCTGGCGGCGCACCGGGATGCGATCACCCCGGTGGACTGTTCGGATGTGGCCGAGCCCTACGACATCGACACGGAGGCGGATCTGGCCCACCTGGAGTGAACGGCGGGGCACGGGGCGTGGCACGCAGCGCCACGTTGTGTCGATCCAGAGAATCTCGACATCAACAAACCATTGAACTTCCACCATGAGGAAACTAGTATCCACTGTTCAGAAGCGCCTGCCAGTTCCGGAGGCGCTCGCGGCCGTATCCCGGCGCCCGAGGCACTCCGTGCCGTCCCGCGGCGCCCGGCGGCCGCCTGGCACCGCCCGTGAAGTTCGCTGAAGGAAGTGACAGTTCATGTCCGCACCAGCGCCGTCCCCCCTGGCCGTCGTCGATGCCGAGCCCCTGCCGCGTCAGGAGGAAGTGCTGACCGAGGCCGCCCTGGCCTTCGTCGCCGAACTGCACCGGCGGTTCACTCCGCGCCGGGACGAGCTCCTCGCCCGCCGGGCGGAGCGTCGCGCCGAGATCGCCCGTACGTCCACCCTGGACTTCCTCCCGGAGACCGCCGCGATCCGCGCCGACGACTCCTGGAAGGTCGCGCCGGCCCCGGCGGCCCTGAACGACCGCCGTGTCGAGATCACCGGCCCGACCGACCGCAAGATGACGATCAACGCGCTCAACTCCGGCGCCCGCGTCTGGCTCGCCGACTTCGAGGACGCCTCCGCGCCGACCTGGGAGAACGTGATCCTCGGTCAGGTCAACCTGATCGACGCGTACAACCGGAACATCGACTTCACGGACACGAGGTCGGGCAAGTCGTACGCCCTCAAGCCCGCCGGCGAGCTGGCCACGGTCGTCATGCGCCCGCGCGGCTGGCACCTGGAGGAGCGTCACCTGACCTTCGACGGACGCCCGGTGCCCGGCGCGCTCGTCGACTTCGGCCTGTACTTCTTCCACAACGCCCAGCGTCTGATCGACCTCGGCAAGGGCCCGTACTTCTACCTCCCGAAGACGGAGTCGCACCTGGAGGCCCGCCTCTGGAACGACATCTTCGTCTTCGCCCAGGACTACGTCGGCATCCCGCAGGGCACCGTCCGCGCCACGGTCCTCATCGAGACCATCACGGCCGCGTACGAGATGGAGGAGATCCTCTACGAGCTCCGCGACCACGCCGCCGGCCTGAACGCGGGCCGCTGGGACTACCTCTTCTCCATCGTCAAGAACTTCCGTGACGGCGGCGCCAAGTTCGTCCTCCCGGACCGCAACGCGGTCACGATGACGGCACCGTTCATGCGCGCGTACACCGAACTCCTCGTCCGCACCTGCCACAAGCGCGGTGCGCACGCGATCGGCGGCATGGCGGCCTTCATCCCGTCCCGCAAGGACGCCGACGTCAACAAGGTCGCCTTCGAGAAGGTCAAGGCCGACAAGGACCGCGAGGCCGGCGACGGCTTCGACGGCTCCTGGGTCGCGCACCCCGACCTGGTCCCGATCGCGATGGCCTCCTTCGACGCCGTCCTCGGCGAGAAGCCGAACCAGAAGGACCGCCTCCGCGAGGACGTCTCCGTGGCGCCCGGCGACCTGATCGCGATCGACTCGCTCGACGCGCGGCCCACCTACGACGGCCTGGTCAGCGCCGTGCAGGTCGGCATCCGCTACATCGAGGCGTGGCTGCGCGGCCTCGGCGCCGTCGCCATCTTCAACCTGATGGAGGACGCCGCCACGGCCGAGATCTCGCGCTCGCAGATCTGGCAGTGGATCAACGCCGGTGTCGTCTTCGAGAACGGGAAGACGGCGACCCCGGAGCTGGCCCGCGAGGTCGCCACCGAGGTGCTCGCCGCGATCCGCGCGGAGATCGGCGAGGAGGCCTTCGCGGCCGGCAAGTGGCAGCAGGCGCACGACCTGCTCCTGCACGTCTCCCTCGACGCGGACTACGCGGACTTCCTGACGCTCCCCGCCTACGAGCAGCTGGTCGGCTGACCCGCAGAAGAACCGGCTGGTCCGGCTGCCCGCACAGCTGCCGAACAGCTCCCCGCACGACGTACCGCACAGGGCTCGGCCCCGGTGTCCGCACGGACACCGGGGCCGAGCCCTGTCGTGTTGCCCGTCACCGAACCCCTGGCGCCCCACAGGTGACGTGACGCAACCGAGATATGCAGCTACCTAGCGGTAACAAGCCAGGGCGTGCGAGATTCCGCCATGCCACCGGCCGGCGGCTGTCCCCCACGTCACTGCGTACCGCATACCGCAGGAGCACAGCCATGTCTTCGACCCCCCACCGTGCGCTGCGCGCACTCCTGGCTCTGTGTACCGCCGCCGGGCTCGCCTCTGTCGCCGCTCCGTCCGCCCACGCCGCCGCCTCCTCCCCCGGCACCGGCCCCACCGCCGTCGTCGCCATGGGCGACAGCTACATCTCCGGCGAGGCCGGGCGCTGGCTGGGCAACAGCCTGACCAACTCCGGCAACCGCACCGGCACCGACCGCGCCTGGACGGGCAGCGGATACGACCCGTCCCGGGTGTACGGAGCCACCGCGGGCGGCTGCCACCGCTCGGACACCTCCGAGGTGAAGAGCGCCGGACCGATCGCCTCCTCCCTGATCAACCTCGCCTGCTCCGGGGCGACCACGAAGAACGTCGTCCGGGCCTCCCAGGGCGGCCAGGCCTACAAGGGCGAGGCCCCGCAGGCCGACCAGCTGGCGGCCGTGGCCGCCTCGCACGACGTCGAGCTCATCGCGCTCTCCATCGGCGGCAACGACCTCGGCTTCGCCGACATCATCGCCACCTGCGCGAAGGACTACATCGTCTGGTACTCGTACTGCCACGACGACCAGCAGACCGAGGTCGACGCGAGGATCGACGGCGTGATGGCGGACGTCGGCCGCTCGGTCGACGAGATCCGGGCCGTGATGACGGGCGCGGGCTACTCCTCGTCGGACTACCGGATCGTCCTCCAGTCGTACCCCTCCCCCATCCCGCGCGCCGCCGAGAACCGCTACGCGGAGAGCGGCTGGGCCCGTACCAACACCGGCGGCTGCCCGTTCTGGAACGCGGACGCCGACTGGGCGCGGGACTCGCTGGTCCCGCAGCTCGCGAACCGGCTGAAGGGCGTCGCGGCGGCCAAGGGCGTGCAGTTCATGGACCTGCGGGACGCCCTCCAGGGCCGCGAGGTCTGCGCGAAGGCGAGCAAGCAGGTCACGTCGACCGTGCCGGCGTCCGCGACGACGAGCGAGTGGGCGCGCTGGATCGACAGCCAGAGCACCCAGGGCCTGGTCCAGGAGTCGATGCACCCGAACGCCTACGGCCAGCAGGCCCTGGGCCGCTGCCTCGCCCTCGTCCACGCCCGGCCCACCGGGAACCACAGCTGCAAGAACACGGCGGGGTCGGGAGCCTCGGGGATGTACCTCACCGCGGGGTGAGGCCCGGGCCCCGCTTCACGGCGAGGTGACGCCGACGATGCCGAGGGGGCCGAGGACCCGGGCCGTCTCGTGGCGGTCCGCCTCGGTCATCGCCTTGACCAGGGCGGCCGAGCCGCCGGGCCAGGCGGCCGCCGCCGCGTCGAAGGCGGCGCGGCGGGACTCCAGGGGCCCCTTCTTGCCGGGCAGTCCGTCGAGGATGTGCAGCGCACGCGCCGAGGTGGGGACCTGGAGGTGGTCCGCCCGCTCGCCCCTGGCCCGCAGGACGTCGTGGGCGTACTCGCCGACCACGGGGTCGCGCAGGGCTCCCCGGAGGGCCTCGGCCGGGGCGGAGGACGTGTCGAGGAGGGCGAGGAGACCGCGGGCGGCGGCCGCGTCGGCGGTGCCCGCGTGGGCGGTGCCGAGGGCGGCGAGCAGCTGGGACCAGGCATCGGCGGTGTCCGCGCGCGCGTGCAGCCAGTCGGCGAGGACGCGCGCGGCGCAGGGCACGGGCCAGCCGGTGGCGGCGGCGACCACGGTCCGCGCGGCCCAGGCGGCCGTCTCGGCCGTGTCGGGGGCGGCGATGCCGCGCACGCCGAGGAGGTAGCGCAGGACGCCGGCGCCGCGCGGGGTCGGGCCGAAGGCGTCGCCGGCGCGGAAGAGGAGACCGGTGGTGGCCAGCCGGTCGACGATCGCGGCGAGGTCGCGGGCGGGTCCGGTGAGGCGTTCCCGGTCGGCCTCCGTCAGCTCGGGGGCGCCCAGGAGCCGTACGAGCTCCTCCGGCGGCGGGGTCGTGTACGCGGCGGGGGCCTCGTCCGGCACCGGCACGGGCAGGTCCTCCACGGCCGGGTCGACGGTCCAGTCCTCGTACTCGGCGGCCTTGCGGGCGACGGAATCGGCGGAGCAGCCGCGTTGGTAGACGACGTACAGCAGGTGCGCCGCCTCGCCGCTGTAGGGCCCGCCCTCCTCGGCGATGGCCTCGACGGCGGCGGCGAGCGCGTCGGCGTCCTCCTCGACGGCCCCCGGCCCGCTCGGCGCCTCGACGGCGGGCGGCGGGGGCACGGGGGCGGTGGTGTCGCCGTAGTAGTCGAGGTGCTCGCCGAGGAGGGCGTCGGCGAGGACGAGGTGGGGGAAGGCGTCGGGGCCGGGGGCGAAGCGGGCGTACGGTCCGGCCAGCTGTTCGGCGAGCCCGGCGGCGGTCCACCGGTCGAGGAGCGCGGCGGCCACCTGCCCGATCCCGGTGGCGACGTCGTGGTCGCTGAGGAGCGGCCCGGCGGTCGGGGCGGTTTCGGCGTCGCGTACGTACGCCCGGGTGAGCGCCTCGGCGAGCAGGACGTCGGCGAGGGCCGTGCGGCCCATCAGATCGGCCCGTCGCACGCCGTCGGGGAGCGGCGCGCCGTCGAGGGCGGCGAGGCGGCGGCGTACGTCGTCGGGGTCGGCGAGGTCGGTGCCGCAGGCCCGCAGCAGGGAGGCGTACCAGCGGTGCCAGGTGAGGTTTCCGGGGTCGTTCATGGCGCGCTCGAAGTCGGGTGCGGCCTCCGCGACGACGGCGACGACCCGCTCGCCCCGCCCTCCGTCGAACCGGGCGGCGAGCGCCCCGATCACGGCCGGATACGCGCCGAGGTCCCCGGGCGCCGCGTACACGAACGCCGGAAGGTCCTCCACGAGGAGGTGCCGGACGAGCCCGGGCGTCGGCTCGGGCAGCCCGCTCCCCCGGTCCGCCCCGCGCAGGGCGAGCAGTCCCAGGACCGCTTCGGCGGCACGCGTGAAGACGGGGTCGCGGCGCTCGGGCGTTCCGTCGAGGAAGCTGTCGAGCCCGGTGTTGGTGAGAACGGTCTCGGCCACGCTTCCCAGGGTAATTCCGGGGAGGAGATTCCGGGCATGCGAGACATCCGGGTCAGCGCACCACCACCACGCGGGGCGCCGAGAAGTCACCCCAGGTGCCGTCGGGAAGTTGGGCGCGGAGGGTGACGGTGTAGCGGGTGCCCGGGGGGTCCTGGACGGGGAAGGTGTAGGTGGCGCGGGCCGGGGGTGGGGTGGTGCCCCAGACGATGGTGGTGGCGAGGCGGCCGTTCAGGTGGAGTTGGTGGTGGGTGACGGGGGCTCCGGTGTCCGGCGGGGTCCAGGTGAGAGTGATCTCGCCGCCGGCGGCCATGGCGGTGAGCTCCTCGGGCGCGGTGTTCGGGGGTGCACCGGGCGCGGGGGCGGTGGTGAGCTCGACGCGGGGACCGTCCGGGGAGGAGTTCTCGGCGGCGTCGCGGGCGCGGACCGTGAACGCGTAGGCGGTGCCGGGGCGCAGGCCGGTGACGTGGGCGGTGGTGGCGGTGCCGGGGGCGGAGTGGATGCGGGTGTCGGCCTGGTAGACGTCGTACGCGGTGACACGGGTGTCGTCGCGGGACGGGGTCCAGGTGAGGGTTGCGGCGCGGCTGCCGTCGGCGATGGCGCGGAGCGTCCTCGGGGCGGTGGGGGGCGTGCGGTCCTCGGTGTCCGCGGGGAGGGTGGTCGCGGTGACGGTGGCGCTGGGGGGCGAGGCGTTTCCTGCGGCGTCGCGGGCGCGGACGGTGAAGGCGTGCCGGGTGGCGGGCGCGAGGCCGACGACGTCGGTCATCAGGGTGGTGGCGGGGAGGTCCTTGATCTTGCGCCCCTCGCGGTAGACGGCGTAGCCGGTGACGGCCCGGTCGTCGGTGGCGGCGCTCCACATGACGTGGACGGTGCTCGCGCTGCCGGCGGTGGCGGTGACCCCGGTCGGGACGGTCGGGGCGACGGTGTCCTCCGGCGGGGGTCCCGGGGCACCCGAGCAGGCGGAGAGCGTAAGCATCAGGATGGTCAACAGGCTTGCGGCGAGCGGGCGTTGCACGGGAAGCCCTCCGTCCGTCGAAAAGGTCCAGACCTATATCGCACAGGCGGGCCGACCCCGGCAAGAGGGTGCGCCGGAGGGCGTTGTCAGTGGCGTCCGCTTCACTGGAATCGTCACGCTCCGTAGTCGATCCAGGGGGAATCATGACGGACCGTACGACCTATGTGACGCTCGCCGGTGTGCGCGGCCGCGGCTGGACCGACTCGATGGTCCGGGACCTGCTCGGCTCGCCCGACGTGCAGGGCCGCGATCCGCGCCGCTGGTCCCTCGCGCCCGTGCGGCTCTATCTCCTGGTCCGGGTGGAGACGGTGGAGCGGACGGCCGAGTTCGCCGCGGCCTCCCTGCTGTCGAAGGCCCGGTCCGCGGCCGCCGGGATGTACGCGGAGCGGCGGCGGGCCGCCGTGCTCACCGCGATCCGGGCCGCGCCGATCGAGGTGCCGCTGCTCCCCGGCCCCGAGCTGGAGCGGCGGGCCGTCCGCCACCGGCACCTGCTGGGCGCGCGGGGCCCCGGCGACGCCCCTCGGGGGGCGCTCGTGCGGTGGCAGGTGAGCTATCTGCGGCAGGCCCTCGCGCGGTACGAGTCGCTGCTCGACGGGTTGTACGGGGAGACCGGCCGCGGGGACGCCGAGCGGCTGCTGCGGCGGCGGCTGTACGAGGCGATCGCCGCCGCATACCCGGCGCTGGCCCAGGAGTGCCTGCGGCGGATCGCGGTGGAGGGGTGAAGGAGGGAGCCGTGCGGAGTGCGGCGCTGAGGAAGGGTCAGTCCGTCGCCGGCAGGCGGGTGAGGGCGCGGCAGGCCGCCGGGATCGGGGCGACGACCTCGACCGCGCACCGCGCGCGCAGCGCCTCGGCGGCCTCGCCGAGCGGGCCGCCGCCGATGACGACGGCGCGCGCCCCGTCCCGTTCGACGCAGGCCCGGACCGCGCGCTCCAGCCGGTCGAGGAGCAACACGGGGTCGGCGGAGAGGCGTTCGGGGGCGCCGGCGGTGAGCCGGATGCCCGTGTACCGGGCGGCGAGGCCGAGGGCCGCCACCCGCTCGGCGATGGCGTCGGCGAGGAGCGGCGTGGTGGTGGCGACGCCGAACGGCCTGCCGCCGGCGGCAGCCTCCAGGAGGGCCGCCTCGCCGAGTCCCGCCACGGGCAGACCGGTCGCGGCCCGCAGCGCGTCCAGGCCGGGGTCGCCGAAGGCGCCGACGAGGAGCGCCGCACAGTCGCCCTCGGCGGCGGCCCGGAGTCCGGCGGCGAGCACCTCGGGGGCGGCGGCGCGCAGGGCGGCGGGGTCGGTCAGCATGAGCGGGCCCCGGGCCACGGTGACGCCCCGGACCGGGAGGGCCTGCCCCAGGGTCCGCCGGGCGATCGCGGTCATCATCGCGGTCGTCGCCGTGGAGGTGTTGGGGTTGATCAGCACGACGGCCCCGGGCCCCGCGGCGTGCGCGGGGACCGGGGCTGACGGTGGGGCGACGAGCGGGTTCAGTGGACGTGCGCCGCCTTCGCCGTGGCGCTGCCGGAGATGTCCTCGCCCGGCTCCATCGGTGCGGTGACCTGGTCGTCGTCCTTGCCGCTGCCCAGGTGGTTGAAGACCACGTTGAGCAGGACGGCCGCGACACAGCCGGTGGAGATGCCGGAGTCCAGGATGATCTTCGCGGTCTCCGGGAAGGCGTGGTAGAACTCCGGCGCCGTGATCGGGATGATGCCGACGGCCAGCGAGACGGCCACGATCAGCACGTTGTTGTCCTTCTCCAGGCCGGCCTTGACCAGGGTCTGGATGCCGCTGGCAGCGACCGAGCCGAAGAGGACGACGCCCGCGCCGCCGAGGACCGGCCGGGGCACGACCGAGATCAGCGAGGCGGCGACCGGGGACAGCCCCATCAGGACCAGGAAGCCACCGCCGCAGGCCACGACGAAGCGGCTGCGGATCCTGGTCATGGCGACCAGACCGATGTTCTGGGCGAAGGCGCTGCACATGAAGCCGTTGAAGAGGGGGCTGATGGCGGAGCCGAGGGTGTCGGCGCGCAGGCCGGCCGCGATGGTCTTCTCGTCGGCAGGACGGTCCACGATCTCGCCGAGCGCCAGCATGTCGGCGGTCGACTCGGTCATGGAGACCAGCATGACCACGCACATGGAGATGATCGCGGCGAGCGCGAACTGCGGGGCGCCGAAGTGGAACGGGGACGGGAAGCCGACGATGTCCGCCTCGGTCACCGGGGAGAAGTCGGTGACCCCGAACGGTATGGCGATGAGCGTGCCGATGACGAGGCCGACCAGGACGGCGACCTGCTTGAGGAAGCCGCGGGTGAAGCGGCGCAGCAGCAGCACCACGACGAGCGTGATGGCGGCGAGCGAGAGGAAGGTCGTCGAACCGTAGTCCTCGGCCTTGGGGTTGGGCCCCTGGGCCCAGCCGAAGGCGACCGGGAGGAGGGAGACACCGATGAGGGTGATCACCGTGCCGGTGACGACCGGCGGGAAGAACCGCACGAGCCGGGAGAACCAGGGGGCGGCGAGGAATCCGAGCAGTCCGGCGACGATGATCGCGCCGAAGATGACGGGCAGGGCGTCGGACTTGTCGTCGGTCGTGTCGACGATCGCGAGCATCGGGGCGACGCCGGCGAACGTGACACCGTTGACGAACGGGAGCCGGGCGCCGATCTTCCAGATCCCGAGCGTCTGGAGGAAGGTCGCGAGACCGGCGGTGAAGAGACTCGCGCCGGTCAGGAAGGTGAGTTCGGTGCCGGAGAGGCCGACGGCCGCTCCGACGATCAGGGGCGGGGCGACGACGCCCGCGTACATGGCGGCCACGTGCTGGAGGCCGCTGGTAGCCATCTTCAGTGGGGGCAGCGTCTCGTCGACCGGATGCTTCTCACGGTCTTCGGGGGCGGAGCCGGTGTCTTGTGCATTGCGAACCTGGGGCTTGGCGGCCACGGCGGTTCCTCCGGTCGGTTACACGTCGGCGGTGACGCGGGGTTCAGGGAGGTGGTGCGATGCGGTGCTAAGTACAGGAGGTGCGGCTCGTTGCGAAGTGCTGGGGTGGAGCGGGTGCGCGCGGGGAGGAGGCGCTGCGCGGGGACGGGTGCCCGGATGGGGGTGGGGGCGTGGTTCACCTTCCCGGGAGGTGCCGTACGTCTTCTTCGTACGGCACCTCCCGGTCGGGCTGCCGCGAACCCCGCTCGGGTCCGCGGCGACCGACCGAGGGCCGTCCCCCTCGGTCGGACTCCATGGGGAGGGTCAGCTCTGGGCCGTGATACGGGCCAGGCGCTGCGCCTCCGCGCGCGCGTCGCGCGCGATCTGCTCCTCGTCGGCGAACAGCAGTCGGTTGTTCTCGACGATCTGCTTGCCGTTGACGAAGGAGGCGGTGACCGGGGCCGCGGCGCCGAAGACGATCGCGGTGACCGGGTCGGCGATCGAGGAGTGGCCGAGGCCGTCGATCTTCCAGAGGACGAAGTCGGCGAGCTTGCCGGCTTCGAGGGAGCCGATGTTGTCGGCGCGGCCGAGGACCTGCGCACCGCCGTAGGTGCCGAGGCGCAGGGCCTGGCGGGCGTTGAGCGCGGCCTCGCGGTGGGCGCCGAGTCGGTTGATGAGGAGCGCGTTGCGCAGCTCGGTGTGGAGCTCGCCGGACTCGTTGGACGCGGTGCCGTCGACGCCGAGGCCGACCGGCACGCCCGCCTTCAGCATGTCCGGTACGCGGGCGATGCCGGCGGCGAGGCGCGCGTTGGAGGAGGGACAGTGCGCCACACCCGTGCCGGTGCGGGCGAAGGCGGCGATGTCGGAGTCGTTCATGTGGACGCAGTGCGCCATCCACACGTCCTCGCCGAGGAAGCCGGTGGACTCGAAGTAGTCCGTCGGGCCCATGCCGAAGAGCTCGTGGCAGAACTTCTCCTCCTCCACGGTCTCCGAGCCGTGGGTGTGCATGCGCACCCCGAGCCGGCGGGCCAGCTCGGCACCCTGCTTGAGGAGCTGGGTGGAGATGGAGAAGGGGGAGCAGGGGGCGACGGCCACCTGGGTCATCGCGTCGAAGGAGGCGTCGTGGAACTTCCTGACGGTCTCCTCGGTCGCGGCGAGCGCGCCCTCGGTGGTCTCGACGGCGAAGTCGGGCGGCAGGAAGCCGTCCTTCTCGCTCATGTCCATCGAGCCGCGGGCGAGGGTGAAGCGGACGCCCATGTCGGAGGCGGCGCCGATGATGGCGCCGGACAGGTCACCGGAGTTCTTCGGGTAGACGTAGTGGTGGTCCATGGCGGTGGTGACACCACCGCGGGCCATCATCGCCAGGGAGCCCTGGGCGGCCACGCGGACCATCGACTCGTCGATGCGCGACCAGGTCGGGTAGAGCGCGACCAGCCAGTTGAAGAGGTTGTGGTCGGTGGCCAGGCCCCGGGTGATCCACTGGTAGAAGTGGTGGTGGGTGTTGACCAGACCGGGCGTCACCAGATGACCGGTGGCGTCGATCCGGCGGACCACGTTCTCCAGGCCCTCGGGCGCCTTGCCGGCACCGATGGACTCGATCCTGTTGTCGGCGACGACGAGGTAGCCGGAGGCGTACTCGGTGTCGTTCGCGTCGACGGTCGCGATCGCCGCGTTCTCGATGACGATGCGCTGGGCTGCCGAAGGTGCTGCCATGGCGGTGCTTCCTTCATTCCTCGGGGGTGGTGTGGGCACGGCAGGACCCTAGGAGGATTTGAGTGCCGGAGCCGCGTGACGGCTCCGGGTGCCGAGATGGTGAAAGAACAGGTTGAGCAGGACGGCGACGAGCGCGCCCGCGCTGATGCCGGATCCGAGCACGGTCTGCGCCCAGGCCGGGAAGTCGGCGTAGAAGGTGGGGGCGGCGAGCGGGATGATGCCCGCTCCGAGCGCCACGGCCACCAGGATGATGTTGGAGCTGTCGTCGAGCCCGGCTTCCGACAGGGTGCGGATGCCGCTGACCGCGATCGAGCCGAAGAGCACGATGCCGGCGCCGCCGAGGACGGGCATCGGGACCATCGACACGACCGCGCCGAGGACCGGGAAGGTGCCGAGGACCAGCAGGGCGCCGCCGGCGACGGCGACGACGTACCGGGAGCGGACCCGGGTCAGCGAGACGACGCCGACGTTCTGGGCGAAGGCCGAGGTCGGGAAGCCGCCGAAGACGGAGCCGATCAGGGTCGCGATGCCGTCGGTGCGCAGGCCCCGGGTGATGGTCTGCCCGTCGCTGCGGCGGTCGCAGATCTCGCCGAGGGCGAGCATGCCGGCGCTGGACTCGGTCATGAGCACCAGCATCACGATGCACAGGGAGAGGATCGCGGCGGGCTGGAACTCGGGGGCGCCGAAGGCGAAGGGGGTGGGCAGGGCCGCGAGGGGCGCCTCGCGCAGGGCCGTGAAGTCGGCCATCCCGAAGGGGATCGCGGCGAGCGTGCCGATGAAGAGGCCGAGCAGGAGGGCGATCTGCTTGACGAAGCCCTTGCCGAAGCGCTGGAACAGCAGGACGACGACGAGGGTGAAGCCGGCGAGCGCCAGGTACTTCATGGCGCCGAAGTCGGCGGCGTGCTTGTCGCCGCCCTGGGCCCAGCCGACGGGCACGGGCATCAGGGTGACCCCGATGAGGGTGATGACGACGCCGGTGACGAGCGGCGGGAAGAAGCGCAGGAGCTTGCCGAAGAAGGGTCCGACGGCGAGGCAGAACACTCCGGCGACCAGCACCGCGCCGTAGATGGCGGGGAGTTGGTGTCCGGGGGAGCTGGTCTCGGCGATGGCGAGCATCGGAGTGATGCCTGCCGAGGAGGCGGCGTTGACGAACGGGAGCCGGTTGCCGGCGAAGGTCCGGATGCCGAGGGTCTGCAGGATCGTGGCACAGCCGGCGATGAGCAGGCTGGCGGCGATGAGCCGGGTCATCCCGGCCGTGTCCAGGCCGACGGCCTGGCCGATGATCAGCGGAGGGGTGACGACGCCCGCGTACATGGCGGCGATGTGCTGGAGTGCCGCGGGGACGAGCCGCGAGGCGGGAAGCTTTTCGTCCACCGGATGGACCTGGTGGGTGGTGTCCGGCGGGGTGGAACACGGGCCTTCGGCGTGCGCCGGCCCCTTTGCGGGCTGTGCCATGAGAATCCCTCCGGTCCGGTGCGCCGGTCCCGCCCGACTGCGGGCGGGCGGGACCGGTGACGCGGATGGCGCTTAGAGGTTGGTCATGTCGACCGGGATCTGCGCCGTCGCTCCGTCACGGAGGACGGTGGCCTCGATGAGGCCGTACATGCGGTCGGCGGCGTAGTAGACCTCGTTGTCGTTCTTCAGGCCGAAGGGCTCGAGGTCGACCAGGAAGTGGTGCTTGTTCGGGAGCGAGAAGCGGACTTCGTCGATCTCCGAGCGGTGGTTGATGATGCGCGTGGCCATCTGGTACAGCGTCTGCTGGAGGGAGTACGAGTACGTCTCCGAGAAGGCCTCGAGCATGTGCTTGCGGGTCTGCTCGTAGGACCGCTCCCAGTTGGGCATGCGCTGGTCGTCGTCGGTCCAGTTGAAGCGCCACCGGCTGGAGACCTGGGTGGCCAGGATGCGGTCGTACGCCTCCTGGAGCGTCGTGTACTGGTCCTTGATGTAGCCCCAGAACTCCGAGTTGGTGGAGTTCATGACGACGAGGTCCTTGAGGCCGGAGATGACCTCCCACTTCTCGCCGTCGTAGGTGACCTGGGTGACCCGGGTCTCCTGGCCCTTGCGGGCGAAGGAGTGGTTGACCTCTTCGGCGCCGATGAACTTGGAGTTGGCGTCCGAGGAGGCGATGCGCTCCCAGGAGTACTCCTCGATCCGGATGCGCGCCCGCTTGATCGGCTCCTGGCTCGTCACGAAGTGACGGGCGAGGTGGATGCCGAACTGCTCGGCGGACTCGATGCCGTACTCCTTGGCGAACGCGAAGACGGTGTTCTTCGTCGTGTCGGTGGGGAGGCAGTGGGCGTTGGAGCCGGTGAGGTGGACGTCGTCGAGGTCGCCGGAGAGGGCGACGGAGACGTTCAGGTCCTTGATGTGGTGGGTGTCGCCGTCCCGCGTGATCTTGACGACGCGGTTCTCTGCTTTGCCGTACTGGTTCTGGCCGAGAATCGTGGGCATGTCTGCTAGCTCCCTCGGTAAACGGAGTAGCCGAACGGGTTGAGCAGCAGCGGTACGTGATAGTGCTCGCCCGGCTTGACGGCGAACGTGATCGCCACCTCCGGGAAGAACGCACCGCTGTCCCTTACGCGGGGGGCGTCCTGCTGCGCCTCGGCTTGCTTCTTCTTGGCGAAGTACGTCTCGGTCTCGAAGTCGAGACGCACGTGGGTGGTTTCTTCCGGCAGGGCCGGCAGGTC
The DNA here is from genome assembly GCF_006539185.1 of Streptomyces gardneri. Lineage (GTDB taxonomy): Bacteria > Actinomycetota > Actinomycetes > Streptomycetales > Streptomycetaceae > Streptomyces > Streptomyces gardneri. The sequence continues at coordinate 99,281 of NZ_BJMN01000022.1, forward strand.
CTTGCAGCGCCCGTCGGCGTCGGTGGCGGAGCCTCCGAGCGCGACCCACTCGGCGTCGGATCCGCTGCGGGCCGCGAGCGTGATGGTCACGCCCTCGGCCGGGCGGCCGATGCTGGTGTCCAGGATGTGGGTGGACACCGAGGCCGTGGTGTCGGTGCTCATGCGGAGTTCTCTTCCTCGGAGGTCTCTACGAGACGGGTCAGCCGGATGCGGTTGATCTTGCCCAGTTCGGTGCGGACGATCTCCCGCTCCTCCTCGGGCGAGTTGCCGATCCGCTCACGGACCGCGTCGCGCATCTGCTCGCCGGTCCTGCCGGTGGCGCAGATGAGGAAGACATGACCGAACTTGTCCTGGTAGGCCAGGTTGAGTTCGAGCATCTCGGTCTTGAGCTCCGCGGAGGCGCCGGCCATCCCGCTCTGTTCGCGGGAGGAGGTCGGGTCCCCGGCCTTCGGACGACCGATCGGCGGGTGGCCCGCCATCGCGTCGGCCAGATCCTCGGCGGTCAGCTCCGCCATGGCGGCGTCGCTGGCGAGGAAGAGGGCTTCGGCGGTGGCGTACGGGCGCTGGGCGAGCAGTTTGCTCCCCCACGCCGAGCTGGAGCACACCTCGTGGAGCGTGGCGAGGGCCTCGCTGTCCGCCGAGGTGTTGAACCGGGTGAGACCCGGTGTCGTACCTGAAGTCACGGGAAGCCTCCGTGGCTGTTTTTCGCTGTGCGTCGGACGGGCTGCGGATAGCTAACGCCCTCCGCAACACGACGTCAACACTTTGTTGAAAAGTCGGCCACACAAAAGCCGTCGTCCCGACATCTGGACGACGGCTTTCGGCCACACAAGATCAACTAGCTGCCCTCGGAGGCCTTTTCCCTGTTCAGGGCGGTCTCTCTGTTCAGGTAGTTGTACACGGTGAAGCGGCTGACACCCAGCGCCCCCGCCACCGTCTCCACCCCATGGCGCACCGAGAAGGCACCGCGTGCCTCCAGATGACGCACCGCTTCCTGCTTCGCCTTGCGGTCGAGTTCGGCCAGCGGCATCCCGTGCCGTCTTTCCATCGCCGCGAGGATGTGGTCCAGCGAATCCGAGAGCTGCGGCAGCCGTACGGCGAGCACGTCCTCCCCCTCCCAGGAGAGGACGACGTCGTCGGCTTCCGCCTGCGCGGGGACCAGCAGCTCCGCGCCCATGGCGTCGACCAGCGGCTTCACTGCCGCGACCAGCGGGTGTTCGGTCACTTCTCGCCCTCCCCGATCACATTCACCTGGAGCGAGACCCGGGTGGCGCCCGCCGCGAGCGATCTGCGCAGCAGCGCGTCGACCGCGGTGAGCACCTCGTCGGCACCGCCTTCCGCGGTGTTGCCGAAGGGGCCGACGTCGACCGCGTCCAGTTCGGCCGACTGGATGACCTCTCGGGCCACGACCGCGTGCGCCGGCGCCTCGTCGAGGTCGAACGGCTCGGTCGTGAACTCCACTCTCAAACGCACCATGGACCCAAAGTACGGCCCCGCTCCGGCGCGCGGGAGCCCCGGACCTGCGGGGACCTCTTGACAACTGAGGCAACCCCCTTGCAACATTCCGTCAGACAGAAACTTACTTCCGCGATACGGAAGGAGCGCCGCCCCTCATGGGATACACGGACCAGCGCTTCGATGTGAACCTGTCGATCCTCTTCACGGAACTCCCGCTCCTGGAGCGCCCCGCGGCCGCCGCCGCGGCGGGCTTCACCGCGGTCGAGCTGTGGTGGCCCTGGATCGACACCGCCACCCCCGAGCAGAGCGAGCTCGACGCCCTCAAGAAAGCTCTTGAGGACGCCGGCACCCAGCTGGTGGGTCTGAACTTCTACGCCGGACAGCTCCCCGGCCCGGACCGCGGCGCGGTCTCGGTGCCCGGTGAGGAGTCCGAGCGCTTCCGGGCCAACATCGACATCGCCGCGGACTTCGCCGCCTCGGTCGGCTGCAAGGCGCTCAACGCGCTCTACGGCAACCGCGTCGAGGGCGTCGACCCGGCGATCCAGGACACCCTCGCCCTGGAGAACCTGGTCCTGGCCGCCCGGGCCGCCGACCGCGTCGGCGCGATCCTCCTGATCGAGACCCTCAACAAGCCGGAGTCGCCGCTCTACCCGCTGGTGAGCGCCCCCTCCGCGATCGAGGTCGTCGACAAGGTCAACGAGGCGACCGGGCTCGGCAACGCCAAGTTCCTCCTCGACATCTACCACCTGTCGATGAACGGCGAGGACGTCAGCCAGGTCATCGCGGAGTACGCGGCCAAGACCGGCCACGTCCAGATCGCGGACAACCCGGGCCGCGGCGCGCCGGGCACCGGCGAGCTCCCCCTGGAGCGGCTCCTCGACGAGCTCAAGAAGGCCGGTTACGACGGCTGGGTCGGCCTGGAGTACAAGGCCGCCGACGCCGCCGCTTCCTTCGAGTGGCTCCCGGCCGAGGCCCGCCCGGCCCGCTGACCAGCGACTCCTCCCCCGTACCACCAGTTTTTGAGAGGCACCCTCATGAGCAACCTCCCCAAGATCGCTTGGATCGGCCTCGGCATCATGGGCTCCCCCATGTCCGAGAACCTGATCAAGGCCGGCTACTCCGTCACCGGCTTCACGCTGGAGCAGGACAAGCTGGACCGCCTCACCGCGGCCGGCGGCACCTCCGCCTCCTCGATCGCCGAGGCCGTGAAGGACGCCGACGTCGTCATCACGATGGTGCCGGCCTCCCCGCAGGTCGAGGCCATCTCCTACGGCCCCGCGGGCATCCTGGAGAACGCCAAGCAGGGCGCGCTGATCGTCGACATGTCGTCGATCACCCCGCAGACCTCGGTCGACCTCGCCAAGAACGCCGCCGAGAAGGGCATCCGCGTCATCGACGCCCCGGTGTCCGGCGGCGAGGCCGGCGCGATCGAGGCCGTGCTCTCGATCATGGTCGGTGGCGAGCAGGCCGACTTCGACGAGGCCCTCCCGATCCTGGAGACCCTCGGCAAGACCATCGTGCTCTGCGGCCCGCACGGCTCCGGCCAGACGGTGAAGGCCGCCAACCAGCTCATCGTCGCGGTCAACATCCAGGCCTGCGCCGAGGCCGTCGTCTTCCTCGAGAAGTCCGGCGTGAACCTCCAGGCCGCCCTGGACGTCCTCAACGGCGGTCTGGCCGGCTCCACGGTCCTGACCCGCAAGAAGGACAACTTCCTGAACCGGGACTTCAAGCCCGGCTTCCGGATCGACCTCCACCACAAGGACATGGGCATCGTCACCGACGCCGCCCGCAACGTCGGCGCGGCCCTCCCCGTCGGCGCTGTCGTCGCCCAGCTCGTCGCCTCCCTGCGCGCTCAGGGTGACGGCGGCCTGGACCACTCGGCCCTGCTGCGCGCCGTCGAGCGCCTCTCCGGCCAGCAGGTCTGATCCCACGCCCCTTCACCGGGGCCCCTGAATTCCGGCCGGCGGTGGCGCTGACACCTGTCCTGTCGCGCCCAGGCGTCACCGCCGGCCGGAACACCACACTTCATTTTCAACAAACTGTTGACGTTACGTTCGAGCCGAATTTACGCTCCTCGGACCGTCAGCAGAGCTCCCGTACGGAAGGTCACGATGTCGAAGCGCGTGCTTACGACCGAGTCCGGCGCCCCCGTCGCCGACAACCAGAACTCCGCCACCGCCGGCGTCGGTGGCCCCATCCTGCTCCAGGACCAGCACCTCCTCGAGAAGCTCGCGCGCTTCAACCGTGAGCGGATCCCGGAGCGCGTGGTGCACGCCCGCGGTTCCGGTGCGTACGGCTACTTCGAGGTGACCGACGACGTCACCGCGTACACCAAGGCGGACTTCCTCGGCGAGGTCGGCAAGAAGACCGAGACCTTCCTCCGCTTCTCCACCGTGGCCGACTCGCTCGGCGGCGCGGACGCGGTGCGCGACCCCCGCGGTTTCGCCCTGAAGTTCTACACCGAAGAGGGCAACTACGACCTCGTCGGCAACAACACCCCGGTGTTCTTCATCAAGGACCCGATCAAGTTCCCCGACTTCATCCACTCCCAGAAGCGCGACCCCTTCACGGGCAAGCAGGAGGCGGACAACGTCTGGGACTTCTGGGCGCACGCCCCCGAGGCGACGCACCAGATCACCTGGCTCATGGGCGACCGCGGCATCCCCGCCTCGTACCGCCACATGAACGGCTACGGCTCGCACACCTACCAGTGGACCAACGAGGCGGGCGAGGCCTTCTTCGTCAAGTACCACTTCAAGACGAACCAGGGCATCCGCAGTCTCTCCGCCGACCAGGCCGCCGAGCTCGTCGGCAAGGACGCGAACTCGCACCAGACCGACCTGCTCCAGGCCATCGAGCGCGGTGTGAACCCGAGCTGGACCCTCTACGTCCAGGTCATGCCCGCCGCCGAGGCCGCGGACTACCGCTTCAACCCGTTCGACCTCACCAAGGTGTGGCCGCACAGCGACTACCCGCTGCAGCGCGTGGGCCGCCTGGTCCTCGACCGCAACCCGGAGAACGTCTTCGCCGAGGTCGAGCAGGCCGCCTTCTCCCCGAACAACTTCGTCCCGGGCATCGGTCCCTCGCCGGACAAGATGCTCCAGGGCCGCCTCTTCGCCTACGCGGACGCCCACCGCTACCGCCTGGGCGTGAACCACACCCTGCTGCCGGTCAACGCCCCCAAGGCCACGACCGCGCAGAACTACGGCCGCGACGGCACCATGGCGCTGCGCAACGGTTCGCGCCACGACAAGAACTACGAGCCCAACTCGTACCAGGGCCCGGCCCAGACCGACGCCGCGCTCTCCGCGCCGCTCGCGATCCACGGCTGGACCGGCACCCACGAGGCGCCCGCCCACACCAAGGACGACGACTTCTTCCAGGCCGGCGAGCTCTACCGCCTGATGTCCGAGGACGAGAAGAAGCGCCTGATCGCCAACATCGCCGGCGGTCTCTCCCAGGTGTCCCGCGAGGACGTCATCGAGAAGAACCTCGCGCACTTCGCCGCCGCCGACGCGGACTACGGCAAGCGCGTGGAAGAGGCGGTCCGCGCCCTGCGCGAGGACTGAGCCTCCAGCACCACCCAGACTGCGTAAGGCACCTGACGGGAGGTCAGTGCCCTACGCGGTCCGGATCGCCGGCCCGGATGAGGGGTGGTCGGCGGACCGGACAAGCGTGAGGACCGCGGCGGCGTCGAGCCAGTGCGGTGGTAAGGGCGTCGGGCCCTCTTCTTGACCTGAAAGAAGAGGACAACCGGCACGCCCGTCGCCGCCGCCGCGGTCCTATCGCCCAGCCCCTCCCCCCGGGGGCCCCACAGACTCCGTCCGGCGGCGCGAACGTCCTGTCGCGCCAGCCTCGTGCCGTCGGACGGGCACAACGGGAGAGCGTGGAACCAGGTTTACGGTCCCTGGTTCCACGCTCTTCTTCGTATGTACGGGCGTACGGGCGCCCAGCGCATCGTTTCTGCGGTGAAGATCCGCACCCGCTCGGAGGAACGCACCGCGATTCTCGCCCCGTGCGCCCCACGGCCGGCGCTATCCACTGGTACATGATCAAGAACCTGATGCGCGGTCTCGCGCCGCTCGCCCTGATCCTGTCCCCGCTCGCCGTCCCCTCCCCCGCGCTCTCCGCCGGCGTCATCCTCTTCCCCGACGCGCTCGCCGAACTCACCGAGGCCTCCGAGGACCCCGACGGCTACAAGGAGTCGGCCTTCGCCCACTGGAACCAGGGTCTCGACGCCGCGGACGGCTGCGACACCCGCTCCGAGGTCCTCATCGCCGAAGCGGAGGACGCACCGAAGTCCGGCAAGGACTGCGCACTGACCGAGGGCCGGTGGACCTCGTACTACGACGGCCAGAGCGTCACCGACCCGGCCGCGCTCCGCGTCGACCACGTCGTCGCGCTGGAGGAGGCCTGGCAGTCGGGCGCCTCCGGCTGGACGGCGGCCCGGCGCGAGCAGTACGCCAACGACCAGGGTGCCGCCGCCACGCTCGTCGCCGTCACCGCCCGCAGCCAGAGGGAGAAGGCGGGACGCGACCCCGCCGAGTGGGTGCCCGCCGAGGACTCCCGCTACTGCCGCTACGTCGGCGAGTGGGTGAGCACCAAGCTGCGCTGGGGCCTCTCCGTCGACAAGGACGAGATGGAGGCGCTCAAGCTGTTCGCCGACGGCCCGTGCGAGCAGACGGTCGTGATGCGCTCGACGGCGCCTCGGTAGGAAGTGCCGGCGTCTCGGTAGGAAGCGCCGGCCCGTCGGTCCTTCGGTCGGCCCCGGCGAGTGCCAGGGTCACGGTGAGCGAGGCGAGGGCGAGCAGCACCATCGCCGTGCGCGGTGACGTGAACTGCGCGAGGCTGCCCGCGAGCGCCGCGCTCACCCCCTGGAAGGCCAGCATCCCGGAGGTGTGCAGCCCCAGCGCGTGACCGCTCAGCTCCGCCGGCACCAGGGCCATCAGCCGCTCCTGGTGCAGCAGGCTCGCCCCGTACCCGACGGCCGAGACGGTCACGAGGGCGAGCGCCAGGGGCAGCCCCGGGTCGAGGGCGAAGAGCAGGAACGGGGCCGCGAGCAGCGCCTGGAGCGGGAAGCGGATCCGTTCGCGCAGCCGTGCCGGGACGAAGCGGCCGACGGCCGCGTCCCCGGTCAGCATCCCGAGCGCGCCGCAGGCGAAAAGGAGCCCGGCGCGCTCGGGGGCGTACGGCACGAAGAGCGACTCGCAGCCGACGACGAGACCGTTGGGCACCCACAGGGCGAGGTAGCAGCGGCGGCGGGCGGGCGAGGAGAGCAGGCGCCGGTTGGTGCGCCAGGTCTCGCCGACCGAGGGGCGGCCGGTCGCGCGGGGCGGCCTCGCCCCGAGGCCGAGCCGGGCGAGGAGTGCGGCGGCCAGGTAGAGCCCCGCGCCCACGAGGATGGTGCCGCGCGGCGAGAGCAGGGCGACCAGGGCACCGCCGGTGGCGAAGCCGACGATCTGGCAGATGCCGACGGACATGTTCGTCACCGAGCGCCCGAGGAGGTAGTCCTCGCGGGCGAGGATCTCGTTCAGGAGCCCGTGGCGCACCCCTCCGCCGAGCGAGGCCGCGAGCCCTTCGGCGAGCAGGATCGCGAAGACCGCCCAGGTCGGCAGCCCGGGGACGGCCAGCACGACGGTCCCCAGGGCGAAGAAGAGCGCGATCCCTGCGAGCGTGGCGCGCGGCGGCAGCCGGTCGGCGGCCGAGAGCAGCGTGGTGGCGCCGATCAGCTGGGCGAGCGAGGGCCCGAAGAGTGCGAGGGCGGAGAGGAGCGGGGAGCCGGTCGCGCGGAAGACGAGCGTGGCGAGCCCGAGCCCGACGACCGTCTGGGCGGCGGTGTGGGCGGAGCCGGTGAGGAAGAGCGGAGTGAACTCGGGGGTACGGAAGAGGTCGCGGTAGCGGGGCATGCGGGGAGTCTCGGCGAGCGCCTCGACGGTCGGTAATGTTTCGCGGGGAGGCGAAACATGGGCTGGTGGCAGATCGGCACGGACACCCTGGCGGGGAGCGGGTTCGTGATCTCGCCGCTCGCCGAGACGGTCGCCTCGCTCAAGACCCTGCACGCCTCGGCGTCGACGCACCCGGGCGAGCGTGCCTGGCTCGACCGGCATCTGCCCGCGTACCGCGAGCGGCTCGCGGCCGAGCCGCTCGACGCGCGGCTGGTGCGGGCGGCCATCGGCCCCACCTGGAACGCCGACTTCCTCACCCCCACACCGGTGGGCGACCGCGAGCGGTCCTTCGAGGAGGAGGTCGAGGCGGTCCTCGCGACCGAACCGGCCGACGCCGTCGACCAGTTGGCGGTGGCGATCGGCGGCCCGGTGCCGGAGCCGCTGCGCTCGGCGCGCGACCTGCCGGAACGGCTCGCGGGTGTGCTCGGCTGGGTGTGGCGGGAGACGGTGCTGCCGGAGTGGGCGCGGCGGCGGCGGATCCTGGAGGCGGACGTGACGGCGCGGACGGCCCGCCTGGGCCGGGACGGCTGGGCGGCGGCGCTCGACGAGCTGTGCCCGGGCAAGATGCGCTGGCTCGGCGACGGACGGCTCCAGGTCAACACCCGTGACTATCCGGCGCGTTCGTTCGTCCAGGGGCGGCTGCTGCTCGTGCCGGTGACGCCGGGCACCGGCTGGGTGTCGTGGGAGGGGACCGTGCGGAGCGCGATCGTCTATCCCTGTGCGGGAGTTCTGGCCGACACGGCGGGTCCGGCCGTGCCCGAGGCGCTCGGCACCCTGCTCGGACCGGCACGCGCCGGCGTGCTCGTACGGCTCGGATCGCCGCTGTCCACCAGCCAGTTGGTGGCGCTGACCGGGCAGGGCCTCGGCTCGGTGGGCCGGCACCTGAAGGTGCTGCGGGACGCCGGGCTCGTACGACGGGGACGGGCGGGCCGCTCGGTGCTGTACGAGTGGACGGACGCGGGCGCTGTGCTCGTACGGGCACAGCGCTGAGACGCGGGAGACCCCCGCCCCGGTGCTCCTCGGGGCGGGGGTCGGTCCCTCTGGCGAGGGGGACGATCAGACCTTGAGGGCCTTGATCGCGGTCGGCGCGTGGCCGGGCTCGGTCGCGAGCTCCTCGAACTCGGTGACGTCGCTCATGTCGACGGTCTTGCTCATCGCGATGTTGGTGATGCGCTCCAGGATGGCCTCGACGACGACCGGGACCTGGTACTCGACGGCCAGCTTCTTGGCCTCCTCCAGCGCCTCGCCCAGCTTGTCCGGGTCGGTGACGCGGATCGCCTTGACGCCCAGGCCCTCGGCGACCTTGACGTGGTCGACGCCGTAGACGCCGATCTCCGGGGTGTTGATGTTCTCGAACTCGAGGTTGACCTCGAAGTTGATGCCCAGGTTGCCCTGCGCCTGGCGGATCAGGCCGAGGTAGGCGTTGTTCACGAGGACGTGGACGTAGGGGACCTTGTGCTGGGCGGCGACCGCCAGCTCCTCGATCATGAACTGGAAGTCGTAGTCGCCGGAGAGGGCGACGACCGGCGTCTCCGGGTCCGCGGTGGCGGCACCGATCGCGGCCGGGATGGTCCAGCCGAGCGGGCCGGCCTGGCCGCAGTTGATCCAGTGGCGCGGCTTGTAGACGTGCAGGAACTGCGCGGCCGCGATCTGGGAGAGGCCGATGGTGGTGACGTAGCGGGTCTCCGGGCCGAAGGCCTTGTTCATCTCCTCGTAGACGCGCTGGGGCTTGATCGGGATGTTGTCGAAGTTCGTGCGGCGCTGGAGGGTGGCCTTGCGCTCCTGCGCGGAGGCGGCCCAGGCGGAGAAGTCGGGCAGCTTGCCCTCGGCCTTCAGCTCCTTGGCGATCTCGATGAAGAGCTCGAGGGCGGCCTTGGCGTCCGAGGCGATGCCGTAGTCCGGGGCGAAGATCTTGCCGATCTGGGTGGGCTCGATGTCGACGTGGACGAACTTCCGGCCCTTGGTGTACGCGTCCATGTTGTAACCGGTGTGGCGGTTGGCCCAGCGGTTGCCGATGCCGAGGACGAAGTCCGACTCCAGGAAGGTCGCGTTGCCGTAGCGGTGCGCGGTCTGGACGCCGACCATGCCGGCGGCGAGCTCGTGGTCGTCCGGGATGGTGCCCCAGCCCATGAGGGTGGAGATGACCGGGACGTTGATCAGCTCGGCGAACTCGACGAGGAGGTCGGTGGCGTCGGCGTTGATGATGCCGCCGCCGGCGACGAGCAGCGGACGCTCGGACTCCAGGAGGAGGCTCAGCGCCTTCGCGGCCTGGGCGCGGGTGGCCTGCGGCTTGTAGACCGGCAGCGGCTCGTAGGTCTCCGGGTCGAACTCGATCTCGGTCAGCTGGACGTCGATCGGCAGGTCGATGAGGACCGGGCCGGGACGGCCGGAGCGCATCAGGTGGAAGGCCTGCTGGAAGACGCCCGGGACCTGCGCGGCCTCCAGGACGGTCGTCGCGGCCTTGGTGACCGGCTTGGCGATCGAGGCGATGTCGACGGCCTGGAAGTCCTCCTTGTGGAGCTTCGAGACCGGGGCCTGGCCGGTGATGCAGAGGATCGGGATCGAGTCCGCGATGGCCGAGTACAGGCCGGTGATCATGTCGGTGCCGGCCGGGCCCGAGGTGCCGATGCAGACGCCGATGTTGCCGGCCTTGGCGCGGGTGTAGCCCTCGGCCATGTGCGACGCGCCCTCGACGTGACGAGCGAGCGTGTGGCTGACGCCGCCCACGTTCTTGAGCTCGCGGTAGAAGGGGTTGATCGCCGCGCCGGGGACGCCGAACGCGTTGGTGACGCCTTCGCGCTTGAGGATCTCAACGGCCGCTGCGGCGGCGGTCATACGAGGCATGGGAGTGCTCCTGCTTCGGCCGGTCGGAGGTGGGCGCACCCGGCTGCTCGACGAGTCCGGGAGGCCTGTTTCCGTAATGCGGAAATACTGTTCTGCTATACGGAAGCAATGTAGGTCGGCTCGCGGAGAACCGTCAAGAGAAGTCCGCCCCGCGGGACCGGCGAAGTGGCCGAACTCCTCCCCCGAGGTGGCCGATGGGTGGACGATGGGACCGAACGACAGGGGGTAGGGGTTGTGGCTGAGTCGGTACCGGTGCGTTGCCCGGAGTGCCAGCGGACGCAGGCGTACGCGGCGCCGGTCTTCCCCTGCGCGTGCGGAAGCCCGGTGGCGCCGCCGGTGACGCCCGGCGCGACGGCGGAACCGATCACGCACCGGAACTGGACGGACGAGTGGGTCACCGTCCGCTGCGGCGCCTGCGGCCGCGAGGACGACTGGCCCCACCCGGAGCTCGGCTGCGCCTGCGGCACGGTCCTCCGCGTCCCGGTCCGGCCGGTGGGCGCGGAGATCGGCGCCGAGTCCGGCGCGGGCGGCACGACGGAGGAGCCGCGGGCGGCGGGAGGCCAGGGCCGCCGCACCCCGACGCGGACCCCTGCCCCGCCTTCCGCCCCACAGTCTCCGGGGACCCCGCTCGCCCCGCTGACCCCGCCTTCCCCGCCCGCGCCCGCCACCGGCCAGGTCGGCTCGACCGCCGCGGACGGCGGCACGGCGAGCGGCTCCGACCGCTCGGGGCCGCCGTCCTCCGGTACGTCGCCGGGGGCCGACCCCCGGAGCGGCCACCACGGCGCGGCACCCCGCGACCCGGGTGGTCCTGGGCTCACGCCGCCGACGGCCGCCGGTGGCACCTTCGGCGGCGCCCGGCCGGAAGCGACACCCTTCCGCCCCGGCACGAGCGGACCGGGCACGGACGCACTCGGCACGGACGCACACGACACGGACTCACGCGATACGGACGCGAGCGTGACGGACGCACTCGATACGAGCGGACCCGGCGGCCCGGTCAGGCCGCGGGCGGTCGAGCCCGGCTCGGAGTGGTTCGGCACCGGCCCCACCGGCCGGGACGACCACACCCCCGGTGCCCGGGACGTCCCGCCCGGGGCCCGCGCGCACCGTACGTTCGCCGAGCGGTACCCCGCGCACATCCCGCTGCCGCCCACGGCCCCGCGCCCGGAACCGGTGCGGGGTGCCTTCCGGCCGGTGACGATCCGGACCGCGCGGGACGCGGTGGCCGCTGCCGCCGGGTACCTCCGCTGGCTCGGCTTCCGGGACGTGGTCCAGCCCGAGGACCGCCCCGCCTCCGGTGTGGACCTGCGGGCGCCGGGGCTCGTCGCCCAGGTGGATCCGAGCACGCGGCCCGCCGGGCTGAGGGCCGTCGAATGCCTCTGGCTCAACGGCCTGAGCACCCCCGCCACGAGCGTGAGCGTGTTCTTCTCGCTGGCCGGCTACACCCCGGAGGCGCGCGAGCGCGCCGCCGAGATCGGCCTCCCGCTCTTCGTCCTCGACCTGACGGGCACCCCGCAGCCCGTCAACCACGCCGCCGACGAGCTGGCCGCCGCCGGCGCCTGACGCTCCCGCCGGGCCTCCGGTGCCCACCCACACCGCTTTGCCGCCCGATCGTCAACCGAAACCGGCCATTCACGCGTGACGATCACGCTCCCCCGGGCACAACACCCTCGGGGGTGGCGTCAATGTCGACGGCGATGTGGTGGTTCATCGGGGTGGCCTGCACGGAACTGGCGCTCGCCGCCGTGCTGTTGCGAACCCGCAGCCAGGAAAGCGGAGCGTGGCCCGCGGACGCCGAGCCGCCGCCGCAGGCCCTCGCGCTGCTGCGGGGCGGGCGCCGGGCGGCCGTCACGGTGGCGCTCGTGGCGCTGCACCAGCGGGGGGCGGTCGCCGCGGGCCGCAAACGTACGATTCGGGCCAACGGAGGGCCGGGCCGGACCCGCGACCCCGTCCAGCTCGGGGTGCACGGGTCGCTGCACCGGGCCCTGGCGCTGCGGACGCTCGCCCTGCGCCCTGAGGCGCGCCGGGCCGTGGACGCCCTCGGCGGCGAGCTCGGCCGGGCCGGGCTGCTGCGGCCGCCCGCCCGGCTGCGGGCCGCCCGCGTCCTGCTCGGCTGCGTCCCGCTGACGGTCGCCGCCGGGCTGCTCGTCACCTGGGTCCGCCACGGGCACGGCGGCGGGTACGAGGACGGGCCCGGCGGTGCCGGCCTCGTCGCGGCCGTCGCCGTACCGCCGGTCCTCGCGGCCACGATGCTGCTGCTGCGCCTGCGGCCGGCCACACCGGCCGCCCGGCACCTGCTCGACGGCCTGCGGGAGCGGCATCCGCTGCCCGCCCACCGGCGCGAGGTGACGGACGGACGCCTCGTCCAGCTGTACGTGGCGCTGTACGGGGATCCCGCACTCGCGATGTTCCTGCCCCGCTTCTCCCGGGACGGCGGGCTGCTCGACCGCCCGAGCGAGGCAGACGAGAACCGGCCGCCGCCGGAGCCGGGCAGGAGGACGGGCCGCACCGCTCGCTGACGTCGCGCCATACTGTCGTATGCGCATCAGAGCGGCCGCTCCGGCCGAACTCCCGCTGCTCCAGGACATCGAACGGGCGGCGGGCGAGCCGTTCCGCACTCTCGGCATGGCGGCCATCGCCGACGACGACCCGCTGCCCCTGGACGTCCTGGAGGCGTACCGCTGCGAGGGGCGGGCCTGGGTGGCGGTGGACACCGCCGACCGTCCCGTCGCCTATCTGCTGGCCGACACGGTCGACGGCTCCGCCCACATCGAGCAGGTGTCGGTGCACCCGGACGCCGCCCGCCGGGGCGTCGGACGCGAGCTGATCGAGCACCTGGCGGCGGCCGCCAGGGAGCAGGGCCTGACGGCCCTGACCCTGACGACGTTCACCGAGGTCCCGTGGAACGCGCCGTACTACACCCGGCTCGGCTTCCGCCCGCTCGCCGAGTCCGACCCGGCGCTCACGGAGGGGCTGCGCGCGATCAGCCGCGCGGAGGCGGCCCACGGCCTCTCGGTCTGGCCCCGGGTGTGCATGCGCCGCGAGGTCTGCTGACCGGGGCCGGCGAACAGACCTCGCGGCGGCCCGTTCACCCGGTCCCGTACCGCTCCCGCAGCTCCACCTTCCGTACCTTGCCGCTGACCGTCATCGGGAACTCGTCGAGGATCTCCACCCTGCGCGGGATCTTGTAGTGGGCGAGCCGGTCGCGGCAGAACGCGGTGATCTCCTCCAGGCCCGGCGGGTCGGCCGGGTCGCGGGGGATCACACAGGCCAGGATCTCCTCGCCGTACCGCGCGTCGGGCACGCCGACGACCTGGACGTCGGCGATCTTGGCGTGCCCGTAGAGGAACTCCTCGATCTCGCGGGGGTACACGTTCTCACCACCCCGGATGATCATGTCCTTGATACGGCCGACGATCTGGACGTAGCCGTCGTCCCGCATCACCGCCAGGTCTCCGGTGTGCATCCAGCGGCCCGCGTCGATCACCTCGGCGGTCTTCTCCGGCTCGTCCCAGTAGCCGAGCATCACGCTGTAGCCGCGGGTGCACAGCTCCCCCGCCGTGCCGCGCTCCACGGTCAGTCCGGTCGCCGGGTCGACGATCCTGACCTCGACGTGCGGCAGGACCCGGCCGACGGTGCCGGTGCGGCGCTCCAGATCGTCGTCGCGCCGGGTCTGGGTGGAGACGGGCGAGGTCTCGGTCATGCCGTAACAGATCGACACCTCCGCCATGTTCATCTCGGCGACGACCCGCTTCATCACCTCCACCGGGCACGGCGAACCGGCCATGATCCCGGTGCGGAGGGAGGAGAGGTCGTACGTCGCGAAGTCGGGGAGGCCCAGCTCGGCGATGAACATCGTCGGCACCCCGTACAGCGAGGTGCAGCGCTCCTCCTGCACGGCCCTGAGGGTGGCCGCGGGCTCGAAGGACGGCGCGGGGATCACCATGCAGGCGCCGTGTGAAGTGGCGGCCAGATTGGCCATCACCATGCCGAAACAGTGATAAAAGGGGACAGGGATGCAGATCCGGTCCTGCTCGGTGTAGGCGATCATCTCCCCGACGAAATAACCGTTGTTGAGGATGTTGTGGTGGGAGAGGGTGGCGCCCTTCGGGAAGCCCGTGGTCCCCGAGGTGTACTGGATGTTGACGGGCTCGTCGCAGGAGAGCGGTTCGGGGCGCAGCTCTCCCGCCGTACGGGCGAGGAAGACGTCCCAGCCCGGATCACCGAAGTGCACGACCTCCCTCAACTCCGCGCAATCCGCCCGTACTTCCTCGACCATCGCCCGGTAGTCGCTGGTCTTGTGGCTGAGCGAGGCGAAGAGCAGGGAGATGCCCGCCTGGTTGAGCACGTACGCCAACTCGTGTGAGCGGTAAGCGGGGTTGATGGTGACCATGACCGCGCCGATACGGGCGGTGGCGTACTGGACGAGGACCCACTCGGCGCAGTTCACCGCCCAGATCCCCACGCGGTCGCCCTTCCGGACGCCGCTGCCGAGGAGGGCTCCGGCCAACCGGTCGACGTCGGCGCCGAATTGGGCGTAGGTCCAGCGTCGGCCGCTGGGGACGTCGACGAGCGCCTCCCGGTCGGGCCAGGTGGCGACGGCCCGGTCGAGGTTGGCGCCGACGGTGTCGCCGAGGAGGGCGGTGCCGGACACCCCGTGGGCGTAGGAGAGTTCTGCCGTCGACGTCATCCGAGGTCCCCTTCCGCGTACTCCTTGGCGCCGCCCTCGGCGGTCAGCCGGCGCAGTTCGACCCGCCGGATCTTGCCGGAGACGGTCTTGGGCAGCTCGGCGAACTCGATGCGCCGGATCCGCTTGTACGGGGCGAGGACCGCGCGCGAGTGGGCGAAGAGGGCCCGCGCCGTCTCCTCGTCCGGCTCCCAGCCGGCCGCGAGGACGACGTACGCCTTGGGCACCGCGAGCCGCAGCGGGTCGGGGGCGGGGACGACGGCCGCCTCGGCGACGGCCTCGTGCTCCAGGAGCGCGCTCTCCAGCTCGAAGGGGCTGATCTTGTAGTCGGAGGCCTTGAAGACGTCGTCCGCGCGCCCGATGTACGTGATGTACCCGTCCGCGTCGCGCGAGCCGATGTCGCCGGTGCGGTAGTAGCCGCCCGCCATCGCCTCGGCCGTACGCTCCGGATCGCCGTGGTAGCCGGTCATCAGCCCCACCGGGTTGACGGACAGGTCG
Organism: Streptomyces gardneri; assembly: GCF_006539185.1. GTDB lineage: Bacteria > Actinomycetota > Actinomycetes > Streptomycetales > Streptomycetaceae > Streptomyces > Streptomyces gardneri. Next base: position 114,713 of record NZ_BJMN01000022.1, read on the forward strand.
AGACAGATCTCGCCCTCCTCCACGTCCGCCCGGCCGGTCACCGGGTCGACGAGGGTGACGCGGAAGCCGGGGCTCGGGCGGCCCATGGAGCCCTCCTTGAGCCGCTGGCCGGGGCTGTTGGAGACCTGGACGGCGGTCTCCGTCTGGCCGAAGCCGTCCCGGATGGTGACGCCCCAGGCGCGCCGCACCGACTCGATGACCTCGGGGTTGAGGGGCTCGCCGGCGGCGACGACCTCGCGCGGCGGGGTCTTCAGCTGCGCGAGGTCGGCCTGGATCAGCATCCGCCAGACGGTCGGCGGGGCGCAGAAGCTGGTGACTCCGTGCCGGTCCATCTCGCTCATCAGCCGGGCCGGGTCGAAGCGCGTGTAGTTGTGGATGAAGACGGTCGCCTCCGCGTTCCACGGCGCGAAGAGGTTGGACCAGGCGTGCTTGGCCCAGCCGGGCGAGGAGATGTTGAGGTGCACGTCCCCGGGCTTGAGGCCGATCCAGTACATCGTCGAGAGGTGGCCGACCGGGTACGAGATGTGGGTCTGCTCGACGAGCTTCGGCCGGGCCGTCGTACCGGAGGTGAAGTACAGCATCAGCGTGTCCTCGGCGAGGGTCACGCCGTCGGGCTCGAAGTCGGCGGACTCCTGGTCGGCGTGCTCGTAACCGAGCCAGGTCACCCCGTCGCCGCCGATCGCGATGCGGGTGTAGTCGCCGGGTACGCCGTCGAACTTGGCGGTGTCCTCGGCGCGGACGATGACGTGGCGGGCGCGGCCACGCTCGACGCGGTCGCGGAGGTCGGCGGGGCCGAGGAGGGGGGTGGCGGGGATGACGACGGCGCGCAGCTTCATCGCGGCGAGCATGGTCTCCCACAGCTCGGCCTGGTTGCCGAGCATGACGATGATCCGGTCTCCCGCACGGACGCCCTGGGCGCGCAGCCAGTTCGCGACGCGGTTCGAGCGGGCGGACATCTCGGCGAAGCTCAGCTTCGTCTCGGAGCCGTCCTCCTCGACGATGTGCAGGGCGGTTCTGTCGTTGCCGGCGGCGATGACGTCGAACCATTCGAGCGCCCAGTTGAAACGGTCGGGCCGGGGCCAGGCGAAGCCCTCGTACGCCGTCTCGTAGTCCTCGCGATGGTGGAGCAGGAAGTCCCGGGCGGCCCGGAACCTCTCCGTCGCGCTGGTCGCGCTCGCTTCCGTCATGTGTCCTCCTCGTTGCGGGACCGGTCCCGGACATCGTGTAATCGGTGGCCCAGGTCTCACTACCCCCGTTCGGGGGTGAACCAGCCGACCTACCGACGGACATCGGGGAGAGAACGGTGCGCGAGCACGTCGAATCGGTGGAGCTGCGCGGCGCGCTGCTGCGGCTGCGCCGCGCCACCGGTCTCCCGGTGGTGTTCGGGGGGCTGCTCCAGGACGGCCGCGCGCTGCGGATCGCCGAGCTGAGCGGGGCGGTTACCCCGGCGCTGCGCGGGCTCGCGATCTCGGCCGGCTCGGGGCTCGGGGGCAAGTGCCTGGCCCTGTCGCGGCCGTGCGCGGTGACCGACTATCCGTCGGCCCGGCACATCACGCACGAGTACGACGTGCCGGTCTCCGCGGAGGGGCTGCGGTCGGTGATCGCCGTGCCGGTCGTGGTCCGCCGGAAGGTGCGCGGGGTGCTGTACGGGGCGCTGCGCGACGCGCTGCCGATCGGTGAGCGGGTCTTCGACGCGGCGGTGGCGGCGGCGCGGGACGTGGAGCAGGCGCTCGCGGTCCGGGACGAGGTCCAGCGGCTGCTGGCCCCGCCGCCCTCGGCGCCGTCCTGGGAGGAGGTGCGGCAGGCGTACGGGGAGCTGCGCGCGCTGGCTCCCCGGGTGGCCGACGCGGAGCTGCGGGAGCGGCTGCTCGCGGTGTGCGGTCGCCTGGAGTCGGCCTCCGGCGCGGTGACGGCGCCGGCTTCGGGGCAGCCCGTGCCGGCGGTGTCGCTGACCCCGCGCGAGACGGACGTCCTGGCGGCGGTGGCCTCGGGGGCGACGAACGCGGTGGCGGCGGAACGTCTGGGGCTGCGGCCGGAGACGGTGAAGGGCTACCTGCGCTCGGCGATGCGGAAGCTCGGGGCGCACACCCGCCTGGAGGCGGTGGTGGCGGCGCGCCGGGCGGGGGCGCTGCCGTGAGCCACGGGGGCCGGATCAGCGGAAGTGGTCCCGGGCCTCCTGCTGCGGCCCGCGCAGCAGGCAGCTGACGGCCTCGTACGCGCTCTCCCCCAGGAAGTAGGGGCCGGTGTGGTGCAGGAGGAAGAAGCGCCCGGTCTCGTCGACGAGGAGCATGGCCCCGTCGAAGGTCTCGTACCCGACGGGGAAGAGCCTCTGCCCGAGGTTCCCGGCGAGTTCGGCGACGTCCTCGGCACTTTCCTCGTAGATCCAGTGCGGGGTGAGGCCGATGGCGTCCGGGGGCGTACCGGGGATCTCCAGGCGCAGCCCGCCGAACTCCCGGACGAAGTCCAGGGCGGCGGGGAACGGCTCGACCGGATGGCCCTCCTCGGCGAACCGGTCGGTCACGCACCGCAGGAGCACGGGCAGCCGGTCGCCGATGTCCCGGCCCGGGGCCCAGCCGGCCCCGGCGAGGACGGCCTCGACCTCCCGCGCGCTCATACGGGACGTCACGCCGCCTGCTCGCTCGGGTCCTTGTGGACGATGTCGTACGAGGTGCCGGGCGGCGTCATGATCCGCAGGGTCCGCTCGGCCTCGGCGGCGAGCTCGGCGCGCTCGGCGCGGGTCACGGGCGCGAAGGGCTCGATGGTGAGGGTGGTGCGATCCTTGGCCTCGTCGAGGTGCCAGAGCCCGGCGAGGAGGCCGTCGAGCAGGAAGACGGAGAAGGCGCGGTTGCCCTGCCAGGTGCGGGAGCGGATCTCGGGGGTGACGACCCGGGTGCGGTCGGCGTGCGACAGGAGCAGGTTGTCGAACTCGGGCAGGAAGCGGGGCGGGGCGGGGGTGTCCTCGTCCGGGCGGGGGGCGTCGGGGAGGTCGAAGAGCTCGGTGCCGCGCTCGTTGTGGAAGACGAGGAGCTGGGGCCGGAGACGCTCGAAGGCCTCGGCGAGGCGGGTCAGACCGCACCAGGTCTGCATGTCCTTGACGGATGCGGGCCCGAAGGCGCGGAGATAACGCAGCACGGTCCGGTCACTCTCCGCACTCTCCTCCCCCTCCCCGCTCTTCTCCCCACTCCTCTCCGCACTCTCGACGCCGTCCCCGAACCACGCGTCGGTGGTGGTGAGGGCGACCTGCCCGCCGCGGCCCCACAGGCCGCGCGGAGTGACCTGGACGAGGGGGAGGAGGCAGCGGGCGGCGAGGGAGAGGGACTGCGGGTCGGCGTGGGGCCACTCCTTGAGGAGCTCCTCGCGGAGCTGCTTGGGGGTGCGGGGCCGTTCCTCGACGAGCTCGCGGGACAGCACGGCGAGCCGCTCCAGGTCGACACCGTCGAGGCCCTTGCGGGCGACGAAGATGGCGAGCTCCCGGTCGATGGCCCCGGGCTGCACGAGCCTGCGCAGGGCGACGGCGTCCTGGGCCGTGTGGGTGTGGACGGTGGAGCGCATGGTGACGATGCGGGCGACGGCGCGGGACTCCATGAGGTCGGACAGCTGCTCGGGCCGGAAGCCTTCGAGGCGGGCGGCGAGCGCGTAGTACGGGGGCTTGGTGTTCTGCGCCTGGAGGCCGAGGAGATGGGCCACGGCCTCCTCGACACCGAGCGGGGCGCGGCGAAGGAGGAGCTGACGGTCGAGGGTGGCGCGGTTCAGGGCGCGGCGGCTGAGGACCGGGTGCTTCGTCGTGGAGGCCATACGAGGACGCTACTGGCCCTTGCGGACAGATTCGGTCCGCAAAGACGGGAAGCCGACAGAAAAGCGCCACGAGCCCCGTCACCAACCGCCGGATACCATACTCAAAGCCCCATACTCAAAGCCCATGCTCACGCCCCACACTCCACTCCCGCCCCCACCCGAGAGGCGAAGGCCGGTGCCCGATCGTCGTCCCCGCGCGGCCTGGCGCCGCCATCCGGAACCGCAGCCCGAGCGCGCGTCGACGCCGGACCCCACCGACCGGCCGAGCGTGGTGCAGGCGAGCCTCTACCGCGACGGCCGACAGGTCTCCTCCCCTGCCACGCTCGCGGACACGTTCCGCCAGCTGCGCGAGCACCCCGACGGCATGGCGTGGATCGGTCTGCAACGCCCGACGGAGGCGGAACTCCACTCCCTGGCTGCGGAGTTCGACCTGCACGAACTGGCGGTGGAGGACGCGCTGGAGGCCCACCAGCGGCCCAAGCTTGAGCGGTACGGCGACACCCTCTTCGTGGTCCTGCGGGCCGCCCGCTACCTCGACGCCCAGGAGGAGGTCGAGTTCGGCGAGCTCCACATCTTCGTGGGCCCGGACTTCCTCATCACGGTCCGCCACGGCGCGGCCCCGGACCTCTCCACGGTCCGCCACCGCATGGAGGAGGACCCGGACCTCCTCGCCCTCGGCCCGGAAGCGGTCCTGTACGCGATCCTCGACGCGGTGGTCGACGGCTACGCCCCGGTGGTGGCGGGCGTCCAGAACGACATCGACGAGATCGAGACGGAGGTCTTCGGCGGCGACCCGGCGGTCTCCCGCCGGATCTACGAACTCTCCCGGGAAATGGTCGAGTTCCAACGCGCCACCCGCCCCCTGGTGGGCATGCTCCACGGCCTGATGGCGGGCTTCGCCAAGTACGGCACGGACGAGGAACTCCAGCGCTACCTCCGCGACGTCGCCGACCACGTCACCCACACCAGCGAACGCGTGGACGGCTTCCGCCAGGCCCTCGCGGACATCCTCACGGTCAACGCGACCCTGGTCACCCAACAACAGAACGCCGAGATGCGCGCGCTGGCGGAAGCCGGCTTCGAACAGAACGAGGAGATCAAGAAGATCTCCGCCTGGGCGGCCATTTTGTTTGCACCCACACTCGTCGGAACCATTTACGGGATGAACTTCGACAGCATGCCGGAGCTGCACTGGACGGGCGGATACCCGTTCGCGATCGGCTTGATGGGGGTTGTATGCACTGGTTTGTACGTGATTTTCAAGCGTCGAGACTGGCTCTAGGGGTCGCCCGACTCCACTCACGCAGCACGACCGGTTTGCTTCTGCACCTCTCGCAGGAACCACCCATTTCGGGCGCTGGGGAGTCCCTGGGGAGAAGTGATGCGGGTGATCTCGCCTACCTGCCTCCAGCAACGCCCTGACCAGGACTTTTACCCTCCTGCAGGCCGTTGGGGAGAATCCGGGGAGAATCGACTGCCGACACAGCTCCTGCGTCTGTGACTTCCCCCCATCCTCATCCAGGCTCGGCATCTCGCCGGTCGCCCTTGCCGCCCCCCTAGCAGATCACGGACAGTGACCTTGGCCTCTGAGCGGAGCCATACGCCTGCCCTCTCTGCGCGGCCTCCTGATGGCGGCGACAAGCCGTGTTCTGGTCAGCTCGGCGTCTGCGCCCTGCGGAAACGGATCTGCACCGCCCGACGATGCCGATCCTCTACCGGAAAAGGGGAGGCGTCTGGCTTGAAGCTGTTCCACACGAGCGGCGTGAGTGCTGATGGTCAGCGGGCGTGGAGGAAATAGCGGTCCGCATCAGTGAGGGCCTGCCCCAGCAGATCGACGATGTGGTCGAGTTCGTCGCGGGTGGCGATGAGGGGTGGTGCGATCTGCACGACCGGGTCGCCGCGGCCGTCCGCGCGGGCCAGGAGTCCGAGGCCGCGCATGCGTGCGGGAAGGAACTGCTTGACGAGTTCGTCCTGGCGCTCAGGGGTGAAGCGTCGGCCGTCCGCTCCGGCGACGAGTTCGAGGGCCCAGAAGAAGCCGTCGCCGCGTACATCGCCCACGATGCTGAGATCGGTCAGTTCAGCGAGCCGCTTGTGGAGGTGGCCGGTCAGGCCGCGGACGTTGTCCAGGACGCCGTCTCGTTCGAAGATGTCGAGGTTGGTCAGGGCGGTGGCGGCGGCGACCGGATGCCCGGCGAAGGTCAGCCCGTGCAGAAGGGTCACGCCGTCGTTGAAGAAGGGCGCGGAGACCTTGTCGGACACCAGGACGGCGCCGAGCGCGGCGTAGGACGAGGCGAGGCCCTTGGCTGTGGTGATCATGTCGGGGATCGCGCCGTACTTGCTCACGGCGAAGTATTCGCCGATGCGGCCGAAACCGGTGATGACCTCGTCGGCGACCAGGAGGAATCCGTATCGGTCTGCCATCGCCCGTAGCCCCGCCCAGTAGCCTGCCGGAGGCGTGAAGCAGCCTCCGGAGTTCTGCACGGGCTCGGCGATGAGCATGGCCACGTTCTCCGGGCCGGCCTCCAGTACCGCCGCTTCGGTCTCGGTCAGGATCCGCCGGGTGAAGGCATTCTCGTCTGTGTCGGTGGTGCGGTAGTGGTTGGTGTTGGGTGCGTGGATGACCTCGAAGGCCGGCGCGCCGAACGGCTCCTTGAGTGCCGGGATCCCCGTGAGCGCGAGGGCGCCCATGGTCACGCCGTGGTAGGCGGTGCGGCGGGCGATGGCCTTGGTGCGCTGAGACTGGCCTTGGGCGACGTGGTACATGCGGGCGAGCTTCCACGCGGACTCAACGGACTCCGAGCCGCCGGAGGTGAAGAACACGCGGTTGATGCCGTCAGGTGCCAGAGCGGCAAGCCGCTCGGCCAGCTCGATGGCGGCGGGGTGTGCGGTGTTCCACAGAGTGCTGAACGGCAGGCGGTTGAGCTGCTGTTCGGCCGTCTTGGCGAACTCGGGGCCGTAGGAGTAGCCGAGCTGTGCGCAGAACAGGGCGGACAGGCCGTCGATATAGCGGGTTCCGGTCGCGTCGTAGACGTAGACGCCGTCGGCCCGGTCGGGCAGGAACATTCCCTGACCGTTGCGCAGGCTCGCGTGTTGGCCGAAGTGCAGGAGCAGGTGTTTGCCGGCTGCTTCGCGCAGCCGGTCGGCCTGGTGTGTAGTGGCGAGGTGGTCGGGCATGGTGTTCTCCGGGGAGGTCGGCGGGCACATGAGGGGCAGACGGCAGGCCCGGCGGAGCGACTGGGCGGACCCAGGCGCAATGGGCGGCAGCTTTTTGTGAGCAGCTGCCGACCGCTGGAGCGGTATCTGAACGGCGGCTTTGAGAGGGCTCGGCGGCGACTCGGCGCCCGCTGCGGAGCCAGGGCGTCAGGCGCCTGGCTGTCGGTCGCGACCGCGGGACCTCTGGGTGTCTCAGGCTCCTGTCGATCCGGCCCGGGCGGGATGCAGCGGGCCGAGACCGGTCATGATCTGACCCTTGTCGTAGCCCTCGGTGGCGGGCGGGAAGGGGGGCGGGGCGTCGCGCAGTTGCTTCCACAGCGGGTTCAGGCCGAGGGTGCCGCGTTCACGGGTGGTGGCCACGAGGTCGAGGTCGAGGTGGAAGGTGAGGAACTCCTCGCCTGCTCCGCCCTGGGCCAGTACGCGACCTTCGGGGTCGGTGGCGATGCTGCGGCCGGTGCCGAAGAGGCCGCCGATGTTCGGGTTGAGGACGTACACCTGGTTGGTGATGGCGTTGGCGCGGGCGAGGACCAGTTCCTGTTCGCGGTCGGAGGTGCGGGTGTAGGTGGGCTGGATGATGACCTCGGCGCCCATCCAGGCGAGGGTGCGGGAGATCTCCGGTACCCAGCCGTCGTAGCAGATCGCCAGGCCGAAGCGGCCTACCTGGGGGATGTCGAAGGTGACGTAGGTGTCGCCGGGCACGGAGGTCTCGTACGGCATCCAGGGGAAGATCTTGCGGTACGAGGCCACCACTTCGCCCTGCGGGGAGATGGCGACGGCCGTGTTGTGGACGCCCTTGGCCGATCGCTCCGGGATGCTGCCGGGGACGATCCACAGCCCGGTGTCGGCCGCGAGCCGGCATACCGCGTCGGTGGTGGGGCCCGGGATCGGTTCGGCGAGGCGGTCGAGGTAGCCGACCGGGTGGCGGGCGTCGAAGCTGCCGAAGGCACTCAGGTACAGCTCGGGGAAGACCACCAGGTCGATGGACGGGGAGAGGGCTTTGAGGGAGCGCACCTCGCGGCTGAACTTCGCGAATGTGGCCTGGGGGTCGCCGGTTACGGGTGCGACCTGGGCGAGGGCGACGCCGAGGATTCGGCTCACTGGAGAGCTCCTTGTGCGGTGGCGGCTGCGGGTGTGCTCGGCGGGGTGTCGTCCGGTGGGCGGAGCCCGGGGACGGCGTCGAGCAGCCTGCGGGTGTAGGGGTGCTGGGGGGAGTCCAGGACCTGGGCGGTGGGCCCGGTCTCGACGAGTTCGCCGTGCAGCATGACGCTGACCCGGTCCGCGATGTGCCGGACCACGCCCAGGTCGTGGGTGATGAGGAGGAAAGCGAGGTCGCTGTGCTCGCGCAGGTCGAGCAGCAGGTTGAGGATCTGGGCCTGGACGGAGACGTCGAGGGCGGAGGTGGGTTCGTCCAGCACCAGCAGCGAGGGCCCGACGGCGAGGGCGCGGGCGATGGCGACGCGCTGGCACTGGCCGCCGGAGAGCTGGTGGGGATAGCGGGTGAGGACAGTGGCGGGCAGGCCGACGCGCTCGAGTTCCGCAGTGACGTCGGTGACAGGCCGGCCGGCTTCGCGCAGTGGCTCGGCGATGAGTTGCCGGACGGTCATCCGGGGGTTGAGGGCGGCGTAGGGGTTCTGGAAGACGATCTGTACCTGGTGGCGCAGCCGCCGCAACTCCTTGCGGCGCAGCCCGGCGAGCGGGCGGCCCGCGATGTGCACGGTGCCGGAGGTGGGCGGGATCAGGCCCAGCACGCAGCGCGCGAGGGTGGTCTTGCCCGAGCCCGACTCACCTACCAGCGCGTGTACTTCTCCTGCGGTGATGTTGAGGTCGACGCCGGCGACAGCGGTGTGCGAGCCGAAGGTCTTGACGAGCTGCTGTACGTCGAGGATCACGCGGGGACTCCCTTCGGCTGGGTAAGGTGGCAGGCGCTTGCCCGCGCTCCGGCGGCGTTGAGAGGCGGCGGGGTGGCGCATACCTCCGTGGTGTGGGCACAGCGGTCGGCGAAGGGGCAGCCGGTGAGGAGGTCGGGGCGGTCAGGCACGCTGCCGGGGATGGAGGGCAGCGCTTTGCCGGGGGCGGCCCGGTCGGGGAGGGCGGCGAGCAGGGCGCGGGTGTAGGGGTGATCCGGGGTGTCCAGTACGTCAGCCACCGGGCCTGATTCGACGACCTGACCGGCGTAGAGCACGTACATCCGGCTGCACAGTTCGCGGACCTCGCCCAGGTTGTGGGTGATGTACAGGACTCCGAAGCCGTGCTCGGCCTGCAGGCGGCGCAGCAGGGAGCGGAACTCCTTGGCCACGGTGACGTCCAGGGCGGTGGTCGGTTCGTCGGCGATGAGCAGATCGGGCCGGCACAGCAAAGCGGCGGCGATCATGACGCGCTGCAGCATGCCGCCGGAGAGCTGGTGGGGGTAGGAGCGTGTGACGCGCTCGGCGTCCAGGCCCACTTCCGTCAGTGCGGTGCTCACCTGCTGGGCCGCTTCGCTCCGGGTGCCGCCCTGGTGGAGGCGTACCAGGCGGTCGAGTTGGCGGCCGAGCGGGGTGACGGGGTCGAATGAGGCGGCGGGGTTCTGGAAGACCATGGCCACCTTCCGGCCGCGGATCGTGTGGAAGCCGGCGGCCCGCAGGTCCTGGCCCTGGAGCCGGATGCCGCCGGAGGTTTCGGCTCCGGCGGGGAGCATGCCGAGGACACTGAGGGCGGTCAGGGACTTGCCGCAGCCGCTCTCGCCGACCACCCCCACGACCTCGCCCGCGCGCACGCGGAGGGAGACGTCGCGTACGACGGCAGCGTCGCCGATGGTGACGCGCAGCCGGGAGATCTCCAGCAAGGGTGCCGCCTGACCGTCTGCGCGCTGCTTGCCCGGGCCGGGCGCGGTCTCGTCCTCAGTGGCGGGCAGGGGGCTCGCCGCGTCGGTGTCCTTCCCCTCCGGCCGGCGCCGCAACAGAGCGGCGGCCTGCCCGGCCAGTGTGCGCAGGCCACGGTGCGCGGCGGCGGAGCGGGCTTCCGTGCGTGGGTCGAACACGTCACGCAGAGCGTCGCCGAAGAGGTTGAAGGCCAACACGGTGAGGAGGATCGCCAGGCCCGGGAAGAGCGCCGCCCACCAGTGGGTCTGGAGGTCGCCGCGGGCCTCGGCGACCATCAGGCCCCAGTCCGCCTGCGGCGGGCGGGTGCCCAGGCCGAGGAAGGCCAGTGATCCGGCGGCCAGGATCACGGTGCCGATGTCGACGGTGGCCTGCACCAGAATCGGTGAGACGGCGTTGCGCAGAATGTGCCGGACCATGACGACTCGGTCCTTGAGCCCCAGGGCGCGCGCTCCCTCGACGAAGGGCCGCTCACGCATGGATGCGGTGATGCCCTGGACCAGCCGGGTGTACCAGGGCCACCAGGCGATGGCCAGCGCGAGGGCGGCGTGCTCCAGGCCGGGGCCGAGGGTGGCCACGATGGCCATGGCGAGCAGCAGGGGCGGGAAGGCCAGGAACATGTCGCACAGCCGCATGATCGCCTCGCCCACGCGCCCGCCGCGGAAGCCTGCGATCAGCCCCAGCGGTACGCCCACCAGCACGGCGAGCCCGACCACGAGGAGCGGTACGGTCAGCGCCGGCCGGGCACCGTAGATGATGCGGCTGAGCACGTCGCGGCCGAGGTTGTCGGTGCCGAGCAGGTGGCCGGCGCCGGGTGGCAGGTGGCGGGCGGCGACCTCGGCGGCTCCGGCGCCCTGATCAGGGTGCGGGGCGAGCCAGGGGCTGAGCAGGGCGGCGGCGACCAGGGCCGCGAGCAGCACCAGGCCGAGGACGGCGAGCGGGTCGCGGAGCAGGGCGGTGAAGCGGGCGATGCGCGGCGGGATGGTCTGCGGGCTGTGGCTCATGCCGGCCTCACTCGCGGGTCGAGGCGCGCGTGGACGAGGTCCACCGCGAGGTTGACGAGGACGTAGGCGACGGCGCCGATAAGGGTGACGCCCATGACCGCCGGGTAGTCCAGGCTCAGCAGGCCGGAGGAGGCGTACTGGCCGAGGCCCGGCCAGTCGAAGACCACTTCGACGAAGAAGGCGCCGGTCAGGGCGTAGGCGGCGGTCAGGCCGAGCACCGTGACGGTGGGTGGGAGGGCGTTGCGCAGGGCGACGCGCCAGACGAGGGTGCGTTCGGGGACGCCGTAGGCGCGGCCGACGCGGATGTGGTCTTGCTGGAGCGCCTCCAGCATGCTGGTGCGGGTCATGCGGGCCACGACGCCGAGCGGGTAGGCGGCCAGTGTGAGGGCCGGCAGGATCAGGTGCGCCGAGGCGCTCGCCAGCGCCGCCCCGTTGCCGGTGAGCAGCGCGTCCACCGTGTTCAGTCCGGTGATCGAGTGGATCGGCGCGGTGAACTCCAGATCGCTGTCGATGCGTCCGGTGGGCGGCAGCAGTCCCAGGCGGCCGAAGACCAGCAGCTGGAGCAGCAGCCCGAGCCAGAAGGCGGGCACCGATACGCCCGCGATGGACAGCAGCCGCACCGCCTGGTCGATCAGCCTGCCGGGCCGCACCGCGGCTATGCAGCCGAGCGTGACGCCCAGCACCAGCGCGACCGCCATGGCGGCGCCGACTAGTTCGAGGGTGGCGGGCAGCCGGTCGCCGAGCTCGCCGAGGACCGGCTGCTTGGTGGCGATGGAGGTGCCCCAGTCCCCGGTCAGCACATTGCGCAGATACGACAGGTACTGCACCGGCAGCGGCTGGTCGAGGCCGAGGGCGTGTGTCACCCGTTCTACTTCCTCGGGCGTCGCCTTGGCGCCGACGTAGGTGAGGGCGGGGTTGGAGGGGATCACCCGGGCTATGACGAAGGTGATCGCGCTGACCCCGAGCAGGACGAGCAGGGAGCCTCGCAGTCGGCGCAGTAGGAAGCGCGGCATCAGCTGGCTCCGCGGTGCAGCTGGTGGAAGGGGATGGAGAAGGAGTAGTTCGGGTTGCAGGCGAAGCCCTTGACCTCGCTGTTCATCACGACGGGGGTGCGCATGTCGTAGAGGAACGCGCCGGGGGCCTGCTCCAGCAGCCGGCGCTGCGCCTGGCCGTACAGAGCGGCGGCCTTGTCCTGGTCGGTGGCGGTGTGGGTGCCGGCCTCGTCGACGAGCTTGTCGTACGTGGCGTCCTTCCAGTAGCTGAGGTTGAAGAAGGGCTTGTCGCTGCTGCGGAAGAGCGAGACCAGGTTGTCCGAGCCGGCGTCGGAATAGGTCGGCCAGTACATCAGCAGGAAGATGTCCTGCGCCTTGGCCGGGTCCGCCTTGGCCTTCTCCCACTGCTGGTTGAACAGGATCGGCTGCAGTTCGACCGACACGCCGACCTTGGCGAAGGAGTCCTTGATCAGCGGGGCGTACTTAGCCTGCTGTGCGTTCTCCGCCGCGTAGCTGAGGGTCAGCTTCAGGCCCTTGCCGCCCTCGTATCCGGCCTCTGTGAGCAGCCGACGGGCGGCCTCCAGGTCGTACGGCGTCTGCGGCAGCTGCTCGTCGTAGGGGAAGGCGCCGGCCGGTACGGCACCGCGAGCCCGGGCGCCGAAGCCTTCGGCGCCCACCTTGACGATGTCGTCGTACGGGATCGCCTGCGCCAGCGCCTGGCGTACCTTCACGTTCTTCAGCGGGCCCTTGGTGGTGTTGAAGAAGGCCGTGTGGCTCTGGAAGGTAGGACACTCGGTGACGGTGTAGCGCTTGTCCTTCTTCAACCGGGCGACGTTCTCCAGTGGCAGCGCGGCGGCGTAGTCGACCTGGCCGGACTGGAGCATCTGCTCCTGCGCGGTCGGCTCGGCGGTGATCCTGGCGACGACCGTGCGGTAGCGCTCGCCCTTCCAGCCGCCCCAGTACTTGTCGTACGCCTTCAGTACGACCCTCTTCTTGGCCTGGTACTCCGAGACCCGGTACGGGCCGGTGCCTGCGTCAACGCCCTTGGCAAAGTAGTCCTCGCCCCTGGCCAGGGCCTTGGGGCTGACGATCCATGCCCCGTACATGGACGAGGCGATCATGTCGACCGGGGCGGCGCTCTTCAGCTTGAGCACGACCGTGTGCTCGTCCGGTGTCTCGATGGTGTCCAGTGTCGACCAGATGAAGGCTGCGCCGCCGTCCTTGGCGGAGGCTTCCAGGGACGCCTTGACCGCCGCGGCGTTCATCGGCTCGCCGTCGTGGAAGGTGACCCCCTTGCGCAGATGGAAGGTCCACGTCCTGGCGTCGGCGGAGGACGCCCAGCGCTCGGCGAGGGCGGGGCGGAAGCGCTCCTTCGAGCCGGGCGGGTTCATCCACAGCAGCGGCTCGTAGACGTTGCTGAGGTAGTAGACCTCGGTGGAGAAGGACTTCACCGGATTCCAGGTCGTCACCTCGGCGGTGGTCGCCACATTGAGGATCTGCCCGGTGCCGCTGTCGGTGCCGCTGTCGCTACCGCTGCAGGCGGACGCGAGCAGACCGCAGGCCACCAGAGCGGCGGCGGCGGGTGTTCTTCGGGACGTGGCCATGAGTTCGCTCCTCGGGAAGGCGCATTCGCCGGCTGTTCACAGTGAGGCAACAATGGGCCGGGTGAGCTATAACCTCAAATACTTGATGGGATTGACTTTCATGCCTTTGAGGCATGGATTGGAGGTTCGCTGTGGAGCTGAGGGTGCTGCGCTACTTCCTGGCGGTCATCGAGAGCGGCTCGGTGACCAGGGCGGCAGCCGAAGTCCATATCGCCCAGCCCTCGCTCTCCCGCCAACTGCGTGGACTTGAGGCGTCCCTGGGAGTGACACTGTTCGACCGCACGGGCAATCGGATGGAACTCACGGCGGCCGGCCGCCGATTCCTGCCCCTCGCCCGGGACCTGGTGACCCGCGCCGACACCGCCCTCGCCGCGGCCAGCTCGCTGGCGTCCGGGCGGGCGATGCGGCTCACCGTGGCGGCCCCCGCCACCACCATCACCGATGTGATCGCCCCGTTCCTGGCCACCTGGGGTCCAGAGGATCCCCTGGTCACGGTGCAGGCGGAGAACCCGGTACGCGCCTACCAGGCCCTCACCCGGGGCGCCGACGTGGCGATCTCCTCAGCCCCGCCGCGCCACCGCTACGCTGGGCTGGCCGTAGCCCGGCTGCCGCTGTGGGCCTACGTGCCGCCCTCACACCCCTGGGCAGGCCGGGACCGGATCACCATCCAGGAGCTGACCGGTGAACCGCTGATCGTCCTCACCCTCGCGCACGGCACCCGCCGCATCCTGGACCAGGCGGTACAGGACGCGGGCAGTTCCCTCGACATCGTCCTGGAGTGCGACACCCCGCAGGTCGCCCAGGCGATGACCGCCTCCGGTCACGGCATCGCCGTCGTCTCCGACGACCCCCGCTTCGGCCTGCACCCACTGCTGATCATCGACCGGCACGGGGAGCCCCTGCAGATCCGGCTGCACGCGGCCTGGGACGCCGGCCACTACGCGCTGCGCACCATCGAGTCCTTCGCCACCGGCCTGGCCCGCTTCTGCGTCGAGCAGTACGGGCCGCAGGCAGCGGGGAGCTGAACCTGCCGGCATTGGGCCGGTCTGGCACGAAAGCCATTCAGGAGTCGTGGCCGGCTCGGGACGGTGTCTGGTCCAACCGGTCCCGCGACAGAGGGAGACGGCCGGACCGGAACACGGCGCGCTGCTCGCAGACCCATCGCTCGCCCTGATCCACGGATTCCGGCACGCGCTCGTTCATGGTGTCGAGCAGGTGGGTGCACCATCGCCGGTCGTCGGCGCTCCACCCCGTCCAGCGGTGCCGGGCCCATACGGAGCCGGCTGCCATCGATGACGGCGTCGGTTCGGCATCGGGAATCCTCCGCCTGCTTGCTGTGCCAGGCGGCCCAGCCGAGGACGGCACCAACCACCGGAACATCCCCGCGACCCTCGCACGGTGAGCCTGCTCAGGAGGTCGACTTCCCGGTCCTCGTACTCCAGCGCACGACGCACCCGCCTCTCGGTCATGCGGTTGCGCCACCGACGGTCGGCGCCTTCCGGCACACCGAGCTTGTCGAAGACATGCCCGGCGAGCCGCCCAGCCGCTTGCCGACCCCGCAGGCCGGCGTGGTCTCGCCCGGACAGCTGGACCCGGCGATTCGAGCAGCATCCGACCTGGGTGGCAGGTCAGCTGTGGCGTTCTCGGCAAGTTCACGCAGACCTGGCTTCTCGTCTACCGCCCCGGCGATGCGGCGCACTCCGCCGGAGAACCTGCCCCGATGCTTTTGAGACACCGTGGCCAGTCCTGACAGGCATTGGACAGCTCTCGCTGCGCACACCCACCATGCCGCAACAACAGACCCCGCCCGGAAGAGGGACATCCATGACCTCCAGTCCGCCCACCCGCCGCCCACGCGCCATGCGATGTCTTGCGACGGCCACGGCACTGCTCACCGTGCTGCTCGCCGGCGTGTTCACCGCCCCATCCCCCGCGCTCGCCGAAAGCGCGGCCCCCGTGCCGGGCGACCCGCTCACCGGCAACGGCGCCGTGCCCCGCACGGTCCTCACCGCGTCCCAGCTCTCCAGCGCCACCCCCACCGACACCGTCGTAGACAGCGCCTTCGCTCTGCCCGCCGAGGCGGCCCCGCCCGCACACACCTTCGAGGGCACTCTGACCCTCAACGGCACCGCCACGGCCGGCGGCTACCGCAAGCTGAAGGACCCCAACCGCTACTCCCGCACCGAGGCCACCAAGCACCTCCCCCCGTTCAGCGCCACCCTCGTACAGAACGGCAGCCACCTCATCCCCACCGTGCGCGGGCTGCGCTACACGGGGAACGCCTCCTGGAACCTCGCCGTGGGAGCAGGCCGGGCCTGGCAGGAAGACGGCGACGGCGGCCGCACGCGCGCCGCGCTGCCCTTCGCGCTGGTCGAACGGAACGCCAACTGCGTGCATAACGGGGTGCTCTCCTTCCTCTTCGACGCATCCTCCATCTCCCAGGTCCGCTACCAGATCACCGCGGAAACCTGCGCCTACCACCAGTTCGACATGTGGGGCCAGGTGGCCGCCACCTACCAGCCGGGCACCGTCGCCGGTGGCGAAGCCGCACGCGCCGCCTACGCGGCCGAGGTCGCAGGCCGACTGCCCACCAAACCCATCGCGCAGCTCGCCACCGACCACCCCGGCGCCGGTGTGGACACCTCGAAGTTCGGCGCGGGGATCACCCCCACCGCGCTCAGCACCTACGGCTTCTACTACGACGGCGTGAACTACGTCGGCGGCTGCCAGACCAGGCGGGGCCAGTACCCGTTCTGCGGGCAGATGCTGCTGCCCTCCTACTCCACCGCCAAGTCCGCCTTCGCCGGCACCGCCCTGCTCCGGCTCGCCCAGCGCTACGGCACCGGTGTCGCGGACCAGCGACTGACCGACCTGATAGCGGAAACCGCCGGGAAGAGCGCCTGGTCGGGGGTCACCGTCGGCCATGCCCTGGACATGACCACCGGCAACTACACCTCGGCGCTCTACGAGACCGACGAGTCGGGCAGCACCATGACCGACTTCTTCCTCGCCGAGCCCTACGTCACCAAGATGGACAAGGCGCTGTCCTTCTCACGCAAGGCCACCCCGGGCAGCAAGTGGGTCTACCACTCCTCCGACACCTTCCTGGCGGCCCGCGCCATGAACAACTACCTCCAGAACAAGGCAGGTTCCGGCGCGGACCTGTTCCACATGCTCCGCGACGAGGTCCTCACCCCGATCGGCATCAGCCCGGACGCCCGCGTCTCCTCCCGTACGGACAACAGCGCGGCCGGCGTCCCCTTCGGCGGGTACGGGATGTTCTGGACCAAGGACGACGTCGCCAAGTTCGCCAAGTTCCTGAACAACGATGCCGGCGCGGTGGCCGGCACCCAGGTGCTGCACCCGGGCCTGCTGGCCGACTCCATGCAGCAGAACCCGTCAGAACGCGGCGCCACGACGACCGGCAGCACACCGATGCGCTACCAGAACGGTTTCTGGGGCCGGGAGTTCACGGCCGCAGACAACCCCGCCTACACCCAGCCGTTCCACGTACCGTTCATGTCCGGATACGGAGGCATCACCGTCGCGATGATGCCCAACGGCTCCACGTACTACTACTTCAGCGACAACAACGAATTCTCCTGGATCGCGGCAGTATCCGAGTCCAACAAGCTCGCCCCCATGGCCTCACTGCAGAGTCCTTCCTGATCGACGACGCCACCTTCCGCGTGAACTGACTGAACACCTCCGGTCAAGGGGCGGACGCCGAGCTCAGACAGCTTGATCGATACGCGGTCGCCGCACAGTTTCGACCAGTCGTCGCGGTCGAAGGCCGCGTTCCAGTGGAGCTGCGGAGCGGAGCGCCATCGCGGCCACGAGAGCGCCAATGGCGCACTTGTGGCCGTGCAGGCCGCCGGCATCACTCATCAGCTGCACCGCAGTAAAGCTGTCCACCTGGGTGACGTCGTGGACCTGAACCGGAATAGCACCCAGCGCAGCCGGG
This sequence comes from Streptomyces gardneri, assembly GCF_006539185.1. Classification (GTDB taxonomy): domain Bacteria; phylum Actinomycetota; class Actinomycetes; order Streptomycetales; family Streptomycetaceae; genus Streptomyces; species Streptomyces gardneri. The sequence goes on from NZ_BJMN01000022.1 coordinate 132,143, forward strand.
CGGTCTCTGTCTTCCCGACGACAGAGACCGCCCGGCTGGTCTCTGTCGTCCCGACGACGGCCTCCACCACCGTCAGGGCCGACACGAGGACGGGCACGCCTACGCACCGGGCGGCCTTGATCCGGATGACCATCTGTCGGTCGCTGCGCAGGAGCAGCGACGACAGCGCCTGAGAGCCAGAACCAGGGACCTGGCCGCGGGTCCCTTCCTGCGGCACTGTCGCCGGGTGCGTACGGCGCCGGTGCGTCACCGAACAGGTCGCGGCGCACGGCCTGAACTTCGTTCTCGCTCAGCGGTTCGAGCTCGGCTTCGCAGGAAGCCACGATCTCGGCGAGGCCGTCCATCGCCGGCTGGGTCCGGACTGCTGCGGTCGCGTAGGCGGACACGCCGCGCTTGCCGGTGCGGGTGCGCAGAACACCGAGGAGTTCCGAGAGCATCGAGACGGAGATGTTCGCCAACACCTTCTCGGCAGACAAGCCTTCGTGGCGCCTGGCCGGGAAGACCCGCATACGGGTCCGAGAGCGGGGTGGACTGCGGCTCACGCCCGCCGAGGCCGGAGTCCTCGTCTTCTTCCGGGCGCCGCACCCATGGCAGTTCCCGCTCCAGCCAGTCTCAGCAGTCCGGTGATGTCGAGCAATCACCATCGGATCTGATTGGATCCGGGCCACCGCGAGCCCCCGGATTGCACGGTTCATTGGACGCCTCGGCCACCTGTCGTCAAACGATCCTTTACCGACAGGCAGGCGGTCTGGCTGTCTGTCCCGGAGCCCTTGAGGTACTACGCGGGGCCCGGGGGTAGGTGGACGGTCATGATCAGGTGACAGGTCTGGGTGCCCATGCCGCGGTAGGTGTGGGTGGTGTCGGCGTCGAAGGTGGCGGTCTGTCCGGCGGCGACGGGGTATTCGGCGCCGTCGACGACGAGGACCATCTCGCCGGCGGTGACGCTGACGGTCTCGGTCACGCCGGCCTGGTGGGGGTGGCTGGGGTATTCCTCGCCGGGTTCCAGGGTCCAGCGCCAGACTTCGGTGGCCGCCGGTCCGCTGGTGGTCAGCATGAGCCGGGCCTCGCCGCCGTGCTCGCCCTTCCACAGGGGCATGACGGTGTCGGCGTCCACTACTCGCACACGCTGTTCGGGGCGGCCTTCCATCAGGGCGGAGACGGAGGCGCCGAGGGTGTCGGCGAGGCGAACCAGGGTGGCGAAGTTCGGGTTGCCCTGCGCTTTCTCCAGGGCGACGAGGGCTCCCTTGCTGACCTTGGCGCGGCGGCCGAGTTCGTCCAGGGATAGTCCGGCGCGGGTGCGGGCCGCGCGGACGTTGTGTGCGAGCGTTCGCAGCGCTGCTTCGGTGTCGGTCATCGCTATCACCCCTCCAAGCAGGTGGGTCACTGCACTGGTCTGCGCGGTCGTTCGGTTGACGACTTACGGTCGGTGCGTTGTACGGTGTAGTCGTTCCATTGATAGTAAGGGATGTACTACCTGTGATCGCTCTGCTGCTGGCCCTGGGCAGCTCTCTGGCTTATGGATGCGCCGACTTCCTCGGCGGTCTCGGCGCCCGCAAGGCCCACGTCCTGCGCACCGTGATGATCGCGGCCCCGGCCTCGCTCGCCGTCGAGCTGCTGCTGTGGCCCTTCCTCGGCGCCTCCTTCGCCCCCGCCACCCTCGCCTGGGGTACGGCCTCCGGCGTCGCCTCGGCCGCCGCGTTCGCCCTGCTCTACAAGACCCTGGCGATCGGCCCGATGAACGTGTTGTCCCCGATCACCGCGCTCATTTCGGCGATGCTGCCGGTCGGCGTCGGGCTGGCGCAGGGCGAGCACCTGGGCCTGGCCGGGCTGATCGGCCTGCCGCTGGCACTGGCGGCGGTCGTCCTGGTCAGCGCCGGGCACGGCGCTAAGTCGGCCCGCCCCTCGCGGACCGCGCTGCTGCTGGCCTTCGGCGCCGGCGCCGCCATCGCCCTGCAACTGGTCTTCCTGCACCAGGCGCCCTCCGACAGCGGAGTGGGCCCGCTGATCGTCGGCCGTGCCGTCTCCTCCGCCGCCACCCTGGCCGCGGCCGGAGTGATGTTCCGACACTTGGGCACGGAGAAGCCCGCGTACCGGATCTCGGCGGCGGCCGGTGTGCTGGACTCGGTGGCCAACCTGCTGTTCCTGCTCGCCGCCCGCAGCGGCGACCTCGCCGTCGTCGCCGTGATCACCGCCCTGTACCCGGCCAGCACCGTCCTGCTCGCCCGCAGCGTCCTGGCCGAACGCATCCACCGCGGCCAGCTGATCGGCCTGGGCGCCGCCGCCGTCGCCGTCAGCCTTCTCGCCCTCACCTGAACCACCACCCGTACGGAAGGAGCCCGGGATGTTCATCCAGCCCTGGGACGCAGCCCTTGACGACGCCGAATGGCAGACCTGGATCGCGGCCGGCCACGACTTCGGCATCCTCAGCGTCAACGGCCTGCCTGGCCAGGCCCCGGTCGTCGTGCCCACCCACTTCACCGTCGACGGCGCCGCCCTGCTGATGCATCTCGCCCGGCCCAACCCCGTCTGGAAGACGATCGAGGCCGACTCGAACGTCACCTTCACTGTCACCAGCGACTACGCCTTCATCCCCGGACCCTGGCGTGCCAAGCCCGGCACCGAGCCCACCGACGGTGTCCCCACCAGCTACTACGCCGCCGTGCAGTTCACCTGTCAGGCCACCATCGTCGACGAACCGCAGGCCAAAGCCGAGCTGCTGCGCCGACAGATGGCCCACTTCCAGCCCAACGGCGACCACGCCCCCATCGACCCCGACCAGCCCCCCCTACGGGCGGATGCTGCCCGGTATCCGCGGCCTGCGCCTGGACGTCTCTGAGGTCCGCGCGAAGTTCAAGTACGACGACCACAAACCCGCCGAGCAGCGCACCGACACCGCCCGCCGGCTCACCGAACGGGGCACCGCCCTGGACGCGCCCACCGCCACCCAGCAGCTCCGCCGCCTGGACCGCGTCGGCACCTGGAAGGCCTGACCGCCCCCGGCCCGCTCACCGAACGGAATTGCTCCCACGATGACCGCCTTCCGCATCAGCCCCGACGTCTCCGACGCCTTCCCCGACACCCTCATCGCCGTTGTCACCGCCACCGGCCTGAACGGCCGCGAGCCCTGGCCCCATACCACCGAGGCTCTGGAGGATCTGGAGGCCCAACTCGCCGACGGCACCTGGACCCCCGCCGACGAGAGCGACCCGCGCATCGAGGCGTGGCACACCGCCTACCGCTCCTTCGGTACCAATCCCCGCCGCATCCGCCCCAGCGTCGACGCCCTCGGCCGCCGCCTGGCGAAGAAGGGCACCCTGCCCCGGATCAACCCGGCCGTCGACTCCTACAACGCTGTCTCCGTCCGCCACGGCCTGCCCGCCGGAGCCTTCGACCTTGACCACGTCACCGGCGACGCCGAAATCCGCTACGCCGACGGCACCGAGGCCTTCACCCCGCTCGGCGAACCCGACACCGTCGAGCACCCCAAGCCCGGCGAGATCATCTACACCGACACCACCGATGTCCTCACCCGCCACTGGAACCACCGGGATGCCCACCGCACCCGCGTCACCGAAAACTCCACCCACGTCGCCTTTGTCCTGGAAACCCTCCACGCCACCCGCGACGGCCACCTCCTGACCACTGCCGCCGACGAATTGCAGGCCCTGCTCACCGAACACTCCGCCCAGAGCACCGTCCACTACCTCAGCCCCGCACACCCGCAGGCCACCCTTTGACACCACGCCCCTGGCATCCCAGTGGCAGCCCAGGCTAAACAGACCTCGTTCGGGCCTCGGCGCTCACTCCTGGCCACCACCGTCATCGTCCTCGTCCAGCTCCAGCGCGTCCGGATCTCGCAGCGGACGCAGGGCGCCGGCGGCCGGGGTCGAGGCAGTGAAGCTGTAGCAGCCGAGCAGGTTCAGGTTGCGGTGCTTGAGCGGGGACAGACGGGCGATGTCCTCGTCCCGCAGCTCGTGTCCCTCGGCGCGGAGCTGGGCGACGGCGGCGTCGATGTACTTCGTCGTCCAGAGCACGATGGCGTTGAGGACCAGGCCGAGTGCGCCGAGCTGGTCCTCCATACCGTCGCGGTATGCCTGGTGGATGGTGCCGCGCTTGCCGTGGCACACGTCCCGGGCGAGCTTGTGGCGGGACTCCTGCACGGTGAGCTGCCGGTTCATCTGACGCCGGTAGGTGTCGTCCACCGGGTCGACCACCCGCAGCAGGTGCTCGGTCTTGGCGATCCGCCCGTACTCCGCGAACGCCGCCCCGAGCGGCGTCGGGCGGCCGTCGCGGCCGAACATGCGCAGCAGGTCGTAGGCGCGGACCTGGTTGGTGACCAGGGAACCGGCGACCTCCCTGAAGAAGGGTGTGAGGTCGACCGGGGTTCAGCGGCAGTACTCGGGAACGGCGGGGCGGACGGAGAACTCCCAGGTCGGAGTCTTCCTTGCCGATGCGGCTCCGTTGGGACGGACACTGATCGACCGCCGCCTTTGCCTGCCGGCGTCCTGGACGGACGATCGTGAACGGTGTCGGCGGGCCGGCATCGAGGACACGGTCGTCTTCGAGACGAAGGTCGCGATGGCCAGGGCGATGGTCCGCCGGGCGATCGCGGAGAAGATCCCGTTCGGGTGGGTGACCGCGGACGCCGGCTACGGCTACTCGAAAAGCTGGCGGACCGAGCTGGAGCGGGCCGATGTCTTCCATGTCATGGCCACCACCCGGCACGACACCGTCGTCACCCGCTGGGCCATGGACCACCCGGTGCATGACCTGTTCCACGACCTGCCCCGGCAGAAGTGGAAGCGCCGCTCGTGCGGCAACGGCTCTCACGGGCCACGGGTCTTCGACTGGGCGAGGGTCGAGGTCCGCCCCTGGCACCGGGAAGACCGGCGGCACTGGGTGATCGCCCGCCGCAGCGTCCGCCGGCCTGAGGAGATCTCCTACTACATCGCCTACTGCCCCGCCGAGACCACCCTCGACCAGCTGATCCGCGTCGCCGGCAGCCGGTGGGCGGTCGAGGAATGCTTCCAGACCGCGAAACAGGAATGCGGCCTGGACGACTACCAGGTCCGCCGCTACCCCGGCTGGCACCGCCACATGACCCTGGCCATGGCCGCCCACGCCTGCCTCACCGTCCTGCGGGCCCGCGAGCTCGACACCGGGAAAGCAGAAACGGATCCTCCGGCCTCGTCCCCCTCAGCCTCCCCGAACTCCGACGCCTGATCCACCGCCGCCCAGCGTCCGTCAACCACGTCCTGCACTGGTCCCACTGGCGACGCAGACGCCAACACCAAGCCCGCGTCAGCCACTACAAACAACGCGGCCACACACCGCCGGAAACTGCCCAACCATCAGACCAAAGACCGTTGCAGTACTAGAGCAGCGGCGTAACGTCGCCCGCTCCCAGGGCGTCGAGGAGCGGATGACCACCGCGGTGCACGACGTGCGCGAGCCGCTGGCGCTGCCGGACGCCTCGATGACGTGGTCTTCGCGCACATGCTGCTGTGCACGGTGCTGTCAACGGCGGAGACCCACGCTTCGGTCGGCGAGGTCCACCGTGTCCCGCCCCCGCGCCGCCGGCGGATATCACCGACGACGGCACCGGTCTGCTGTGCGTCACCCTTTTGCTGAGGCTGCGCGCCCGCATTGCCGACACAGCGGCGGGCACGGTCGTCCACGTCATCGCCACCGACCCCGCCGCCCCGCTCGATCTGCCCGCCTGGTGCCACATGACCGCGTCTCTGACTCAGCGCCCCGTGACAGTCCGATGGCTCCGCAGTTGACGCCGAGCGGATGGGCGAAGAATCGTCGGCCGAGATGGTGTCGCGTGAGGTCGAGAGGGGTCATCGACGAGGGCCTGCTGGAAGGGTGAGGATAGCGATGACGATCTTTCCGTACTCGGTCTCCTCGACCGACCAGGCGCTGGCGAGGCTGTCCACGATGAACAGGCCGCGCCCGCTGGCAGCCACCGTCCCTTCGTCAACAGATGAGTTCGAAGGTCGCGCAGGGACGGCAGTGATGTCGGCCCCGCGGTCGACGACGCCCAACGCCGCACCGAACTCGTAGACCTCAACCCTTATGAGGACCGCACCGCTGCTGTGCTGGATGGCGTTGGCGATGAGCTCGCTGGCCACCAGCATGGCATCGAAGAGCTGATCCTCCGCCTTGCCGTCCAGGACGTCGACCAGGACGGTACGGGCGGCGCGCTGCGGGGTATCGAGTCCGTCGAGCACCACATCACGGTGGATCAACAGGTCTCCGAGGCTCTGGTCATGGACCAGTTCAGCAGTTGTCGTGGACATCCTCGTCTCCTCACATCGGGAGGGAGCTACGCGGTGGCTCTGTCCGTGACCGCGGTGTCGTCGTCGAAGGTCATCTCCGGTGCGGGTCGGCGGAAGCCCTTGGTCAGGACGGCCAGGTAGACGACGCCGATCGCCAGCCAGACGCCGCCGATCTGGAGTGCGACGTCATCGAGCCTCGTGAGCAGGTAGAGAGAGACGCCAACGCCGATGGCCGGCATCACCAGGAAGGAGAAGAGGTTGGGGGTGCGGCCGTCTCTGCGCTCTCGGACCAGGTGGGCGATCACGCAGACGTTCACCAGGGCGAAGCCGAGGAAGGCGCCGAAGTTGATGAACGAGGTGGCTGTGGTCAGGTCGAGTTTCATGGCGATGACACCGGCGGCCGCGGTCAGCAGCAGGTTCAGGACGGGCGTGCCGGTCTTCCCCGACAGCTTGCCGAAGACGGCCTTGGGCAGTGCGCCGTCGCGTCCCATGACGTACATGAGGCGTGCGGCGGAGGCTTGCAGGGCGATACAGGAGGCGATGGATCCGGCGATGGTGACGAAGTTGATCATCTCGGCGTACGTCTCGCCACCGACCAGGACCTTCAAGTGGTAGGCGGCCGCGTCGACGTCGACGAACGTCGCGCCGGGGTGAACCAGTTGCATCACGAAGGACAGCACGATGAAGATCGCTCCGGCGGCGATGACGCAGCCGATGATGCCGCGGCCGATCGTCCTCGCCCCGCCCCTGGCCTCCTCGCCCAGTGTGGAGACGGCGTCGAAGCCGAGGAAGGAGTACGCGGCGATGGCAGCGGCCGCAGTGACCGCGCCGATCGAAGTGCCGGAGTTCCACAGAGCGTCCGTGACGGGGGCGGACGAGCCGTGCTTGCCGAGGAAGACGACACACAGGGTGGCGAAGAGGACCAGCGACCCCAGAGCAATGAACATCAGGACCTTGTTGACGCGGTCCGCGAGCTTCATGCCGAAGACGTTGATGGCGGTGGTGATGCCCACCGAGACGATCAGCCAGACCCACTTGGGTATGGCAGGGAACTGGGCGTTGAAGTAGATCGCGGTGATCAGCCAGCCGACCATCGGGATGAAGAAGTAGTCGAGCAGCATCGCCCAGCCGGACAGGAAACCGATGCGGCTGTCGAGCATCTTGCGGGCGTAGGTGTAGACCGATCCCGCGCCGGGCACAGCGCGTGCCATCTTCGCGTAACTCAGCCCGGTGAGCAGCATCGCGAGGGTGGCGACGGCGAAGGCGGTGGGGGCCACGCCGCCGCTGGTGGCGGCGACCACGCCGAACATGGTGACGACGATGCCAGGGGAGATGTAGGCCAGGCCGAACAGGACGACGGAGAAGAGGCTCAGGTCGCCCTTCAGTCTCATGTTGTTCCCCGTGGTCTCGCTGTTCATCGTGGCTCCTCGGTGGTGGGGGCGGGGTTCCAGGTGGCGGGGTCGATGCGGCCCCCGTACAGCGGGAGGTCGAGGGCTGGGTCGCCGGGGCGGAATTGGTCCCAGATCCGGTTGAGACCGGCGGTGCCGTAGCGGCGGACGTTGCTGACCTCGTCGAGATCGATCACGTCGGTGAGGGTGGAGTCGCTGGCATCGACGGTTTCGGCGCGCACCGTGCCCTGGGGGTCGATGACGAGGCTGCGGCCGATCCCGGAGGGGGCAGCGGAATTGACGCTGGCGACGAAGACCTGATTGGCGATGGCATTGGCGCGGTTGAGGACGACTTCCTGTGCGCGATCGCTCGTCGGCGTGCGGACCACGTTGACGATCAGCTCGGCGCCCATCCAGGCCAGATGGCGGGAGATCTCCGGGAACCAGGTGTCGTAGCAGATGGACAGTCCGATGCGGCCGACCCCGGCGAGGTCGACGACCTCGAACCGGTTGCCGGGTGTGGTCGTCTCGTACGGGCGCCACGGACAGATCTTGCGGTACGCGGCAAGGCGCTCACCCCGTGGCGAATAGACCGGTGTCGTGTTGTGGACGCGGTCGCCGTCTCCTCGCTCGTAGACGCTGCCGGGTACCAGCCAGATGCCCAGATCCCCCGCGAGCTCGGCGAAGACCGCGTCGCGTTTGCCGTCGAGCGGCTCGGCCGCCTGCCCCGGGTCGGCCGGGACGCCGGGGGCGCTCTCGCCGAGGTGCAGTTCGGGGTAGACGACGAGGGCACCGGTTGCGCGTAGTTTCACGCGCCGCTCCACGTCGGCGGTAAAGCCCGCGAGGTCGTCGGCCAGGCGGCCGGGCGCCTGGGCGAGGATCAGGGGCAGGGGGCGGGCCATGCGAGAACACCAGCCAATCGAAGGATGCATTTTACCCGGAGAAGTCGACGGAGATTCGGGCTCCGATAACCAAAAGTTCCGGTGAAATAAGAATGCGCCCCATCAGCCATAGCCTCAAATACTTGGAAGGGCTGATTACCATGCCCTTGAGGCATGAAGGTGCCATGCTTCCCGCGCCTCCCGAGGGACTACCCCCACGGAGATCCGAGTGCTGCGCTCATTCCTGAGCATTGTGGAGACCGTTCCGCCACCAAGGCTGCCGAGGCGGTCCGCGTCGCCCTGCCCTCGCTGTCGCGCCAACTGCACAGTTGGTGAAGGGCCTCAAAGCTGACGATCTTCGACCACGGCGGCTGGCCAGCACTTCCTTCCCCTGGCCCGCGCCCCGGCCGCCCGTGCGGACACCACCGAGGCCGCAGTCGATGCACTGACCGCCGGCCGTGCCACGCGGATCACCGCGGTGGCGCCGCCCATCACCATCACCGGCATGATCACGCCGTTCCTGGCCACCTGGGGTCCGGGCGCACCCGCCTCACCATACCGAAGAGTAACGGCTAGATCGCATAGTGTAATCGGTAACGATCTCAGCGCACACCTTGCGTCACGGCTCGTAACCTCTAGCCTCCGTGCATGGCATTTCTCTCAAGTCGCCGCAGACGGGCACGCATTTCCCTGGAACTCGACGACGCTGCCCTCGGCCGGCTGCTGAAGTCCCTTCAGTCGACGCCGAATACGGGCGCGATCGGGACGACAGACCTGTACATGGCCCAGATATCCCGTCTCCTGAACCAGAGCCGGGCCGACTGGGACCGCCGCACCCATCAGGTCTCCGTGCTGGCGTACCGCCTGTCCGAATCGCACGGGCCCCGCGCCTGGGCCACTCGTGAGCCGCGAAACGCGAGCGCGCTCGTCCTCGCCGCATGGGCGCAGCTCGAACGCGGACGTTCCCGGGGGTACTTGGAGGACGCGGTCGGCATCGCCGACAGCTGTCGGCGCGCCGCCGAACTGGCGCCGGAGGACCCCACTCCCTGGGTGGTCATGCTGGGGCTCTCACGGCTGGAGCGCCGCAGTCAGCCGGAGGTGTTCGGCCTGTGGAACGAGGTACTGGCCCGCGACCGCTGGAACCGCGAGGCGTATCTGAGCATGCTGCGCTATCTGGGGCCGGAGGAGATGGGATCGCGCAGCCAGGTACTGGACTTCGTCGACGCGATCCGCGCCCGCATACCCACAAACGCGCCCTGCGCGGCCACCGAGCTCACCGCCCAGGTTCTGCAGTACCACTCCGTCCTCGCCCTGGGCGGAGTCGAGGCGCTGATGGCACGCAACCACTGGTCCCACACATCGGCCACCCAGGCCCTCGACCGTGCGGCACACACTTGGGCACAGCCCGGGTTCTTCCACCACGCGGCGGCCCTCGCCGACCTGAACCTGCTGGCCTACGCGCTGATGGCCGCCGAGCGGCGCGCCGAGGCCCGTCCGGTCTTCGAGGCGATCAACGGTACGGTCGCGGCCTGGCCCTGGAGCGTCGGAGGCGACCCGGTGTCCGAGTTCGAGAAGGCGAGGAGCAGGAGCGGGACCCGCGTGTGAGTTGCGGGGACCCCCACCCCTCGGCTTGAAGGACCGGGCAGCTCTTGACGGCAAAGCAACATGGGAGGGGGAAGTCAACCGCAGATGGTGTTCCCGGCCTCGGGGGTCCTTCAGGCCACGGGTGACGTCGAACATGAGGTCACGTGCCGCGCTGGCCGTCCTACGTCCTTAGATCTCGCCGGGGTGCCGCCAGGAGTTCAGTAGCGGGATCCTCCGTTGCTGGGAGACACCCGGCACCGCTCTCCCCTGCATCGGCCGCTACCGCGGCCTTGCCATGCTGTGGCACGACCAGACCAGGTCGGCAGCTGCAACGTGGTCATCCGCATCCCCGAGCCCGCGTACCAGCGTCTCAACGCCTGCCGAACTGCTCGGCAGCCAGTGCCACAGCCAGGTGCCCACCGCGATCCAGCTGAGGGCTGCGCCCTGTAGTCGCCAATCACTCATGCCGACCCAAACCGCGCCGTCCGTCCGTCGAACGCGCGTCACATGCCCTCAGCAACTCACGTTGGACGACCTCGCGGAACCACCCTCAGGGACAACACACAACTAGCGAGGATCGGGAAAGCCGTCGAGGCCCAATGGACAGGGGCTGAGCGGCATGCCGTCGTCGGGTGAGTCGGTCAGGAACATTCGGTAGTGCTCGCCCCGGGCCGGGCGCAGCACGAGGGTCGCCTCCGACACGCGACCGCTGCGGAGGGACTCGACGACAGCGGGCCCGTCGTCGACTGTGACTTCCGTGTGAAAGATGCAGACGGAGCCGAGGTTGAGGAGGTGACCTGCGATCGTGACCCCGTACTCGGAGCTTGTGACACGTAGCGACTGCGGCCTGCCGCTGAGCAGCTCCCGTGTGTTCGCGTCGTCGATCCAGGTAAGTGTACTCGTCAGCTCGCGACTGAAGGGTGATGCTACGCAGCGGCCTTCTATCAGGAGACGAGCCATCCGCAGAGCGATCCGGTCGGTCATCGACATGTCGGCGGGGATGGGGAAGTCCTGTTCGCAGTGTCGCTGGACCACTTCGAGGTCCTCCAGGAACAGCTGTAGCTGTGCCCAGCGGCGGAGATCATCTGCAGTGCCACTCTCCGGAAGGCACCACCCCGCACCCGCGAGCTGGCCGTCAATCATCACTCGGAAGCCTCCACCGAGCAAAAGGCGCCGACGCAGCCGCAGCACCTTGAGCGCCTCCGCGGGACCGAGCCCAGCAAGATCGAACTGATACGCGAGCTTCGCAGGAGCCGATTCATCGAATGGGCGCAGCACCCGAAGCAGGGCACCAGGTAGATCCACCTCGATCGAGGTCTCCAAGGAGCCGGCACCTCGCGCCTTCAACCGGCCTGCGTACGACGCCTGCACGCTGCCGTCCTCACCGAGGAAGGCTACGGAGACTGCAGTATCAGCCCCTGACACACGTGAGATCGGCTTCCACGACACCGTGGTGTTGGTGAATGTCTGCGCGATCCAGTCCGGTCCGCTGACCGTCAGGCGCTCAACCACGTCGGGCGGGAGCTCGACCGGCTCGGCGACTCCGAACCCCAGGGACCGTGTAACGGCGGCCGCCAGATCGGCGTCCATGGCCGTTCCGGCGATGGACATGGTGATGGGGCTTACTTCTTGTGCCCGGGGATGCTTCGCACGCAGAGTTTGGATGACATTGTCGCCTTCCCGGGCGAAGTCCACCGTCCAGTTTGGGTCGAGGTCGTCGACCACGCGCCCCAGCGCCTGCACTCGAGTACTCAAGTCGGCCGTGCCGCACGCCAGGATGTCCTGCTCCCGGTTCATGATCTTCGCGTACTCCAGCAGACCCCCATCGCCAGTGGTGCGGCTGAGACTGCGCTCGATATCAATGTGCGCGGCAAGGCGATCGTCCAGTACGGTCCGGTCCATCACGGTGACCTTCACGTCCCGACCTTCGGCCAGGCCCAAGACGAACGCCCGCTCGCCCGGGGTAAGAGTGCAAGGGACCACGAGGACCCACTCATAGGGGTCGTGTTCCATGGCCCGCTTGAACGACTTCTTGATACTCGGTCTGCGCCCACGTCCCTGCAGCCCGTCGGGGAAGTACTTGAGCTGGTAGATCCGCAGGCGGCCGCCTTGCACCACGTCAATGTCTCGGCCACCATCACCGCCGCGCCCGTTGACGGCTCGAACCTCTGCCGTCTCGCTGTAGAGCCGGTGGACCAATACCTCAACGACTCGGTCAAAATGCGGCTGGCCGATCCCATCCCACTCGAACGCCACGGCACCCCCTACTTCGCACGGACCCCTTCAAACAGCATGGCACTTGCCACTGACAGCGCTGTGCAGAACGAGCCCGGGCAGGCCATCGAGCACCAGACCCGCGCCCGACGGCCCCAGCTGGTCTAGGTGGGGCCGCATCTGGACGGACAGCCCCGACCCCGCCTAACCGCGGCTCAACCCCGTTCCCCGGATGCAGGAACTGCCGCCCATCGACCTCTAGGTCGGATTTACAACGACGCCCCGAACTCACCATCGGTCACAGAAGCGCAAACAGCCCCCGACGCAGCGTTCGCCCCACACCCACCGAACATCACGGAAGGTCCCGACCGAGACGCAAAGGTGCGGGATCACCCAACCATTCGGCAGCCGGCTCCAGCGCCCGATCGCGGGGGGGCATCCGCACACAGACAGCGCCCGCCCAGGAGCCTCAAACCGCACGTGACGTTCCATCAGACAATGCGCCGTCCGTGCGTCAAACGTGCGTCACGTGCGCGTGGCTACAACCACAACACCCCAGTCCCGTTCCTGGGCGGCCGTATCGAGCTAACCGACATCGCCGGCGATCCCGGCCGCACACACGACGACATACACGAACGGCTTGCGCTGCGGCTCATTCACGCGGGTACTCCCAGTCGACGGCTGAGGTGGTGGAGCTCTGGCAGCGTACGACGGCGGCCCCGGGGAACAGCAGCCTCACAGGACTCCTCCGGCCCCGCCTTGCCGACCGGAAACTGCCAGGACAGTCTCGCTGCCCGGGCTGTGATCCGCCCCGACGCATTGGACGCCGCCGCGACCTCGCATCCTGCGCAGGGACCCCATTCGCCAGATCCAGTCGCGCATTGGTCCGCGTCGTCGGTTGCTTTCACTGTGAACGAGCAGCCGCACCCGATCGCGATCTACCGCCGACCGAACAGCGGCCACCTGCCCCACTGCCACTACGTCGCGTAGCCTGACACGGCACGCGGATCACGGTCCCGACCAGCGGTGATCCCCCTTCAGAGGCAGCCTCCGCTGGGGAGAATCTGGGGAGAATGAAGCCCCGTTGGGGAGCGTCTGGGGAGAATCGGCCGCGTTAATCGGCGTCATCATGAAAGCCCCCGAAACGGGCAAAGCCCCAGGTCAGCACACCTCCCGCAAGGATCTGCGCAGGTCAGCGCACCGAGGGCGACAACTTCAAGAAGATCTCCGCCTGGGCCGCCATCCTCTTCGCGCCCACCCTCGTCGGCACCATCTACGGCATGAACTTCGACACCATGCCGGAGCTGCACTGGGCGGGCGGGTACCCGTTCGCGATCCTGCTGATGGCCGTGGTCTGTACGAGCCTGTACGTCATCTTCAAGAAGCGGGACTGGCTCTGAGGGTGCTCAGGCGGGCTCGCCCGGCACCGTGACCAGGGCGTCCAGTTCCCGGCGCAGGGCCGCGTCGATGCCTCCCCTGCTCCAGTACCACCTGCACAGCCGCGGTACCTCCGGCGTGTCCGCGTCGTACCAGGTGAAGGCGGTGCGGTGGGCGGTGTGGGCGTGGGCGCCGAGGACGTTGAACTCCGAGAAGCCCCGGGGCGGTCGCCCGGCCACGTACCGGGCCAGGGGGATTCCGTGGCGTTCCAGGGACAGGGCGCGTACCTCCGCGTACAGCGCGCGCGGGTAGGTGAAGGGCGGTTGCTGCATGAAGTCGTAGGCGACCGGACGGCCCAGGAACTCCTCCGTCGGGGCGAGCCAGGGCCGGTGCCGGCCGAGCAGGCCGACCGCCTTGCGGACGATCCACGGCCGGCCGGCGTCCAGCAGGTCGGCGGGCGAGACGGGGCGGTCGAAGACGACGTCCGAGTCGACGTGGCAGATGAGGTCGGCGTCCGTGAACTCGTCCGCGTACAACTTGGTCACCTGCTGTCCCAGGTAGTCGTCGCGGTAGTCCGGGCACACCGTCAGCCGTACGTCGCCGCCGATCGCCCGGCGCACCGCGGCGGATCCGGTGCTCGGCGACACCACGACCACGTCCGCGAAGCCGTGGCACCACCTCTCGACGGCCGCCAGCGCGTAGCGCAACCAGGCGACATCCCGGTGGTAGGTACGGATGAGAAGGGCCGTCCGCTCGCTACAGTGACCGATGTGTCCGAGTCCGTCCCCGCGTTCTGGTGCCGGGTGCCCAGTCAGGGCAATGTCGGTGACCGGCTCACTCCCTGGCTGATCCGCCGGATCTCCGGCGCGCCGGCCCGGTGGGTCGCTCCGCACGCCCCGGGCCGCAAGCATTTCGTCACGGGCAGCGTGGTCGCGCTCGCGGGTCCGGGCTCCGTGGTGTGGGGAGCGGGTGTGATGGAGGCCGGCGAGACCCTCGATCCGCGGGCCGAACTGCTCGCCGTCCGGGGGCCGCTCACCCGGGAGGCGGCCATGCGCTCGGGTGTCGGCTGTCCCCCGGTCTACGGCGACCCCGGGCTGCTGGTGCCGAGGTTCCTTCCGGTGCGCCCGGTCCGGGCGGGCGGCCGACCCGCGGTCGTCCCCCACTTCGCGGACAAGGCCCGGGCGCGGCGCGGTGTTCCGGCGGGCTGGCGGATCGTCGACGTACAGGGCGGCGTCGAGGACGTCGTCGAGCAGCTGACGGGTGCCTGTCTGGTCGCCTCGTCGAGCCTGCACGGCATCGTCCTCAGCCACGCGTACGGGATCCCCGCCGTCTGGATCCGGTTCCGGCCCCTGCCCGGCGGCGACGACAGCAAGTTCCACGACTACTTCCTCTCCGTCGGTGTGCCGGTGCCTCCGCCGGTGCCCGTCGGCGCCGACGGTGCCGGTCTTGACCCGGTCGCCCTGGCCGATTTCGCGACGCTCCCGGCGGACCTCCCCGACCTGGACCTCCTCCTGGAGAGGTGTCCCTTCCGATGACCCACCACGATCCGCTGTCGCTGCTGCGCGGCATCCGGGACGCCAACTACCACCGCCCCGGCATCCGGTGCCTGCGGCTGTTCTCCGCCGACGCCCGGATCCTGCGGGAGCTCGCGGCGGAGGCGGAGGGGCTGCGCGCCCGGAACGCCCCCTCGCTGGCGGGCGACCCGGGCCACGTCACGGCCTGGACCGGTCCTCGCGGCCGCGTGGAGCAGTTCAGTCTGCTCAACGCGTCGGGTCGCTGCGACGACTTCTCCCAGGACCACGACCTGTCCTGCTTCGGCAAGCGGTTCCACCACCGCTCGCGCTACCCCGCCCTGTCCGCGCTGGCGGAGGCGCTGCCGCACCTGGTCAACTTCCGGATCAACGTCCTCGGCCCCGGTGCCGCGCTCGCCCCGCACGAGGAGCACAGCGTCGTACGGTCGCACACCGGCGCCGTGGGGGTGCGGGCCCGCTTCCACCTGCCGCTCGTCACCGGCCCCGAGGCCACCCTGCTGCTCGACGGCGACCTCCACCGTCTGGCGGCCGGGACCGTCTACCTGGTCAATCACGGGTGCGTCCACGCGGCCGAGAACGCCGGGGCCGCCGACCGGATCCACCTCGTGTGGGACATGCTGCTGACCGCCCCCGCCACCGAGGTGATGTTCGGGACGGGACCGGCACCCGAGGGCTTCACCCGTACGCGCGTACGCACCGTGCGCCCCGAGGGCCGGCGGACGGTCGCCCGGTGGGAGCGGATCGCGCCCCGGGTCTCGGAGTCCGAGGCCCGGCACGTCGGCTTCCTCGATCCGCAGTAGCCGTCTCAGTACAGGGTCCGGGTGAACTCGGCCGGAACGTAGTGGAACAGCAGGGACGTGTGGGTGCTCCCGTCGGGCAGCGGCGGACGCCAGTGCGGTACGCGGGTGCCCCGGAACAGCACGGCCTCACCGGGACGCTGGACCAGCGACAGCGACCCGCGGGCCGTGTCGAGGAGCAGCGGCCAGCCGCCCGCGATGCCCGGTCCCGACTCCCCGAGGAGCAGGGACACCGTGTACTCGCACTGTTCGCGGTCGACGTGCCGGTCGAGGACGGCGCCCGCGCGGTACGCGGAGACGTACGCGTACGAGGGCCGTACCGGCCGCCCGGCGAGGCGGCCCACCAGGGTGCCGAACTGGTGGTGGAAGAAGCGGGACAACGACTCGTTGTACCAGCCGTAGCGGCCTTCGACCTGTGCGTCCCCGAGCGGCCAGCAGCCGGTCGCGATGAGCCGCTCGTAGTAGTCGAGGAGCGCCTCGCGGTGCCCGGGGCGCACCAGTCGGCCCATCCCGCAGACGTCCGAGCGCGCGAACTCCTCGGCGGCGTCCGCGACGGCGGCATCGGCCAGGGCCGTACGGCGCGCGCGCAGCTCCGCCGTCCCGAGCGCGCCGGCCCCGGTGAGCGCGGCGCGCAGCCCGGGCGGGAAGCCGGGTGGCAGGGGGCGTCCCGGGGCGAGCTCGCGGAGCGCCCAGAAGTCCTCGAAGCGCACCCAGTAGGGGACGAGCGCCCCGGTCTCGGCGTCGTCGGTCCACAGGAGGGGGTGGCCGCTCAGGAAGCGGTCCCGGAAGCGGGCCCTGCGTGCCATGCCGAGGGGGATGGTGACCCCGGTCTGGAGCACCGCGGTCGGATCGAGCACCGCCTCGTCGCCGCGGCCTGCGACCTCCTCGGCGTCTGGTCCGATGGGGTCCGGTCCGATGGGGTCCGGTCCGATGGGGTCCGGTTCGGTGGGGTCCGGTTCGGTGGCGTCCGGTTCGGTGGGTTCCGTCTCGTGGAGCCAGCAGGCGAAGGTCGGGCGACGGCGAGGTGCCTCCGGAGCGGGCGGGGCCGCCCGGGAAGCCGGGGTGGACTGGGGCATCGTGGTCCGTCCGTTCGTGAGGCGCCGCAGGGTGGGCCGCACGGCGTCGAGCGCCGCCGGGTCGAAGCCGGGGGTGTCGCGCCACTTGCCGGGGCGCGGCGGGCCGATCGTCGTGGCCGACAGGGGCAGGTCCCTGCCCCGCGGCGCGGCGGGCAGGTCCAGTTCGGCCTCCAGCCGCCGCAGCGTCCGCGCCGGTGCGGCGCACAGCTTGGCGTAGTCGACGTCCACCCAGGGGACGGCCGGCCGCAGGTCACGGGCGTCGAGGATCCCCTCCACGGCGGCGGCCCACTGCCGGGCCGCGATCCGCGCGAGGTCCTCGCCCGCCCAGCCGCGCCAGCCCGGTGGCAGCAGCAGGTGCCAGGCCCGCCGTGGCCAGCCGGGCAGGTCCGGGATGTTGACGAAGCCCGGATGGGTCCAGGCCCGCACCATGCTGGCCACCGTGTCGCGGGCGTCGCGGTGCAGACGGACGACCGTGGCGTCGGGGAACAGCCGCAGCAGGAAGGGGAGTCGCAGGCTGTTCTCCGGGGTCTTCTCCAGCAGCCTGGGGGGCCGGCCCCGGGGAGCACCCGTCCCGGGCGGGCGCCGCGCGTGCGCATCGCGGAGATCGGCGAGGAAGCCCGCCCGTACCGCATGCCCCCAGGTGTCGGCGTCCTCGGCGTCCAGCGCGTGCGAGGCGTAACCGCGGGCCGCCGGGTGGAGTGCGGGCACGCCCTCGATCACCCCCTCGCTCTCCCCGCCGGCCGTCCACAGGGCGGGGCTTCGGGCCAGCGCGTCGAACAGCGCGGTGCTGCCGGAGCGCGGCGGGGAGACGATGATCACGGGCGCGGGGAGCGGGGCGTCGGGGACGGCGCTCACCGGTCCGGTGAGCGCCGTCCCGAGCCGGGTCAGGGCGGGGTCCCGGGCCGCGGAGAACCCGGCGGCCGCCTCGGCCGAGGCGAAGAGGTAGCGGGCGCGTACCCCGTGGGCGTCGGCCCGCACGGCGCGGGCCAGCAGCTCCGGCGCGTCGGGGAAGGGGCCGTGGTGGGTCTCCCGCGCGGCCCGCCGCACGCGGCCGGACGGGAGCGCCACGTGGCCCTCCACGGACCACGCGACGCACTCCCGCGCAACCGCCACGCACGGCTCCTGCGCCGGCTCCTTGGGCGGCTCCTTCTCCGGCTGCTCCGCCTCCCGCGGCTCCTCTCGTCCGGGCCGCCCGCCGGACTCCCGCCCGCCCGGTCGGCCGGTCACTTCCGGTGGATCCAGCCGGTCACGCTGAACCGGCTGTCGGCGAAGGCCTTGCCCGGTACGCGGACGGGCAGCACCTCGTGGTCGTGGCGGCTCGGGAAGAACACCGCGAGGTTGGGGCGCGGCACGATCGTCTGGCTGCGGTCCGTGGGAACGACCCGGCCGTCCTCGACGACCGTCTCGAAGACGCGCAGCTCCCCGCCGGAGAACCGGCGCGGCTCGGCCGAGAAGAAGTAGACGAAGGTGAGCTCGCGGGTGTCCCCGCCGTCGCTGTCGCGGTGCATGCCGAAGTAGTCCCGGTCGCCGTTGGCCGTGACCTGGAGCTCGATGCGGCCCATCGGGAACGCCGGGTGGCCCAGGCGGGCGCGCACCGTGTCGAGCTGCTCCTTGATGCGGTCCGTGAACAGGGCCTCGAAGCGGCCGAGGTCGTGGAGGACCGAGCTGCTGCGGACCCGCTCGTCCACCACCGCCGCCCCCGACCCGTGCGGCTGGATCGTGGCCGGCGTGAACGCGGTCTCGCTGTCGAGGACGTACCGGAGGAGGTCGTCCTGCTCCGCGTCGGTGAGCAGTTCCCGTACGCCCTGGGCGACCTCGGCGAGCACGTCCCTCTCGAACCGGCCCGTCCCCGTGGGCACCCCGGCCGGCTTGCTGTAGTGGCCGCCGCGGACCAGCCGGGCGATCTCGGACGGGACGGTGACGCGGTCCGCCGTCCATTCCGCACGCGACCCCAGGTAGACCGTCCCGTGGAAGGCCGCGTTGCGCTCGTACACCTCGTCGTCGACCGCGCCCGCGAGCAGGTCGACCGAGTCGGCCCCGGCCAGGCCCAGGTTCTTGAGGAGCTCGCGGGCCGGGGCGCGATAGGTGAGGTACCGCGCCGCCTCGGTGAGGAAGACGTCCTCCGTGCGCTCGAAGCCGACGCGGCGCATGACCAGGTCGGCGAGCCTCGACTCCTCGGCGACGAGGTAGTGCACCTCGGCGCCCGGGTCGACGGCCAGCGTCTCCAGGGCCTCCTTGTACAGGGCGGCGCACAGGCCGGTGTTGGTGAGGTCCTCGTCGGCGACGTGCACCGGGCTCAGCCCCCAGCATCCGTCGGAGACCAGGTGCGTCTGCAGGACGCCGGTGATGTTGCGCGCGCCCAGGCCCCACGGCGGCCACGGCCGGTCGCGGACCGCGGCGAAGATCTGCGAGTCGCCGTCGCGGAACTGCGGCAGGACCACCTCGTCCATCAGGTGCGGTGCGCCCGACCGCCGGAAGAAGGCGTGCAGGGCGGCTTTCGCGGTGTCACCGAGTTCGTCGAAGATCTCGATGCGCGTGGCGCCGTTGCGCTCCGTGAAGAAGTCGCGTCTGATGGGCTCGGTCATGGCCTCTCCTGTCATGGCCTCTCCTGTCATGTCGCTGTGTCGATCCCCGTGGGGAGGACGACGAGTGGACCTCGCGGCGGGCGCGCCGTTCCTGCGGGTGACCGGGCCGGGCGGCGAGCCGCTGCCGTGGGTGGTGGTCCGGGCTCCCGTCGTCACCCGGGCCCAGCACGTACGTCTGCACGACCTCGCGGACGAGGGCTGTCGCTTCGTCGGCGCCACCAGTCACCTGGGTTTCCCGGGGGCCGGGTTCCGTGACGAGCGCGACTACGGGCTGCTCTGCGAGGGGTGGCTGCACTGCTTCCGGGACCCGGACCGCTTCCTGCCGCCGAACGGGCCGCGGGTGCTGGTGAGCGAGTCCGACTTCACCGACCCGCTCCGTGTCGACCCGCGCCGGATCCACCGGCGCCCGGTGGCACACGCCCTGCCGGCGGAACTGGTCGCGGACGTGGTCCATGTGTCCGGTGCGGAGCCCTGGCGGCAGGAGGCCAAGAACTGGCCGCTCGCCGCCCGTTGCCTGCGCCGGCTGGCCGCGGAGACGGGACTGCGCGTCCTGGTCGTCGACGCCCCGCCCGGCGCCGGGTCGCTGCCGGGTGTCAGGTCGTCGGGTCCGCTGGAGTGGCCGTCCCTGCTCGCCGTGATCGCCGCCGCGCGCTGCCTGTTCGTGCCGGCCGTCCTCGACGCGTCGCCGAGGGTGCTCGCCGAGGCGCTCTGCCTCGATGTGCCCGTCGTCGTCAACCGGTCGATCCTCGGCGGCTGGCAGTACGTCAACGCCTTCACCGGCGCGTTCTTCGACGGCGTGGACGACGTGGTGCCGGCCGTCCTGGGGACGATCGGCGCCGCGGGCGGGCCGCGGTCCTGGTTCACGGCGCATCACGGGCCGGCCCGGGCGGGCGCGCGCGTGCTCCGGCTGCTGCGTTCCCTCGATCCCTCGCTGCCCGCCCTCAGCCATGTGCTGCTGGCCCCCGACCCGGGCCCGCCGAAGCGGTCTGCGCCGGGGACACGTTGAGGACGAGCCTCGGAGGGCCCTGCATGGGCGAGCGGTGGATCCACGCGTCCGCCACGGGATGCGGCGACCAGTGGCGCCGTACGTCGATGTGCTTGAAGTAGACGGTCGCGTCCGGCGGCACCCGGTGGACGGGGGCGTGGGGGCGCAGGAACGACGGGGTCTCGTCCATGGCGACCAGCGGGTCGGCCGCCGCACAGGCCGGTCCGTCGCCGCGGGTCCCGGCCCCCGCCTGCCGTGACACTCGTTCCCGGCGGGACAGGTAGGCGTAGAAGTCCTTCATGCTCCGTACGTCGTCGCCGGACACGTACTCCGTCGTCGGACCGTTGTAGACCCGCACGGCACCGGTCGTGGGGGCCTGCGGCGGGACCGTGTCGACGTGGAAACCGCAGCGCCGGGTGGGAGCCTCGGTGAACACCCGTACCATCACGCGCCCGACGTCCGCCGAGGCCATCACCTGCTCCACGATCCCCGTCATGTCCTCCAGGAGCGGACGCGCGACCGCCCTGTCCGTGTCGGCCAGGGCGGTGCGCGACCAGTCGGCGAACTCATCGCGGGAGACCGCGCTCAGTGTCGTACGGGTGATGACGAGCCGCCGCGAGACCACCAGCTCGGCCAACTCGTCGAGCCAGCCGGGGCGTTCGCCCGGGGCCACGATGACGGCGGTCAGCCCGGGGTCGGTCAGCCGCGCGATGTCCCGCGCCGTGTCCCCGCGGAGGACACCGCCGGGGAAGCTCTCCTCGTCGATGGGGACCACGGACGGCACCGTAGCCGTCGGCCACCACCGCCCCCGGCCCGACAGGCGGGACCGGGGCCGCGAGAACCCGTTCGGCGCAGACTCCGGTCCCGGTTCCGCGTGCAGGCCCTGTGGTAACTTGCCCGGGCCAGTCGCACCTGTGTACGTATCAGCACGATATGTGCACGGGTCAGGGAATCCGGTGGGAATCCGGAGCTGACGCGCAGCGGTGAGGGTGACGGGCGGAGCATCGGCCACTGGGTCCCGAGGGGTCCGGGAAGGCGTTCCGTCCGGACGACCCCGAGTCCGAAGACCTGCTGGCGGCCCCGGCGTCGCGCGCTGCCGTCCGGGGAGCACCGTACCGACAGGCTCCGCGCATGAGCCGTGACGCAGAGGATTCCCCGTGCCCCTCGCACACCCCGTCCGTTCCGCCGTGCTGCTCGTGGCCGGCGCCCTCCTCGCGGCCGGTTGCGGCTCCGGCGGTACGGCACCCGCCGAACCGGCGGCGAAGGGCACGACCGCCGGCTATCCCGTACGCCTCGACAACTGCGGTCAGCGGGTCGAGATCGACCGTGCTCCGCGCCGTGCCGTCGCCCTCGACCAGGGTTCGGCCGAGATCATGCTGTCGCTCGGTCTGGCCGACCGCATGGTGGGGACCGCCACGTGGACGGACCCGGTTCTCAAGGGGCTGGAGAAGGCGAACGCCGCGGTCCCCCGACTCGCGGACCGTTACCCGTCGTTCGAGAAGGTGCTCGACACCGAACCCGACTTCGTCAGCGCCTCCTTCCTCTACACCCTGGGCAAGGGCGGCGTGGCGCCCCGCGAGCAGTTCGCGAAGCTCGGCGTCCCCACCTACCTCTCCCCCAGCGACTGCGTCGGCAAGGACAACAGCGGCGACGGTGACGGTGTCCGCGACCGGCCGCTGACCATGGACACCGTGTACGGCGAGATCCGCGACCTGGCCCGGGTGTTCGGCGTGCCGGAGCGCGGCGAGAAGCTCGTCGGAGAGCTCCGCGCCCGGGTGGAGAAGGCCAAGGCCGGTGCCGACTTCGGCGACGCGTCCGTCCTGTACTGGTTCTCCGACTCGCAGGGGCCGTACATGGCCGGGTGCTGCGGCGCCCCGGGGATCGTCAGCGGGACCCTCGGCGTGAAGAACGTCTTCGACGACACGAAGGAGGAGTGGCCGCAGATCAATTGGGAGACCGTCGCCGACCGCGATCCCGACGTGCTGGTGATCGCCGATCTGACCCGCAAGGCGCAGTCGGCCGAGAGCGCCGCGAAGAAGATCGAGTTCCTGGAGTCCCACCCCGTCACCCGGAACATGACGGCGGTGAAGGGCAAGCGGTACGTGATCCTCAGCGGCCAGGCCATGAACCCCACCCTCCGCACCGTCGACGGCATCGAGAAGGTCGCCGCGGCCCTGCGGACGTACGGGCTCACGAAGTGAACCCGTCGGGTACGGAGACGGCGGGCAGGGCGAGCCGGAGTCGTCGTCCCGATCGGGCCGCGCCCCTCTCCTCCCTCCCCTCCCGCGCGCTCCCGCCCGTCGCCGCGGCCGCCGGGATCGTCCTCCTGTGCGTCTCCGTCGCCCTCGCCCTGACCATCGGCCCGGCCGACATCCGTGTCGCCGACGCCTGGTCCGTGGTCGCCTCCCACCTCGGCGGGAAGCCGTCCGGGCTGAGTGCGATCCGCGACGGCATCGTCTGGGACCTGCGACTGCCCCGCACCCTCCTCGCGGCCGTGTGCGGCGCCGGACTCGCCGTCTGCGGCGCGGTGATGCAGTCCCTCCTGCGCAATCCGCTCGCCGACCCGTTCGTCCTCGGCGTCTCCTCCGGCGCCTCGACCGGCGCCGTCGCGGTCGTCGTGCTCGGCGTCGGCGGCGGCGTGGTGTCCGTCACCGGCGGAGCGTTCCTCGGCTCGCTCTGTTCCTTCGCCCTGGTCCTGCTGCTCAGTCACACGCTGGGCGGGTCGACGGACCGCGTCGTCCTGGCGGGGGTCGCCGCGATGCAGCTCTTCTCCGCCCTCACCTCGTTCGTGGTGATGACCGCCGCCGACGCCGAGACCACCCGGGGCATCCTCTTCTGGCTGCTCGGCTCGCTCACCGGCGCCGGCTGGACCGATGTCGGCGTGTGCGCCGCCGTCCTGGCCGGGGCGCTGCTGGTCTGCGGCGCACACGCCCGTACCCTCGACGCCTTCGCCTTCGGCGAGGAGGCTGCGGCGACGCTCGGCGTCTCCGTGGCCCGGACCCGTCTCGTACTCCTCACGGTCACCGCGCTGCTCACCGCCGTCCTGGTCTCCTCCGCTGGCGCGATCGGCTTCGTCGGTCTGGTCCTGCCGCACGCGGTACGGGCCCTCGCGGGCCCCGGTCACGCCCGGCTGCTGCCGCTGACCGCGCTGGCCGGGGC
This sequence comes from Streptomyces gardneri, assembly GCF_006539185.1. GTDB lineage: Bacteria > Actinomycetota > Actinomycetes > Streptomycetales > Streptomycetaceae > Streptomyces > Streptomyces gardneri. Next base: position 156,002 of record NZ_BJMN01000022.1, read on the forward strand.
GGTGTTCCTGGTGTGGGCCGACACCCTCGCCCGTACCGTCCTCGACCCGCAGGAGGTGCCGGTCGGCGTGGTGACCTCGATCATCGGCGTCCCCGCGTTCGTCCTCGTCCTGTACCGCACCAGGAGCGCTCGATGACCGACATCTCCCGGTGCGCCGACGGCGGTACGGGGCTCCGCGCCGCACACGTCTCCCGCACCGCCGGCGGCGCCCTCGTCCTGGACGGCGTGACCATCGCGCCGCGCCCCGGCACGCTCACCGGGCTGCTGGGCCCGAACGGTTCGGGGAAGTCCACCCTCCTGCGGGTCCTGGCCGGCGTCCTCGCGCCCGACGCCGGGGTCGTGACCCTGGACGGCGACCGGCTGGACACCGTCCCGCGCCGCACGCTCGCCCGGCGCGTCGCTGTCGTCGAGCAGTACGCCGACACCCAGGTCGACCTCACCGTGGCCGATGCCGTACGCCTCGGCCGCATCCCGCACCGCCGGGCCTGGTCGCCCGCGACGGCCGCCGACGAGGCCGCCGTACGATCCGCCCTCGCCCGCACCGGGCTGACCGACCGGGCACGGCGGAGCTGGCGCACCCTCTCCGGCGGCGAACGCCAGCGCGTCCAGATCGCCCGCGCCCTCGCCCAGGAGCCGCGCGAGCTGCTCCTTGACGAACCGACCAACCACCTCGACATCCAGCACCAGTTGGACCTGCTGAGCCTGGTCGCCGGGCTCCGCCTCACCTGCGTCGTCGCACTGCACGACCTCAACCTCGCGGCGATGTACTGCGATCACGTGGTGGTCCTGCGCGAGGGCGGGGTGGTGGCCGCCGGTCCGGTCGAGGAGGTCCTCACCGCAGGACTCATCGCGGACGTGTACGGCGTCCGGGCCTCCGTGACCCGCCCCGACCCGGACGGCCGCCCCCACATCCGCTTCCTCGGCACGGCGCCGCCGGGGAGTGAGCAGCCTGGGGCGGTCGGTGCCGGTCGGTGCCGGTCGCGTCAGCTGGTGCCAGGCGGTGTCAGTTAGGTGTCAGTCGGTGCCGAGCGTGGAGGCGCGGGTTTCGAGGGTCCAGCCGTGGCGGCGGACCGTCTCCGGTCCGGTGCGCCCGGCGAGGATGTCACAGAGGAGCTCGACGCAGACCCGGCCGTAGTCGGCGGGGCGAAAGTCGACGGCCGTGATGGCCGGCGAGCTGCCGCGCGTCGCGGCGCCGTCGACGCAGGAGGCCACGAGAAGGTCCCTGCCGGGGGTCCTTCCCAGGGCGGTGGCGGCGCGCAGGACGCCGGGGGCCGCGCCGTCGGGGGCGCAGACGACGGCGTCGATGTCCGGGTCCGCGGCCAGGAGGGCGGCGGTGGCCTCTTCCGCCTCGCGTGCGGTGGCGGCGAAGGAGACGGTGTGCCGCGCCACCGGGAGTGCGTGGTCGCGGCCCCAGTTCTCGGCGGTGGTGTGCAGGGCGGCGGCCCAGGCCGAGGTGTCGGCGGGGGCGAGCAGGGCCGGGCGGCGGGCGCCGCGGTCGTGGACGTGGTCGAGGAGCGCCGTGAGGGAGGCCGCGTTGTCGCAGACGACCGCGCCGACGGGGTCCGGAGCGGGGCCGAGGTAGCGCTCGCCGGTGACGACGGGGACGCCCGCGTCGAGCAGGGCGGGCACGGCGGCGTCGCCGGTCTCGGGGTCGATGACGAGCATGCCGTCGACGCGTGAGGCGAGCGGGCCGTGGGTGCCGCCGGCGGGGGCGAGGAGGACGACGTCGAGTCCCTCCTCCTGGGCGCGGGCCACCGCTCCGAAGGCGAGCTTCATGTAGTAGTCGAGCCGTGTCGCGGTCTGCGGCAGGTGCAGCCCGATCGCCCCCGTGCGGGCGCTGCGCAGCCGGCGGGCGGCGCTGTTGGGCCGGTAGCCGAGGCGGGCGGCGACCTCGCGGACGTGGTCGCGGGTGGCCGGGGCGACCCGTCCGGAGCCCTGGAGGGCGTCGGAGACGGTGCTCTTGGAGACTCCGGCCGCCTGGGCGACGTCGAGAAGGGTCACAGTGCGGGCGTTCACGGGTCCGCAGTGTATGCGCTGGCACCGGATCGCGCCGGAACGTTCCGGCAAAGTCCGTCTCCGGCTTGCCGGAACGTTCCGGCAAGGCTTAGATTCCTCTCACCCAACCCCGCTGACTGAATTTTCAGTCCACCGACCAGAGGACCCTGATCCCGATGACCACCTCCCCCTACGCCCTGCTCACCTCCTTCGGCTCCCCGCTCGGTTCGCCCGGCCGCACCCGCCCCGCCGAGCGGGAACCGCTGCGCGTCGGGCTCGTCCAGATGCGGTGGTACGCCGACGAGCGCGAGCACGACGCCCGGCTGCGCGAGGGGGTGGAGCTGGCCGCCGCGCAGGGGGCGAAGGTCGTGTGCCTGCCCGAGCTGACCCGCAGCCCGTACTTCTGCAACACCGACGACCCCATGGCCGACGGCGCCGCCCGCTACCTGGAGGACGTCGAGACCGGACCCACCGTCGGCCTGGCGGCCGAACTGGCCACCCGGCTCGGCGTCACCGTCCACGCCTCCCTCTACGAGCGCGCCGAGGACGAGGGGCTCGGCTACAACACGGCCGTCTGCGTGAACCCGGCGGGCGAACTCATCGGCCGCACCCGCAAGAACCACATCCCGGCCTTCCCGGGCTACCGCGAGGACCTGTGCTTCCGCCCCGGCGACAGCGGCTTCCCCGTGGTCGCCCACGAAGGCGCCCGCTTCGGCTTCCCGACCTGCTGGGACGAGTGGTTCCCCGAGCTGGCCCGCGCCTACTCGCTGGCCGGCGCCGAGATCCTGGTGCACCCCACCGCCATCGGCTCCGAGGTGGACCTGCCGGACTTCGACACCCGGCCCATGTGGGAGAAGGCGATCAGCGCCAACGGCCTCGCCAACGCCCTCTTCATGATCGTGCCGAACCGCGTCGGCACCGAGGGCCGGTCCACCTTCTACGGCTCCTCGTTCATCTCCGACCCCTACGGCCGGATCATGCTGAGGGCCCCGCGGAACACCCCCGCCGTCCTCGTGGCCGACCTCGACCTCGACCAGCGCCGGGACTGGCTCGACTTCGGCCTGATGGGCACCCGCCGCCCCGAGCTGTACGGCGCCCTCACCGAACGGCACCCGCGCCAGGCCCGGTGACACCGGCGCCCAGGCCGTAGGCGGCGGGCGCGGCCCGGGCAAGGCCGTCCCGGAGAGGTCAAGGTCACAGTCGATCACTCTGCTGTCACTCAAGGGCCTTCACCTAGCATCCGAGGCATGACTGTGCTGCCTGACGATGGCCTTTCCCTGGCCGCCGAGTTCCCCGCAGCGACCCACGACCAGTGGCGTCGCCTCGTCGCGGGCGTGCTGAGCAGGTCGGGCAAGGACGTACCGGACACCGAGGCCGAGGACGCGCTGTCCACCGCCCTCGAGGACGGCCTGCGCGCCCGCCCCCTGTACACGGCCGCCGACGCCGTCCCCGATCCCGGCCTCCCCGGCTTCGCCCCGTTCGTTCGCGGCGGCCGGGCGGAGGGCAACACCGCGAGCGGCTGGGACGTGCGCCAGCGGCACGTGGCGTCCGATCCCGAGGCGGTCCTCACCGACCTGGAGAACGGCGTCACCTCCTTGTGGCTGGCCGTCGGGCCGACCGGCGTCCCGGTGGCGGAGCTCGACCGGCTCCTCCAGGGCGTCTACCTCGACCTGGCCCCGGTCGCCCTCGACGCCGGCCCGGAGACCTCGGCCGCCGCGGACGAGCTGTTCGCGATCTTCGAGCGCCGTGGCGTGGCTCCCGAGGCCGCCGCCGGCAACCTCGGCGCCGACCCGCTCGGCACCGAGGCCCGGACCGGACAGGCCTACGACGGTGACGACTTCCCCGGCACCGTCGCTCTGGCGCGGCGCTGCGCGGAGACGTACCCGCAGGTGCGGGCCGTGACCGTGGACGCCCTGCCGTACCACGAGGCCGGCGGCTCCACCGCACAGGAGCTCGGCTGCGCGCTCGCCGGCGGTGTCGCCTATCTGCGGGCGCTCACCGAGGGCGGCCTGACCGTGGAACAGGCCCTCGGGCAGCTGGAGTTCCGCTACGCGGCCACCGCCGACCAGTTCCTGACCATCGCCAAGCTCCGCGCCGCCCGCCGGCTGTGGGCGCGGGTGGCGGAGGCCTGCGGCGCGCCGTCGGCCGGCGCGCAGCGCCAGCACGCGGTGACGTCCTCGGTCATGATGACGAGCCGCGACCCGTGGGTGAACATGCTGCGGACGACGATCGCCACGATGGCGGCCGGCGTCGGCGGCGCCGACTCGGTCAGCGTGCTCCCCTTCGACCACACCCTGGGCCTGCCGGACTCCTTCTCCCGTCGGATCGCCCGGAACACCTCGACGATCCTCATCGAGGAGTCGCACCTGTCCCGGGTGATCGACCCGGCCGGCGGCTCCTGGTACGTGGAGTCGCTGACCGACGAACTCGCGCAGGCGGCCTGGGAGTTCTTCCAGGAGATCGAGCGGGCGGGAGGCCTGGCGGCCGCCCTGCGCTCGGGCCTGGTCGGCCGGGAGCTCGCCGCCAACTGGGCGGAGCGCAGCAAGCGGCTCGCCAAGCGCCGCGAACCGGTCACCGGTGTCAGCGAGTTCCCGCACCTGGCGGAGAAGCCCGTGGTGCGCGAGCCGGCGCCGGTCGCCCCGGGCGGCGGTCTTCCGCGTGTCCGACGCGACGAGGCGTACGAGGCGCTGCGCGCCCGTTCCGACGCCCACCTCGCCGCGACGGGCGCCCGACCGCGCGTCTACCTGGCGGCCCTCGGGCCCGCCGCCGCGCACACCGCACGCCTCACCTTCACCGCCAACCTCCTCCAGGCGGGCGGCATCGAGCCCGTCACCGAGGGGTCGTTCGAGGAGAGCGGGGCCACCGAGGCCTGCCTCTGCTCCAGCGACGCCCTCTACGAGGAGCAGGCCGAGTCCGCCGCCGCGGCCCTCCGGGAGGCCGGGGCCGGGCACGTGGCGCTGGCCGGCCGGCCGGGCTCGTACGCCGGTGTCGACACGTACGTCTTCGCGGGGTGCGACGCGGTCGCCGTGCTCACCGCCGCCCTCGACCGCATGGGAGTGTCCTCCTGATGGGAATCATGGGAGTCCCGGACTTCACCGGGATCGAACTGGGGTCGCCGTCCGCCGCCGGCAGCACCGAGGAGTGGCGCGCCGCCGCCAAGCAGGCCTCCGACGGAGACGGCTCGCTCTGGGAGACCCCGGAGGGCATCGCGGTCCAGCCGCTGTACACCGGGCACGACCTGGAGGACGTCGACTTCCTCGGCACGTACCCGGGCACGGCGCCGTACCTGCGCGGCCCGTACCCGACGATGTACGTCAACCAGCCGTGGACCATCCGCCAGTACGCGGGCTTCTCGACCGCCGAGGAGTCCAACGCCTTCTACCGGCGGAACCTGGCGGCCGGCCAGAAGGGCCTGTCGGTCGCCTTCGACCTGCCGACGCACCGCGGTTACGACAGCGACCACCCGCGCGTCACCGGCGACGTCGGCATGGCGGGCGTGGCCATCGACTCGATCTACGACATGCGGCAGCTCTTCGACGGCATCCCGCTGGACAAGATGTCGGTGTCGATGACGATGAACGGCGCGGTGCTTCCCGTCCTCGCCCTGTACATCGTCGCGGCCGAGGAACAGGGGGTGCCGGCTTCGATGCTCACAGGGACCATCCAGAACGACATCCTCAAGGAGTTCATGGTCCGCAACACGTACATCTATCCGCCGAAGCCGTCGATGCGGATCATCTCCGACATCTTCGCCTTCACCTCGCAGAACATGCCGCGCTACAACTCCATCTCGATCTCCGGCTACCACATCCAGGAGGCGGGCGCGACGGCCGACCTGGAGCTGGCGTACACGCTGGCGGACGGGGTCGAGTACATCCGGGCGGGCCGCGAGGCCGGGCTCGACGTGGACGCGTTCGCACCGCGCCTGTCGTTCTTCTGGGCGATCGGCATGAACTTCTTCATGGAGGTGGCCAAGCTGCGCGCGGCCCGCCTCCTGTGGGCCAAGCTGGTCAAGGAGTTCGACCCCAAGAACGCCAAGTCACTCTCGCTGCGCACCCATTCGCAGACCTCCGGCTGGTCGCTGACCGCGCAGGACGTCTTCAACAACGTCACCCGCACCTGCGTGGAGGCGATGGCCGCCACCCAGGGCCACACGCAGTCGCTGCACACCAACGCCCTCGACGAGGCGCTCGCGCTGCCGACCGACTTCTCGGCCCGCATCGCGCGCAACACCCAGCTGCTGATCCAGCAGGAGTCGGGGACGACCCGGGTCATCGACCCGTGGGGCGGCAGCGCCTACGTGGAGCGACTGACGTACGACCTGGCCCGCCGTGCCTGGAAGCACATCCAGGAGGTCGAGGCGGCCGGCGGCATGGCGAAGGCCATCGACGCGGGCATCCCGAAGCTGCGCATCGAGGAGGCCGCCGCCCGTACGCAGGCGCGGATCGACTCGGGACGACAGCCGGTCATCGGCGTGAACAAGTACCGGGTCGACGGGGACGAGCAGATCGACGTCCTGAAGGTCGACAACTCCTCCGTCCGGGCCCAGCAGATCGAGAAGCTGCGGCGGCTGCGCGCGGAGCGGGACGAGCGTGCCTGCCAGGACGCGCTCGACGACCTCACCCGGGCCGCCGGGGGCTCCGGGAACCTCCTGGAGCTGGCCGTCCGCGCGGCGCGCGCCAAGGCCACCGTCGGAGAGATCTCCGACGCCCTGGAGAAGGTGTACGGGCGGCACTCGGGCCAGATCCGTACGATCTCCGGCGTGTACCGCAACGAGGCAGGAGAGTCCCCGACCGTGGACCGCACCCGCGCGCTCGTCGACGCCTTCGAGGAGGCCGAGGGCCGGCGCCCCCGCATCCTGGTCGCCAAGATGGGCCAGGACGGTCATGACCGAGGCCAGAAGGTGATCTCCACCGCCTTCGCCGACCTGGGCTTCGACGTCGACGTCGGCCCGCTCTTCCAGACCCCGGCCGAGGTGGCCCGGCAGGCCGTCGAGGCGGACGTCCACATCGTGGGCGTCTCGTCGCTGGCGGCCGGTCACCTCACGCTCGTCCCGGCACTTCGGGAGGAGCTCGCCGCCGAGGGCCGGGAGGACATCATGATCGTGGTCGGCGGGGTCATCCCGCCCCAGGACGTCCCCACGCTCCTCGACATGGGGGCCGCCGCCGTCTTCCCGCCCGGCACGGTGATCCCGGACGCGGCCGCGGACCTGGTGCGCCGGCTCGCCGCCGACCTGGGACACGATCTCTGATCCCATGGCCATCGACATCGACACGTACGTGAAGGGCGTACGCGAGGGGAAGCGCGCCCTCGTGGCGCGCGCCATCACCCTCGTGGAGTCCACCCGGCCCGCTCACCGGGTGCTCGCCCAGGAGTTGCTCACCCGGCTGCTGCCGCACAGCGGCCGGGCGCGGCGGATCGGCATCAGCGGTGTGCCCGGGGTGGGGAAGTCGACGTTCATCGACGCCTTCGGCACGATGCTCACGGGCCTCGGGCACCGGGTCGCCGTCCTCGCCGTCGATCCGTCCTCCACGCGGACCGGCGGTTCGATCCTGGGCGACAAGACGCGGATGGAGCGGCTCGCGGTGGATCCCGCGGCCTTCATCCGCCCCTCCCCCAGCGCGGGCACCCTCGGCGGCGTCGCCAAGGCGACGCGGGAGTCGATCGTGGTCATGGAGGCCGCCGGCTACGACGTGATCCTGGTGGAGACGGTCGGCGTGGGCCAGTCGGAGACGGCCGTGGCGAACATGGTCGACTCCTTCCTCCTGCTCTCGCTGGCGCGCACCGGCGACCAGTTGCAGGGCATCAAGAAGGGCGTCCTGGAGCTGGCGGACGTCGTGGCGGTGAACAAGGCGGACGGTCCGCACGCGACCGACGCCCGCGCCGCGGCCAGGGAACTGGCGAGCGCGCTCCGGCTGATGCACGGCCGGGAGGCGGTGTGGACCCCGCCGGTCCTCAGCTGCAGCGCACGGGAGTCGAGCGGCCTGGACGAGGTGTGGGAGCGGCTGGAGAACCACCGCTCGATCCTCGACGCCGCGGGCCGGCTCGACGCCCGGCGCAGGGACCAGCAGGTCGACTGGGCCTGGACGATGGTCAAGGACGAGCTCCTTGGCCGGTTGAACTCCCATCCGGCGGTACGGGCGCTCGCCCCGGACGTCGAGCAGCTGGTGAGGAACGGCGAGCTGACCGCGACGCTCGCGGCGGAGCGCATCCTCGGCGCGTTCGGGGAGCGGACGGACTGAGGCCTCGGGCGGCGGAGGGCCGGGACGGGACGTCCCGGTGCTCCGCCGGCGGGGTCACTCCGTCCAGTACTGCGCGAGGGCTCCCTCCCGGTACGGCGCGGGGCTCACGCTGAGCTCTCCGGCGAACGGCCGGTCGAGGACGAAGACCAGGAGCAGGCTGAAGCCGATGAGAGCGGCGACCGAGGCGACGAAGAGGATCTGGATCCGCAGCTTGCGCATGCCGTAGAGGAAGGTGAGCGGGATCAGGACCAGCGCTCCTCCGAAGGCCAACGCCTGGAGCAGCGGCGGCAGTTCCTGCTCGGCCATGGTGAGCCGGGCCCGGCGCTGGGAGGCGACGTCGTTCAGGTGGGAGACGGCCTCCTCGTAGAAGACCTCCTCGCGGGCGGTCTTCGGCTCGTACGCCTGGAGGACCTCGAAGACGGTCTGGAACCGGCTCGCCGTGGCCCCGTGGCTCGGCCTTCCCTCGCGCATCAGCGGCCACTGGTCCTCCACGACCCCGTGGACGTAGGCGCTCAGGGCGGTGTCGAGGCGGGCGCGGACGTCGGGCGGGAACGCGGCGGCGTCACGGGCGATGAGGGCCATGTCGGTCGCCTCGGTCGCGACGATGGTCTGCGTGCTCTCCAGTTGCGTCCAGAGGGTGACGATGACGAAGGCGAGGATGATCCCGTAGATCGCGCCGAACATCCCCAGCGTCACCCCGACCATGTCGTTGTGCTCGCCCTCCGCGAGGGACGGGTACCGGCGGCGGAGGAGCACGCTGCCGGCGACGGCCAGGACGACGGTCCCGCCGACGGTGACCACGGCCAGGGTGGTGGTGCTGAAGTGGTTGAGCAGCCAGAGCGACATGTGCGGGGAGTGTAGGGACACGGCGTGTGCGCCGGAGCCGCCCCCGGGCGGCACGTGCGCCGGGCGCGCGCCCGTCCCGCCGTGTGCACGCCCGTGATCACCGGGCGCGCTCTCGGCTTTCGACGTGCGCCGGTGCCCGGCGAACCACACGGACGAGTGACGGGACGGCCTCCGGGTCGATGTCCCCGGGGTCCGCTCGGGGTCACGCCCCGCGATGCCTGAGGTTGACGACCCAGGCCTTGGCCATGACCACGGGGTTCAGGAACCGGAGCGGGCCGATCAGGCGGGACGCGAACAGGTGCATGTGCCGGGCCAGCGACTCGTCGCGCGCCGCAGCCGAGAAGATCAGCCGTTCCACGGGGTTGAACGGCCGGGCCTTGGCGAAGTCGATCGCCAGCTTCTGGTGGCCGGTCAGCCGGCGCCGGTGTCCGCGGGCGTACGCCGCGAGCGACCGGTCGAGATCGCCTGTGCCGGTCGCGGCCGGCGCGATCGCCTCGGCCAGCCACTTCGCGGACTCCAGGGCCCACCCGCAGCCCACTCCCCACAGGGGGTCGCTCGTCAGGGCGGCGTCGCCGATGAGCGCGACGCCCGGTGCGGTGGGCCGGCGACTGCGGAGGGGGTGGTCGACCATGCCGATGATCTTCGTGACACGCTCGGCGGAGTCGATCGGAGGCGCCTCGGGCAGATCGCGGACGAAGGAGAGGAAGCTGCCCTCCAGGTCCGCCCGGAAGGCCGGCAGCCACTTCTTGTCCGGGACCACGGCCACGACCGTCACCCCGTCGTCGTTCGGGAACGCGTACGCCATGTCGGGTTCGAGGAACCAGGTGTGCGCGATCCCGTCGCGCAGCGGCAGGTCCCGGAAGTGCGCGAGATACCCGAACCGCGTGTTCTCGTACTCCTGGGACGGCACGTCGGCGAACTTCGCCACGGCCGAGTCCTTGCCGTCGGCGCCGACGACGAGACGGGCGCGGATCTCGCGCTCGCCCTGCGGTGTCGACGCGCGCACCCCGACCGTGCGCCCGGCCTCGCGGATCAGGCCGGTCACCTGATGACCGAGGAGCAGGTCCACGCCGGGGGTCTCGGCGGCGCGGGACCTGATCAACGGGTCGAGGGTGCTGCGCCGGACGTTGTAGCCGTACGGCAGCGCCGGGCCCGCCGGCGCCGCCTTCGGGTGGATCCAGCCCCAACGGGTGTGCCAGCGGGCCTCGTTGCGCACGGCCCCCGCCTTCTCCAGCTCGGGGACGAGACCGAGCTCCTCCAGCACCGGATAGGCGTTGGCGGTGAGGGAGTGGGTGCACAGCACCTTGTACGCCGCGGGGTCCGAGCGGCGCTCCAGCAGGGCGACGCGGACACCGCGCCGGGCGAGCAGGGTCGCCGCGGCGCTGCCGGCGAGGCTGGCTCCGCTGATGACGACGTCGTAGTCGTACACCGCGCTCTCGGGCTTGGTCATGCGCCGATCGCTCCCTTCGGGTGCCGTGAGTGGAGTGGCACAGCGCTCATACTGTCAGGCACATGACCAATTGAGCCCCGGGAAGCTCCTTGGAAACAATCATGGAAGCCCTGGAAACCCAGGGCGCCCGGCAGGCCTCAGTTGATGGTCCATTGCTGCAATGCCGAGCCGGTGCCGGGCTGTTGGGTGACCGCCGCGCCGTTGGTCGTGGCCGCCGCGGTGAGCAGGAGTCCGCTCTTCACGGAGGCGACGGTGTACGCGCCGCTCGCCAGCCGTGTCACGGTCCAGCGCTGGTTGGCGCCGCCGGTGCAGTTCCACTGGATCACCTTGGCCCCGGCGGTCGTCGAGCCCCCGTCGACGTCGGCGCAGAGCCCCGACTCGGCGTTGGCGAGCTCGTAGGAGCCGTCGCCGCCGCGGGTGAAGAGCCAGGACTGGTTGGCACCGCCGTTCGGGGTCCAGATGACGAGCTGGGTGCCGGCGGTCGTGCTGTGGCCGGGGTTGTCCAGGGCCTTTCCGCTCGCGGTGAGCGTGTGGTTGCCGTCGGCGATCACGACGGGGGCCTGCCCGACGGCGGTGAGGGTCAGGGTCTGCTCGTCCGCCGTCCGCGTCCCGCCCACGGCGTTGCCCGTGGTGTTGGTCCAGGTGCGGGTGGGGGTCGTCTCGGCCAGGCGGTTCGCGGTGCCCGACAGGCCGATCACGAGTCCGCTGTAGCGGTTGACCAGGCGGTACGTTCCGTTCGGCGAGCCGTCCGCGGCGGAGGTGCCGGGGATCACGAACCACTGTTGCCCCACGGCCGGGCCGCCCGCCGGGGCCGGGGTGACCGTCGGCCTGGTGCCCCAGGCGCGACTGCCCGTGGTGGCGGAGTCGACGCCGAGGAGCTGCCCGGTGGCGGCGTTGGCGATCCGGTGCGAGCCGTCTCCGTTGGCGGTGAAGATCCACGATTCCAGGTCGGCTCCGGTGGCCGCCGGTACGGACGTGGTGGCCGAACCGCCGGCGACCTGGGCGAGGACGCGACCGCCCGCGGCGGCGATCCGGTAGGCCTTGCCCGTGTCGACGGGCGCGGCGGGTGCGGAGGAGTCGACGGCGAGGTTGACGTACTCGCTGGACGATCCGCCCGAGCAGCCGAAGGAGCAGTAGGAGCGGAAGTTCCTGCCGACGATCCCGGATCCGGTCTTGTTCACGCCGTCGAGGAACCAGCGGTACCACGACGCGTTCCGGTAGCTGCCCGTGTCGCCGAGACGGAACCACTTCTGGGTGGTGAGGTCGTCGGTGGCGTAGATCTCCTGGGGGGCGTTGCCGCTCTGGTCGACGGCCTGCGGCTCGCCGATGTACAGACCCAGGTGGGCGTTGTAGGTGATGTCCATGACGAACAGGGGTGAGGTGGGGGGCATCCTGCCCGCCGCGACCTGCTGGCTCACGGTGCCGGAGTTCGCCGGGTCGTACTCGCCCCCGACCGGGGTGTGGCCGCTCGTGTCGGAAGCCGTCACCGGCGTCATGTTGCTCTCGCGGCCGCCGACTCCCGGCTCGGTCCAGGCTCCGTCGTACCACTTCTTCCAGGAACCGGGCGCCATCTTCCCGGAGATGGGGGCGCGCGCCACGTGAGCGTGGAAGGCCTTCCAGCCGCCGCCCTTCTCCACGATCCGCGAGCCGTAGAAGGCGTAGAAGTACCCCGACGCGGTGTCGACGAACAGACGCTGGTCGCCGTCGCCGTAGTGGTACGTCTGCTGCGGGAAGGCCGCCGTGTCGCCCCGCCGGGTGCTGAAGGGGGAGGTGATGACGTGGTCCTTGACGGTCCACGTCCTGCCCTGGTCGGTGGAGACCGCGTAGTCGATGCCGTCGAAGTGGACGCCGTCACCGAAGGGCTGCGGTGTGAACTCGTTGTGGACGAGGCCGTACCAGTCACCGGTGTCCGGGTCGACCCACACCCCGGCCAGGTCGCAGAAGTTCCGCTGGGAGTAGGACGATCCGGCCGGCGGGTAGGTGGACTCCAGGCCGGTCGGGCTGTTGTTGCACCGCCACGTCGTGTCGTTGTTCCGGTCGTTGGCGTTCGCCGGGTTCACGGCGTCGCTGATGGCACTCGACCGGACGGCGGTGTCGAAGTTCGTCCCGGTGAAGAAGTTCCACCTGCGCTGCTGCGTCGATCCGTAGAGCGCGTGGGCCTGTTGGAAGTAGAAGGTGCCGTCCTTGTCGATGTAGGTGGAGGCCGGGGTGTCGTCGGGCTGGGACCACGATCCCTTCGCGCCGACGGTGACGCTGTACGTGGCGGCGGTCGCGGACGCCTGCTCCGGTGCGGCGGCCGGTGCGGGCGCTGTCGCTTCGGCGCCGCTCGCGGCCATCGCGAGGGCGACGGCGGCGACGACCGTACCGATCATGCTTCTTCGAGGAGTTGACATGGGGGGACTCCTGACTGGTCTCCGTGCGCGGCCCTTCCGGGCGGCTGGATACACAGAAGCGCGCCGCACGGGCCGTGCACATGGACACGCGACCGCGGCGCTTGGACTTTGTGTCCGGCGCGACGGAGTCGGGTCAGGAGGGAGGGCGGAAGGCCGGGGCTACGCCTGCCGCAGCCGGGCCAGCTCCACCTCGACGGCGTCCGCCATCAGCGTCCGCGCGTGGTCGATCGTCAGGCCGCCGCTCAGCCAGCGCATGCTCAGGCCCTCCAGCAGGGCCGTGAGCCGTTCGGCGGACGCGGCGAGCCCGACCGCCGGCGCCAGGGGCTCCACCTGGCCGAGGAGTCCGGCCACCTCCTGCACCCACGCCAGGGTCGCCCGCGCGAGGTCCTCGCGCAGGACCGGGTCGAAGACGGCGCTGGCCCGGAGCTCGCCCCAGGCCGTGCTGTTCTCCCGTACCTCCGGGGTGTCCTGGAGCTCCAGGATCAGCACCTGGTCGAGCTCCTCGCGGGGGGTCAGCGGCTCCGCCGCCTCGTCCTGCGCCGCGGTGTACCGCTCGGCACGGCTGTTGATGAACTCCAGCGTGTGGCGCAGGATTCCGGTGCGGTCCTTGAAGTGGTAGTAGATCAGACCGGTGGAGACCCCGGCCTCTTCGGCGAGTTCCTCCACGCGGAGCCCGCGGACCCCGCGCCGGGCGATGACCCGGGCGGCCGCTTCCAGGATCTGAGTACTACGAGATGCCATGTCACGAACCCTATCCGGACCGCCGGGCGGCACCCACGCCCGGCCCGGCCGCCGGCGGTCACGACCGCCACCGCCGCCGCCACCGCCCAGGTCAGCCGTTCCGCCGGTACTGGCTCAGCACGACCGTGACGGGCCCGGTGCCGGAGCCACCCTCGACGAGTCGCGCCACGACGAGCCGCTCGCCGTCGGCGCTGCGCACGCAGAACGGCCGCTCGTCGGCGAGCTCGTCGAACGGCAGGCTCGTCACCGGCTCCGCGTCGACCCCGCGCTCGCAGTCGGCCGGGCCGAGCGCGTACCCCGAGGCGACGAAGGCGTCGGCGTCCTCCGGGAGCACGAACCCGCTCTTGTCCCGGGCGAGATACCAGACGGCGGTCTCGGCGGGCGCGACCTTCCCGGTGCCGAGGTCGAACTCGTAGCCGTCGTCCGGAGCGGTCAGTTCCACGTCCGCGTAGCCCGGCGTGTACTCGGCGGCCCGCCCGCCTCGGTCCGGATCGGTCGTCAGCCAGTACGCGACGCCGGCCGCCGCCACAAGACCGGCGACGATGGCGGCGCCGCCGGCCACCGGAGCCGTACGACCACGACGCCGGCCCCGCCGCGCGGCCGATCCGCCCTTCCGTGCGGGTTCCACATCCCGCTCCGCGGCCGATCCGCCCGGCACACCGCCGCCCAGCGCACCCCCGCCCAGCGAACCGCCGTCCGTCGCGACCCGTTCCGTGGGCACGTGGACGGCGGGCGCCGCCGCCCGCGTGGGGCTGTCGTGCGGCGCGTACCCGCCACCGAGCACGGGCGGCCGGTGCCCGCCGGAGGGCCGGAGCCCGCCGAGGTCCTGGCCGGGGCCGACGGCGGCGATCAGCTCCGCCGGGGTGGGGCGGCGCTCCGGGGACTTGGCCAGGCAGTACCCGATGAGCTCGCGCAGCTCCGCCGGTACGCGCGAGAGGTCGGCGGGCTCGTGGACCACGCGGTAGAGGGCCGCAGACTCGGGCCCCGCCCCGAACGGCAGGACGCCGCCGGCCACGTACGCGGCCGTGGCGCCGAGCGCGAAGACGTCCGTCGCGGGCGTCACAGCGTGTCCGAGGGCCTGCTCGGGAGCCATGAACGCGGCGGTGCCGATCCGCAGGCCGGTGCCGGTGAGCCCGGTGGAGTCGGCCGCACGCGCGATGCCGAAGTCGATGACGCGCGGGCCGTCCTCGGCGATCAGGACGTTGGCGGGCTTGAGGTCGCGGTGGATCACGCCCGCCCCGTGGATGACCTGCAGGGCCTCGGCGATCCCGGCGACCAGGCGCAGCACCTCGGGCGCCGGCAGCGGGCCGTGGCGCTCGACCACCTGCTGGAGCGAGGGGCCGGGGACGTAGGCGGTGGCCAGCCAGGGGACGACGTCGTCCGGACCGGCGTCCACCACCTGCGCGGTGAACAGGCCGTGGATGCGGCGCGCGCTCTCGACCTCCTGGGCGAACCGCCGCCGGAACTCCGGGTCGGCGGCGAAGTCCTCGCGCACCGCCTTCAGGGCGATGGGCCGGCCGCCCGGGGTGTGGGCGAGGTAGACGACGCCCATGCCGCCCGAGCCGAGCCGGGCGTGGACCCGGTAGCCGCCGATCTCGTGGGGGTCGTCGGGCTTCAGCGGCAGGTGGGCCGGCTGGACCACGGGTGGCAGAGGGGAGGGCATGGGCGGCTCTTTCGGCGGTACGGAACGGCAGGGCCGATGGGGTGCACGGCGCTCCCCGCGCCGAGAGTGCCTCTTAACTAAAGTTTCAGTCAATATCGACACCAACCCTACAGCGAGCCTCACGGGGCCCCCGCCGGACCCTCTCCCCGACCCCTTCCCCGATATTTGACTGAAAATCCAGTCAGTGTCACAGTGTCATCACGGCCACCCCCACTCACGCCGTCGCGCCGCCGCCTCCACGCGGCCGCCGCACGCGTGAAGCCAAGGCCCGCGATTCCGTCACCACGCCGCGTCCCCGCAACCCCACGGCCGCCGCCGGATACTCTCGCCAGCCCACGATCGGAGCACTCTGTGTCCCCCTTCCTCCCCACCCGTCGCACCGCCCTGCGCGCCTTCGCCGGCATCGGCGCCGCCCTCGGCCTCGGCGCCACCGCCTGCGGCCCGGAAGACCCCACGCTCGGCGGCACGGCCGGCACCCCCTCGCGCACCCCCTCCGCCGGTGGGGAGCGCCACTTCGGCGCCGAGTGGGACAGCCACACCCGGACGTTCATGTCCTGGCCGGCCCTCGCCTCCGTCTGGGAGGACGACCTGCCCTACGTGCGGGAGGACATCGCCCGCATCGCGCGCGCGATCGGGGAGTACGAGGAGGTCGTGATGATGGCCCGCCCGGAGCAGGTGGCCGCGGCGCAGCGGGCCTGCGGCAGGCAGGTCGAGGTCATCCCGCTCGCCGTCGACGACCTGTGGGCCCGCGACACCGTGCCCGTCTTCGTCGAGGACGACGGCAAGCTCCTCGGGGTCGACTTCAACTTCAACGGCTGGGGCAACAAGCAGGAACACACCAACGACGCGCAGGTCGGCCGCAAGCTGCTCGCGCGCTACGGCATTCCCCGCGAGCAGGCACCGCTCGTCGCCGAGGGCGGCTCCTTCGAGACCGACGGCGAGGGCACCCTGCTCGTCACGGAGAGCTCGATCGTCAACGACAACCGCAACCGCGGGAAGAGCCGGGACCAGATCGAGGACGAGCTGATCGAGACCCTCGGCGTGGAGAAGGTGGTCTGGCTCGCGGGCGTCCGCGGCGAGGACATCACGGACGCGCACGTGGACAGCCTCGTACGGTTCACCGCGCCCGGCGTGGTCCTGCTCGACCAGGCGTTCCCCGGCACTCCCGCGGACTCCTGGTCCCGCTCGGCCGACCAGGCCCGCGCGGTGCTGAGCAAGGCGACCGACGCGCGGGGCCGGCGCTTCGAGATCGTCGACCTGCCGCAGCCCGACCTGGACAGGATCACCGGCGAGGGCGACGACTTCGTGTCCACCTACGCGAACTTCTACGTCGCCAACGACTCGGTCTTCATGCCGAAGTTCGGCGACAAGAAGGCCGACGCCCGGGCGAAGGCCATCCTGGGCGAGCACTTCCCCGACCGGGACGTCGTCCAGCTGCAGATCGACACCATCGCCTCCGGCGGTGGCGGGATCCACTGCGCCACGCACGACCAGCCCGGCAAGCCCGCGGCCTGACCGCCGCGGGGGCACGTGCTACCGGCCCGCCCGTCGCTCCCCCGCACTCGCACGGCGCCGGGGGATCTAGAGTGCGGTACATGCCGTCGTACAGCATTGGCCAGGCAGCGAGACTGCTCGGAGTGAGCTCGGAGACCGTCCGCCGGTGGGCCGACGGCGGACGCCTGCGCATGGACCGGGACGGTTCGGGCAACCGCGTGATCGACGGGGTGGGCCTGGCGGCCTTCGCCAAGGAGCGGGGCGCCGGTCTGCACGCCGTGCCGGAGGACGTGCCGACCTCCGTACGCAACGCCTTCGTGGGGATCGTGACGGCGGTTCGCGTCGACGACGTGGCCGCGCAGGTCGAGGTCCAGTCCGGGCCGCACCGGCTGGTCTCCCTCGTGACGCGGGAGGCCGTGGAGGAGCTGGGCCTGGACGTCGGCGTCACCGTCACGGCACGGGTCAAGTCGACCAACGTCCACGTCGATCTGCCCTGACCGAGCGGTCCTCTGCGCCGGGCGGTGCTCTCAGCGGAGCGGTCCTCTCAGCGGCACAGCAGCGCTGCGCGCAGGTCCAGCCGGTGGTCCAGGCGGGACAGGTCCCGGCCGGTGAGGGTCTCCACGCGCTGGACGCGGTAGTGGACCGTGTTCACGTGCAGGTGGAGGGTCTCGGCGGTCCTGGCCCAGGAGCAGTTGTGCGCCAGGAAGACCTCCAGGGTCTCCAGGAGCAGGGCGTTCGAGGAGCGGCCGCCGCGCAGGAGGGGCCCGAGGACCGTGGTCCGGTACACCTCCCTGACGTCGTCGGGGACGCCCGCGAGCAGCGCCTCCAGGCTGGTGAGATCCTCGGCGGCGGCGACGTGCGCCGTGTGCGGGGCCGCCGTGCGGGCGGCCGCTGCGAGGGCGTAGCGCGCCTGGCCGACGGCGGCCCCGAGCCCGGCCGGGCCGGCGACGGGCTCGCTCACCCCGGCGTACAGGGCGGAGGTGGGCCGGCAGGCGTGGACGAGCGGCCATGTCTCGCCCAGGGCGGCCCGGACGGTGCGGTCGACGCCCTCGGCCCCGTCCTGTGCGGTCATGCCCTGTGCGGTCGTGTCGTGCGCGATGCCGTCGTGCGTGATCACCGCGAGCGCCTCGCCTCCGGGGCGGGCGCCGACGGCGAACGAGATCCCGGGAAGGTGGCTCAGCGCCTCGGCGAGTGCGGCGGCGGCGCTTCCCGCGTCCGCGCCCTCCTCCGCCGCCGCCGGCGTCGCTGACGCGACGACCACGGTGTAACCGCCCCGGTCGGTCAGTCCGCACGAACTCAGGGCGTTCTCCAGGGCGTTGGTGTCGGCGTGCGGTATGCCGAGGAGGGCGGCAAGCTCCTGCCCCGCTTGCCGCCGCGACGCCCTGCGGCGGTCGTGACGGCGCCGGTGGCGGCCCAGGACCTCGGCTATCTCGTGCAGGACGCGGGGCGGGACCTGACCCTCGTCCGCCAGGTGGAGGTACCAGGCGTCGAAGTCGGTGTCGTCGGCCTCGACGCGCAGCGTCGTCCCCTGCGCGCCGCGCGCGCCACGCAGGCTCTCCGAGGCTCGCCGGGCGGGGAGTTCGGCGGCGGTGGCGGTGCGGGCGATCGTCCGTCCGCTGCCGGTCAGGAGGTGGCACGACGGCGTGCCGAGATGGGCGAAGGCGCTCTCAAGGAGATCGCCCACGGACGCTCCGCGCTCCAACTCCCGCTCCAACTCCCCGCGTACGTTCTCCGGCAGGGCGTAGAGGTCCGACGGGCGGCGGCTGAGCTCGCCCCACTGGCGCAGGTAGACCGCTTCGGTGATCGCCCGGAAGCTGGTGTGAGCCGGTACGGCGAGCAGGGCGATCCGGTGCCTGCGGCAGGCTTCGGCCAGTTCTCGGGGCACTTCGCCGTGCGTCTCCTCGCCCGCGAGGAGCGCGGCGGCGCCGGCCTCGCGCAGGGCCGAGACGAAGCGCTCCGTCCGCGCCGGTCCGTCGGCGGGGTTCCACCACACCAGTCCGCTGAGGACGATCTCGCCCGACTGCAGGAACCGCGTGGGGTCCTCCAGGTCGGTGGCCGTCACTCCGCCGATCTCCTGGCCGAGCAGCGACTCGTCACCCCAGACCAGGGTGAGGTCGAGGCTGTCGAGCCGGAGGAGATGTTCGACGTGCATGTGCGGCTCCTTGCGCGATCGCGGGATGGGCCCGCTTCTCACATTCGAGAGGTGAATACGAGAAGACACATCGTAGATGCACGGTCGCCGACAGAAAATGCCTCCTGGTTGATCATCCAGGGCGCGAGGCTGCGGGATGGCGCTTTTCCAGCTTCCGGACCAGTCGTCCCGGCCGCCCTCCTCGGGCTTCATTCTCGGGTGGGCCGGTCGGGTATCACTGGGCGCGACCGCCGTATCGACGGCCGTACGGATCGCCGTATCGACGCCCGTATCGATGGCCGCATCGACCGCCCGAAGGGGATTGACGATGACTCGTCACAGCGCCGCCGCACCCCGCACGAACCCCGTACGCACCGGAGCCTTCTCCGTCTGGGGGGACGTGGCCCGCCCGGCCACCCTCACCGTCGCGGACCTACGGCAGGGCTGGGAACAGCACCGGGCCGAGGTCGTCTTCGACTGCGCCACGGCGGGACCGCAGCACCACACGTTCACGGGCCCCCTGCTGCGCGAGGTCGCGGCCGGGACCCGGCCGGACTTCGACCCGGGGCGGCGCAAGGAGCGCTCCCGTTTCCTGCTCGCCGTGAGCGGCGGCGACGGCCATCACGCCGTCCTGTCGTGGGCGGAGATCGACGCCGACTTCGGCGACGCGCCCGTGCTCCTCGCGACCCGCATGGACGGCGAGGCGCTCGACGAGACCGGTGCGCAGCTCGTCGTCCCGTCCGACCGCTGCGGGGCCCGCTACGTCAGCGCCGTCACCGGCATCTGGATCGGCTCGTGCCGTACGTCCTGATGGAGCCGCCGGTTCATCCGCCGACCGGACGACTCACCGCGCTCGCGGGTCAGCGGTCCCCGGGGGCCGGCTTGAGCCGGTGCAGGGTGTAGCCGTCGCGGGCCGGGTCCAGGGGCCTGGTCGCCTGTTTGAAGAGGTACTCGGCGCGCTCGTAGGAGAGTCTGCGGCGGCCCGTGTCGGGGCACAGGTCGGCCGCCTCGGGGGTACGGGCCGGGCCGGGGCGCCGGTCGGAGAGGAAGACCGGGCCGCGCGTCCGCCCGGCGAGCAGCAGCGGCAGGAGCCGGGCCGTTCCGGAGCGCCAGGTCACCCGTCCGTCACGGGGGCGGACGGAGGCGGGCGTACGGATACGGGTACGGGCACGGCGGTCGTCGAGGTCCAGGTCCTCGACGTCCAGGGCGAGGACGGCCGTCGCCCCGGCGCCCGACTCGTGCAGCAGGCGCCACAGCGTCTCCTCGCGCAGCGGCAGGTCCGGGAGGCTCCAGACCGCGTCGAGCTGCGCGGGGTCGAGGGGCCGCGCCCGGGGGCGGGTCCCGGCGCGGCGGTCGAGCCCCGCGGTGAGGTCGTCCAGGCTGGCCCAGGCGCCGAAGGATCGGACGGCCGCCCGGTGCCGGTTCCAGGTCGCGGGTGCCGCCTCGCCCCAGGTCGTCGTGAACACCCGCGCCACCTGCTCCGCCGTGAGGGACGCCAGCGGCTGCTGGTCGCCGAGGGTGCGGCGCAGGCGGCGCAGCGTCTGCCCGTACGAGCGGCTCGTCGCGGGGTCGAGGTCGTCCCGGCCCAGGAACTCCTCGGCCGCCTGCCCCAGGACGGGGCCCGCCGGAGCGGCGGCGCCGAGCTCGTCCGCGCGCCGTTCCAGGAAGGCGCGCTCGGCGGCGTTCCGCGCGAGGGAGGCCGCCCGCCGGAACTCGACGCGGGCCTCGTCGAAGCGGCCGAGCCCGGCCAGCAGGTCTCCCCGGACGCCGGGGAGGAGGTGGTAGTCGCGGAGCACCGGATCGGTGAGGAGGGCGTCGGTCAGGTCGAGCCCCGCCTGCGGCCCGTGGGCCTTCCCGACCGCCACGGCGCGGTTCAGCCGGACGACCGGCGTCGGCAGGACCCGGGTCAGGGCCGCGTACAGGGCGGCGATCTGCGCCCAGTCGGTGTCCTCCGCGCTCCTCGCCTGGGCGTGACACACGGCGATCGCCGCCTGGAGCATGTACGGGCCGGGGGCGCCGCCCACCTCCCGGGCCTTCAGCATCGCGGTGAAGCCTCGGCGGATGAGCAGCTGGTCCCAGCGCCCCCGGTTCTGCTCGTGCAGGGGGACGGGCTCGCCGGAGGGACCGGTGCGTGCGGCGGCGCGGGACGCCTGGATCTCCATCAGCGCGACCAGCCCGTGCACCTCGGGCTCCCGCGGGGCCAGTTCGGCGAGCAGCCGGCCGAGGCGCAGGGCCTCCAGGCAGAGTCCGGGCCGCATCAGATCGTCGCCCGAGGTGGCCGAGTACCCCTCGTTGAAGATCAGGTAGATCACTTCGAGGACCGAGGAGAGCCGCTCGGCCAGGTGGTCGCCGTCGGGCAGCTCGAAGGGGACGCTCTCCTCGGCCAGCGTCCGCTTGGCCGCGGCGACGCGTTGGGTGATCACCGTCTCGGTGACGAGGAAGGCGCGCGCGATCTCCTCGGCGGTCAGGCCGCCGAGCAGCCGGAGCGTGAGGGCGGCTCGCGCCTCGGTCGGCAGGACGGGGTGGCAGGAGAGGAAGACGAGCCGGAGGACGTCGTCCGGCTCGTCGTCCGGCCGTGCGTCGGGGCCCTGTTGCCGTTCCTGACGCTGCCCCAGTTCGTGGGCGAGCTGCTCCTGTTTGCGTTCGAGGCGCTGGGCGCGGCGGAGGTGGTCGAGGGCGCGCCGCTTGGCGGTGGTCGTCAGCCAGGCGCCGGGGTTGTCGGGGACGCCGGAGACGGGCCACTGTTCGAGGGCGGCGACGAGGGCGTCCTGGGCCAGCTCCTCAGCGAGACCGACGTCGCGCACCATGCGGGTGAGCGAGGCGACGATCTTCGCCGACTCGAGTTTCCAGGCCGCATCGACCGTGCGGTGAACGTCCGGCAGCACAGGAACGATCACAGCACCCGCCGTGGCTCGCTCGCAAGCCACGACGGGTGCCGACCACGGGCGTGCCGGGGGTCAGGGGCCGAAGACCTGCTGGACGACGCTCTCGCCGTCTCCGACGATCCGGCGGAAGCGGCGGGCCAGTTCGATCGCCTCCTCCTGGGAGCGGACCTCGATCAGCGCGAAGCCGGCCACGGCCTCCTTGGCCTCGGCGAAGGGGCCGTCCGTCACGGTGATCTCGTCCCCGGCGGAGGTCACACGGATGCCGCCCGGCTCCAGGCCTCCGGTGGCCAGGAGGACGCCGGCGGCCGTCAGCTCCTCGATGAACCGGCCCATCTCGGCGTACAGCTTCTCGTCGGGGGCGGTGTCGGACGGCTTGGTCGTCATCAGGTAGCGCATGGGATATCCGTGCCTCTCGTCTGTCCGGTCGTGATCCGGGCATGTCCGGTCGTGATCCGGTCGGGTGCTTCTGCCCAAGCGTCGAACAAGGCCATGTGACAGGGAATGGCGCCGTTCCCTGTCACATGGCCTCTTCGTCGTGTCGGTGAGAAGCAGTTCGCCCCGCCCACCGGAAGAGAGCCCGTCATGGCCGCCACGCAGACCGCCCCCGCCCCGACCGTCACCCCCACCGCCGCTCCCTCCCCCGCCACCACCCGCTCCCTGCTCACCGTCGCGGTCGTGGCGCAGCCGCTGTGGGCCCTCGTGGCCCTCGCCCAGGCCGCCACCCGGGACGGCTACGACATCACCCGCCACCCGCTGAGCGCCCTCGCGAACGGGTCCCTCGGCTGGATCCAGATCACCAACTTCGTCCTGGCCGGCGTCCTGACAGTCATCGGGGCCGGCGGTCTGCGCCGGGCCCTGCGGGGCACCCCCGGCGGCACGTGGGCGCCACGGCTCGTGCGGATCAGCGGCATCGGCATGATCGCGGCGGGTGTGTTCGTGATGGACCCGGCCGACGGTTTCCCCGTCGGTACGCCGGACGGGATGCCCGCGGCGCTGTCCTGGCAGAGCTACGCCCACTTCGCCGCCGGTTCGGTCACCTTCACGGCCCTGATCGCGGCCTGCTACGTCCTGGGCCGGCACTTCTCCCGCGCCGGGCTGCGGCGGCACGCCGTCGGCTCCCGGGTCGCGGGTACGGCGCTGCTGCTCGGCAACGGCTGGGCGATGGGCGGCGGCACGGCCGGCACGCTCACCCTCGCTGTCGGGGTGATCACGGCGATGGTGTGGATCTCCTCGGTCGCCGCCCGGTACCGCAAGGCCCTCTGAGGCCGACCATGGCACGGCGGGTCCCACGTCAGCGGGAGCCGGCAGGTCCGGGGCGATCCCGGCCCGCCGGCTCCCGTGCCGCTTCGACGAGGCCATCAGCCCCGGGTCAGTTCCTTGAGCGCGATGTTGAGCTTGAGGACGTTGACCCGGGGCTCGCCGATGAAGCCGAGGACGCGGCCGTCGGTGTGGTCGGCGACGAGCTCGTCGACCCGGGCGACGGTGAGGTGGTTCTTCTCGGCGATCCGGTGGACCTGGAGCTTCGCGTACGCCGGGGAGATGTGCGGGTCCAGGCCGGAGCCGGAGGAGGTGACGGCGTCGGCGGGGACGTCCGAGGGCTTCACGGTGTACGAAGCCGTCGAGTTGTCCTTGATGACGGCCGCCTTGGCGTCCTTGACCCAGGTGATCAGGTCCTCGTTGTCCCCGGAGCGGTTGGTCGCGCCGGAGAGGATCAGCTGGTACCGGGTGTTGACGCTGTTGGTGCCCAGGCCGTTGGAGGGGCGCGGCTGGAACCACTTCGGGTCCGGGGCCGCCGTCTCCTCGCCGTCCTTCAGGGGCAGGTTGTACGTCTGGCCGATGAGCTCGGATCCGACGACCCTGCCCCCGCTCTCGATCTCGGAGCCGTTCGCCTTGCCGGGGAAGGCCAGTTGGGCGATGCCGGTGACGGCGAGCGGATAGAGGACGCCGCACACCACGGTCAGGACGAGGAGGGCGCGGAGGCCCGCCCAGAGGACCCGCCCGGTGTTGCCTACGGAGTTGTTCGCCATGGTCGGTCAGCCGATTCCGGGGATGAGGGAGAGGAGCAGGTCGATGATCTTGATGCCGATGAACGGGGCGATCAGGCCGCCGAGTCCGTAGATCCCGAGGTTGCGGCGGAGCATCGCGTCGGCGCTGGACGGCCGGTAGCGGACGCCCTTGAGGGCGAGCGGGACCAGGGCCACGATGATCAGCGCGTTGAAGATGACGGCCGAGAGGATCGCGGACTCGGGCGAGGCCAGGCCCATGATGTTGAGCTTGTCC
>NZ_BJMN01000023.1 GCF_006539185.1 Streptomyces gardneri
CCCGCCCCGTGGCCGGGTCGGTGGCCTGCTTGCCCCGGCGGCCGGTGATGATGAACGCCTCGCTGGGCCCGGCGACCTTGTAACGCGTGACGACGACGAGGCCGAGCAGGACCACGAGGACGACGATGCCCACCACAGCGGTGAGGACAGGGCTCATGAAGAAACCCCCTTCGATCAGAATGAGAAGGACAGAACGTGGCGCCCGGTCAGCGTTCGACCGGGCGGACGGAGACGGACGTCGGTGAGAGCACGGACTCCACCCACACCTCGGTGCCCCGCGTGACGGCAGTCGCGGCCTTCGCCGCGTACTTCACCGGCTGGCCCGCGAGGTACAGCAGCACCTCGCCGTAGCCGCCCACGGGGATCGCCGTCACCACCGACCCGCTCGTACCGGTCAGGTCCTCGCCGCGCGGTGCGGGCGTGACGCCGTCGCGGAGCAGCGCCCGGCTGAGCCGCCAGGTCCCCCACCCCACGACGCCCCCCCGCGACCACACCCGCACCGGTGGCGACCCCCGCCCCCGTACCGACGGCGCCCATCGTGATCGCGCCCGTGAATCCGAGCGCGGACACGAACCCGGCGACCACAGGCAACGACAGAAACCCGTCAAGCCCCGCGCC
The DNA here is from genome assembly GCF_006539185.1 of Streptomyces gardneri. Lineage (GTDB taxonomy): Bacteria > Actinomycetota > Actinomycetes > Streptomycetales > Streptomycetaceae > Streptomyces > Streptomyces gardneri. The sequence goes on from NZ_BJMN01000023.1 coordinate 619, forward strand.
GATCGAGTCGAGGACCCCCTCCAACACCCCGTCGAAGACCAGCGCCAGGACGAGCAGCACAAGACCCGCGATGCCGAGACCAAGAAACCAGCCCATGTACGCCACCTGCCCCGTGCCTTGCGTCTCCCGTTGTTCAAGGATGGTTTCACGGAACAGCACATGTGTTCACTGCCGGATTCCGGCAGTCTTTATGCGCTCTTAATGCCGTCCGCACGCGTCCGTGAACTCGGCTACGAGGGCGGCGAGGCGCACGGGTGACTCCTCCGGCAGGAGATGCCCGCAGCCGTCGAGAACGCGCAGGACGGTGCCGAGCCGCTGCTCGGCCGCAGGGCCCAGGCTCGCCGGGGGTAGGAAGGGGTCGTGCGATCCCGCCACCACCAGGCTCGGAACGCTTCGGGCGGGCGCCAGGGCGGCGGACGAGAGGGGTGCGGGAGCGAGGCTGGTGTGACAGGAGCTGCCCACCAGTGCCATCCATCGGCTGAGTTCGTCCGGTACGGGTGCGCCGGGCGAGGACATGTGTCGCAGAAGTCGCTCGGCCCGCGGTACAGAGGGGCGGAGCAGCCACGGCACCGTCGCGCCCAGCGCGGAGGCATCGACGCGCAGCCGCACCAGTCCTGCCGTCGACACGAGCACGCGCCCCGCGATCAGACCGGAGCCGGAGGCGAGGGCGATCGCCCCGCCGAGCGAATGGCCCACGACCACGGCGGGATCGGGCGTCACGCGTGTCAGGGTCTCGGTGAGCCACCGCCCGTACCAGTCCATACGGTGCCGGCGCGGGCGCTCGCCGGAGCTGAGGCCGGGCTGCCCCGGCACGTCGAGGACGATCAGGGGCGCGACCCGCGACAGCGCTTGTGCGAAGCCCAGGGAGACGGCCGCGTTCATGTTCGTCCCGGGTATCAGGACGATCGTCGCTCGCCCTGCCCCTACCTCTGTACCGGGTTCGGTCCGGACCACGTTCGTCGGGCCGGCGGACGTCTCGACCTGCCTTCTGCTGTGAGGGACCGGCCAGGTGGCGAGGGCCGCCTCGCACCAGTCCCGAACCCGTACGTGCGCGGCCCGGCTGCGATAGATCGACGACGGCATGGCCGCATCGTAGGCGTCAGCTTGCTGCCCCGGCACCGAAAGGCCCAGGTAGGGTGACGGCCGTTCTTGATGTGTTGCTGACGCGTCGCCGGCACGAGAGACATGGCGTATCCGCTGGAGAGGGGCGTGGGAACCGTGGTCACTGTCGCACGGCGCCGTGCGCGCTCGTTCTTCTCGGCGCATCCCGCCCGGACCGTCGTCCTCGCCTTCGGCGGAGTCGTGGTGGTCGGCACGGTCCTGTTGATGCTGCCGCTCGCGACAGAGGACGGTGGCGCCCCCAGCGCGCTGACCGCGCTGTTCACCTCGACCTCGGCCGTGTGCGTGACGGGGCTCGCGGTCGTGGACACCGGCACGTACTGGAGCGGCTTCGGCGAGGGCGTGATCCTCGCCCTGATCCAGGTCGGCGGCTTCGGCATCATGACCATGGCCTCGCTTCTCGCCCTGCTCGTCTCGGGTCGGCTCCGCCTGCGGATGCAGCTGACGGCTCAGGCCGAGACGAAGAGCCTGGGAATCGGGGACGTACGCCGTGTCCTGCTCGGTGTCGCCGGTACCACGCTGATGGTCGAGCTCGCCGTGGGTGCCTTCCTGGCGCTGCGGTTCCGCTTCGGATATGGCAACGGGACCGGCGATGCCGCCTATCTCGGCTTCTTCCACGCCGTGTCCGCGTTCAACAACGCGGGCTTCGGCCTGCACGCCGACAGCCTCACCCGCTACGCCCAGGACCCGTGGGTCACCCTGCCGATCGCCGTCGCCGTCATCCTGGGCGGCATCGGCTTCCCGGTCCTGCTGGAGATGCTGCGCCACCGTAACCGCGCCCGCACCACCGGCCGGAAGAACTGGACCCTGCACACCAGACTCACCGTCATCACCACCGTGGTGCTCCTGGTCGTCGGCACGGTACTCACGGGGCTGCTGGAGTGGACCAACCCGGCCACGCTCGGCGCGCATGACGTCTGGGGCAAGTTCCTCAACAGCTTCTTCTACTCGGCGATGAGCCGCACCGCGGGCTTCAACTCCCTCGACATCGGCGCCCTGCACGCCTCCACCCTCCTGATGACGTGCATGCTCATGTTCATCGGCGGCGGTAGCGCGGGGACCGCCGGCGGCATCAAGGTCACCACGTTCGCCGTCCTGGCCGCCGCGATCCTCGCCGAGGTGCGCGGCGAGCCGAACTCCGTAGTGCTCGGCCGCCGCCTCGCGCCGCATGTGCTGCGTCAGGCCCTGACGGTGGCGCTTCTCGGAGTGGGGCTGGTCATGAGTGCCACGCTCGCCCTGCTCTCGGTAAGCAAGGCGTCGTTCGAAGCCGTGCTGTTCGAGGTCGTGTCCGCCTTCGCGACCGTGGGCCTGTCCACCGGCATCACCGCCGACCTGCCCGCCGCCGGACAGCTCATCCTCGTCGTCCTGATGTTCATCGGACGCATCGGCCCCATCACCCTGGTCTCCGCGCTCGCGCTGCGCGAACGCACGCGACGGTACGAACTGCCCGAGGAGCGACCCGTCATTGGCTAACTACCTCCACAACCTCCGCAAGCGCCGCCGTCAATGGCTAACCGGCCAGCACCGGCCCACGGGCGACCAGCGCGTCGCCGTCATCGGCCTCGGGCGCTTCGGCAGCTCCCTGGCCAACGAGCTGATGCGCCGGGGCTGGGACGTCCTGGGCATCGACACCGACGCCCGCCTCGTCCAGAAGTACAGCGACAGCCTCACCCACGCCGCCGCCGCGGACTGCACCGACCCCGACGTCCTGAACCAGCTCGGCGTCCACGACTTCTCCAGCGCCGTCGTCGGCATCGGCAGCGACATCGAGGCGAGCATCCTCATCAGCTCCAACCTCCTCGAAGCCGGCGTCCCCAACATCTGGGCCAAGGCCATCAGCCGCCAGCACGGCAAGATCCTCGAACGCCTCGGCGTGCACCACGTCGTCCTGCCCGAGCACGAGATGGGCGAGCGCGTCGCCCACCTCGTCACCGGCCGCATGCTCGACTTCATCGAGTTCGACGACGACTACGCCCTCGTCAAGACCGTCGCCCCCAAGGCCGCCACCGGACAGCCCCTCGGTCAGTCCAGGGTGCGCAGCAAGTACGGCGTCACCGTCGTCGGCATCAAGCGCCCCGGCGAGGACTTCACCTACGCCACCGCCGACACGGTCGTCGAAAAGGGCGACATCATCGTCGTCACCGGCAAGACCGGAGCCGTCGAGACCTTCACCGACCTGCCCTGACCACTAGGATCAGGCCATTGGTGAGCCGGGAAGTCTGGTCGGCACGGTCTTCCGCCTGCCCTGGAGCCCCAGCCATGCCCCTCACTCTTGTCGTGCTCGCCCTGTGGGCGCTCGCCTTCCTCACCCTCAACACCGTCGTCAGCGTCCGCGTCTGGCGGATCCGTCGGCTACCACGCCGGCGACGGGCCCTGCCCGGGCTGCTGCTGTGCGCCGGGCTCGCGGCCAGTCTCAGCCGAGCCACCGGAACCACCATCGCCGCCGAGACACTCGCCTTCCCCCTCTACGTCGCCACGGCGGCGATCGGCATGTTCGAGCTCCGTCGCCACCGGGCGCGTTCCTCCCGCCTCGATGATTCCGGGGCTCTCACGTGAGCCCCTGGGCGAGCTGGACCCTGCTGATCGGCGGTGCGGTGCTGCTTCTGGCGCCGAGCATCGCCGTCCTCCTGGGCTGGAGGCCGAGCTACCTTGCCCGGCCGGGCGCGCCCACCCACCTGCTCGGCGCCGCGGGCGTCGTGCTGTACGGGGCGGCGCTGACCAGCGAGGTGCCACGGTTGGCAGAGGCACCGAGTGGCGTATTGAAAGCGTGCTCCTACATCACTCTGGGGCTGATCGGGTGCGCGATCGTCCTCGTGGCCCTCTACGACTTCCTGGCAGAGCCGTCACGACGGAGACGCCGCTGATGTGCCGGACGGCTGGTCGTCACGGCGAGCCTCCGGACAGGCCCCGGTCCGTCAGCGCCGCGTCCTGGCGGATACCGCTACGGCAGCGGTGAACGCGAGCGCCAGCGCGCCGATCCCGCACAGCGGAGACTGCAGCTGAGGCAGCAGGTACATCACGCTCCCGGCGGCTGTGAGCACCGAGCCGCCGGCCAGAAGCGGGGCGGACGGTCCGGTTTGCGGTTCGCGTCGCACGGGCCACGGCATACGGCTCTCTCCTTCGGTCGAGGCAAGCGTACGGAGCTGTGGTCACGCCTGCCGGACGTCGCCAAGCCACGCACCACGGCAAGCGTGTCGCAGCTCTCAGGCGCTCGGATGCCGCGCGTCGTACCGTTCCTGCCAGGTGTCGATCAGGGCGGCCATTTCCCTCTGCATGAAGGCGTAGAAGTCCTCCATCTCGTCGAGCCGCCGTCCGGCGGTGCTTTCCCGCCCCGCCGCCTTGATGCCCTCGGCCGCAGCGTCCCCCATGGTGGCCAGGAGCACGTTCTGGCTGCCCATCAGAGTGGCCCAGGCGTGCTCACGGAACCGGTAGTGGTCCCGGCGGCTGCCCGGGGCGGGGGCGCGTTCGATGATGCCGGTAGGGATGAGCTGCTTGACGGCGCCGGAGACCGCGCCCGAGCTGATCTGCAGGACCTCGCAGAGGTCCGAGGCCGTCATGGTGTCGTCCTGGCTGAACAGCAGCGCGGTCATCACGCGGGCCGTGGTCTTCTGCATCCCGCCCTGAGCGAGGGTGAGCGCGAGCTTCTCGGCCGCTTCGCGCAGCCGTACGTCCTTCTCGTCCATGGTTCCTCCTTGACGCCGCCGCACCTCAGCATAGTCAGTTCTCGCAACACTCAGACTGTTTACAGATCTCTGAACACTCGATACGTTCTGAGTTATGGAGAACGTGATCGAGCTCCACGAGCTCACCAAGCGATACGGCGCCCGACGGGGACTGGCCGGTCTGACGCTCCAAGTGCGGACGGGTGAGGTCTTCGGCTTCCTCGGCCCCAACGGTGCGGGCAAGTCGACGACCATTCGCCTCCTGCTTGACCTGATCCGGCCCACCAGCGGCACCGCCACGGTGCTCGGGTTGTCACCACGCGCCCAGGGGATGGAACTTCGGGCCAGGATGGGATACCTGGCGGGCGATTTCGTCTGTGATGGGCGCCAGAACGTCCGCGGGTACCTCCGCTTCCTCGGCGCGCTGCGGGGCGGTGTGCCACAGCAGCACATCGACGACCTCGCCGACCGGCTCGGCCTGGACCAGAACACCCGGATCCGGAAGCTGTCCAAAGGCAACCGTCAGAAGGTCGGCCTCGTCCAGGCGTTCATGCACCGGCCCGAGCTGCTCGTCCTGGACGAGCCGACCTCAGGGCTCGACCCCCTGGTGCAGCAGACCTTCCTGGACCTGGTCAGCGAGACGGCGGCGGCCGGACGGACGGTCTTCATGTCCAGCCATGTGATGAGCGAGGTCGACGCGGTCGCCGACCGCGTCGGCATCATCCGTGACGGGCGCCTCGTCGCCCTCGACACCGTGGCCCACCTGCGGGCCGGAGCCGTCAGAGACGTCGACGTCACCTTCGAGACACCGGTGCCTCCGCACGCGTTCGCCGACCTGCCCGGTGCCGACCGGCTACGCCTCGACGCCACCTGCACCACCCTCAGCGGTCAGGTGATCGGCAGCCCCGACGCCCTGATCAAGGCTCTCGCCGGTTACCCGGTGACCGGCCTTCGCGCCACCGAGCCCGCCCTTGAGGAGGTCTTCCACTCCTACTACTCCGGTGCGGAGGCGGCTCCCCGAACATCTCCCTCCACCGCGGCCTGAGGCATCCGCGCGACACCGGAAAGGCCCACCATGAACACCGCCGTCTTCGCCAAGTCCCTCTCCGACAACCGCCGCGCACTCGCCGGCTGGGCGCTCGGCACCGCGGCCGTCGGCATGACCTACGCGAGCACCTACCCCTCCCAACGGGACAACACCGCGAGCCTCCCCGAGGCGCTCCGTGAGGCGCTGCACATCGACGCCACAGCCGCCGGATACCTGCATGCCAGCGTCTTCGGCGTCATCCTGCCGCTGCTCGCCATGATCTACGGGGTCTCCACCGGCTCCCGCACCCTCGCCGGCGACGAGGAGGCCGGCCGGCTCGACCTGCTCCTGGCCCATCCCGTGACCCGCACCAGCCTCGCTCTGCAGCGTTTCGCCGCGCTGACCGTGGGAGCGGGCGCGATCTCACTCCTCGTCTGGCTGGCCATGCTGGCCATCCGCGACAGCGCCGGGCTCACCAGCGTCACCCCCGCCGAGTTCCTCGCCCAATGTGTCAACCTGGCACTTCTCGCCATCACCTTCGGCGCCCTCTCCCTCGGCCTCGGCGCCGCCGTCGGCCGCAGGGCCGTCGCCCTGGCCACAACCGCGATCATCGGTGTGCTCTCGTACACCGCCCACGCGCTCGCCGGTCAGATCGGCGCGGACTGGCTGGCCTACACGTCCCCGTTCCACTACTACATCGGCGGTGAACCGTTGAAGAACGGCTTCCAGTTGGGTGACATTGCGGTCCTCGCAGTCACCGCCTTCGTTGTCCTGGCCGTAGGCGTCATGCGCTTCAACCGCCGGGACGTCGGCTGATCCGGCGGGCCAGCGGTCGCCAGGTGCTCGGTCACGGCGCAGGGTGCACGGCCATGGCTGCTGGGCGTGACGCGGGTGGCCCGTCTTCCTCTGCGGGCGGAGTGGGTGTGGCGCCCAGAACGGCTGTGAGGACCAACGCAAGCAGCGCGATGACGGACAGCACGACGGCGGCCACGACGCGAGGGCTGCGGCGAGCGGATCGGGCGGCCTTGGGTCGCTCGGGTGTCTCCGGGAACTGCTGGTTCAGCGCGTCGATCAGGGTGGCCAGGGCGGGGTCGTCGCGGGTGAGGCCCCGCTCGATTTCGCCGAGGATCCGCTGGTCGTCGGTGGAGTAACTCATGGTGACCGCCTTGATGCGGACAAGAGCCGTGGACAGACGTAGCTGCCGCGTCCCTTCTCTTCAGAGTGTGCCCGTCCTGTTCCGTGCCCGCCCTTTCGGGGTCACAGCGGTTGGTCGGGCCAGCCGAGGAGGCGGGCGCCGACGACAGCGGTCTGGAGCGTGTAGCGCTGGACAGGGTCGCCGGGGTCGGCGCCGGTCAGGCGGTGGATGCGGTCGAGGCGGTAGGTCATGGCGCGGACGCTGAGGTTGAGGCGGCGGGCCGCCTGGGCGGTGACGCAGCCGGTGTCGAAGTACGCCGTGAGGGTGTCCAGGAGGGGCTTCGCGCCTCCTCGTGCCTGTTGCAGCGGGCCGAGGACGGTGTGGACCAGGTCGGCCATGGCCTGCCGGTCGCGGGTGAGGACCGGGTAGACGAGGAGGTCGGCGGCGTGCAGGACCGGCTCGTCGAGGTTCATGCGAGCGGCGAGGTCCAGGGCGTTGAGGGCTTCCTCGTAGGAGTGGACGACGCCGCCCGCGCCCGGGTGCGAGCGGCCGATCGCCACCTGGCCGCCGTCCGTGGCGGCGTGCGCCTGCTTGGCGAAGTGGGCGAGCACGGCGGGTTCGTCCGCCGGGGCGACGCAGATCAGCCGGCCGTCCTTGGTGGTGAGCAGGATGCGGCGGTTGCCGAAGCGGGCGGTGAGCGAGGACTCGACGGCACGGGTGACCTCGTAGCCGTCGCTGTACGGTTCCCGTCCCTGGGCGACGGCCACCGCGTGGGCGTGGGACAGGAGCAGCCCGAAGCGTTCGGCGCGCTCGGCCAGCCTGCCGAGATCGCTCCGGCCGTACAGGAGGTCGTCGATGAACTCCCGCCGGGCGGCCTCTTCCTGGCGCATCGCCAGGTGCTGTGCCCGCTCGTGTCCCTCGGCGAAGGCGTCGACGGCCTGTTCCACGGCGGACAGGAGGTGGTCGGCGGCTGCCCTCGGCAGCCCGGGGTGTACCCGCTGTGCGGCGGAGAGGTGGGCCCGGATGAGGTCCCGCAGCCCGATGCCGGCTTCGGCGGCCCGCTCTCCGAGGGAGCGGAGGGCCGCGCGCTCCTCCGGAGTGAGCCTGCGGCGGGTCTCGCACAGGCCCGTAAGGATCTCGGCGTACCCCTCCAGGTACCCCTCGACCCGTTCCCTCTCCGCCACGGTCCCTCCCCGTTCCTGACGCGCGGGGACCAAGACTGACATGCCGACCGCCGGGGTTCGCAACCGGCATCAGGAAGACGTCAAAGACTGCATGGTTACGGCAATGCCAAGGCGGCGATTCTGTTGCAGGATGGCTCCACGGGGAGGCATGGGCGCGGGCCTGGTGCCGGAAGACGGAAACCGCGATGTGCACGGGGAGAGGGCCATGGGGGAGTTCCTGAGCGCCGCCTTCGGGTTCCCCTCGCTGTCGTTCAGCGCGGCCCTGGTCGCCGTGGCGGTGTTCTGGCTGCTCGTCCTGTTCGGGGCGGTGGAACGGAAGGGCTTCGACGGCGACGTGGACGCGGAGAGGCTGCGTCTCGGCCGGGTCCCCGTCTCGGTGGCGGCCTCCGTGTTCGTCGTCGCCGGCTGGGCCATGAGCGTCACCGGATCCGTACTCCTCGGCCTTTCCGATGTGCCCCGCCCGCTGTCCGCTCTGCTCTCGCTCGCCCTGCTGGTGCTTGCTCCCGTCGCCTCATGGTGGGCGACACGGCGCCTCGTGGGGCCGCTTGCGAAGTTGTTCCCCGACGAACCCGGGCCGTCCCGGCAGGACGCCGCAGGTCCGGCGGGGCCGCCCGAACGCGACCGAGCCGCCGCCTTCGGGCAGCACCGTGCCGCTGTGCGCACACCCCGACGCAGGTAGCCGTCGCTCCGGGAGTGCCCGCCGTCCGCTGCCCGCTCTTCCACAACGCCGCCCGTACGTGCGGCTCCCCCTTCTTCCATCGACACGGGGTTTCTCATGGATGCCATCACCGTGGGCATCGGCGTGCTCGTCGCCGTTGTCCTGCTCATCGTTCTCACGCTGCTCTTCGTGGTCAGCCGGCTGTTCCGCAAGGTGGAACAGGGCAAGGCGCTGATCGTCTCGAAGATGAGGAAGGTCGACGTCACCTTCACCGGGCAGGTGGTCCTGCCCGTCCTGCACAAGGCCGAGGTCATGGACATCTCGGTGAAGACGATCGAGATCTCCCGGACCGGCAGGGACGGCCTGATCTGCCGCGACAACATCCGCGCCGACATCCGGATCTCGTTCTTCGTCCGGGTCAACAAGACGGTCGAGGACGTCATCAAGGTCGCGCAGGCTATCGGCACCGCCCGCGCCAGCGACAAGGAGACGCTGCAGGAGCTGTTCAACGCCAAGTTCTCCGAGGCGCTCAAGACGGTCGGCAAGCAGCTCGACTTCACCGATCTGTACACCAAGCGCGAGGAACTGCGGTTCCGGATCATCGAGATCATCGGCATCGACCTCAACGGCTACAGCCTGGAGGACGCGGCCATCGACTACCTGGAGCAGACCCCGCTCACCCAGCTCGACCCCGGCAACATCCTCGACGCCCAGGGCATCCGCAAGATCACGGAACTGACCGCCGTCGAGAACGTCCGCACGAACGAGTTCCGCCAGCACGAGCAGAAGGAGATCACCCGGCAGAACGTCGACGCCCGCGAGGCGATCCTGGAGCTGGAGCGGCGCCAGGCCGACGCGGAGATCAAGCAGAAGCGGGAGATCGACACCGTACGGGCCCGGGAGGAGGCCGAGACGGCGCGGGTGGTGGAGGAGGAGCGGCTGCGGGCCCAGAGCGCCTTCCTCAGGACGGAGGAGCAGCTCGGCATCCAGCGGGAGAACCAGGCCCGTGAGGTCGCTGTCGCCCAGAAGAACCGCGAGCGGGTCATCGCCGTCGAGAACGAGCGGATCGAGAAGGACCGTCTCCTCGAAGTCATCGCCCGGGACCGGGAGACCGAACTGACCCGCATCTCCGCCGAGAAGGAGGTGGAGTCGGAGCGCCGGGACATCGCCGAGGTGATCCGCGAGCGGATCGCGGTGGACCGTACGGTCGCCGAGCAGGAGGAGTCCATCAAGCGGCTCCGTACGGTCGAGGAGGCCGAGCGCACCCGGCAGGCCGTCGTCATCGCGGCGGAGGCGGAGGCGCAGGAGAGGCTGGTCAAGGACATCAAGGCGGCGGAGGCGGCCGAGCAGGCGGCCGTGCACCGGGCCGCCGAGGAGCTGACCCTGGCCGAGGCCCGCAACAAGGCCGCCGACATGGACGCCCGCGCCAAGATCCGCCTCGCCGAGGGCGTTCAGGCCGAGGCCGCGGCAGAAGGCCTCGCGGCGGTGCAGGTCCGGGAGAAGCAGGCCGACGCGATCGAGAAGACCGGCCGCGCCGAGGCCGAGGCCACAGAGGCACGGCTGCGTGCCGAGGCGGTCGGTACACGAGAGAAGGCGCTGGCCGAGGCGACCGCGATCGGCGAGAAGCTCAAGGCCGAAGCGGCCGGTCTCACTGAGAAGGCGGCGGCGATGGCCGCGCTCGACGAGGCCTCCCGTGGCCACGAGGAGTACCGGCTCCGTCTGGAGGCGGAGAAGGCCATCCGGCTCGCCGGCCTTGAGGTGCAGCGGCAGGTCGCCGAGGCGCAGGCCACCGTCCTCGCCACCGGCCTGGAGAACGCCGACATCAACATCGTCGGCGGAGAGTCCGTCTTCCTCGACCGTCTCGTGCAGTCGATCGCGCTCGGGAAGTCCGTCGACGGGTTCATGGACCACTCCCGGACCGCGCAGGCGCTGGCCGGTCCGTGGTTGAACAGCGAGGGTTCCTTCACCGAGGACCTGACCAAGGTACTCGGCTCGCTGTCCACGGGTGACGTGCAGAACCTGAGCGTCTCGGCACTGCTCGCAAAGGTCATGAAGTCCGGCGTGCTCGACGCGCACGCGCCCGGCCAGGCCACCACCGCCCCGGCCGAGACCGCCGCGCTGAACGGCGCGGTCACGAACTGACCGCCCCGGGGGGGGAGCGGTCACAGCGGGTCCGGTGCCGGCATACGGGGGTTGTCGGCGCCGGACCCGCATCCATCACGGGACAAGGAGCGGATCTGCATGAGCACCGGAATCGACCAGGACACGTACGCGGTGCTGCGCGACCGTCTTTCGACGCAGGCGGCCGAGCTGGCCAGGCGTGCCGAGGCGCTCAACAGCGCCCGTACAGCCGCCTTCGGTGCCGGTGGACTGTCTCTCACCGGCACCGACAGCGTCCGCACCGAGCGCGCCGGCGTACTGCTGGACATCGCCGCCGTCGGGGACGACGTCCTGTTGTTCGGCTGCCACCAGGCCTCCCCGGGGAGCGCCGAGCCGTCGGTCGCCGACGTCTTCAAGCTGCACGACCGCGACCTGAACCCGCTGCCCGAGGGCGCGGTGCCCGGACTCCTCGACGACCCCGGCTTCGTACGGGAGTTCTCGGCGCTGCACCGGTACTTCCGAGGCACGCGCCTGCTCCGGCTGAGGCGCGTGGAGGGCCGGCTCCTCGCCGTCTTCCGGACCGGGCAGAAGGCCGACGACATCCGCGTCCTGCGCTGGTCGATCGGGCAGTCCGGCGAGACGCGGTTCCTCGACGCCCAGGGAGAACGCGACCACGTCGTCCCTCCCTCGCACGACGTCGACTGGGTGGAGACGACCCGCGGTGACCATGTCCAAGGGCGGCACCCGCACATCTCGCTCGACGGCCGCCTCTTCGTCTCCACGGTCGGCGGAACGCTCACGGTCAAGACGGAGAACGACGCCGAGACGGCCGAGGGCGTGTACGCCGAGCCGGTCGACGAACCGCTCCAGGCGCTGGCCGACGCCGAGGTCGCGTACGCGGCCGTGGGCGCCCTGATCCTGGTGCGCGTCCGCCCGTACAAGGAGGAGGCCGTCCGCCACCTCGTCTTCAACGCCCTGACCGGGAGCGTGGTCAGGCTCGACGGACTCGCTCAGGCGTGTCTGCGATTGCCCGGCGACGAGGGGGTCGTGTTCCCCGGTGGCTACTGCCTGGCCTCCGGCGAGGTGCGGACCTTCGATACCGACACTTCGGGACTGGTCTTCGACCGGCTGATCCGTTCGCCCAACGGTGAGGATCTCCTCTTCGCCTTCCACACCCGGCCGGAGCGTCGCGGTCTTCTCCTGCCGTACAACCTGATCCGGAAGGAGATCACCCGTCCCGTCTCCTGCCGCGGATACGCGCTGCTCGACGACGGGACGATGGTCGTGCTGCGCGACGAGACCGGCGAGCCCGGCCGGGTCCACCCCGTGCAGATCTGGCGGACTCCGTACGTCTCCGACACGCACGTGACCCCTGCGGTGGACGGCCCGCTGGCCCGCATCGGCAACGCGGATCTCGTCCGCGGGGTCGCCGACTGCCTGTCGATCGCCCGTCAGGCCACCGAGCTGACCCCCGCCGGCGAGGTCTACGAGGCACTCGTCGCCGCGTGTGTGCGCGCGGGCGACGTCCACCACTGGCTGGGAGACCCGGAGACAGGCGACCTGCGCACCCCGCTGACCGAACTCCGGGCCACCGCCGCGCAGGTCCTCGACGAGTTCGAGACCGTGACCACGCTCACCCGACAGGCGGCGGAGGCTTTCGCGGAGGCCGCCCAGCAGGTCGGCCGACTGGTACGGCGCATCCGGGGCGAGGCGCCCGCCACCGCCGAGGAGTGGATCTCCCGGATCACCGAACTCCGCCGGGCACAGGGCCACCTGGTGACCCTCAAGGACATGCGGTACGCCGACACGGCAGGCATCGACACCCTCGCCGGGGACGTCGAGGCCGACATCGCCTCGGCCGCCCAGCGAGCCGTCGCCTTCCTCCAGCGCGAGGACGCCTTCACCGCACACCACGCCGAGGCGGAGCGGCTCGCGACGGAGGCCGGCGCCGTCACCACCGTGGCGGGCACGGGCCCGGTCGCCGGCATGATCGACACGCACACCACCGGCCTGCGGACCCTCAGCGAGATCATCGCCGGACTCGACATCGGCGACGCCACCGTCCGCACCTCGGTCCTGGAACGGATCGCCGACGTCCTGGGCGTGCTGAACCGCGTCCGGGCCCTCCTCGCCGCCCGTCGCGCCGAACTCCTCGACCAGGAGGGCCGGGCGGAGTTCACCGCCGAGTTCGCCCTGCTCGGTCAGGCCGTCACGGGAGCCCTGGCCGCCGCGGACACCCCGGACCGCTGCGACGACCAGCTCGGCCGGCTGCTCCTCCAGCTGGAGAACCTGGAGTCGCGGTTCGCCGAGCACGACGGCTTCCTCGGTGAGATCGCCGACAAACGGGCCGAGATGTACGACGCCTTCACCACGCGCAGACAGTCCCTCCAGGACACCCGCGCCCGCCGCGCCGAGCGCCTCGCGGCATCGGCCGGCCGCGTTCTGGAAGCGATCGCCCGCCGCGCCGCGACCCTGGCCGATCTGGACGAGGTGAACACGTACTTCGCCTCCGACCCCATGGTCGCCAAGGTCCGGCGCACCGGCGCCGAGTTGAGGGAACTCGGCGACGAGACACGGGCGGAGGAACTGGAGGGCCGCCTCGGCGCCGCCCGGCAGGAAGCCGGACGGGCGCTGCGGGACCGTACCGACCTGTTCTCCGACGGCGGCGCCACGATCCGGCTCGGCCGGCACCGCTTCGCCGTCAACCGGCAGCCCCCCGAAGTCACCCTCGTGCCGCACGAGGACGCCCTCGCCCTCGCCCTCACCGGCACCGACTACCGCGTGCCGGTCACCGACCCGGCGTTCGCCGAGACCCGCCCCTTCTGGGACCGGACCCTGCCCTCCGAATCGCCGGACGTCTACCGGTCCGAATATTTGGCCGCACGCCTCCTGGCCGAGCACGGCCCCGGCAGCCTGGCGGGCGAGGACCTGTCCGCACTCGCGCGACGTGCCGCCGAGGCCGCGTACGACGAGGGGTACGAGCGCGGCGTCCACGATCACGACACGGCGGCGATCCTGGAGGCCGTCCTCCGTCTGCACGAACGGATCGGACTGCTCAGGTACCCGGCCCCTGCGCGAGCGACCGCCCAGCTCTTCTGGGCCCACGCCGCCACCGCCGACGCCCGCGAGCAGTGGACCCGCCGGGCCGACGCCCTGACCCGGGCACGCGACCTCTTCGGCGCGGAGTCTGCCCTCGACGGCCTGCGGAACGAGCTGGCCGAGGAGATCGGCAACCAGACTGCCGCCTCGTACCTGATCGAGGAACTCACCACCGCACCGGCGGGCTTCGCCGTCTCGGACGCCGCACGAACCCTGCTCGACAAGTTCCGCCGCGCCGTCGGCACCTCCGCCTACGACGACGCCCTCGCCTCCCTCACGGGACCGCGCGCGCGGCGCCAGCTCGTCGAGGCATGGCTCACCTCCTACGCGTCGGCGTCCGGAGAACGGTTCGACGAAGGCGTACTGGCCGAGGCCGTCGCGGTCGAACTCTGCCCGGACCTCGACCGCTACGACATCGCCGCCCCCACCACGGAGACGGTCACCGGACTCCTGGGCAGCCACCCCCGCGTGGAGGGACGCGCGCTGGAGCTGCGCCTCGACGAGTTCCTGACCAGGACGCGGGATTTCGCCGCCACCGACGTGCCGGCCTTCCGCGCGTACCAGGAGCGCAGGGCCCGGCTTGTCGCCACCGAGCGCGACCGGCTCCGCCTTGACGAGTACCGGCCCCGGGTCGTGTCGTCCTTCGTCCGCAACCGGCTCGTCGACGAGGTCTACCTCCCCCTCATCGGCGACAACCTCGCCAAACAGCTCGGCGCGGCCGGAGACGCCAAGCGGAGCGACTCCCAGGGCCTGCTGCTGCTCCTCTCCCCGCCCGGCTACGGCAAGACCACGCTGATCGAGTACGTCGCCGACCGCCTCGGCCTGCTCCTGGTCAAGGTCGACGGGCCTGCTCTCGGGCAGCGGACCGTCTCCCTCGACCCCGATGAGGCACCCGACGCCACCGCCCGCCGGGAACTGGAGAAGATCGACTTCGCGCTGACCGCGGCCGGCAACGTCCTGCTGTATGTCGACGACATCCAGCACACCTCGCCGGAGTTCCTGCAGAAATTCATCCCGCTCTGCGACGCCACACGGACCCTGAACGGCCACGACCTGCGCGGCAAGCGCTTCGCCGTCTGCATGGCGGGAAACCCGTACACCGAGTCGGGACAGGCCTTCCGCGTCCCGGACATGCTCGCCAACCGGGCCGACGTGTGGAACCTCGGCGACGTACTGACGGGCAAAGAGGATGCCTTCGCGTTCAGCTTCGTCGAGAACGCCCTCACCTCCCACCCCGTCCTCGCCCCCCTCGCCGGACGCGACCGCACCGACCTGGAGCTCCTGACCCGGCTGGCGGCCGACGACCCGACCGCGCGCCGCGACCGGCTCACTCACCCCTACGCCCCGGCCGAACTCGACCGGATCCTCTCCGTCCTCCGCCACCTCCTCGCCGTCCGCGAGACGGTCCTCGCCGTCAACGAGGCCTACGTCGCCTCCGCCGCCTCCGCCGACGCGGCCCGCACCGAACCGCCCTTCCGGCTCCAGGGCTCGTACCGCACCATGAACAAGATCACGGCCCGTATCTCACCCGCCATGAACGACGCCGAACTCGCCGCCGTCGTCGACGACCACTACACCGCCGAGGCCCAGACCCTCACCACCGAAGCCGAGGCCAACCTACTCAAGCTCGCCGGGCTCCGCGGCGTCCTCACCCCGGCACAGGCCGCCCGCTGGACCGAGATCACCGCCGCCCACAACCGCACCCGGGCCCTCGGCGACTCCACCGACGACCCCCTCGTCCGGGCGGTCGCCGCCCTCGGCCTGCTCGCCGACCGCATCACCGCCGTCGAGACCGCGATCACCCGCGCGACGGACCCGCGCCACCTCCTCGCCCGCCCCGCCGGGCGGCACGCAGCATGCGCCGACGCCGACGCCGTACCTGCTTCCGACCACCACCACCGGCTCTGACGAGGGAAGGGAGGAGATCACATGGCCCGGGATTTGCACGCCGCGATCGGAGAGCACCCGATCCGCTGCCTGATGTGCGACAACGACACGTTCCGCAAGCGGGAGGTGCTGCTGAACAGCACGGGGATGGAGCTCTTCAACATGGCGTGGGCGAACGAGTCGGCCACCGGTTTGATCTGCCGGTCGTGCGGATACGTCCACCTCTTCGTCAACCGCGACCTTAGGACGTACCGAGAGAAGCGGGAACGCTGACGCTTGTCGGCCTGCTCCAAGCGCGCTTGGAGCAGGCCGACAAGCCTGCCCGAGCGTGCCACCTCACAAAAAGGGGTAGAAACGCCGAAAGGTGCACGTTTTGTTCATCCCTTCGCGGAGTCGCGCCTGCCGGGAGAGCGCCATGGATCTATGGCTGGTCTGGTTGATCGCCGCAGGGGTGCTGGCGGTGGCGGAGATCTTCACCCTCACCGCCGCGCTCGGGATCCTCGGCGTCGCCGCGGCGGTCACCGCGGGAACCGCCGCCCTGGGGCTCTCACCGCCCTTGCAGCTCGTGGTTTTCACCGCTCTGGCCGCGACCAGCCTGTTGTTCGTGCGCCCCGTCGCCGCGCGCCATCTGCTCAAGCCGCAGACCGAGCGCTTCGGCACGGACGCGCTGGTGGGCCGCTCCGCCCGTGTCGTGTCGGAAGTGACGGGCCTGGGCGGCAGGGTCCGCATCGGTGGCGAGGAGTGGACGGCCCGCGCCTACGACGAGACGCTGGTGATACCTCCGGGGGCGACCGTCGACGTCATGGAGATCGATGGCGCCACCGCCGTCGTCTATCCCCGGGAGTGAGTCATGGACGTGCCGGGACTGCTCATAGCGGGTCTGATCCTCGCGGCGCTCGCGGTGTTCACCGTGGTGCGGGCGGTACGCATCGTGCCGCAGGCGCGGGCTCGCAACGTCGAACGCCTCGGCCGCTACCGGCGCACCCTGAGGCCGGGCCTCAACCTCGTCATCCCCTATGTCGACCGCGTCTATCCGGTGATCGACCTGAGGGAACAGGTGGTTTCGTTCCGGCCGCAGCCGGTCATCACCGAGGACAACCTGGTCGTCGAGATCGACACCGTGCTGTACTTCCAGGTCACCGATCCACGAGCGGCCGCCTATGAGATCGCCGACTTCCTGCAGGGCGTCGAACAGCTCACCGTCACCACCCTGCGCAACGTCGTCGGCTCGATGGACCTGGAGAAGACCCTGACCTCCCGTGACACCATCAACAACCAGCTCCGTGGCGTGCTCGACGAGGCGACGGGAAAGTGGGGGCTGAGGGTCAACCGCGTGGAGATCAAGGCCATCGACCCTCCGCAGTCCATCAAGGACGCCATGGAGAAGCAGATGCGCGCCGAGCGCGACAAGCGGGCGGCGATCCTGGGGGCGGAGGGGCAGCGTCAGTCGCAGATCCTCACCGCCGAGGGGGACAAGCAGGCCGCCGTGCTCCGGGCGGAAGGCAACCGCACCGCCGAGATCCTCAAGGCCGAGGGGCAGTCCCGGGCCATCGACGAGGTCTTCCAGGCCGTCCACCGCAACGACCCCGACCCCAAGCTCCTCGCCTACCAGTACATGCAGGTGCTGCCCCAGCTCGCCCAGGGCGCGGGCAGCACCTTCTGGGTGATCCCCAGCGAGGTCACCTCGGCGCTTCAAGGGGTGTCCCGCGCCTTCAACGAGGTGCTGCCCCCGTCTCCGGCCACCCGGGAGACGTCCGCGGAGGACGAGGCCGCCACCCAGGCGGCCGCCGACGCGGCGAAGGCGGCGCAAGCCGCCGCCGAGGCACTTGCCGACGCGGCCGAGGCCGATGCCGACACGTATCCCTTCACCGCCGGCCGCCAGGAGCCGCAGGCACCAGAGGGCAGGTAAGGGACGGCCGGTCAAGCTCCTGCCGTCGCCGACGCGTCCCGCCGGGTGGCAGGAGTGCCCTGTCGCGAGCTCCTGACCAGAAAGAATAGGTGCACGATGAACGGATAGGCCCGTCCGGATAACGGTCGCGTCACGGCACCTGCACCTTTCGTAGCTCACCGTGCGTGATGCGAGATGCGTCACACAGCAGGGGTGGGCTGCTGTGGTAGGAATGCGCAACTCCGCAGGTGGCACCACCCCTCGCCGTCCTGCGGGATGCCGGGCACGTACCGGCAGTACGACCGAGATGATCACGCTCCGCGTCCACGGGCGTCGATCACTCGGGTCGCCGACCGGACAACGGCGTTCGCTCAAAGACCGCACCCCCACCGGCGCTGCCTCCCGCGCGCCGGTCCTGCGCTTCCGAGGGCCCCACCGTGTCTCTCGATTCCCTCACCCAGTCCGTCGACAAGGCGGTCAGTGGCTTCTTCGAGCCGATAGCCACCTGGCTTGGCGAAGTCGTCTTCTACTCCGTGCCCGTCGGAGGTACGGAGCTTCCGCTGATCGTGGCGTGGCTCGTCGTCGCCGGTCCGGTCTTCACCGGCTGGTTCGGCTTCGTGCAGCTGCGCAAGTTCCGCCTCGCCATCGACGTGGTGCGCGGCAAGTACGACGAGAAGGGGTCGGCCGGCGAGGTCAACCACGTCCAGGCGCTGACCGCCGCCTTGTCCGGCACGGTCGGTCTCGGCAACATCGCCTGTGTTGCCGTCGCGGTGTCCATCGGCGGTCCCGGCGCCACGTTCTGGATGATCCTGTGCGGCCTGCTCGGCATGGCCACAAAGTTCGTCGAGGTCACGCTCGGCGTGAAGTACCGCGAGGTGCACGCCGACGGCACCGTCTCCGGCGGTCCCATGCACTACCTGCCCAAGGGCCTCGCCGAGCGCTTCGGCAAGAACGGCAAGACCCTCGGCAAGGTCCTCGCCGTCCTCGCCTCGTTCATGATTCTGTTCTTCGGCCTGTTCGGCGGGTCTTGGGCGCGCTGATCATCGGCTTCAAGCGTGCCGCGTTCTCCAACGAGGCCGGCCTCGGCTCGGCCCCGATCGCCCACTCCGCGGTGAAGACCAAGCACCCCGCGAGCGAGGGCCTGGTCGCCCTGCTTGAGCCCTTCATCGACACGGTCGTCATCTGCACCATGACCGCGCTGACCATCGTCATCGCGAACCCCGCCAGCTACGTCGAGCTCCGTAACGGCGGTGAGTCCATCGGCGGCGTCACCATCACCTCCGACGCCTTCGGCACGGTCATGCCCTGGTTCCCGTACATCCTCACCGTCGCGGTGATGCTGTTCGCGATCTCCACGGTGCTGACCTGGGGCTACTACTGCATGAAGGCCTGGACCCACCTCTTCGGCCGCAGCAGGGCCAGCGAGCTGACCTTCAAGGTCCTCTACACCCTCTTCGCGGTCGCGGGCTCCCTGCTCACGCTCCAGACCCTGATCGACATGGCCGACGCGGTGCTCTTCATGCTCGCCGTCATCAACATCATCGGCCTCTACCTCCTCGCCCCGGTCGTCAAGCGGGAGCTGAACACCTTCCTCGCCTTCGTGAAGAGGCGCGACGCAGGCCTCGACACGGACGAGGACACGGTCGAGGACACCGACCAGGAGCCGGTGAAGACCACCGTCTGACCGCCCCCGGCGGCCCGGCTCCCGAAGGGTCCTGCCCTCACCTCGCGCCTTGGTGAGAAGCAGGGCCCTTCAACCCGTCTCGGCAGCTGAGAGACGCCCTGGCGAGGTCCCCCGGCGCTCGATAGGGTGTAAAGAACGCGTCAATGCGATGCGCTGGTGTGCCGGGAAGTCTGGTCGGCGTCGAGGGGCCTTGTGCCCGCCCGTCAACCCATCCCGGAGGCCTTTCCCTCATGACGCAGTCACGCCCGCGCAAGGTGATTCTCGGCCTGCTGCCCTGGCCCGAACGGCAGGCCGTCGCCGAGGCCCTGCGCACCGAGACCGTCGGAGGACTGGTCCTGCTCGCCGCCGCTGTCGTCGCGCTCGCATGGGCGAACAGTCCGTGGAGCGAGGCGTACGAGCAGATACGCGACTTCCACTTCGGCATCCCCGCCCTCGGCCTGGACCTCTCGGTCGCCCACTGGACGGCCGACGGCCTGCTCGCGGTGTTCTTCCTCGTCGCCGGCATCGAGCTGAAACGCGAGTTCGTCGTCGGTGAGCTGCGCACCCCCGCCACCGCCGCCCTGCCCGTCGTCGCCGCCGTCTGCGGCATGGCCGTCCCCGCCGCCCTCTACGTACTCACCGTCGCCATCGGCGGTGGCAGTCTTGAGGGCTGGGCCGTACCCATGGCCACGGACATCGCCTTCGCGCTCGCGGTCCTCGCCGTCCTCAGCACCCACCTGCCCTCCGCGCTGCGCGCGTTCCTGCTCACCCTGGCCGTCGTCGACGACCTCGGCGCCATCCTCATCATCGCCGTCTTCTTCACCTCCGACCTCAACTTCTGGGCCCTGGGCGCGGCCTTCGCCGGACTCGCCGCCTTCTACGTCCTCCAGCGCCTCCGGGTGCGCGGCTGGTGGTGGTACGTACCCCTGGGCATCGCGGTCTGGGCGCTGATGTACAACTCCGGCGTCCACGCCACCGTCGCCGGTGTCGCCATGGGCCTCATCCTGCGCACCACCCGTGACAAGGGCGAGGCACGGTCCCCGGCGGCCCGTGTCTCCCACCTCGTGCATCCCTTCTCCGCCGGTGTCGCCGTCCCCCTCTTCGCCCTGTTCGCGGCAGGTGTCGGCATCTCGGGCGGCGCCCTCGTCCACGTCTTCACCGACCCCGAACCCCTCGGAGTCGTCATCGGCCTCGTCGCGGGCAAGATCCTCGGCATCTTCCTCGGCACCTACCTCGCCGCACGCTTCACCCGCGCCCAGCTCAACCCCGACCTCGCCTGGGCCGACGTCTTCGGACTCGCCACCCTGGCCGGGATCGGCTTCACCGTCGCCCTCCTCATCGGCGAACTCGCCTTCCCGACAGGCCCCGAAGCCGAACACGTCAAGACCGCCGTCCTCGTCGGCTCCCTCACCGCCGCCGCCCTCGCAGCCGTACTCCTGCGCCGCCGCAACCGCATCTACAAGCAGCTGTGGGAAGAGGAAGAGCGCGACGACGACGCCGACGGCATCCCCGACATCTACCAGTCCGGCGCGAGGCACGGCGGCGCGAGGTGAACGAGCAGGGCATGGCCCCGGCGTTTCTCGGCGCGGCCGTCGTGCTCGCCCTTCTGGTCATCCGCACCGCCGTGCACGAGATGAAGCAGCCGGGAAGTGCCCAGCAGGAGTGGGTGTTCCTCCAGAGCGGGCGAGCACTTTTCGTGCTCCTCATCACGGCCGCGGTGCTGGGCGCCTTGTGCTGGCATCTGTCCGGCCCGGCGCACTTGCCCTGGGCAGGTCTTGCGGCTCTCCTCGTGGCCCGCATCTGCCACAAGGAGGGCTGAGCCCGTGTTGTACGCCCCGTGGAGCGTGGCGCGTACGGGGCCGTGCCTGGTGCCGCTCACGGCTTGCCTCACGGGACGGCCGACGCGTCGTGAACCTGTCGGCGAGCCCGCGCGGCACGCAAGCTCGCGGCACGGTCGCCCCTGTGGGGGTTCCTCGGCCCCTGCGGGGCTGGCCCTGACCGGGGTGCCGGGAGGCACGGCGGTACTCCGCCGCATGTGAGGCGGGCCAAGGAAGGGTAAGACCTTCGTCATCCGCCGGGTTCTTCCCCGTAGGCGCCAAGCAGCGTTGGATGACGGTCAGATGGTGACGGCAAGCAGAAACGGGAGAGTGCCAGTGGAACGGGGCCGGAGCAGGAAGCCGTGGGCGGGCCTGGTGGCCGCTGCCGTAGTGGCCGTGGCGGCAGGGTTGGCGTGGTTCAAGCCGTGGGCCCTGTGGGTGGACGAGACGGTCCATGAGGCGCTGCCCTCCGCGGTCGCGCCGTCCACGACACCACCCGCCGGCACACCGACGACGGAATCGGGCCCTTCGGCTTCGGTGACCGCGCCGCCCGCCGGGCCGGTCACGGTCGCGCAGGGCACGTTCATCAGCCATGAACACGCGACCACCGGCACGGTGAAGGTGGTCCGTCTCGCCGACGGCACCCACACGCTCCGGCTGGAAGGACTCGACACGAGCAACGGCCCCGATCTGCGCGTCTGGTTGAGCGACGCGCCGGTCAAGGAGGGCAAGGCCGGGTGGGGAGTCTTCGACGACGGCCAGTACGTCAGCCTCGCCAAGCTCAAGGGAAACAAGGGCGACCAGAACTATCCCCTGCCCGCAGACGTCGACTGGTCGAAGTACCCGAGCGTCAGCATCTGGTGCGACCGTTTCGACGTCTCCTTCGGAGCCGCCGCCCTCGCCCGCGTCTGACCGGCCGGAATCCCCGGGAGCCGACCCGCGGCGCGATGCGCCCCGGGGGCTCCCTCACACTTACGCCGCGGTGAGCGCGTGGTCGGAGAATCGCCTATCTCGACCCCACCGCCGGGCTCACCAGGACCTAGGGGCGTCTTGCCGATCATGATCGTTCTCACTGATAACCGCTGTCGATATTCCCCGAGGCCGGATGACACGTCGAGTCGCAACCTGGCTGGAAGCGGGCGGGCCCACTGGCCGATCGAGGGGAGACTTGACCAGGGCCATGCTCCTGCCGAAGCAGTGCCAGCTGGGGAGAATCTGGGGAGAACCAAGCCGCCTTGGGGAGCGTCCGGGGAGAATCGACCGCGTAAGACGGTGTCATCGTGAAAGCTCCGGAAAGAAGCAAAGTCGCAGTTCAGCACTCCTTAGACGTCTATCTGTGCAGGTCAGCACCCCGAGGGCGAGGACTTCTTGAAGATCTTCTCGTGGGCGGCGATTCTCTTTGCTCCCACACTGGTGGGAACTATTTATGGCATGAACTTCGACTCCATGCCGGAGCCACGCTGGGGCCTCGGGTACCCCTTCGCCATCGGCTTGATGGGGATGGTATGCGGCAGTTTGTGCGTAATTTTCAAGCGGAGAGGCTGGCTGTAGCGAGCACCTGCCTCAAACACGCGCCGCGCACTGTTTGCGCATGCATCGTCGCGCAAACCGCCCATAGGGGGCGCTGGGGAGAAGTGATGCGGGCGATCTCCTCATCCTCCTCCCGGCAGGCCTCTGACCAGCGCTTTTTGGTGCTGCACGAGCATTGGGGAGGGTCTGGGGAGAAACGACTGGCATCACGGGTCTGGCAGCCGCACGTCGGAGCCACGCGGGTTACCAATCGGCGGCGTCTACGACAGACAGACAGACAGCGCCGACGCCCATCACGGACAGTGAGATCAGTGCAAGGCTGGGTCGGGGCGTCCGGCCCTCGCAGGCGCCAGGGCACAACCCCGCCGCAGCCTCGCTCAGCCGGTCCGCGTCACGAGCCAGCCGTCCACTGTGGGGGACATCGCCACGCTCACCGTCGGCCACATCCCTGAACGACTAGTCGGCGGATTCAGGGCCCCGGTAGGGGGTGTCACTGAGGACCCGGCCTGCCGCGACCTCCGCCTTGGCGAGGGTGAGCTGGAGCCAGGCGATGTACGCGGCGGTGTTGCTGTAGCCGAATTCGTGGGCCGAGAGCTGGATGGTGCGCGCCCACTCCGGGTCGATCTCGGGGACGGGGTCCAGTTCGACGGTGGTGAAGTCCATCCAGCCGGGTTCGCGCACTTGGGCGATTCGGTGGTCGAGTTCGGTGCGGAGGATCTGGACGGTGACGTCGGGGCCTAGCTGTCCGGCGAAGAGGAACCGGAGTCTGAAGTCGGGGTCCATGGGGCGTGGGGAGGGTTCGTACGGAGAACGGGCCCACGCCAGGAGTTCGTCGCGGCCTGCGTCGGTGAGCCGGTAGACCTTGGCGTCGGGTTTGCCGTCGCGGGGGTCGACCGCGAACTCCGCCCAGCCGTTGGCGACGAGGCGGGGCAGGACCCGGTAGATCTGGGGCAGTTGCACGCCGTAGCCGATGTACTTGCCCGGGCCGTCCATCCACTTGCGCATGTCGTAGCCCGAGAGCGGGCGCAGGGCCAGCAGGCCGAGAATGACGTGTTCCAGACGCATGGCGGGTCCTCAACAGAGCGGGGTCGGTACGGATTGCTTCAGGGGCAGGTTGGGGGGCGGCTCACCGTAGTGCATCCGCCGGGGCGGGCCGCTTGTCCTCGGTGAGGTCGCGGGCGATCCGGAAGCCGCAGTTGCCGGCGGAGGACTCGGGGGTGTTGGCGGAGCGGGCGGCGAGCCGGTAGCGGTTGCAGTAGCTGTCGTGGCAGAGGTAGGAGCCGCCACGGGTGACGCGGGCGGTGCCGGTGCGCGGGCCGAGCGGGTTGTGCCGGGGCGAGCGGCGGTAGTACGCCGGGGAGAACCAGTCGGCGCACCATTCCCAGACGTTGCCGGAGGTCTCGTACAGGCCGTGGTCGTTGGGCGGGTAGGAGCGTACGGGCGCGGTGGTGAGGTGGCCGTCGCTCAGGGTGTTGTGGGTGGGGAAGGTGCCGTGCCAGATGTTGCACCGGTCCTCGCCGTCGGGGGTGAGGGTGTCGCCCCAGGGGTAGCGGCGGCCTGGGTGCCCGCCCCTGGCCGCGTACTCCCATTCGGCCTCGGTGGGCAGGCGGGCGCCGGCCCAGTGGCAGTAGGCGACGGCATCGTCCCAGGACACGTGTACGACGGGGTGGTCCGGAGCCTCCTCCCAGTGGGAGAGGGAGCCGACGGGGTGTGCCCAGTCGGCGCCGGCGACGTCGAGCCACCAGGGGGTACGGGGAGCTTGCCCTCTGACGTCCCGGGCGCGGGCGCGCAGTGCGAGGTGGAAGACGGCGGACGAGCCATAGCGCTCGGCGTCCGTGCGGTGGCCGGTGGCGGCGGCGAAGGCGGCGAACTGGGCGTTGGTGACGGTGGTGGTGGCGATGGCGAAGGGGGCTAGTTCCACCCGGTGCACCGGCTGCTCTCCGTCCGACGGGTAGCCCTCACCGAAGCTGTCACCCATCAGGAACTCTCCGCTGGGCAGGTGCACGAACTCTGGTTCGTCCCGCCCGTCCGGCCGTCTCTCCGGCGGCGCGGCAAGCGGGGTCGGTACGGACGGCACCGGCAGCAACATCGTGTTCTCGCGAGCGGCCGTGCGGCCCGGGGTGCAACAGCTGTCCACGGCGGACTTCTCCTCGCTCGTCGGTTGTGACTCCAAGACAGCTTCATATGTACGTCAGAACTCATGCCCCGGCAAGCGTCGAGCGTCGGCACCCTCTTCCCCAGGGGACACGATCAGCGGAGTGATGCGGGAGTATTGCGAATCTGAGAACTAGGGTGCGACATCTTGACACCGTCGGCAACAGCCCTGAAACCTGAGGCCTATAGCTGCTGACGCACATATGCCCTGAGCGTTCATCGAATGCCGACCGCCTGCGGCCCCCGTCTGTCCCCCGGAGTTCCCCTTGCGCATCATCTATGTGGACGTCGACACCCTGCGGGCCGACCACACCACCCCGTACGGCTACCACCGGCCCACCACGCCCCACCTCCAGAAGCTCGCCGACAAGTCGGTGGTCTTCGACCGCTACTACTGCTCCGACTCGCCTTGCCTGCCGTCCCGGACCGCTCTGACCAGCGGACAGTTCGGGATCACGAACGGCGTGATCGGCCACTACGGCGCCGACGCCCAGTTCCGGCTCGACTCCGGCCACGGCCCCGAGCCCGACCGGCCGCTCCTCGGCCAGCGCCTCCAGCTCGACGGCTACTACACCGCGGCCGTCTCCGTCTTCGCCGAGCGCCACCGCGCGTACTGGTTCCACGGCAACTTCCGCGAGTCCGTGCGCGCCACCGGCAACTGGGGCGACGAGGACGCCGCCGACGTCAACCGCGCCGCCCTCGACTGGATCCGCAGGCACGCCGAGGACGACGACTGGTACCTCCACCTCACCTACTGGGACCCGCACACCGACTACACCCAGCCCGCCGAGTGGACCGACCGCATGGCGGCCTCCGCCCCCGTACAGTCCTGGCCCGACGAGGAAACGATCCAGGAACACGCCGAGATCTACGGGCCGCGCAGCGCCCTGGACCTGCACTACTCGCTCACCGGAGGCGGCGGCACCTCGCCTGTGCCGCACAACATGCCCGACGCGATCCGCTCCCGCGCCGACTTCGAGCATCTGATCAACGGCTTCGACGGGGCCATCGCCTACTGGGACCACCACTTCGGCCGACTCCTGGCCACCTTGGAGGAGCTGGGCATCGCGGACGAGACGGCGATCGTCGTCAGCGCCGACCACGGCGAGGCGTTCGGCGAGCACGGCATGTACGCGGAACACGGACTGGCCACGGAGTCCGTCCAGCGGATCCCCCTCGTCGTGTACTGGCCCGGGGTCACCGACACCCTTCCGGCCGAGGCCCGGCGCAACGACGACCTCCTGTACAACATCGACCTGGCACCCACCCTGTGCGACCTGCTCGGCCTGGACGTGCCCGAGGGCTGGCAGGGCGCCTCCTTCGCGGACGCGGTACGCGGCGAGGAGACCGACTCCCGCCCGTACCTGGTCCTCGGCCACGGCGCGCACACCTACCAGCGTGCCGTCCGCACCCGCGACCATCTCTACATCCGCACCTATCACCCCGGGTGCTTCAGGACGCCCTGGGAACAGCTGTACGACGTCACCCGCGACCCGTACCTGACACGCGACCTCCTGGACGAGGAACCCGCTCTCGCCGGGACGATGCGTTCCCACCTGGCCGAGTGGTGGCACGAGCACGCCGGCCGTCCCGGCTGTCTGCCCGACCCCATGCTGAGCAATCTCCAGGCCGGGCCTGTCTACTACGCCGATCCCACCCGGTACGCCCGGCACCTGCGCGACACCGGCCGGTCCCACCTGGCCGAGGACCTGGAACAACGACTGGCCGTACCCCGTGGCTCGGTGCCGGTCCCCTGGCACGCACCGGCACCGCCGCGTTCCGCGGAGCTCTTCGGGCGGTGGATGGAGATCTTCCAGGAACGCGCCACCAAGAAGGCGACAGAAGGGAAGTCCGTCCGATGAGGGCGATCATGGTGATGTTCGACAGTCTCAACCGGCGCATGCTGCCGCCGTACGGCGGAGACTGGACGCACGCCCCGAACTTCGCGCGGCTCGCCGAGCGCACGGTGACCTTCGACAAGGCGTACGCGGGGTCGATGCCGTGCATGCCGGCCCGCCGCGAACTGCACACGGGGCGCTACAACTTCCTGCACCGCAGCTGGGGACCGCTTGAGCCCTTCGACGACTCGATGCCCGAACTGCTCAAGCAGAACGGCGTGTACACCCATCTGGCCAGCGACCACCCGCACTACTGGGAGGACGGCGGCGCCACCTACCACGGCCGGTACAACTCCTGGGAGTTCTTCCGCGGGCAGGAGGGTGACCCGTGGAAGGGGCAGGTGGCCGATCCGGAGATGCCCGAGGACCTGAAGCGGATGCGTTCGGCCGTCTACCGGCAGGACTGGGTGAACCGGCCGCACATGGCGACCGAGGACCGGCATCCGCAGACCCTCACCTTCGACGCCGGCCTGGAGTTCATCCACACCAACAAGGACGCGGACCGCTGGTTCGTCCAGATCGAGACCTTCGACCCGCACGAGCCGTTCTTCTCCCACCAGCGGTACAAGGACCTCTATCCGCACGCGTACGACGGGCCGCACTTCGACTGGCCCGACTACAAGCAGGTGGTGGAGACGGACGAGCAGGTCGCCCACGCAGGTTACGAGTACGCCGCTCTGCTCTCCATGTGCGACCGCTCGCTGGGACGGGTCCTGGACGCCATGGACGAATACGGGCTGTGGGACGACACGCTTCTGATCGTCAACACCGACCACGGGCTGCTGCTCGGCGAGAAGGGCTGGTGGGGCAAATCCGTCCAGCCCTGGTACAACGAGCTGGTCCATCTGCCGCTCTTCGTCTGGGACCCGCGCGCCGGCGGCGCGGGCGAGCGGCGCGACACCCTGGTGCAGACCATCGACCTCGCCCCCACGCTCCTGGAGTACTTCGGCGTCGAGCGCCCGGCCGACATGCAAGGCGCACCACTGCCCGTCGCCGCCTCGGACGCCCCCGTGCGCGAGGCCGGCCTCTTCGGCATCCACGGCGGTCACGTGAACATCACCGACGGCCGGTACGTCTACATGCGCGCGCCCTCCTCCCCCGGCAACACCCCTTTGGAAGAGCACACGTTGATGCCGACGCACATGCGCGGGCGCTTCACCCCTGCCGAACTCGCCGACGTGGAGCTGGCAGAGCCGTTCGGCTTCACCAAGGGCCTCCGCACCCTGCGCACGGCCGGCCGTACCTTCGTCAATCCGTACCACCACGGCAGCCTGCTCTTCGACCTGGAGAACGACCCCGAGCAGCTGGAGCCGCTCGTCGACGACGAGGCGGAGCTGCGGCTCGCGACGCTGCTGGTGGAGCTGATGCGAGGTACGGAGGCTCCGCCGAGTCAGTACGAACGCCTGGGACTGCCGGCCGAAGGTCCGGTGACCGAAGCTCATCTCCTCGTCCAGGCTCAGCGCGACCAGGCCCGGCGGGCCGCGCTGCCGCTGCCGCGCGCCGAGGACTACCCGGAGGGGCGGCTCTCGCTGCGGACACCGGTCATGACGCTGATCGGCGATCCGGTGGCGTTGGAGGTGCTCAAGCGGCACCTGCCGGGGATCGCCGATTCGGAACTCCTGCAGTTCCTGGGGCCGACCCCGCTCATCGACATCGCCGCGATGTCGGGCGGAATGATCCCGCCCGATCGGCTGCGCCTGGTCGCCGAGGAACTCGCGAAACTCTGAGGCCCGGTCGTCAGACCACAGATGAACGCCGGTGACGGGGCGGCTACCCCGTCACCGGCCTGCCTTTCCTCTCCCGCCCATCCAGCGAAGAACGAGACGAAGAAGAGGTGGCGTCTTGCCTGATCTTACCGAGGCACCCGTCGACACGACGAAGGAGAGAAAGGCGGGCCCCGTCAAGGGCCGCTGGCGCCAACTGTCCCTTCTCGGCGGCACCATGCTCGTCGAGAACACCGAGGCGAGTCTGATCAGCGGGCTCTTCCCGGTGATCCGTCACTCGCTCGGCGTCTCGCTCGGCGCGCTGGGCGTCCTGACCGCCGCGGGCCGGATCGTCGGCGTGTTCGCCGGACCGTTCTGGGTGTGGGTCTCCCAGCGCTGGTCCCGCAAGGGCGTCCTCGTCCTGGCCACCGGATTCTGGGGAGTGTGGGGCATAGCCGCCGGCTTCGCCCAGAACTTCACCCAGCTCCTCATCCTGATGACCATCCTCGCCGCCGGGTATGCCGCCTCCCAGCCCCTCAGCACGGAAATCCTGGGTGACCTCTTCGAGAGCGAGTCCAGGGGCCGCGCCGTCGGCATGCTGTACGGCGCCATCAACCTCGCCGCCTCCCTCTTCGCGACCCTCAAGGGTCAGCTCGCCGGTTTCGACGACGGCTGGCGCTGGGGCCTGTGGAGCATCGG
The DNA here is from genome assembly GCF_006539185.1 of Streptomyces gardneri. Classification (GTDB taxonomy): domain Bacteria; phylum Actinomycetota; class Actinomycetes; order Streptomycetales; family Streptomycetaceae; genus Streptomyces; species Streptomyces gardneri. Next base: position 29,842 of record NZ_BJMN01000023.1, read on the forward strand.
CGCCCTCAACGTCGCCTTCGGCGTCGCCCTGTTGATCTGGATGCGCGACCCGGGCAGAGGCGCGTCCGAGCACCAGCTCGCCGGCCTCGACCGACAGACCCGCGAGGCCCACGCCAAGGTCACCATGAAGCAGGTGACCGCACTCTTCCGGATCCGAAGCCTGGTGATCCTGCTCGTCTCCCGACTCCTGTCCGGACATCTCCTCGCCGCGGCCTTCGGCGTGATCTTCCTGGTGGACGTCTACGGATTCAGCACCCAGGTCGCCTCCGTCATCCTCTTCCCCATGGGCATCGGCTTCTTCGCCGGCACCCTGCTCGGCGGCTTCCTCACCGACTGGACCGTCCGCCGCAACCTGCGCAACGGGCCCGTGGCCATCCTCCAGACCGCCCAGTTCGCCTTCGCGGTCATCGCCTACTTCGGCACCCAGATCGACTGGGGCGGAATCGGTCTGTTCGCCGTCTTCTTCGCCCTCATGGGCCTCACCCAGGGCGTCAACCCGGTGGTCAACCGGCCCATGATCATGGCCGTGACCCTTCCCGAGCTCCGCGGCGCGGCCTTCGCCATCTACCTCAGCCTCTTCGAGGCCGTCGCCATCGCCGCGTTCAGCCTCGGAGCCGGCTTCCTCGGCGACGCCTTCGGACTGCGCTCGGTGTTCCTGTGGGTCCTCGTCGGCCTCATGGCCGTCAACGGTGCCTTCCTCACCCTGCTCTACCGCACCTATGCCGCCGACGTAGCCCGCGTCCAGCAGGCCCTCGAGAGCCGGCGACGGGCGGCTCTGGCCGGATAGTTCAACCTGGCCGGCCTCGACTGCCGAGTACACGCCCGATCCGACGCTTCAGGAAGGATCGGACCAGATGTCCATGGGGACGGTGCTCACGCTGCGGCCAGCCGGGTCGAGGATGCGGCCCATGCGCTTGACGAAGCGCAGCGAGACGGCTTGGTCGAGCACTTTCAACTGGGGCAGTGCGCTGGTGAGGCGGGCTTCGAGGCCGCGGATGTCGGGGAGGGAGCGGAGCCAGACGCTGATGAGGAGGTTCGCGGTGCCCCCGGCGAGGCCGATGCACGCCCGGATCTCGGGGACGGCGGCCAGGAGTCTGTTCAGGGCGTCGCGGTCCTCGATCTCGGCCTGGGCCCAGATCGAGGTGGAGATCGGCCAGCCGCACAGGGGTTGAGCTACTTCGCAGCGCAGCTCCAGGTCCTCGTTGGCGACGAGGAGGCCGAGACGCTTGCGCACGGTGGTGATCCCGACGCCCAGCTCCTCCGCGAGGTCCGTGAGCGACGTACGTCCGTCGGCCCCGAGGCGCACGACGAGGAGCCGGTCCCTCGTGGTGAGGGTCTGGGGCGTCGACGGCGACCGGGTCGGCCGCTCGGCGGTGATGTGCGCCCGCTGACGGGGGTCGAGGGCACGCAAGCGCCAGTCGGTGGCGTGCGTGAAGACATGCGTGCCGAGCTGGGTGCGGGTGGCGCTGATTCCCGGGAGTGCTCCGAGGCGTTCGAGCAGGTATCCGGAGAGCGCGGGAAGCGTGGGCGTCGACACGGTGAGCAGCAGGTCCCGGCCGCCGCTGGTGTGCTCCACGGTCAGGACGTGCGGCCACTGCGCGAGGGTGTTGGCGACTTCGAGGGCACGGCCGGCCTGACAGTCCACTTCGACGAAGGCCAGGCAGCCCTGGGAGATCTGAGCGCGCCCGGGCTGTGCCGTGGTCCACGCGACGCCCGTCTCGGTCAGCCGGGACCAGCGCCGGGCCACGGTGACGGGGTCGAGGTCGAGTGCCCGTCCGATGCGCGACCAGGGGGCTCGGGGGTCGATCTGCAGGGTGTTGACCAGGCTGAGGTCGAGCTCGTCCAGGTGTGCAGATTCCTGCAAACGATCAGACATGGAAGAAAGATCCTGCGTTTTCGAGGGCCATGAGTGGCGAGTATCCATCATCACTGGCAACCGAGCGACAGCAAGGTGAACGTCAGTGAAAGGGGACGAGGGTGTCGGTGTGCGAGGACGCACGGAGTGTGCAAGGTGATCTGGTTCGCCTGCGGCGGGCGCTGCATGCCGAGCCCGAGCTGGGTCTGGAGTTGCCGCGTACGCAGGACAAGGTCCTGGCCACCCTGGACGGGCTGCCGCTGGAGGTCACCACGGGGAACAGGCTGACCTCCGTCACCGCGGTCCTGCGGGGCTCCCGCCCCGGTCCCACGGTGCTGCTGCGCGCCGACATGGACGCGCTGCCCGTCGCCGAGCGCGCCGGTCTCGCGTACGCCTCCCGCACGGAGGGGGTCATGCACGCCTGTGGTCACGACCTGCACACGTCCATGCTCACCGGCGCGGCACAGCTCCTCTCCGCGCGCCGGGACGAGCTCGCCGGCGACGTGGTCTTCATGTTCCAGCCCGGCGAGGAGGGCCAGGACGGGGCCGGCCACATGCTCGCCGAAGGGGTCCTGGACGCCTCCGGTGAGCGGCCGGTTGCCGCCTACGCCCTGCACGTGACGTCGGCGGGCCACCCCAACGGGATGTTCGCGACCCGCCGGGGCCCGGTCCTCGCCTCCTCCGACAGCCTTCGCGTGACCGTACGCGGCGCGGGAGGCCACGGCTCGATGCCGCACCTGGCCAACGACCCCGTACCCGCGGCGTGCGAGATGGTCACCGCGCTGCAGACCTTCATCAGCCGCAGGTTCGACCCGTTCGACCCCGTGGTGCTGACCGTGGGCGCCTTCCACGCGGGCACTGCCTCCAACGTCATCCCCGACGAGGCCCGGTTCACGGCGACCGTACGGTCGTTCTCCGCCTCGTCGCACGGCCGGATCAAGGACGGCACCGTTCAGCTGTGCCGGGGCATCGCGGCCGCCCACGGCCTCGACGTCGAGGTGAACTTCGTCGAGCAGTACCCCCTCACCGTCAACGACCCGGCCGAGGCCGAGTTCGTCGCCGACGTGGTGGCGGAGGTGCACGGAGAGGAACGCTTCGCGTGGGCGCCCCGCCCGGCCACCGGCTCGGAGGACTTCTCACGGGTGCTCGACGAGGTCCCCGGCGCGTTCGTGGTCCTGGGCGCCTGCCCGCCGGACCGGGACCTCCAGCAAGCCCCGTACAACCACTCGCCGCTGGCCGTCTTCGACGACCGCGTACTGGGTGACGGAGCCGCGCTCTACGCCGAACTCGCCCTGCGCCGGCTTGCGAAGGCCACGCCCGCCCCCGTCCCGGCCGTCTGACCTCTCCCCGCCCGCAACACCGCCGGACGCAGCTCTTCCAGACTGCTTCTCGTCCCCCAGGAGAATCCCGTGCCCGACCCCGCATCCCCGGCCATCAGATCCGACGCACCCGACGTCTCGGCCACGAGCGCCACGACCAAGAGCACCCCCGCCCCGTCCCGGCTGCGCACCGTCATCGGCACCGGCGTGGGCAACGCCCTGGAGTGGTACGACTGGAACGTCTACGCCATCTTCACCCCGTTCTTCGCCTCGCAGTTCTTCCCCTCCGCCGATCCGACCTCGGCCCTGCTGAGCACCCTGGCGATCTTCGCCGTGGGCTTCCTCATGCGACCCCTGGGCGGCCTTGTCTTCGGCCGGCTCAGCGACCGCAAGGGGCGGCGTGCGGCGATGGTCGGCTCCATCGCGCTGGCCGCCGCCGGAAGCCTGCTGATCGGCCTCGCACCGACCTACGCCACGATCGGCGTGGGCGCCTCCGCCCTGCTGGTCTTCGCGCGGCTCGTCCAGGGCCTGGCCCACGGCGGGGAGCTTCCCGCGGCCCAGACGTACGTGGCGGAGATGGCCCCCCGCGAACGGCGAGGGCTCTGGTCGAGCCTGATCTACATCTCCGGCACCTGCGGCATCATGGTCGCCACCGTGCTCGCAGCGGTACTCTCCTCCTTCCTCAGCGAGGACCAGCTCCACGCGTGGGGCTGGCGCGTGCCCTTCGTCATCGGTGGACTTCTCGGCCTGTACGCGCTGATCATGCGGCTCCGCCTTGAGGAGACCGACGCGTTCGAGAAGCAGGCCGACACCCCGGACCGCCACGAGCCGCGCACCTCCGTGTGGCGCGGCTTCTGGGAGAACCGGGCGGCATGCCTGCGCGTGATCGGCCTCACCCTGGGCGGCACGGTCGTCTACTACACCTGGGCCGTCTCCGCCCCGGCCCAGGCCATCTCCCTCAAGGGCATCGAGGCCTCCTCCGCGCTGTGGGCGGGAGTCCTCGCCAACCTGGTCTTCCTCGTGGCGCTGCCGCTGTTCGGTGCCCTGTCCGACCGGGTGGGCCGCAAGCCCGTCCTGTACGGCTCCTACATCGGCGGAGCCGTCCTGGCCTTCCCCCTGAACTGGTTCATCCAGGACCAGGCCTGGCAGCTGGCCGTGTCGATGACCACGGCCATGCTCTTCATGTCCGCCGGCGCGGCGATCACCCCCGCGGTGTTCGCGGAGATGTTCCCCACCCGACTGCGCACGACGGGCGTGGGCTTCCCCTACGCGATCGCCGTGGCCGCCTGCGGCGGCAGCGCCCCGTATCTTCAGACATGGCTGACCAGCAACGGGCAGGGCGACCTCTTCCTCGGCTACACAGTGGTCCTGCTGCTCCTCGCCCTGGCCGTGGTGCACCGGATGCCGGAGACGAAGAACACCGACCTGACGTGACACCGAGGAACGCCGAAGAACACGGACTGTGGGAACGGAGCCGTACTGTGCCGAGCCTGATCAGCAGAGCGATGCCGACCGTGGTGCGGCTCCGTGGGGCCAAGAAGGTGTTCAGCTCGGCGGAGGCCGTCCGGGACCAGGTCCTCGCCCGTTCCCTGCGGCCGACCGGATACGCCCCACCGGCCGGACTGGAGCGCTCGGTCGACCTCTCCGTACGCCGGGTGGCCGGATGGCCCGTCTACGAGGTCACCCCTCGCGGCGCTCTCAGCCCCGGACGGCGGGCGATCTATCTGCACGGCGGCGCATACATCAACGAGATAGCCCCCCAGCACTGGAAGCTGATCGCCCACGTGGCCACCGAGACCGCCACCCGGATCACGGTGCCGATCTACCCCCTCGCTCCCCTGGCGACCGCGGCCGAAGTGGTACCGGCCGTCACCGACCTGGCCGCCCAACTCCTCGACGACGCGGGCACCACGGCCGTCACTCTCATCGGAGACTCCGCCGGCGGCGGGATGGCCCTCGCCGTCGCCGTCCACCTGCGGGACCGAGGACTGCCCTCACCCGCCCGCACCGTCCTCATCTCCCCGTGGCTGGACATCAGCCTGACCGACCCGCGCATCGCCCTGCTCGAAGACCGCGACCCCTGGCTCGCCGTCCCCGGCGCACGCTACGCCGGCGACCTCTACCGCGGCGCACTCCCCGCCGACCACCCTCATGTCAGCCCTCTCCTCGCCGACCTCACCGGGTTGAACCCGATCACGCTGTTCAGCGGAACCCGCGACATCGTCAACGCCGACGCCCGGCGACTGGCCGTCCGCGCCACGGCCGCGGGCGTCGAGCTGGACTTCCACGAGGCGCCGGAGATGCTGCACGTCTACCCCCTCCTGCCGATCCCCGAAGGCAGAGCCGCCCGCGCCGCCCTCTGCACCGCCCTGCGGAGCTGACACGGCCCTCAGCGGCTGTCCGGTCGCAGTGCGATGGGTTGACGCCACCATTGGTCTATGCCAACTTCTCCTCGGCGCATGATCAGCCTTTCCCCACACGGGTGTTGAAGCATCGGACTTCGCCCGCGGCACCGTGCTGCCCTCCCCCATCACCTCCCCCGAGAGGAACCCCATGCGCAACGGAACGCACCGCCGGAAGCCCGGCATGCGCACCGCGCTCGCCGCCGCCACCGTGATCGGTCTCGGCGCCACCGCGCTGACCGCCCTCCCGGCCGCCGCCGCGGACGAGAGCATCGCCGTCCGGTACCGGCACGGCGGCACGGGCAGCGACCAGGCGGCGCCCTGGTTCACCGTGGTCAACACCGGGACGACAAGCGTCCCGTTGAGCCAGGTCAAGCTGCGCTACTACTTCAAGGCCGACCCCGGCGCCTCGTACAGCTACGCCTGCGACTGGGCCGTCAAGGGCTGCACACACCTGAACGGCACGTTCGGCACGCCGGCCAACCCCACCGCCACGGCGGACCGGTACCTGGAGGTCGGGTTCACCGCAGGAGCCGGCTCCCTGGCACCGGGCGCCGACACCGGAGACGTACAGCTGCGCTTCCACCGATCCGACTGGCAGCCGCTCGACCAGTCCGACGACTACTCGTTCGGACCCGCGCAGACCACGTACGGGAACTGGACCAAGGTCACCGCCACCATCGGCGGAGTCCAGGTCTGGGGCACCACCCCGGGCGGCAACGAGTCGACCCCGACGCCGACCCCGACACCCACTGATCCCTCCCCCACGGCCCCGACCACTCCCCCGGTCGAACAGAGGGTCCTCTTCGACGACTTCGACTACACCGGCCACACCGACCCTGCGATCACCGCACACGGCTGGACCATCCGCTCCGGCGGAGGCGGCCCCGGCGTCGGCGACGCGACCTGGGCGCCCGAGAACGTGACCTTCGCCAAAGAAGGCGCGAACTCCTTCATGACGCTGCGCACGTCGACCGCCGGCGCCGGCGCATCGACCCGGCAGACCGAAGTGCACACCGCCGCAAGGAAGTTCAAGAACGGGACCTACGCCGCCCGGGTGCGCTTCGCGGACACCCCGACCAGCGGCCCGGACGGCGACCACCTGGTCCAGAGCTTCTTCACCATCAACGACCTCACCGCACCGATGGCGGACGACTACGCCGAGTACGACTTCGAGTACCTCCCCAACGGCGGCTGGGGCGAGACGGCGAACGTCCTCTACACCACCTCCTGGGAGACCTTCCGCCCCGCCCCCTGGGAGGCGGTCAACCAGCACACCGAGGCCCGCACGAGCCAGGCCGGCTGGCACGACCTCGTCCTGACCATCGACGACACGGCACTCGTCTACTACATCGACGGCAAGGCGTTCGCCCGGCACGACGCGCGCTATCTGCCCGAGCGACCCATGTCGATCCACTTCAACCAGTGGCTGATCGACCTCGCCGGACAGACCTCCACGACCACCCGCGCCTACGAGGAGAGGGTCGACTACATGCTCCACGTGAAGGACGAGGTCCTCACCCCGGCCCAAGTGGCGGCGAAGGTCGCCGACTTCCGCACGTCCGGGACCGCCTTCAAGGACTCCGTACCCAGCTCCTGAACGAACCGGCCGGCGCCGGGTGGTGGCGGTGCGACCACCCGCGGCGCCGGCACCGACGTCGTCGTCGGCCCCCGCCGTGGGCAGCGAGGACGTCTCCCTCCGCGACTTCGACCCCGGACGGCACATGGGCGCGGCACCGGGCGAGGACCAGGTTCCGGCCCTCCGGCGGCCACTCCGTGCCTCACCACGGGTAGCGGCCGCCGAACGGCCGATCCACCGGGCCGAGGCAACGGAATGCCGACCGGGAAGGGGGCCTTCGCGATGGGCTCGCCGTTCACGGCCAAGCGCAGGTGGAGCATGGCGACCGGGCTTGAGGCGCGTGGCGAGAACTAACACCGGCTGCGTCGGACGAATTGTCTTCAATCGGACAGGGCGGGGGCTCGTAGTTCGATCTCGTATCCGCCTTCTGGGGTGGGCTCGGCGGTGAGGGTGCCGTCGAGCAGTTCGGCGCGTTCCTTCAGACCGATGAGGCCGTGGCGGGCGCTGGGCAGGGCGACGGTCGGGCGGGTGGGGGCGGTGTTGGTGACGGTGACGCCGAAGTGGTGCACGTCGTGCCAGAGGCGTACCTCGGCGCGGGCTCCGAGGGCGTGCTTGCGCACGTTGGTGAGGGCTTCCTGGACCGTGCGGTAGACGGTGCGCTGGGCGGTGGTGCTGATGCCGGGAGGAAGCTCTCCGGTCAGGGTGGTCTCGATGCCGCTGTTGGCGATGAGCTGCTGGAGGTCGGCGAGGGTGGGCTGGGGGGCGAGTTCGGTCGCCTTGCCGCCGGAGGCGCGGAGCAGGGTGACCATGTGGCGGAGTTCGTCGAGGGTGTTCGAGCTCAGGGTGCGGATGGTGCGCGCGGCCTCGCGGGCGTCGGGGTCCTTGGCGGCCATCTGCAGGGCTCCGGCCTGGACGGCGATGAGGCTGACCTGGTGGGAGACGACGTCGTGCATCTCGCGGGCCAGCTGGGCCCGTTCACGGGCGAGGACGGTCTGGGCGTAGAGGGCGCGTTCGTGTTCCCGGGCCTCCTTGACCTCGACGAGCCGGCGGGCCACGTCGTGCCTGGCCTGCACGAGTTGGCCGAACAGGACGGGGGCGAAGGCCGTGGCCAGGGCGTAGACGAACTGGACGAGTGTCCAGGTCCGGTCCCCGTCGAATTCGTCGGACAGCGGCCAGGCGAGCGTGCCCGCAACGGCGTTCAGCAGCGCGCAGCCGGCGAGCAGCGGGCGGTTGCGGGTGGACGCGGCCAGTGTGTACAGGGCGGCTATCGGGGCGACCGCGACGTCCATGAACAGGGTCATGGGCAGGGTCAGCAGGAAGACGGTCAGCGGGAAGCGCCTGCGGAGGAACAGGCCGGCGGAGCCCACGGCGGCGCAGGCCCACATCACAGGGGTGCCCTCGCCCAGGAGGTTGATCCAGGCGTCGAGCGCGGCCAGCATCACGAGCCCCGTGTCGACGGCCCAGGGCGGTACACGCCGCCACCATGCCCGGCCCGTGTTCATCGTCCGTTGTCCCGCGCCGTGTTGTCGTCGTTGTGGGTGAGCAGTCCCGCGCGCTCGGCGAGCAGTGCCGCCTGGACGCGGCTGGTGACCCGCAGCTTGGTCAGGATCGAGCTGACGTGGTCCTTGACGGTGCCCGCGCTCAGGTGGATGCGGGTGCCGATGTCGGCGTTGGAGAGTCCTTCGGCGACCAGGACGAGGACGTCGCGTTCCCGGTCGCTGAGGAGGCCGACGCGTGCGACGTCCGCGTCCTGGGGTGCTCCGGCCCCCGGGTGGCTGCGGAGCAGCGCGCGTGATGCCTTCGGCGACATGACGACGCCGCCCGCGGCCAGGGTGCGGACCAGCTGGGCGAGCTGTTCGGGCTCGGTGTCCTTGAGGAGGAAGCCGGAGGCTCCCGAGCGCAGTGCGGTGAGGATGTACTCGTCGGTGTCGAAGGTGGTCAGCATGGCCACGTGCGGCGGTCCGGGCAGCGTCTGGATCTGCCGCAGCACGGTCAGACCGTCCACGTCCGGCATCCGGATGTCGAGGAGCACGACGTCCGGCAACTCGCGCCGGACCACGTCGGCCGCCTGCGCCCCTTCCGCTGTCGCCACGACCTCGATGCCGTCGGACGCGTTCAGAATCATCTGGAAACCGGACCGCACCAGGGCCTCGTCGTCCACCACCACTACCCGGATCACCGGCGTCCCGCCTCACACTCTCGTCTGCGCTGTTGCTGTCCCGCTGCTCGGCGACCCATCCACCCCGGTGCTCCGCGCGCTCGTACGGTGTTCGCCTGACGTCGACCGTACGCCGGGCAGGGTACGCGGAGACGTGATCACCCACGGACTGTGGACGCCCGGCGGGTCGGCTCCAGCCGTTCGGGGGTGCGCTCCGGCCGGTCGGCAGGCCGGCGGTCGAGGCTCGACGGATGGCGCCCGTCGTGCTCGTACCCTGGGATCGGTGCGTGGCCCCGTGCCGAGTCCGAGGGCCGCAGCCGATGTCCGTATCGTTCGAGGACCGTCCCGCCCTGCCCGGCTCATGCCTGCGTCACGCTGGTGAACCGGTCGGCCGCCGCCGTCTCCCCCTGCTCCGACAGGGCGGCCACCATGGAGCTCGCCAGCACCGGCCCCGTACACCCCCCGAACAGCACATGGGGCCGCGCGGCAAGGCGGCGCAGGGCACGGACGGACTCCGAGGGGCCGCTGGTGACGGCGACGGTACCGACGCTGCTCCTGCTGCTCGGCGCGGCGTGGGGATGGTGGCCCTCGGCGGGCATCGAATACGTGTGTCTTCGCCGTGAACGTGGTCCTGCTGTTCGCCTGGGGCCTGCTCGCGGCCCGCGCCGCCGGCCGCACCTGGGCTTCCACCCTGCGGATCGGCATGGTGGACGCGCTGCTCGGACTCGTGGTCGTCGTGGCCAACGCCCTCATCAAGTAGAACCGGTCGGTCCCGCGCGGTCTCACCTCGCGTCGAGCCCGCCGCTGATCCACTCCAGTGTGGGTGCGACCTCCCGTTGCCAGGTGGTGAAGTTGTGGCCGCCGCTGTCGAGGATGACGGACGAGACGCGGGCGGGGATGTGGTCCAAAGTCGAGAACACATCGGCGCGGTTCCTCAGGTTCTGGTCGCCGTGGAAGAGGTCACCCGGGTGGTCACGTCTTCGGCGGCCTTGTAGTACGGGGACAGTCCCGCACTCGCCGCGAACCGGTCCGGGTGGTGGGGGCCCAGTTTCAGCGCGCAGTAGCCGCCGGTCGAGTTTCCGATCACGCCCCAGTCGCGAGCGTGTTCACCGACCCGATAGGCGCCTGAGACCGCCTCCGGCCGGTCGCGGGCGAGGAACGTCTCGGCCTGCGGACTCCGGGTACGTCCACGCACTCGGTGTCGCGAGGGGGTGCGACGGTCGGGCACGCATCAGGACCATCGGCTGCGTCTTTCCCTGTGCCGCCGGGCGGTGGGCCGTCGTCGGATACTTCAGGACCTTGATGAGGGACTTGGCGTTGCCGGGGTAGCCGGTGAGCACGACCGACGCGGGAAACGACTTCTTCGCGTGGCCCGGCCGGAAGTACTCCGGCGGGAGGTAGACGTACGCGGGGCCGCTGATGCCGGGAGCGCCGCCTCGTACGACGATCTTCTGTATCTGGCCGCCGGCCGAAGGCCGTCTGCTGCCGGGGACCGGCACCGTCTGCTTCTCCACCACGGTGAGCCGTGAGGTGCCGGCAGGGCCGGCGGAGTGGTCCACGACGACGCCCTGCGTCTGCTCCTGGCCGACGAGGTCGGCCCAGGACGCGTAGAGCAGAAAGGACTTGTTCGCTGTGAGGCCGACCAAGGCGAAGATCATGACCTGTGTCATGAGCAGCAGCCAGGTGCGGGCGAGGGCGGTACGCCATCCGCGCCGGGCCCTTCGGACGCGAGGGAACACGGCTGTGTGGGGAAGAGGTCGGGCGGGCTGCTGTGTGGCGGGTCAGGCGGCGCGCGATCGCCGTCGGAAGAGGGTGGGCAGGCCCGGCGTCGTGACGGAGCCCTCCGCCCGGCCGGCGGCCAGCGCGATCCGCGGCAGTTCGCTGCTCTTCTGGAAGAGGACGAAACGGGGTTCCCGGACCGGTCGGTACTTGGCGTTCGCCCGGTACAGCGATTCGATCTGCCACCAGCGGGAGAAGAGCCCCAGGGTCGTGCGCCACAGCCGCAGGACGGGTCCGGCGCCCAGGCGGTCTCGGCGCTCGAAGACCGACCGGAACATCGCGAAGTTCATCGAGACCCGGGCCAGTCCACACGCTGTAGCCGGCGCGCAGGACCCGGTTGTGCGCCTGCCGGACCCCGCGCATCGCGCGTCCCCCCAAGGTGAAGTCCGCGACCTCCACGACGGCTTCGTCGCCCCGTTCGAGGGCGTTCAGACCGTGTCGTCCGTAGATCACTCCCGCTTCCTCGGACGCCCCCATCACGGCCGGGACCCAGGCGTGCGCCCGTGCTTCGGCGAGCCAGGTGTCGATGGCGCCCGGTCATGCCTCGGGGTCTCCGACGGGGTCGCCGGAGGCCAGGGAGACGCCGTTGACCACGCGGTAGGTCACGGCCGCCTTGCCGCGCCAACGTCGAGCCGGCCTCCGGGGCCACCTTCCAAGACCTCCTGCCCTCCATCGACCGCACCTCTGATCCGTCCGCCCTGGCCCGCCGGTCGGCGGGGGTGGTCCCGGCCGGTCGGCGGGGGCGCCACCGAAGCCTGCCGGATGGTCCGCTCCCCTGTAGCACCGGGAGATTCCTCGTATGACACAGATACAGCCGCCGCAGGCGACGTCAGCTCCGCGGGAGAACCCGTCTCCCGCGCCCGCAGCTTCGCCCGACTCCGCCGGGAAACCCTCGGGCGGCCCCTCGATGGGACGCCTGGTCGGCGTGGACCTGGCCCGCGCGCTGGCGGTGTTCGGCATGTACATCGTCCACATCGGCCCGGTCCTGTCGTCCACGCACGGCGTCGGCACCTGGGTCCGGTATCTGGCCGACGGCCACTCGTCGGTCCTGTTCGCCACCCTCGCCGGGTACTCGCTGATGCTGATCGCCGGCCGCCGTGAGCCGAAGACCGGCCTGGCGGGCCGGCAGGCGAAGGTCCGGATCGCGATCCGCGCCGTGGTCCTGCTGGCCCTGGGCAGCGTGCTGGCGATGGAGTACGGGGGAGTGATCATCCTCGGCTTCTACGGTGTCTACTTCCTCCTCGCCCTGCCCTTGCTGCGGCTGTCCGCCAAGGCACTGGCGATCACCGCGGCCGGGCTCGCGCTCGTCACACCCCAGCTGGCGTTCGTCCTGAACTCGCGGCTCAGCGAGTCCGTCCAGCAGACCATCGACGCCCACGACCCGCTCAAGAAGATCAGCGAGGTCGGCGTCCTCGACCTGCTGCTCACCGGCTTCTACCCGACGATCACCTGGATGTCGTTCGTGGTCGCCGGCATGGCGCTGGCCCGCCTCGACCTGTCGGCTGTCTCCTTCCAGCGTCGCCTGGCCGCGCTCGGCGCCGCCCTGACCGTCGGCGCGTACGGCCTGTCCCTGCTCCTGGCGGGCAAGGACGCTCTGCGCAGCATGGCGGAGGACGGGAAGTCGTCCGCCGGGTTCGAGAAGGCGTCGTCCTTCGGCAGCGGATCCTTCGAGGCCCCCCGGCGGGCGGCCTCGGAACTGCTGTCCGCCGGGCCGCACAGCGGCACCACCTTCGACATCATCGGCAGCGTCGGCGTCGCCATCCTCGTGATCGTCGGTGCGACGGTGCTCATGGACCGCCTGCCGCGACTGCGCAGCCTGGCGAAGCCGGTCATCGCCGTGGGCACCATGTCCCTGACAGCGTACGTCGGCCACTTCCTCGCCCAGTCCATGCTCGGCGTATCGGCCGGCGAAAGTACCCAGACGTCCTGGATCCCCGTGCTCACGTTCATCCTCGGGGCGATCGTGTTCGCCGCGGTCTGGTCCCGCTTCTTCCGCCGCGGACCGCTGGAGACGCTGCTCAACACCTCCACGAAGCCTGCGAAGTACGTGCGATGACGCCGGCCGGGGCGGGCGGTCTTTCATGGCCCGTCCCGGCTCCGACGGCCCTCGCGGCCCGCTCACATCGACCGTCCGGTCCGGCACCCCGCCGAACGGCTGAAACAGGACCTGAGCGGCTCGCACAGGAGCGCTCGACGCCGCCGTCCACGGAAGGTGGATCTTAGGGTCGGATACGGCGGCGCTCCGGCCGGGCTCAGAGGCCCTGCGGAGCGTGCTTCTTGCGCGGCAGGGCCCGGCCCCTCTTGCTTCGTACGTGTTGTCGCCGGAGAAGGTCCGCTGAGCACGTGGGCCGACCGGGTCACGCCTCGGCTGCCTGGAGGAGGTCAGCGAAGGTGGTGCACGCCACCGGCTCACCGAGGGCCGTCATCGTCCAGGCGCCGCCGGCTCGGGTCACCTCCGCCATGATCAGCGCCGTGTGGGGCCCATGGGCGGGAAGGACGTACCGGGCCAGCTCGTGGCCCAGGCTCTCGTCGACAATCCGGCAGTGCGCGCTCTGCACAGTCTCGAAGGTGCTGCCGTCGAAGGAACTGACGGCGAACACGACGCGGTCCGCGTAGGGGGGCAGCCGGGACAGACGGGCGACGAACGACTCGTTGTCCCCCTCGCCCGCGATGTTCTCCGCCACCGGGCCGGCGATGTGCTCGATGGACGCGTCCGGGTGGGTGGGGTTCTCGGCGAACAGAGCGTCGAGGAACCGGCCGCGGCCGTACAGCAGGGCGAAGGTGCCCAGGCGGCCGAGCCGGAAAAGCCCGGGCGAACCGGAGCACGGAGCGGACTGCCAGCCGATACCCATCCGCATCAGGTTGAGGGGGCAACCGTCCGCCCTGTTCAGCGGGACCCGCTGGTCCTTGGCCATGGGTATGGGCATGGGGACTCCAGGTGAGGTGGCGGACAGAGCGTGCAGGAGCGAACCGCCTGGTGACGGGGCGCCATCCTCAGCCTCACGCGCCGTCCGGTGCGCCGGTACCCGACGGCTGTCCGGCGCCACTCCGCCACCCAGCAGGGCTGCCCCGCCGCATGGCGGGGGCAGCCCTGCGGAGCACTCCACTCACACGGCGGGACGCTCGGCCGGGACCAGGAGCTGGGTCGCTGCCAGCTGTGCGTACAGCTCGTCCCTATCCACCAGTTCCCTATGGGTGCCGATCGCACGGACCGTGCCGGCGTCCATGACGACGATGCGGTCCGCGTCCGTCACCGTGGACAAGCGGTGCGCCACCACCAGGACGGTGGTCTCGCGTGCCGTCTCGGCGATGACGTCCCGCAGCGCCAGCTCGTTGACCGCGTCGAGCTGTGAGGTCGCCTCGTCCAGGAGCAGCAGCCGGGGCCTGCGCAGCAGCGCGCGGGCGATCGCGACGCGCTGGCGCTCACCGCCGGAAATCTTCGAGCCGCGATGTCCGACCAGGGTGTCCAGGCCGTGCGGGAGACGCTCGACGAGCGTGTCGAGCCTGGTCCTGGCGAGGACGGCGCGGATGTCGCCGTCCGTCGAGCCGGGCGCGCTGAAGACCAGGTTCTCCCGCAGCGTGCCGGCCAGGACCGGCGCGTCCTGCTCCACGTACCCGATGACGGACCGCAGTTCGGACAGCGGCCACTGCCGGATGTCCGTACCGTCGACCAGGATGCGCCCGCCGGTCGTCTCGTAGAACCGCTCGATGAGCGAGAAGACCGTCGACTTACCCGCACCCGAAGGCCCGACGAAGGCCGTCATCCCGGCGCCCGGCACCGCGAAGTCCACCTGCTGGTGGATGTACGGCAGCCCGGGCGCGTAGCGGAAGGACACGTCCTCGAAGCGGATCGACGCCGGACGCACCTCGGTCCGCACCGGCTTGTACGTGGCCGGCGGCTCCGCAGCCAGACGGTCCACTTCCTTGATCCGGGAGATCGCGGCCGCGCCCTCCTGATACGCGGAGGCGGCCTCGACCAGCTTGTACACCGGCTCCATCAGGTAGAACAGGTACAGCAGGAAGGCGATCAGCGTAGAGACGGGGATGTCCCCGGACGCCACCCGCGCCCCGCCCACCGCGAGCACCGCGAGGAACGCCGACTCGACGGCGAGGTTGTCCGCCGTTCCCAGCACGGCCTCCCACTTCGCGCCGCGTACGCCGTGACGCCACGCTCGCCGGGCCGACGCCTCGACGCGGGCGGTCTCCCGCTCCTCGGCGCCGGACGCCTTCACCGTGCGGAACGCGCCGAAGACCCGCTCCAGGCTGGTGGACATCTCCCCGACGGCGGCCTGGGAGCGCTCGGCAGCCTGCCCGATCTTCGGCATCACCAAGGCGGCGCCCGCCCCGACGACCGCGACCACGACGAGGGTGACGCCGAGCAGGACGGCGTCCAGGAACGCCATCACCACGACCGCCGCGATCAGCGTCAGCGCCCCGGTCGCGGCGTTGACCACCGCCTGGGTGCTGACGGCCCGCAGCAGCGTGGTGTCGGAAGTGACCCGGGACATCAGATCGCCCGGCTGCATCCGGTCCACCGCCGTCAGCCGCAGCCGCAGCAGCCGGCCGATCAGGCCGCGGCGAGCGGCCAGGACCACGGACTCCGCCGTCCGCTCCAACACATAGGCGCCAAACGCCTCGGCCACCGTGCTCAGCAGCACCAGCACGGTCAGCGCCAGCAGGATGGTGGCGAGCGTGCCACCGGACGAGAGCCGGTCGACGAGCGCCTTCGTGGCCAGCGGCTGCAGCAGCCCGCCGGCGGCGCCCACCAGCGCCAGCAGCAGACCGAGTACGACGGCCCACTGGTGCGGGCGAACGTACCCGTACAGCGCCTTGAGCGTCTCGCGGACGCGCAGGGACTCGGCACCCGTCGCCTCGGGGGCGGATACGGTGTTCACAGGGTTCCTTTCCTCCGTAGTCAGCCGCGTACCTCGCCAGCGATGTGCGGCATCGGCCCGCACGAGGGCCGACGGGCGGGGTCGGGCTCCTTCTCGTGCGTGCGGTGTGTCATGCCACCAGCCTGGAAGCCCGGGCGCTCCGTCGACCATCCGGCGATCGTCGGGTACACCCCCGCCAAGTGGCTGGAGCCGCCTGCACCCCATGTGACCAGAGCGACCAAATCCGGTGAAGGAGGTGGCGAGGACGACTGGACGGGCGCCGGGGCCTTACGCAGCGGAGGCCGCACGCAAGCCCTGAGGAGACAGCAGAAAACCGCCCTCCGACCGAGATGTGGCACCGGTCAGGAGAGCGGCTTTCCGTTATTGACAGCGCGTCAGCTCGTGCGTCGGACGCGCGTCTGCTCCGGTGTCGGGGTCAGGACGGGTCGCCGTACTGGAGTCCGCGTCCGTTGGTACCGACATACACGCGGCCGTAGGTGTCCGGGTCGCCGGTGATGACGCCGACGCCTCCAATGGCGCCCCACTGGTGGGCGTCATCGTTGACGCGGAGCCAGGTGGCGCCCTTGTCCGTGGAGCGGAAGACGCCGGTGACGTCCTTGACGGTGCCGATCAGGTAGAGGGCCTGGTAGGAGGCGCCGGGTGCGGCCTTGCCGAAGCCGAGGGCGGAGGCGGACTTCGCCGTGGTGAGCGCGGTGAAGGTGCGGCCGCCGTCGGTGGAGTGCAGCAGCCCCTGGCCGCCGCCGGCGATCCACAGGTCCCCGGCGACGCCGGGGACGGCAGTGAGCGGGCCGGCGGGCAGGCCGGTCGCCCGGGCGGTGAAGGTCGCCCCGCCGTCGGTGCTGGCGTGCAGCGTGCCGCCGGACAGCGAGTAGAACGTCCTGGCCGAGGAGCGGTCGGCGACGACGACGGCGTAGGTGCCCAGTCCGGCGACCTTCGACCAGCTCGCACCCTTGTCGGTCGACCGGTACGGGACCTGGCCGGCCTGGGTCCAGACGATGGTCGAGCCGTCGGCCGCGAGCGCGACGCGGCCGTCCTGGGCACCGGCCACCGGCTCGGCCCTGAAGCCGTTCCAGCTGATGCCTCCGTCGGTGGAGTAGGCGCCGTCCTGCGCGCCGCCGTGGCCGACGCGGACCATCATCGAGGGCGTGGACTGGGCGAAGTCGATGTCCGTGCTGTTGGTCATCATCGGGTTGTCCAGCCGCCCGGCCGGGACCTTGTTCAGGTCGTCGTGGCGGAAGCCGCCCTGGTCGCCCATGGCGGTGACGACAGCGGCACCGCCGGGCGGGGCGATCGCGTCCATCAGCGCGGTCTCCTCAAGGCCGCGCGCGCCCGCGGTCCAGTGGCTGGTGCCGCCGCTGTCGGTGGCGTTGGCGTCCTTGCTGCGCCAGATGCCGTTGCCGGTGCCGTACATCACGTGCCCGGAGTCGAAGGGGTCGATGGCCAGGGCGGTCATCCAGTGCCCGGTGTGGGTGCCGACGTAGGGAGCGGCGGAGGCGTTCCGTACCGACTTGTCCGCCAGCGCCTTCCAGGTCGTGCCGCCGTCGGTGGTGCGGTAGATCTCGTCCTCGGGCCACCAGCGGTCGAGGGTGGTGACCATCACCGTGGACGGCTGGCGCGGGTCGACGGCCAGGCCGGAGAACCCGTAGCCGCCCTGGGACGGGGAGACGTTCTTCCACGTTCCGCCGGCCGGTGCGTACTTCCAGACCGAGCCCGCCGTCACGCCGTTGGGTCCGAGGGCGTTGGTGTACGTCAGGTACAGCGAGCCGTCACCGGAGAGCACGCCGTGCTGCGGCAACTGGCCCGTGGGCTGGCCGGGGACGGCCTGCCAGGTGCTGCCGCCGTCGGTGGAGCGGTAGAGGGAGGTGGACCTGTCGGCGACGCCGACGTAGATCGTCCTGCTGCCGGCCGGGCCGTACGTCACGAAGGAGATGCCCGCACCACTGCCCGCACCGTCCTTGACGGGGAATGAGGAGACCTGCCGCCACGTCGCACCGCTGTCGGTGCTGCGCCACAGGCCGTTCTTGCGGGTGCCAAGGAGCAGGGTGCGGTTGTCGGCGGGGTCGATCACGAGCCGTTCGCCCGCCCCGCGGCCGTCCTCGTTGCCGCCGGCCTTGAACGGCAGGTCGGTGCGCTTGAAGGTGCGGCCACGGTCGGTGCTGCGCAGGATCGCGCCGTTGCCGGCCCACTCGTTGGTGTAGGTGCCGGCCGCGAGGTAGAGCCGGTCGGGGTCGACCGGGTCGGTGGCCACCGAATCGATGCCCAGCAGGTTCCAGTCCTTCTCGCCGAGCCAGTCGGTCAGCGGGATCCACTGCTCGGCCGCGGAGTCCCAGCGGTAGGCGCCGCCCATGTCGGTACGCGCGTACAGCAGACCCTTCTCCCGTGGGTTGAACACCAGCCCGGTGACGTAACCGCCGCCGACGACCTGGGCGTTCTTCCACGCGTACGGTCCGGTCCCGGTGGCCTGGGTCTCGGACGTCTTCACCAGCTTCCACTGCTGGTTGGTGCTGCCATGGCCTCCGTACTGGATGACCGCCGCGCCGTCGGCCGTGGAGCCTCCGGAGACGTCCAGGACCTGGCCGCTCCTGCGGGAGGTGAAGGTGACGGCGTCGGAACCGCTCGCCTCGTCGATCCGCCACTCCTGGGAGGTGGAGGAGCTGTCGGTCTGCTGCTCGGCGGCAGCTGCCTGGGCGGTCGAGCCGCCCGCTATGCCCAGCACCTTGCCGCTGTTGCGGTTCACCAGCTCGTAGTAGCCGTCCCCGGCGGGGCGCAGTCTCCACTGCTGGTTGGCGGTGTTCTGGTCGGTCCACTGCTGGATGCGGGTGCCGTCGGCGGTGGAGAAGGCGTTGACGTCCAGCACCTTGCCGCTGCGCACGGAGACCAGCTTGTAGTAGGCATTGCCGTCGACCGTCGCGGCCTGCGAGTCGTCCTGCACGAACAGGAGGTACGGCACGACGGTGGCGGGCACTCCGAGCAGCAGAGCGGTGACGGTCCTGCGACGGCGGTGACGCCCGCGGCGCCCGCCGTTCGTGGGGTTGTTCATGGGGGGTGTTTCTCCTTGTGCAACCGTGGATCGGGCAGGTCAGCGCTGCAGGGTGAGGACACCCGGCCGGTAGGGCAGCTGGTCGTAGGGTCCGGCCGCGGTGGGGGACTTGCCCTGGTACAGGAACTGCAGGTTGCAGGGGTCGATGGTCATGGTCTGGTCGGGGTTGGTACGGATCAGGTCGCCGTGGCTGATGTCGTCGGTCCAGGTGGCACCGCTGTTGGCCTTGCCCGCGAAGGGGTTGCTTTCGCTGCCGGCCTGCGGGGTCCACGCACCGCTCAGGCTGGAGGCCGTGAACGAGCGGAAGTAGCGCCGCTCGTTCGCACCCCGAGCCTCGACGATCATGAGGTACTGGTTCTGGCCCTGGACCTTGTAGACCTGCGGCGCTTCGAAGAGGTTCTTCGCCGTGTCGCTCATGACCGTCGTGTACGACGACCCGAAGTTGCCCGGGAAGTTCCCGATCGGCATGCTCGCCCGGTAGATCTTGCCGTTGTCACCGGCGAAGAACAGGTACATGTTCCGGTCGTCGCCGATCAGGGTCTGGTCGATCGGGCCGGTGCCGGATTCGGTGCGGGGGATGCTGCCGGTGAACAGTGGCTGCGGCGCGGACCAGCCGTTGGGGTTGCTGGGGTCGCTCGACGTGCGGTAGCTGAAGGGCGAGGCACCCCACTGGTACGCGAGCACCCAGATCTTCTTGGGTGCGAAGTAGAACAGGGTGGGCGCCACCGCGTTCTGGTTCATCTTCGTCTGGCCGGCCGACGCCATGTCGGACCAGTTCGTGAAGGGGCGGAACGCCATCGAGCCGTACGAGGTTCCCGACGCGCTCGACGCGTAGACCAGGTGCTTGCCGTTGTGCATCACGTGGGTGAAGTCCTTCACCGCGGCCCATCCGTTCGACGGCTGGGCGAGGGCACCCGTCGAACGCCACTTGTACGTCGTCGGGAGATCACACGTGCCGCTGCCCGTCCCGGACGGGGCGGTCCAGGTCCACTTCTGGTTGTCGACGGACGCGCAGGCGTACAGCTGGATCGTGGTGCCGTTCGCGGTGGCGGCGCCGACGGCGTCGAGGCACAGCCCGGACTGGACGCCGGTGATCGAGCCGTCGGTGTTGACGCTCCACTGCTGGTTGGCGCCGCCGTTGCAGTCCCAGACGATCACCGAGGTGCCGTTGGTGGTGCCCTTGCCCTTGGCGTCCAGGCACTTTTCGCCGTGCACCTTCAGCTGCTTGGCGGCGGTGTAGGTCCAGCGCTGGTTGGCCTGTCCGCTGCAGTCCCACAGTTGTGCCTGGGTGCCGTTGGCGGTGGCGGAGCCGGGGATGTCGACACAGCGGCCGGAGGCAACGCCCTTGATCTCCCCGGTACCGTCGGTCGGCTTGCCCGGAGTGGCACCGGAGCCGGAGTGGAGAGCGTTCATGACGGCGGTGTACGCGGGCTTGGGCTTGCCGCCGCTGTCGAACAGCAGCGGGCTTTCGCCGCTGCGCCAGGAGTCGCTGTCACGGACGCCCCACACCGTGATGCCGGTGCATCGGGGCACGGACAGGCAGGTGTTGACCGTGTTCGCGTACTGGGTGGGTGATGCCTGGGCGATGTCCAGCTCGGTGATCTGGACGTCGACGCCCAGGGCGGCGAAGCCGGCCAAGGTGGTCTTGAAGCTCGCCGGCGGCCCACCCGCCCCGAAGTGGCTCTGGAACCCGACGCAGTCGATGGGCACGCCGCGGGACTTGAAGTCCTTGACCATGCGGTAGACGCCCTGGGTCTTGGCGTCCGACCAGTTCTCGATGTTGTAGTCGTTGTAGCAGAGCTTGGCCGAGGAATCGGCCGCACGGGCAGTGCGGAACGCTTCCTCGATGAAGCCGTTGCCCAGCACCTGCTGGAAGACCGAGTCGCGGAGCCGGCCGCTGCCGCCGTCGGCGAACGCCTCATTGACCACGTCCCAGGCGTAGATCTTGCCCTTGTAGTGGGCCATCTGGGTGGTGATGTGATGGTTCATCACACCGCGCAGAGTGCTCGCGTCGCGGATGGCGCTGACCCAGGAGGGGAGCTGCGAGTGCCAGACCGTGGTGTGGCCGCGCAGCCGCTGGCCGCGGGCCAGGGCACGATCGACGATCCGGTCTGCGGGGCCGAAGTCGAAACGGCCGCGGGACGGTTCGATGGCGTCCCACTTCATCTCGTTCTCCGGGGTGATCATGTTGAACTCCCGGTCCGCGATCGCGGTGTACGCGGAGTCGCCGAGCCTGCCGGCGGCCACAGCCGTGCCGAAGTACCTGCCCGAGGGGGCAGCCTGGGTGCCCAGGCCCGCAGCTCCGGCGGAGCTGGGGAGGAGCGTCACGACGCCGGCCACCAGCGCCGTGGCCGACAGTCCAATCGCCCATGTCCGGCGTCGCCGGCGGAGCCGGTGCAGGCCCTTCATGATTCTCCTCGGGTGCCCTGCGTACCGGTCGCCCGGAGTTCGTGGGTGTGTTGCGTCATGGGAGGAACCTTCTTCAGGGGATACGTCAGTGGGGGACGTCAGGACCCAGCCGCGCCGGCACGTCATGACAGGCGGCGGGAAGGACACCCCTGAAGTGGAGGCTTCCGAACTCGCGGTCTCGTAACAGAAAAGTCGCGCCGCCCGCAGGATTGCCCAGTGATGCATCTCGCAGGCAGAAAGCGTTATGCCGGACGCCGTGCCCTGGTCGCGCCCGTGGAAGAGGGGCGCCGCACCGATCCGCAGTGAACGCCGGTCACGGCGTGGGGCAGGAACCATGGAGGATCCGGCTGGAGGAGCACCAGCTGTGAATGTGCGACTCGGTCGGGATCGCCCGAGGAGCGGTGCTCAGGCCCCGGGGCTGCGCACGATGAAGGAAGCCTGGCCGGCGAAGGCCCTCGTGCCGTCGGAGCCGTCGAGCCAGATGCCGCCGTCGCGGTGGCGGAGGACCGATCCCGGATAGTTGTGCGCGTGCAGGGTCACGGACCCGGCGACCGCCCCGGGACGGGGACAGAAGGTGGCGTCTTCACGGAACAGTGCGCTGCCGTCGTCGGTGCTCAGCCGCAGCCGCAGGTAGTGGTGGCGAAGATACCGGCCGTCTGCGGCGCGGAAGGTGACGCACTGCGTGTCGGCCAGGCCCCCGACGACCGTGAAGGTGGCCCGCTGACGGGCCTGCGCGCTGCTGGACGCGGCGACGCCGCCGAGCGCCGCGAAGTCGCCCGTGTACGTGACGAACAGGCCGGGACTGTCCGCGGACTCCAGCGACTGTGCGCCCAGCGGAACGGCGCCCGCGACGGCGGACGGGCCGACCGAGGGCGGGCTCACCGGGGACGGACTCGTCGGGGACGGTCCCGCCGAGGTGGTGGTGCGCGAGGGAACGGGCGTGGGAGTGCCGACCGTGGGAGCGGCAGTCGCGCCGGGCACTCGAGGCGCCGGTTCGGGCCAGGTCGCATAGGTGGCGGTCCCGGCGATGAGCACCGCGCCGGTCGCGAGGCTCACCAGCGGATGAGCGGTCACCGTCTGGAGTTTGCCGATCAGAGCGCCGTGCAGACCGCCTCCCCCCGTCGCCGTGCCGACGGCGACGGGGGCCGCGGCCAGCCCGGCGGCGCTCGCTGCCGTACCCGACAGCAGGCCCTTGGCGGCCAGCGCGGCGATCAGTGCGGCCGGGACGGCCAGCGTCGTGAGGCCGAGGGGCAGCAGTTCGGCCGGAACCCGTTCTGCCGACGTCGCCCGGCAGACAGTGCAGTCACGTGTGTGCCGCGCGATCCGCTTGCGCCACACCGACGCATGGTGACCGTCCCAGCCGACGACTGTCCCGTCCAGCTGCGGACAGCGCGGGTCGGCCTCCAGCGCGGCGACGATCGTCCGGCACAGTTCCAGCTGCTCCCGCATGCGTTGGAGGCGCACTCCGACGTGCGCGACCGTGAGCCCCGTCGCGGCGGCCATGTCCTCCCGGCTGAGCAGGCCGGCGCACTCCTGCCACCACAGCGACAGCAGCACCCGGTGGTCCGGGTCGAGCCACCGGCCGGCTTCGACGACGCGACGGCGCTCGTCCGAGACATGCAGCCGCAGGATCGCCGTGTCCACAGGCTCGGCGCCGGCGTCCGGTATCTGGCGTGCCTCGTCGATGACCGTGGTCCGGTCGGCGGACACGTGTTGCCGGTGCCAGTGGGTATTGATCTGGCGGAGCGTGATCGACACCAGCCAGGACCGGAAGCTCTCCGGAGCGCGCAGGTCAGGCAGGTCGCGCACCACGCGCAGCAGGGTTTCCTGGACGACGTCGTCGACGTCCGCATGCCCGCTCAGCGCTCGCCCGACGATGTTGTAGACCAACGGCAGGTATGCGGCGATCAGCTCCTCGCGCGCCCGATCGTCACCGGCCTGCGCCGCGACGACCAGCCCCACGTGGTCTGCATCAATGAGCCCCATTCCCACCTTCTTCAGGGAGTAATCCGCCGAGTACGGCGGCACACCCTAGCCTCGGCAGAGGCATACGGCCAAAGCCTGCGCCTCGGGCGGACGGTCTGGCCCGTGCCGACATGGAAGGCCCGGTGCCCGGGGAGTGTGTCCGGTCGCACTCGGCCAACTCGCTGACGGCCCATTCAAGCCGATGTTCTCGGAAGATCGCTCGCTGGGGCTCCACGCTCCAGAGAACCAGTGTCCGACTCGGCACCAGGCGATGCTGCTCGCCTTCAAGGCCGTCGTCAGTGCCGCACTGGACATGCCGCTGCCACATGGCGCAGTGGAGGAGTGGCAGCGAGCGCAGGCCCGGACGGTTCCTTGTAGGGGATGCCGTTGGTGACGGGGATGCTACACCTCGCGCTGACACGGGCCGCCCCTGACCATTTCTTGACCTGACGACTACTCGCCCGTGGAGGTCCCGGGCCGGCCGTCACGGAACGTCACGACCGAGAAGCGGATGGGGCAGGGGCAGCCAACGGCGCGGCAGCCAGGGCCCCAGCCACTTCAGGATGCCTCCGACCACACGGCCGAGGGCTCCACCCGGCGGAGCAGCGCCACCACGTTGAATCCGCAAGGACCCGAGCATGCCCTGGACACGTCCTCATCCTGCTCGGCCAAGGCTGGAGCAACTTCTCACGTCGAGCGGAGCGAGCCGGCAGAAACAGCTGGACCGTCACGTCCCGCCAGCCCACGAGCGCCGCCGGCCAGGATGCCGAGACGGCCTGACGTCACCCCTGCGCCGCACTGAGACACCTGACACCTCGTCAGCAAGGTCGGCAATCAGCTGACCAGACCTGCTCGCACACGAGCGCACCCGGGAAGCGCCCGACGATCGCGCGACGCGGAGGGGCCTCGATGCGCCCCTCCCCCAGCCACGACGAGAGCCACAGGCAGGGGCCAAGAAGCCCCGACACTGCATCGACTCGACAGAGAAGAACCCCAGGTCACCGCGCCCTGCCCGCGCCTTTAGCTGGGTCGGTGGCCCTCCGGGGCATCGAGCCGGTCGCCGTCGTAGCCCCCTTCACCTCACCGAAGCGGTCGCCCGACATCCAGCCCTCGCGCACCTGGCGGATCTCCTCGCCCATGCGGCCCACGAAGTTCCACCACAACACGCTCCGCTCCACGACGGACCCAGCACTGGATGCCCCGCAAGGGCTCCGCGACGACGCCAAGCCCTGAGGACAATCCACCAACCCCAAGTCGCCCTCCCCGACACCCATCCCATGTCGACTGAACCGTGGCGCAGCTCGCCCTCGCGATTGAGGCTCTGCCATGTCGCAGGAAATCTCGAGCACACACCAAGATCCGGACCATTCCCGGACCACCTCGCTCGTCGGAAGCATCAGCGGCAACATCTCCGCAGGCCAGCGCCTCGGAACTCCTGTGCCACCAGCAGACGAAGAAGCTGCTGGGCTCCGATCAAACAGCCCAACACCCTGCGAGCTGGCGGCATCCACCCCACCCACCTTCCGCTACGGTACGCAGCCCCTTGTCTGGTTCGGATGATGCCTCTCACCAGCGGTGACGCCCCTCAGGAAGTGGTGCCCGCTGGGGAGAGTCCGGGGAGAATGAAGGCCGTTGGGGAGCGGCTGGGGAGAATCGACCGCGTAAACCGGCGTCACCATGAAAGCCCCGGAAACGAGCAAACTCGCAGGTCAGCACGGCCGATACAGCCATCTGCGCAGGTCAGCGCGTTGAGGGCGAGGACTTCTTGAAGGTCTTCTCGTGGGCGGCGATTCCCTTTGCTCCCACACTGGTGGGAACTATTTATGGCATGAGCTTCGACTCCATGCCGGAGCTGCGCTGGGGCCTCGGATACCCTTCGCCATCTGCTTGATAGGGGTGATATGAGGCAGTTTGTGCGTGATTTTCAAGCAGCGAGGCCGGCTGTAGCGAGCACCTGCCTCAAACACGCGCCGCGCACTGTTTACGCATGCATCGACGCGCAAACCGCCCATACGGGGCGCTGGGGAGAAGTGATGCGTGATCTCCTTGCCCTTCCCTCTGGTGGAGCTGCGATTCGCCCGGCCCGATGTGGACGGCGACGACGCCGCGGTGAACCTCGCCGAGATGGTCCTGCGCATGCTGGGCGTTCCGCCGGACGACGCCCACGAGGTCGCCCGGCGTCCCCTCCCCGGCCTCGCCTGACCGACCACCGGCGTCCGCTCCCCCTACGCGGTGGACAACGAGCCGCCGTCACCGCTCACGCCGGCGCCGACCTCATCACCCGCATCCTCCACCAGTTCCCCACCGGCTGGGCCCTGCTGTTCGGCCAAGCCGAACTCAACTCGGCCGTGTAAACGAGCACCCGGCCCCGGGACCGCAGCAAGGGCCCGCCCGGATCCTCCGGCCGGCTCGCTTGGTGAAGTCCCCGATCGGCGCGATCGGGGACTTCCGCCTTGCTGGTCACCACCCGGCCCCGTCGGCCGCTCCTGACGGCCGGCAAAGGCCCTTACCCGCATTGCGTCGAAAGCATCGCTTCGGTACACGCTGCCCGTCGCCGACCGCGTCCGTATCCCCCTGGTCCTGCACACGGAATCAGCACGGAGGGCGCCGTCCGTGGTCCGGCTCGGCGCCCTCCGCTGTCCGTCGTCGGTCCTCGCGCTATGACCAGGGCAGGACCAGGGCGCCCCAGGCGACGACGGGGCCGAGGGCGACGATTCCGCCCGTGTAGCCGATGACCTGGCGGTAGAAGCGGCGGGAGTCCACCCCACGGGCGTTGCTGAGGACGAGTGCTCCGTTGGTCGAGAAGGGGGAGGTGTCGACGATCGTCGTGGAGACGGCGAGCGCGGCGATCAGGCCGGCGGCGCTGAGGTGGCTGGAGAGCAGCAGCGGTACGGCGATGGGGATGATCGCGGTGAGGATCGCGGTGGAGGAGGCGAAGGCGGAGGTGATGGCCACGGTGAAGCACAGCAGCAGGGCGACGACGACCGGGGCGCCCAGGTTGGCGGCGTGCTCGGAGATCTGCTCGATGACACCGGCCTTCTCCAGCATCGCGATGTACGTCATCATGCCCGCGACCAGCAGCAGGGTGGACCAGCTGACGCCGTCGACGGCCTTCTCCTGCCGCTTCATGTCCACCAGGGCCAGCAGCGCGCCGGCCGCCAGCGCGAGGAAGCCGATCTCCAGGTGGAAGCCGAGCGCGCCGACGACGAGGGCCAGCAGGGAGGCGAGGGTGAGCCACTGCCTCCAGTCGGGCCTGCCGGAGACGGCGAGGTCCTCGTCGGCGGCCGCCTCGGCGGCGCCCTCGACCAGCGGGGCGGGACGCTTGGCGAGCAGGACGTAGGTGAGGATCGCGAGCACCAGGTTGATCAGGAAGCTGGCGCTGAACAGCGTCACGGCGGAGACCTGCACATCGGCCTTGTCGACGAGGCCGAGGACCAGCGCACCGGAGACGGCCAGCGGGGAGAAGGCGCCCGCGTGCCCGCCGCTGATCACCATCATGCCGACGACCAGCGGGTTGAGCTTGTAGCGGTAGGCGAAGTTCATGCCGATCGGCGCGAGGATCGCGACCGCGGCCGGGGTGAACGTACCGAACGCCGTCAGCAGGGCGGCCACCAGGAACAGCACCCAGGGGATGAGCTGGACCTGGCCGCGTACCAGTCTCACGCCGGCCGCGACGAGCCAGTCGATGGTGCCGTTGCGGCGGGCGACGGAGAACAGGTAGGTGACGCCGACGATGGTGACGAAGAGCTTGGCCGGGAACCCGTCGAAGATCTCGGCCTCGGTGAGTCCGAGCGAGGCGGTGCCGACGGCGAAGGTGGCGACGAAGGCGAGGATGCCCAGGTTGATCGGCAGCACGGTACCGAGCACGAACATCACCAGCAGGGCGCCTATGGAGATCACTTCAGCAGACATCTTTGTCCTTGGTGCGGTGGGGACGGGGTGGCGCGCCCCGAGGGCGCGAGGGTATCCCGGTGTGGACGGCTGGGAGCCGGCCCTACCGAGGTGATGTTCGTCGCGGCTCAGGCGGCCTGCAGGCGGCCTGCTTCCGGTACGTAGATGCGGGCGTCGGCGAGCAGACGGGCCGCGCGCTGCACGGTGACCCGGTGCGGCAGGCCGTCCCGCACATCGGTGCAGCGGACCGCGACGACGCCGGCGGGCGTGCCGAGGCGCAACCACTCGTCGGCCGGGCCGCCCGTGACTTGGGAGACGACGGACCCCTCGACGAGTCCGGCCGCCGCGACGGCGACGGCAGAGGTCAGACCGATCGCGGGGTGCGGTGCGTTCATGGAGAGCATGCGCACCGACACGTCGTAGTCCTCGGCACCGATCGGTTCACCGAGGGTGGTGATGTACGGCACCGGCGGGCCGACCAGGCCCACCTTGGGCACCGCGTCACCCGGTTCCTCGCCCGGCTGGAGCAGCCCCATCAGGGGTGCGGCGGTATGCCGGACGGTGCGCAGCCAGAGGACGTCCGCGCCCATCCGCTCCAGTGACTCGGCACCGGTACGCCCGGCACTGGCGGCGTCGACGAGGACGACCGGAGCTCCTGCGGTCACCATGGTCACGCGTACCGGCTCGGCGGAGCCGACCCGAAGGTCCTGGGCGGCCTGGCCGGTGGGGAGCAGCGAGCCGGTCGTGCCACCGGCCGGGTCGCGGAAGGTGAGGCCGACCGCGACCCCGCCGGCACGGGTGCCGGGTACCGTCTGGCGGCCGAAGTGGTGCACGACGCCTCCGGGGGTGTCGACGATCCCTTCGAGGACCGCGCCGGTGTTGGTGTTGCGCATCACCACGCGCGTCCGGTCGCCGGTGACCGGAACCATTCCTTTGGTCACCGCGTACAGGGCGACGCCGGTGGCGCAGTTGCCGCAGTTGCTCGTCCACTCCACCGAGCCCGTCCCGATGCCGACCTGAGCGAACAGGTAGTCGACGTCGACGCCGGGCTGGGGTGAGGCGCCGACCACGGCGGCTTTCGAGGTGGTGGGAGTCGCCCCGCCCACCCCGTCCAGCTCCACGGGGTCGGTGGAGCCGTACGCGGCGACCAGCAGCCGTTCGAGGTCACCACGGTCGGCAGGGACTTCGACCTGGTTGAACAGCCAGCACTTGCTTGTGCCGCCACGCACCAGGGTCGCGGGAATGTGCACGTCTTCAGGCTCTTCCTGGATCGATGAAGGGGAGGGAGAAGGGCCGAGGCAGCGGTTACGGGCGCATTGCGAGCCGGTGAACCGCTCGGCGATTGCGGAGACCTTCGCAGAGCCATGACTTCGGAACAATCGCGGTTTGCTTTACCTGGGTTTAGCTCAGCTAAAGTCGACGGCATGCTCAACGTGCGCCGTCTGCTGCTGCTCACCGAGGCCACCGAACGCGGTTCGCTCACTGCCGCGGCGGAAGCCCTCGGCATGACCACCTCCGCCGCCTCCCAGCAGATGTCCCTGCTGGAGCAGGAGGCAGGGCAGCCCCTCATCGAGAGGCTGCCACGCGGTATCCGCCCCACCCCGGCGGGTGCCGCGCTGGCCGAACGCGG
Organism: Streptomyces gardneri; assembly: GCF_006539185.1. Taxonomy (GTDB): domain Bacteria; phylum Actinomycetota; class Actinomycetes; order Streptomycetales; family Streptomycetaceae; genus Streptomyces; species Streptomyces gardneri. The sequence goes on from NZ_BJMN01000023.1 coordinate 58,764, forward strand.
TCAGGCCATCCGCCGGGAACTCCGTGCCGCCCAGGCCGACCTGGACTCCTTCACCGCCCTCGACCAGGGCACCCTGCGGCTCGGTTCCTTCCCCACGGCGAGCGCGTCCCTGCTGCCGCTGGCGCTCACGCGTTTCCGACGCCGCCACGCCGGCGTCCGTATCGAGGTACGCGCCGGAGTCCTCGCGGAGCTCAGGGAGATGCTGCACGCCGGGGAGGTGGAGCAGGGGCTGCTCTGGGACTACGAATGGAACCGCCTCGACGATCCGGCGCTTGCCGTCACCCACCTGCTGGACGACCCCACGGTGCTGGTCGTCCCCGCCGACTCCCCCCTGCGCACGCGTCCCTCCGTGCGCCTCGGCGATCTCGCCGACAAGGAGTGGATCATCCGCGCCGACAACCATCCCGTCGCCGACGTCCTGCGCCGAAGCTGCCGCCAGGCGGGATTCGAACCGCGCATCGCCTACTCGTCGCACGACTACCAAGAGGCGCAGGCCATGGTCGCAGCCGGTCTCGGCATCGCGCTCGCACCCCGTCTGGCGCTCACCAGCCGACGCAGTGACGTACGCCTCCTGCCGTTCGCCTCCGACGTCCCCGCCCCCACCCGCCGCATCCTCCTCGCACGCGCCACGGCACGCCCCGCCACCCCACCGGCCCAGGCGATGGCCCGCGTCCTGCGCACGGTGGCGCAGCGATTCACCGCCCCAGACCTGCACCGGGCCCAGTTGGGGGCGGTCCGGCGGGGCTGACGGTGCGGCCACGAGCTGCGCCTCCAGGCAACCGTTCGCACCGGTGGCCGACTACCGCGAACGCCTGGCGGAACCCCGGGGGCGGGACCGCCCCCACGCCCCGAATAACCGATATACCGAACAGGCCGAATTGCCGGTCACGGTTGGCGCGAATGTCAACGGCACCCACTCCGTATGCGGGTCAACGTGTGTGACGGACCGGCTATTTCGCTTTTCGGGTCGCGCGCGCCGGAACGAAACTCGTCGGAAACATTGACGGAGCCTCGGCCCGAAATCTATTTTCTGGTCGAACTGTCGTACATCGTTCGGGATTTCGAACAATCAGGCCCCTCGTTGCAGTGATCGACCCCCCGACTCGTCGGGGCCCGCCGGATGCTTCGAACGGAAGGTCACCATGCTCAGACGCCATCTCCACCGCGGACACCGGTCTCCGGCGCTCCCCGCCGTGCTCGCGGCCCTGGTCGCGTTGGCGGCGATGCTCGTCGTCGGCCCGGCCCACGCCGCCACCAGCGGCGCCTTACGCGGTGCCGGCTCCGGCCGGTGTCTCGATGTGCCGGGCGCCGGCCAGACCGACGGCACGAACCTGCAGATCTGGGACTGCCACGGCGGGACCAACCAGCGGTGGACGTCGACGGACGACAACCGGCTGACCGTGTACGGCGACAAGTGCCTGGATGTTCCGGGCCACGCCACCACGGCCGGGACCCGGCCGGTGATCTGGAGCTGCAACGGCGGTACGAACCAGCAGTGGCGGGTCAACGCCGACGGCACGATCGTCGCCGTGGAGTCCGGGCTGTGCCTGGACGTGTCGGGCGGCGGCACGGCCAACGGCACCGGGGTGCAGCTGTGGAACTGCAACGGCGGCGACAACCAGAAGTGGACCGGCCTGTCCGGGCCGGGCAACACGTGTGCTCTTCCGTCGACGTACCGCTGGACCTCGACAGGTCCGCTGGCGCAGCCGGCGCACGGGTGGGTCGCGCTGAAGGACTTCACCACCGTGCCGTACAACGGCCAGAACCTGGTCTACGCGACCACCTCCGACGGTTCGTCGTGGGGCACGATGGCGTTCCGTCCCTTCACGAACTGGTCGGACATGGCGACGACCCCCCAGACCGGGATGAACCAGGGATTGGCGGTGGCGCCCAAACTGTTCTACTTCGCGCCCAAGAACATCTGGGTACTGGCCTCGAACGGGTGGGGTACCGCCTGGCCCTTCACCTACCGCACATCCAGCGACCCCACCGATCCCAACGGCTGGTCCGCCCCGCAGCCGCTGTTCACCGGCAGCCTCCCCGAGTCCGCCCCCATCGACCCGACCCTGATCGCCGACGACCAGAACATGCACCTGTTCTTCGCCGATGACAACGGCAAGATCTACAAGTCGACCATGCCGATCGGGAACTTCCCGGGCAACTTCGGCTCGTCGTCCACGACGGTCATGAGCGACACGGCGAAGAACCTGTTCGAAGGGCCGGAGGTCTACAAGCTCCAGGGCCGGAACCAGTACCTCATGATCGTCGAGGCGCGGGGTGCGAACGAGCACCGCTTCTTCCGCTCGTTCACCGCCTCAAGCCTGAACGGCCCGTGGACCGTCCAGGCCGGCACCGAGAGCAGCCCCTTCGCGGGCAAGGCCAACAGCGGTGCCACCTGGACCAACGACATCAGCCACGGTGACCTGGTCCGCGTCAACGCCGACCAGACCATGACCGTCGACCCCTGCAACCTGCAGTTCCTCTACCAGGGCTACGACCCCGCCACACCGCAGGGCATCCCTTACCAGCGACTGCCGTACCGGCCGGGCCTGCTCACCCTGCAGCGCTGACTCGCGCGCCTGGTCAGCAGCACACTGCCCCACTTCCTCCCCCCACCGATCCGGCCCGCGCAGCGGCTTGCGCTGCGCAGGCCAGGAAGGAATCCTGATGGCTCCCCCGCACCGACGGTTATGGCGTCTCCTCGCGGCCACCGCGCTGACGCTCACCGCCTGCGTCACCGCCTCCGCCCACACGACCGCCGAGGCCGCGCCGGGCAGCCCGGCGCTCACGCCGCCGATGGGCTGGAACAGCTGGAACAGCTTCGGATGCGGGATCACCGAGGCGCAGGTCCGCCAGGCCGCCGACACGATGGTGTCCTCGGGTATGAAGGACGCCGGTTACCAGTACGTCGTCGTCGACGACTGCTGGTTCGACCCGCAGCGTGACGCGGCGGGCAACCTGCGGGCCAACCCGACCACGTTCGCCAGTGGCATGAAGGCGCTCGGGGACTACATCCACGGCAAGGGCCTGAAGTTCGGCATCTACCAGGCGCCCAACGAGCGCACGTGCGCGCAGGGCGTGGGGACGTACCCGGGCGCCACGGGCAGCAAGGGGCACGAGGCCCAGGACGCCGCCACGTTCGCCTCATGGGGCGTGGACTACCTCAAGTACGACTGGTGCTCCGGCAGCGGCACGCTCGGCGAGCAGGTCGATCGGTTCACCCTCATGCGCGACGCCCTGCGCGCCACCGGCCGGCCGATCGTCTACAGCATCAACCCCAACAGCTTCCACGCCCCCACCGGCGACAAGTTCGACTGGGGCGAGGTCGCCGACCTGTGGCGGACGACCGAGGACCTGCTCGACATCTGGCAGAACGACAACACCAACAGCTATCCGATGGGCGTGGGCAACGTCCTGGACATCACCGCGCCGCTGGCCGCGCAGTCCGGCCCCGGACACTGGAACGACCCCGACATGCTGGTCGTCGGCCGCCCCGGCCTGTCACTGACCGAGTCCCGCACCCACTTCGCCCTGTGGTCGCTGATGGGCGCCCCGCTCATGGCCGGCAACGACATCCGTACGATGTCCGCCGACGTGAGCGCCATCCTGCGCAACCCGCGTCTCCTCGCGGTGAACCAGGACTCGCTGGGTGCGGGCGGGCGCAGGGTGCGCGACGACGGCGGCACCGAGGTGTTCGCCAAGCCCCTGGCCGACGGCTCGGTCGCCGTGGGCCTGTTCAACCGGGGAGGGAGCACCGCGACCGTCACCGCCACGGCCGCACAAGTCGGCCTCACCGGCCAGTCGTTCGCCCTCACCGACCTGTGGACCGGCGGCACGTCGAGCACCTCCGGCCAGATCTCCGCGAGCGTACCCGCGCACGGCGTCGCCGTGTTCAAGATGACCGGGGGGAGCCCGCTGGCCGCCACCACCGCACGCCTGCGCGGCACCGGATCAGGCCGATGCCTGGACGTGGACCGCGCCTCCACCGCGGCCGGGACGCAGGCGCTGATCTGGGACTGCCACACCGCCGCCAACCAACTCTGGACCACGTGGGCCGGAGGCGAGATCCGCGTCTACGGCGACAAGTGCCTGGACGCCTCCGGCCAGGGCACCGCCAACGGCACGCGGGTCGTCATCTGGCCCTGCAACGGCCAGAACAACCAGAAATGGACCGCGCAAGCCGACGGGTCGATGCGCAACGTCCACGCCGGCCTGTGCCTCGACGCGAACGGGGCCGGCACCGCCAACGGGACCCCCGTCGTCCTCTGGACCTGCAACGGCCAGAGCAACCAGAAGTGGACCACGCTCCCGTGACGCGCCACCCCGAGAAAGGGAACCCCGTGAGAAGGTCCTGGATCCGCCCCCTGGTCGCGCTCCTCGCGGCCGCGCTCGCGGTGACAGCGGCAGGGGCGGCCCCCGCCTCCGCCGCCTCCGACACTCCCTTGCGGGTCATGCCGTTGGGCGACTCGATCACCTGGGGCGTGGGCAGCGGTACGGGCAACGGCTACCGGGGGCCGCTGTGGGACAAGCTCGCGGCGGACGGCCACCCGGTGGACTTCGTGGGCACGGGACGGGCCGGTTCGATGTCCGACCCCGACAACGAAGGCCACTCCGGCTACCTGATCGAGCAGATCGCCGCCCTCACCGACGCCTCGCTCACCCGCTACCGACCCAACGTCGTGACGCTGCACATCGGCACCAACGACCTCGACAGATCCCACCAGGTCTCCACCGCCACCGCCAGGCTGAAGTCACTGGTCGGCCAGATCACCGCCGCCGCCCCCGACGCCACCGTCCTCGTGGCCTCCCTGGTCGTGTCCACCAGCGGCTCGGAGGAGCAGTACCGTGCCGCGTACAACCAGGCCATCCCCCAGATCGTGAGGGACGCACAGGCCGCGGGCAAGCGCGTCGCGTACGTCGACATGAGCAGCCTGACCACGGCCGACCTGGCCGACGCCCTGCACCCCAACGACGCGGGCTACCGGAAGATGGCCGACGCCTTCCACCGCGGTGTCCAGGCCGCGGACAGCGCCGGCTGGCTGAGGAACCCCGCCCCCGCCCCCACACGCGTACAGTCCGGCATCGCCGGCAAGTGCCTGGACGTCAGCGGCGCCGGCACCGCTGACGGGACCGCCGTCCAGACATGGAGCTGTGGCGGCGGTGCCAGCCAGGTCTGGTCCGCCTACACCGACGGCACCCTGCGCTCCATGGGCAAGTGCCTCGACGCCGCCGGCTGGGGCACGGCCAACGGCACCAAGGCGCAGCTCTGGGCCTGCCACGGCGGCTCCAACCAGATGTGGCAGCCCTACAACGGCGGCTACCGCAACCCCGCCTCCGGCCGCTGCCTCGACGTCCCGGGCTCCTCCACCGCCGACGGCACGCAGCTCCAGCTGTGGGACTGCCACGGCGGCTCCAACCAGAAGTGGACCACCCTGACCGCCGGATGACCGCCGCTCCCGGGATCCGAACCCCGTTCTGGGCTCAGATCCCGGGAGAACTTCGGTGGGGCGGTGAAGTGTGGTGGGTGGACGGTGACCGCAGGTTCGCGCGCACTGGTTTCCGATGTGTTTCATGAGGCTTGCGTGAGGTGTTGAGACCCACAGGGTCGACTCCTCCTTTTCCTCACGCGAACCGGTTCGACACCGGAATCCGAGCACTGCTCCCACCTCTGCCCGACCGCCTCCTTTCTCCTATGGAGAATGTCGAACCGGTTCGATGAAGGAGTCCCGGCGAGGCTGGGGCCGTCGTAGCCCTTGATCTCGCCGAAGCGGTCACTGGTCATCCATTCGTCGCGCGCCTTGCGGATCTCCTCGTCCGTGCGACCCACGAAGTTCCACCACCACTTGATCCGTCGACGTTTTCGCAGGTCAGAGGCGCCCTAGTCCATCAAAGTCAGCAAAAGTCAGCATCGGAGTGCCTCCGGGCAGCCCGATTCGCTCGCAAATTGCCAGCTGGTCCCAAGCACGCCGGTCGGCGTCACACCTCGAACTGAGCCGCCGTGACGGGACCGCTCTCACGTGTCCGCTGTGCCCCAGAGGTGGGGCTGGTCAGCCCGGCTCACCGAACCGACAACCGGTAACTCACACGACGCGCCCCGACGGGATCTCAAAAATGTCGTGACAGCTCCGACACCGCTTCTCACCAGGCCGAGGAGAGAATCCCTGACCGGCGCTTGGCGTACGTCCGAGCCAGTAGAGGACCTGACGAAGAGCTGACAGGCCCTCCACCCAGAGTGATCAAGCCCTGCAAAACTGGCGCAATGAGACGTGTGCACCTGGAAGCGGCCGAAGACCATGTCGAGCGCCTGGCGAGAGAGCACGATCCCGTCGGAGCCGTGAAGGAGCTCATTTGGAACGCCTGGACGCGGACGCCACCAAGGTCACGGTGACCATCGAGCGGTCGGCCACTGGTGCGGTGGACAAGGTCATGACTGCGGACGACGGGGAGGGCATCACCCCTGAAGGCTGCACGACCGCTTTCGAGAAGATCGGTGGTTCGTGGAAGAAGCACAGCCACACCACGGTCGGCGGCCGCCCCTTGCACGGCCGTGCGGGCCAAGGCCGTCTGCGCGCGTTCGCCCTCGGCGCCTTCATCAGGTGGACCACCGTCGCCAAGGGAATTGACGGCCTGCGGAAGACAACGGTGACGGCGCACAACGCCTCGCGCAACGACTTCCCGATCGGCGACTCCACGCCCACGGACGAACCGACGGGAACGCTGGTCGAGGCTTGGGGCCGGCAGTCGGTGGTTCTGGACCGTCTCACCGCCGATCGCGCACGAAGTCTGCTGACGACGGAGTTCGCTCCGTACCTGGCCAGGTATCCCAAGGTCGAGATCGTCTTCGACGGGGAGAAGATCGACCCCACCGCGGTCATCCAGAAGCAGTCCGAGGAACGCGTCGAATTCGAGCACGACGGCGCTATGGAGACCGCTGTCGTCCGGATCATCGAATGGGACATTGCGGGTGGAACGTGAGCTCCACCTGTGCGATGCCCTCGGCGTCCCCGTCGACATCACGGAGACGAGGATCCAGGCGCCCGGCTTCGGATTTCACCACCTACGTCCTCTGGGGCCGGATGCACTGCATGCGAAGAGCGACGACCTGGATTGCTTCGCAGCCGACGGATGCCGAGCTGGTCACGCTCGCGACGCTGGCGGTGCCGATCGGCGCGGTGGTGCACCTGGCGCTGCTCGGCCTGCTTCCCACCGGCGGCGCCACCGACACCACTGCCCTGATCGTCGTCCGGGTCTGAGGTGCCGGCCGGCGCCAAGGCAACCCTTCCGAATCCCCCGTCAGGACGTGCGGTGCGGGACGGTGTGGGGTCGCGACCGCGTGTAGACCTTCAGGCGGCCCACCGACGCCGCTCGGTCGGGTGAGCCGGTCGCTGTGCGGGCCTCGTGTTGTGCGCGGCCGTGATCGCGCCAACGGTGGGGCGGGCTGACCGGCGTCGTCGGTACGGACGGGCGGACATCGCGGAGCTCTCGCGGGTATGGGGCCCTCGGCCATACGGAACACGTGCAAGCCTGGGTGATACCTCACGGTCGAACAGACGACATCTGCCGCCTCCCAGCTGGGACTTCGGCCAGGGTGCGGGTGTGGCGCTACCGTGCGAGGCTGGCAATTGGAGGGTCGTTCGAGGGAGCTACGCCTACCAGCGAGGACGGCGCCCGCTTCCTCTCGGCAGGGCCGATACGGCTTGTATCTCAATGATAGGCAGGCGGCACCACCTCACTCCGGGCATCCTCATCGCCCTCGCCAATGGCGCGTTGTACCGGTAGCGCGGGATCACGCCCGCGGAGCTTGCTGCGATCGCCGACTTCCTCCGCTGGCCCTGCCACTATTTCGGGGCCACCGTGCTCATCCCTGTCGATCTTCATCAACGTGCGCCCTCAGTGGTCGGCCGGGCAAGGAGGCAGGCAAGCCCGAGCGTGAGGTCTCAGCGCTGCCGGCAGCCGAAAGGGCCCTTGATCTCGAGCGGGTACTCATCGAGAGAACGGAACGCAGACATGACGTCACCTGACACCGACGAACTGGGACCGGTCGACTACGTCGTGGTCGAGTTCCCGCCGGCCACCTCGCACTTCACCGGCGAGATGGCCGAAGAGCTCGACAAGCTGGTCACCTCGGGGACCATCCGGATCCTGGACCTGATCATCCTGACGAAGGGGGCAGACGGCGAGATCGACGTCATGGAGGTCGATGCCCCGGACAGCGTCGGCGAACTGCGCGCCGCGGAGGCGCAGCTGGCCGGCCTGCTCGCGGAAGAGGACGTGGTCAACCTGGCCACAGCCATGGAGCCCGGCACGACAGCCGGAGTGCTGGTCTGGGAGAACGTGTGGGCGGGGCCCTTCGCCTCCGCCGCCCGCCGCGCGGGAGGCCAGCTCATCGCCAACGGACGCATTCCGATCCAGGCCATCCTGGCCTCGATCGAAGCCGACGAAGAAGGAGCATGAGATGCCTCTCGGACCCATGCGCAGAGGACGCCGCGGGGTCATCGACCGCCCCGTCGTTCGCACAGCGGCTGTCGTGGGCACTGCGGCTGTCGTCGCCCACGGGGTCGGTCGCCGCAGTGACCGGCGTGAGGACCGCCGGGATGACCGTGAAGACCGCCGGGAGGACCGCCGGGACCGGCGCTGATCCGAGCCTGTGGCCGCGGTCGCCAGGTCGAACTGGGCTGGGGGGGGCGGGGGCGTCGTGCTCGACCGCGACGCCCGCCATCTGGTTGCGCTGCGGACCGTTCGGCCAGGGCGAGCGACCTGAGCACGCGCTGCTCTGCGTGCCGCAGTCGTCTCCCGCGGAACAGGTCGGCCGGCGCGAGTGACCCGAGCATCGCAGAGAGGGTCCTCCGTGCCGATCATCCACCAGCCGGGCCTGCGCAGCGGAGGCCGATGTTGCCGGTGGAGGAGTCGGGCGTGTTGGGCATCCGGGCGGAGACCCGGTAGCGGCGGCAGTACGAGGCGTGGCAGAGGTAGGAGCCGCCACGAAGGGCGCGCGCGGTGCCGGTCGGTGGGCCGGTCGGGTCCTCGCGGGGGCCTGTGGCGTGCCAGACGGGGTGGAACCAGTCGGCTGTCCACTCCCAGACGTTGCCGGTCATGTTGTGGAGGCCGTAGCCGTTCGGGGGGAAGGCGTCCACGGGGCAGGTGCCGAGATAGCCGTCCTCAAGGGTGTTGTGGTCGGGGAAGGAGCCGTTCCACACGTTCATCCGGTGCCGGCCACCTGGACGGAGTTCCTCGCCCCAGGGGAAGGGCTGCTGTTCGAGCCCGCCGCGGGCGGCGTACTCCCATTCGGCTTCGGTGGGCAGTCTTCCGCCGGCCCAGGTGCAGTATGCGAGCGCGTCGTTCCAGGAGACGTGCACCACCGGGTGTTCCGCGCGCCCGTCGAGATCGGAATCGGGGCCGTACGGGTGCCGCCAGTCGGCGCCGAGCACCTCGCGCCACCACGGAGCGGCGGCGACCTCCCGGGTGGGCGGGAAGTCGTCGGGCAGCAGGCCGCCGAAGACGAACGAAGCCCCGTAGCGCTCGGCATCGGTGACATGGCCAGTAGCAGCCACGAACGAGGCGAAGCTGGCGTTGCTGACGCAGTGCGGATCGATAGCGAAAGGGCTGACCCGGACCCGTCGCACCGGACCCTCGCCGTCCGCAGGGTAGGCGAGCGCCTCATCGCTGCCCATGCGGAACCAGCCGCCGTCCAGCCGGATCGCCCGCGGGCCGGTGGGGGCCGCGCCGGACCGCTCGGGCGGCCGTTTCGAGAGCACCGACGGCCCTGTCTCGCCAGGCACCCCGGTACGGGGCCGGGGGTGCAGCAGGAGGGTGCTTCTCGCGTCATGTGTGCGGCCTCTCTGCCTCCTCGTGGCCGTGGGAAGGCTGACCGCAGCTTGCCGCACCTGAGGGACCGCCGGCGAAACCGAATGGCTGTGTCTCCGGCAGAGTCGCTCGGTAGATGTAGCCCCAGGTGCGACAACCGTTACAGGTCGTCTCGATGGAGGGTGAGCGGCTACCCGGCCGCAGAAGCCCTCTAGAGCGCCATGACCAGCCTGCCTGAGCCGACTCCGTCCGAACCACCCCATGACGAGGCCGTCGACCGCGTGGTCAGCAAGCGGGCGACCCACTTCGTCAGGAGCGACAGGTTCGAGACCATCTGGACCGATGCCAACCGCGCCGCGCACAACGCGGTCGTGCACGCGCTCACCGGCCACGGCGGGGCGCAGTGCAGGTCAGCGGCGGCACCGTCACATTGGACGTCGGCACCACCGTGGAGACGGTCAAGCAGGACCTCGATGACACCGGCCTCGCACCGGTGGAGCAGATCCCCACAGTCAACAAACAGACGGTGCACTTCAAGTCCGACAAGCAGGAAAAGATCCCGGGCACGGCACACGCGCTCGACGTCCTCGGCAACCGGCTGACCGTCCTCACGGTGGTGCTGGGCGCGATCGGCATGCTGCTCGCCCGTCGGCGCCGCCGCGCGCTGGTGACCACGGCGCTGGGCGCGGCCTACGCCAGCCTTGTACTCGTCATCGGGCTGGTCATCGCCCGCCACTACTACCTCGACCGCCTGCCCGCGCAAGTGCAGTCGCCGCATGCCGCCGCAGCCCGGGCCCACCGACCACGGTGACGGGAAGCAGCCGTCGCCAGAAGCGGCCACGCAGGCCCTCTCGATAAGCGGGGTGCTGCTGAAGCAGGCGAACTCGCCTCTACGGCATGCGCATTGGGGCGGCGCCCGCGATCGTTCGTCCGACCATGTGATGGTTTCGCATGCTGGTCTGACGGCTTGACAGACCCATCGCACGCCCCAGTCCGCACCAGCGGCCGGGCCTCGCCTGCACGCAACCCTCCGCCGCAGTCGTCTCCGGGCGGAACCCAAGGGAGCGGGCATCGGCGGTCCGGAGGTGCTGCCTGGCCTCCGCCGTGGCAGCCTGGATATGGAGTCTCCGACCAGGTCGCCCAATCCGGCGACGAGGTTTGTCTCGAAGGAGCCCGAACATGGCCAGCAACGTCAGCGGAGCGCGTGGCCAGACTTCCCCAAGGCGGTTCGCAACCGGCTGGACCTTCTTCGCCGCAGTTCTGATGATCTTCGGCGGCGCCATGGCGATATTCCAGGGAATCGCCGCCGTCGCAAAGGACGATCTCGTCGTCGTCACCCGCAACTACGCCTTCCAGATGAACACCACCGGCTGGGGCTGGATCCACCTCATCCTGGGCATCCTCATCGTCCTGGCGGGTATCGCCCTCTTCGGCGGCGCCCTGTGGGCGCGCATCATCGGCATCGCCCTCGCCGGGCTCGGCATGCTCGCCAACTTCCTGTGGCTGCCCTACTACCCGTTCTGGGCCATCGTCCTGATCGCCATCGACATCTTCGTCATCTGGGCACTCTGCGCCGGAACAACCAGAACAACCGAACAGGACTGATCCGCCGCCGACCCGCTACACGCGAGACCGGCAGCGCAGCACTGACCGAGAGCGCGCCTCTTTCAAGGAGCCCGGCACCCCTGAGGAGAAACGAGGATCTCGCCCGAGCCGGGCCCTGCCCGGAACGCGCACGGAACCCGGACGACGGTTCGCTCGGAGCCGATCGGCAGAGGAGCAGGGCATGGCGAAGGACTTCAGGGGGAAGATCTCCCTCGACATCCACGACTCGGAGCCGGACTGGGAGCCGTTCCTGGCGCCGAAGGCAGCCGAGGGCGCCCCGAACGTGCTGGTGATCGCCTGGGACGACGTGGGCTACGCGACAATGGACTGCTTCGGCGGCCCGGTGAGAACGCCGACGATGTCGCGCATCGCGGACATGGGCGTGCGCTACTCGAACTTTCACACCACGGCGCTCTGCTCCCCTTCCAGGGCCTCGCTGCTGACCGGCCGCAATGCGACGTCGAACGGCATGGCCACCATCGCCGAGTTCAGTGCCGGCTTCCCCGGGATCTCCACCCGCATCCCGTTCGAGAACGGGTTCATCTCCGAGGTCCTGGCCGAGCGCGGCTACAACACGTACTGCGTCGGCAAGTGGCACCTCACCCCTGGTGAGGAGACCAGCATGGCGGCGTTCAAGGGGCGTTGGCCTCTGGGGCGCGGCTTCGAGCGGTTCTACGGCTTCCTCGGCGGCGAGTCGAGCTGCTGGTATCCGGACCTGGTGCATGACAACCACCAGGTCGAACCGCCGGCCACTCCCGACGAGGGCTACCACATCGCCAAGGATCTGTCGGACAAGGCCATCGAGTTCATCCGTGACGCCAAGGTCGTCGAGCCCGACAAGCCGTTCTTCATGTACCTGTCGCTGGACGCGGCCCATGCACCGCACCACGTCTTCAAGGAATGGGCCGACGCCTACAAGGGTGTGTTCGACGAGGGCTACGAGGCGATCCGGCCGGAGATCCTCCGGCGTCAGAAGGAGATCGGCCTGCTGCCCGAGGACACCGAGCTGTCCGCGATCAATCCCCATGGTGAGCCGGACGTGACCGGGCCGGACGGGCAGCCGTGGCCGAGGCTGGACACCGTCCGCCCCTGGGACACACTCAGCGACGACGAGAAGCGGCTGTTCATCCGGATGGCCGAGGTCTTCGCCGGCTACGTCTCCTACAGCGACGACCAGCTCGGCCGGGTGATCGACTTCCTGGAGGCGGCCGGAGAGCTCGACAACACGATCATCGTGGCCGTCTCGGACAACGGCGGCAGCGGCGAGGGCGGACCTGACGGAACGTTCAACGAATGGCGGTTCTTCAACGGCCTGCCCACACCGACCGAACTGTCCCTGGAACACATCGACGAGCTCGGCAGCCCTGTCTCCTACAACCACTACCCGACCGGCTGGGCCTGGGCGTTCGACACCCCGTTCCCGTACTGGAAGCGCTGGGCCGGTTACGAGGGCGGCGTGGCCGACATGTGCCTGGTCGCCTGGCCGGCCAAGATCCAACCGCAACGTGAAGTCCGCCAGCAGTACGTCCACGCGGTCGACGTCGTCCCCACGCTCTACGACCTGCTGGACGTGGATCCGCCCGAGGTGCTCAAGGGGTACCCGCAGAACCCGATCGAGGGCGAGAGCTTCGCGGCCTCGCTCACCGACCCCGCCGCGCCGGGAAAGCAGACCCAGTTCTACGCGATGCTGGGACAGCGATCGATCTACCACGACGGGTGGCTGGCCTGCACCGTGCACCCGCCGCTGAGCGGCTGGGGCGGCTTCGCACACGACCAGTGGGAGCTCTACAACCTCACCAAGGACCGCGCGCAGTCCACGGACGTTGCGGCACTGGAGCCGGAGCAGCTCGAGACGCTCAAGAGCCTGTGGTACTACTACGCCGGCATCTACAACGGGCTGCCGCTTGACGACCGCACCGCGCTGGAACAGGCGCTCGCCGAGCGCCCGCACGGAACCCCGCCGCGCGAACGCTACGTCTACTACCCCGACTGCGCCTCGGTGCCCGAACAGTCCGGCGTCGTGATCAGCGGCCGGTCGTACACCATCGCCGCCGGAGTCGACATCGAGTCGGCCGACGCCGAGGGCGTCGTCTACGCCCACGGCGGCATCGCCGGCGGGCACAGCCTCTACATCAAGAACCAGCGCCTGCACTACGCGTTCAACTGGGTGGGCACCCACCTGCAACACGTGGCATCCGACCGTGAGATCAATCCGGGCAGGCACGTGCTCACGGCCGAGTTCACCGCGAGCGGGCGCAACACCGATCCCGCGATGCCAGGTGCGGCCGGAACGCTCACCCTCTACGTCGACGACCAGCAGGTCGGCAGCGGTGCCATCGTCACCCAGCCCGGCTACTTCTGCGTCGTCGGGGACGGGATCTGCGTGGGCCGCGACGACGCCTCGCCCGTCACACCCGACTATCAGGCACCGTTCCGCTTCACCGGGGGCACGATCGACAAGGTCGTCGTCGACGTCTCCGGCGAGCGTTTCATCGACCACGAGGCACAGGTCCGCGGCTGGTTCGCGATCGACTGACCCGTGCGGCGCCGATGTGCTGAGCCCCATGGCGGTACGAGGCTCAGCACTCGGCATCCTGCGTGACAGGCTCCCGAGGATGCCGACGGCAGACGCCCAGGTGGGACGGGGTGGAGAGGTGGCAGCGGATGGACGAGCACCACAGCCCGCGGTGGGTGTCCCCCGGCCTGCATGGACCACAAGTGGGCCAGAACATCCACGTGGAGCTCACGGACGAGCAGATCACGGAGCTGGGCAGCAGCCAACGGGGGATGCGGCGACTGCTGGAAGCGGTGCTGGCGGTCAGTCGCTGGCGGTCAGTCGGGACCTCGACCTTGAGATGGTGCTGCGTCGGATCGTGGGCACCGCCATGGAGTTGGTCGACGCGCGGTACGGCGCGTTGGGCGTACTGGCCGAGAAGGGGGACAGTCTGTCGGAGTTCATCCCCGTCGGGCTCACGGAGCACGAGCGGGCCGATCTGTCCCGCGTGGAGTTCCCGCGCGGGTGCGGGCTGCTGGGGCACCTCATCCGCCACCCCGAGCCGCTGCGGGTGGAGGAGATCGCCCGCCACCCGAAGTCGGTCGGCTTCCCGCCCGGCCACCCGCCCATGCACAGTCTTCTCGGGGTCGCCGTCAGCGTGCGCGGCCAGATCTACGGCAACCTGTACCTGTCCGACCGGCGCGACGCTCAACCGTTCGACACCCACGACGAAGCGGTCCCCATCGCCCTGGCCGGAGCGGCCGGCCTGGCCATCGAGAACGCCACTCCCGCAGAGCCACCAAGGCAAGACCAGGGGTGAGCAGCCGACCCTGGTGGCCCAAAGGCGACGCGGACGACACCAGGCCTCCGCGCGTCAAGCGACTCCCTTACGGGCGCCGGCTGGGAAGGAGAGATGTGGAATCCGTCGACGCCTGGTGCGAGGCGGTCACCGCATTGGCCCCGCACTCCGCAACGGAATCCCGGGACGACGCTGCTACCGCCAGGCCCGCCCTGCGGCGGACGGGTCTGCTTTGACCACACGCCCCGGCCGTCCACTCCCCCAGCACGTCTGGAGCCTCGTATGCCCCACCGTCTGTCGCCCAGCCGGCCTCGAACCACCTACACCGCTCTCGCGGCTCTCCTGACGGCCGTTCTGGCCACCGTGCCGATCGGTCCCGCCCATGCCTTCACCGGCGGCAACCACGAGGACATCACCAGGGCGGCACTGCCGTGGCAGCCCGTGACGCTGACCGAGATGGCCGATGCCCGCGACGGGGCGATCAACGCCAACGACCACCCCCCGTACTTCGAGGTCGGTCCCCTGCACTGCGACAACGCCGACTACCTCGAGCCCCGCTACGCCCCCGACTATCCCCGCACTCGGGACGAGGCGACCACCGAGCTCCTCGCGTGCATCCGTACCTCCGTCACCCGTTTCCGCAACGCGGTCGAGGCCGCCGACGGCCTCGTCGACGCCGACGGCAAGGTGCGCGCCGACCAGAGCGATCTGTCCTCGCACTGCACCTGGGACGAGAAACCCCAACGGGCCAAGTGCGAGGTCCTCGAACAGCTCGGTCGCGGCTGGCACCAGATCGAGGACTTCTACTCGCACTCCAACTGGACGGACCGGGCCGCCCCCGGCCCGATCGGGCTCGAAATCCCACCCGGACTGGGGCGCACCGAGGTCGCGCCGTTCCTCGACATAGGCCGCTACAGCGGCATGAAGGACGCCGACTGGACCCGGGACGCGCGCACCCTCATCCCCGTCGGCCTCACCACGGGCTGCTACACCGACGTCGATTCCACCGGTGTCAAACCCGCCGACTGCGACGGCCGCGTCTCCCACAACCGCGCGCTGAACAAGGACACCGCCGCATCAGCCCGTTCTAAGCCGGACGACAACTTCCGGCACGCCACGGCCGGAGCCACCGCCGAGATCACGCGACAGTGGAACGATTTCAAGGCCGACCTGCTCAAGACGTACCCCGATCACGGGCGCGGCGCACAGATGATCTGCGCTCTCGTCCACGACGACCCTGCCGGCGCCTGCCCTTGACGGGGGCAGAGGGAACGGCCGGACGCCGCAGTGGCAGTGAGCCCAGGGCCGGTAGGAGGCCTGACCTCCTCCAGCAAGGGCAAGCAGGGCCTGTACCGGGATTGAGCCCCGCGGCCCCCACTGCGAGCCACCGGACTGAGTGAGGGGGCCACCCAAAGGGTCCCAGGCGTCGCCGGTCGCGACATGATCAGCTATCCACGCACCAGCTGAGGCGGCCACGGCCTGCACCGAACTCGCCAAGGACGGCCCGAAGGGCGACGACGAGGCCCACCATGGCACCGCGCAGCGCCTTGAGGGCATCTGATCAGTATTCTCCGGTGCGCTCGCGGCGCATGTTCATAATCCCGCGCCAGGCGCCGGTACGGCATCAGCCAGCCGAAGGTTCGCCGTATCACCCACCTCTTCGGCAGCTACTGAAAGCTCCTCGCTGCCGGCAGTTTTGCAGCCTCGGCGTCTATGCCCAGCTCCGCCCCGCGCTGGGTGTCATTGGCCTTATAAGCCGCCGTCGGCCAGACCTTGTTCACGTTGGACGGCGTGGTGGCCACCTCGTCGAGTAGTCGTCTCCCGCCGGTTGAGTGGTGCATCGCGGCAGCCCGTGACGATGACGGCAAGGACCAGGGCGAGGGTGTCGGTGATCAGCTTGCGTTCTTTGATCTCTTTCCAGCGTCGATGCCATGGCTGGTCCCGGCCACGTGGGCCGAGGTCTTCACGCTCTGGGCATCGACCACGGCCCCGCATGGTCGGCGGATCCGGGTGCGTTCCAGGTTACGTGCCGCTGTCCGGGCGCGAAGTCAGCGCGAGATGAATCACGTCGCGCCAGTCCGGGCGCCGAGTGCGGTCCTGCTTCAGCGGGTCCGCGCCGGGCCGGTCGCGTGGCACGCGGACGCGGAGCGTGCGGACGGCGAGGGTGCAGAGGACCGGAGTCGGCAGGCTCAGCGCCTCCCCGTCGACGGCCACCGGGATCTCCGGGGCGTCGGCGTGGACGGTGACCTGGCGGGCCGTCAGCGTCGAGATCCCGGTGGCCCGCGCGCGGCGCAGCGCCGGTTCGGCGGCCTGGGCGCCTCCTTCGACGCGCACGCCGAGGACACCGAGCACGCCCTGGTCCGGCCTGGGTCGGCGGCCGAGGCTGAGTGGATCGGGCGAGGCGTACGGGTTGTTGCTGACCAGCAGCGCCTGCGGCGAATCGAGACGACGTTCTCCCGCATCCACGGTCAGCGCGCGTTACCGCCGAGGCGGACCTCGCCGCCCGGATCGCCGAGGGTTGCCTGGACATTGTCGGCGCACGCTACGAGCTGAACCAGCCAGCTGGTGCGCAAGGTGCCCTGATCAGCCGTGGCCGGTGAACTTCCGGGCGGACCCGCACCAGGTAGACTTGCAGAGTTATGCAATTTACTAGTTCTGGATATGCGGACGGGGGTTGCGGTGTGGCCGGGTTCGAGGAAGCGGCGCTGGAACGGGTCCGTGTGGCGCGGGCTCGCCTCCAGGCTGCGCAGGAGGCTGACGATGCCTTCGATGAGGCGCAGGCCGCGGAGGAGCTGGAGGACGCGCTGCGCGTGGCCCACGATCACGGCGTGGCCACCGGTGCGTGGGACACCCGATGAACCTCGGGTTGCCCTCGGCGGGTCTGGGGCGTCGGTGATGGTCAGGCGCCCCAGCGGGCAGACGGCTGTCGAGGTGCGCAAGCACGTGTGGACGGTGCCGCTGGTGCCGGGTTCCGTGCGGGCCGCGCGCGAGCGCAGCGAACGCTCTCTGGTCCTCTTCGGGCTGGAGAGCTCCTCGGCGCTCTTCGGAGCCGTGCTCTTGGTGGTCAGCGAGCTCGTGACCAACGCCGTCCGGCACGCTCAGCACTCCCCAGACGCAGAGGTCACCCTCCACATGACCGAGCACCTGCTTGTGGCCTCCGGCGGGGACCTGGAGTCGCGCCCGATAACGCCGGCCGAGCCGCCGGGCAGGGGCTGCGCACGGTGGCTGACCTGGCGCGGACGTTCGGCGGTGACGTCCGCATCGAGCCCTTCTCCGGCGGGTGCGGCAAGACGGTTGTCGTCCGCTTCATCCTTCCGGAAGGCACTCCGTGACCAACAGCAGTGGAGAGGCCGCCCAGTCGTACGAGATCACTTACCTCAGCACCCGCCCTGAGCCGGAGGTCCGCACGGCCGAGGCCGGCGAGGTCGCGGCCGTCATCGAGCACGCAGGCGAGCACGGCATGCAGGTTCTCGTCCGTCCGTGCCGCCGCCCGGTCCAGGAGCCGGGCACCAGGAAGGAAGACGAATCATGACGGACAACCTGCCCGAGAAGGACACGGCTGCGGAGCACGAGAAGTGGAAGGAGAAGGGCGTCGCGATGCGGGCCTTCTTCTACATCTTCGGCACGCACGTGTTCGCCGGGTTCATCTGGTTGCTCTTCTACGTGGGGCAGCACGCCCAGAAGTGAGACCGGGACCGGAGTGGGATCCAGGCACGCCTGGGGTGCGGGTTCGGCATGGGAGGAGAGCGGCCGTCTTCCGGTGTCAGAAGCGCGTTGAACCCGCACGAACGGAAGACGGCCGCCGCATGTGGGGTGCGGGCCCCGTAGGGCCGGCACCGTCGGGCGCTGTTCAGGTGTGGCGGCCGGCCTTGAGGTCGGCCAGGAGTTCGACCTGGCCTTCCAGGACTCCGGAGAGGATGCCGCGGGCGACCCGCAGGAGCTCGGCGATCTGGGGATGGGTCAGGCTGTAGTGGACGTTCGAGCCTTCGCGGCGGGTGACCACCAGGTTGGCCTTGCGCAGGACGGCGAGCTGCTGGGAGAGGCTCGCGGCTTCCACGCCGACCTCGGGCAGCATCTCGGCGACCGCGTGCTCGCGTTCGGACAGGAGCTCCAAGACGCGGATGCGCACCGGGTGCCCCAGCGTTTTGAAGAACTCTGCCTTCAGCTGGTACAGCGGCGTGGTCACCTGTGCACCTCTCCCCTGACTGCCCATCTCATCCACCCGGAACCGTTCTTTCGTAGGGCATCCGTTCGGCCCTCTTCACACCTTGCGACCTCCACAATTGCAGATCCCTGCAACTCGCGGGTCCTGGCGGGGTGCCTTCGTGACCTTCGACTCCCCGGAGCGGGGCCTTCGCCGGTCAGGCCTTCTTGAGGAACCCGGTCTTCAGGACCAGGCCTCCGGACGGTGGTGCTGGTCTCAGATGAGGGCGGGCGCCTCGGGCGACTGCCCGGTGGGCCAGTCGTCGGTGGTCCACTGCTCGACCGTCCCGCGACCTCCGTGGGCGGCCAGAGCGGCGGCGAGGTCGCAGTGGACGGGCACGGGCGGGCAGGTCGCATCGGGGACGAGCGAGCCGTCGGCGGGGATCGCGGCGAGCTCGAGCGGGCGTCCGCTCTCGGCGAGGCGGCGGGCTGCCTGGGCGACGGCGACCTGCCCGCCGGGCGACCAGCCCAGCAGTCCGGTCAGATCGAGGATGACCGGGCCGGTGCCACGGGCGAGCGCCCAGCCGATCGCTCCGGCAAACCGGTCGGTGGCCTCCGCGCCGAGATACCCGGCCAAGGACAACACGCCCAAGTCCTGACGGGTGGTGTAGCGCCATTCAATCGTCATCGTCAGCTCCTCGACTTCACACGGGAAGGGTGATCCAGATGGCCTTGCCACGCCCGTCCGCATCCGCCCGCACGACAGCGGTGCCGCCGAGCTCCATCGTCATCTCCACCACCATGGCCAGGCCGCTGCCCGGCGCGGTGCCGAGCGCACCGAACAGAGCGGGCTGATAGGGGTGACGGTCGTGGACGGCGAACGCAAAGGCGCCGGGTCCGCGGGCGTAGGTCACGGTGATCACCGGCGAGGACACAGCGGCGTGACGGACGGCGTTGGTGACCAACTCGGCCACGATCAGCAGCGCCGGTCCCACGCTCGGATGGCGAAGACCCACCCCGCATTCCACGAGGACCAGCTCGGTGGTCTCCCGGGCGATACGCACGGCCGAGCCCATGGCTGGCACGACCAGCACATGCCGGTAAGGCATCGCCTCGACCTGAACACTCACCGGCCCGCCCCCGAGACCGTACGGGCGAGACGGAACCCGGACACGGACTGCGGGTGCAGGCGCAGCAGGGTGTCGTGCGGGCCGTGACTCCAGCCGGGCAGGGTACGCCGGTAGTGGGCGGCCTCGTCCGGGTCGGCGATGACGTCAGCCGGCCCGTGGGCGCTGACCGTCCAGCCGGTCCCCACCGGGGTGCGGATCTCATCGACCTGGTAGGTCAGCAGTGCCCGGCCGGGGATCGTGGCGGCCTGCACGGGGGCTCGGACGACGAGGCGTCCGTACTCCATCACGTGCGCGGCGGGCCGTACAACGGCCACCTCCCGCTGGATGTAGATGAGGCGGCCCTGAGCGGAGCCTTCCAGGAGCCACAGGGCCTCGGTGCCGGAGACCTCGATCATGCGGAGGTCGGCGGGGACGCTCATCGTGCGGCCTTCCGGATGCGGTGCGGTCGGTGATGCGTACGGGGCAGCAGTCCCGCCTGCTCCAGATACTTGCGGGCCCCGGCGATCGCCTCCGGGGTGGTGGCGTACTCGCGGCCTTCGAGGCGCAGCAGCTCCAGTGCGCCGACGGCGTCCAGGGCCTGGCGCTGGCCGGGCCGGATGCCGGAGGTCATGACGGCGATGCCGCGCCGGTTCAGCTTCTCCACGGCGTCCTTGAGGACGAGGGCGCCGGTGGCGTCCAGGGTGGTCACCCGCGCCATCCGGAGGATCACCACCTTCACGTCGGCGACCTCGGAGAGCTCGAGGAGGAAGCGGTGGGCGCCCGCGAAGAAGAGCGGTCCGTCGATGCGGTAGGCCACGATGTGCTCGGCGAGCAGGGCGTGCTCTTCGTCGCTGTGCTCGCCGGGTAGGTCGGGCCGGAAGTCGACCTGTTCCATCCGCGCCTGGCTCGCCACCGCCTTCAAGGCCAGGGCCCCAGCAACGACCAGGCCGATGATCACCGCATACACGAGGTCGAGAATCAGGGTGGCAGCGGCGGTCAGGACCAGAACGACAGCATCAGAGCGGGTCGCCTTCGCCATCGCGCGCAGCGAGCCGACCTCCACCATCCGGATCGCCGTCGCCAACAGCACCCCCGCGAGCGCGGCGAGGGGGACCTTCGAGACCAGTGGGGCGGCGGCGAACACGATCACGGCGAGTACCGCGGCGTGGGTGAGTGCGGCGAGCCGGGACGAGGCGCCGCTACGGACGTTGACCGCGGTACGCGCGATGGCGGCGGTGGCCGGGACGCCGCCGAACAGCGGGGCCGCCAGGTTGGCGACGCCCTGGCCGAACAGCTCCTTGTCCGGGTCGTGCTGCTGCCCCACCGTCATGCCGTCCGCCACCGTCGCCGACAGCAAGGACTCCAGCGCGGCGAGCGCCGCGACCGCGACCGCCGGGGCCAGCAGCGAGCCGAACGCGGACACATCGAGGAAGGCCAGCGACGGGGCGGGGAGCCCGGCGGGAAGGGCCCCGATCGGGGCCGCCGCGTCGAGATGGAACAGCTGCGCGATCACGGTCGCGGCGATCACCGCGACGATCGAGAACGGGACCGTCGGCTTCCACCGCGCCCCGGCGAGCATCACCACCGCGACACCCACGGACAGGCCGATCGCCGTCCAGTTCGGGAAGGCCACGAACTCCCCGAAGGCCCGCCACGCCACCAGCAGGACCTTCTCCCCCTCCGGCTTCTCGACCCCGAGTGCGTTGGGTATCTGCTGGAGGCCGATCACGCACGCGATCCCCAGGGTGAAGCCCTCCACCACCGGCGCCGGCACGTACCGCATGTACTGCCCAGCCCGCAGGACGGCGAGACCGATCAGAAGGACACCGGCCATCAGACCCACGGTGAGGACGCCGCCGGGTCCGTACCGGGCGACGATCGGCACCAGAACCACCGTCATCGCACCGGTCGGCCCGGACACCTGGAGATTCGACCCGCCGAACAAGGCGGCGAGCGCGCCCGCGACCACGGCGGTCGCCAGCCCCGCCTCCGCACCCAAACCGGAGGAGACCCCGAACCCGAGCGCTAGGGGAAGGGCGACGATCGCCACGGTGAGGCCGGCCAACAGGTCCCGGCGAGGGCTGCGGGCCATCGCCGCGTAGTCCGCCCGGGCGGGCAGGACGGAGCGAACCCGGCCCAGCACGGCCGTCACCGCGGTGTTCACGCCCACGAGGCCGCAACCTCGGACTCGCGCAGTTCCTCCAGCAGCACGCTCTGCCCCGTCAGGACCTCGGTCAGGATCCGCCGCGCCGCCAGCATCAGCTGCGCCACGTCCCCGCCCGCCAGCTCGTAGACGACCGTCGCGCCGTCACGGGTCGATGTGACGATCCCCGATCGGCGCAAGACCGCGAGCTGCTGGGAGAGTGCCGAGGGCTCGACCTCGATCGCGGCCAACAAGTCCCGCACCGGCATCCGCCCGTCCTGCAGCAGCTCCAGAACCCTTATCCGCACCGGGTGCCCGAGCATCCGGAAGAACTCGGCCTTCGCCTGATACAGCGGAACCGGCACGGTCACGCACCCTTCTCACCACCCCGAACGGGGCAAACGCCTGGCGCTGTGCCCGCGGCTACCTACGAACACAGCACATGCAGCATCTATGAAATTGCAGACTTTTGCAATTCAACGATCCTGCGACCCACTGCCGGGATGCGGGCACTACGGGGCGACACGGGGATCACCGCCCGGCTCCACGCGCGACACTCCTGCCTGGGATGTAGCGAATTGCAGAATTTTGCAATTTGTTACTATGGCTACTCCAACGCGCGGTTGCCCGCCGGCCGGCCAGCCGGTCTACTCCAGGGCGCTCCCCGCTTCCCGACGTTTAGAAACCTGCGTGAATGAGCGACAACCTGCCTCCGTGTCCGAAGTGCTCCAGTGAGTACACCTACGAGATGAACGCTCTGGCGGTCTGCCCGGAGTGCGGCCACGAATGGGTACCTGCCGAGAGCGCTGAAGGCGACGCCGGCGCCACCGGGGAGCGGGTGGTCAAGGACGCCGTCGGCAACGTGCTGTGCGATGGCGACAGCGTGACTGTCATGAAGGCGTTGAAGGTCAAGGGCAGTCCCTCGGGCATCAAGGCGGGCACCAAGGTCCGCAACATCCGCTTGATCGACGGCGTCGACGGCCACGACATCGACTGCCGGATCGAGGGCTTCGGAGCCATGCAGCTCAAGTCGAGCGTGGTCAAGAAGGCCTGACCCGCGGACCGCGCACGCAAGATTGCCCCGGACGCCGTGCGCTTCACGGAACGGGGCGGCGGCGCGTCCGGCGCCGGTGTCGTCGGGGCCGTTCCATCGTGCGCATCGACCCCGGCCTCCACCCTCAGCACCGGCGGCAGCGACAGCAGGCAACCCCGACCAGCCAGCACCGGACCGGTCCCCTGTTCGGGTCGCGGCCACGCCGGCCTTGGTGTCGGGCTCGGTTCAGCAGCTGCCACCGCTCTCCTCGGCGGCCTCCGGCTCGTCGAAGAGACCCGCCCCGCCGCACACGCCCGTTTCGGGGAGGGCGAGTTCGACCCGTTCGGCGGCCTCGCGGTCCCCGGCGAGTGCGGCGGCGATAGAACGCACCTGCTCGTAGCCGGTCATGGCGAGGAAGGTGGGGGCGCGGCCGTAGGACTTCATGCCGACGAGGTAGACGTCCTTCTCCGGGTGGGAGAGCTCGCCCACGCCGTGCGGGTAGACGGTGCCGCAGGAGTACCGGATGATGCTCGACCACTACCAGCAGACCAAGAATCTGCTGGTGTCCTACTCGCCGAAGCGGCTCGGCTTCTTCTAGGGACACAAAGAGAGGCGCCTGACCTGGGCCGCCCCGGCCGCCCAACTGGCGGCGCCGCAGGACGAGAGCACTCCACCGATGAAGGCCGAGGAAGGATCCCCGTTGGCGGGCTCCTTCGGGTCCCTGCTCAGGAACCCAGGCTGCGTGTTCGGACGACGACCGGGGACGACCCCGCTCTGGACGGCACGGGCACGAACCGCTGGCCACTCACGAAAGGCTCCCGCCGGGACGGGCCGTCCAGAACACGGACCACACGATCACGCTCCTCCCCCGGCACTTCGCGTAGCCGCTTCTCCGAGCCGAGAACCGGCCTTGACCAGGGGCGATGCTCCTGTCGAGGCAGTGCCAGCTGGGGAGAATCCGGGGAGAATCAAGCCGCCTTGGGGAGTGTCTGGGGAGAATCGACCGCGTAAGGCGGTGTCATCGTGAAAGCTCCAGAAAGGAGTAAAGTCGCAGGTCAGCGCCCTTTAGACGTCCATCTACGCAGGTCAGCGCCCCGAGGGCGAGGACTTCTTGAAGATCTTCTCGAAGTCCAGGCGGGTGATGGCCTCGACGGTCGAGGAGCGCTGCGGCAGCTTGTACTCGGCGAGGGTGTCGAGGGTACGCGAGTCGAGCAGCTTCAGGAGGAAGCCGCTGAAGGTGCCGCAGACGGTGACGAGCCGGCCGCCGGAGTCGAAGGTGACGGTGGCGCACTCGCCGCCGATGGGGGCGATCTTCTCGCTGTCGACCCGCGGGTCGCGGCCGAGGGGGCCGGAGTAGGGGTGGGTGCCGCTCCCCGCGCCGTCGGCGTGCATGCCGCTGCGGCCGTTGGGGGCGAGGTACGGATGCTGGGCGGGGGCCTTGCCGGGCACGGGCCGGGCGGTGGCGGGGGCGCCCTCGTAGTGGTCGACGAGGCGGTGGCCGATGGCGAGGGGTATCTCCTCGGCCTGCGCGACGGGGGGGGCGCCCGCGAGGAGGGTCGCGCTCAGCGCGGCGATCAGCGCGAGCGCGCGCGCTCGTCTTCGGGGCGGATGCGTGGTCACTGCGGCTCCTCGGGTTGCTGACAGTCTGTCGCGCCGGCCGCCGACGCTAGGCCCGAGTGAGTGAGATGTACATGCAACTGCCCCGTGTTTCACGGGCAGTTCATGACGCCGAAACGATCACGGTTTGAGGCTGGAGACCACGTTGGCGGTGGCGGCGACCCCGTTGTGGATCGTGGGCGCCACGCTGGTGCCGGCGAGGAAGAAGCCGAGCAGGGCGCAGGTGAGCGCGTGGGTGACCTTGAGCCCGCCGCTGCGCAGGAAGATCACGGCCAGCACCAGCAGCAGCACCACGACAGAAATGGAAACGGCCATCGCCTTCACGTCCCTCCGTCGCCGCACCGGAATTGCGGCGTTCGGCGGACAGTGTGGCGGAATGGCCAGTCCGTCCGGGCGTATGGCGGGGCGGCCATACGGGTGGGATTTCGGTCGGGTGTCAGCCGCCGAGGCTCTCGGCGATGCTCGGGTGGCGCACCACGTCGAGCTCCGGGTCGGCGAGCAGTGCCGTGATGAGCGCCGCGTCGCCGAAGACCTCGGTGGCGCTGAGGTCCCAGTCGGTCAAGACGAGCCAACGTCCGTCGGCGGCCCACCAGGTGGCGGGGAAGCGGAACTCCGGCATGGCGTCGTAGTGGGCCGGGGCGTCGCCGAGCCGGCCACGCCACATGCCCTGCTGTCCGCCGGGAGGCGTCGCCACGACGGCTTGCGCGGCCCCGCACGGGGTGTCCGGCCCCTGCGGCCCGCTGCGGGCCAGGTGCTCGACCAGGCGGTCCAGGGAGGCGCGGTCCAGCTCCGCCGGGTCGGGCCCTTCGAGTTCGCCCGCACCCTCCACGCCCTCGAAGACCAGGTAGGACAGGGTGCCCGGCCATTCGGCCAGGCGCCGCCCGGCCCGGGCCAGCACCTCGTCCCAGCGGAGCCGTACGGGGCCGTCGTGGACGCGGTGGAGGATCCAGCAGCGGTCCTCGTAACCGCCCTCGGGCTCGTAGCCGCAGTCGGCCTCGGCCAGTGCCGTGCGCAGGCCGTCGAGGGGGTCGTCCTCGGCGGCGCGCGTCCAGGGGGTGGTCACCGGGTCTCCTTCGGCGGCAGGCAGTCCTTCCACTCCACCGTACGGTCGCACCAGCGGTTCAGCAGGACGCGGTCGTGGCCGACGGCGAGGAGGCCGGCGCCGGTCTCCGCGCGGTAGGTCTCGACGGCGGCGACGAGCGCGGCCGTGGTGGAGGCGTCGAGCATCGCGGTCATCTCGTCGCAGATCAGCCAGCGCGGGCTCAGGGTCAACGCCCGCGCCAGACAGGCGCGTTGGAGCTGGCCGTCGCTGACCTCGTGGGGGCGGCGGGTGAGCAGATCGGCGGTGAGGCCTACGGCGGGGGCGAGTTCGGCCACCCGGCTGTCGGCCTCGGCGCGGCGGCCGGTGGCGCGGAGGGGTTCGGCGATGATCTCGGCGAGGGTCAGCCGGGGGTCGGCCGCGGTGCGGGGCTGCTGGAACACGACGCCGACGGCGGTGCGGAGTTCACGCGGCGCGCGGTGGCGCCAGGCGCGGACCTCGGTGCCGTCGAGGACGAGGCGGCCCGCGTCGGGCCGGTGGAGGAGGGCGGCGACGCGGGCGAGGGTGGACTTGCCGCAGCCGCTGGGGCCGAGGAGGCCGACGGACTCGCCGGGGGCGACGGTGAGCGAGGCGCCCCGGAAGACGGGGGCGCGGCGCTCGTAGCCCGCGGTGACGGTGTCGAGTTCAAGCACGGGGGTGCTCCGGGTGGTGACAGGCCACGCCGGCGTGCGGCTCGGGGCGGGTGGCGCAGAGGTCGGTGGCCAGGGGGCAGCGCGGGGCGAAGGCGCAGCCCTCGGGCAGCGCGGAGAGCTCCGGGGGCATGCCGGGGATGGGGGTGAACGCCCGGTCGGGGAGGGCGTCGAGGAGCCCGCGCGCGTAGGGGTGGCGGGGTCCCGCGGGGCCGAAGAAGCGGTGGGCGGGGGCGGTCTCGACGATCCGGCCGGCGTACATGACGGCGACGCGGTCGGCGATGCGCGCGGCGGCGGCGAGGTCGTGGGTGATGAGGAGCAGGCCCCGGCCCTCGTCGACGTGGCGGCGCAGTTCGTCGACGGTGCGGTCGACGAGCTCCCGGTCGAGGCCGGTCGTCGGTTCGTCGGCGAGGAGGAGGCGGGCGTCGCCGATGAGCGCGAGGGCGGTGGCGGCGCGCTGGGCGAGGCCGCCGGAGAGTTCGTGCGGGTACCGGTCGAGGTGGCCGGCCGGGAAGGCGGCCCGCTCGGCGGCGTCCTCGGCGGCCTTGCGGCGCGCCCGGCGGGGCGTGCCGGTGAGGGCCCGTACGGTCTCCTCCAGCTGGGACCGCACGGTGCGGACGGGGGTGAGGTGGCCGGCGGGGCTCTGCGGTACGAGCCCGACGCGACGGCCCCGTACGGTGCGGGCCAGGGTCTTCTCGTCGGCGGCGAGCAGGTCCGTGGGCCCGGCTCCGGCCTCGCCCTCCAGCAGGGCCGTACCTGAGGTCTCGGCGTTGCCCGGGAGCAGGCCGAGGAGCGCGGAGGCGAGGACGGACTTGCCGCAGCCGCTCTCGCCGACGAGGGCGAGGCACTCCCCCGCGCCGAGGTCGAAGGCGGCGTCACTGACGGCGGCGACGCTCCGTCCGCCCCGCAGCCGGAAGCGGACGGTCAGGTCCCGGACGCTGAGGACGGCGTCCTCGGCCCGCTCCGCGGTGACCGCCGCCAGGGCGCGCAGGACCGTGGGGTCGGCGGCGTTCACAGCATGAGCTCCGATCGGCGGCGCGGGTTGAGCCGGTCGCGCCAGACGCCCGCGAGTCCCGCGATGGCGAGGGTCGGCACGATGAGGAGGAGGCCGGGGAAGAGGGTCGGCCACCAGTCTCCGGCGAGGAGCGAGGAGCGGGCGTTCTGCACGAGGTTGCCGAGGCTCGCCTGGTGGCTCGGGAGGCCGAGGCCGAGGAAGGAGAGCGCCGACTCGTGCCACATGGCGTGCGGGATCATGAGGACGGCGGCGAGCCCGGCCTGCGGCAGGACGGCGGGCAGCAGGTGCCGGACGGTGACGCGCCACCGCGAGGCGCCGCCGGAGACGGCGGCGTCCACGAAGGGCCGGGTGCGCAACGAGAGGACCTCGGAGCGGACGATCCGGGCGGTGGAGAGCCAGTGGGTGACGGCGACGGAGGCGATGACCGGCCAGACGCCCGGCCGGAAGAGGGCCACCACGAAGATCCCGAGCAGCAGGTGCGGCACGGACGAGAAGGCGTCGACGAGCCGCATCAGGCAGCGGTCGGTCCAGCCGCCGAGCGCTCCGGCGGCTGCTCCGACGGCGGTGCCGACGACGGTCGCGACGAGCGCGGCGACGAGCCCGACGAGGAGCGAGATCCGCAGCCCGTAGACGCAGCGCAGGAGCAGGTCGCGGCCGAGGTCGTCGGTGCCGAAGGGGTGGTCCCAGGACGGCGGGAGGAGCTTGCGCGAGAGGTCGACGGCCTGCTCGTCGAGCTGGACGAGCGGGGGCACGAGGAGGACGGCGAGGAGGATGACCCCGACGGTCACGGCGGAGGTCCACAGCCGCAGGCGGTGGGTGCGTCGGTCAGCCATCGAAGCCCACCCTCGGGTCGGCCAGTCCGTACAGCAGGTCGGAGAGGAGGTTGCCGAGGAGGACGGCCGCGGTCGCGAGGACGGTGAGCGCGGCGAGCAGCGGGAAGTCGACGGAGGTCGCGGCCTGCACGGTGGCGGCGGCGATGCCGGGCCAGCTGAAGACGGTCTCCACGAGCAGGGCGCCGGTGATGAGCTCGGGGACGCGGGAGCCGACGAGGGTGAGCATCGGCAGCATCCCGGAGCGCAGGGCGTGGCCGGTGAGGACGGTGCGCCGGCTGAGACCGCGGGCGCGGGCGCCGCGCACCGGATCCTCGTCGAGGGCGTCGCCGACGCCCTGGCGGACGTACAGGAAGAACCAGGGCAGCTGGGAGATCCCGAGGACGAGCGCGGGCAGCACGAGGTGGCGGGCGACCTGGTCGGCGGTGACGGTGTCGCTGGCGGTGTCGGTGAGCCCGCCGGCCGGCAGGACGCCGAGCTTCAGGGCGAAGAACCAGATGGCGAGGAGGCCGAGCCAGAAGGCGGGGGCGGCTTCCAGGGTGTACGCGGCGGAGCTGACGGCCCGGTCGAGGAGGCCGCCGCGGCGGCGGCCCGCGAGGACGCCGAGGAGGGTGCCGAGGACGATGGCGATCAGGAAGGCGGAGACGGCGAGGAGGACGGACCAGCCGAGGCGCTCGGTGATGACCTCGGCGACGGGCCGGCGCATGACCGCGGAGTCGCCGAGGTCGCCGGTGACGGCGGCGGTGAGCCACTCCCACCAGTGGGAGAGGAACGGCTGGTCGGCGCCGAGGTTGGCGCGGAGCTGGTCGAGGTTCTCCTGCGAGGCGGTGAGTCCGGCGGTGCCCGCGTAGGCCTTGACGGGGTCG
Organism: Streptomyces gardneri; assembly: GCF_006539185.1. GTDB lineage: Bacteria > Actinomycetota > Actinomycetes > Streptomycetales > Streptomycetaceae > Streptomyces > Streptomyces gardneri. The sequence goes on from NZ_BJMN01000023.1 coordinate 87,950, forward strand.
AAGGGGGAGGCCGCGGCGACGGCGAACACCGCGAGGGTGACGGCGAGGAGGACGGGGACGGCGGCCAGGGCGCGCCGTCCCGTCATCCGCGCCATGGCCCCCCAGGGGAGGCGGCGCTTCACTTGCCCTTGTCCCCCGTGGACTTCGGCTTCCAGCCCTCGACGTCCCACCAGGGGCCGGAGGCGAGACCGTGGTCGTGCGGCTCGATCTGGGTGCTCAGCCCGTCCCAGCTGTCGTCGACGACGTACAGGTGGTCGATGTGGGTGAGGAAGGTGTAGCCGGGGTTCTTCACCAGTTCGCGCTGGACGGTGTCGTAGGCGGCCTTCCGCTGCGCCGGGTCGTTCGTCCGGCGGCCGTCGTCGAGGGCCTTGTCCACGGCCTTGTTGTCGTACCAGGCCATGTTGTTGAAGCCGTCGCCGGCGAGGGAGGACTTCAGGAGCAGGTACTGGTCGAAGTCGGGGTCGCCGGGCGAGCCGCCGCCGGCGAGGACGGCGTCGGTCTTCATGCGGGGCTCGATGACCTCCCAGGTGCCCGCCTGGGTCCTGATGTCGATGCCGGCCTTCTTGGCGTCGGAGGCGTAGGCGAGGGCGTGGTCCTGGCGCAGCTTGTCGCCGGAGAGGTACCAGAGCGGGAACTCGGCGCGGACGCCGTTCTTGACGCGGACGCCGTCCGGTCCGGGCTTCCAGCCGGCCTCGTCGAGGATCTTCTGCGCGCCGGCGAGATCGTGGCGGCGCTCGGTGCCCTTCGCGAACCAGGGGCTGTCGGTGGGGACGGGCCCGTAGGCGGGCTTTCCGGCCCCTTCGAGGATCTTGTCGACCATGGCCTGCCGGTCGACGGCGACGTCGAGGGCGCGGCGGACGGCGAGGTCGCCGGCGACCTTGTTGTGGGTGGGGAGGGTGACGGTGCGGTAGTCGTAGGTCTTCGCCGCGTACGTCTTCTTCGCCTTGTCCGCCGAGAAGCCCTCGGCGAGGTTGGGCGGCAGGATGGCGCCGTCGAGGTCGCCGGCGCGCAGCCGGGTCGCGCGGACGTCGTCGTCCTTGACGACGGCCATGGTGAACTTCTTCACCGCGGGCGCGCCGTCCCAGTAGGTGGGGTTGGCCTTGAAGGTGAGCTTCTCGCCCTTGGACCAGCCGGTGAGGACGTACGGTCCGGTGCCGATCGGCTTCGTGGTGAAGGCGCCGGTGTTGACGTCCTGCTTCGCGGCGACGTGCTCGGGCGCGATGGCCTGGACGGTGCGCTCGGCGAAGGGCGCGTAGGGGTACTTCAGGGTGAAGACGACGGTGTCGTCGCCGACCGCCTCGACCTTCTTGATCGCGTCGAGCTCGGTGCGGGAGGCGTTGTTCGTCTTCGGGTCGAGGATCGTCCGGTAGGTGAAGACGACGTCCTTCGCGGTGAAGGGCGCTCCGTCGCTGAAGGTGACGTCGTTGCGGAGCGTGTACGTGTACGTGAGCCCGTCCGCGGTGATGTGCGGCAGCTTCACGGCGAGGGCCGGCTTCAGCTTCATGTCGGCGTCGAAGGCGAGGAGCCCGTCGAAGATCTTGGAGTTGCCGTCCTTGCCGTAGCCGAGGAGCGGGCTGAGCGTCTCGGGCTCGTAGGCGATGCCGACTACCGCGGAATCCTTGGGGCCGCCGGAGGCCCCGGCGGTGGAGCCGGGGTTCGTGCAGGCCGCCGCGGTGAGTGCCACGGCCCCCGCGAGTATCGCGGTGGCCGTGCCGCGGATGGATCGGGCGGTCATCGTGTCCACACCCCTTTTTGGAGATCAACTGTTATTGCGAACAGCATGCAATTAAACAGCATGTAACAGGGTGTGGACACAGTGGCCCCTTACCGGGCCCCGATGACCTCCACCTGGGGCGCCGGCAGGTCCACCAGGGCGGCAATCGCGTCCTGGTGGCGGCCCGCCGAACCCAGGGCGAGCTGGTCGGACTTGGCCCGCTTGAGTGCCAGGTGGGCGGGGTGTTCCCAGGTCATGCCGATCCCGCCGTGCAGCTGGACGCACTCCTCGGCGGCGCGGACGGCCACCTTGGAGCAGTAGGCCTGGGCGACCGCCACCGTCAGCGGGGCGTCCGGGCTGTCGGTGGCAAGGGCCTCGGCGGCGGCGCGGGCCGCAGCCCTCGCGCCGACGACGTCCAGCCAGAGCTGGGCCATGCGGTGCTTGAGCGCCTGGAAGGAGCCGACGGGCCGGTTGAACTGGTGGCGCTCGCGGGTGTGCCGGACGGTCTCCTCCAGACACCACTCGGCCAGGCCCAGCTGCTCGGAGGCGAGGAGCCCGGCGCCCGCGAGCAGCCCGCGGCGGATCGCGGCGGCGGCCTCGTCCGGCCCGGCGAGCCGGGTGCCGCTCCCGGCCTCCGTGCTCACCTTCGCGAGGGGGCGGGTGAGGTCGAGCGGGGTCTGAGGCTCGACGGTCGCCTCGGCGGCCGGGACGGCGTACAGGCCGTCGGCGCGGGAGACGAGGAGGACGTCGGCGGCGACGGCGTCCGCGACGCCGACGACGGAGGACGTGGTGGGCTGCGCCGCGTACGGGTGCGCGGAGAGAGGGAGTACGAGGACGGCGACCGTACGGCCGCTCGCGAGCCCGGACAGGAGCTCGGTCGCCGGGGCGCTCTCCCCCGCGAGGGCGAGCAGCGTCTCGGTGGCCACGACCGCGCTCGTCAGGTACGGCGCCGGGGTCACCGCGCGGCCCAGCTCCTCCAGGACGACGGCGGCCTCCCGGTGGCTCGCGCCCTGCCCGCCGAGCTTCTCGGGTACGAGCAGTCCGGCGGCGCCCATGTCGCCCGCGAGCGCCTTCCAGAGGCCGGGGACGTACGGGCTTTCGGTCTCGATCCGGCCGAGCAGGTCCTGGTGTCCGGCCCGGTCGGCGAGCAGGGCGCGGACGGCGGCCCGCAGGTCCTCCTCGGTCTCGGAGTAGAGGAGGTCGAGCTGTTCCGTCTGTCCGGTCTGCTTCGTCGCTTCGGTCATCGGGCGAGGTCCTTCCATGCGACGTCCTTGTCGTTGCGGGGCTCGGAGGGCAGGCCGAGGACCCGCTCGGCGACGATGTTGAGCAGGACCTCGGTCGTGCCGCCCTCGATCGAGTTGCCCTTGGAGCGCAGGTAGCGGTAGCCGGCATCACGGCCGGTGAAGTCGACGAGGTCGGGACGGCGCATCTCCCACTCGCCGTACAGGAGGCCCTCCTCGCCGAGGAGTTCCACTTCGAGGCCGCTGATGGCCTGGTTGAGCCGGGCGAAGCCGAGCTTCATCGCGCTGCCCTCGGGGCCCGGCTGGCCCGCGACGAGCTGCTGACGGAGCCGTTCGCCGGTGAGCCGGGCCACCTCGGCGTCGACCCAGAGGTCGAGGAGGCGCCGGTGGAGGTCGTGGGTCCGCAGCTCGGGGCGTTCGCGCCAGGTCGTGGCCGCCTTCCCGATCATGCCGCCCTCGCGCGGGATGCGGGCACCGCCGATGGAGACCCGCTCGTTCATGAGGGTGGTCTGCGCGACCCGCCAGCCGTCGCCGATCTCGCCGAGGCGGTGGGCGTCGGGGATCCTGACACCGGAGAGGAAGACCTCGTTGAACTCCGCCTCGCCGGTGATCTGGCGCAGCGGCCGGACCTCCACGCCGGGGTCGGTCATGTCGCACACGAAGTAGGTGATGCCCCGGTGCTTGGGCACGTCCGGGTCGGTGCGGGCGATCAGGATGGCCCAGCGGGCGACATGGGCGCTGGAGGTCCACACCTTCTGTCCGTCGACCACCCAGTCTTCGCCGTCCCGGACCGCGCGGGTGCCGAGCGCGGCGAGGTCGGAGCCCGCCCCGGGCTCGCTGAAGAGCTGGCACCACACCTCCTCACCGACCCAAAGCGGGCGCAGGAAGCGGCGCTTGACCTCCTCGGAGCCGTAGGCGAGGAGGGTGGGGGCGGCCATGCCGAGGCCGATGCCGATGCGGCGCGGGTCGTTGTCGGGGGCGCCCGCGGCAGCGAGTTCGGTGTCGACGACGGCCTGGAGGGCGCGGGGCGCGGCGAGTCCGCCGAGGCCCACGGGGTAGTGCACCCAGGCGAGTCCGGCGTCGAACCGCGCCTTCAGGAAGTCGGTGCGGTCGGTCGTGGCGGGCGGGTTGTCCGCCAGCAACTGCCGTGTGAGGGAACGGATCTCCTCGGCGTCGGTCACGCGCGGGCTCCTTCCGGGAGGACGACCAGGCGGCCGGTGGTGGTGCCGTCGGCGACGCGCTGGACGGCGTCGGCCGCGCCCGCGAACGGGACGCGTTCGCCGATGAGCGGCTTGATGAGGCCCTTGGCGGCGTAGGCGGTCAGGGTCTCGTGGCAGCGGCCGATCGAGGCCGGGTCCTTCGCCGCGTACAAGCCCCAATGCAGGCCGAGGACCGAGTAGTTCTTCACGAGCGCGTGGTTGAGGGCGGGGGCGGGGACGGTGCCGCTCGCGAAGCCGACGATCACGATCCGGCCCTCGAAGGCGACGCACTTGGCGGACTGCTGGTAGGCCTCGCCGCCGACGGGGTCGTAGATCACGTCGGCGCCCCGGCCGCCGGTCGCGGCCTTGACGGCGGCGACGACGTCCTCGGAGCGGCGGTCGATCACCAGGTCGCAGCCGAGGGCACGGGCGACGGCCGCCTTCTCCGGTCCGCCGACGACCCCGATGACGGTGGCGCCGGCGGCCTTGCCGAGCTGGACGGCGGCGCTGCCGACGCCACCGGCGGCCGCGTGGACGAGGAGGGTCTCGCCCTCCTGGAGGGCGGCACGGCGGTGCAGGCCGAACCATCCCGTCTGATAGCCGATGTGCAGCGCGGCGGCCTCGGCGTCGTCGAGGCTCTCGGGGGCGGGGAGCAGCCCGGCGGCGTCGGCGAGCGTGTAATCGGCGAAGCCGCCGTGCGGGAGGGCTGCGGTGGTGATGACCCGGCGCCCGTCCTCCGTCTCGGCGCAGACCTCGACGCCGGGAGTGAAGGGCAGCGGGGGCCGGATCTGGTAGTGGCCGCGGCAGAGCAGCGCGTCGGGGAAGTTGACGTTCGCGGCGCGGACCCTGAGGAGGACCTGCCCGTCCGCAGGCGTGGGCGGCTCCACTTCCTCGCGGCGCATCACCACGCCCGGTTCGCCGTTCTCGTACACACGCCATGCCTGCATCCGGAAGCCTCCTCCGTACCGAGCGGTCGGTTGCATACTAAGCGGTCGCTTGCCCCGGGGGGAACGGCTCAGCCCGACTTCTTGGGGCGCGCCCTGACGTGCATGCGCTCCCCCTGCGGCCCGAACAGGCTCAGGAACTCCACCGGCCCTTCGGCCGTCGGTCCGAACCAGTGCGGGACGCGCGTGTCGAACTCCGCGGCCTCCCCGGCGGTGAGGACGACGTCGTGCTCGCCGAGGACGAGCCGCAGCTTCCCGGAGAGCACGTACAGCCACTCGTACCCCTCGTGCACACGGGGCTCGGGGGTCTCGGTGGGCTTCTCCTGGATCACCTTGTACGCCTGGAGTCCGCCGGGCTGCCGGGTCAGCGGGTACATCGTGCGGCCGTGGCGCACGATGGGCCGCGCCTTGACCCGGGGGTCGCCGACGGCGGGGGCGCCGACCAGCTCGTCGAGGGGGACCTGGTGGGCGCGGGCGAGCGGGAGGAGCAGTTCGAGGCTGGGCTTGCGCTGCCCGGACTCCAGCCGGGAGAGCGTGCTCACGGAGATGCCGGTGGCGGCGGAGAGTTCGGCCAGGGTCACCCCCCGGTCGCGGCGGACGCGGCGGAGCCGGGGACCCACCTCGTTCAGCACGGCGTCGATGCGGTCGTCGTCTTCGGTCATGCGTCCAGTCTTGCAGAAACGGCAAGAACCTTTGCCGTTCTCTCCGGTGCGGGCGACTCTCGGGTCATGAGCACGAACGTGAGGAGCACGGACATGACACACACGGAGGAGCGGTACGACGTCGTGGTGGTCGGCGGTGGTGCGGCCGGCCTCAGCGCCGCGCTGATCCTGGGCAGGTCGCGCAGGCGCACCCTGGTGGTGGACGCGGGCGAGCCCCGTAACGCCCCGGCGGAGCACATGCACGGCGTCCTGTCCCGGGACGGCGAGAGCCCCGCCGCGTACCTGGAGGCCGGGCGGCGCGAGATCGCCGCGTACGGGGTGGAGTGGCGGGACGGCCGGGTGACGGGCGCGGCGCCGGACGGGCACGACGGGTTCACGGTGTCCCTCGCGGACGGTGCGGCCGTCGGCGCGCGCCGGCTCATCGTCACGACCGGGCTCGTCGACGAGCTCCCGAAGCTCGACGGGGTCGCGGAGCGCTGGGGGCGGGACGTGCTGCACTGCCCGTACTGCCACGGCTGGGAGGTCCGCGACCGGGCCTTCGGCGTGATCGCGCACCCGGCGATGCCGGTGCATCAGGCGCTGATGGTCTCCCTCTGGTCCAAGGACGTGACGCTCTTCCTGCACACGGTCGGGGAGCTCTCCGCCCATGACGCGGCGCTGCTCGACGCGGCCGGGGTCACGGTGGTGGAGGGCGAGGTCGCGGGGCTCGTCGTCGAGGACGACCGACTGACCGGGGTACGGCTCGCCGACGGCCGTGTGGTCGCCCGGTCCGTGGTCTTCGTCGGGGCCGATCGCCTCCTGCCCCGGGACGGCGTCCTGCGGCAGCTGGGGGCCGCGCTGCGCGAGACGCCGTTCGGCGAGTTCGTGGCGGTGGACGGGACGGGCCGCACGAGCGTGCCGGGCGTCTGGGCCGCGGGGAACGTGACGGGCCCGAAGGAGCAGGTGGTCGACGCGGTCGCGCTGGGCTACCGCGCCGGCGTGACGATCAACAACGAGCTGCTGCTCGGCGACCTGGAGGACGCGGTGGCCGGTCGGCCGCGCGGATGAACCGGTGTCGCTGCGGCTGCGCCGCCGCGACGCAGGGGTGAGGATCGGTCATGGTGGCCGGAAGCCGGTGGGACCGGCGGCGGGGCTCCGGCAGTCTCGGACGACGGAAGGACAGGACACCTCCCATGCTCGGTACGCAGTTCACCACGGGTTCCCCCAGTTGGATCGATCTCGGCAGCCCCGACACCGAGGCCGCCGCCGCGTTCTACGGCGCCGTACTCGGCTGGGAGTTCCGCTCGGCGGGACCGGACGCCGGCGGCTACGGGTTCTTCCAGCAGGACGGCCGCACGGTCGCCGCGCTCGGCCCGCTCACCGAGGAGGGCGCGAGCAGCGCCTGGACGGTGTACTTCCGGACGCCGGACGCGGACGCCACGCAGAAGGCCGCCGAGTCCGCGGGCGGCACCGTGCGCGTCCCGGCGTTCGACGTCATGGACGCGGGCCGCATGGCGGCTCTCACGGACCCGGGCGGTGCCCAGTTCGCCGTCTGGCAGCCGGGGACCACCCAGGGCCTGGAGCGGACCTCCTCGGTCAACACCCTCGTCTGGGCGGAGCTCCACGTCGCCGACCCGGAGTCCGTCCTGGCCTTCTACCGGACGCTGTTCGGCTGGCGGTGGGCCGAGATGGAGGCACCCGGCATGACGTACCGGGTGATCTCCACCGCCGAGGGCGACCAGGAGGACGCCTCCTTCGGCGGGGTCGCCGAGCTCCAGGGCAAGACGCCGCACTGGATCCCGTACTTCGCGGTGGAGGACGCCGACGCGATGGCCCGGACGGCGCAGGGCAACGGCGGCTCGGTCCTGATGCCGGCGGCCGACATCCCCGACGTCGGCCGCATCGCCTGGCTCGCCGACCCCTTCGGCGCCCCCTTCGCGGTGCTGAAGCCGGCGCCGATGGGGTGAGCGGGAGCCGTGCGGTCAGCGGTCGCGTGAACGGCCCTGCAGACGCCGGGCGCCCAGCAGCAGGGCGTCCCAGCCGATCGACTCCGGCACCGGCAGCAGCTCCGCGACGACCTGGTCCCGACGGTGGACGAGGAGCAGGCCGTCCTTGACCGTCGTCAGACGGATCTCGTGCCAGGGGTGGCTCCAGAGCCGGTCCCTCGCGTCCCAGAGCTGGAGGTGCCGATCGGTCACGCGCAGCCCCCAGCGGTCGACCTCCGAGGGCTTCGTCGCCCGCCCGTCCACCACGGGCGGGCGTACGGCGTACTCGCTCAGCACCGTCTCGCCCCGTTCGAGCGCCGCGTTCCGCATGCCGTATGTACGGCCGCCCCGGACACCCAGCCAGACACCGACGGCGCAACTGAGGGCCGCCGTCAGAGCCCCCGCCGATGCGAGGTGCTCGAAGAGCCAACCGATCCCGAGGCTGAGAGAGGTCACGAACGGCGCCGCCGCCCCCACCACTCCGCCCAGGAGCCCTCCCCCGACGGTGCTGCGGCGGATCCGCAGGCGCTTCTCGTCCTCCGTGAGCGTCGGTTTCGTGACGTCCCGCGATTCCACGTCCGTCATGCCCGTTCCCCCTCCCCCGGGGGCGCCCCCGCGCCCCTGTCGACCCTAGCGGGCGAAGAGTTCGAACGTCACCGCCGGACGGTCGCCGAAGCGGGCCGCGGCGCGGCTCGTCGCCGCGGTGAGGAAAGAGCGGACGTACGCCTCCGGGTCCTCGTCCGTCAGGGCCTCGATGTAGGCGCGGTGGCAGAGGAGGGAGCGGACGGCGCGGTCCAGGCCGGGGGTCGCGTCGACCGCGTGGGTCGGGGTGCTGGAGGCGGCGACCGCGACCCAGCGGACGCCGTTCCAGGGCTCCAGGCCCTGTTCGGTCAGCTCGGAGAAGATCCAGCGGTTTCCGGCGTCGGCCGCCGCGTCGAGCGTGGCGCGGCCGACGGCCAGGTGGTCGGGAGTGTTCCAGGGGGCGCCGGGGCCGCCGCCCCAGGTGTCGCGGTGGTTGAGGGTGATGACGAGCTCCGGGCGGTGGCGGCGGATCGCCGCCGCGATGTCGCGGCGCAGGCCGAGCCCGTACTCGATGACGCCGTCGCGGTGGTCGAGGAAGTCGACCGTCCCGACGCCGACGACGGCGGCGCTGTCCCGCTGCTCGCGCTCGCGCAGCGGGCCGCAGACGTCCGGGGCGAGGGTGTCGATGCCGGCCTCGCCGCGCGTGGCGAGGACGTAGACGACCTCCTTCCCCTCGTCCGTCCAGTCGGCGACGGCGGCGGCGCAGCCGTACTCCAGATCGTCGGGGTGGGCGACGACCGCGAGGGCCCGCTGCCAGTCGCGGGGCATGTCCAGGAGATCCGTGGCGTCGTTCTCGATCATGAGCGCAGGATACGGGTCGCGTCCGAGACGGTCGGGCGGAACGCTCCGGCGAGGATCACCGAACGCGAGACGTGCCGCGGGCGATCGGGGTTGAGGCCGCGCCGGTCCGCGAGGGCGACGGCGAGCCGCTGGGCGCGGACGAGCGCGGCGACCGGGTCGATCGCGTCGGCGGCGAACAGGGCGCCGGTGGACTCCACTTCGTCCCGGAGGCCCGAGGGAGCGGGACCGAGACAGCAGACGAGGCTGGTCCGGTCGCTGATGCTGATCGGGCCGTGCCGGTACTCCATCGCCGCGTACGACTCCGTCCAGGCGCGGGCCACTTCACGGACCTTGAGGGCCGCCTCGTCGGCGAGGCCCACGGTCCAGCCGGTGCCGAGGAAGGTGAACTGACCGCGTCGCTCCCAGACGGCGGGGAGCCGCTCGTACAGCACGAGCTCCGCGTCGGCGATGGCCGGGGCGAGGTCCACCCCGAGCCCCGCGCGCAGGAGTTGGAGCGCCGTGGTGGCGAACCGGGTCTGGACGACGGAGCGTTCGTCGGCGAAGGCGAGGTCGACGGTCTCGTCCGCGAGCTGTCCCGCCGGGCTGTCGGGGACGCCGGTGAGCACGAGGGTCGGGATGCGGCCGGCCGCGCCGGCGAGCAGGTTCACGACCTCCGTGGTCGTCCCGGAGCGGGTGAGGGCGACGATCCGGTCGTAGCCGCGGCCGAGAGGTGTCCGGTCCGACGCGGGGAAGGCGTCGGTCTCGCCCGCGCCGAGGGACTCGCGCAGCGCGGCGTAGGCACGGGCGATGAAGTACGAGGTGCCGCAGCCGACGACGGCGACGCGCTCGCCCCGGCGCGGCAGTCGGGCGGCCTCGCGGTCGGCGGTCTCGGCGGCGCGGCGCCAGCAGTCGGGCTGGCTGGCGATCTCCGCGGTCACATGGGTGCTCATGATCCGGTCCTCTCTCGCGGACTCCCCCGTGGGGTCCGGACCGAGTTCTACCGGTACCGGTCAAGAGCACACCATGAGCAATAGGTACTCACTGCTTGGACTTTTTCCCGCAGGAGGCGCGGACGACGAGCCGGGGCCGCAGCTGCACCTGGTGGAGCGGGGCGGCGTCGCCCTCGGCGAGGCGCCGGAGGAGGATCCGCGCGGCCATCCGTCCGAGTTGGTACTTGGGCGGTGAGACGGCGGTCAGCGGGGTCTCCGCGACGTCCGCGAACTCGTTGTCGTAGCTGATCATGGCCAGGTCCTCGGGCACCCGGAGCCCGGCGCGGCGGGCCGCCCCGAGCATCAGCGCGGCCTCCCGGTCGCCGAAGCAGAGCGCGGCGGTGACGCCGGCGGCACGCAGGGCGGCGAGGGCCCGGTCGGCGCGGTCCGGGTCCCAGCGGGCCATGACGTCCCGCTCGTACGGCGGTGCCGCGGGCAGGCCGAGGTCGGCGAGCGCCCGGGCGAAGCCGGACTCGATGGGCGCGGTGGTGGGCGCGTCGGTGCGGGCGACGAGGCCGAGCCGTTCGTGGCCGAGGCCGTGCAGATGGCGTACGGCGTCGTAGGCGCCGCCCTCGTGGTCGGTGCAGACGTGTTCGGTGGCGTCGCCGGGGCCGTGGGCGGCGAGCCGGCGTTCGACGAGGACGGCGGGCACGGGCAGGGCGAGGAGTTCCTCGGCGCGGCGGCCGGGATCGGTGGCGGTGTGCAGGCTCGGGACGAGGAGGAGCCCGTGGACCCCGTCCGAGAGGAGGCGTTCGACGGCCGCGTCCTCCTCGTCGGGGTCGTAGTGGGAGCAGGCGAGGACGAGCCGGGCGCCGTCCGCCGCGAGCTCCTTCTCGATGCCCTGGAGGACGCGCGGGTAGTAGAAGGTGGTGTCGGGGACGAGGACGCCGACGATCCGGCGGCCCGCGCCGCCCCGCTCGGGGCGGTGGGCGGCGAAGGTGCCCGCGCCCTGGCGGCGCTCGACGAGGCCGAGGGCGACGAGGTCCTCGTAGGCGCGGCGTACGGTCGTCACCGACAGGCCGGTCTCGGTGGCGAGGGCGCGTTCGGTGGGGAGTTTGCTGCCGGGTGGCCAGGTGCCGTCGAGGATGCCGCGCCGCAGCTCGGCCATGAGGGCCCGGAACTTCAGTTCCCGGCCGGACGCCGGAGTCTCACGTCGTCCCGCCATCCGGGCCCCCTCGTGCGGGCCGGTCGCGCCTCCGGCTCCCTCGCTGTGCGATTGCGCGCCGAATCCTATGCCCGGCCGGTCACTTCTCGCCCCGGGCGAGGGCGAGCAGCCGGTCGAGGACGCGCGGGCCGCCGGCCCGTACGCCGTCGTGCTCGAACTCGTCGGTCACCCAGGTCCGCAGGCCGCGCACGGCGCTCGCCGTTTCGAGGGAGTGGGCGGTGTCCACGTACATGTCGTCGTGGTAGACGGCGGCGGCGACCGGGACCTCGTTGGCGGCCAGGCTCTCGGGGTCGTAGAGCGGGGCCCAGTCGGCGCGCGCGGCGAGCAGTTCGGCGGTCTCGCGGAGCGGCCGCAGCGCCGGGTCGGTGCGGAAGTGCCAGGGGTGGACGGTCTCGCCGGTGAAGAGGAAGGGCTCGCCGGCGGAGAGCGCCGCGGCGGCGTCGAACTCGGGGAACTCGCCCCGGACCCGCTCGGCGGCCCAGTCGGTGGGGCCCTGTCCCTGGGCGTAGATGGCCTCGTGGAGGACGGCGTAGAGCGGGTGCCCGGCGTACGACAGGTGGGCCTGGACCTGTTCGAGGAAGGCATCGGCGAGCACCGGTCCGCCCAGGGCCGGGACGAAGGCCTGTTCCAGGAGCAGATGGAGCTGGTGGGTGCCGTCGCCGGAGCCGAGGAGGATGCCGAGGGACTGGAAGGCCTCGACGGTCAGGAGCCCCCCGCCGGGGAGGGTGACCTCGTGGTCGAGGAGGTGGGCGGCGATCGCCCGGGCGCGTTCGGCGTCCTGCGGGTAGCGGGCGAAGTGGGCCTCGTTCTTGCGCCGGACGCGGGGGTAGGCGGCGCGGTAGACCTCGTCGGCCGTGGCGTACAGGGACGGCAGGCCGCCGGTCACGAGGACCGTATCCAGGCCCTCGGGGGCGGTGGAGAGGTAGTGGGTCGCGCAGAAGCCGCCGAAGCTCTGGCCGAGGACGGTCCAGGGGGCGCCGCCGGTGAGGCGCCGCCGGATCAGTTCGCAGTCCTTGACGATGGAGTCGGCGCGGAAGTGGGCGAGGTAGCCGGCCTGCTCGGCCGGGGTGCCGCGCAGGGGCAGGGTCTGGCGGTTGGCGGGGGTGGAGCGGCCGGTGCCGCGCTGGTCGAGGAGGAGGACGCGGTACTCGCGTACGGCCCGGCCGAGCCAGGCCTGCGGCCCGACGAAGCGGCGGGCGCCGAAGCCGGGTCCGCCCTCCAGGTAGACCAGCCAGGGGAGCCGTTCCCGGTCCTTGTCGGCCGTCCCGCTCGCGACGAGCTCGCGGCCGTAGATCTCGATCCGCTCGCCGTCGGGGCGGGTGTGGTCGAGGGGGACGGGGAAGCGGTGGTCGGTGAGGACGAGTCCCGGCTGGCGGTAGGTGGTCAACGCTGCTCCTGCTCCTGATCGGTACGCCCCCGCCAGGACAGTGGATCACATGGCGGGGGCGTACCGGAGCCGGGCGCGGTCGGCGGACCGGCGGGAGGTCAGGAGGTGGGGAAGGAGTCCGCCGTCCTGATGCGGTCGCGGATCCAGACGCCGGCGGGCTTGAGGGAGCCGGTGCCGGTCCAGCTTCCGCCGGCGGCGCAGGTGCCGGGCTTGAAGACGGCGCCGCTGCGCTCGTCGTCGGAGAAGTTCCAGTTGACCCAGCTGATCTTCTTCGCGGCCATCAGGTCGAGGTACTTCTTCGTCATGGTGAAGTCGTTCGCGCCCTCGCCCGCGTAGTTCTGCGTGCCGAACTCGGTGACGAAGACGGGCAGCTTGTCGGCGGCGCGGGAGAGGGTGTTCAGGTACTCCTCCCGGTGGGAGTACGCGTAGAAGTGGAAGGTGTACATGATGTTGGCCGCGTTCACCGGGTGGGAGACGACCTCGGACTCGTTCGAGCCCTCCGAGACTCCGAACGAGGACCAGGCGCGCGTGCCGACGAGGACCGGGGTCTCGGCGTCCTTTGCGCGGATGACGGGGATGAGCTGCTCGGCGTAGCTCTTGATGCGGGACCAGGAGACACCGCTGGGCTCGTTGGCGATCTCGTAGAGCAGGTTGGTCTTGGAGCCGTGGCGCTTGGCGATCTCGGTGAAGAAGGTCTTGGCGCGGGCGAGGTTGTGGTGCGGGTCGCCCGGGTCGAGCATGTGCCAGTCGACGATCACGTACATGCCGCGCGCGGTGGCCTGCTCGATGAGCGAGTGGGCCAGGTCGGTGTACTTGCGGGGGTCGGTCTCGTAGCCGTCCTCCTGGACGTACGTGGAGACGCGCAGGACGTCGGCGTTCCAGTCCTTGGCGAGCGCGTCGAGGGAGCCGCCCGTCAGGCACTGGGAGTACCACTGGGTGCCGTGGCTGGACATGCCGCGCAGCTGGATCGGGTTGCCGTACTTGTTGCAGAGCTTGGTGCCGCAGACCGCGAGCTGGCCGTTGATCGCGGCGGGGGTGGCCGCGGTCGCGCGGGCGGGGGCCGCGCTGACGGTGGGCGGTGCGGCGGCGAGGCCGAGGAGCAGGGTGCCGAGTGCGGTGGCGGCGACGCCGAGGCGGCGGAGTCCGGTGCGGGGGCGTATGGATCGTGCCGAAGTCATGGGGGTCTCCCGGAACGATGAAAGCGGAACGAGGAACGAGCAGACTGGAAGGAAACCTTCCTAACGAATGAATAGCAGGGGTCCGGAGCGCCTCGCAAGGGTCATGACAAGAGACGCTGTTCAGCGGGCTGACTCACCGTCCGGCCCGTCAGCGCGGGATCAGGCCCTTGTCGGCGAGGTAGTCGCGCGCCACGTCCTCGGGAAGACGGCGCCAGCTGTCCACCCGTTCGTTGAGCGCCGCCAGATCGGCCGTGGTCAGGACGGTGTTGAGGCGGTCGAGGGCTCCCGTGACGTCCGCGCCGCCGGCGCGGGCCCGATTGACCACGGGCACGATGTGGTCGGCGTTCTGGAGGTTCTTGTCGTCGGCGAGCAGGACGAGCCCGAAGTCGTCGAGCGTGGCGTCTGTGGTCGTCGTGAGCACCATATGGTCCTGGCCGCTCTGGACGGCCTGCTTCGCCTGGGTCGTCCCGACGCCCCTGGGGTCGACGGCGGTCACCTCGATCCCGTACACCTTCGTCAGACCCGGGGCGCAGTACGGCCGCTGGACGCACTCGTCCCCGGCGGCGAGCCGGACGGGGACGCGGGCGGCGCCGAGGTCGCTCAGGGTCTTCAGGCGGTGCTCGGCGGCGAAGGCGGCGGTGACGGCGAAGGCGTTCTGGTCGACGGCCCGGCCGGGGTCGAGGACGGTGAGCCCGCGCGGACCGGCGAGCGCGCGGAGGGCGGTCATGGTCGCGGCCGGGTCGGGCGAGCCGACGGTCGGCGCGTCCGCCCCGTTGACCTTGGCGTTCAGCCAGTCGGCGAAGGTCGCCGCGTACTCCGGTACGACGTCGATCTGCCCGTTCTCCAGCGCGGGTTCGTACAGCTCGCGGTTGGTGACGGAGAGGATCTTCGTGCGGTGGCCGGCCTGCTCCAGGAGCAGTGCGTACATCTGGGCGAGCAGGTCGCTCTCGGTGAATCCGGCCGAGCCGACGACCAGACGGCTGCCGTCACCGGGCTGCGCCGTGACCTGGCCCTGCTGCTCCAGGCTCGGGCCCTCGGCGCACCCGGAGAGCGCGAGGGCGAGGCCTAGGGAGAGCGCGAGGGAGACCGGAACGGCGAGCAGCCGTACACGGGGTGGCCTCACGCGCCGCTCCCCCGTGCCCCGGCGGGCGCGAGGCGCTGGACACCCTCGAAGACGCCCTCGACCAACAGCGCGAGGGCGGCCACGAGGACGGCTCCGGCGACGACCTGCGGAGTGGAGGCGAGGTTGAACCCCGCCGTGATGATCCGGCCGAGGCCGCCGCCGCCGGCGAGCGCGGCCACGGTGGCGGTGGCGACGAGCTGGACGGCGGCGATCCGCACGCCGGTGAGGATCATCGGCAGTGCGAGCGGCAGCTCGACCCGGGTCAGGGTCTGAGCACCCGTCATGCCCATGCCCCGGGCGGCCCGTACGACGTCCGCGTCGACGCCGCGCATCCCGACGTACGCGTTGGTGAGCAGCGGGGGTACGGCGAAGAGGACGAGCGCGATGATCGTCGGCCACTCGCCGTACGGGCCGAGCGGGCTGAGGAGCAGGAGGACGAGGACGGCGAAGGTGGGCACGGCACGGCCCGCGTTGGCGAGGTTCACGGCGAGCCCGCCGCCCTTGCCGAGGTGACCGAGGACGAGGGCGACGGGCAGGGCGAGAAGGCAGCTGAGCGCGAGGCAGACGACGGTGAGGAACAGATGCTCGACGAGCCGGTGCCAGACGCCGTTCTCGCCGGACCAGTGCGCGGCGGTGGTGAGCCAGGACCAGGCGTCGGTCAGCGTGGTCACCCGGCCTGCCCCCGCGTCCACGGGGTGAGGAGCCGTTGCACGCCGAGGAGGAGCAGGTCGGCGACGACGGCGATGACGACGCAGAGGACGGAGGCGGTGAGCACCTGGGCCTTGAAGTAGGTGTTCATCCCCGCGTAGATCAGGTTCCCGAGGCCGCCGTGGCCGACGATCGCGCCGATGGTGACCAGGGAGACGGCGGAAACGGTGGCGATGCGCAGCCCGGCCATGGCCGCGGGCAGCGCGAGGGGCAGTTCGACGGCGAGCAGGAGGCGGATCGGCCCGTAGCCGAGGCCGCGCGCGGCCTGCCGCGTCTCCTCGGGGACCGCGCGGAGCCCGGCGAGGATGTTCCGTACGAGGAGGGTGAGCGAGTACAGGACGAGCCCGGCCACGACCAGCGCGGCGGAGAGGCCGTACACGGGCAGGAGCAGCGAGAACATCGCGAGGGCCGGGATCGTGTACAGGACCGTGGTGATCCCGAGGACGGGCCCGGCCGCCCAGCGCCAGCGGCGCGCGAGGACCGCGAGGGGCAGCGCGAGCAGCAGGGCGAGGGCGACCGAGACACCGGTCAGCTGGAGGTGCTGGACGACGGCGTCCGTCAGGATCTCGTCGCGCGTGGACACATAGGCGCCGCAGATCCAGTCGTTGCGGGCGAGGCAGTCGTCGGGCGGCGCGGTCACCTACCCATTGCAGGCGGTGCGGGGCGCCGCCCGCACTCCCGGCCGGGCCGTTCGGGTGCTCGGACCTCCGTGAGGACGGACCGCATCGAGGACGGGCCTCCGTCGGGTCGGACCTCCGTGAGGTCAGACCTCCTTGAGGACGGACAGGACGTTCCCCGCCGGGTCCGTGAACCAGGCGATCGACGGCCGGCCGTCACCGCCCCGCATGATGCCCTTCTCGTCCGTCTCGAACTCGGGGTAGCGCTCCATGGTCACCCCGCGCGCCGAGAGGTCGTCGACGGCCCGCTCGACGTCGTCCACCTCGAAGTTGAGGATCGTGTACGACGCGGGGGTGTGGTTCTCCTTCGGGTAGACGAAGATCCGGGTCCCGCCGGCCAGGGTGAGGAAGAGCATCCGCATGTCGGCGTCGCCCGCCTCCTCCACCTTCAGTCCGAGGGTCTCCCCGTAGAAGCGCTTGGCGGCGTCGAGGTCGTCGACCGAGAAGCCGCTGAATGCCGAGGTCTCGCCGAACATGACGTGCTCCCTTCCGGGGAACTCTGTCGAGCTCCCCTTCCAGGATCCGCCGACGGGCCGCGAAGCGCTCAGGGGGCGATCGGCAGCTGCCGCTTGTGCTCGGTGAGCTCGTAGCGGCGGACGATCGAGGCGAAGGCGGCCTCCGCGACCGGCTTGCCCTCCAGGAAGTCGTCGATGTCGTCGTACGTGACGCCGAGCGCGTCCTCGTCGGGCTTGCCCGGATCCAGGGTCTCCAGGTCGGCCGTCGGGACCTTCCACACCAGCTCGGCGGGGGCGCCCAGCTCGGCGGCGACCGCGCGGACGCGCCGCTTGGTGAGACCGGTGAGCGGGACGACGTCGGCGGCGCCGTCGCCGAACTTGGTGAAGAAGCCGGAGACGGCCTCGGCGGCGTGGTCGGTGCCGACGACGAGACCGTCGTGGGCGCCGGCGACCGCGTACTGCGCGATCATCCGCTGGCGGGCCTTGATGTTGCCCTGCACGAAGTCCTGGTGGTGGGCGTCGCGGAAGGCGACCCCGCCCGCGAGGCAGGCCGCCAGGGCTGCGTCGCTGGCGGCCTTCACGTCCACCGTGAGGACCTGGTCGGCGCTGATGAAGCCGAGGGCGGTCTGCGCGTCGCTCTCGTCGGCCTGGACGCCGTACGGCAGGCGCATGGCGTAGAAGGTCGCGTCATGGCCGGCGGCCCGGACCCGCTCGACGGCGAGCTGGCAGAGGCGGCCGGCGGTGGTCGAGTCGACGCCGCCGCTGATGCCGAGGACGAGGGAGCGCAGCCCGGTGGAGGTGAGGCGCTCGGCGAGGAAGGCCACTCGGCGCTCGATCTCCACGGCCGGGTCGAAGGTGTCGGACACCTCGAGGTCCCGGGCGATCTGCTGCTGGAGGGCGGTGGACGCCGGGTCGGTCACGGGGGTCTCCTCGTCGGGGCGGGCTGCTGTGTACCGGGGTCGACTCTACGCACCGGGGGCACGGGGTGTCGCCCGGCCCCGGCCGCCCCTCGGGTCAGGACGCGGGCGCCTCGGGGGCGCCGGGGATTTCAGGGGCTTTCGGGGGCTTCGGCGCCTTCGGGGGCTTGGATGCCTTCGGGCCTTTCGGGGGCGCAGAACACCTCGACGCGCTGGACGAGGTTGTTGGCGAAGCCGCCGCGGTTCCACGGGGCGGCGAGCGGCTGGACGTGCCCCTCGGCGTCGGTGGCCCGCACCGTGAGCCGGTGGTGCCCCGGTGTGGCCGTCCAGGACGCGCGCCAGGACGACCAGGCCCATGGGTGCGCGGGGTCGCGGTCGAGAACGGCGTCGGTCCAGGCCGTACCGCCGTCCCCATCGCTCTCGCCGATCTCGACCCGTGTGACCGGTCCGTGGCCGGACCAGGCGCGCCCGGCGAGCGGGACGGGCCCGGGGCGGACGACGCGGGCGCGGGACATGAAGTCCGGGAAGCCGGGCGGGATCATCAGGGCGCGGGGCGCGATGAGGGTGACGGGCGCCCCGGGCTCGTCCCCCTCCGCCGTCGTCCGGATGCGGTAGGCCACGCTCTGCTGGAAGCCGGTGTACGGGGTGGCGGTGACCGTGATGTCGTGGAGCCACTTCACATGGGCCATGCCGTACCAGCCGGGGACGACGAGCCGGAGCGGGCTGCCGTGCTGCGGGGGCAGGGGCTCCCCGTTCATCGCGTACGCGACGAGGACGTCCCGCGCCGGGTCTGCGGCGACCCGCAGGGGCAGGCTGCGCCGGTAGTCCTGCTCGACGCCCCGCTCCACCCCGTGGTCGGCGCCGGTGAACACGGCCTCGACGGCGTCCTCGGCGGTCCCGGCCTCCGCGAGCAGCGCGGCGAGCGGGACGCCCGTCCAGTCGGCGGTGCCGACGGCCTCGACGAGCCAGGGCTGGCTGACGGGCCGGGGAGTGAGGCGGGCGCGGCCGTTCCCGGCGCACTCCAGGGTCACGCGGCGGGTGACGGAGGGGCGGGCGCGCAGCGCGTCGAGGTCCAGGGCGAGCGGCCGGAGGACCCGGCCGCCGACGGTGAGCCGCCAGCCGTCCGGGTCCGTGGCGGGGATGTCGTAGTGCACGAGGACGTAGTGGAGGCCGGGCGGGGTCACGTCGTACCGCAGCGCTTCCAGCGGCAGCCCGTGGTTGCGGGCGGCGAGGGCGAGCTCCTCGGCGGAGATGCCCTCCTCCGGGCCCGCGACCCGTCCTGGTCCGCTGACGCCGCCCGGTGCGCTCGGGGAACCGTCCATCCCCTCATGGTGCGCCGCACGCCTCGGGGTGTCCTGTCGGTGGGGCGGGGAGCGGGCGCCGGACCGCCGTCAGCCCTGCGAGGAGCCGCGGAGCGCTCGGTCGAGGCCGTCCTGCGGGAGGCCGGTGAGGGCGCGCAGGAAGATCTCCTCGTAGGCGGGCTCGCCGATCGTCGCGCGGGCCGTGTCGGTGTACTTCTCGCGGAGGGCGCGCAGACCGGGCAGCCCCCGCCGGGGCTGGCCGGTGGAGCGCCAGTAGGCCTCCCCCGTGCCGGAGACGTCGGCCGCCCGCTCGCCGTCGCCCGCGGCCGCGAGGGCCGTGGCGAGGACGTCGAGGCCGAGGGCGACGCCCAGGCTCGCGCCGAGCCTCCGGGTGCCTTCGAGCATGGCGCGGGCGTGTCCGGCGGCGGCAGCGGGCTCGCCCTCCAGGAGGCCGGTGAGGGCGAGCTGGTACTCCAGGGCGGTGCGGGTCCAGTGCTCGTCGAGCTGCTCGCAGAGGGCCCGGAGCGCGAGGGCCTGCTCGCGGGCCTCGGCGAGCCGGCCGAGACCGGTGAGGGCGAAGACCCGCACGAGGCCGCAGCGGAGCCGGGCGGCGGAGTCGGCCGGTCCGCCGGGCACGGCGTCGAGAACGTGGTCCACGACGACGAACGCGGCCATGGTGCGGCCGGTGGTCAGGGCGAGGAGCCCGGCGAGGGCGGCGGCGTCCAGGGTGAGGTCGCCCCGCCGGGGTCGCCCGGCCTCGGCGTACGGATCGGGGTGCGCGTCCGGTCCGGGCGCTTCCGCCCGCTCCGCCTCCAGGGCTTCCTCGTACTCCGTGAAACGGGCCTCGCGGGCGCAGCGTTCGCTGACCTCCTGGGCCGGGCCGAACTCGCCCTGGAGGACGAGGGTCACGCCGAGCGCCCACAGGGCGCGGGCCCGGGCGCGGCCGCGCGAGCCGCTGAGGAGCAGGGCCTGTTCGAGGCCGTCGCGGGCCTCCCGGAGGCGGCCGCGGCAGGACCAGGCGAAGGCGACGGAGCCGACGAGGTCGAGGGCCGCGTCGGGGTCGGTGCGCAGCAGCCGGTCGAGGGCGGTGCGGAGGTCGGTGTGGTGGGCGTCGACGGTCCGGTACCAGCGCAGTTGGCGGGTGCCGTGCCAGGCGGTCTCGCCCCGGCGCGCCAGACCCCGGAAGTGGGCGGCGTGCCGGTCGGCGACGGTCCCGGTCTCGCCGGTGCGGTCCAGCCACGTCGCCCCGTACGCGCGGATCGTGTCGAGCATCCGCAGTCGGCCGCCCGCGTCCGGCGGACGGACGACGGAGGCGCGGACCAGACCGTCGAGCGCGGCCGGGAGGGTGGCCCGGTCGAGCGGGCCACCGATGCAGACGGCGGTGGCCGACTCCAGGTCGAAGGGGCCGCGGAAGACGGAGAGCCGGGCCCACAGGAGGCGTTCGAGCGGGGCGCTCAGCTCGTGGCTCCAGCCGATGGCGGCGCGCAGGGTCTGGTGGCGGCTCGGCCACACCCGTTCGGTGTGGGCGAGGAGGTCGAAGCGGGCGGACGGCGGCGCGTCGAATCGGGTGCCGAGCTGGTCCCGGACGGCTTCGGCGCCCTGGAGGCGGATCTGGGCGGCGGCCAGTTCCAGGGCGAGGGGGATCCCTTCGAGGCGTACGCAGATCTCGCCGGCCGGACCGGCCGCGGGGAAGTCCTCCCCGGCGGCCCGGCGGAGCAGCTCCAGGGCGTCGCCTCCGGCGGGCGGCAGCGGGTCGAGGGCCACGACCCGCTCGCCTTCGACGCCGAGGGGGCGTCGGCTGGTGGCGAGGACGGTGAGTCCGGGGGCGGCCGCGAGGAGTTCGGTGACGAGCCGGGCGCAGGGTTCGGCGAGGTGCTCGCAGGAGTCGAGGACGAGCAGCAGCCGGTCGTCGGCGAGCCGGCGGCAGAGCCCGGTGGTCGCCATGCCGGGGGTGTGGTCGGAGAGGTCGACGGAGTCGGCGACGAGGGCGACGAGGAGGCGGTCGCCGTCGAGCGGGGTGAGGTCGGTCCACCAGGCGCCGTCGGGGTACAGGCCGGCGGCCCGGTGCGCTGCGCGCAGCGCCAGGCGGGTCTTCCCCACTCCCCCGACGCCGGTCACGGTGACGAGGCGGTGCTCCGCCAACGCGGCGGATATTCGGCCCAGTTCCGTGCGGCGTCCCACGAAACCGGGGTTCTCGTCCGGCAGATGTCCACGCACGGGAGCAGTCTCCCTCATGAGAGCGACGAACGGGCGTCCGGCACCGGTTCGTTACGGACCTCGGACCGAGGCGTCGACGCCTTCCCCGACCGTTCACCATGCCGCACCGCGGCCGTTACGGCTACCCCTCTCCGACGGTCACGACGACCGAGTGCCATCCCTGCGCTCCGTCGGGCATGGTGTCGGTGCGCTCTTCCGGCTGGGTGGCGCCGGTGCCGTCGGTGGCGCGGACGGTGAGGGTGTGCCGACCCGGGGTCGCCGTCCACGGGTACAGCCACTGGCGCCAGGTGTCGCTGCTGTCCTCGGCGGCGAGCCGGGCCTCCTGCCAGGGGCCCTCGTCGATCCGTACCTCGACCCGGCGGATGCCCCGGTGCTGGGCCCAGGCGACGCCGGCGACCATCACGGTGCCGGCGGCGGGGCGGGCGAAGGAGCGGGGGGTGTCGATGCGGGACTGGGTCTTGACGGGTGCCTGGGCGGCCCAGCCGCGCGGGACCCAGTAGGCGTCGTAGGCGGCGAAGGTGGTGAGCTCGATCGACTCGATCCACTTGCAGGCGGAGACGTATCCGTAGAGGCCGGGGACGACCATCCGGACGGGGAAGCCGTGGGTGAAGGGCAGGGGTTCGCCGTTCATGCCGAAGGCGAGGAGGGCGTCACGGCCGTCCATGACCTGCTCGACGGGGGTGCCGATGGTCATGCCGTCGACGGAGCGGGCGACCAGCTGGTCGGCGGGGCCGCCTTCGGAGGGCGGGCGGACGCCGGCCTCGCGGAGGAGTTCGGCGAGGGACACGCCGAGCCAGCGGGCATTGCCGACGTACGGGCCGCCGACCTCGTTGGAGACGCAGGCGAGCGTGATGTCCCGCTCCACGATCCGCCGGGTCATGAGCTCCGGCAGGGTGAGCGTGAGTTCCTCGCGGACGCCGCTGCCGTGGAGGCGCAGCCGCCAGCCGTCGGCGTCGACCCTGGGGACGACGAGCGCGGTGTCGACACGGTAGAAGTCGCGGTTGGGGGTGAGGAAGGGGCTGATGCCGGGTACGCGGAGCTGGGCTCCGGCAGGGACGGCCGGTGCGGGGGATGCGGGCCGGGGCAGCCGCAGGGCCGCCCGGGAGGCGGCGGCGTTCCCCTCGACGGGGCTTCCGACCGCCCTGGCGACGGCGGCGGCGCCGGTCGCGGCGAGGCCCGCGGACGCGGCCACGACCAGGAAGTTCCGCCGGTCGGCACGGGCGGCCCCGGATCCGGAACGGGCCCTCCGGGCGAAGAGGAGGCCGATCAGGGCGTAGAGCAGGACCGCGCCCGCGCAGGCGCCCACCAGCGAGGGCACGGCGTCGAGGGCGGAGTCCGAGTCGGGGCGGGTGACGGCGGCCAGGGCCCCGAGGAGACCGAAGGCTCCGACCGCCGCCGAGCCGAGCAGCCGGTGGCGCAGGGCGAGCAGCCCGATCCCGACGGCGAGGAGGCCGAGGATGATCAGGATGCCGAGTTGGAGGACGGCCTTGTCGCTCTCTCCGAACGTGCGGATCGCCCACTCCTTGACGGCCGCGGGCGTCCGGTCGACGACGGCCCCGCCGACCGCCGGCACGGGGCTCGCCTCGGGCCGCACCCAGAAGGCGGCGAGGTCCGCGACGGCGAGCGAGACGTACGCGGCGAGCAGGCCGCCGACGGCGGCCAGAAGTCGGTCCGTGCGGGTCGGCTCGGAGGGTGGTTTGGAGAGGGTCATGCTCCTCATTCGGCATGGACGGCGCTCCGGATGGGCCGATTCACCTGGAAGGCGGACAGTTGTGGGGTGCTTCGGCCGTTCCGGGAGCGCCGCTCGCCCCTCGCTCTCGGGGGTTCCGTGGCTACTCGGGCATCAGCACGGTGTCGATGATGTGGACCGTGGCATTGGCGGTGGGGACGTTTCCGCAGACCACCTTCGCGGAGTCGTCGACCGTGAAGGACTCGCCGGAGCCCTCGGTGGTCAGCGTGCTCTTCTGGAGGGTCTCGAAGGAGCCGTTCTCCAGCTGCTCCGGGCTCAGCTTCCGGCCCACCACGTGGTACGTGAGGATGTCAGTCAGCAGCGCCTTGTCGGCGAGGACCTTGTCCAGGTCGGCCTTCGGGATCTTGGCGAAGGCTGCGTCGGTCGGCGCGAACACCGTGATGTTCTCCGCGTTGTTCAGTGTGTCGACGAGGCCGGCCTTCTTGACGGCCGCGACCAGCGTGGACAGTTCGGGGTTGTTCGAGGCGGCCGTGGCCACCGGGTCCTTCGCCATCCCGTCGAAGGAGCCAGCGCCCTCCTTCGGTACCGAGGCGCACCCGGGGCCGAAGGGGCCGTCGGCCGTCGTGGCGGTCGCGCCCGACTGCGACGGGGCCGCCGCGGGGGCCGCCGCTCCGTCACCGCTCGCCTCGGCCGAACAGGCGGTCAGGCCCAGCGGCAGAAGCAGGGCGGCGGTCGCGGCGACGGTGGCGCGGCGGAAGGTCTGGGTGTTCATGATCACTCCTGGGGCTTCGGGTCCACCGGTCGGCGACCCTCATCGGCCATTCGGTGCGGGGCCGCGTCCGGATGCCTCCGTGAACCCGAAGGAGTGAAGAGGATCGACCGACCCGCCTCGGCGGGCGGAGCTGTGCGGAGAAGTCTCCGGCACGACCCGTCCGCCGGGCCGTCGGCTCCGAAGACCTCCCGTACCCAAGTGATTCCTGGAGGAAATCGCCGGTGACAGAGAACGTGTGGATCGGCGGTGTCCGACCCGCGGCTCCGGATCTTCCCGAGCTGATGGGGCGTGTGGCGCTCGGCGACCAGCAGGCCTTCACGGCCGTCTTCGAGGCCGTGTCCGGGCCGGTGCTGGGTCTCGTCCGCAGCGTCCTGCGGGACTCCGCCCAGTCGGAGGAGGTCGCCCAGGAGGTGCTGGTCGAGGTGTGGCGGACCGCGGCCCGCTACCAGCCCGCACGAGGGGCGGTGATGACCTGGGTCCTGACGCTGGCGCATCGCAGGGCCGTCGACCGGGTGCGCTCCGAGCAGGCGGCGTCGAACCGTGAGAAGCGGGTGGCGCTCCTGGAGCACACGGCCGCCTACGACGAGGTGGTGGAACAGGTGGAGGGCAGGCTGGAACGGGAGCAGGTCCGGCGCTGTCTGCGGGGTCTCACCGAGCTGCAGCGTCAGTCGGTGACCCTGGCGTACTACCGGGGCCTCACCTACCGCGAGGTCTCGGAGCTGCTGTCCGTGCCGCTGGGCACCGTCAAGGCGCGGATGCGCGACGGGCTCATCCGGCTCCGGGACTGTCTGGGGGTGGGGGTGTGAACGCCGTCGATCCGCACATGCTGACCGGCGCGTACGCGCTCGACGCCCTGGACTCCGGGGAGCACGAGGCCGTCCGGCGCCATCTGGCGGAGTGCCCGTCGTGCGCCCAGGAGGTGCAGGAGTTCTCCGAGACCGTGGCCCGACTCGGTCTCGCCGTCGCGGTGACGCCGCCCGCCACCCTGCGGACGGGAGTGCTTGAGCGGATCGCGACCGTACGCCAGGAGCCGCCGGCGACCACGAGGGCGGCACGGACCTCGCGCGGGCCGCGTGGCTTCCGGCGGTGGTCGCGCTGGGCGCTGGCGGCCTGTCTCGCCGGGGCCGTCGGCCTCGGCGGTGTCGCGGTCCGGCAGCAGGGGCTGGCCGAGGAAGCCCGGCAGGAGGCGGCCCGCGCGCGTCAGGCGAACGACGCCGTGGCGGAGGTCCTGGCCGCTCCGGACGCCCGGGTCTCCACCAGCCGGCTGGACGGGGGCGCCGTGGGTACGGTCGTCGTCTCGGCCGCGCTCGACCGCGCAGTGTTCGCGGCTTCCGGGATGGCGCCGCCGCCGGCCGGCAAGATCTACCAGCTCTGGTACGACGACGGGGGCACCATGCGGTCCGCCGGGCTGATGGATCCGGGGTCCACGGCCGGGGTGGCCCTCCTCCAGGGGCCCGTGGACGGGGCGAAGGGGATGGGGGTCACCGTCGAACCTGCCGGCGGCTCGGGACGGCCGACCTCCGACCCGGTGGCGGTGCTCGCCTTCCCCATGGATTAGCGCACCGTCCCCACGGGTCAGCGCACCGCTCCCACGGATCAGCGCACCGTCCCTCACCCAACGGCCGTCCGGAGGTCATTTCGTCCCGTCGGCCGGGCCCATGTGCTCGCCCGGCGTGGCCAGTTCCTCCACGGCCCCCGCCCCCACGACCGCACCGGTGGACTTCTTGCCGCGCCGCAGTCGGCCTTCGAGCCAGGAGGCGAAGGTGGTGAGCGCGAAGTTGAGGACGACGAAGATCACGGCGACGACGGTGAAGCAGGCGATCGTGTTGGCGCCGTAGTTCGCGCTCATCGGGCGGACGGAGGCGAGGAGTTCGGAGAAGCCGAGCATCGCGCCGCCGAGCGCGGTGTCCTTGACGATGACGACGAGCTGGCTGACGAGAGCGGGCAGCATGGCGGTGACGGCCTGAGGGAGCAGGACGTAGCTCATGGTCTGGCCCTTGCGCATGCCGATGGCCTTCGCCGCGTCGGTCTGGCCGCTGGGCAGGGAGAGGATGCCGGCGCGGACGACCTCGGCGAGCACGGAGGCGTTGTAGAGGACGAGGCCGGTGACGACCGCGTACATCGGGCGGATGTCCGGGCTGATGTCGGTGAACTCGGAGTACGCGGCGTTGGCGAAGAGCATGAGGATCAGGACGGGGATGGCCCGGAAGAACTCGACGACGGTTCCGGCCGCGCCGCGGAGCCAGCGGTGGTCGGAGAGCCGGAAGATGCCGAGGAGGGCGCCGAGCGGCAGCGCGATCACCATGGCGAGCGCGGCGGCGATCACGGTGTTCTTGAGGGCGGGCAGGAGGTACGTCTCCCAGACGCGGGCATCGGTGAAGAAGGGCGCCCACTTGGCCCATTCGAGCTGGTTCTTGTCGGCGAGGCTCACCACGACCCACCACACCACGGCGGCCAGGGCGACCAGGAACAGCAGCGTCCAGAGGAGGTTGCGCCGCCGGGCGCGCGGCCCGGGGACGTCGTAGAGGACCGTAGGTCTGTCCTTCTTCACCGTTTCACCGCCACCTTCTTGGCAACCCAGCCGAGGAACAGGCCGGTGGGCAGGGTGAGGCAGATGAACCCGAACGCGAAGATCGTGGAGATGAGGATGAGTTGGGCCTCGTTCTCGATCATCTCGCGCATCAGCAGGGCCGCTTCGGCGACGCCGATCGCCGCGGCCACCGTGGTGTTCTTGGTGAGGGCGATCAGGACGTTGGCGAGGGGGCCGACGACGGAGCGGAAGGCCTGCGGGAGCACGATGATGCGCAGGACCTGCGGGAAGCTGAGCCCGATGGCGCGGGCCGCCTCGACCTGTCCGAGGGGGACGGTATTGATGCCGGAGCGGACCGCCTCGCAGACGAAGGCGCTCGTGTAGGCGGTCAGGCCGAGGATGGCGAGCCGGAAGTTGATCGTGGTGAACCGGTCGGCGCCCAGGCTGACCCCGAGGGTCTGGAAGAGTCCGAGCGAGGTGAAGACGATGATGACGGTGAGGGGGATGTTGCGGACGATGTTGACGTAGGCGGTGCCGAAGCCCCGCATCAGGGGGACGGGGCTGACGCGCATGGCGGCCAGCAGCGTCCCCCAGATCAGGGAGCCGATCGCGGAGTAGACGGTGAGCTGCACCGTCACCCAGAAGGCTCCGAGCAGGTTGTACCCCTGGAGGAAGTCGAACACGGCGGCCTGCTCACTGGACGATGACGCCGATCTTCGGGGCGGGTTCGTTCTGGTAGCCGGCGGGGCCGAAGTTCTTCTTCACCGCCGCGTCCCAGGAGCCGTCGGCGACCATCTTCTCCAGAGCCGTGTTGATCTTGGCCTTGAGGTCGCTGCCCTTCTGGACGCCGATGCCGTAGTTCTCGTTGCTCATCTTGAAGCCGCCGAGCTTGAACTTGTCCTTGAACTCGGCCTGCGAGGCGTATCCGGCGAGGATCGAGTCGTCGGTGGTGACGGCGTCGATGACACCGTTCTCCAGGCCGGTCAGGCACTCGGAGTAGCCGCCGTACTCCTGGAGCTGGGCGTCGGGGGCGATCTTGTCCTTGACGTTCTGCGCGGAGGTCGAGCCGGTGACCGAGCAGAGCTTCTTGTTGTTCAGGTCGGAGGGCTGCTTGATCGAGTCGTCGTCGGCCCGGATCAGGACGTCCTGGTGGGCCAGGAGGTAGGGACCGGCGAAGTCGACCTTCTCGGCCCGCTTGTCGTTGATCGAGTACGAGGCCGCGATGAAGTCCACGTCTCCGCGCTGGAGCAGCGTCTCCCGGTCGGCGCTCTTGGCCTCCTTCCACACGATGTCGCCCGGTTCGTGGCCGAGCTCCTTGGCGATGTACGTCGCCACGTCGACGTCGAAGCCCGTATAGGTGCCGTCCGGCGTCTTGAGACCGATGCCGGGCTGGTCGTACTTGATTCCGACGGTGATCTCGTCCTCACCGTGGTCACGGGACACGTCTGCGGACGCTCCGGACGCGAGTCCCGCCGACGTGAAGGAGAGGACGACGGCCGCTGCGACGGCCACGGTGGTCCTGCCGGTCCTGTGGACGTTCATGTGAATCACCCCTGGGGGCTGCTGGTCGGGCGACGGCCGCGGCTCAGTGGTGGAGGATCTTGGACAGGAAGTCCTTGGCCCGGTCGCTGCGCGGATTGTTGAAGAACTCGTCCGGGGTCGTCTCCTCGACGATCTTTCCGTCGGACATGAACACGACCCGGTTGGCGGCGGAGCGGGCGAAGCCCATCTCGTGGGTGACGACCACCATCGTCATGCCGTCCCGGGCGAGTTGCTGCATGACCTCCAGGACCTCGTTGATCATCTCGGGGTCGAGCGCGGAGGTCGGCTCGTCGAAGAGCATCACCTTCGGATCCATGGCGAGGGCGCGGGCGATGGCCACGCGCTGCTGCTGTCCGCCGGAGAGCTGCGCCGGGTACTTGTCCGCCTGGGAGGCGACCCCGACCCGGTCGAGCAGCGCGCGGGCCCGCTGCTCTGCGGCCTTCCGGTTCTTCTTGCGGACCTTGATCTGGCCCAGGGTGACGTTGTCGAGCACCGTCTTGTGGGCGAAGAGGTTGAAGGACTGGAAGACCATGCCGACATCGGCCCGCAGGGCCGCCAGTTCCCGGCCCTCGGCCGGGAGGGGGCGTCCGTCGATGACGATCTCGCCCGAGTCGACGGTCTCCAGCCGGTTGATCGCCCGGCAGAGCGTCGACTTTCCCCCGCCGGACGGACCGATGACGACGACCACCTCGCCTCGGTGGATGGTCAGGTCGATGGACTGGAGGACGTGCAGGGCGCCGAAGTGTTTGTCCACCGCGCGCAGCACGACGAGCTCGTCGCCGCCTTCCGGGCCGGGCATGGCACCCTCCAAAGGGTCACGCCCCCGCTTGCCGCTCCCTCCTCACGTTCATGCTCCGCCCTCCGCCGGGCCCGCGCACGCCGGGGCCCGCGCACGCCGGGGTGGGCGGGCACGGGCCGCAGGCAGGAGGGAGGAGGACGGAGATCAGCCGGCGGTCTCCCGTGCGGCGAGCTCGATGAGGTCGCAGACCTCGGTCGGCCGGGAGGCGAGCGAGGCGTGGCTCGCGTCGAGCTCGATGATCTTGCGCGGGTTCATGCGCTGGGCCATGCGGCGCTCGTTGTCCGGGTGGATCATGCGGTCCTCGGTGGAGACCTGGTAGTACGTCGGCTTGGCCCGCCAGGCCGGGGCGGTGACGTTGTCGCCGAAGGTGGAGCCGAGCGGCGCCTTCTGCGTGACGGCCATGACCAGGGCGTCTTCCCGGCTCACGTCCTGCGCGAAGCTGTCGTGGAACTTGTCCGGCTTGACCCAGAGGTAGCCGTCCGAGTCGGGGGCGATGTTCTCGAAGGCGGCCGGCGGGTTCTCCTGGCTGATCTGTCCGGGGCTCTCCCCGGCGTCCGGGGCGAAGGCGGCGATGTAGACGAGGGCGGTCACGTTCGGCAGGTCGCCCGCCTCGGTGATGACGGCTCCGCCGTACGAGTGGCCCACGAGCACGACGGGACCGTCGACCTGCTTGACCATCTTCCGGGTGCGTTCGGCGTCGTCCGCGAGCGAGGTGAGCGGGTTCTCGACGGCGTGGATCTTGTCGTATCCGCGCTTGTCCAGTTCGAGAATGACGTTCGCCCAGTGGGCTGCGCCGCCCCAGAATCCGTGGACGAGGACGATCGCGGGCTTGTCCGCCATGGGTTTCCGTACCGATCTGTGCGAGGGATGGATCCCGCCCCTGCTCCCACCCCGTCTCCCCGCGGCCACGCTACGTGCGCGGCGGTGGCTCCGCACGTCCGGTCGGGCGCGCCCCGGACCGGCCTGGCGGACACTGGGGGTGGGAGCCGAGTGTCCGAGGAGGGTCCGCCATGACCAGTGCCGCGCCCAAGGTCAGCACGTTGCCGCCCGAGCACCGGGAACGGCTGATGGCCTTCGCCGAGGACGTGTACTTCGATTCCGGTCACCGGCTGTTCGAGGAGCAGCAGCACTGCGACCGGTTCTGGATCGTGAAGACGGGAGCGGTGACGCTCGACGCCAAGGTGCCGGGCCGGGGGTCGCCGGTGATCGAGACCCTGCGCCACGGCGAGCTGGTCGGCCTCTCCTGGATGTTCCCTCCGTATCTGTGCCAGTCGGGGGCCGAGGCGATGACGCCGGTGCGGGCTTACGAGTTCGACGCCCCGGCCGTCCGGTCGATGTGCCGGTCGGACGCGGAGTTCGGCGCCTCGGTCATGTTCTGGGTGGGGGCCATCCTGGCCCATCGCCTGAACGTGACCCGGGTCCGGCTCCTGGACCTGTACGCCCCGCACGGGAGCGGCATCTTCGCGTGAGCCCCGCCGCGTGGGCCCCGCCCTCGCGTGAGCCCCGCCCTTCGCCGGACGGCGTGGGCGGGGCCACGATCGGATCGGGTCAGTTCACGAAGACGGACGGGCTGCCGGCCTGGGTGACGTCCTGGACGGGTCCGTACTTCGCCGTGAAGTAGCCGTTGGCCGGACAGGTGCCGGGGCCGCTGGCCTTGGTGAACAGCTGGTCGGTGAAGGTGAGCGAGTTGTCGGTGTTGGAGGGTGTGGCCGTGAGGCTGCCGGCCCGGTAGACGCAGGTCATCAGGCCGAGAATGCTGTTGATCTTCAGGGTGGTCTGGATCGGGCCCGCGGCGCCCGCCGTGACGGTCAGCGCGCCGCCGGAGACGACGGCCGTGCTGAACGGCAGGTTGTTGACGGTGATGCTCTGGACGCCGGTCGCCCCGACGATGTTGGTGGTGCAGCTGCTGAGCGTGTGGGCCGTGACGGTCTCGGTGGCGGTGCCGGGCGCGGCGGGGTTGCCGGTGACGGTGGCGGTGAACGCGGAGGTGTTGCAGGTGATGCCCGTGCTGCCGCCCAGCGTGGTGGCGATGCGGGCCTTGGTGCCGGCGGGCAGCGAGGCGGACAGGACGTCGCCGACCGCGACGGCGGTGCCCGCGGCGGAGCCGGTGGTGAGGACGTTGCCTGCGGCGGCTCCGAGCGCGCCGGCCTGGGTGGTCGCGGCGAGCGTGGCCGAGACGGCGAGGCCGACGGCGGCGAGGAGGGCGTGCTTGCGCATGGGGATGGTCCTTCCGTACGGAGGTGGAGTGGGGATGGCGGTGCGTACGGAGCGACGTGCGAGCGCTGCCGGAACGGTCCGGCGCCACGGATGACGTCCGGCAGCGGTGTTGTGGGGAGAGCGGTACTGAGAGGGGTGCTGGACCGGTGCGGGGAGCGTGATACTCGGTGCGGTGTGCGGTGAGGACGCGTCCCGTCCCTCGGGGAGCGGCTCCACCGAACACCTGAGAACACCCGATGACACTCGGCGCACCGAGAGGAAAACCCACGAGGGTTGTAATCCCGCCGAGTATGAGACGTCAACAAGCCCGGAAGGATGTGGCCGATGACGAGTGCCCGCGAGGCCGAGGAGGGGCTCGTCCTGCCGGGGGCCCGCTCGGGCCGTGAACCGGGGCGCTCCCTGCGCCCCGGGCCGCGCCGGCTGAGCCCCGAGCAGGTGGCGTCCCGGCAGCGCGAGCGACTGCTCGACGGGGTGGCCCGGACGGTCGCGGAGAACGGCTACGCCGGAGCGCGCATCAGCGACATCTGCCGGGAGGCCGGGGTGACCCGACCGGTCTTCTACGAGCTGTTCTCCGGAAAGGAGGACGCCGTCGTCGCCGCCTACCGGGGCGGTACGCAGCAGGTGGTGCGGGCCATGGGGCGGGCGTACGAGGAGGCGGGCGGCGCGGCGGACTGGCCGGCCTCGGTGCGGGCCGGGCTGCGGGTGCTCCTGACCCTGCTCACCGAGAACCCCGCCTTCGCCACGATGGTGGTCGAGATCGAGTCGGTGGGGCCCGCCGGGCGCGGGGCCCGTGCGGAACTTCTGGCCAGTTTTCGCCGGTTCTTCGCGGACGCTCCGGCGGGGCCGCCGTGGGTGGCGCGGGCCGAGCTGGTGGACATCGTGGTGGGCGCCGTCCACGCGGCCGTACATCGCGCGGTCGACGAGGGGCGGTTCACCGATCTCCCCCCGCTGCTCGACACGCTGGTGCACGTCGTGGTGACCCCGTTCACTCCCGAATGATCGATCGTCGGAAGGTCAACAGGCGCCACATGCACGGTAGTTGACCCCGGGTAACCGCAAGGCTTACTGTCCGGTAGGTTCCCTGCGGCACGTCTGCCTCCGCACCACGCGAGGAAGACCCGGGCAGCTCGGGGAACCGTCCGCGCCAGGACACCGCCGCGCAGGTCAGTTTCCTCACCCACGTCAGGAGCGCCTCATGGCCACGCCCGAAAACCCTCAGGACAACGCCCCCGCCCCGTTACCCGACGACCGGCCCGACAGACGCGGCCGGGTCCGGTTCCGCCGCGCGGCCCTCATGGGCGGACCCGCCCTGGCCGCCGCGGCCACGCTCGTGGTGCTCACCGCGCAGGGAGCCCTCGCCGCCCAGTTCGCCATCTCGGGCATGCCGTTCACGGTGACCGCCGACAGCCTGGAGGGCCGGGGCTTCGGGCAGTTCGGCGGCCTCGACAACATGCCCGAGGGCAGCCCGAACGCCGGCGACACCGGCGGCCAGGTCCTGGTGATCGTCACCGCGATCCGCGAGGCCGAACTCACCAACCTCTGCCAGAGCGTGGAGCTCGGCGGCACCTTCCTGCACATCACGGCCGGCGCCAAGGGCACCCCGGTCAAGGCCTCGGGGCTCACCACCGACTCCACGGAGATCTCCGGCAAGGTCGCCGACTTCGACAACATCGAGATCGGCGGCGACGCGAGCACCTTCGAGAAGCCACCGGTCAAGGGGCCGCTGGGCGTGTTCGGCCAGCAGGCCGACACCGTCAGGATCAAGGACCTCCGGCAGACCAACTACGCCACGACCGCCGTCCGGTTCACCCTGCCCGACCTGAAGATGCGCTTCAGCTCGAAGGGCTGCTGAGCGTGGGGTCCGGCCGCCCCCGCCGGCCCTGGCGGGCCTTCCGGCTCTGGCGGTACCGCCGCCCGTTCGGCGCCGGTCTCACGCTCGCCCTGGGCGGGGTCGAGATCCTGGTGACCCAGCGGGCGAGCATCACCGTGATCCTCACGGCGGGGGCGGACAGCCTGGTGGGTTACGTCCTGCCCGTCATCATGGTGATCTGCGGACTGCTCGTCGTCCTCAACCCGCGCCAGCGGCTCTTCTACTCGGTCGTGGGCGTCCTGGCGTCCCTGGGGAGCTGGGTGACGTCCAACCTGGGCGGATTCGTCATCGGCATGCTGCTGGGGCTCGTCGGCAGCTCGCTCGCCTTCGGCTGGCTGCCCGACCGTCCCCGGCGCCGACCCTGGCGCCGGAGCCGGCGCCGGGAGCCGGAAGCGACCGGGAGCGGGACGGCGGCGACCGCCGGAGCGGCGGCCGGACCCGCGCCGGAGCCACGGCCCGGCACCTGACCCGTCCGGTGGAGGAGCGGCTCCGTCGCCCCTCCACCGGCCGACGGTACGGTGGTGGGGCACCCCCGACCCACCCTGAGGGACGGGCCGGCGACGAGCGGAGAGGCACGCATGACCGACCCGATGACGGCCCGCGAGGCGATCGCGCTCGCCACCGACGACTTCACCGAACTCTCCTTCTCCGAAGGACCCTTGGAAGGGGACGGACCGATCGGCTGGCCGGGCTACTCCGCCGCGCACGGCCGCGCCGCGGACCGCTCCGGCGAGACCGAGTCGGTGATCTGCGGTACGGGCACGATCGGCGGCGTGCCGGTGGTGCTGCTGTCCTTCGAGTTCCGCTTCCTCGGCGGATCCATCGGCGAGCGGACCGGCGCGCGGGCCGTCGCCGCGCACCGGCTCGCCCGCGCCCGCCGGCTGCCCGTGGTCGTGCTTCCCGCCACCGGCGGGAGCCGGATGCACGAGGGCATGCGCGCCCTTCTCCAACTCCAGGTGATCGCCCGCGAGTCGGCGATCACCCGGGCCGCCGGCCTGCCGCAGATCGCCGTCCTGCGGGACCCGACGACCGGTGGTGGCTGGGCCACCCTCGGGGCCGGCTCCGATGTCGTCCTCGCCCTGCCTGGCGCGCAGGTCGGCTTCGCGGGCTCGCGGGTGCGCCCGGCGGACGCAGACCCCGGCGCGTACACGGCGGAGGCCCAGCTCGCCCACGGTCACATCGACGCCGTCGTCCCGCCCGGGGAGCTGCGCCCCGTGCTCGGCCGCTGGCTGACGCTCCTCACGCGCCCCGCCGAGGGCCCGGTCCCGCCCCCGTACGCCCTGGGAACCCGCTCCGGCTCCACCTCCCCCGCCGAGTCCGGCCGGGAGGCCGTGGCCCGCGCCCGGCACCCCGACCGGCCCCGAGCGCCCGCCTACCTCGACGCCCACTTCACGTACCGCGCCGAGATCTCCGGCGACCGCTGCGGAGGCACGGACCCCGGCATGCTCTGCGGCTTCGGGCAGGGTCCCGACGGCCGTACCGTCGCCTACGCCGCCCAGTGCGGCACCGCCACCCGGCCCGCCGGCTTCCGTACCGCGACCCGGCTCGTCCGCCTCGCCGACCGCCTCGGGATCCCGGTCCTCACCCTCGTCGACACGCCCGGCGCCGCCAACGACCCCCAGGCCGAGCGGGACGGGGCGGGCCCCGCCATCGCCGCCCTCTTCGAGGCCGTCGCCACGGCCCGGGTCCCGCTCACCTCCCTGCTCGTCGGGGAAGGCGGATCGGGCGGCGCGCTCGCCCTCGCCGCTCCCGACAACACCTGGGCGACCCCGGACAGCTACTTCTCCGTCATCGCACCGGAACTCGCGGCGGCCATCCTCAAGCGGACTCCCGAGGAGGCGGACACCACCGCCGACCTGCTCCGGCTGCGCCCGCGGGACCTCCTCGCCCTGGGCGCCGTCCGGGGCATCGTCGACGGACCCGCTCGGGCCTGAGTCGCTGTGCTTTAATCGGATCGTGGCGCGTGGCGTCGGCCAAAGAGCAGTGGGCCGGCCGGCAGTCGGGCGACCACCCGACCCAGTGCGCTCGCGCGCGGCATTCCCGCGCGAGGCACTCGTCCGTTCCGCCACCGTGACCGGCCGCCTCCGACGCGCGCTCTCACGGCACACCCAGGGCTCTCACGCCCTTCACGGAGATCGCCTCATCATGCCCACATCCTTCAACCAGTCCGTCATCGACGAGTTCCGCGCGAACAGCGGCAAGGTCGGCGGCTACTTCGAGGGCGGCGACCTGCTGCTCCTCACCACCACCGGCGCGCATTCCGGCGTTCAGCGCACCGTGCCCCTCGGGTACGTCCGCCACGGCGATCTGCTGATGGTCGTCGGATCGAATCTCGGGTCCGACCGGCACCCCGACTGGTTCCACAACCTGATGGCCCACCCGCAGGTCCGGGTGGAGCTCGGCGCCGAGGAGTTCGAGGCGCTCGCCGTCCCGGCCGAAGGCGCGCGCCGGGACCGGCTGTTCGCACACGTGGTGAGCAAGGAGCCCGGCTACGGCGAGTACCAGCGCAGCACCGCGCGCGTGCTGCCGGTCGTGGTCCTGGAGCCCGATACGACCTCGGCGGACGAGGGCCCCTCCGAGGTCGCGAACCTCGCCGACAAGCTGATGGAGGTCCACGTCTGGCTCCGCGGCCAGTTGGGACGCGTACGGGAGGAGGTCGAGACGCACTTCGCCGCGCGGGCGGCGCACCGGGGCCCGGGCGAGCCGCCGGCGCCGGGGCTCGGGCTCCAGATCCGGCAGCGGTGCCTCGCGTTCTGCCAGTCGCTGGAGTTCCACCACACGAGCGAGGACGCCCATCTGTTCCCCGGCATCGAGGCCCATCACCCGCACCTCGCCGACGTCTTCGAGCGGCTCCGCGCCGAACACCGCACCGTCGCCCGCCTCCAGCGGGAGCTGAGCGGGCATCTCACCGACATCGCCGGCGCGGACCCCGAAGCGTTCCGCGGCGAACTGGAGCGGATGTCGACGGAGCTCACGGCTCACCTCGCCTTCGAGGAGGAGACGCTGCTGCCACTCCTCAAGGAGATCCCCTTCCCGCCCGCCGGCCCCGCCACCTGATCCGACCCGCACGTCGGCGGATCGGTCTTTCCCGAGTCTTGTCCGGACTCTTGCCGTCCGCTGTACGGGTGTTGGACCGCCCGCCGCGAGAGTGACACCACCCGAACCGGTCCGCGTTCGGGTGACGTCCTCTCGCAGCAGGAGCCCCGATGACACGCAAGTCCCGTATCCGCGCCGCCCTCGCCGCCTCGCTCGCCGTGGCGACGCTCGGCACCTTCGCCGCCGGGGTCGGCGTGGCCGGGGAGAACGACGACAAGCAGCGCGGCCGGGGCGGTGAGCGGGAGATCGCCGGCTCTTCGACCAGTGGAACGCGGCGCTCCTGACCGGTGACCCGAAGAAGGTCGCCGCCCGGTACGCCGAGGACGCCGTGCTGCTGCCGACCGCCTCCCCCCGGATCCGTACCAACCACGAGGAGATCACCGACTACTTCGCGCACTTCCTCCAGAAGAAGCCGCGGGGCGAGAAGCTGCGCTCCGTGATACACGTCCTCGACCGGAACTCGGCGCTCGACGCCGGGCTCTACCGCTTCCACCTCACCGACCCGCGAACGGGCGTCACCAAGGCGGTCGACGCCCGCTACACCTACCAGTACGAGAAGCGCGACGGCCGGTGGCTGATCGTCAACCACCACTCCTCGGTGGTCCCGGCCGAGAGCTGATCCGCCGCGGCCCCTCGGCCGCCGTCCGCAGCCCGATCCGTACGCACAGGCCGCCGCCGGGCGCGTCCCGAAGCGCGACCCGGCCGCCGTCGTCCGTCACGAGTTGCTTGACGATGGCCAGGCCCAGGCCTGAGCCCGTGCGGCCGGTCAGGCCCTGGCCGCGCCAGAACCGGTCGAAGGCGCGGGCCTGTTCGGCGGCGGACATACCGGGGCCCTGGTCGAGGACCTCGAGGACCTCGAGGACCGCCTCCTCCGGACCGCAGGCCTCCACCCGGACGGTGATCGTCCCCCGGTCGGGGGAGACCTCCAGGGCGTTGGAGAGGATGTTGTCGAGGACCTGGTCCAGGTTGCCGGGCCCGGCGAGCACCCGGGGCCCCTCCTCGGCCGTCCCGGTGAAGGCGATCGTCACCCCACGCTCGTCGGCGGCCGGCCGCCACACGTTCAGCCGGTCCTCGACGAGTTCGCGCAGGGCGAGCGGCTCGGGAGCGGCCACCTTGGCCTCGGCCCTGGCAAGCACCAGCAGACCACTGACGAGCCGGCTCATCCGGACGACCTCGGCGGTCGCCTGGTCGACGTCCTCCCGGACGAAGTCGTCGTCGACGCCGTCGGCGATGTTGTCGAGCGCGAGCCGCAGCGCGGTCAGCGGGGTACGCAGCTGGTGCGAGGCGTCCGCGACGAAGATGCGCTGCGAGGCGACCAGGGTGTCGAGGCGTTCGGCGCCCTGGTTGAGCGTCCGCGTCTCCCTCGGTCCCGTGACGGGTGAGCGGGCCGTCAGATCACTGTCCCCGAACCGGCTGGCCATGTCGTTGAGTTGGCGCAGCGGTTTGGTCAGCAGCCGGGCCACGACGGCGCCGAGGCCGGCCGCGACCGCGAGCACGCCGATCGCGAGGATCGCCCGGAAGCCCCAGATCCGCCAGAGCCGGTCCGTCAGGTCGGCGGTCGCGTAACGGATGCGCACGGCGCCCACGATCCGCTCCTCCTCCCCCGCAGGACCCCGCGCCGCGTGCCGGCCCTCGTACACGGGCACGGTGAGCACCAGCTCCGGCCCCCAGACGAGCCGGGAGCCCCAGTCGACGGTGGTCACCCCGCGCCGCAGGGCGTCGCCGATCGCCCGGTCGCCGGCCGGGCTCGCGGGCAGCGGCAGCGGAGGCACCGCGCTCCTGCCGTCGGCGGCCACCACCTCCACCGTCCCCGGTGTCTCGTCCGCGTACGCCCCCGCCATCCGGGCGAGGGCCTGCCGGGCGGGCTCGTCCCCGTCGCCGAGCAGCAGCGCCATCGTGGTCGCCTCGCGCCGTACGGACTCCTCGGTTTCGCCCCGGAGTTGGGCGGTGAGCGTGAAGGCGACCGGCACGGTGAAGGCGGCGAGCGCGACGGCGACGAGCGCGACATAGCTGACGATCAGCCGTTTGATCACGCGCCGTCCTCCGGGGCGCCGCGGGGCCGTCACCCGTCCCGTCCGGCGCGACGACCAGCCGGAATCCCACCCCGCGCACCGCCTCGATGGCGACGGCCCCGGCCAATTTCCGGCGCAGTCCCGCCACATGGACGTCCAGCGTCTTGGTCGGCCCGAACCAGTTGGCGTCCCAGACGGCCTCCATGATCTGCTCGCGGGACATCAGCGCGCCCGGTTCCTCCGCGAGGAAGGCCAGCAGGTCGTACTCCTTCGGCGTCAGCGCCACCTCGGCGCCGTCCAGCCGCACCCGGCCGGCCTTGCGGTCGAGGCTCAGCCGCGCGCCGTAACTCTGCGGCCCGGACGGCCGGTTCTCGGGCCGCGCCCGTCGCAGCACGGCCCGGATCCGGGCGATCACCTCGCGCACCCCGAAGGGCTTGGACACGTAGTCGTCGGCCCCGATCTCCAGGCCGCCGACCCGGTCCGTCTCGTCGCTGCGCGCGCTGATCACGATGATCGGCACGTCGCCCCGCAGCCGCAGGGCCCGGCAGACGTCGAGACCGTCGGTGTCGGGCAGGCCGAGATCGAGGAGGACGAGGTCGTACGGGGTGGTGACGGCGAGCCCGGCGGCTCCCGTGGTCACCCACTCCACCTCGAACCCGTAGCGCAGCAACCCGCGCCGCAGGGACTCCGCGATCGGCTCGTCGTCTTCCACCAGCAGTACACGCACAGGAGAAACCCTAGTGCTCCAGCAGTAAATCGTGATCTTCACGTTCGAGCGGCTTGCCGGAGGTAGTGGCTGGTCTGGGATCGGGCCTGGTGGCGGCGTCGCCAGTCGGACCAGCCAAGCCGGTGGACCGGGCCACAGGCCCTCTTGGGCACCTTCCTGGCCAGCGTGTCCGCACAGAACTTCCCGGCGCCTGTGGTGACTTCGTGCGTGCAGCCCACCGCGAGGACGTAGCCGGTCCACTCCGCGATGGTCCAGCAGTTCTTGCGCGGCAGGTCCGACAGCAGCCTGAGCACCAACCGCCCGACCCGACGCCGGGGTTCGACCCGTGCGAACCGGCCCGCGATCCGGCCATCAGGCCCTCGAACGCCTCCTGCCAGCGGGCAGGGTCTACGCTGTGACCTGCGGTCACCGCATGATCTTCAGTCTTCACACGCCGATGATCAACAGTGGTCGCACCCGTCTCCACAGCGCGTCAGGGTCGCGCAGCGTCGGCCTGCCGTCATGTGTCTGGAGGACTTGTGCAACGTGGCGAAGTCTGGTGGGTCCAGTTCGACGAGCGGAGGCTGGTCGTTCTGCTGTCGGGAGACGACACGTCCGGGATCCGGGTGATGCAGGTCGTCGCTCCGGCGGGCGTCGACATCAGCGGTCTGGGCATCGAAGTGACGGTCGGCGCCGGCGAAGGACTGCCGTTCGAAGGCGTGCTGCGGCTCGCATTCCCGCGTCCAGGCCTCACCCCGTGCACGTGGCTGACCACTGTGTCCCGGGACGACCTGATAGAGCGGGCGGCCGTCCTGTCCTCCGTGAAGCTCAGCGAGATCGACGACGCCCTCCGACTCGCTGAACAAGCGCAGGAGCGGACCCCGGCCACGACCGCGAAGCTCAGCGAGATAAGGGATGCCCTCCGTCTCGGTGAACTCGGGTAGACGAAGAAGGAGCCGACGCCCGCGACGGCGTGGGCGATCTCGGGCGAGATGATCGACGCTGGCCACCTGCCCCCTCGGCGCCCCTCACCACCGAGATCACGATCTACGGCTGGAGTACTAGTTCGAGTTCCGCATGTCGGTTCACCACCGGAGGACCGCGAAGGAAGCGGCCCGCGCTCAGTAGTAGCGGCTCATGATCTCGTCGGCCCACGCGGGCTGGGTGGTCGGCCCTTGGGGGCCGAACTCGGCCATGTACGGCTTGATGTCGAGTACGGGCGTGCCGTCGACGGCGTCCAGGCCCCGCACATGGAGGTCCAGGCCGTCGGTGCGGATCAGCCGGCAGCGCGAGACGCCGAGGCGGTTGGGGCGGTTCTTGCCGCGCTGGGCGAAGATCCCGACCAGCGGCCACTCCGTGTTGCCGCGCGGGTGGCGGGCCCCGGTCTGGACCGCGTCGGGCCGCACCCGGTCGAAGTGGTAGACGACCTCCAGGTGCGAGAAGGCGTCGAGACCGGCCAGCGCCTCGGGGCCGAAGGCCTCCGCGTCCAGTCGGACCACCGACTCGACGTCGCCCCACTCGTCGTCGCGCACCTCGTCCCGCCCGCCGACGACGTGCCCCACCGGGTGGACGACGACCGTCGCCGACGTGCTCTGCTCCTGTGCCATGCGCTTCCTCGCTCCTCGCCGGGGGACGGCCCTCGTCCGTACGTGATCACGACCGTACTCCCCTCGGCGACGGGCTGTTGCGGGACCTTCAGATCCCCCGCTCGTACCCCGGACCGGGGCCCTGCTGCGGATGCCAGACCGCGTCGAGACCCCAGAGTCCGAGCGCGACGACCGCCACGCAGACGAGCGCCGCCGCCCAGGGGCGCAGGTACCGGGTGGCCGCCGCCCAGGTCAGGGGCGGGAGGGCGAAGCCGCCGAGGAGGATCAGCGGCAGTTCGACGAGGATCACGGTCCAGTCGGTGTCCTGCCCCTCGAAACCGCCGTCGTAGCTGTACTCGGCCCGGGGCACCGCGTAGGCGGCAGCCGCCAGGACCCCGGCGAGGGCGAGCACGCAGCCGGCGCTGCTCAGCAGCAGCTCGTCGTCCTCGTCGCTCTCGTCGCTCTCGTCGTGCTCGGCGTGTTCGCCCCGCTCGTCGCTCTCGTCGGACGCTTCGCCCTCGGCCTTCTCCGGCCGGTCCCCACCGCTCATGTCGGGTACGGACGCCGGCCGCCACCGCGCGGTTCCCCCCGACCGTCACCTCCCCGGCCTCGGCGCGCGGCGGCGCAGGTCCTCCGCCGCGCGCGCCGTGTCCCGGGCGGCTTCACGGTGGCCCCGCTTCCGCAGGTACCAGGCGAGCCAGGCCAGGGATTCGGCGAGAGCGGCGACGTCGTTGCTCGGGTGGACCCGGTCCAGGCACCTGAGCAGCCGGACGGCCTCTGCCGTGGGGCGCACGACCTCGTCGGACCGATCGACGCGGGCCAGCCGCAGCGCGAGGTTGGACAGGGCGTGGACGAGGCCGGCGAAGTGCGTCTCCGGGTCGCGCCGGTGCAGGCGCCGCTGGAGGTCGACCGCCTGTTCCGTGACGGCGAGCGCCTCCTCGTGCCGGTCGCTGTCGGTGAGCCGGATGCCGAGGTTGTTCATCGCCCGGGCCAGCTCGCCCTCGTACGCCTCCGGGTCCGTGTGGGCGAGCTGCCGGTAGAGCGCCACGGCCTCCGTGGCGGGCGCGACGGCGTCGCGGTGGCGGCCGAGGACCGCGAGCCGGCTCCCCAGGCTGTCCGCGGCCTCGGCGAGGAGGGGACGGACGGCGTCCGGTGCGGCGAAGAGGTGGCGCCGGCAGAGGTGGACGGCCTCGTCCGCGGCCTCCAGCGCCTCCGCGCGGCGGCCGGCCCAGGCCCGTACGAGACCGAGGTTGTGCAGCGTCCGGGCCAGGGCGACGACGCTTCCGATGCCGCCGTCGGCGGCTGCCGCGCGGCCGAGGGCGACGGCCTCGGCGAGGCTGTCCGCCGCGAGGTCCACGCGGCCGGAATCCGCCAGGGCCAGACCGCGCGCGTTCAGCCGGTCGATCTCGCCGAGCGGATCGACTCCCTCGGCTCCTTCCCGCCGGATCCCGCCCTCCCGGGTGACCCGGTAGCCATGGCCCGCGAGAAGGTGGTCGAGGAACTCGACGGCCCTGGGCTCGCGTGCGGTGAGCTCGGCGCGGAGCGCCGCCACTTCCTCGAAGTAGGGCTGGGCCTCCCGGGTGCGCCCGAGGCCGGTGAGCGTGCGGGCGGCCGCGAAGGCGACCGCCGCGTGCTCCGCGAGCTCCCCCGTGGCCCGCGCCCCATCCACGCTTCCCAGGCCCACGGCCCCGCTCTCGCGGTACGTGCCGACCGCCGCCCGCAGCGCGTCGAGGGCCTCGGTCTGACGGCCCATCTCCCCCAGTTTGATGCCGAGGTCCCCGAGGGCGGAGGCGAGCTCCTTGCGGCCCGCTCCGCTCGCCGGGTCGACGAGTGAGCGCCGTATCTCCACGGCTTCGGTGATCCGGTCGAGGGCCTCGTGGTGGCGTCCCGTCTCGGCGAGCTGGTTGCCGAGGTTCACCAGGGCGGCGGCCAGTTCGGCACGCGCCCCTTCGATGCGCCGCTCCACGATCCGGCGCCAGAGCCCGACGGCTTCGAGCGCGACCGCGCGCGCCTCCTCGCGCCGTCCCACGACGCCGAGGCTGAGGCCCTGCCGGTGCGAGGCGACGGCGAGGCCGACGAGAGCAGCATCCGTCCCGTCGCCGGCCAGCCCGCGGTAGACCCTGGCCGCCTCGCCCAGGACGCCGATCGACTCCTCGTGGCGGTCCGGGTCACCGGCGAGCAGGGACCCCAACGCCAGGAGGGCGTAGGCGAGTTCGGGAAGCCGGCCAGCGGGATCGGTGGCCGCCGCACGCCGTAGCGCGGCGACGGTCCGCTCCGCCTCGGCCGTCGCGTCCGTCCCCGCACCGGTCTCCGGTGCCTCCCCGTCCCCGTACGGCATGACGCTCCCCCTTGTCCGGAAGGATGGGAGAGCA
This sequence comes from Streptomyces gardneri, assembly GCF_006539185.1. Classification (GTDB taxonomy): domain Bacteria; phylum Actinomycetota; class Actinomycetes; order Streptomycetales; family Streptomycetaceae; genus Streptomyces; species Streptomyces gardneri. The sequence continues at coordinate 130,345 of NZ_BJMN01000023.1, forward strand.
ACGATCCCCGACGCCCGTGAATTCCTGATGAACCGAGCGGCGGCCAGGGCGGGTTACCCGCCCGACCGGGCCGGCGGATCAACAGTCGGCCGGTCAGCTAGCCAGCCCGTCAGCCCGTCAGCCCGTCAGCCCGTCAGGACGATCGCCGTGATCACCAGTCCGCCCCGGGCGATCCAGCGCCCGGTGAAGTGCTCGCGCGGAGCTCCCCCGACCACCGGCCCGGGTACGAGCAGCCGGGCGTCGAAGGTACCCGTGTCGCCTTCCCCGTCCTCCGGGGTGAACTCGAGCACCGCCTCGTCGAAGTCCAACTCCCGCCCGGTCAGCGGGTACCAGGTCTTGAAGACGCTCTCCTTGGCACTGAAGAGGAGCTTGCCCCAGGAGACCCCCGGCTTCCGGGCCTCCAGGGCGGCCAGGTGACGGCGTTCCTCGGGCAGTGACACCACCCCGAGGACGCCGTCCGGCAGGGGCCCGGCCGGCTCGGCGTCTATGCCGAGCGACACGACGTCCGCCGCCCTGGCCACCGCGGCGGCCCGGTAGCCCTCGCAGTGGGTCATGCTTCCCGTGATGCCCGCCGGCCACCGCGGCTCCCCGCGCGGGCCCGGCGTCAGGGGGCCCTCGGGCACCCCGAACCGGGCCAGCGCACGCCGCGCGCAGAGCCGGACGGTGGCGAACTCCTGCTGCCGCCGCTCGACCGAGTTGGCGACGAGCGCCGTCTCCTCGGGGAAGAGCGTGACCGGTTCGGAGTCGTCGAGACGCCACGCCGTGGCGACCGATCCGGGCACGAGCTCGCCGATCATGGTGTTCCCTCCGCGTACGGGGTGATCACGGGGTGGTGCCGGGACCGGACCGTCAGGCCGGGTTCTTCACGTCCGCGACGTAGGTCGCGCCGCCGAGGCAGTCGCGGATGTCGTACCGGGGCGCGGCCGACCCGGTCCACCGGAGGAAGCCGGTGGCGCCGGTCGCGGACGTCATGTCGATGAATCGGCATCCGTCGTAGAGGAGCTTACCGGCGGTGGTGGCGGCGGAGCCGGTGGCGACCTGGTGCGAGCCCATGAGCGCGCAGTCGGTGTAGCGGACCGTCGGGCCGCGGTCGCCGTTGGCGTTGAACGCGTACGTGTGCGTCACGGCGTCCGGCGCCCAGGACTTGAAGCTCAGCGCGGTGTCGTCGCAGGACACGAAGCTGATGCTGCCCTTGTACCAGCGGGAGTCGATGACCTTGTGGCCGAGGCCGCGCAGCTCGAACCGGATGCCCTGGGCGTACAGGCGCATCGTGGAGTCGGCCCGGGTCGGCGCGTCCGAACCGAGCTGGAAGAACGTGCCGTTGGAAGCGGCGTCCGTGAGGATGTACGAGCCGCCGATGAAGTTCATCGAGCCGCCGCGGTTGTTCTTCACGAACACGCCGGACTGGTACTCGACCTTGCAGTCGCGGAACCAGTAGTTGAGGAACTGGTCCTGCTGGGTCGCGGCCGGGGTCATCCCCATGACGAGGAACGCGTCGGAGTAGGAGCCGCCGACCTGGCAACGGTCCCAGCCCATCTCGCTGTTCAGGTTGGAGGTGGTGGCCGGGCCGTCGAGGCCGATGCCGCGCTTCCAGGCGCCGCGCCACTCCACGTCGGTGTACCAGGTGTCCTGGACGCCGTAGGCGGCCGAGGAGTAGGCGTAGCAGAAGCTCGACGTGGCGTTCTCGCTGGTGAAGGTCAGCCCGGAGATCCGGATGTTCTTGTAGCGCTGGTAGTTGGTCCACAGCGTGGTGTCGTTCGCGGTCGGCGCGTACACGATGCGGGACAGCCGCTTGCCGTAGCCGGTGATCGAGATGCCGTCGACGATGCCTCCGCCGCCCTCGCCGTTCACGTTGGGCAGGAGCGAGTCGGGCTGGGTCAGCAGGTAGGTGCCCGGCGGGATGACCAGCACCTTCTTCGGGACGGCTCCCGAGATCGGGTCGGGCTGGAAGGAGGCGAGCACCTCGGCGGCGGCGGCGCGGAAGGCGGCGTCGCTCGCGGTGGCGCCCGTCGGGTCGGCGCCCTTGCTGATGACGTCGACGCTGTACGGGTCGTCGCCCCCGCCGGCGGCGTACGCCGGGCTGCCGCCCAGCGCCATGACGCCCGCCGCGCCCGCGCCGGCCGTGGCCATCCCGCGTATCAGCGACCGTCGGTCCATGTTCCCGGTCATTCGTTGCCCCCCATATTCATGATCATGAAACAGACGGGACATACGATCACGACTCCGGCGCGGAATCAAGAGCGTTCCGATGCGCAGGACCCGTCGGGGCGGGGCGTGTTGGGCGCCCCGCCGCCGAAACCCGGGCGCCGCGCCGGATGTCAGGCGCCGCGCCGGATCCGGGCGGCCTGGCGGGCCTCGGCCTGCTTGCGGGCCTCGGCGGAGCGGCGGGACTCGTTCTTGGCGCGGCCGGACTTCCCGGGGACGGTGCCGATGCCCCGGAAGGCCGCGCCGCGCGGGGAGCGCTCCGGGGTGACGGGCGCGTTGCCTCCGATGGCGACGCCGGAGGGGGTCTTGGCGCCGGTGATCCGGCTCAGTTCGGCCTCGCCCGAGCGGACCTGGGTGATCTTCGGCCGGATGCCCGCGTCGGCCATGAGGCGTGCGACGTCCTTGCGCTGGTCCTGCGTGACCAGGGTGACGACGCTGCCGGACTCGCCGGCCCGCGCGGTGCGTCCGCCGCGGTGCAGGTAGTCCTTGTGGTCGGCGGGCGGGTCGACGTTGACGACGAGGTCGAGGTCCTCGATGTGGATGCCGCGGGCCGCGACGTTCGTCGCCACGAGGACGGTGATGACGCCGGTCCTGAACCGCTCCAGGGTGTGGATCCGCTGCGGCTGCGACTTGCCGCCGTGGAGCGCCGCCGCGCGGACGCCGCTGCCGAGGAGGTGGCGGGTGAACCGGTCGACGGCGGCCTTGGTGTCGAGGAACATCAGCACGCGCCCGTCGCGGGCGGCGATCTCGGTGGCGGTGGCGTACTTGTCGGGTCCGTGGACCTGGAGGACGTGGTGTTCCATCTCCGTGACGGCGCCGGCCGAGGGGTCGACGGAGTGGACCACCGGGTCGCTGAGGTAGGTGCGGACCAGCAGGTCGACGTTGTGGTCGAGCGTGGCCGAGAAGAGCAGGTGCTGTCCGCCGGGGCGCATCTGGTCGAGCAGCTCGGTGACCTGGGGCATGAAGCCCAGGTCGGCCATCTGGTCGGCCTCGTCGAGGACGGTGATCCTTACCTGGTCGAGGTGGCAGTCGCGGCGCTCGACGAGGTCCATGAGGCGGCCCGGGGTCGCGACGAGGAGCTCGACGCCCTCCCGGAGCGCGACGACCTGCCGGTTGATCGACACACCGCCGAAGACGGTGGCGGTCCGCAGCTTCAGGGCCTTCGCGTACGGCTCGAGCGCGTCGCCGACCTGCTGGGCGAGCTCGCGGGTGGGGACGAGGACCAGGGCCAGGGGCCTCTTGGCGTCGGCGCGCCGGCCGGCGAGACGGCTGAGGAGCGCGAGGCCGAAGGCGAGCGTCTTGCCGGATCCGGTGCGCGCGCGGCCGAGGACGTCGCGGCCCGCGAGGGCGTTCGGCAGGGTCGCGGACTGGATCGGGAACGGCGTGGTGACGCCGAGGTCGGTCAGCGTCCGCAGCACCTCGGCGGGGAGCTCCATGGCGCCGAAGGTGTCCGCGGGGGGCAGGGCCGGGGTGACGGTGGCCGGCAGCGCGAACTCCCCCTTGGAGGGGGCGGGGCGGCGGGTGTCGTTCGTGCGGTCCTGGCGGTTCATGAGTGCCTTCCTCGATGCGTCGATGCGGTGATGCGGCGCGTATCAAGGAATCCACGGCGTGAATGTGCCGGAGGAATTGCAGGAACGGGCCGAGAACAGTACCTGTACGGATCCGGGCACATCCGTGCGATGCGGTACCACGTCACGGCATCCGGTGTGGGAATGCCGGGGACCCGGCGGGCGGCGGCCTGCGGCCCGCGGGCTTCAGGCCCGGTAAAACGCGACAACCGGTGCCCCCCACCCTGGGGGTGGGGGGCACCGGCTACGTCAAGCGCGTCAAGCTTAGGCGGGGGTGATGTTCTCCGCCTGCGGGCCCTTCTGGCCCTGCGTGACGTCGAAGTTCACCTTCTGGCCCTCCTGCAGCTCACGGAAGCCGGAGGACGCGATGTTCGAGTAGTGGGCGAAGACGTCGGGGCCGCCACCCTCCTGCTCGATGAAGCCGAAGCCCTTTTCCGAGTTGAACCACTTAACGGTGCCGGTAGCCATGCGATATCTCCTTCGAGGCATTACCCGGAATTCACACTGCGTGAATCCCGGCGTCGCCGCGATGATTGCCCCGTCCGGAAAAAGCACCGAAAACACAAAAAGTGCTCTGGCGGGGGTGAACCCACCTAAGCACTTGAAGTCTATGGGAACCACAACTGCAACTGATAACTACTGTATCACGGAATGGGCCGGAGAGCTCTTTGACACCGAACTTCTTCGGTTTTCGCGTCGGCCCGGCCCTCCGGAAGCCCGTCACAGAGCCTCTGTGGCCCCCTCCCGCGCCGTCTCGCGCGCCTCGCGCAGCGCCGTGTGGACCGACCAGACCACCGACACCAGCGGCACGGCGACCACCGCGCCCACGATGCCGGCCGCGATCGAGCCCGCGATGACCGAGATGGCCACCACCAAGGGGTGGAGCCGTACGGCCCAGCTCATGACGAGCGGGTGCAGCACGTGCCCCTCGATCTGGCCCATCACCACGATCAGGGCGACCACGATCGCCGCCACCACGGGGCCCTGCGAGGCGAGCGCCACCACGGCGGCGACGGCGAGGGCGACGGGCGAGCCGATCAGGGGGACGAAGGCGGCGACGAACTCCAGGAGGGCGAGCGGGACGGCCAGCGGGACGCCGAGGAGCCAGAGCGCGAGGCCGACCAGGACCGCGTTCGTGGCGGCCACCAGCACGATCCCGTGCGTGTAGCCGGTGAAGGTCCGCCAGGCCGCGCGCCCCGCGATCCCCACCCGGCCCTGCACCGAGCTCGGCAGCTGCCCCTGGAACCAGGCCCACTGCCGGTCGCCCGCGTGGATGAAGAACACCGCGGAGAACACGGCCAGGGCCAGTGTCGTGAAGACGGCCACCACATGGCCGGCGCCGCTGACCGCCTCGCTCACCAGGGCGGACCGGTGGCTGGACAGGAACTGCCCGATCCTCGCCTGGAGGTCGGTGAGGGCCTCCGGGTGCAGCCTGAACGGCGGCCGCACCAGCCAGTCCTCGATCCGGTCGACACCGTCCCTGAACTCGCGCACGAGCGTCGTCCGCTCCCCCGCGACGGCCTCGCCGACCAGCGTGAGCACCCCGAGGACGAGCGCGATGCCGCCGAGCAGGGTGAGGGCGACGGCCAGGGGCCGGGGCAGGCCCTTGGCGACGACGTCGGCGACCGGGCGCAGCAGCGCGGTGATCACCAGGCCGAGGAAGACGGCGACGCCGATCTCGTGGAAACGGCCGAGGACGGCGAACAGGCTGTAGACGAGCAGGCCGACGATCAGCAGCCGCCACGCGTACGCGGCGGCCGTGCGGAGGAAAGGGGTCACCGGCGGTGCTGTGCCTGGCTGCATGGCGACGAGGTACCACCGGGGGCGCTCCGGGCCACGCCGCCGGCCCGACATTCGCCCGGTCAGCCGGGGCGGGCACACCTCACCGTCCGCCGCGGCGGCCGACACGCCGGTCTTCCTCGCGGGCGTCCTGAAGAACCGCCCGCTCCCGCGCGCGAACGCGCCCCCGTCCGGGGCGGCGGGGCATGCTCCCGGGTCTCGTGTTCGAGTGATCGTCCGCTGCTAGTGTCCGGTACGGGGCGGGTGTCCCGCGCCGCGTGAGGAGGAGCCCATGAACGCCGCGGACGACGGACGGCAGCAGCTGGACGCGGCGAGCGTCCTCAACGCGAAGACGACGCTCCTCCAGCTCCTGGCCAGGGCCGGGGTCTGGTCCGGGGACGCCGAGGAGCTGATCGGGCTCGTGGAGGCCGGTGCCCTCGCCCTCGCCCACACCGAGATCGGCGAGAGCGGCCGGGCCGCGCCGGAAGGGAACGGCGAGCGCTACGAGGCCGGCTGGCGCGACGCCGCCCGTGCTGCCGCCGACGAGCTCGCGGACATCGCCGAACGCACCCTGCGCCACGCCCTCGCCCCCGATCCGACGGTGTCCTCGCCGGACGACCGTTCTCCCGTCGGCCGGGCGGAGATGGAGCGGGCGAAGGTCGCGATCACGCCGCTCTACCTCTCGTACACCGCCGTCTCCGACCTCGACCCCGACGCGACCGAGCAGGTGCTCACCGCCGTCCTCGGCACGATGAGCCCCCGGCAGCGCGCCGGGTACCCGGGACGGCTGACGGAGTTCGCCACGACCCATCACGCGCGTCTGGAGCGGCTGTACACGGAGTACGGTCCCGGCAGCGCCATCGCGATCCACGGGCGTTACTCGCTCGTGCACTCCCCCACCAGCGTCGCCGTGCTGGAACGGCTCGCCGCCGCGCCGGCGGCACTCCACGAGGAGTGGGACGCCGCCGAGCTGCCGCCGGCGTGGCTGGACGGCCTGATCACCGCGTGGGGCCCGACGGCCCCCTGATCCGCGGGCCGGGGCCTCGGTCCGACGGCGAAGACCGTGACCGGGGCGGCGCAGGCCACCGCCGCCACGGCCGAGCGGTGCGGGTCCGTCCATGCGAGGAGCCGGAGATCGTCGTCGCCGGCCTTCAGCAAGGCTTCCGCGCGGACCCACAGGCGGAGCAGGGCCGTGCCCGGGTCCGGGGCCTCGGCGGCCTCGCGGACGGCGGCCTCGGGAAGGACCCGTCCCATGACGGACACGGGGCCCGGTCTGCGGGTGGCGGGTTCCACGTCGACGCCCACGGCACCGGGTCCGACGGCCGCCGCGGCGAGGCCGTCGGCGTGGCTCAGACTGACGCCCACGCCGGGGTGGTCGGGGAGGTACGGGCGGCCGTGGCCGGGGCGGCCGCACTCGGCGCAGTACTGGGCGGGGGCCGACTCCTCCGGTGACCTTCCGGTGAACCGGGCGACGCAGAGCCGCAGCAGCAGCCGTGCGGCCAGGACGTCGTCCCGGCGGCTCGGCACGCGTATCGCCGCGAGCCGACGCAGCTCCCAGGGTGCGAGCAGCCCCTCGTGCAGCCGGGGGTGGGCCAGGACTTCGCCGGTGGTCGCGACGGCCGCCAGTGCCGTACGGCCGTCGCCGGTCATGGTCGAGCCGGTCAGCCGGTGGTGGCGGGACCGGGGGCCGCGGCCGCTCCGGAGGGGGTCAGGAAGCGTCGTTCCACGCGGCTGAGCGTGCGGAAGTCGTCGATGGTGACTTCCTGGAGGTCGATGGTGTCGCCGGAGATCTCCTCCAGGAGGTCGATGAACTCCAGGAAGTCCATCGAGTCGATGAGCCGGGCCTCGATGAGGTCCTCGTCGACGTCGATGGGGCCGTCGAGGCCGGGGTTCTTCTCGTGGAGCCACTCGGCGATGCGTTCCATGGTGCGGGTCACTCCTTGTTGCTGTGCGGGTTCGGTGGGGTGTCAGGACCGGGCGGCGCGGAGGCGGACGAGGGCCTGCTCGGGGGTGCCGTGGGCGAGGATCATCGCGTGCACCCAGCGTTCGACGCCGAAGGCGACGCAGGCGCTGTACGCCGGTCCCTCGGCGCCGGCCCGGATGTCCAGCCGCTCGCCGAAGAAGTTGCGGTGCCGGTTCACGGAGGCGATGGCCGTGCCGTCGGGAGCGCTGAACTCGTGCTTGACGGGGTCGAGCGCCATGAGACGGGCCCGGGAGCCGCCCCGGTCGTAGAAGGGGTCGTCGGCCGTGGCCCGGGTCAGTTCGAGACCCAGGAGTCCGGCCAGTTCCCGGACGAACTCGGCCCCCTTCTCCAGGTGTTCGACCGCTCCTTGCTTGGTGCCGAGGTACAGGACCTCGCGCATGTGGAAGCCCCACAGGCGCCGCAGGCCGTCGTAGTGGGTCTCGTTGCGGAAGCAGCGGCCGGTCGCGGAGAGCCGCAGCCCGTCCTCGCCGACGTCCCGGCCCTCCAGGGAGAGCAGCAGGCCGTAGCAGGTGGCCGAGGGGAGCAGGTGCCCGGTGGGCCGCAGCGGCAGCTCCCCCGGATCCTCGCCGGCCGCCAGGCCGTCGAGCGCCTCGGGGGTGAACCGCCCGGCCGAGACGCCGAGATGGGGGAAGTTGCGGAAGTAGTCCAGCCGGGCGAGGCCCTCGACGGACAGCAGGGGCGGTCCGACCACTTCGGGGGCGGAGAGGCGGGCGGCCAGGCCGGTCAGCAGGGCGTCGAGGCCGTGCAGCAGGGCGGTGTGGACCGGGTCGAGCGTGAGCAGACCCGGACCGGGGTTCTTCAGGCCGCCGTCCGGCAGGGCCGTGCTGCTGGTTGTACTCATGGAATCCGCTCCCTCTCAGCGTGTGCGAACAGTCGGGGGCGTAGGCGGGTGGGCAGGGCGACGATCCACGGCGTGAGTGCGGTGCTGGCCGGATCGGTTCGGTCGGTCCGGTCCGAACGTCCGGGAACGCGGTCGCCGTCGACCGGGCGCGGCGGTGCGCCCGGCCGTGCCCCACCGGGGACCACGGCCTGCGAAGGGGCCCCTGTGATCGGAGCCGCGCCATGGACCCTAGGACAGCTCTCCGCACATTGTCTAGACCACAGCTGGCGGGTCGGCGCGGGTCGCCGAGTGTTCGTTTCGATCTTCCGGACAAGTCAACTGTGCATATCCGGCCGACGCTTGACAGGAGCTATGGTCTAAACCAATGCTGCTGCGTAATCGGCAGCGACCGTCCTCGGCCCTGACCCGTCCTGGAGGGACCACATGACGACCCCCGCTCCCCACGGCCGCTCACGCCGCCCCCGTCTGCACAGAGCGGCGTCGGACCTTCCGTACTTCAGCGCGGACGGCGAGTCCTATCTCGCCCAGACCACCTTGCGGGAGCTGAAGAAGTCCCGCCCCCTGCGGGTGCTGTCCGAGGAGGACTTCGCCCATTGGCAGACGTACGGGTACGTCATCGTCCGGGAGGCCGTCCCGGCGGAGGACGCCCGGCGACTCCTCGACTTCACCTGGGAGTTCCAGGGCCTCGACCCGGACCGGCCGGAGAGCTGGTACGAGGACCGGCCGTTCCGCTCCGAGCTGGACCAGCAGCTGCACGTGTACGGATTCGTCGAGGCGTACCACCACCAACTGCTGTGGAACAGCCGCCAGTCGCAGCGCGTCTACGACGCCTTCGTCGACGTGTGGGACTGCGAGGAGCTGTGGGTCACGCTGGACCGGCTCAACCTCAATCCGCCCAACGTCGGGAACCGTGACCGCGCTCTGATCGAGCCCACGGACCGGGGCTTCGACATCGAGCTGCACTGGGACATCGACACCACGCTCGGCGTCCCGCCGCAGCGGGTGCAGGGGATCATCGCGCTCAACGACACCCGGCCCGAGACGGGCGGATTCCAGTGCGACCCGGAGCTGTTCCGGCGGTTCGAGGAGTGGAGGGTCGCCCAGCCTGCCGGCCGGGACCCGCTGCGTCCCGCCGTGGACCGGACCGAGTTCCCCGTCGAACGGCCCGATCTCCACCCCGGTGACCTGCTGATCTGGAACGGCCTCCTCGCCCATGGCGTGGCACGCAACGCCTCCGAGAACGGCGTGCGGGCGGTCCAGTACCTGTCGATGATGCCGGCGCTCGAGGAGCACGAGAGGCTGCGACGCTCCCGCGTCGAGTCCTGGCGGCACCTGCGCACCCCCCGCTGGAACCGCACCCTCGTCGGCGATCCGGTGCTGCACGAGTCCAAGCGCTACCCCACGGCCGAACTGACCGAGCTCGGCAGCCGGCTCCTCGGGCTCACCTCGTGGCACGAGACCGTCGACGCCGGCGCGGCCGCGGCCGGCGGTCGGAGCGGGGACGGAGAACCGGCGTGCGCCGTGCCTGCCTGACCCTGCCCACCAACCGGGCCTGCTCCGAGACCATCAGGGCGGTCGCCGAGGAGGCCGCCTACGGCGCCCGCCGGTTCGGCGTCGAGGTGCATCTCCTGGTCCTTGACTCCTCGGAGGCCCCGGTGCTCGCCGGGCACCGGGAGGCCGTGGCCGGCCTGCCGCCGGTTCCGGGCGTGGTCGTCCACCACCTCGACGAGACCGAGCAGCGGACCTTCCTCCGGGAGGTGATCGCCCGGTCGGGCGTCGCCGCGCCCGAGCGGGTGCTCGATCTGCTGCTGCCGTCCCGCGTGTCCTACGGCGCCTGCACCGACCGTGCCTTCCTGATCGCGGAGGCCCTGGGCTGCGCTTCGGTGCACCGCCGGGACTCCGACAGCCGCTACCAGTACCGTTCCGGACAGCCGGACGACGGCGAACCGGTCTTCCCGATCCACCACGAGCTGACGTCCCTGGGCCGGCTGCCCGCCGACGTCGCCGGGCTCGTGTCGCGGAGCAGGCTCGACCCGGCGTGCGCGGACCGGCCGGTGGCCATGGTCGGCGGCTCCTTCGTCGGTGAGATGTCCGTGGACGTCGAGGAGATCCGCCGGCTCGATCCCGCCGTCTACGAGGACGTCATCGGCCTTTCGGTCCCCGACGGCTATCCGGAGATCTGGCGCAGGAACCTCATCGCCGAGTCGTTCCGCGGCGCCGGGACCACCCCCTTCACCCGCGACCTCTCGACGCTCACCAACGTCAGCCCCACGCGCGTGGACATGTGCAACATCGCCTTCGGCCGCGAGGTCTACGGCCGGGTGCCGCTGCCTCCCGCCACCGACACCATCGGCAGCGACTACTTCCTCATCCACCTGGTCCACGACGCCCGGCTGCCCGGCGTCCTCCACAACCGCCACATCGTCAACTTCCATACGAACGAGCGTCGTTCCGACGCGGGCTTCCTCGCCTACCACCGGCGGCTCGCCAAGTTCTTCCTGTCCACGCCGTACCTCGACGCCGTGTACGACCGGATGGCCGCCGCCGGAGCGGAGCTCCTCGACTCCGAAGGCCGTGTCCGCGCGGCCTCCGTCGCCGGGTTCGTCAGGGACAGCACGCGCCTGGACCCCGTGGAGAACGCCGAGCGCCTCGACGTCGTCGACCGCTCGTACCGCAAGCTCGGCGGCCGATACGCCGAGGCCGCCGACGTCCTCGCCGCCGAGCGCGAGCGGCTCCTCGACGAGGCCCGGGCCGACATGGAGGACTTCGCCCTCCTGATCGACGCCTGGGGCCCCCTGACCCGCTCCACGAAGTCCGTGAAAGGCAGCACATGGTGAGTGAGCGAGACTCCTCGCGGCTCCGGGACACCCCCGCACACCCCCGTACGGCCACCCTCACCGTCGCGTACGAGGGCGGCGAGGAGCGCCGGGGTCCCGTCACGATGGGGCAGGCCAACATGATCCGCTGCGTCCTGCGGGACGAGCCCGAGCACATCAACATCCACGACGTGTGGCCGGTGCCCGCCGGGACCCGGACGGGGGAGGCCGTCGACGCACTGCGCACCCTCGCGGTACGGCACGAGGCCCTGCGCACCACCTTCCCCCATCCCCCGGGCTCCGCTCCCCGCGAGCAAGTCGTCGCCGCCGCCGGGACGTTCACTGTCTCCGTCCTGGACCACGACGAGCTTCCCGGCGAACCCGCCGCCTACGCCGAGTCGTTGGCGCGCGAGGCCCGTGACGAGCGCTTCCACCTGGACCGGGACTTCCCCCTGCGGGTGACCCTGGTCGCCCTCGGCGGCGCGCCGGTCTTCGCCGCCATGGCGGCCAGCCATGCCGTCACCGACATCAGCGCCCTCGCCGTCCTCAAGGAGGACTGGCTCACGCTGCTGTCCGGTGGGACGCTGCCTCCGCAGACGGCCCTCACGCCCCTGGACCTCGCCGCCGAGGAGGCGGCCCCGAAGGGACTCCGCAAGTCCGCGGCCTCGCTGGGGTACTGGGAGCGGATCATCCGCACCGGGCCGCAGGCGATGTTCGCGGAACCGGGCGCCGAGGGCACCGAGGTCGGCGCGCCGCGGCTCACCCTCCGGTCACGGCGGGGCGCCCGCGCCCTGGCGCTCGTGGCGGAGCGGACCGGCGGCCTCCCGGCGACGGTGCTGCTCACGGCCTGGTGCGCGCTCCTCGCGCACCGTACGGGCCAGCCCGAATGCGTGACCGCCGTCCCGACCTCCAACCGGTACGAGCCCCGGCTGACCCGCTCGGTCAACACCCTCTCCCAGGACGCCCTGCTCTGCCTCGACGTCCGGGTCCCGTCCTTCGACGTGCTCCTCAGCAAGGCCTGGGGGGCGGCGCTCAACGCCTACCGGCACAGCCGGTTCGACGCGGTGAGTCTGTGGGAGATGATCGACCGGGCGACCTTCGAGCGCGGCAGCCGGTTCACCCGCGACGTCGCCTTCAACGACGTGAGCACCCTGCCCACCGCACTGCCCTCCACGCTTCCTACCGCGCTCCCTTCCGCGCACGATCCGGCCGCGCCCTCCCCCGGCGACGAGACCGCCATCGGCCCTGAGCTGGAGCTCAGTTGGGGCGAGGAGCAGGTGCTGCCCACGCGCGTCCTGACCTTCGTCCACGAGACGGACCCGCTGCTGCGCCTCGGCGTGTGGGCGGACCCCGCCCTGTTCACCCGGGAGCAGGCCGAGGGCTTCGTCGTCGGCCTGGTGCGCCTCCTGGAGGCGGCCGCCACCGGGGACGTGCCGCTGGACGCGCTCACCGAGGTGACCGGGGTCCGGCCGGTCGAGCGCGGCCCGGGCTGGGAGCGCGTGGACGGCTCCTGGGTCTCGCCGCTCGCCGTGGCGGAGGCCCTGAGCCGGGCCCTCGACGGCGTACCCGTACACGTCACGACGGATCCCCCGCACGGCGACGGGTCGCCGGAAGGGGAGGCCGCGCGGGCCCTCACGGCGTACATCGCCGCCGGGGGCGCCCCGCTGACGCCGGCCGCGGCGCACGCCGCGTTCATGGACGTCCTCCCTGGCCGTCCCGAACTCCTGGCCCCCCGCCGGTACGTGATCGTCCAGAACCCGCCGGCGGAGGCCGACCTGAGCGGCGCCTGGCTCCGGCAGCAGATTCTCTCGGAAGGGACCGGCCGGGACCGGCGGATGTGACATGACGATGGATACCGATGGAGTGACCGTCCGGCAGAAGCCGGAACTCCTTCCCAGCCCGTGGCGGTCGCACCGCTTCCGGCTGTTCTTCACCGCGCGCAGCGCGTCGCTGCTCGCCGACGGCATGCTGATGGTCTCGCTCACGACAGCCGTCCTCGGCGCGGGATACGGGGCCAGTGGCGTCGGATACGCGCTGGCCGCGTGGATGGCACCGATCGTCCTGCTGGTCCTGGTCGGCGGCGTCCTCGCCGACCGGTTCACCCCGCAGGTGATGATGGTCGGCGCCGACGTGGTGCGCCTGGTGGCCATGCTCGCGCTCGCGGCCCTGCTGGCCGCGGGCGGGGTACGGCTCTGGCACATCATGGCGCTGCTCGCGCTCAGCGGCGCCGCGACGGCCATGTTCCAGCCGGGCCTGGCGAGCATGGTCCCCCAGGTCGCCGAGGACATCCAGCGGGCCAACGCGCTGCTGCGGATATCCGAGGCGATCTGCACCCTGCTCGGCCCGGGTCTCGCCGGGCTCCTCGTCGCCTACTGGGACGTGGCGGGCTCCTTCCTGGTCATCGCGGCGGCGTACGCGCTCAGCGCGCTGGGCCTCGCGCCGCTGCGGAAGCTGAACACCGCGAAGGACGACAGTGCCGACCCGCTGTGGCAGCGGTTGGCGACGGGGTGGCATGAGTTCCGGTCCCGGTCCTGGCTGTGGGGCGTCATCGCCGTCTGGGCGGTCTACGGTCTGTTCGTCTTCGGCCCGGCGCTGCCGCTGGGCGCGGCGCTGCTCACCGAGCAGCACGGGGCGAGCGGCTACGGCTGGATCGCCTCCGCCGACGGGGCCGGCACGATCGTGGGCGGGCTGCTCGGCATGCGCGTCAAGCCTCGCCGCCCGCTCGTCGCGGGCGTCCTCGCCATGCTGTTCTTCTCGCTCAACCCCCTGGCCCCGGCCCTCGGCTGGTCGTTCACGCTCACGGCGGTCACGGGCGTCGTGGCCGGCTGCGGTTTCGCCTTCTGGGGGGTGATGTGGGCGACCAGCGTGCAGTCCCACATCCCCCTGGCCGTCCTCAGCCGTGTCTCGGCCTACGACATCGCCGGCTCCATCATGGTGATCCCGCTGGGCCGGGCCCTGGCCGGTCCGGCGGCGGAGTCCTTCGGCGCCGACCGGGTCCTGCTCTTCTCGGCCGTGACGGGTGTCGTGCTCCTCGGGGTCATGCTCTGCGTCCCGGCGGTTCGGGGGCTCGGCCGGGCGCCGGTGGTCGACGGCGCGACGGACGAGGGCCGCACGGGTTAGGGGCTGTCCGGCGGATCAGGGTGGCGGTGGAGGCCGCCGGCGTCCGGGCTCAGGCCTGGTCGGTCGGCGACGGCACGGCGCACGGGCGGAGGACCATGAGCGAGTCCTCCAGGGTCGCCACCATGGCGAACGGGAAGCGGTCGAGCTCGAGGCAGAGTGCGACGTCGTCGGGGTGGGCTCCTTGACGCACGCCCTCCCTCAACTCGGCGGCGGCGCGTGACGTGTCGGCGCGGCGGAGGAACTCCGTCGCGTCGACGTCCGTCTCGGTGGCCCTGCGGGCGATGTACTGGGCGCATGCCAGGTCCTCGTCGGCGCGCCCGTCCTCGCCGGTGACCACGAACGTCACACCGTCGCTCCCTCGTGCCCGCAGGACCCCCGCCGTCGCCTCGGCCACCACGAAGCCGGCGCACAGCACCAGCGAGGCGTCCTTGACCGCGAGGGCGCCGACGGTCCCCGCCGTGGTCTTCTGGACGACGGTCCGTCCGCCGAGGTCGAGGGAGCGCAGCAGTCCCGGGGAGTTGACGGCGTCGAACCCGGGCGCGGGCGCACCGTCCTTGAGCCCGACCCAGTCCGGGTGGCGGGCCTTGAGCGCCAGGACTTCGTCCAGCGACCCCGCGAGGACGATCTTCTCCGCTCCTCGGGCGAAGGCCCAGGCGGCCACCGTGTAGGCGCGCATGACGTCGACGACGACGGCCACGGAGGGGACTTCGACCACGTCGGCGATGGAGAGGAATCGAGCGTCCATCCCTTCATGATCGCGTATGCCCGGGCCGGAACACCCGGGCAGTGACGCGCATCACGTCGACGGCGCCCGGTCCGTCATGAGCCCGCGAGGAGGGCCGTCACCGCGAGTGCCGTCTCGGGGTGGCGTCCCGTCAGGGACGGTTGGCGGGCGGCCGTGTCCGTCCCGGCCGCCGCCCAGCCTTCCTCGCAGCCGAGCAGTCCCGCGAGCGCGTCGCAGGTTCCCGGATGCGCGGGCAGCAGGGCGACACCCCGGCTGTGCCGGGGCGGTACGTCCGCAGGCGCCCAGCCGTCCGAGCAGCCCAGGAGCTCCGCGAGCGCGTCGCAGGTCTCCGGGTGGGCCGGGAGCAGCGCCGCGCCCCGTGGAGCCGCGGAGTGCGGACGCGTGCGGGCCGGCGCGAGCGCGGCCGGCTGCTGCCGCCACGGCGGGACCCAGGCGTCCAGGGCGGCGAGCCGGGCCGGGAAGATGCGTCCCGCCTCTCGGATGAGCAGCGGGGCCAGCTCCGCCGCGTTCGACCTGAGCGTGGTGATGAGGACCGGCAGCCACGGCAGCAGGACGGCGTCCGGCAGTCGCCCGAAGGCGTTCGACACGGCCTCCACCACGACGTCGGCGAGTCCCGGCACCGGTTCGAGCGCGTGGACGAAGCCGCTGAGGTAGCGCGGGTAGGAGGGCACCACCAGGGGGTTGCCGAGGAGCTCGTCGCAGCGTGCCCGCAGCTCCGCTCGGGAGAGCGTGCCGAGCTGCACCTGCGCCGCCCACAGCAGCGCCGTCTTCGCCGGGTCCTGCGGGTGCGACTGCGCGACCGACAGTTCGAGCTGCGTCCGGTCGCAGCCCAGGGAGAGCGCCAGGCTCTCCATGCTGAACAGGAAGCCCAGCATGGCCGCCACCTGTCCGGCCGTCGCGTCCTCGTCCCGGAAGGCGGTCGGCAGCAGGGTGCAGTAGTGCGCGTAACCGGTCCTGACGAACGACTCGATCCACGACGGCAGCACCGCCTCGCTCGTCCGGTAGTACGCGAGGAGCCCGCGGACCCTGCGCAGCACCTCCGGCGCCCCGTCCACCGTGCGCTCGGCGGCCAGGACCTCCAGGGCCCGGGTGCCCAGCTCTTCGGCGAGGCGCCGGCCGCCGAGGTACAGCGTCGCGTCCTCGACGGCTTCCAGGACCTGCGCGGCCGTCGCCTGCGGCCCGTACGCGGTGCGGCGCAGCCGCTGCTCCAGGACCTGTTCGAGGCTGACGCCCTCGTACCCGAGCTCGATGAGGGCGCGCTGGTGGGTGCCGAGGGACAGGTCCCAGGACTCCTGGATCGAGCGCTCGCCGAGCCGCCGCTCTCCCATGATGGGGCGCGCGGCGCCGGGCGGCATCAGCCGGCGCAGCATCCACAGGACGTCGGAGCAGGCCCGGAGGTCGGGCTCCGAGGCCATGTCGAGGAGGGCGCGCCGCACGCCGCGCTGCTGGAGGTTCAGCTCCAGGGGTGCCAGCCGGTCGTGCACGTCGCGCGCCAGCGGCGGCAGCGCGTCGTAGCCCACCTGACCGATCCGGTCGCCGCCCATCATGATCTCGACGAGGCGGCGCACGTCCCGGCGCCCCGGCACCGAGTCCTTCTCGATGCAGGTGACGGCCGCGTCCTGGAAGTCGTACGGCGTGGGCTTGGCCCGGTCCCGCATGCCGGCCAGCAGGATCGACGTCTCGAAGACGGCGATCGCGTCGGCGGTCGAGGCGAGGTAGCCGCTGCGGCGGGCCGCGCGGACGATGTCCACGGACCAGCCAAGCAGCTCGGCCTCGTCGAGGGTGTCGACGACCGGCGGCCTGCGCAGGAAGCCGGAGAGCCGGTCCTCCGCGGCCACGGGCACGACGGGAGCGGCGGCCTTCGCGGCCGTCTTCGTCGGGGCCGGCTTCTTCGTGCCGGCCTGGCCCGCGAGGCGGTAGGGCTTCACCCGGGTGCGCTTGAGGTTCTTCGCCCACTGCGTCGCGGCGATCGACACCGATCCGGAGGCGAGGCCGAACTGCGCCTCGATCGCGGTGTGGCTCGACGGGATCAGCCCGTACTGCCAGGTGGTGGCGGTCCGCGGGGAGATCGAGAAGCCGGTGGTGCCGTCTGCGCCCGTGGTGCCGTCCACGCCGAACTCGTCGACGCGGCTCGCGGCGTGGAAGGCGCCGCACACGTACAGACAGTCCGCCGGGTCGGTGCCGGTCGCGGCCAGGTGCTCGCGCATCCGGGTCCACATGTACCGCTCGCGGTCCTCGTCCACGCGGACCCGGTCGCCGTCGCCCGGGGCGAGCCGCCGGAACAGGCTGCCGATGAGGAACATGACCTGGCGGTAGGTGTCGTGGTCGCTGTCGCCGAGCGGCACCTCGACGTACTGGTGCCACCACTCCGACCAGTGGCGGACCTTGCCGTGCCGGAGCAGGTGCTCCTCCAGTTCGGCGAAGCGCGGGCGCAGGTCGCCGATCTCGACGCCGACGGCCTCGCCGTGGAGCGCCGCCTCGGCCTCGGTCCCGGCCGCCTTCGCCGCCGGAGCCGCCGTGTCGTCGTCCGGACGGTCCGGGTCCCCGGTCCGGTCGTGCCGGGTGTCCCACTGGAAGACGTGGTCGGAGGAGCGGTCGACGAGGACGAGCTCGACGCCGGGGGTGTCGAGGGCGTAGGCGACGGCCTGGTACTCGGCGGAGGCCTCGGTGATCGGCGCGACGACGGACAGCGGGGCCCAGTCGGCCGGGAAGCCGTCGATGTCGCTGGCGAACGCCTGCACGGCGACCGGAAGCCGGCAGTTGCGCAGCTCGGTCAGGAGCGGCGCCATGTCCTCGCACAGCTCCAGGTACACGACCTTCGGCTGCTTCTCGCGCAGCCGGCGGGCCATGGCGAGCGCCGAAGCGGGCGAGTGGTGACAGACGGGGAAGATCTCCAGGGGTTCACCGGCCGCCCGGTCTACGTCGTCGACCATGCCAAGGAGGATGCCTTCCAGGGCGTCTCCTCCCCCGGCGAACTCGGCTGCGGCACCGTGGAGTTGGCCCCGCAGTGCGGCGAACGGGGTCTCGGGGGCCGCGCTCATGCCAGCTTGGCGATCGCTTCGCGGCCGCCCTCCAGGAACTCGGGCCAGGAGCCGCCTTCCTCCTTGCCGCGCGGCTCGACGACGCCGTGCAGGTACTTGTTGAGGATGGCCAGGTCCTCGGGCTCGCGGCGGGCGAGGGAGCCGACGAGCGAGGCGGCCAGAGTACGGGCGGTCAGGGCGCGCTCGCCGAAGAAGTTGCTGTGGAGGACGGCGTCCTCCAGTACGCCGATCTGTTCGGCGGTGGACAGCGCCGACTCGAGCTTCTCGTCGTCGCTGCCGGCCGCGGCGGAGGAGGCGCGGAGGTCGGCGAAGCTCTGGAGGAGGACGTCGAGGAGGGTCGGCGGCACGTCCAGGTCGATCTGGTGGCGGCGGAGCAGTTCCTCGGTGCGGAAGCGGACGATCTCGGCCTCGCTCTTCTTGTTCGTCACGACCGGGATGCGGACGAAGTTGAAGCGGCGCTTCAGTGCGGACGACAGGTCGTTGACGCCTCGGTCGCGGCTGTTGGCGGTGGCGATGACCGAGAAGCCGGGCTTGGCGAAGACGATGTTGTCGCCGCCGCCGTCGCTCTCCAGCTCGGGGACGGAGACGTACTTCTCGGAGAGGATCGAGATGAGCGCGTCCTGGACGTCGCTGGTGGAGCGGGTCAGCTCCTCGAATCGGCCGATGGTGCCGGTCTCCATCGCGGTCATGATCGGCGAGGGGATCATCGACTCCCGCGACTGGCCCTTGGCGATGACCATGGACACGTTCCACGAGTACTTGATGTGGTCCTCGGTGGTCCCCGCGGTGCCCTGCACGACGAGCGTGGAGTTGCGGCTGATCGCGGCCGCGAGGAGCTCGGCGAGCCAGCTCTTCCCGGTGCCGGGGTCACCGATGAGGAGCAGGCCGCGGTCGGATGCGAGGGTGACGATGGCGCGCTCGACGATGCTTCGGTCGCCGAACCACTTCTGTGCCACCTCCCGGTCGAGGCCGTCGGCGCGCTCGGAGCCGAAGACGAAGAGGCGCACCATCTTCGGGGACAGCCGCCAGGAGAACGGCTTGGGGTTGTCGTCGATCGATTCCAGCCAGTCGAGCTCCTCGGCGTACTTGATCTCGGCGGGGGCACGGAGCAGTTCGGACATGCGAAGGGCCTCTCAGGTGAGGAAGGTCTTGAGTTCGTGGACGAGCTTGTCGATGTGGCCGGAGACCACCGGGGTGCCGAGCGCCTTGAACCGCTCGCGGAACCAGGGGTTGACCTCCTGGCGTCCGGAGCTGGTCACCGAGCCGACGGGGATGAACCGCACGCCGGACCGGTGGACCGCCTCGATGCCCTCGAAGAGCGGCTGGGAGCGGTCGAACTCGTAGAAGTCGGAGATCCACACCATGACGGTGTTCTTGGGCTCGGCGATCTTCGGCCGGGCCATCGCCATGGCGACCGGTCCGTCGTTGCCGCCGCCGAGATTGGTGCGGAGCAGCACGTCGAACGGGTCGTGCACCCAGGGGGTGAGGTCGATCGCGCGGGTGTCGTACGCGATGAGGTGGACGTCGACCTTCGGCAGACCGGCGAAGATCGAGGCCAGGATGGTGCAGTTCACCATCGAGTCGACCATCGAACCGGACTGGTCCACGACGACGACGAGCCGCTGGGGCGTGGTCCTGCGGACGGTGTTCCGGTAGTAGAGGCGGTCGACGTAGAGCCGCTCCTCCTCCGGGCTCCAGTTGGTGAGGTTCTTCCAGATGGTGCGGTCGATGTCGAGGTTGCGGAAGACCCGCTTGGGCGGGACCGAGCGGTCCAGCTCGCCGACGGTCGCCTTCTCCACCTGGGTGCGCAGCACCTCGGCGACCTCGTCGACGTAACGCCGGATGAGGGACTTGGCGTTGGCCAGGGCGATGCCGGAGAGGTTGCCCTTGTCGCGCAGGAGCTGCTCGATGAGGGACATGCTGGGGGTGAGCTTGGCGGCGAGCGCGGGGTCGGCCAGCACCTCGCGCAGGTGCATGCGCTGGACCAGGTCGGCCTCTACGGCGCCGAGTTCGGCTCCGAGGCCGCCGCCGGTGAGGCCTGCTCCGGCCGCCCGGCCGCCGCGCAGGCCGCCGGGCGGGCAGCCGAGCGCGCGCTCCAGCCAGCCGGCGTCCGACTGCCAGCGGGCCAACTGGCCGGCGGAGACCGTGCCGGAGCCGGTGGAGAAGACGTTCAGCAGGACCTTCGACGCGAGTGCGGCGCGCCGTACCTCGGCGGCCCGGTCGCGGGCGTCGTCCGGTGCGGGCTCCGGGGTCATCAGGCCGTCGAACTCGTCGGCCAGTTCCGGATGGCGCTGGACGACGGAGTCGACGGACGCGCCCGGGTCGAGCAGCGCCGACGGGAGGCCGATGTCCTCGACGACGGCGAGGCTGGCGGACTCCAGGGAGGCCTGCTCCTCGTGGTCGAAGAGGCGGGCGAGGAGACGCCAGTAGAGGACCTGACGGCGGTTGTCGTCGGAGCCGGCGGAGTCGATGTCGGTGGGGATGGTGGTGTCGCCGGGGGCGGTGCTGTCGGTCATTTCCGCAGCAGCCTTCCGGCTCGCTCGCGCAGGACGGCGACGGAGTCCGTGGCCGCCTTCTCCGCCCGGACGCCCGTCTTGTCGGTGGTGCCTCCGGCCCAGGCTCCCGCGTGGACGGCGGCGGTCTTCTTCCGCACGGTCGTCTCGACGGCGAGCGGCTGGAGGACGAAAGCGCCGGCGTCCCAGCGGAGCAGTCCGACGCACGCGCCGGACGCGGCGACCGTCTCCGGGGTGAGCGGACCGGCCGCCGGGACGCGGTCGGTGTCGACGGCCAGCCGGTGCCCGGCGACCGCGAACACCGTCGGCCCGTCGTCCTCGCGCTCCACCGCGTACCCCTCGACGAGTACGGGAACGGCGATCCGGACCGGGTGGCGGTCCAGCGGGGCGGTCACGGGGTCGGCGGCGGTGGAGAGGATCACCCGGGCGGTGGCGAACGGGTCGGCGGGCTCCCCCGCGCGGGCGCGCTCGTCGTCCCAGACGAGGTCGCCCTCGTCGGTGACGGGCATGGCGTCGAGCTCCATGGAGCGGCCCTCGCTCACGGCCGCCAGGAGCGACATCCGCGGGCGGAGCAGCTGCCAGAGTCCGGCGCCGACGACGGTGTCCGGCTTGGGCGCGGAGACCGCGGCCCGGACCAGGCGCGGGGCCGTGCCGTCGGCGGGCTCGAACACCGCGTGGACCTGCGCCTGTACGGCGGTCGCGTGCTCCTGCACGTCGACGCCGAGCGGCAGCAGGCGGCCGGTCGCGGTGGACGTCACGGCTCCGGTGGCGGCGCCGGTCGCGCCGGGCAGGGTCAGCAGCAGCGCGCGGGACCAGAGGTCGGCCCAGCGGCGCACCGGGATGCGCTCCAGGGTGGCGCCCGGGCAGGAGGCGGCCAGTTCGGCCGCGAAGCCGTCGAGCAGCGCGGCCTGACGCCTCAGCAGCGGGTCCGGCAGCATCGCGGAGACCACGGGCGCGGCACCGGCGACCAGTTCGTGGTCGATGCCCTGCCAGCCGGCGCGGGCGATGTCGCACAGCCAGGCGCGGGCGGCCGCCAGCACGTTGGCGGCGGGGCCGTCCCCGCCCGCGGCCGGTGCGGTGGCCTCCGCGTGCGGTCGGCCCGTGACGTCGCCGATCCGGCTCACGAGGGCGTCGTGGACGGAGCCCATGAGGGCGGTGCGGGCGGCGGCGAGGGCGATGAAGTGCTCCTCGCCCGCCGCGCCGGCCGCGGTCTTCTCGGCGGCCTCGGCGACGCGCGCGGCCAGCGGCGTCCCGGCGACGGCGTCCGTGATCGCGGTGAGGCCGTCGGCCTGCGCGGGCTGGGGACGGAGGAGTCCGGCGACGAGCACCCGGTCGAAGGCGTCGACGGCCGCGAGGGCCTCGTCGAGCCCGTCCACGGGGTCGGAGAGCAGGTCCGTACGCATCAGGCCACCGCCCTCGTCGGCGGGAACCACTGCATCTCGGGCAACGGCGTGGTCACCGGCTCCCTTTCGAGATAGGCCAGGTGCCGCAGGAAGCGGCTGAACACCGGGGCGGCCGCCGAGGTGTCGCCCTGGGCGGGGCGCGTGGCGGTCATCACCGACACGAGCGCGGAGGCGTCGGGCTCCTGGCCCGGCGTCTCGGCCTTCAGGTAGCGGGCGACGCGCTCGGCCCCGTACTGCAGGACGGCCTCGGCGACGAGCGTCCGGATGTGGTTGCAGAACATGCCGCGCGCGCCGCCGCAGGGGCGGTTGTTGTTGGTGCTGCACGCGAACGCGTACGTCCCGGTGGCGATCGAGGACACGTACACGCGCCCTATGTCGGACCCACTGGACACGACACCCTGCAACCGCCCGTCGGCCAGCTCGACGAACGGCACCTTGGCGAGCTTCCGCGGTCGCGCGGGCGGTACGACCCGCGCCACGCTCGACGTCTCCCAGACCGTCAAGACACCTCTCCCATGCACGTCAAAGGGGATGTACACGCCGGAGCGGCGCGACAGGAACGAACCTATCCCCGCCCACTGACAACGGCCTGGGAGCAGCCTCAGCGGGGCGTCTGACGGGGGGTGAACTCACCACCAGTAGGCGGGATACCTCGGTGCGCCCCTGCGGATGCGGGACGCGGTGAACGCGGTCGCGACGAGCAGGACCGTGGCGCCGAAGAGCAGCGGCACGAACCGGCCCGGCGCGGGCGACTGGAGCACGATGACGACGGCTGTCGCGCAGGCCGGGGAGTGCGGGGTCCTGGCCAGGGTCGTCAGCGCGAGGGCGACACCGGCGGCGACCGCGGCGGCCCAGGTGCTGCCGCCCGCCGTCGCCGCGACCGCGTATCCGGCGGCGGCCCCGAGCAGGTGCCCGACGACCACGCTGCGGGGCTGGGCCAGGGGAAGCGTGGGAGCGCAGTGCACCAGGGCGGCGCTCGCGGCCAGCGGAGGTATCAGGACCGGCTCGTGGATGGCGGCGCCGATCGCGACGAGCCCCAGCAGGGCGGCCGTGGCCGCGGTGACGCTGTGGAAGGCGGCCGCGGGCGCGGGCCTGGCCGGAGCCCGGCCGACGATCCTCGGCCGGCGGGGGCCGGAGGAGGGGGCGGAGGCGGCGGCAGGCGCGGAGGCCGTGGCGTCGGTGTCCGCGTCGGCTGCGGTACGGCGTGCGGTGTCGGTGCTCATGTGATGCGGCGTTTCCGGGCGGGCGGCCGGGGGCCGCGCAGGGCAGGGCAGGAGTCGGGGGTGACGGTCGTACGGGACTCTGTGGTCGACAGTCGGCCAGGTCATGCGCGTGATCCTGGTGCGGCGGCGCAACCGATCACCACTCTAACCAGCGGTTTCGCGTCGGAGGGGGCGGGGTCGGCGGGGTGTCCGCTGCCCATGCGGCGTAAGATGGGGCAAATGAACACACTCCGGTACGAGCTGGTGTTCTCCGACGGCGCGGGCTCGGCCCGGGACGTCGTGACCGTGGAGCGCACCCTCTCCAAAGGGCCCGGGGGTCATCCCGTGTACTCCGACCCGACGGGCATCATCCGGGCGGAGATCAGCGACCGGGGCGAGGTACGCGTACTCGCCTCGGGCGGACATCAGGAGATCGCCCAGGGCGTCATGGCCCGGCCGCTCCCCGATGCCGATGCCGACGCCGATGCGGCGGATGCCGATCCGGAGGGCGCTCCGGGCTCTCGCCCGTGACACGGAGCGCGAGGAGAGCACGGAGAGCCCCCCGTCCACGGGGACAGGGGGCTCTCCTGTTTCCGGCCCCGCGGGGGATTCGGGGCCGGAGCTGACGGGTGGGGGAAGGTGGATCCGGCGGACGGCTACTTGGTCGGGAGCTCGTCCGCGAGCGGGCGGTCGATCGCCATGATCCAGCGGTTGTCGCCGGTGCGCCGCATGACGTCGGTGCAGGTGCCCGTGATGATCTGGCGCCCGCCCTGCTCGTCCGCGACGTCGAGGCGGAACTCGACGATCACCAGCGAGACGTCACCGGCGACGTAGTTCTGCACGACCTTCGAGTCGAGCTTGGGGCCGGTGTTCAGCAGGTCGATGATGCCCTGCCGGCGCTCCGCGCCCGTCAGCGGGCTGCCCGAGAGGTTCGAGATCGCGTCGTCGCGGTAGAGCGTGTCGAAGATGGCGCCGTCGCCCGAGTTGAAGGCGTCGATGAACGCCTGGTTCTGCTGCTCCACGTCGTCGGTGAGGACCAGATTGGCGAGATCGGTGGTGGTCATGGTGATGACTGCTCCCTGTTCGTTGGTGCTTTCTCTGTCGTTCCGGTCGTTTCCGGTGCGCTCCGGGCCCTGCCCGGTCGCTCCGGGTCGTGCCGGTTGGGACGGGGGGTGCGACGGCACGCCGACCGTATGCGGCGGCGCCCCACCCCCCATCCACCGTGGGGTAATCGCCTGTCCGGCGCGGATCACCCCTCGGTCATCGGTGCCGCCGGGAAGTAGCCGACCTCGGTGAAGAAGTCGACGTACCTGCCGAACAGTTGCTTGGTCACGGGCGGGCAGTGCACGCCGCTTCCCGCGAGCACCTCCAGCGTGTCGGTGATGTCCATCGGCGGGTAGAAACCGGAGCTGTCCGCGGTCAGCATCTCGAAGGCGTCGAGCAGCGGCACGAGCGCGTTGCCCCGGTCGGAGCGCACGAGCTCCAGCCAGGCGTCCCGGTCCAGTTCACCCAGCGGGTAGCCGAACGACCGCAGGTGCTCGGCGGCTTCGGCGAACGTCAGCTCGCTCGGGTTGTAGAGGTGGAACGTCCGTCCCACCGCGCCCTCCCGGCCCGACATCGTGAGGATCGCCGCGCTGACGTAGTCCACGGGCATCAGGTGGACGGGCCCCACCATCCCCTCCGGGACCGCGCCGGCCTGCAGGATGCCCTTGAGGCTCAGCCAGACGAAGTCCCGTGTCTGGCAGGCTCCGTTGCGCTGGTCGCCGGAGATCACGTCGACGCGGTAGACCGAGACCGGCAGGCCTCGCTCCCGGGCCGTCCCGATGAGCTGCTCGCACACCCATTTGCTCTGGACGTATCCGGTGGGAAGTGACTCCGCCGGGCCTGTCGGCGCGTCCGGCGCGAGGGCGGCGCCACCGCTGTCGGTGCCCGAGAAGACTCCGGTCGTCGACACGTAGTGGACGGGCACCGAGCGGTGCCGGGCCGCGAGCCGCAGGACCTCGATCGTGCCGGAGACGTTGGCCGCCTTCAGGTCCTCGTACGGGTGCAGCCAGTTGACGGAGGCGCCGACGTGGTAGACCACGTCGGTCTCCCGGCTCAGCCGGTCGAACTCCCCCTCGTCGAGGCCGAGGAGAGGCCGTGCGAGGTCGCCGACGACGACGTCGATCCGGCTCTCGTCGATCTCCTCCGCGATGCGGTACCAGTCCAGGTTGGCGCGCAGCCGCTCCTGGGCATCGGCCTGGTCCGCGCCGCGGACGAGCACCCGCACGCGAGCGGTCGTCGTCACCAGCAGATCACGCAGGACGAAGGCGCCGAGGAAGCCGGTGGCCCCGGTCAGGAACACCATGGTGGGCTCCGTGGCGACGCGGGTGACGACGCCCTCGGGCCGTACGTCCTCGGGGAGTACGGTCTCGGCCGCGAAGTCCACGGCGTGCGCCGCACCTCCCTCGCCCTTGGCCCCGGCCCGGCCGGCGCCGCTCCCCGTCGTACCCTCCAGCAGGACCGTGCGGAGGTACTCCGCGAGCGCCACGGGGGTCGGGTGATCGAACACCAGCGTCGCGGGGAGCCTGCCGCCCACGACGTCGTCGAGCCGGTTGCGGAGTTCCACGGCGGTCAGCGAGTCGAAGCCGAGCGACGGGAACGGCTGGTCGCCGGCGATGCCCGCCGGGTCGGGGTGGCCGAGCACGGCACCGGCCTCGGCCCGGACGACCCCGAGGAGGTACGCGAGCTGCTCGGCCCCGGTCATCCCGCCCAGATCCCGGCCGGAGGCGGCGCCGGTGTCGGCGGCGTTCCGGGCGGTGCCACGGGTGGGGGCGCCCGCGAGCGCGGACAGCAGCAGCGGCGCCCGGCCGGGGTTCTCCCGCAGGGCGGCCACGTCCAGCGGGGTGCCGACGAGCGCCGGCAGCCCCTGCGCGAGGGCGGCGTCGAGGATCGCCGGTCCGCGCTCGGCGGTGACGGGCCGGAAGCCGGCCCGGGCGATGCGCCGGAGGTCGGCCTCGTCCAGGTCCCCGGTCATGCCGCCGGACTGCTCCCACAGGCCCCAGGCGACGGAGGTCGCCGGCAGGCCGCGGGCCGCGCGGTGCTCGGCGAGGCCGTCGAGGAAGGCGTTCGCCGCGGCGTACGGAGCCTGGCCGGCGCCGCCGATCACGCCCGCGAGGGAGGAGAACAGGACGAAGGCCGAGAGGTCGAGGCCTCGGGTCAGCTCGTGCAGGTTCCAGGCGGCGTCGGCCTTCGGGCGCAGCACCGCGTCCAGTCGCTCCGGCGTCTGGTCCGCGATCAGACCGTCGTCCAGGACACCGGCCATGTGGACGACGCCGGTCAGCGGGCGGTCCGCCGGGATGTCGGCGAGGACCCGTGCGAGCGCCTCCCGGTCGGCGGCGTCGGCGGCGGCGATCGTCACCCGGGCGCCGAGCCGCTTCAGCTCCTCGCTCAACTCCCTTGCACCGTCCGCCTTTTCACCGCGCCGGCTGGTGAGGAGGAGGTCCCTCACCCCGTGGCGGGTCACCAGGTGCCGCGCGAACAGCGCGCCGAGCGAGCCGGTGCCGCCGGTGATCAGGACCGTACCGTCGGGGTTCCAGGACCCCGAGGGCCGAGCGTCCACCGCGGCCGCCACCCGGCGCATCCTGGGCCGGAGCACCTGACCGTCGCGGAGCGCCAGCTGCGCCTCGCCGACGCCCGCCGCCGACAGCAGCGGAAGGACGGCGTCGGAGGCCGGGGAGCCGTCGGTGTCGACGAGCACGACGCGCCCGGGGTGCTCGGACTGGGCCGAGCGCACCAGCCCCCAGACGGCGGACGCCGCGAGGTCGGTCACGTCCTCGGTACGGGTCGCGACCGCACCCCGGGTGAGGACCACGAGCCGGGTCCCGGCGAGCCGGTCGTCGGCCAGCCACTCCTGGACCAGGGCGAGCGCATGGCGCGCGGCCCGGTGGACCGAGCCGGGCAGGATCCCGCCCTGGGCTCCCCCCGCGGGGGCGAGCACGGCGAGGAGCGGCTGCCCGTCGCCGGTCCGTGCGGCCTCCCCGGCGGCCGGGACGTCGGGCAGGCGCCGGGCGCCCGGCAGGAGGGCGTCGAGCGGGGGCGTACGGGCACCGAGCACGCCCCAGGTCGCGGTCGCGTCCTGGGCGCCGGCGAGGCCGACGGGTGCCCAGGCGACCTCGAAGAGGGCGTCGTGCTCGCGCGCCCCGGCGGCGACGCGGGTCCCGGCGGAGCCGAAGCCGAGCGAGGCGATCGAGGCGACGGGCCGGCCCGTCGCGTCGGCGAGGTACGCGGCGAGGGTGCCGTCACCGGCGGGCGTCAGGCGTACGCGGACGAGGGAGGCACCGGTGGCGTGCAGCCGCACACCCCGCCACGCGACGACGAGCCGCCCGGACCGGGATCCGGAGACCTCGGCGGAAACCTCGGCGGAGACCTCGGGGGAGACCTCGGGGGCGGTCTTGGCGACGCGCTCGGCCGCGATCTCGGAGGCGGTCGTGGCGACTCCCCCGGCAGAGCTCTCGGCGGTTGTCTCGGCTGCGGTCTCGGCGCCAGTCTCGCCGGCCGTCCCGGCGGCAGGGCCCTCACCGGCGCCCTCGTGCGGGGCGGTCGGCGCCGCCGCCGTCGGCTCGGCCGCCGGCCGCGCCGTGGCCGTGAGCGGTGCCGCGTGCAGGGCCGCGTCCAGCAGGGCGGGGTGCAGGCCGAAGTCCCCGGGCAGGGCACGGTTCCGGCCCGCTTCCGGCAGACACACCTCGGCGTACAGGTCCTCCCCGAGCCGCCATGCGGCGCTCACGCCCCGGAAGCCGGGGCCGTAGGCCTGCCCGTCGCCGGCGAGCCGTTCGTAGGCACCGTCCAGATCGAGCGCGGTCGCGCCCTCCGGCGGCCAGCTCGCCAGCTCGAAGTCCGGCTCGGAGGCCTCCACGCCGACCCGGCCGCGCCCGGCGAGCGACCACGTGACGTCACCGGCCTCGGGCCGGGTGTGGACCGTGACCGTACGCCGTCCCCGCTCGTCCGCCGCGCCCACGCCGACCTGCACCCGCAGCCCGGCGCCGACGTCCAGCCTCGGCAGCGCCTCGACGGAGAACTCGTCGAGGACCGTGGCGCCGAACTCGTCGCCGGCCCGCACCACCAGTTCCACGAGGGCGGCGGGCGGCAGGACGGCCGCCCCGTCCACGACGTGGTCGGCGAGCCAGGGGTGGGAGTGCCGGGTGATCCGGCTGCTGAAGAGCGCCTCGTCGCCGTGCGAACCGTGCGCTCCCTGCGATCCGTACGGTCCGTGCGGTCCGTTCCCGCCGTTGGGCGCCGCGACGGTGACGGCGGCGCCGAGGAGGGGGTGGCCGACGGCGTCCAGGCCCAGGCCCACGGCGTCCGTGGCGGCCGAGACCGGCTCGTACCAGTAGCGCTCCTGCTGGAAGGCGTACGTCGGCAGGTCGACCCGGCGCGCCCCGGAGCCCTCGAAGACGGCGTCCCAGTCGGGGGCCGCGCCCCGCACGTACGCCTCGCCCGCCGAGGTCCAGAACCGCTCCTGGCCGCCCTCGTCGCGCCGCAGGGTGCCGACCACGGTGGCGGCGCGCCCGGCGTCCTCGGCGATGTCCTGGACCCCGGTCACGAGGACCGGATGGGCGCTCGCCTCCACGAACGTGCCGTAACCCTGGCCGAGGAGGGCCCGGACGGCCCGCTCCAGCTCGACGGTCTGCCGAAGGTTGCGGTACCAGTAGCCGGCGTCCAGCTCGGGCCCCTCGACCCAGCCCCCGGTCACGGTGGACAGCATCGGGATCTCGGCCTGACGTGGAGTCACATCAGCGAGGAGAGTGGTCAGTTCGTCCTGGAGCAGTTCCACGTACGCCGAGTGCGAGGCGTAGTCGACGGGGACGCGACGCGCCCGTATCCCGTCGGTCCGGGCCTCCGCGAGGAACTCGTCCAGCGCGTCGTTCTCGCCGGAGACGACCACCGAGCGCGGTCCGTTGACGGCGGCGAGCTGGATCCCGCCCTCCCACGGCACTATCCGCTCGCGGACCTCCGCCGCGGGCAGGGCCACGGACACCATGCCCCCGAGACCGGCGAGGACCCGGCCGATCGCCTGGCTGCGCAGCGCCACGACACGCGCGCCGTCCTGGAGGGTCAGCACCCCGGCCACGGTGGCCGCCGCTATCTCGCCCTGGGAGTGTCCGGCCACGGCCTCGGGGCGCACGCCCCGGGAACGCCACAGCTCGGCGAGGGACACCATCACGGCCCACAGGACGGGCTGGACGACGTCGACGCGGTCCAGGCCGGGGGCGCCGTCGGCGCCGCGCAGCACGTCCTGGAGCGACCAGTCGGTGAACTCGGCCAGGGCCTCGGCGCAGGCGTCGATCCGCTCCGCGAACGCCGGGGAGGTGTCCATGAGGTCGACGGCCATGCCGGCCCACTGCGAGCCCTGGCCGGGGAACAGGAACACGGTCTTGCCGGAGCGGCCCGCGCTCCCCGTCACCAGGCCCGCGGCGGGTTCGCCGTCGGCGAGGGCGTCGAGTCGCGCCAGCCGGGCTTCCCGGTCGACGCCGACGATCGACGCCCGCTCGGGAAGTGCGGCCCGGGTCGTCGCGAGGGAGAACGCCACGTCCTGGTCGGTGAGTTCGGGCCGCTCGGCGAGGTGCGCCGCGAGGCGCCGCGCCTGCTCGCGCAGTGCGGGACGGGACTTGGCGGACAGCACCCAGGGCACGGCCTGTCCGCCCTCCGCCTGCTCGGGGGCGGTGGTCTCCTCGGGCACCTCTTCGAGGATGACGTGGGCGTTGGTGCCGCTGACTCCGAAGGACGAGACCGCCGCGCGGCGCGGTCGGTCGAGCTCGGGCCAGGCCTGCTCCTCGGTGAGGAGTTCGACGGCGCCGGCACGCCAGTCGACCACGGGGGTGGGCTCGTCGACGTGGAGCGTCCTCGGCATGGTGCCGTGGCGCATGGCCTGGATCATCTTGATGACGCCGCCGACGCCGGCCGCGGCGACCGTGTGCCCGATGTTCGACTTGAGCGAGCCGAGCCGCAGCGGACGGTCGGCGGGACGGCCCTGTCCGTACGTGGCGAGGAGCGCCTGTGCCTCGATCGGGTCGCCGAGCTTGGTCGCGGTGCCGTGCGCCTCGACGATGTCCACGTCCGCGGTCGTCAGTCCGGCGTCGGCGAGCGCGCCCTTGATGACCCGTTCCTGGGAGGGGCCGTTGGGGGCGGTCAGGCCGTTGGAGGCGCCGTCCTGGTTGACGGCGGATCCCCGGATCACCGCGAGGACGCGGTGCCCGTTCCGGCGCGCGTCGGACAGCTTCTCCACCAGGACCAGGCCGACGCCCTCGGACCAGCCGGTGCCGGCGGCCGAGGCCGCGAAGGAGCGGCAACGGCCGTCGGCGGACAGCCCGTTCTGACGGGAGAAGTCGACGAAGCCGCCGGGGTGGCCGTTGACCGTCACACCGCCGGCGACCGCGAGCGCCGACTCGCCGGAGCGCACGGACTGCACGGCGAGGTGCAGCGCGACCAGCGAGGACGAGCAGGCGGTGTCGAGCGAGACGGCCGGGCCCTCGAAGCCGAACGAGTAGGCGATGCGGCCGGAGGCCACACTGCCCAGCTTGCTCGTCATCAGGTACCCCTCGAACTCCTCGGGGCCGTCGAGGTCGAGGTAGCTCTGCTCGACGATGCCGGCGAAGACACCGGTGCTGCTGCCCCGGAGGGACGTCGGGTCGATGCCGGCGTCCTCGAAGAGCTCCCAGGCCGTCTCCAGGAGCACCCGGTGCTGGGGGTCCATGGCGAGCGCCTCGCGCGGCGAGATCCCGAAGAAGCCCGCGTCGAAGCGGGTCGCGCCCTCCAGGAAGCCGCCTTCCTTGGTGTACGTACGGCCGGGCAGCCCGGGCTCGGGGTCGTACAGGGTCTCGACGTCCCAGCCGCGGTCGGCGGGCCACTCGGTGATGGCGTCACGCCCCTCGGCCACGAGCTTCCACAGGTCGTCCGGGGAGGCGACGCCGCCCGGGTAGCGGCAGGCCATCCCGACGATGGCGACGGGCTCGGACGCCGCCGACTCCAGCTCGGCGAGCCGCCGGCGGGTCTTCTGCAGGTCCACGGTGACGCGTTTGAGGTAGTCGACGAGCTTTTCTTCGTTGTTCATGGTCTTGCGGTCTCCCAGATCAGTGGGGTCGTCGGAGAGGCGGGCGAAGGGGCGCGATGGCGGCGCGACGACGGGCGGCGCGGCCACCGCGCCGGAGGTCGGCGGTCTGCGGTCTGCGGTCTGCCGGTTCAGTCGGCCGACGGGTCCAACTCGCCGTCGATGAGGGCGAAGAGGTCGTCGGTGGTCGCGTCCGCGAGCCGGGCGGCCAGGTCGTCGTCGTCCTCCGGGATGCCGGCCAGTGAAGTCAGGTCGGGCGTGCCGCCCGGCCACCCCTCGCCGGTGAGCTGGACCAGGAGTCCCTGGAGCCGCGCCGCGACGGTCGCGCGGAGCGCCCCGTCGCCGGCCATGTCCGGCAGCGCCGATTCCAGGTGGTCGAGGCCGGCCAGGGTCGAGCGGACGCTCGCCTCCTCCCGTACGGCCGCGAGGTGGACGAGCAGGTGGTCGGTGAGTGCGTCGGGCGTCGGGTGGTCGAAGACCAGCGTCGCGGGAAGTTCGACACCGATGGCCCTGCCGAGCCGGTTGCGCAGGTCGACAGCGATCAGCGAGTCGAAGCCGAGGTCCTGGAAGGCCCGCTCGGGCTCGATGGCGAACGGGTCGAAGTGACCGAGGACAGCGGCCACTTCACCCCTGACGAGATCGAGCAGCGCCACACGCCGTGCTTCCCGGGGCATGGCCGCGAGGAGCTCGGCGAACGGCTCGGTGGCTCCCGAAGCGGCAGCCCCGGCAGTCGCGCTCCCGGTGACAGCGCCCTCGGTGGCGGCGGTCTCGATGACGCGCCGGACCGGTCCGGCCGGGGTTCCGTCCCCCGCCCCGACGGCCTGCCCGTCCCCTGCCGACGGGTCCACCGAAGCGAACTCCTCCAGCGGCACCTCCCGGTAGCCGAGGGACTCCACCGTGAGCACCGGGCGGCCCGCCGAGTCCGTGAGCCGGACGGCGGCGGTCAGCTTCCCGGTCTCCGCGAGGAGGACATGGGCAGCGGCCGCGCCGGTGGCATGGAGTCGGACACCCCGCCACTCGGCCGGCACGAGCACGGCCCCGGCGCGGGTCGGGAAGGGGTGCCCGAGGACGGCGGCGTCGAGGAGGGCCGGATGCAGCCCGAACCGCGTTACGTCCGAAAGGAGTTCCTCGGGGACCCGCACCTCGGGTGCGTTCCGTACGGCCTCCTCGGCGCCGGAATCCGGCGACGCGAAGGCGCCCTCCTCGCCCCTGTCGCCCCCTGCCGCGGCGAGAAGCCCCTCGGCGTGGAGGGTCCAGGCAGCGCCCGGACGGTCGAGGCGCGCGTGAACGGCCAGGGAACGCCGACCGGACGCGTCCGGGGCCCCCACCCGCACCTGGGTCTCGACCGCGCCCTCGCGGGGTATCGCGAGCGGGGCCCGCAGGGACAGTTCGTCCAGCACGGTCGCGCCGGTCGCGTCACCCGCTCGTACGGCCATGTCGACGAGCGCGGAGGCGGACAGGACGACGGTGTCCCGCACCGCGTGTCCGGCCAGCCAGGGGTGGGTGGCGAGGGAGACACGACCGCTGAGCACACTCTCCCCGGAGCCCGCGAGTGCGACGGGCGCGCCGAGGAACGGGTGGCCTCCCGGGTCCGCCTCGGAGCCGCCGGCCCCGGAACCCGTCGCCCCGGAGCCCGCCGCCCCGGACCTCGCGGGCCCGGACTCCAGCCAGTGGCGCCGGTGCCGGAAGGAGTACGTGGGCAGGTCGATGTGCGGGTGGTCGCCACCGTCTCCGTAGTACGCCGACCAGTCGACCGGCACGCCACGGGTGTGGAGCAGACCCAGGGCGGCGAGCAGGGTCTCGGCCTCGGGCCGCCCCCGGCGCAGCGCCGGCACCGCCGTCATCGCCGCCGCGGCGCCCTTCGGCCGTACGCCGTCGGTCATCGCGGTCAGGGCGCCGTCGGGCCCCAGTTCCAGCAGCGTGGTGACGCCCAGTTCGGCGAGTGTCGCGACGGCGTCGCCGTACCGGACCGCGCCCCGGACCTGGTTCGTCCAGTACGCGGCGGTGCGCAGGTCGTCTCCGTCGGCGAGCCGGCCGGTCAGCGTCGACACCACGGGTATGCGCGGTTCGTGGTACGTGAGTCCCTCCGCGACCTGCTGGAAGGCGTCGAGCATGCCGTCCATGTGCGGCGAGTGGAAAGCGTGACTGACCGTCAGGAAGCGCGGCCGGTGGCCGAGTTCCTCCAGACGTCCGGCGATCTCGGCCACCGCGTCGGCGTCACCCGAGATCACGACGGACGCGGGACCGTTGACGGCCGCGATCCCCACCTGGTGCTCGCGCCCCGCGAGCAGCCCGGCGACCTCGTCCTCGTCGGCGCGTACCGCGAGCATCGCTCCGCCTCCAGGCAGGGCCTGCATGAGGCGGGCCCTGGACGCCACGAGGAGGCAGGCGTCCTTGAGGGAGAGCACGCCGGCGACGTGGGCCGCGGCGAGTTCGCCGATGGAGTGCCCGGCGACGAAGTCCGGCGTGACACCCCAGGACTCCAACAACCGGAAGAGCGCCACCTCGACCGCGAACAGGGCGGGCTGCGTGTAGCCGGTCAGGTCCAGCTCGTCACCAGCCGCGATCACCTCCCGCACCGGACGGGCCAGATGACCGTCCAGCTCCTCCGCCACCGCGTCGAAGGCCCGCGCAAAGGCGGGGAAGGACTCGTAGAGCCCCTGCCCCATCCCGACCCGCTGCGCACCCTGCCCCGTGAAGACGAACCCGGTGCGGGCGGACTCCCTGGCGGTGCCTCGTACGACACCGGGTCCCTCGGCGCCCGCCGCGAGGGCACGCAGACCGGCAACGATCGCCTCGCGGTCGCCGCCGACGACCACGGCCCGGTGCTCGAAGGCCGAACGGCTCGTCGCCAGCGACCGGCCCACGTGCTCCACGGCTGCCGCATCGGACTCGGCGAAAGCGGCGAGGCGAGCCGCCTGCGCCTCCAGCGCCTCACCGGTCTTCCCCGAGAGCAGCCACGGCACGGCCGGGAGCGCGGCGACCGGTGCCACAGCGGCCTCGTCGTCACCCTCGGAGGCGGGTACGGGCTGCGGAGCCTCCTCGATGATGACGTGCGCATTGGTGCCGCTGATCCCGAAGGACGAGACCGCAGCTCGGCGCGGACGCCCGACCTCCGGCCACTGCCGCTCCTCCGTGAGAAGCGAGACCGCACCCGCCTCCCAATCCACATGCGGCGAGGGCTCGTCCACGTGAAGGGTCTTCGGCAGCACACCGTGACGCATGGACTCGATCATCTTGATGACGCCACCGACACCGGCGGCAGCCTGCGCGTGACCGATGTTCGACTTCAACGAGCCCAGATACAGCGGACGTTCATCCGCGCGGTCCTGGCCGTACGTCGCCAGCAGCGCCTGTGCCTCGATCGGGTCACCCAACCGCGTACCCGTACCGTGCGCCTCCACAGCATCCACATCCGACGCCGACAGACCCGCATTCGCCAACGCCTGACGAATCACCCGCTCCTGCGCCGGACCGTTCGGCGCCGTCAGACCATTCGACGCACCATCCTGATTCACCGCCGAACCACGCAGCACCGCAAGCACCCGATGCCCATTGCGCTCAGCGTCCGACAACCGCTCCACCAGGAGCAGACCCACGCCTTCCCCCCAGCCCGTACCGTCCGCGGCAGCCGCGAACGGCTTGCACCGGCCGTCGGTCGAGAGACCGCGCTGCCGCGAGAACTCGACGAACGTGAGGGGCGAGGACATGACGGTGACTCCGCCGGCGAGCGCGAGGTCGCACTCACCCCGCCGCAGCGCGTGCGCCGCCGTGTGGAGCGCCACCAGCGACGACGAGCACGCCGTGTCGACGGTGATCGCGGGCCCTTCGAGGCCGAGCGCGTACGAGACGCGGCCGGAGGCCACGCTGCCCGCGATGCCCGCCGCGAGGTAGCCCTCCAGGTCGTCCGGGATGTTCTGCGCACCGACGCCGTAGTCGTGGTACATGACGCCCGCGAACACGCCGGTCCGGCTGCCACGCAGGGTGGCGGGCACGATGCCGGCGTTCTCCACGGCCTCCCACGCGGTCTCCAGGAGGAGTCGCTGCTGCGGGTCGGTGGCGAGCGCCTCGCGCGGGGACATCCCGAAGAAGTCCGCGTCGAACCCGTCGGCCTCGTGGAGGAAGCCGCCGTGGCGGACGTACGACGTGCCGATCCGCTCGGGGTCGGGGTTGTAGAGGTTGTCGAGGTCCCAGCCGCGGTTGACCGGGAACTCGCTGATCGCGTCCGTCCCCTCGGCCACCAGCCGCCACAGGTCCTCCGGCGACGACACACCACCCGGATACCGGCACGCCATGCCCACGATCGCGATCGGATCGTCGGCGGTGGCGATGGCACCGGCTGAAGTGCCCCGCTCGGCCACGGCCTTCACCCGGTCGTCCACGTCGGAGAACTCTCCGAGGAGGTGGGTGGCGAGGGCGGCGGGAGAGGGGTGGTCGAAGACGAGAGTGGTGGGCAGGCGAAGCCCGGTGGCCGCGTTGAGACGGTTGCGCAGCTCCACAGCCGTCAGCGAATCGAAGCCCAGCTCCTGGAACGCCCGCTCCGCCTCCACCGCACCCTGATCCGTATGACCGAGTACGCCGGCGACCACGCCCCGCACCAGGTCCAGCAGCACACGCTCCCGCTCGGGTCGGTCCAGCCCGGCCAGGCGATCGGCCAGAGCCGAAGAACCACCCGCGGAGGCGGTGCCGGCTGCCGCCCGGCGCGGCGCCGCAGGCACCAGGCCCCGCAGCATCGCGGACAGCGACTCACTGCCCTGCGCCCGGAGAGCGGCGGTGTCCATCCGCGTCACCGCGAAGACAGCATCCGATACCCCCTCGGACGTGGCCGAGTCGAACAGCTCCATCGCGTCCTTCGACTCCAGCGGGAGCAGACCCGAGCGCGCCAGACGCCGGAGATCCGCCTCGCCCAGATGCCCCGACAGGGCACTGGACTCCGCCCACAGGCCCCACGCCAACGACACACCCGCAAGACCGGAAGCCCGCCGGTGCTCCATCAACGCATCCAGGAACGTGTTACCGGCCGCGTAATTCGCCTGACCGGCGGTTCCGAGAAGGCCCGCGAGCGAGGAGTACACGACGAACGCGTCGAGCTCCAGATCCTTCGTCAGCTCATGCAGGTTCCACACCGCATCCACCTTCGGACGCAACACCGCATCCAACCGATCCCGCGTCAGCGCCTCCACGGTCACGTCGTCCGACACACCCGCGGTGTGCACCACAGCCGACAGAGGACTCTCGGCGGGTATCGACGCCAGAACCTCCGCCAACGCGGCACGATCCGCCACGTCCACAGCCGCGAACACCACCTCGGCACCCTCAGCCGCCAACTCCTCGGCCAACTCCACAGCCCCCGGAGCCTCCGCACCACGCCGACTCACCAGAACCAGCCGACGCGCACCTCGCTCCTGCACGAGGTGGCGGGCCGCCACCGCACCCAGGGCACCTGTCGCACCGGTGACGAGGACCGTGCCCCGGCCCCAGTCCACGGACGGCTTGGCAGGTGCGACATCGGCGCGGACGAGACGGGGCACGAGCACCCGGCCACCCCGCACAGCGGCCTGGTCCTCACCCGACACCAAGGCGACAGCAACGTCCGCCTCCTCCTCCACATCGACCAGAACCACCCGCCCCGGGTGCTCCGCCTGGACCGAACGCACCAGACCCCACACACCCGCGTGCACAAGATCCGAGACCACACCCTCGACGCCCACAGCGCCCTGGGTCACGACCACCAGCCGGGACTCGGCCGACGACTCGTCCGCCAGGAACTCCTGGACCCGGGCCAGTACGTCCGCCACAGCGCCCCGAGCCGCCTCGGCGAGACCGCCCTCTGCACCGGAATCAGCGCCGGCACCGGCGCCGGGCGCGAGCCGTACGGTCACGACGTCGCCCGCAGGCCGCTCCCCGGCGCCCGCCGGAACCGGCCGCCACTCCACCCGGAACAACCCGTCGCGCGACGTCCCCGCCGCACGCAACGCCTCCCGCGACAACGGCCGCAGCACCAGCGAATCCACCGAGCCCACCGGCCCGCCCAGCCCATCGGCAAGGGTCAGGGAGACGGTGTCGGCTCCGGTCGTCGCGAGGCGGACCCGCAGGACGGAGGCTCCGGTGGCGTCGACGTTCACGCCGGACCAGGAGAACGGGAACCCTTCCTGTCCGACCTCGTCGGCGACGCCCGGAAGGAGCGAGTGGAGCGCCGCGTCGAGAAGCGCGGGATGCACAGCGAACAGACCCGCGTCCGCCCGCAGCCCCTCCTCCAGGGCGACCTCGGCGAAGAGCTCCCCTTGCCCCTTCCACAGGCGCCTCAGCCCCTGGAACGCGGCCCCGTACCCGTACCCACGCTCCACCAACCGGTCGTACACATCGCCCAGTTCCACCTCGGTCGCACCGGCCGGCGGCCACACCGCCAGGCCGCCACTCGCGCCCGACCCGGCCACCCGGGGCACCACCGAACCGCTCGCGTGCAGGACCCAGGCGCCCTCGCCCTCAAGACGCCCGTACACCTCCACGGCGCGACGGCCGGAGGACTCCTGTTCGCCCCCGACCACGACCTGCAGCTGCACACCGCCGCGCTCGGGAAGTACCAGCGGAGCAGCCAGCGTCAGCTCCTCGACCTGTCCCGCGCCGACCTGTTCTCCCGCCGCCAGGACGAGTTCCACGAAGGCGGTGCCGGGGAAGGGAAGGCTGTCGAGTACGGCGTGGTCGGCGAGCCACGGCTGCGTACGCAGCGAGACGCGGCTGGTGAAGAGGGTCTCCTCGGCCCCCGCCACGGTCACGGCGGCGCCGAGCAGCGGGTGCCCGACCGACCCGAGGCCGAGGGCCTCCGCGCCGGTCGCCGCGGTGCCGGGCTCCAGCCAGTAACGGTCGGTCCGGAAGGGGTACGTGGGCAGGTCGACCCGCCGGGCTCCGGTCCCCTCGTAGAACGCACTCCAGTCCACCGAGACGCCCCGGACGTGGAGCCGGCCGAGAGCGGTGATCAGGGTCCGGTCCTCGGGCCGGTCACGGCGCAGGACGGGGACGGCGGCCACGGCCTCGGCCGCGCCGCTCCCCTCGTCCGCGCCGCCCGGGCCGTCCGCGACGCCGTCGGAGCCGCCCAGGCCGTCGATCAAGCCCCCGGCCAGGGCCGTGAGCACACCGTCCGGGCCCAGCTCGACGAAGGTGGTGACACCCTCGTCGACGAGGGTGGCGACCGCGTCGGCGAAGCGCACGGTGCCCCGGACCTGGTCCGTCCAGTACGCGGCGGTGCGCAGGTCGTCGCCGGCGGCGAGCCGCCCGGTCAGGGTGGAGACGACGGTGATCCGCGGCGCGTCGAAGGTGAGCCGCGAAGCGGCCTCGCCGAACGCGTCGAGCATGCCGTCCATGTGCGGCGAGTGGAAGGCGTGGCTGACGGTGAGCTGCTTGGTCTTACGTCCCTGCTGCTCCAGTTCCGCGGCGATCTCGGCCACCGCGTCGCCGTCGCCCGAGACCACGACCGACGTGGGGCCGTTGAGGGCGGCGATGGCGGCCCGCTTCTCCCGGCCCGCGAGCAGCGCGACGACCTCCTCCTCGCTCGCCTGCACGGCGGTCATCGCACCGCCGCCGGGCAGGGCCTGCATCAGGCGCCCTCGCTCGGCGACCAGCGCGCAGGCGTCCTTGAGGGAGAGCACGCCGGCGACGTGGGCGGCGGCGAGTTCGCCGATGGAGTGCCCGGCGACGAAGTCCGGAGTGACACCCCAGGACTCCAACAGCCGGAAGAGCGCCACCTCGACCGCGAACAGGGCGGGCTGCGTGTAGCCGGTCAGGTCGAGCTCGTCACCAGCCGCGATCACCTCCCGTACCGGACGGGCCAGATGACCGTCCAGCTCCTCCGCCACCGCGTCGAAGGCCCGCGCGAAGGCGGGGAAGGACTCGTAGAGCCCCTGACCCATCCCGACCCGCTGCGCACCCTGCCCCGTGAAGAGGAACGCGGTCCTGCCGCTGCTCCGGACGCCCCGCACGGCGTCCGGAGCCGTCTCGCCTGCTGCCAACAGTCGTATCCCCGACAGCAGTTGCTCTCGGTCCTCCCCGGCCACCATCGCTCGGTGTTCGAGCGCGGAGCGGCTCACGGCGAGGGAGTAGCCCACGTCGACCGCGCCCGTCTCGCTCGGTTCGGCCGCGTCCAGCAAAGCCGTGAGACGCGCTGCCTGCTCCCGCAGCGCGTCGGCGCTCTTTCCGGAGAGCAGCCACGGCACGGCCGGGAGCGCGGCCGGGAGCGCGGCGACCGGCGCGACGACGGCCTCGTCGTCACCCTCGGAGGCGGGTACGGGCTGCGGCGCCTGCTCGATGATGACGTGCGCGTTCGTGCCGCCGAATCCGAAGGACGAGACCGCGGCCCGGCGCGGACGCCCGACCTCCGGCCACTCCCGCTCCTCCCTGAGGAGGGATACGGCACCCGCCTCCCAGTCCACGTGCGGCGAGGGCTCGTCCACGTGGAGGGTCTTCGGCAGCACACCGTGACGCATGGACTCGATCATCTTGATCACACCGCCGACACC
>NZ_BJMN01000024.1 GCF_006539185.1 Streptomyces gardneri
ACCGCCGGACCCTCAAGGCCGTACGTGTACGACAGGCGGCCCGAGGCCACACTGCCCGCGCTGCCGCTGAAGAGGTAGCCCTCGAAGCCCTCGGGGGGCAGGTTGGGCCTGGACCCGTAGTCGTTGTACATGACGCCGGTGAACACGCCGGTGCGGCTGCCGCGCAGCGCCTCCGGGTCGAGTCCCGCGCTCTCGAAGCTCTCCCACGCCGTCTGGAGGAGGAGTCGCTGCTGCGGATCGGTGGCGAGCGCCTCGCGCGGGGACATCCCGAAGAAGTCCGCGTCGAACCGGTCCGCCTCGTGGAGGAAGCCGCCTTCGCGACCGTACGACGTACCAGGATGGTCGGGGTCGGGGTCGTAGAGGTTGTCGAGGTCCCAGCCGCGGTTGACGGGGAACTCGCTGATCGCGTCGGTGCCTTCGGCCACCAGCCGCCACAGGTCCTCCGGCGACGACACACCGCCGGGATAGCGGCACGCCATACCCACGATCGCGATGGGCTCCTGGGCCTTGTCCTCCACCTCGCGCAGGCGCCTGCGCGCGTCACGGGCGTCCGCGATCGCCCGCTTGAGGTAGTCGCGGAGTTTGTCCTCGCCCGCCATGGTGTTCTCAGCTCCCCGTTGTGTCGTGCTCGTCGACTTCTGTTCTGCGCTCGTCATGCCTGTCACTCCAGGTCGTCGAAGAGCGCGAAGAGCTCCTCGTCGCTCGCGGACGTGAGGTCCTGGTCCCGGTCGTCGTCCTCGGCCTCGGGTGCTCCGGCCGCCGCGTCCGCGACGTCGAGAAGCTCCCGCAGCCGGGCGGTGATCCGCTCGTGCGCTGTGCCGTCCGCGGCCACCGCCCCGATCGCCGCCTTGAGCCTGGCCAGTTCGGTCAGGACGGGCTCCTCCGGTGCGACCTCGTCATGGGCGAGGAAGTCGAGGAGGTGGGTGGCGAGGGCGGCGGGAGAGGGGTGGTCGAAGACGAGGGTGGTGGGCAGGCGAAGCCCGGTGGCCGCGTTGAGACGGTTACGCAGCTCCACTGCCGTCAGCGAGTCGAAGCCCAGCTCCTGGAAGGCCCGCTCCGCCTCCACCGCACCCTGATCGGCGTGACCCAGCACCCCCGCGACCTGCTCACGTACGAGGTCGATCAGGATCCGCTCCCGCTCGGCCCGGCCGAGGCCGGCCAGGCGCTCCGGCAGAGCCGGAGCACCGCCCGCGGAGGCGGTGCCGGCTGCCGCCCGGCGCGGCGCCGGAGGCACCAGGCCGCGAAGCATCGCGGACAGCGACTCACTGCCCTGCGCCCGAAGGGCAGCGGTGTCCATCCGCGTCACCGCGTACACGGCATCCGCCGCACCGGTCGACGTGGCCGAGTCGAACAGGTCCATCGCGTCCTTCGACTCCAGCGGGAGCAGACCCGAGCGCGCCAGACGCCGCAGATCCGCCTCCCCCAGATGCCCCGACAGCGCACTGGACTCCGCCCACAGACCCCACGCCAACGACACACCCGCAAGACCGGAAGCCCGCCGATGCTCCATCAACGCATCCAGGAACGTGTTACCGGCCGCGTAATTCGCCTGACCGGCCGTTCCGAGAAGGCCCGCGAGCGAGGAGTACACGACGAACGCGTCGAGCTCCAGATCCTTCGTCAGCTCATGCAGGTTCCACACCGCATCCACCTTCGGACGCAACACCGCATCCAACCGATCCCGCGTCAGCGCCTCCACGGTCACGTCGTCCGACACACCCGCGGTGTGCACCACAGCCGACAGAGGACTCTCGGCGGGTATCGACGCCAGAACCTCCGCCAACGCGGCACGATCCGCCACGTCCACAGCCGCGAACACCACCTCGGCACCCTCAGCCGCCAACTCCTCGGCCAACTCCACAGCCCCCGGAGCCTCCGCACCACGCCGACTCACCAGCACCAGCCGACGCGCACCGTGTCGGGTCACCACATGACGTGCGGCAAGGCTGCCGAGCGTGCCCGTGGCACCGGTGACCAGAACCGTGCCCCGACCCCAGTCCACGGACTCCTCGACAGGTGCGACATCGGCGCGGACGAGACGGGGCACGAGCACCCGGCCACCCCGCACCGCGGCCTGGTCCTCACCCGACACCAAGGCGACAGCAACGTCCGCCTCCTCCTCCACATCGACCAGAACCACCCGCCCCGGATGCTC
The DNA here is from genome assembly GCF_006539185.1 of Streptomyces gardneri. Classification (GTDB taxonomy): domain Bacteria; phylum Actinomycetota; class Actinomycetes; order Streptomycetales; family Streptomycetaceae; genus Streptomyces; species Streptomyces gardneri. The sequence goes on from NZ_BJMN01000024.1 coordinate 2,156, forward strand.
CGCCTGCACCGAACGCACCAGACCCCACACACCCGCGTGCACAAGATCCGAGACGCCCACACCCTCGACGCCCACAGCACCTCGCGTGACCACCACCAGCCGGGACCCGGCCGACGACTCATCCGCCAGGAACTCCTGGACCCGGGCCAGTACGTCCGCCACAGCGCCCCGAGCCACCTCGGCCAGGCCGCTCCCGGTCACCGTCCCCGGAGCCAGGACCAGCGACACCGTGTCCGGCGCGCCGGCACCTTCCCCGGCGGCCACCGGAACCGGCCGCCACTCGACCCGGAACAACCCGTCGCGCGACGACCCCGCCGCACGCAACGCCTCCCGCGACAACGGCCGCAGCACCAGCGAATCCACCGACCCCACCGGCCCGCCCGCGCCGTCCGCGAGGGTGAGCGACGCCACGAGGGAGTCCGGGTCGGGGCTGGTCAGAGCGAGCCGTACGCGGAGCACGGAGGCCCCGGTGGTGTGCACGTCCGCACCGGACCAGGAGAAGGGCAGCCACGACGGGCCTTCTGCCGTGGCGACGCCCGGGAGGAGGGAGTGGAGCGCCGCGTCGAGAAGCGCGGGATGCACCGCGAACAGACCCGCGTCCGCCCGCAGCCCCTCCTCCAGGGCGACCTCGGCGAAGAGTTCGCCCTCGCCCTTCCACAGTCGCCTCAGCCCCTGGAACGCTTCACCGTATTCATAGCCGCGCTCCACCAACCGGCCGTAGACATGGTCCAGTTCGACCTCGGTCGCACCGGCCGGCGGCCACACCGCCAGGCCGCCGCCCGCGCCCGACCCGGCCACCCGGGGCACCACCGAACCGCTCGCGTGCAGGACCCAGGCGCCCTCGCCGTCCAGCCGCCCGTACACCTCCACGGGACGGCGTCCCGAGGTTTCCTCCGCGCCGCCCACGACGACCTGCACCTGCACGCCGCCGCGCTCCGGCAGCACCAGGGGTGCCGAGAGGAGCAGTTCCTCGACGTGGCCCGCGCCCGCCTGTTCCCCGGCGGTGAGAGCGAGTTCCAGCAGGCCGGTGCCGGGCACCAGCACTGAGCCGGCGACCGCGTGGTCCGCGAGCCACGGATGCGTACGCGTGGAGAGGCGTCCCGTGAAGACGTACCCGTCGCGGTCCGCCATGGCGACCTCCGCGCCGAGCAGCGGGTGGTCCGCCGCGGCCAGGCCGAGCGCCGTGGCGTCGCCCGGCACCTCCGCCTTGCCCTCCAGCCAGTAGCGCCGGTGCTGGAAGGCGTACGTCGGGAGATCGACCCGCCGGGCGCCCGGGAACACCGCCGCCCAGTCGGGGCCGGCTCCGCGCAGCGCCGTGCGGGCCACGGCCGCGCCCACGGAGTGGGGCTCGCTCGCCCCCTTGCGCAGGGCGGACGCGAGCGATCCGGCCTCCTTCACCAGGCAGTCCTCGACCAGCGCGACGAGCACGCCGTCGGGGCCGAGCTCCAGCCATTCGGTGACGCCCTCGCCCTCCAGGTACCGCACCCCGTCGGCGAAGCGCACGGCCTCGCGGATGTGGCGTGCCCAGTACGCGGGCGAGGTCAGCTGGTCGACGCCGGCCAGGGTCCCGGTGACGTTGGAGACGACCGGGATCGTCGGGGCGCGGAAGGTGAGCCCGGAGATCGCGGTGACGAACTCGTCGACGATCTCGTCCATGTGCGGCGAGTGGAAGGCGTGGCTGACCGGGAGGCGCTTGGTCCGCCTGCCCTGCTCGCGCCACTGCGCCATCAGCCGCTCGACCGCGTCCTCGTCGCCGGAGACGACGGTGGCGTTCGGGCCGTTGACTCCGGCGACGGCCACGGCCGCGGCCACCGCGGCAGTCGCGGCGACGCCTTCGGTGAGGGCCGCGATGGCCTCGCGGACCTCCTCCTCGCTCGCCTGGACCGCGGCCATCGCGCCGCCGGCCCGGGCCGACTGCATCAGGCGGCCGCGGTGGGCGACCAGGACGCACGCGTCCGCCAGGTCGAGGACCCCGGCCAGATGGGCCGCGGTCACCTCGCCGATGGAGTGGCCGATGAGGTAGTCGGGGACGAGTCCGTGGGCCTCGAACAGTCGGTACAGGGAGGTCTCCAGGGCGAACAGCGCCGCCTGTGTGAACACCGTACGGTCGATGAGCGCCGCGTCCTCCGACCCCTCGGGGGCGAAGACGACGTCCTTGAGAGGACGGGGCAGTTGACGGTCCAAGTGGTCGCAGATCTCGTCGAACGAGGCGGCGAAGACCGGCGACCGGTCGTAGAGTTCGCGTCCCATGCCCTGTCGCTGGGATCCCTGACCCGTGAGCAGGACGGCCGTCCGTCCCGTGGCCGTGGCCCCGCCCCGGACGACGGACGGCGAGTCCTCGCCGTGCGCCAAGGAAGCCAGTGTGTCGAGGAGTTCGCCCCGGTCGGTGCCGATGACGGCGGTCCGGTGGTCGAGCAGGGCGCGCGTCGTGGCGAGGGTGAGACCGATGTCGGCGGCGCTCGCCTCCGGGTGCTCGGTCGCGTAGGTCCGCAGGCGCTCGGCCTGGGCGCTCACGGCCCGCTCGTCGCGTCCCGACAGGATCCACGGAAGAGCCAGGCCCGAGGTGGGGGTGGCGACGGGGGTGCCGGTGAGTTCGGAGGGGGTCGCGGGCCGGGTCTCCACGGCAGGCGCGGCGTCGGGTGCCTGCTCGATGATGACGTGCGCGTTGGTGCCGCTGATCCCGAAGGACGAGACCGCGGCGCGGCGCGGACGCCCGACCTCCGGCCACTCCCGCTCCTCCGTGAGAAGCGAGACCGCACCCGCCTCCCAGTCCACGTGCGGCGAAGGCTCATCCGCGTGGAGGGTCTTCGGCAGTACACCGTGGCGCATGGACTCGATCATCTTGATGACGCCACCGACACCGGCGGCAGCCTGCGCGTGCCC
>NZ_BJMN01000025.1 GCF_006539185.1 Streptomyces gardneri
CCGTCAGGCCGGTGTCACCAGTTGGGTGTCGTAGGCCAGGATGACCGCCTGGACGCGGTCGCGGGCGCCCGTCTTCGCGAGGATGCGGCCGATGTGGGTCTTCACCGTGGACTCCGCGAGATGGAGACGTTCGGCGATCTCCGTGTTCGTCCAGCCCTGGCCGACGACCGTGAGGATCTCGCGCTCCCGTTCCGTGAGGGAGGAGAGACGCGGGTCCTCCTCGGGCGGGGCCGCCTCCGCGGCGGGCTGCGGCAGGTGGTGGATGTAGGCGTCCAGAAGACGGCGCGTCAGGCTCGGGGCCACGACCGCGTCGCCGCTCGCGACCGCGCGGATGCCGGCGAGGAGCTCCTCGGGCTGGGCGTCCTTCACCAGGAAGCCGCTCGCTCCGGCGCGCAGTCCCTCGTACGCGTACTCGTCGAGGTCGAAGGTGGTGACGATCAGGATCCGGGTGCGGGCGCCCGTCGTGACGATGCGGCGGGTGGCCTCGATGCCGTCGAGGCCGGGCATCCGGATGTCCATCAGGACGACGTCGGGGTGGTGACGGTCGACCAGGCGGATCGCCTCCGTGCCGTTCGAGGCCTCGGCGACGACCGTCATGTCGTCCTGGCTCTCGAGGAGCATGCTGAAGCCGAGGCGCTGCATCGGCTGGTCGTCCGCGATGAGTACGGTCGTCACGAGGGGGAGCCTTCCAGGGGGAGTCGGAGACGGACGTGCCAGCCGCCGGCCGACAGGGCGCCGCAGGTGAGCAGGCCGTCGTAGAGGGCGGCGCGTTCGCGCATGCCCGTGAGGCCCTGGCCCTGTCCCTGGTGGGGTCGGGCGGTCGTCGGAGTGCCCGTGTCGACCACCTCCACCAGGAGTTCCTTCGGGGCGTAGGCCAGGAGGACGGTCGCCCGGGCCGAGTGGCCCGCGTGCTTGAGGGTGTTGGTCAGGGCTTCCTGGATCACGCGGTAGACCGTCAGCTGGGCGCCAGGGGCGAGGGGTTGAGGGGCCGGCTCGTCGCGGACCTCCAGCTCCACCGCGAGGCCCGCCTTCCGTACGCCGGTGAGGAGCGTGTCCAGATCGGCCAGGGTGGGCTGGGGGTCGCGGACGGCCTCCTGTTCGTCGTCGCGCAGGACGCCGAGGAGGCGGCGGAGGTCGTCGAGGGCCTGGCGGCTCGTCGTACCGATGGCGTCGAGGGCCTGGGTGGCGCGCTCGGGGTTCTTGGCCGCCGCGTACCGGCCGCCGTCCGCGAGTCCGGTGATGACCGAGAGGTTGTGGCCGATGATGTCGTGCATCTCGCGGGCGATCCTGGTGCGTTCGGCGGCGGCGGCGAGCCGGACCTCCTGGTCGCGTTCGACCTCCAGGCGTCGGGCCCGGTCGACGAGGCCGGCGGTGTGGTCCCTGCGGGAGCGGACCACGAAGCCGAGGAGGGCGACGAGCGCGTACGCCCAGAGGGCGGGGATGACGCGCTGGTCCCAGGTCTCCTGGGGGAAGCGGACCGCGCCCGTCACGAGCGGCGGCAGGATGAGGGCGAAGGCCCAGAGGAGTGCGCGGGGCTGGCGGGTGAGCGCGAGGTGGAAGACCGGGATCGCCTGGAGGTACGCGGCCTGGAGGAAGGCCCCGGAGGCGTCGCTGACGAGGGCCGCGCAGGCCATCACGGCGAGCGCGGTCATGGGGCGGCGGCGGCGCCAGTACAGCGGCAGGGAGAGGGCCAGGCTGAGGACGAGGACGAGCCCGCCCGGTACCGACGGGTCCCGGGCGGTGTTCTGCCAGCCGCCCGCCCCGTCCACGAGGGCCGCCCCGGCCCAGGAGAGCGTCAGCGTGGCGTCCCACACCCAGGGGTGTCGGGCGTCGAAGGCGCGCGTCCGGGTCAGCAGGCGCTGGATGTGCCTGCTGAGGCCCGTCGCCCCGGCGGTGTGCGGTGTCTCCTCCGTGATCATCCGGCCATCATCCTCATACGTCGCGGCGCTTGAGCAACAGGGCGGGGACGGTGAGTGCCGCGGCCGCCCAGAGGAACAGGGCGAGGAGTGCGGCGCCGGGGGAGGCCGCGCCGGGGATCGGGGTGGCGGAACCGAGGGCTCCGGCCGCCTGGGTGGGGAAGTACCGGATGGCCGTGTCCAGGGCGTCGTACGGGAGCATCCCGAGGATCTCGGGGACGATCAGGACCCCGCCGACGAAGGCGCCGATGGCGCCGGGGACGGAGCGGAGGGCGGCGCCGAGGCCGAGGGCGATGACGCCGAGGAGGGTGACGCCCGCCGCGTTGCCCGCGACGGCGGCGAGGACGCCGTCGTCGGTGAGGGAGGCGGCCTGGTCGGTGCCGTCGAGGAAGAACCGGGCCGTCAGGAAGGTCAGCAGGGCGGTGAGGAGGGAGAGCGTGAACACGACGGCGGTGTAGACGGTCGCCTTCGCCCACAGGACGGGGAGGCGGCGCGGGACGGCGGTGAAGGAGGCGTGGGCCATGCCCGTCGCGTACTCGCCGGCGGTGACGAGGATGCCGAGGACGGCGAGGGCGATGCCGCCGAGCTGGGAGCCGTAGAGGGTGAGGACGACGGTGTCGACGTCGGAGTCGCCGCCGTCGGAGGTGTAGGTGGAGCCCATGAGGATGCCGACGCCGAGGACGAACGCCACGGCGGTGAGGACCGTGATCCAGGTGGAGCGGACGGTCCACAGCTTGTGCCACTCCGAGCGGAGGATGCGGGTGGTCGTGAGGCCGTAGGTGGTGGTGGGTGCGGTGGTGGCGGGTGCGGCGGTGGTCGTCATGCGGGGGCTCCCTGGTATTCGACGGAGTCGCGGGTGAGGTCCATGAAGGCCTGCTCCAGCGAGGCGGCCTGCGGGGTGAGTTCGTGGAGGGGGATGGCGTGGGCGGCGGCCGCGCGGCCGATCTCCGAGGCTTCCAGGCCGGTGACGAGGAGGGTGTCGGGGGCCTCCGTGGTGAAGCGCGCGTCCGGGAGGAGGTGGCGGAGGCGGTCCGCTTCCGGGGTGACGACCTTGACCGAGGCGCCGCCGGAGGCCCGTACGAGCTCGTCGACCGTGGTGTCGGCGAGGAGGCGGCCCTTGCCGATGACGATGAGGTGGTCGGCGGTGAGCGCCATCTCGCTCATGAGGTGGGAGGAGACGAGGACCGTACGGCCCTCGGCGGCCAGGGACTTGAGGAGGGTGCGGATCCAGAGCACGCCCTCGGGGTCGAGGCCGTTGACCGGTTCGTCGAGGACGACGGTCGCCGGGTCGCCGAGGAGCGCGGCGGCGATGCCGAGGCGCTGGCCCATGCCGAGGGAGAAGCCCTTCACGCGCTTGCGGGCGACGTGGGTGAGGCCGGTGAGGGCGAGGACCCGGTCCACGCGGGTGTGGGGGATGCCGTGGGTGTGGGCGAGGGCCATGAGGTGGTGGTACGCGGAGCGGCCCGGGTGCAGCGAGCGGGCTTCGAGGAGGGCGCCGACCTTGGTGAGCGGGGCGCTGTGGCCGGCGTAGGGGCGGCCGTCGACGGTGGCGTGGCCGCGGGTGGGGGCGTCGAGGCCGAGGATCATGCGGAGAGTGGTGGACTTTCCGGCGCCGTTGGGGCCGAGGAAGCCGGTGACGGTGCCGGGGCGGACGGTGAAGCTGAGGTCCTGGACGACGGTGGTGTCCCCGTACCGCTTGGTGAGGTTCTCTGCTCGGATCATGTCGACGACGCTACGGAGCGGGCGGCGGCCGGACGTCCGACCGTGGGAGTGTGCCGGGGCGCGGGCGTAGTACCGGGGTACGACGGCGGGTGGCGGGTGGGTGTGTGAGGGAAAAGGCCTTGTCAGGGGGGTCTCGCCGTGGCGAGGATCCATGGCATGGACTATTCGATTCGTACCATCCGCGCCGACGAGTGGGAGCAGGTCCGTGCGCTGCGGCTCGCCGCCCTCCAGGACCCGGTCGCGCACCTGGCGTTCCTCGATACGTACGCGGACGCCGAGGCGCGGCCGGATTCCTTCTGGCAGGAGCGGACGGTGAATTCCTCGGAGAGCGGGCCCGGTGGTGTGCGCCAGTTCGTCGCGGAGGCGCCGGACGGACGGTGGGTGGGCACGGTGACGGTGCTCGTGGAGCGGGCCGCGGCCGAGACGTACTTCGGGGATGTCCCGGTGGTCGAGCAGACGCATGTCGTCGGGGTGTTCGTACGGGACGAGGCGCGTGGCTCCGGGGTGATCGACGCGCTGTTCGAGGCGGCGACGGAGTGGTCCTGGTCGCTGGAGCAGCGGATCGAGCGGGTGCGGCTGTACGTCCACGGCGAGAACGTCAGGGCCCAGGCGGCGTATCAGCGGCTCGGGTTCGTGGACACCGGTGTCAGGGTCGCCCTGCACGGCAGCCCGGTCGCGCAGGAGTTGGAGTACGAGCTGCTGCGGTCGGCGGGGTAGGTCCGTTCCTCAGCGGCTGAGCGAGTTCTCCGGCCAACGGGATCTGGCTTGTTCGGGGGACCGCATCAGGGCCAGGGTCGGGAGGCCCTGGTCGTGGCCGGTGGCGAGGAGCTCCGGGAGGTGGGGGAGCGGGGCCACGGCGGCGACGTCGTCGAGGACGAGCGTCAGTGGTGGGTCGAGCCGACCGTCGGATGACCGTGCGGCCATGCGGCGGCCGTGCTCGACCACGCTTGCGGCGAGGGCCGTGAGGAGCGGCATCGCGCCGGGGTGGGCCCGGGGGTTCTCGATCGGTTCGCCCACCACGTAGAGCGTGCCCCCTTCGGCGAGGAAAGATGCGAGGGCCAGCGAATCCGTTCGATTCGGTACGCAGGCCTCGCGGATGTGGATCGAGGACAGGGCGGCGAGCGCACGGGCCGTCAGTTCCTGGGCGAGCCTGCGGCTTTCGGGGTGGGCGGTGAGCGCCGATTCGAGGAGGCCGGCGAGGCCTGAGGCCGCTTTGGGGTGGCTGCGGAGGATGCGTACGGGCTCGTGGGCGCCGGCTCCCTGGGCCCAGCGGTGGACCTGGCGGAAGGGGCGGCCGTCGACGGCGGCGGCGTGCAGCCAGCAGCGCAGAAGCGTTTCGGCGGTGTCGGCGGTGGCCGCGTCGAGGCGGGAGAGCGGGCGTACGGGGGCGAGCAGGGCGGCTGCCCGCTGCTGCGCGACGGCCGGGTCCTCGCACTGCTCGGACGGGGACCAGTGGAGACGCCCGGGGGTGTCGCAGAGGTGGCCGGGGTCGTGGACGAGGACCGGGCCGAGCTTGCCGCGCGCGTCCTTCGTCGAGGACCAGACCGTGGGGTCGGAGGTGACGACCAGGACGGGGCCCTCGGCGTCGCGGATCGCCTGGACGGCGACGGGGTGGCGGGTTTCCGGGGGGCCGTAGACGAGGCGGGTGGTCGGGCCGGGGGTGGGGGCTGGGGCTGTGTACGTGGCGGGTGCGGGTGCGGGTGCTGTGTACGTGGCCGGTGCGGGGCCGGTCGTCGGTGCCGGTGCGGGTGCTTGTGTGGCGGGGAGTGACTCGTTGGGCGGCTGGGCCGGTGGGGCGGTCGGGGGCGTCTCCGTGCGGGGTGGGGCGATCTGCACGGTCTCGGCGGGTGCCGCCGGGGCCTGGGCCGGGGTCGGGGCCGGTTCCTTCCGTACCCGGGCGGCGGCGGTGTGCGCGTACGCGCCCGCCTTCCGGTTGGTCCTCACCGCGCGCCAGCGGGTGATCGTGCCGAGGGCGAAGATCGCGAGGACCAGCAGGACCATCGCCTCGCCGATGAGGAGGCCCCAGAAGAGCCCGTATCCCGAGAGCTGGTCCGGCGGGGTGGCCGGCCAGGCCGCCGCGAGGTCCGTGGGGGCCGTGGCCAGGGAGCGCAGGGCCGCGGGCGTGCCCATGAAGGCGACGCCCCGCGGCCAGGCCCCGTGGGAGAAGAGGCCGGCGAGGCCGGTCGCCGTCCACACCAGGGCCGTGAGGCAGAGGAGGAGGCCGAACAGGCCGAGCAGCAGCCCGTCGGAGACCCCTCCTCCCTTCCGCGCCGTGTCCGTCCTGTCCATCTATGCCACCGTCGACTGCGAAGTGCCGTTCATCTGCTGCTCGATGAGGATCGCGCGCTGCTCCGTCTCCCACTCCAGCTCGGGATCGACGACCGAGGACTCGGTCATGGCGCGGTCGGTGTAGACGAGGGGGCGTTCCTTCTCGGTGATGAGGTGTTTGACCACCTGCACGTTGCCGTTGACGTCCCAGACCGCGATGCCGGGGGTGAGGGTCGGGATGATCTCGACCGCCCAGCGTGGCAGGCCGAGGACCCGGCCGGTGTTGCGTGCCTCGTCGGCCTTCTGGGCGTAGATGGTCCGGGTGGAGGCCATCTTGAGGATCGCCGCGGCCTCCTTGGCCGCCGCTCCGTCGACGACGTCGGAGAGGTGGTGGACGACGGCGACGAAGGACAGGCCGAGGCGGCGCCCGAACTTGAGAAGGCGCTGGAACAGCTGCGCCACGAACGGGCTGTTGATGATGTGCCAGGCCTCCTCGACGAGGAAGATGCGCTTCTTCCGGTCGGGGCGGATCCAGGTGTGCTCCAGCCAGACGCCGACGATCGCCATGAGGATCGGCATGGCGATGGAGTTGCGGTCGATGTGGGAGAGGTCGAAGACGATCAGGGGCGCGTCGAGGTCGATGCCGACGGTCGTCGGGCCGTCGAACATGCCCCGGAGGTCACCGTCGACCAGCCGGTCCAGGACGAGGGCGACGTCCAGGCCCCAGGCCCGTACGTCGTCTATGTCGACGTTCATCGCCTCGGCCGATGCGGCCTTGGGGTGGCGGAGCTGCTCGACGATGTCGGTGAGGATCGGCTGCCGGTCGGTCTTGTGCTCGGTGACGAAGGCGTGGGCGACCTTGAGGGCGAAGCCGGAGCGCTCGTCGAGGCCGTGGCCCATCGCCACCTCGATGATCGTGCGGAGCAGCGCCAGCTGGCCGGTGGTGGTGATCGAGGGGTCGAGGGGGTTGAGGCGGATGCCGGAGTCGTTGGCGACCATCGGGTCGAGCCGGATGGGAGTTATTCCCAGCTCCTGCGCGATGAGGTTCCATTCGCCGACGCCGTCCTCGCCCTGGGCGTCGAGGACGACGACCTGACGGTCCCGGAAGCGGAGCTGGCGGAGCACGTACGTCTTCTCCAGCGCCGACTTGCCGTTGCCGGACTCGCCGAGGACCAGCCAGTGCGGGGCGGGGAGCTGCTGCCCGTACAGCTGGAAGGGGTCGTAGATGTACCCCTTGCCGCTGTAGACCTCGCGGCCGATGATCACGCCGGAGTCGCCGAGGCCGGGGGCGGCGGTCGGCAGGTAGACGGCCTGGGCCTGTCCGGTGGAGGTGCGGACGGGCAGACGGGTCGTCTCCACCTTGCCGAAGACGAAGGAGGTGAAGGCGTCGGTCAGGACGGACAGCGGATCTCGCATCGGTCGGTGCCCCTTCGGCCTTAGCGGCGGATGCCGGTCGCGAACGGCAGGGTGTTCACAAAGGCCCTGTGGTGCTCGCGGTCGCACCACTCCAGCTTCAGGTACGACTTGCCGGCGGAGGCCCTGATCGTGCGCTTGTCCCGGGCGAGGGCCTCGGGCGAACGCGACGACACCGTGATGTACCCGACCAGGTTGACTCCGGCAGCGCCGCTGGCGAGATCTTCACCCCGCTGGTCGAGCCGGCCGTGGGCGGCGATGTCGCGGGGGTCGACGGTGCGGTTCATCTTGGCGGCGCGGCTGGCGTCGGCCTCGTCGTTGGTCTTCTCGGTGAGCATGCGCTCGATGGCGACCTCGGTGGGCTCCAGGTCCATGGTGACGGCGACCGTGCGGATGACGTCGGGGGTGTGGACGAGGAGCGGGGCGAGGAAGTTGACGCCGACCGGGGTCATCGGCCACTCCTTCACCCAGGCGGTGGCGTGGCACCAGGGGGCGCGCGTGGAGGACTCGCGGGTCTTGGCCTGGAGGTACGTCGGTTCCATCGCGTCGAGTTCGGCGGGCCAAGCGTTTCGTTTCGTCATGGCCTGGATGTGGTCGATGGGGTGGTCCGGGTCGTACATGGAGTGCACGAGGGAGGCGAGCCGGGACTGGCCGAGGGGCTGGCGTACGCGGATGTCGGCCTCGGCGAGGCGGGCGCAGATGTCGGTGAGCTCGCGGGCCATGACGACGGCGAGGCCGGCGTCGCGGTCGAGCTTGCGGGCGCCGGAGGCGTGGCGGGCGGCGCGGGCCATGACGTTGGCCTCGGCGGCGAGTTCGCGGGTGTAGTGCATGCAGGCGACGAGGTAGGCGCGGTGCTGCTCGCTGGAGGTGGAGACCATCGACTGGAGCTGCTCGTACGACTCCTTGAGCCAGGCGGGGGCCGTCGTGTCGCCGCGCTGGGAGACGTCCTTGGCGTGGGCGTCGGGGTCGGCGGGGAGGGTGCGGGCCAGCATCTGGAGGCGGGTCACGAAGCCGTCGCCGTTGGCGACGTGCTTGAGGAGGGTGCCGAAGCGGTCGACGAGGGCTTCCTGGTCCTCGCTGTCGCGCAGGCCGACGCCGGGGCCCTCGATCTCGATGGCGGCGGTGACGGTGCGGCGGTCGGCGTGGAGGAGGACGGCGATCTCGTCGGGGCCGAAGGGGGCGGCGAGCCAGCCGACGCGGCCGATGCCGGGGGGCGGGCCGATCTCGACCTCGCGGCCGTCGAGGTGGGTGCCGGATTCGGCGGCGACGGAGCGGTAGGCCGTACCGCGCTTGAGCATGCGCTTGTAACTGCGGTTGATCTCGAACCACTTGTAGAAGGTGCGGCCCTTGTACGGGAGGTACACGGCGGCGATCGCGACCATGGGGAGGCCGGCGAGGAGCGCGATCCGGAGGGGGAGGACGGGGACGAGGAGTCCGCTCATCATGCCGAGGAACGCGCCGACGATGATGAGGGCGATCTCGCCCGTCTCACGGTTCTTGCCGACGATCGCGTTGGGCCGGGCACGGCCGACGAGATACGTACGGCGGGGCGCGACCGGCTGGGACTGGGTCGTCAACGCCCTCCACCTCCAGAGTTGCGGTTGCTGTGCGGGGTACCCGTGGTGGGACTGCTGCTACGGGGCGCGGGTGGGGGCGTGGCCCCGCCGCCGCGGTTGTCGCCGCCGCGGCTGCTGTGGGCGGCGACGCCGCCGGCGAGGGGGTTGGCGGGGCGGGGGGCCTGGGAGCCCTGGGCGCCGCCGCCTCCGCTGTCGCGGGTGCTGTGGGTCTTGATGCCCTGCGAGACGAGGGAGGCGGGGGAGGAGATGACGGCGGCGGCGGTGTTCTCGCCGGCGCGGTGGAGCCGGTTGTTGCGGGAGGCGGCGATCTCGTCGCCGAAGCCGGGGACGAAGCGGTAGATCACGCCGGAGGCGAAGATGGCGAGCAGGATGATCGCGAGTCCGGACACGACGGCGGAGAACGAGTCGGGGCCGGTGCCGGAGGAGAGTGCTCCGGCGAGGCCGAGGACGATCACGATGACCGGCTTGACGAGGATGACCGCGATCATGATTCCGGCCCAGCGGCGGACGTGGCCCCACATGTTCTTGTCGACGAGGCCGGAGTAGACGACGACGCCGAGGAGGGCGCCGACGTAGAGCATGACGGCGCGGAGGAACAGCTCCAGGTAGAGCACGCCGGCGGCGAGGACGGTCACCAGCGACACGATGATCAGCATGATGGGGCCGCCACCGATGCTGTCGCCCTTCTGGAGGGCCTGTTTGAAGCTGCCGAAGAAGACGTCGGTCTGCTGGCCGGTGCCGGAGGCGATGACCTCGGTGACGGCGTCGGTGGCGTTGACGACGGTGTAGAGGATGAGCGGGGTGAAGGCGGAGGCGAGGACCGTCAGCCAGAGGAAGCCGATGGCCTCGGAGAGGGCGGTGGCGAGGGGGACGCCCCGGATGGCCCGCTTGGCGACGGCGAGGAGCCAGAGGAGGAGGGTGAGGACGGTGGCGGCGGCGAAGACGATCGCGTACCGGCCGAGGAACTCCAGGTTGGTGAAGTCGACGTCGGCGGTTTCCTTGACGGCCTTGGAGAGGTAGTCGATGGTCGCGACGGCGGCGTCGGCGCAGCCGCGGGCTAGGGAGGAGAGGGGGTCGAGGGCGGTGGTGGGGTTGGGCAGGGGTGCCTGGTCACCGCCGCCGGACTCGCTCCTCTCGCAGAGCTGCCGGGCCGTTCCCGTGAGGAGGTCGCACTCCTTGTTGCCCACGGTCGGGGTGGGCGTGGGGGCGGTCGGCGTGGGCGTGGGGGCCGCCTGGGCGGCCGGGGCGAGCAGGAGGGGTACGGCGAGGAAGGCGGCGAAGGCCGCCGTCGACGCGCGCCCGGCCAGGCTTCGGCTAGCGGGCATAGGTGAACCCTCCGTATCCCTCGACGGCCTCGGCGATCTCGTCGGCTGTGGAGGCGCGGCTGTCGCCGTTGACCGGTGTGGGTCCCTCGCTCTGGCTGAAGGACTCCACGCGCCAGTCGTTCCCGACCCACTTGAGCTTCTGCGTGATGGTGAACCAGGTGGAGGTGACGGGCTTGGTCGAGCCCGCTCCGGCGAGGCCGCCCAGGCCGGTGCACCAGACCTCGACCGTCGCGGAGTTCTCCGTGTAGTCCCGGACCTTGGTGCCGATCGGGACGGTGCGTGAGACGAAGGTCAGGCCGGAGGGGGCGGTGCCGTTCTCGTCGAGTCCCATGCCGGCCATGAGGCCGGCGGAGTAGGAGGCGTCGAGCTTCTTCAGGAGGTCCTCCACGACCGCGGGGTCGTGGATGGCGCGCACGATCTCCGCGCGGGGGCCGTCCTGGAACATCTCGGCCGAGCCGAGGACCACCGCGTAGTTCGTCGCCGCGCTCTGCGCGCCCTGCTCGTCGTGGGCGTAACCCGTCGGGATCTGGCCGTTCTTGCCGTTGACCGGGCGGACGCCCGTTGCCGCCGTCGGGGCTGCGGTGCCCGGGGTGCCTGTCGTGGGGGCCGCGTCCGCCGGGTCTCCGCCGCCGCGGTTGGCGAAGGCGATCGCCGCGATGAGGAGGACCACCACGCTCACGACCGTGATCAGGGAGCGGGAGCTGCGGACGGGGCGGCGGGCGCCGCCGTAGACGTCGCCGCTGTTGCCCTCGGGCAGGCGGGTCCGGGTCTGGCCCGAGCCGCCCACGCCGCCGAAGCCGTCGTGCTCGTCGCCGAGGCTCATGCCGGGTACGCCCCCTCACTCGTTCGCGGGTACGACAGTGCTGCAACATGGCTGGGCATCAGGGAACGCAAACACGACATCAGCAGGCCTCAGGGGGATGGAGTCCGACGGGGGATCAGACGGCCATCCCGTACACGATGGTGAACAGCGTCCCCAGCGATCCGATGATGAAGACGCCGGTGAGGCCGGCCACGATCAGGCCCTTGCCCTGTTCCGCGCTGAAGGTGTCGCGGAGCGCGGTCGCGCCGATGCGCTGCTTGGCCGCTCCCCAGATGGCGATGCCGAGGCAGAGCAGGATGGCCACGGCCATCACGACCTCGATCATGATCTTGGCTTCGGCGCCCAGGCTGCCGAAAGGGCCCCAGTTCGGGGCGATTCCACCGATGATGGTGGTGATGTCGCCCTTTTCTGCCGCCAGGTACATGTAACTCACCGCCCCTGTTGGGTAGTTAACTGCCCCTGCCGGACGGCATGGGTCATCGCCCTATCTTCGCTGATGAAACCGCTCGTGTGTGACGCCTTGACGGGTCTCTTTACCCGATCCCCGCACACTTGACCGGTCTGACCGTCTTGACCTGCGGTGGTGTGGCCGGTTTCCATGCGAAGAAGCGTATGGTCACTCTGTGTATCACGGAGGGTGACTCCGGGCAATGATTGTCGTTGTTGCACTCTTGGGGCGCCGTCGCCCCGCCGCCGCCCCGCCGTCGCGTGAGTCTCAGGCGTACGAGGCGATCAGGCGCGACAAGTGACGGCCCGCCAGGAGGAGGGGGTCCTCGCTGCGGGTGACCTGGGCGGTCACTTCCGCGCCTTCGAGCGTGTTGATGACGGTGGCGGCCAGGTCGCGGGCTTCGGGGGAGGGGAATCCGCAGCCGAGGAGCTTTTCGGCGACCAGGTTCTGCCAGGTGCGCAGGGCGTCGGCGCAGGCCTGCTGGATGGGGTTGTCGGAGCCGAGGGTCTCCAGGGCGGCGGCGGTGACCGGGCAGCCGTCGGTCCAGCCGGAGGTGCGGAGTTCGCGGGCCAGGAGGCGTGCGCAGGCGTCGACGGCCTCGGCGGGGCCGTCCTCGCCGTCGAGGGCGGTGCGCAGGAGGTCGGCGAACTCCTCGCGGCCGTGCGCGATGGCCGCGACCGCGACGGCTTCCTTCCCGCCCGGGAAGAAGTGGTAGACGGAGCCGAGGGTGGCGTCCGCCTCCTTCGCGATCTGCTTGATGCCCGTTCCGACGTAGCCCTGGCGCTGGATGAGGCGTGAGGCGGCGACGACGATCCGGTCGTGGGTGCTGCTGGTCTGCATGGGGCGAGTTTAGTCGGTGCAGTGAGTAGAGCGTTCGTTTTAGTGCGTGCTACGGTCCTGCCCAGTCGCTAAGTAGAGCGTTCGTTTTAGAGTGCGTATCGATGGGGGACCCCTGTGCAGAACGACCGTTCCGTCACCACCGCCACTGCCGTCACCGTCATCGGCCTCGGGCCCATGGGGCGCGCCATGGCCGGCGCCTACCTCGACCAGGGGTACGAGGTCACCCTCTGGAACCGGACCCCGAGCCGGGCCGCCGAGCTCGTGCGCCGCGGGGCGTTCCTCGCCGCGAGCCCCTCCGAGGCCGTCGCCGCCAACGAGCTCGTCGTCCTCAGCCTCACCGACTACGACGCCTTCTACGGCGTCCTCGGCGCGGTCGACCCCGCCGTCCTGGCGGGCAAGGTCCTCGTCAACCTCAGCTCCGACACCCCGCTGCGGGCCCGGGAGGCCGCCGCCTGGGTCGCGGAGCGCGGCGCCGTCCAGCTCACCGGCGGCATCCTGACCCCGCCGTCCGGCGTCGGCGACCCGGCGAGCTCCGCCTTCTACAGCGGCCCCCGGGAGGTCTTCGAGGCCCACCGCGGCACGCTCTCCGTGCTCACCGGCACCGACTACCGCGGTGAGGACCCCGGGCTCGCCGCGCTTTTCTACCAGCTCAACATGGTCATGTTCTGGACGGCGCTCTCCGGTTACTGGCAGGCCATCGCCCTCGCCGACGCGCACGGCATCACGGCCGGCGAGCTCCAGCCGTACGCCCGGAGCGCCCTCGACCTCGACCGGTTCGTCGACTTCTACGCACCCAGGGTCGACGCCGGCCACCACGGCGGTGACGTCGACCGCCTCGCGATGGGCCTCGCCAGCGCCGAGCACGTCCTGCACACCGTCACCGACGCGGGCGTGGACGGTGCCCTGCCGGCCGCGATCGTCGACCTGTTCCGGCGCGGGGCGGAGGCCGGGTACGGGGACGGCAGTTCCTCCAGTCTCGTGGAGTTGCTCAAGAAGAACTGACGGCACGTCGCGCAACCACCCCGTCGGACGGCCCGCCGCCTAGACTGGCCCCCGGGGCGTACTGCCATGAACCGAGGGGTGGTTGACGGTGCGTAGGGCTGGCAAGGCGTGGCTGGTGGCCGGAGGGTCCCTCGGGGTCTGCCTCAGCTTTGTCGCACTGCTCGTCGTCGGGACGTACTCCGCGGCGGCCGGTCTCATCGGCGGCGCGGGCAGTGGCAAGAACGGCACCGTGGGTCTGGCCAAGGGCTCCGTTCCCGCCCTCTACCAGGGGCTCGTGCAGAAGTGGGGCAACCTCTGCCCCGCGATCAACCCCGCCCTCCTCGCCGCGCAGCTCTACCAGGAGAGCGGCTGGAACCCGCGGGCCGTCTCCTCCGCCGACGCCCGCGGCATCGCCCAGTTCATCCCCGGCACCTGGGCCGGGCACGGCATCGACGGCGACGGGGACGGCGACCGGGACATCTGGGACCCCCAGGACGCGATCCCCTCGGCCGCCTCGTACGACTGCGAGCTCGCCGGCTACGTGAAGAACGTGCCGGGGGACCCGGCGAACAACATGCTGGCCGCGTACAACGCGGGCGCGTACCGGGTCATCAGGCACGGCGGGGTGCCGCCCATCAGCGAGACCCAGAACTACGTGCGGATCATCCGCTCCCTGGAGCAGAGCTTCGCCCGGCCGGTGGGCCGCGTCGACCCGTCCCGGCAGGCCGCCGGGGCCATCCACTACGCCCAGGGGAAGCTCGGCACCCCCTATCTCTGGGGCGGTACGGGCACGGCCGCGCAGGGTGGCCGGTTCGACTGCTCCGGGCTGACCCAGGCCGCGTACCTGAGCGTCGGCATCGAGCTGCCGCGCGTCGCCAACGACCAGTACAACGCCGGGCCGCACCCGAGCCGGGAGGAGCTCCTCCCCGGCGACCTCGTGTTCTTCTCCGACGACCTGACGAACTCGCGGGCCATCCGGCACGTCGGCATCTACGTCGGCGGCGGGTACATGATCGACGCCCCGCGCACCGGTGCGGTGATCCGCTTCAGCCGGATCGACGGCCCGGACTACTTCGGCGCGACCCGCGTCACGAAGGAAGGCGCCGCCGCGCTGCCCACCCATCTCCCGCAGACGTAGGGGCAGGAGACGGACCGTCGGGTCGCAAGGCAGTCGTAGCAGTCGTAAGGGACATGGCTGGAACTCTCCGTCATGCCCTGGCCCTGAGCTGCGGTGAACCGTCACTCTTCGATAACGTCGTCATGATCCACCGGAGAGAGCGGAACGTACGCCTCAAGCAGTTCGTTCCCTGATCCGAACGCTCTGACCACGGGGGTGGGAAGACAGACACGAGAAGCAAGGGGCCGCAGCACATGGCTGGACTCGCATCGGACGGTGCCAACCCCGATGTCAGCCTGCTCTACGACATCAACGGGCTGGCGAAGGCCGCTCCGCCGTGGTTCGACCGCGTCATGGAGTTCGTCGGCGAGTACGGGATCATGCTCGGGATGGTCCTCGTCGTGCTCTGGTGCTGGTGGAGCGTGCGTCGCAGCGGCACCCTCGCGGACTCCGTCTCGGCAGTCGCCGGACTCGTCTGGGCCCCGCTGGCCGCCGGTGTCGCCCTTCTCGTCAACATCCCCATCCGCGGCTTCGTCGAGCGACCCAGGCCGTTCAACGACCACCAGGGCCTCGAGGTCCTCGTCGCGGGCAAGACCGACTTCTCGTTCGTCAGCGACCACGCCACCATGGCCATGGCGCTCGGCGTCGGCCTCTTCGTCGCCAACCGGAAGTTCGGCCTCGCCGCCATCGGCCTCGCCCTCACCGAGGGCTTCGCGCGGGTCTACATGGGCGTCCACTACCCCACCGACGTCATCGGCGGCTTCGCCCTCGGCACGGCGGTGGCGCTGCTCCTCGCGCCCGTCGCGCTCGCCCTGCTGACCCCCGTCGTCTCCGCCGTCGCCCGCTCCCGCCGCGGCGCCCCGCTCGTCCGCTCCCGCAAGGCCGCGGGACCTCAGCAGCCGGAGACCGTCGGCATCCCCGAGCCCCGGCTCGGCGGCCCCGCCACCGGAACCACCCAGAACGACCTCGCCGCCTAGACCACGGGCAGGGCCCTCATAGGGCAGGGCCCTAATGCTGGGGGCCGCCGGCGGACGTCGTCGCGACGAGGTGTTCCGAGGCGTCCGTGCGGGCTCGCTCCCGCGATCTGCGGGCCGGTCCCGACCAGCCGCAGCTGCACCTGGCCAGCGCGAACGAGCCGCGCTCCGTCGTCGTGGTCGTGTGGGGGGAGGACTCCGCGTGCACACCACCACCGTACTGCGCGTGACGGCTCGCCCGGGCCGTCGTTATCCGGATCGGGTGTCCCCGGTCCCGCGGGACCGGGAGGCGTGCGGGTCCCGAGCAAACAGCGGTGAGGCGTTGGGGGTTGGCAGACGATGGTGGTGCAGGGGTACGGGCGACCGCACGGTCGCGGGAGCGGGGCGTTCGCCGTCACCGCGGCCCTGGTCGGCTCACTCGTCGGGAGCTCGGCGGTCGCCGGCTGCGGCGCCCCTGAGGACCCGAAGCCCGCGGTGGACCCCCTCCGCGCCGTACGGAACGCGGCCGACGTCCTGACCAGGGCCGGCACCTCCAAGGCGAGCACGTCCATGGAGATGGCCGCCGGCGGGACCCGGGTCACCATCCGCGGCGAGGGCGGCTACGACTTCCGCCGCCGCACCGGCCGGCTCCAGGTGGTGCTGCCCAAGGACGCCGCCGGGGCCGACGAGCACCGGCCGATCACCGAGCTCCTCACCCCCGGCGCCCTCTACATGAAGAACCGGGGCGCGGGCGTGCCCGCCGACAAGTGGGTCCGCGTCGACACCACGACCCTCGACGACGGCAACCTCGTCACGGGCGGGGCCACCGACCCGGCGGCCGCGGCGGAGCTGCTGCGGGGCGCCCGGGAGGCCACGTACCTCGGCGAGGTCGATCTGGCAGGGGTGAAAGTCGGCCACTACCGCGGCGTCGCCGACATCGCCCACGCGGCGCGCGTCGCCTCGCCGCAGCTGCGCGGGGCGCTCGCCGCGGCGGCGAAAGGGTTCGCCAAGGACACGGTGCCCTTCGACGCGTATCTGGACGCGGAGGGCCGGCTGCGGAAGGTCCGCCACCAGTTCAGCTTCAGCAATCAGGGCCGTACGGTCGCGGTCGCCTCGACCACCCTGCTGTACGGCTTCGGGGTGTCCGTGCAGGTGACGCTGCCGGACCGGCGGGACATCTACGCCGGGAAGATCAAGGCCTGACCGGGGACGCGACGGGGCCCGGGTGGTTCGGACCATCGCCAAATGGTCCGGACGTGTCATGCGCCCCGAGTGGCCCTCTCCCTACGCTGGGAGACCGCCGGGAACCTGGGAGACAGAAGCCGGCAGGAAGAGGTGACCGCACGTGGCCCCGCCCGGTACAGCGACCGTTTCCGCGGACCCGGACCGCATCGCCCTCGCCGAGATCGAACTGTGCGGCGAACTGATCATCGCCGCCTCCACCGCGGACGGGGAGCGCCTCAGCGCCGACCGGATCGACGAGGTCCTGCGGGTCGCCGCCGAGCGGGCCGTACGGGAACGCTGACCGCACGGCCCCCCGTCTCGTACGACGACGACGGGGACGCCCGCTCAGGTGCGCATCATGCGGGCGATGGCCTTGGTGGCCTCCTCGACCTTGGCGTCGATGCCCTCGCCGCCCTTGGTGGCCGCGTCCGCGACGCAGTGCCGCAGGTGCTCCTCCAGGAGCTGGAGGGCGAACGACTGGAGCGCCTTCGTCGACGCCGACACCTGGGTGAGTATGTCGATGCAGTAGACGTCCTCGTCGACCATCCGCTGGAGGCCGCGAATCTGGCCCTCGATGCGGCGGAGCCGCTTGAGGTGCTCGTCCTTCTGCTTGTGGTAGCCGTGCACGCCGTGGTCGTGGCCGGCCGGCTCGACAGCCTCGACGGGCTCGGGGGTGACCTGGTCCGCCTCGGTGGTCGTCATCGCGTCCTCCCGTTGTCCAGAAAGGGGGTGTATACCCCTCGTGGGTATATGGTACCGATCCCCGCCGATCCGGGCGGGGGCCCGTGCAGTTCACTGTGCCTGATGGGCGACACTGAGAGGACGCCGGTTAGCCGTGGCTGGATGATGCGCCTAGCATCAGCCTGACCGAAACCCAGCACCCCGAGGACCTCACGTGCGATTTCGTCTGACCCCCAGGGAGACGAGCTTCTACGACATGTTCGCCGCGTCCGCGGACAACATCGTCACGGGCTCCAAGCTCCTGATGGAACTGCTCGGAGCGGAGCCTTCCGCCCGGGCCGAGATCGCGGAGCGGATGCGGGCAGCGGAGCACGCCGGCGACGACGCCACCCACGCGATCTTCCACCAGCTGAACTCCTCCTTCATCACACCCTTCGACCGCGAGGACATCTACAACCTCGCTTCGTCCCTCGACGACATCATGGACTTCATGGAGGAGGCCGTCGACCTGGTCGTCCTCTACAACGTCGAGGAGCTCCCCAAGGGTGTCGAGCAGCAGATCGAGGTCCTGGCCCGGGCGGCGGAGCTGACCGCCGAGGCCATGCCGAACCTGCGGACGATGTCCAACCTCACCGAGTACTGGATCGAGGTCAACCGTCTGGAGAACCAGGCCGACCAGATCCACCGCAAGCTGCTCGCGACGCTCTTCAACGGCAAGTACGACGCCATCGAGGTGCTCAAGCTGAAGCAGATCGTCGACGTGCTGGAAGAGGCGGCCGACGCGTTCGAGCACGTGGCCAACACGGTGGAGACCATCGCGGTCAAGGAGTCCTGAGGCTTCGTGGACACCTTTGCTCTGATCGTGACCATCGGTGTCGCGCTCGGTTTCACGTATACGAACGGCTTCCACGACTCCGCCAATGCCATCGCCACCTCGGTGTCGACCCGGGCGCTGACGCCCCGGGCGGCGCTGGCGATGGCCGCGGTCATGAACCTCGCGGGTGCCTTCATGGGCAGCGGGGTCGCCAAGACCGTCAGTGAGGGGCTCATCGAGACCCCGACCGGCGACAAGGGGATGGGCATCCTCTTCGCCGCGCTGGTGGGCGCGATCATCTGGAACCTCGTCACCTGGTACTTCGGTCTGCCGTCCTCCTCCTCGCACGCCCTGTTCGGCGGCATGGTGGGCGCGGCGCTGGCCGGTGGCACCGAGGTGATCTGGGGCGGCGTCCTCGACAAGGTCGTCATCCCGATGTTCATCTCGCCGGTCGTCGGTCTCGTCGCCGGTTACCTGGTCATGTGCGCGATCATGTGGATGTTCCGCAAGGCCAACCCGCACAAGGCCAAGCGCGGCTTCCGTATCGCGCAGACGGTGTCGGCGGCCGGCATGGCGCTCGGTCACGGTCTGCAGGACGCGCAGAAGACCATGGGCATCGTGGTGATGGCCCTGGTCATCGCCGACGTGCAGCAGTCGGGCGACGACATCCCGGTGTGGGTGAAGATCGCCTGTGCCGTGATGCTCTCGCTGGGTACGTACGCGGGCGGCTGGCGCATCATGCGGACGCTCGGCCGCAAGATCATCGAGCTGGACCCGCCGCAGGGTTTCGCGGCGGAGACGACGGGTGCGTCGATCATGTTCGGCTCGGCGTTCATCTTCCACGCGCCGATCTCGACGACGCATGTCATCACCTCCGCGATCATGGGCGTCGGCGCGACGAAGCGCGTCAACGCGGTGCGGTGGGGCGTCGCCAAGAACATCATCCTCGGCTGGTTCATCACGATGCCGGCCGCGGCGCTGGTCGCTGCGGCGAGTTATTACGTGGTCAAGCTCTTCTTCGGCTGACGAGCGGCCGTCTGACTGACGGCAGCCGTTCGGTCGGTGGCCGAAAGTGGTCGGGCCCGGCTCCCCTGTGGGGGAGCCGGGCCCTTCGTCTTACGGTGGCACCGCCATGCAGCACCGCAGGACGAGTCTTTATCCGAAGCGGCCGGAGATGTAGTCCTCGGTCGCCTGGACGCTCGGGTTGGAGAAGATGCGCTCGGTGTCGTCCAGCTCGATCAGCTTGCCGGGCTGGCCGACGGCCGCCAGGTTGAAGAAGGCCGTGCGGTCCGAGACGCGGGCGGCCTGCTGCATGTTGTGCGTCACGATGACGATCGTGAAGCGCTCCTTCAGCTCGCCGATCAGGTCCTCGATGGCGAGGGTGGAGATCGGGTCGAGGGCGGAGCACGGCTCGTCCATGAGCAGGACGTCCGGCTCGACGGCGATGGCCCGCGCGATGCACAGACGCTGCTGCTGACCGCCGGAGAGGCCGGAGCCCGGCTTGTTCAGACGGTCCTTGACCTCGTTCCAGAGGTTCGCGCCCTTGAGGGACCTCTCGACGATGTCGTTGAGCGCGGACTTCTTGTACTTGCCGTTGAGGCGCAGGCCCGCCGCCACGTTGTCGAAGATCGACATGGTGGGGAAGGGGTTGGGGCGCTGGAAGACCATGCCGACCGTGCGGCGCACGGCGACCGGGTCGACGTTCGAGCCGTACAGGTTCTCGTCGTCCAGCATCACCTTGCCCTCGACGCGGCCACCGGGGGTGACCTCGTGCATGCGGTTCAGGGTGCGCAGGAAGGTGGACTTGCCGCAGCCGGAGGGGCCGATGAAGGCCGTCACGGAGCGGGGCTCGACGGTCATCGAGATGTCGTCGATCGCCTTGTGGGTGCCGTAGAAGGCGGAGAGGCCGCTGACGTCGATTCGCTTGGCCATGTGAATCACTTCCAATGAGCCGCGGTCAGCGGCCGGTCTTCGGGGCCTTCCAGCGGGCGATGCCGCGGGCCACCAGGTTGAGGATCATGACGAAGGCGATCAGGACGAGTGCGGCGGCCCAGGCACGGGCCACCGAGGCGTCGGTGCCGACCGCGTACTGCTCGTACACGTAGAGCGGCAGGGAGGACTGGGCGCCTTCGAAGGGGTTCGGGTTGATGAGCTTCGTACCGAACACGAGGAGCAGGACGGGGGCCGTCTCACCGGTGATGCGGGCGACCGCGAGCATGACGCCCGTGGTGATGCCGCCGATCGCGGTGGGCAGGACCACCTTCAGGATCGTGCGCCACTTGGGGATGCCGAGGGCGAGGGAGGCCTCGCGGAGCTCGTTCGGGACGAGCTTGAGCATCTCCTCGGTGGAGCGGACGACGACCGGCATCATCAGGATGGCGAGGGCCATCGCGCCGGCGAAACCGGAGGGGCCGAAGCCCAGCATCAGGTTCCAGGTGGCGAGGATGAAGAGGCCGGCGACGATCGACGGGATGCCCGTCATGACGTCGACGAAGAAGGTGACGGCCTGGGCGAGCTTCCCGCCGCCGTACTCGACGAGGTAGACCGCGGTCAGCAGACCGATCGGGGCCGCGATCAGGGTCGCGATGCCGACCTGCTCGATGGTGCCGAGGAGGGCGTGGTAGACGCCGCCGCCGGCCTCGGTGTCGAGGACGCCGTTCATCGAGTGGGTCAGGAAGTAGACGTCGAGGACGGCCATTCCCTTGCTGATCGTGACCCAGGCGAGGGAGAGCAGCGGGACGACGGCGAGGACGAAGCAGACCCAGACGAGGCTGGTCGCGACGCGGTCCTTGGCCTGGCGGCTGCCTTCGACCTTGGTGGTGACGGCGTACGTCGTGAGGACGAAGAGCAGGGCGGCGAGCATGCCCCACTGGACCTTGCTGTGCCAGCCGGCGGCGAGGCCGATCCCGATGCCCGCGGCGATGGAGAAGACGGCGACGGCGGCCGGGGTCCAGCGCGGGAGGCGGGCGTGGGAGAGGGGTCCGCGCCGGGGGGCGACGGAGACCGGACGTTCCTGTATGGCGTGGCTCATGCCGCGGCCCCCGAGTACTCCTTGCGGCGGCCGATGATCCAGCGGGCGGCGCCGTTGACCAGCAGGGTGATGACGAAGAGGACGAGACCGGACGCGATGAGCGCGTCCCGGCCGTACTCGTTGGCCTCGTTGAACTTGGCGGCGATGTTCTGCGCGAAGGTGCCGCCGCCCGGGTCGAGGAGGTGGCCCGAGATGAGGAAGCTGGGGGAGAGGACCACGGCGACGGCCATGGTCTCGCCGAGTGCGCGGCCGAGGCCCAGCATGGAGGCGGAGATGATGCCGGAGCGGCCGAAGGGCAGCACCGACATGCGGATGACCTCCCAGCGCGTGGCGCCGAGGGCGAGGGCGGCCTCTTCGTGCATCTTCGGGGCCTGGAGGAAGACCTCGCGGGTGACGTTGGTGATGATCGGCAGGATCATGATCGCCAGCAGGATGCCCACGGTGAAGAGCGAGCGGGCGGGGCCCTCGTTGGCCTTGTCGAAGAGGTACGTCCAGCCCAGGTACTCGTCGAGCCACTGGTTCAGGCCGTCCAGGTACGGGACGAGGAAGATCGCGCCCCAGAGGCCGTAGATGATGCTGGGCACGGCGGCGAGCAGGTCGACGACGTACGCGAGCGGCTTGGCCAGCTTGCGCGGCGCGTAGTGCGAGATGAAGAGCGCGATGCCGATCGCGACCGGCACGGCGATGAGCATCGCGATGATAGAGGAGACGATCGTGCCGAAGGCGAGGACGGCGATGCCGAAGACCGGCGGGTTGCCGGCGGGGTTCCACTCGAAGGTGGTGAAGAAGTTGGTGCTGTCCTTCGAGATCGCGAGGATCGCGCGGTAGGTGAGGAAGCCGGCGATCGCGGCCATGATCACGAGGAGGGTGATGCCGGAGCCTCGGGACAGACCGCTGAAGATGCGGTCACCGGGGCGGGACGCGCTCTTGGCGCGCCGGCTCCTCTGTATGTCTGGTGTGGTGGTAGCCATCTGCTTCTCCGGTCTGCGGTGCCCGTACGGGTGTGCGGGCTCCTGGCGGCGGTGCACCGGATGCCGGGGCCGGCCCCTAGGGGAGGGGCCGGACCCGGCCGGGGGTCAGGACAGGGCGGGGACGATCGCGCGGACCTTGGCCGCGATCTCGGCCGGGAGCGGGGCGTAGCCGGCGTCGGCGAGGACCTTCTGGCCCTCCTCGCTCACGGTGTAGTTGAGGAACGCCTTCAGGGTCGGCAGGGTCTCCGCCTTGTTGCCCTTGTCGCAGGCGATCTCGTACGTGACGAGGACGATCGGGTAGGCGCCCTCGGCCTTGGTCTTGTAGTCGAGGGAGAGGGCGACGTCGTTGCCCGTGCCCTTGACCTTGGCGGCGGCGATGGCCTTGGACGCGTTCTCCGAGGAGGCGGCGACCGGGGTGGCGGCACCGGTGGCGATGCTGACCGTGGAGGACTTGTTCGCGGTGGCGTACGAGAGCTCCATGTAGCTGATGGAGCCCTCGGTGTCCTTGACCGCGGTGGCGACGCCGGAGGAGCCGTTGGCGGCCTGGCCGCCCTGGGCGGGCCACGACTTCGACTTCGGGTCGTGCTTCCAGTCGGCCGGGGCGGCGGTGGAGAGGTACTTGCCCAGGTTCTGGGTGGTGCCCGACTCGTCCGAGCGGTGGAAGGCCTGGATCGTGCTGTCGGGCAGCTTGGCGCCCGGGTTCAGCTTGGCGATCGCCGGGTCGTTCCACTTGGTGATCTTGTTGTCGAAGATCTTGGCGATGGTGGAGGCGTCCAGGACGAGGTTGTCCACCCCGTCCAGCTTGTAGGCGATGGCGATGGGGCCGCCGACCATGGGCAGGTTGACGCCCTTGCCGCCGCCGG
Organism: Streptomyces gardneri; assembly: GCF_006539185.1. GTDB lineage: Bacteria > Actinomycetota > Actinomycetes > Streptomycetales > Streptomycetaceae > Streptomyces > Streptomyces gardneri. The sequence continues at coordinate 22,968 of NZ_BJMN01000025.1, forward strand.
TGCAGATCTTCTGGGACTCGGCGACCTCTTCGTCCTTCAGGGCGGAGTCGGAGCCCGCGAAGGCGACCTGGCCCTGGTTGAACTTGGTGATGCCGCCACCGGAGCCGATGCCCTGGTAGTTGATCTCGACGCCCTCGCAGGCGGCCTGGAAGTTCTTGACCCACAGGTCCATCGCGTTGCGCTGCGCGCTGGAGCCGGCGGCGAGCAGCTTGCCCTTGGCGCCGGCGCAGTCGATGTTCGAGGCGGCGGCGGAGGTCGTCGTCTTGCCGCCCTCCTTCGCCGGGGTCTCCGTGTTGTTGTCCGAGCCACACGCCGAGAGGACCAGGGCGCCGGAGACGACGAGGGCACCGATCGCGGAGGCGCGAAGCCCGTTCTTGCGCGAAAGCTTCACTTTCGGGTGTTCCTTCCAGAAGCCGCCTTGCCGCGGGCCCGATGTCCCGATCGTTCTACGGCGGCGTGTGTCGGTTGGTGGTGCATCGCAGTGCTCCGTGCACCGTGTGAGTCCGAAATTAGGCAGAACAGGTGAAGCGGTCGACGGAGGAGAGTGAACGGGAAGTGAACCGTGCCGGAAGCCCGGGTGCGGTCGCTCCGGAGGGCGTCAGTGGCGTGAGGTCGCCATGGCGGCGTCCAGCAGCTCGCGGTCGCGCGGCTGGGTGAGGCGTGCGCGGGCCTCGCCCGGCGGCAGCCAGACGAGGAGGTCGATCTCGCTGTTCGGCTCGAACACGCCGCCGAGGGCGCGGGCCGCCCAGTAGACGACCTCCTTGGGGCGGCCGGCCACCGTGTAGCGGGCCGTGGGCAGGCGGGGGCCGAGCGTGCACCGCCGGCCCGTCTCCTCCAGGACCTCGCGCAGCGCGCAGGCCTCCGCGGTCTCCCCGCGCTTCCGCTTCCCCTTCGGGTGCGACCAGTCGTCGTACTTCGGCCGATGCACGAGGGCGATCTCGATGCCGTGGCCGGAAAGCGCCGGGCGCCAGAGCACGCACCCGGCGGCGAGGATCGGCGGTGGCGAGCTCACGGGACCGGGGCTGTCGCTCTTCGCCAGGCGTGCTGGAAGGCGAAGCGGGCCGCTTCGACCTCGTGGCGCTGGTCGGCGTGGAGGACCCCGAGGGCGTACGCCGTCGCCGGGGCGATGCGGGGGGTGCGGGCCGCCGCGGCGGCGGCCGACGCGGCTTCGGCGGCGTCGCGGTGCCGGTCCAGGGCGCGGGCGGACTCGTACAGGACGGGGTCGGGCTCGCCGCCGGTGTGCAGGACCTCGGCGGCGTACCGGTGCAGGCGCAGCAGGTGCCGGGTCCGGTGCCAGGGCGCGTCCTGGGACTCGCCGGTGGCGAGGGCGAGGGCGTCGGCGTTGTACGGGTGGGCAGCCCTGGTCAGCGGGAGTGCGGCCACCGATTCGAGGAGGCGCCGCTCGGCGACCGCGGCGGGCGCGTCGACGACCTCCATGGCGGGGGACGCGCCGGCGGGGCCGAGCGGCACGTCGGAGGCGAGGAGGGCGACGGAGTCGGCGACCGCGTGGAAGCGGGCGGAGCCGAGGGCCTGGAGGGCCGCGGAGTGGGCGCGGGTCCGGGCCAGGGTGAGCTGGCGTTCGAGGAGGGCGCCGGCCCGGGCGGCGCCGACGGTGAGGCCCGCACCGGCCCCCGCCCCTGCCCCCGCACCGGCCCCGGCGGCTGCGCCGGAGCCTGTGCCCGTTCCGGGTCCCGTGCCGCTGCCGCCGCGGGCCGCCGGTACCGGGCCGGCCGTGCTCGACAGGCGGGACAGTGCGTCCACCAGGCGGACGAGCCGGGAGGTGTAGGCCTGCTCCAGGGCCAGGGTCCCGGAGAGCCACGCCAGTTCGGTCCGCAGCTGGTCGGCCCAGGCGGTGTCGAGCAGCGGCCGGAAGGTGTGGAGGGTGCCGCTGATCCGGCGGGCGGCGGCCCGCAGCGTACGGGCGGCCTCCTCCGCTCCGGCCGAGTCGGAGCCGCTCTCGCCGTGGATCCGCAGGCCGCGGAGGAAGTCCGCGGCCCGGGCGTGGAGATAGGGGGCCACGACCTCGCCCGCAGTGACGTCCCGCAGGGGGTCAAGGTTGTGCACGCCGGCGCCTCCGCGCGTCGATGAGCATCTCCTGGACGTGCCGCAGCGGCCGGCCCTCGGGGTCGGTCGCGTGCCGCGTCCAGTTCCCGTCGGGGCCGAGGTGCCAGGAGGAGGTGGTGTCGGACATCCCGGTCTCCAGGAGCCGGGTGAGTGCCGCCCGGTGGGCCGGGTCGGAGACCCGTACGAGGGCCTCGATCCGGCGGTCCAGGTTGCGGTGCATCATGTCGGCGCTGCCGAACCACACCTCGGGTTCGCCGCCGTTGCCGAAGGCGAAGATCCGGGAGTGCTCCAGGAAGCGGCCGAGGACCGAGCGGACCCGGACGTTCTCGGAGAGGCCGGTGACCCCGGGGCGCACGGCGCAGATGCCGCGGACCCAGATGTCGACGGGCACTCCGGCCCGGGAGGCCTGGTAGCAGGCGTCGATGATCGCCTCGTCGACCATCGAGTTGACCTTGATCCGCACGTACGCGGGCCGGCCGGCCCGGTGGTGGGCGATCTCCTTGGTGATCCGGGAGACCAGGCCGTCCCGCAGCGACTTGGGCGCGGTGAGCAGGCGCCGGTACGTCTCGCGGCGGGAGTAGCCGGAGAGCCGGTTGAACAGGTCGGACAGGTCCGCGCCGACCTGGGGGTCGGCGGTGAGCAGGCCCAGGTCCTCGTACAGGCGGGCCGTCTTCGGGTGGTAGTTGCCGGTGCCGACGTGCGAGTACCGGCGCAGGAGCTCGCCCTCCTGGCGGACGACCAGCGACAGCTTGCAGTGGGTCTTCAGACCGACGAGGCCGTAGACGACGTGGCAGCCGGCCTCCTCCAGCTTCCGCGCCCACTTGATGTTGGCCTGCTCGTCGAAGCGGGCCTTGATCTCGACGAGGACGAGGACCTGCTTGCCGGACTCGGCGGCGTCGATGAGGGCGTCGACTATCGGGGAGTCGCCGGACGTCCGGTACAGCGTCTGCTTGATCGCGAGGACGTCCGGGTCGGCCGCCGCCTGCTCCAGGAAGGCCTGGACGGAGGTGGAGAAGCTGTCGTACGGGTGGTGCAGGAGCACGTCCCGCTCGCGCAGCGCCGCGAAGATGTCGGGCGCGGACGCCGATTCGACCTCGGCGAGGTCACGGTGCGTGCCCGCGACGAACTTCGGGAACTTCAGCTCCGGCCGGTCCTGCCCGGCGATCCCGAAGAGGCCGGTCAGGTCGAGCGGGCCGGGCAGCGGGTAGACCTCGGCGTCCGAGACCTTCAGCTCGCGCACGAGGAGGTCGAGGACGTACGGGTCGATGGACTCCTCGACCTCCAGGCGGACCGGCGGGCCGAAGCGGCGCCGCATGAGCTCCTTCTCCAGCGCCTGGAGGAGGTTCTCGGCGTCGTCCTCCTCGACCTCCAGGTCCTCGTTCCTCGTCACCCGGAACATGTGGTGCGCGAGCACCTCCATGCCGGGGAACAGCTCCTCCAGGTGTGCCGCGATGACGTCCTCCAGGGGGACGTACCGCTGCGGGGAGGCCTCCAGGAAGCGGGAGAGCAGCGGCGGCACCTTCACGCGCGCGAAGTGGCGGTGGCCGCTCACCGGGTTGCGTACGACCACGGCGAGGTTGAGGCTCAGGCCGGAGATGTACGGGAAGGGGTGGGCCGGGTCCACGGCCAGCGGGGTGAGGACGGGGAAGATCTGCTGCCGGAACAGGGTGAAGAGCCGCGCCTGCTCCTTCTCCGTGAGCTCGGGCCAGCGGATGAGGTGGATGCCCTCGTCGGCCAGGGCCGGCGCCACGTCCTGCTGGTAGCAGGCGGCGTGCCGGGCCATGAGCTCGCGCGAGCGCGTCCAGATGAGCTCGAGGACCTCGCGGGGCTGGAGGCCGGAGGCGGAGCGGGTGGCGACGCCGGTGGCGATGCGGCGCTTGAGGCCGGCGACCCGGACCATGAAGAACTCGTCGAGGTTCGAGGCGAAGATCGCGAGGAAGTTCGCCCGTTCGAGGAGGGGGGTGGTCGGGTCCTCGGCGAGTTCGAGGACGCGTTCGTTGAACGCGAGCCAGCTTCGTTCCCGGTCGAGGAAGCGTCCCTGCGGCAGCTCGTCGCCGAGTGAGCCGTCGGCGACGTACGTGTCGGGGTCGGCGTCCATGCCGGCGACGGTGGCCGCGTCGTTCGCGTCCGCGGGGAGCGGGCGGTGTGCGGCTATCGAACCGAGGGAGGCCTGGGCGGACGTCTTCGCGGACGACTTCGTGGTCGTCTTCGCGGACGACTTCCCGGAGGTCTTCGCTGACGACTTCGCGGAGGCGTTCGCGGACGTCTGGGCGGACGGCGTGGCGGAGGACTGGACCGGGACCTCGGCGGGCTGCTGGCTCATGGCCCCATTCTTCCGCGCGAAGAGGTCGTCGTGCGCGTCGGAGCGGGCCGTGGGGGAGGGGAGTCTCCCTTTGGGGAGGACCGCCCTGCCGGGCGTGGTCACGGAGCGCTTCATTGCGTGAGCGTCGCAAGCGCGTCTGAATGGCCGGTAACGGCGACATGTCGTACGGGAATCGGGGTCCGATCGGGGGCGGGGCCGTGTGCGGGCCCCCGCCCCCTCATGATCGGTCGAACGCTTTACGGGGTGAACGCTTTACGGGTGCCGGGCGCGCAGGACGCGGAAGGCGGCGTACAGGGCGAGGGCGGCGAGGGCGAGGTAGATGCCCGTCTCGATGAGCTGGATGGGCCAGTAGTGGGAGGAGGGGTGGTATTCCCAGTACTGGCCGACGACGTTCAGGTCGGCCGGGCAGACGTCCCACTCCTTCGTCCGGTTCCAGCAGGCCTCGGCGGGCAGATGGTCGCCCGAGGCGGTGAGGAGCCCGTAGCCGCCTTGCCAGGAGGAGGCGGGCACGCCGGGGAACAGGTTCCCCACGTTGAGCGGTCCGGTCCCGGTCAGGACCGGCATGAGCGACCAGCGCAGCTGCCCGACGAGGAGCAGGGCGAGGCCGGTGACCAGGCCGGTGAGGGCCATGGCGGTCACGGTCCGGCGGATCAGCTGGCCGATCAGGGCTCCGAGGCCGAGGGCGAGCAGGACCTGCCCGACGAGGACGGGGCCGGTGGACACGTAGGTGTCCGGGGCGTACCAGAGGAACGACCAGGTGCCGGCGACGCTCCCCCAGCCGAGGCGGTAGACCCCGATCAGCGCGAGCGTGGCGGGGACGATCACCGCGCCGGCGGTCAGGAGCTTCGAGCCGAGCCAGCGGGCCGGGCTGACGGACTGGGTGAGGGCGAGCTTGTACGTGCCCGATTCCAGCTCCCGGGCGACCATCGGGCCCGCGACGAACGCGCCGACGAGCAGGGGCAGCACCATCATGGCCGTGGCGGCCCAGTCCATGGCGACCCGGAGGACGGCGTGGCCGTTGTCCTGGTTGGTGCCGACGGTCTGACCGTCCCAGTACCGCAGCCAGACCATGCTCACCAGGCTGAGCAGGACTCCGCCCGCCACCAGCCACAGCGTCCGCCGGTACTGCCGGACCGTCACCCAGTAGGGGCCCTTCAGGGTGAGGGTGCTCATGCCGGGACTCCTTCGGGGGTGGTGCGGAGGTGGGCGAGGAGGAGGTCCTCCAGGGAGGGTTCCTGGGTGTCCCAGGGGCCTTCGATCGGGCCCTCGTGGCGGATCAGGGCCGTGAGTTGACGGCCCGTCGTGCGGGACTCGACGACCGTGTGCGGGGCGAGGTCGGCGACGGGGCCCCTGAGCAGGGTGTGGGCGGCGAGGAGGTCGTCCACGGCGCCGTCGAGACGGATCTTGCCGCCGTGGAGCAGGAGGAGGTGGTCGCAGGCGCCCTCCAGCTCGGTGAGGATGTGCGAGGACAGGACGACGGTCGTCCCGTGTTCGGCCGCGTCGGCCATGAGCAGGCCCATGAGCTGGTGGCGGGCGAGCGGGTCGAGGTCGGCCATCGGCTCGTCGAGGAGCAGGAGTTCGGCGCGCTTGCCGAGGGCGAGCGCGAGGGCGACGCGGGTGCGCTGGCCGCCGGAGAGGTCGCGTACGAGCGTGTGGGGGTCGAGCTCGTCGGCCATCACGCGCTGCGCCGCGGTCTCGTCCCAGCGGCCCGGGTTGAGCTCGCGGCCCATGCGGAGGGTGTCGGCGACGGAGAGCCGGGGGTGGAGCGGCTTGTCCTGGGCGACGTACGCGAGGTGCTCGCGGGGCGGGGCCTGGATCGTGCCCTCGGTCGGACGCAGGAGCCCTGCGGCGAGGGCGAGGAGGGTGGACTTGCCGGCGCCGTTCGGGCCGACGAGGGCGCAGACCCGGCCGGCGGGGAGGGCGAAGCCGCATCCCCGCAGCGCCCAGCCGCGGCTCCTCCCTCCGTAGGTCTTGCCCAGGAGATCGGCCTCCAGCGCGATGCCGTCTCTCGTCATGCGTCGTCCCCCTCGAAGTGTTCCTTCAGTACGGATGTGAAGAGCGCGGACACGTCCTCGCGGTCCAGTCCGGCGGCGCGGGCGCGGCGGGCCCAGTCGGTGAGTTCGCCGCGCAGGGGCGAGTCGGCGGGGCCGGTGCCGAGCGTGGCGCGGACGAAGGTCCCGAGGCCGCGGCGGGCCTCGACGAGGCCTTCGCGTTCGAGCTCGCGGTAGGCCTTGAGGACCGTGTTGGGGTTGATGGCCGTCGATTCGACGACCTCGCGTGCGGTGGGCAGTCGGTCGCCGGGCTCCAGGAGGCCCATCCGGAGGGCCTGTTTCGTCTGCTGGACGATCTGGAGGTAGGTGGCGACGCCACTGCGCCGGTCGATGCGGTACTCGACCACGTTCCCTTCCACCACCCTTTCACTAATCAAGTAGTGAAAGGGTGGTGGAAGGGAGGGGGCGGTGTCAACCGCCCCCTGGGAAACAGGTGTTACGACCCGCTGGAAACAGGCGTTACGACCCGCTTCGGTACGTCACGACTCCGTGCGGTACATCAGGTCCACCTCGTGCGTCGCGAAGCCGAGGCCCTCGTAGACCCGTACCGCCGCCGTGTTGTCCGCGTCCACGTACAGCATCGCCGTCGGCAGCCCCTGCGCCGCCAGGTGTCGCAGGCCGATCGCCGTGAGCGCCTTGCCGAGGCCGCCGCCCTGCGCGTCGGGCAGGATGCCCACCACGTACACCTCGCCGAGCTGCTCCTCGGCGTGCGTCTTCGTCCAGTGGTAGCCGATCAGCTTCCCGTCCTTCTCCGCGAGGAAGAAGCCCTTCGGGTCGAACCACGGCTCGGCCGTCCGGTCGTCCAGGTCCCGCTGCGTGAGCGAGCCCTGCTCCGGGTGGTGCGCGAACGCCTTCGCGTTGACGGCGAGCCAGGCCGTGTCGTCCTGGCCGGGGACGAAGGTACGGACGGTGACGCCCTCGGGCAGGACCGGCTCCGGGATGTCGAGGGGCGTCAGGGAGCGCCGCAGCTGGCGGAGTTCGCGGAAGAGCGTCAGGCCGAGGACCTGCGCGAGGTGCCGGGCCGCCGACTTGCCGCCGTGCGCCCAGACGCGCAGCCGCTTGCCGGAGGCGGCGAGCAGCGCGGCGCCGAGCGCCCGGCCGTGGCCGCGGCCGCGGTGGGACGGGTGGACGACGAGCTCGGCGGCCGGGGCCTCGATCGGGTCGGTCTCCTCCAGCTGGGCGTAGCCGTAGAGGTGGGGGCCGACGGAGAGCAGGAAGTGACGCACGCCCTCGCGGCGGCCGTGCCGCAGGTAGAGCCGCCCCTGCTCGGACACGGCGTGCAGGCCGTCGGCCCGGTCGGCGGCCTCGAGGAGCTCCAGTACGTCCTGGACCTGCTCGGGGGAGAGCTCGTCATACGTGTGGATCTGCCGTCCCGGTTCGAGGGCCGGCGCCGCGTCGGAAGTCATGGGTACGAGCCTACGGCGACAGCTCGTCAGCAAGAGGCAACTGTCTTGTAACCGGCTACCCCCTGTTGCGCTACGCGCGTTGACTCTAGGCTGCACGCGCAACGGGGGAGTAGATCAAGGCCGCGAAACGGGGCAAGGGGACTAGGGGAGAGATGGCAGCGACACCGAGGAAGAACAAGACCGGGCGGCGGATTCTGGCCGCGGGCGCGGGACTCGCGACCGTCGGGGCGCTTTTCGCCGCGATGCCGTCGTCGGCGGGGGCCGCCGGGGACGCGTTCGACGCCGAGAGCGGGTACGGGAACGGCAAGGGCTGGGGCCGGATGGTCGACGTCCAGCTGCTGTCCTTCAACGACCTCCACGGCAACCTGGAGCCGCCGACCGGCTCCTCGGGCAGGCTCACCCGCCTCAAGGAGGACGGCACCACCGAGCTCGTCAACAACGTCGGCGGCGCCGAGTACCTCGCCACGCATCTGCGGCAGGCCCGCAAGGGCCACCGGTACTCCGTCACGGCCGCCGCCGGTGACATGATCGGTGCCTCGCCGCTGCTTTCCGGGCTGTTCCACGACGAGCCGACCATCGAGGCGCTGAACAAGCTGAAGCTCGACGTGAGCTCGGTCGGCAACCACGAGTTCGACGAGGGCGCCCGCGAGCTGGCCCGCATACAGAACGGCGGCTGCCACCCGACCGAGGGCTGTTTCGAGGAGGGCAAGACCTTCAAGGGGGCGAACTTCCCCTACCTCGCGGCCAACGTGACGAACGAGAAGAGCGGCAAGCCGCTGCTCGACCCGTACTTCATCTGGGAGCGCGACGGCGTCAAGATCGGCTTCATCGGCGTCACCCTCGAAGGCACGGCGAACATCGTCTCCGCCGAGGGCATCAAGGGCCTGAAGTTCGGCGACGAGGTCGAGACGATCAACAAGTACGCCAAGGTGCTGGAGCGCAAGGGCGTGAAGTCGATCGTCGCGCTGCTCCACGAGGGCGGCCTGCCCGCCTCGGGCGCGTACAACTACGACTGCGACACCCCGGGCGCCGGCGCCGGCATCTCCGGCCCGATCGTGGACATCGCCAAGAACGTCACCCCGCAGGTCGACGCCCTGGTCACCGGGCACACGCACCAGGCGTACGCGTGCACGATCCCGGACCCGTCGGGCAAGCCGCGCACGGTCACCTCGGCGGCCTCCTTCGGCCGGCTCTACACCGACACGACGCTCACCTACGACCGTCGTACGAAGGACATCGTCCGCACCGCCGTCGCCTCCGCGAACCACGTCGTCACCCGTGACGTGGATCCGGCCGATGACATCAGCAAGCTGATCAAGCGCTGGAAGGACCTGGCCGCGCCGATCGCGAACCGTCCCGTCGGCCACATCGCCGCGGACATCGACAACCCCCTCGACGCGGGGGCGTACGAGAAGCCGCTGGGCAACCTGATCGCGGACGCGCAGCTGGAGGGCATGGCCCCGGCGGACAAGGGTGGTGCGCAGCTCGCCCTGATGAACCCGGGCGGCGTCCGCGCGCCGCTGACCCACAAGGCGTCCGGCGCCGAGGGCGACGGGGTCGTGACCTACGGCGAGGCGTACACCGTCCAGCCGTTCACCAACATGATGACGGCGGTCGACCTGACCGGTGCCCAGCTCGTCACCACGCTCCAGCAGCAGGTCAGCGGCCTCAACCTGGCGGCCCCGAAGATCCTCCAGGTGTCGAAGAACTTCACGTACACCCTGGACATGACGAAGACCGGCGCCGACCGGATCGTGGTCGACTCGGTGCGGCTGAACGGTGAGGCGATCGACCCGGCGAAGACCTACCGGGTCGCGATGAACGAGTTCCTGTCCGGTGGCGGCGACGGCTTCGCTGTCCTGAAGGAGCACAAGAACAAGCTGGTCGGCGCGTCCGACCTGGACATGTTCACCGCCTACCTGGGTGCCCACTCCTCGGCCGCCGCGCCGCTGCCGGTGCCGGCGACGGACCGCATCACGGTCATCAAGTAGCCCTTCCGGGCCCCTGAGCGAGGGGGCGGCGGACCGTTCCGACGGGCCGCCGCCCCCTTTCGCGCGCTCCGGAGGCCCTCTGGTGTATTTGTCGTGACCCTGTCATTATCCGGGTCATGGAGCGACGACGCTTTCTCGTGGGGGCCCTCGCCACCGGGGCCGGAGTCATGCTCGGGGCGCCCGCAGCATCCGCCGTGGACGTACAGGCCTGGATGGCGGCACACGGCGACGGGACCGACCTACGGCGGCTCACCATCCCCGGCACCCACGACTCCGGCGCCCGCTTCGGCGGCCCCTGGTCCGAGTGCCAGAACACCACCATCGCCCAGCAGCTGGACAGCGGCATCCGGTTCCTGGACATCCGCTGCCGGGTGACCGGCGGGTCCTTCGCCATCCACCACGGCCCCTCCTACCAGAACATGATGTTCGGCGACGTCCTCGTCGCCTGCAGTGCCTTCCTCGCCGCCCACCCCTCCGAGACCGTCCTCATGCGGGTCAAGCAGGAGTACTCCTCGGACTCCGACGCCACCTTCGGCGCCGTCTTCACCGACTACCTCGACAACCGGGGCTGGCGCTCGCTGTTCCGCATCGGCGACACCGTCCCCACCCTGGGCGAGGCCCGCGGCAAGGTCGTCCTCATCGCCGACAACGGCGGCCTGCCCGGCCTCAAGTGGTGGGACGGCGGGGCCATCGCGATCCAGGACGACTGGAACGCCCTGCCGAACGCCAAGTACCCCAAGATCGAGGCCCACTTCCGCAAGGCCGTCGAACAGCCCGGCAAGCTGTACATCAACTTCGTCAGCACGTCCGCGTCCCTGCCGCCGCGCTGGAACTCCGACAACCTCAACCCCCGGGTGCACGGCTTCCTGGACGGCACGGCGAACACCTGGAAGGGCCTCGGCATCGTCCCCATGGACTACCCGAACACCCGCTCAGGCCTCGTCGCGTCCCTCATCCGCCACAACTGACGGCGGCGGGGTCGGCGCGCCCGGCAGCCGGAGCGTCGCCACCGTGCCGCCGCCCGGGGCCGGGGCGAGGGTCGCCGAGCCGCCCGCCTGGTGGACCGTACGGGCGACGATCGAGAGCCCCAGGCCCGAGCCCGGCAGGCTGCGGGCCGACGGGGAGCGCCAGAAGCGGTCGAAGACGTGCGGGAGCTCGTCCGGCGGGATGCCGGGACCGTGGTCCCGGACCGCCAGCTCGCCCCGCATCAGGGTCACCTCGACCGTGCCCCGGGGCGGCGAGAACTTCACCGCGTTGTCCAGGACGTTGACGAGGGCGCGCTCGATCGCCGCCGGTTCCGCCCGGACGTACCAGGGCGCGAGGTCCGTGACGAAGGTCAGCTCCGGGCCGCGCAGCCGGGCCCGGTCCAGGGCCGAGCGGAGGATGCCGTGCAGCGGTACGACCTCCAGCGGGCCCGGCCGCGCCGTGTCCGGGCGGGCCAGCTCCTGGAGGTCGCCGATCAGCGCCGCCAGCTCCGTCATCTGCGCCTTCACCGAGGCCATCAGGGCCCGCCGGTCGTCCGCCGGGATCGCCCGGCCGGTCTCCTCGCTCCGCGCGAGCAGCTCGACGTTCGTCCGGAGGGACGTGAGGGGCGTACGGAGTTCGTGGCCGGCGTCCGCGATCAGCTGCGCCTGCCGGTCGCGGGAGGTCGCGAGGGCCGCCGTCATCGCGTTGAAGGAGCGCGACAGGCGGGCGATCTCGTCCTCGCCGTCCACCGGGATGCGGACCGTCAGGTCCTCGGTCGCGGCCACGTGCTCGACGGCGCCGGTCAGCCGGTTCACCGGTTCGAGGCCGGTCCGCGCCACCCACAGGCCGGCCGCGCCGGCGCCGACGACGCCGATCCCGGAGACCAGGAGCAGCACCCAGCGCAGGGTGGACATCGAGTTGTCGACCTCGGCGAGCGGGCGGGCGACGGAGACGGCGAGCCCGGGCGGACCCGGCTGCGGGTAGGTGTAGACCCGCATCTCCCGGCCGTCCTCGTCCTTCACCGTGTGCAGCGCGTACGTCAGCCGGCCGCGCGCCACCGCGAGGTCGGCGGGGTCCGCCGGGATCGGGGCCTGGCCGGAGGTGCAGACGAAGCCGTTGGCGAGGATCACCTGCACCGTGTACGAGCCGCCCGCCATCGGCGGCGGCGTCGTGCCCTGGCGGCACAGGGTGAGCAGAGTCTCCACCGAGCCGGAGTCCAGCTTGCTGTTGCGCAGCGAGGAGTCCAGCTCGGCCTCCAGCTGGGCCCGCGTCACGAACCAGCAGGCCAGCGAGACCGCCGCCACCGCGACCGCCACCGCGAAGGCGGTGAGCAGCGCGAGCCGCGACCGCAGGGGCCGCGAGCGGAACCAGGCCAGGGGCCGCGAGCGGAACCAGGCCAGGGGCCGGAAACGCGTCACTCGCCGCCTCCTCCACGCAGGACGTAGCCGACGCCCCGCACTGTGTGCACGAGGCGCGGCTCGCCGCCCGCCTCCGTCTTGCGCCGCAGGTACATCACGTACACGTCGAGCGAGTTCGAACTCGGCTCGAAGTCGAAGCCCCACACCGCCTTGAGGATCTGCTCGCGGGTCAGGACCTGCCGCGGGTGCGCCAGGAACATCTCCAGGAGCGTGTACTCGGTGCGCGTCAGCTCCACCGTCCGCCCGCTCCGGGTCACCTCGCGCGTCGCCAGGTCCATCCGCAGGTCCTCGAAGGACAGCACGTCGTCGTCGGCCGGGGCCGCGGAGGCGGAGGCGTACGAGCTGCGCCGGAGCAGCGCCCGGATCCGGGCGAAGAGCTCGTCGAGCTCGAAGGGCTTCACGAGGTAGTCGTCGGCGCCCGCGTCGAGGCCGGTGACCCGGTCGCCGACGGTGTCGCGGGCGGTCAGCATGAGGATCGGCACGGTCGAGCCGGCGGCCCTGATCCGCCGGGCCGCGGTGAGCCCGTCCATCCGGGGCATCTGGACGTCGAGGACGACGAGGTCGGGGGCGTACGCCTCGATCCGCGCGAGCGCGTCGAGCCCGTCGACGGCGTCCTGCGTGTCGTACCCCTCGAAGGCGAGGCTGCGGCGGAGGGCCTCCCGCACGGCGGGCTCGTCCTCGACGATCAGGATGCGCTCGGCTTCGTTCTGCTGGGCAGTCATGGCGTCAGCCTCGCACGACGCCCGTTCGCCGGTCAGCTGTCGCCGCCCGCGCGCAGGCTGTCGAGGTCGGCCTTCACCGTGTCGACCGGAATGGCGAATCCGAGGCCGACACTTCCGGCCGTCGAACCGTTCGAAGAACTGGGCGAATACATGGCCGAATTGATTCCGATGATCTCGCCCTTCATATTGATCAACGCGCCGCCGGAATTCCCCGGGTTGAGCGAGGCGTCGGTCTGGATCGCCTTGTACGTCGTCTTCGACGTGCCCGTGTCGCCGTTGAACTGCTGCCCGCCGAACTCGAACGGCCAGCCCTGCCGCGGGTCGTACCGCTGCCCCTGCTGCTGGTCCTGGCTGCCGCTGTCGTCGTCCTTGGCGACGGTCACGTCCCGGTCGAGCGCCGAGACGATGCCGCTCGTGACGGTGCCGGTGAGGCCCTCGGGGGAGCCGATGGCCACGACCTCCTCGCCGACCTTCACCTTGGACGAGTCGCCGAGCGTGGCGGCCTTCAGGCCGGAGGCGCCCTGGAGCTTGATCAGCGCGAGGTCCTTGTCGGGGTCCGTGCCGACGACCTCGGCCTCGTACGTCTTGCCGTCGCTGAGCTGGACGGAGGTCGAGGAGGCGCCGGAGATCACGTGGTTGTTGGTGACGATCTCGCCGTCGGAGGTGATGATCACGCCCGAGCCGGTGGACTTGCCGGAGTTCGAGCTCGCGGAGATCTCGACGATGGAGGGGGAGACGGCCTGGGCGACGCCGGCGACCGTGCCCACGCTGCTCGCGGAGACGTTCGTGCCGTTCACGACCGAGGAGGCGGTGACGGGGCTGTCGGAGGTCAGCTGCTGGACGAGGGTCGCCGTGCCGCCGCCGACCGCCGCGGCCGCGATGGCCACGGCCGCGAGGAGCCCGACCCCGCGCTTGGCGCGGCGGCGCGGGGCGCCCATGGCTGCGCCCGGCGGGTCCAGGGGCGGCGGCGGGAGGTGCCCGCCGGCCGGGGGAATGTGCCCGCCGGGCGGGGGGACCTGCCCGCCGGACGGCCAGATCGTGGTCCCCGGCTCGGTGGTGATCGGCCGGGTCGACTCGTACGGCTGCGTGGCGTCGTACGGCTGCCGGTCACCCTGCTGCGGCGTCGGGGCGTACGGGGGCCTCGGGGGCTGCGGCGGGTAGTACGGCTGCTGCGGCTGCTGCTCCTGGAAGTCCGTCATGGCTATGACTCTCGGAGCCGTACATGAGAGCCGTCTGAGGACCGGCTGAGAAGCCCGACAGAACCCTGTATGCCCGAAATAAGGATCCCCCCTGGATGGGGCTCCGTCCGAGCCGTCGTCTACCGTGCGCGGAGCGCCTGGCGCACCGGCGCACGGGCGCGGGGAGGGGATTCGACCTTGCGCAAGACGACCAGAAGACTGCTCGCCTCGCTGACCGGCGTCCTGGCCGGGGGCCTGTTGGCGGCGGCGCTGCCCGCTCAGACGGCCCAGGCCTCGTCGTGGATGGACCGCTGCCCTTCGGGGTACTTCTGCGGCTTCACCGGGACGGCCGGCGACGGCAGCATGTTCAAGACGAACAAGAGCATGGCCACGCTGGGCACCTGGGATAACAAGATCCGCTCGTTCACCAACAAGTCGTCGGAGATCGCGTGTCTCTACTCCGACGCGAACTACTCGTTGAACGGTCCGGACTCCACGTACTGGTCCCAGGGCCCCGGTGGCGCCGGGAGCTACAGTTCGAGCCTCGATCGGAAGATCAGCTCGGTCAAGATGGTGCGGACCGAGCGCGAGTGCACCGGGCGCGCCTACCCGTGGTGGTACGCCGACCCCGCCACCAAGGCCGCCGGCTTCGGCGACCTCGACGGCAATCGCAGGCCTGACCTGCTGGTCCGGGACCTGGTGGGCCGGCTCTGGTTCCTGCCGGGCGACGTTCTGTCGACCGACGGCGCGGGCCGCCTCGTCGGCAGTGGCTGGAACGCCATGACGGCGATGACCCGGCACGGCGACTTCACCGGCGACGGCCGCGAGGACCTGGTGGCCCGCGACCGCGACGGCAGGCTGTGGCTGTACCCGGGCAACGGCGCCGGCGCGTTCGGCGCCCGCAAGAACATCGGCACGGGCGGCTGGAACGGCATGTCCGTCCTGACCGCCGCCGGTGATCTGTCCGGCGACGGCAAGGCCGACCTGGTCGCGCGCGACACGGCCGGGAAGCTGTGGCTCTACCCGGGCCGCGGCAACGGCACCCTGGGCGCCCGCAAGCTCGTCGGCGGCGGCTGGCAGGTCATGAACCGCCTCGTCGGCAGCGGCGATCTGAACGGCGACGGCAAGGCCGACCTGGTGGCGCGGGACACGGCCGGGAAGCTGTGGCTCTACCCGGGCCGGAACAACGGCACCCTGGGCGCCCGCGCGCTCGTCGGCGGCGGCTGGCAGGACATGCAGCACCTGCTCGCGGTCGGCTCGTACGACGGCGGCAGCACCAACGACCTGCTGGCCGTCACCAACGAGCGGTACGCGGGCGGTCAGCCCGGCCGGCTCCTCGGCTACCGGGGCACAGGCACCGCGCCGACCGTCCTCAAGGGCGCGGAGATGATCGACAGCGGCTGGTGGAAGCTGAACGGCGTCTACTGATCCCGCAAACCCGTGCGGGGGCGGCGACGTCCCCGCACGGTACGGGCGGACGCCTCGCCGTGCCCGTACCGGCGTGAAGGACTACTCGCCGCAGCCGCAGGAGCGGCGGACGACCAGGGTCGACGGGAAGAGCTTGAGCCGCTCGCGGCGCGAGCCGGCGACGCGCAGGCCGTCGTCCAGGACCAGGTCCACCGCGGCCCGGGCCATCGCCGGGCGGTCCGAGGAGACCGTGGTCAGCGGCGGGTCGGTGAGCGCCGCCTCCTTCACGTCGTCGAAGCCCGCGACCGCGAGCTCCGTGGGCACCTCGATGCGCAGCTCGCGCGCCGCCCGCAGGACGCCGAAGGCCTGGTCGTCGGTGGAGCAGAAGATGGCCGGCGGCCTGTCCGGGCCGGAGAGCAGCTTCAGGGCCACCTGGTAGGCGTCGTAGCGGTTGTACGGGGCCTGGAACAGCCGGCCCTCGATCGACAGGCCCGCCTCCAGCATGGCCTGGCGCCAGCCCTCCTCGTGGTCGGCGACGGGGTCGCCGACGGCGGGGGTGTTCGGGATGCCGCCCAGGCAGGCCACGTACGCGTGGCCGTGCTCCAGGAGGTGCCGGACGGCGAGCTTGGCGCCGTCGATGTCGTCGGTCACGACGGCCACGTCGTCGATCGCCTCGGGCCGCTCGTGGAGCAGCACCACGCGCGCGTCCCAGGCCTCGATCTCGCTCGCGGCCTGCTCGCTCATGCCCTGGCTGACCAGGATCAGTCCGGAGACCCGCATCCCGAGGAAGGCGCGCAGGTAGTGGATCTCGCGCTCGGTGCGGTAGTCGGAGTTGCCGACGAGGACCATCTTCCCGCGCTCGGCGGCGGCCTGCTCGACCGCGTGCGCCAGCTCGGCGAAGAACGGCTGCCGGGCGTCCGGGACGATCATGCCTATGAGGTCCGTGCGTCGGGACGCCATCGCCTGGGCCACCCGGTCGGGGCGGTAGCCCAGCTCCTTGATGGCGGCGAGGACACGCTCGCGCGTGGCCGGGGCGACCGGCCGGGGTCCGTTGTTGATCACGTAGCTCACGACCGCGGTCGAAGTACCTGCCAGTCGAGCTACGTCATCCCGCGTCACCTTGGCCACGCGCGGCAGTCTACGCGGGGTGACCTACCTACCGGCAGGTCGCACTGTGGCGTCCGCCACGTTCCTGTCCTCCGCAGGAGTGACGTCCCGGTCGGCCTCCTTGACACGGGCGGTGCGGGCGGCCTCCGCCGATCGGGTGTCCTTCGCCCGGGCGTCCTCGGCGGCGCGCTCGACCTTCTCCGGGGTGACGAAGCGATAGCCGACGTTCCGCACGGTGCCGATCAGCGACTCGTGCTCGGGGCCGAGCTTCGCGCGCAGCCGACGCACATGGACGTCGACCGTACGGGTACCGCCGAAGTAGTCGTACCCCCACACCTCCTGGAGGAGCTGGGCCCTTGTGAAGACCCGGCCCGGGTGCTGGGCCAGGTACTTCAGCAGCTCGAACTCCTTGAAGGTCAGGTCCAGGACCCGGCCCTTGAGCTTCGCGCTGTACGTCGCCTCGTCGACCGACAGGTCGCCGTTGCGGATCTCCATCGGGGAGTCGTCGGACACGATCTGCTGGCGGCCCATCGCGAGCCGCAGCCGTGCCTCGACCTCTGCGGGACCCGCGGTGTCGAGGAGGACGTCGTCGATGCCCCAGTCGGCGGTGACGGCCGCGAGGCCGCCCTCCGTGACGACGAGGATCAGCGGACAGCCGGGCCCCGTCGAACGGAGCAGCTGACAGAGGGAGCGGACCTGGGGGAGGTCGCGCCGGCCGTCGACGAGGATCACGTCCGCGCCGGGGGTGTCCACGAGGGCCGGGCCCTCGGCCGGGGCCACCCGGACGTTGTGCAGCAGCAGGCCGAGTGCGGGCAGCACCTCGGTCGACGGCTGGAGGGCGTTGGTCAGGAGCAGCAGAGAGCTCATACCGCGCCACCTGCCATCGGTCGGACGTGCTGCGTTCGCTCGCTCATAACGTCGGTTCCTCCTCGGTCCCTGCGAGGACGTGCACTGCTTCGTACAGATCACTGACGGCTCTCGCGCCCTGAGAGCCTTTGTTCACCTATCCGTAACAACGGTCGGAAAACGCAAAAGGACCCGGGGGCTGCGTTGCCCGGATCCTCTGCCCAGCAGAATAGCCCACATGAGTTCAGAGGGAGAGAGCCGATTTCACATGGTGGATGTCTCATCGCTCACTTCTGTACATCACGGTGATCCGTGTGATGGTCCTCGGCGTGTGATGTTGCGTACGGATGACGGTGTCCGTATCGAGGCGGTTTACGAACCCTCCGCTGCAAGTGTCACCGATACGGCGGTCACCGGGACGGCGGTCACCGGGACGGACGCGGTCGCCGGGACGGACGTCACCGGGACGGACGCGGTCGCCGGGACGGCCGTGGTCGTCGCGCACGGCTTCACCGGATCGGCCGACCGGCCCGCCGTCCGCCGCGCCGCCCGCGCCTTCGCGGAGCGCGGCGCGGCCGTCGTGACCTTCTCCTTCCGCGGGCACGGCGGCTCCGGCGGCCGCTCCACCGTCGGCGACCGGGAGGTCCTCGACCTGTCCGCCGCCGTCCGCTGGGCCCGCGAGCTCGGCCACGCGCGCGTGGTGACGGTCGGCTTCTCCATGGGCGGGTCCGTCGTCCTGCGCCACGCGGCCCTGGAGCGGGGCACGGAGGGCCGCGTGGACGCGGTGGCAGCCGTCTCCGCCCCCGCACGCTGGTACTACCGGGGTACGGCCCCGATGCGCCGCCTCCACTGGGTGGTCACCCGCCCCGCGGGCCGGCTGGTCGGCCGCTACGGGCTCCGCACCCGGATCGACCGGCGGGCCTGGGACCCCGTACCCCTCTCGCCCGTCGAGGCGGTCCCGCTGATCGCCCCGGTACCTCTGCTGATCGTGCACGGTGACCGGGACGCGTACTTCCCGCTCGACCACCCCCGCACGCTCGCCGCCGCCGGGGGCGGGGCCGCGGAGCTGTGGCTGGAGCGGGGGATGGGCCACGCCGAGAACGCGGCGGACGAGGAGCTGCTCGCCCGGCTGGGGGACTGGCTCACGCGCCGATAGCCCATCATGGGGGGCGGCGCGCACACGAACGAAGGGAGCGCCGCTATGGCAGCGGGAACCATCCGCTACTGGGCCGCGGCCAAGGCCGCCGCCGGTGTCGCCGAGGAGCCGTACACCGCCGAGACCCTGGCGGAGGCCCTGGACGCGGCCCGCGAGAAGCACCCCGGCGAGCTCGTGCGGGTCCTCCAGCGGTGCTCGTTCCTGATCGACGGCGACCCCGTCGGCACCCGGAGCCATGAGACCGTACGGCTTGCCGAGGGCGGCACGGTCGAGGTGCTCCCCCCGTTCGCAGGAGGGTGAACCCCAGAGCATGAGCAACGACCAGCAGTACGACCCGTACGCGAACGGGCACGGGCAGCAGGGCCAGCAAGGGCACCCGCAGCAGGGCCACGACGTCACGCAGACGTGGGAGGGCCAGACCTGGGACACCCAGTTCCAGCCCACGGTCCAGCCCGTGGCCCGGCCCGCGGCCCAGCAGCAGCCCGCGGCGTACGAGGCGCCGTACCAGGACCCGTACGCGCAGCCCGCGTACGAGCCGGCCTACGACGCCACGGCGTATCTGACGCCGCAGGGCGTGACATACGAGCAGCAGCCGCACCAGCAGCATCAGCAGTACGCGGAGGCCCCGGCGGCACCCGTGGCGTACGACACGCCGGCGCCGGAGCCCGTGGCCCCCGCGCCTGCCCCCGCTCCCGCCCCCGTGGCCGACGCGGCGGCGCCCGGCTGGTCGTCGCCGACCACCTCCGGGAACACCCGGATCACCGAC
Source organism: Streptomyces gardneri (assembly GCF_006539185.1). Taxonomy (GTDB): domain Bacteria; phylum Actinomycetota; class Actinomycetes; order Streptomycetales; family Streptomycetaceae; genus Streptomyces; species Streptomyces gardneri. Next base: position 42,369 of record NZ_BJMN01000025.1, read on the forward strand.
GCCCAGCGCGCGCGTGCCGAAGGCCGCTCGCCCGTGATCGAGCCCGGGTTCCAGCCGGCGGCCCTGACCGCCGTCCTCGGCCTCCTGCTCGCCGGTGGCGCCGCCCTCGGCTCGTACGGGCTGCTCGTCCCGCTCGTCCTGCTCCAGGGCCTCACCGCCGCCGGCTGGTTCCGGCTCAACGGCATGTGGCCGGCCCGGCAGGGCATCGCCCTCGCCTTCGCCGGCGGTCTCGTCGCCGACGCCGCCCTGCTCGCCGTCGGCCGGGAGCACGCGGCAGCCGCGATCCTGGGCACGCTCGGCGCCTGGGTCCTGCTCTGTCTCGTCCTCCAGCTCCGCAGCCACGCCGACCCGGACGAGCGGATGTACGGCCTGATGGCCACCATCGCCTCGGCCGCGCTGACGGTCGTCGCCGCCGGGCACCTCGGCGCCGACCCGGACACGGTCGTCGTCGGCGGGATCGCGGTCGCCGCGACCGTCGTCGCCCGGGCGCTCCCGCTGCCCGGCCCGGTCTCCCTGATCGTCGCGCTCCTCGCGGGCGCGGGCGCCGGGATCGCGGCCGGCGGCCTGAACGACCTGGGCACCTCCGGGGCGCTGGTCGGCCTCGCGGCCGGGGTCTGCGCGCTGATCGGCCTGCGGGTGGCCAGCTACGACTACCCGTCGCGCTTCGTCCACATGACCGCGGGCATCGCGCTGCCGCTGACGGCCGCCGCGCCCGCCGTCTACCTGCTGGGCCGCGCCCTGGCCTGAGCCCGGCCGGCAGCGGCAGGGGAACCAACCGGCCCCTCGACACGTCGATCTTCGTGTCGGGGGGCCGAATACTTGTCCAGACGCGTAACTGTCTATCGGGGAGACGCACAACGCATGCGAGCACTGCGGATTCTGTTGATCGTGGCCGTCGTGCTGGGCGGGGTGCTCGTCGGGATCGACCGGCTCGCCGTGGCGTACGCCGAGTCTGAGGCGGCGAGCCGGGTGAAGCTCTCCGGGGCGTCCAGCGAATCGTTCGAGGTCGACATCAAGGGCTTCCCCTTCCTCACCCAGGTCGCGGACAAGCGGTTCGGCGAGGTCGACGTGGTGGCGAAGGGCGTCGAGGCGACGGCGGGCAGCCGGAAGATCAAGATCACCGAGCTGACGGCCGACCTCCGGGACGTGACCGTCACCGGCGACTGGGCGGGCGCGCGGGCGGGCTCGGCGTCCGGCACGGCCCTCATCTCGTACGCGGACCTCACGGCGGCCTCCGACCGCGAGGCGACCGTCGCGTACGGGGGCGACGGCAAGCTGAAGGTCACGGGCGGGGTCGAGATCATGGGCCGCACGCTGACCCGTTCGGTGCTGTCCACCGTGACCATCGTGAACGGCGACACGATCAAGGTCCGCGCCGACGAGGTGCCGGGCGAGGGCATCCCGGGTGTGGAGGAACTGGTCCGTCAGCGGACCGACTTCGAGCGGCCGATCGGTCTGATCGCCGGGATGAAGGTGGAGAAGGTCGAGGCGACGCCGGAGGGTCTCGCGGTCGCGGTCTCGGGCAAGGACATCGCGCTGGCGGGCTGAGGCCCCCGGACTCACCGGAACAGCCAGGGGGAGGCCCCCCGACTCGCCGGAACGGCCAGGGGGAGGCCCCCCGACTCACCGGAACGGCCAGGGGCCCTCCGGAAACGGCCCTCTGGCCACATGTTGAGACACCCCCGTCCGATCCGCAGAAACAGAACCGGACAGCGCTGTACGGAGGCGTCCGGAGCCGACTCGTACGGTGATCGCGTCTCGCATCTCGGACGATCGCGTCTCAAAATACGACACACCGGTGACACGGCCGCATGTCCGTCCCTACGATCGAGGGCATGAAGCGACAGGCGGATCTCACGAAGCGGCGGGCAGTAGACCTGTGCCGCGTCGCCGCCATGCTCTGTCGTTCAGTCTGAGCGGGAGCATCGACTCCCGTATTCCCTCAGGCCCTTCGACCGCGGTCGGGGCCGACCTGTGCAGCCGTACGTACGTCCGTCGTACGCCACGCGACGACGCGTACCGCATCACAAACCCGCACCAACCGCACCACACCGCCGCACACTGCCCCGGAGGAGAACAGCATGGCTCGCAGCGACGTCCTGGTCGACGCGGACTGGGTCGAGGCCAACCTCGACAACCCGCAGGTCGCCATCGTCGAGGTTGACGAAGACACCTCGGCCTACGAGAAGAACCACATCCGCAACGCCATCCGGATCGACTGGACCCAGGACCTTCAGGACCCGGTCCGCCGTGACTTCATCGACCAGGAGGGCTTCGAGAAGCTCCTCTCGGCCAAGGGCATCGGGAACGACACCACGGTCGTCCTCTACGGCGGCAACAACAACTGGTTCGCCTCCTACGCCTACTGGTACTTCAAGCTCTACGGCCACCAGGACGTGAAGCTCCTCGACGGCGGCCGCAAGAAGTGGGAGCTCGACTCCCGCGACCTGGTCGACGGCTCCGCCGTGCCGGCCCGCCCGGCCACCGAGTACAAGGCCCAGGCCCAGGACTCCTCGATCCGCGCCTTCCGCGACGACGTCGTGGCCGCGATCGGCGCCCAGAACCTGGTCGACGTCCGCTCGCCCGACGAGTTCTCCGGCAAGCTGCTCGCCCCGGCGCACCTCCCGCAGGAGCAGTCGCAGCGCCCCGGCCACGTGCCGAGCGCCCGCAACATCCCGTGGTCGAAGAACGCCAACGACGACGGCACCTTCAAGTCGGACGCCGAGCTCAAGGCCCTCTACGAGGACGAGCAGGTCGACCTGGCGAAGGACACCATCGCGTACTGCCGCATCGGTGAGCGCTCCGCGCTCACGTGGTTCGTCCTGCACGAGCTGCTCGAGGTCACGAACGTCAAGAACTACGACGGTTCGTGGACCGAGTACGGCTCCCTCGTCGGCGTGCCGATCGAGCTCGGCGCCAACAAGTAGTACCGGTCGCGCGACCCCCGAATCCTCTAGGACAGGACAGAGAACATGTGTGGAGCTCAGGTCGGCGGCCCCGACGTCAGCACGCTCAAGCCCGGTGAGACGGCCATCCAGGGCCAGGTGACCAAGGACGGCGAGCCCGTCACCGGTTACGTGCGCCTCCTCGACGGCTCCGGCGAGTTCACCGCCGAGGTCCCGACCTCGGCCACCGGACAGTTCCGCTTCTACGCGGCCACCGGCGAGTGGACCCTGCGCGCCCTGGTTCCGGGCGCCCAGGCCGACCGCAAGGTCGTCGTCACCGAGGCCGGAAGCCTGACGGACGTGGCCATCGCGGTCTGATCCGCGAGCGCGGTGACACACCGCACCCGAACGGCCGGAGGGCCGTGCCTCCTGGGGGGTTGGACGCCATCACCAGGACTTGAGGCACGGTCCTCCGGTCATTTTCTTCTCCGTGCCCGCCGCGCCGCCCGGACGTACGCTGAAGGTGTGTACGCACGCCGTCGCCACGTCTACTTCTGGATGATGGGCGCCTGCCTGGTGCTTTTCGTGGGCGCCTGGGCCGTCGTGCGGCTCTTCTCGATGCCGGTGGCGGTCGGGATGTGCGTCGTCGCCATGGTCATCCCCCCGTTCGCCGCGATGATGGCGAACCGTCGGGGACCGGAGGACCGCTGGTGGGACGACCCTTCCGGGGACCCGAAGTCGGACGAGTGGTGGGACGAACTCGACGGCAAGAAGCGGCCCCGCGAGCGCTGAGGGCTCGCCGGCGCCGTCAGTAGACGAGGGCCTGGGTCCCGTCCGCCATGACCTCCTGGACGAAGACCTGGGCGCCCGCGATGCGGATGCCGTCCAGGACGTCCTTCTCCGTGATCTCGCGGCGGGTCGCGCACTGCGTGCAGAGCGTCACGCGGCCGGCCGCCAGGACCGCGTCGATCAGGTCCGGCAGGGGCGCGGCGTGCGGCAGCTCGAACTCGGCCGCGCGGCCCGGGAGGGCGAACCACGAGGACTCGCCGGTCAGCCAGAGCGACACCTCGACGCCGCTGGCGACGGCGACGGCGGCCACCGTGAAGGCCTGCGAGCAGCGTTCGGGGGCGTCGGCCCCTGCGGTCACCTTGATCACGAGCTTCTTCGCCATATGCCGAACTGTAATGCGCGCCGCCGCAACCCCTTGTGCCCCTCGCGTGTCAGCTGGGTACGCGGGTGATCGGAAACCGCGCTTCAGGTCTCGTGGGGGGACTCTTGAGCATCGAAGAAAGTATCCAAAGTCCGGATACGGCACCGCCGCCGGAGTCGGAGACGGCGACGGAACCAGCACCTCCGGTCATCCGGCCGCGCCGTCGTGTCCTCCGTACCGTCGGGCTCATCGCCGTCGCCGCCGTCCTCGGCCTCGTCGGCGGCACCGCCGTCGGCTACGGCATCCAGGCCGAGCGCGAACCGACGCCGCTGGCGGCGCTGAACCAGCCGCCCCTCGTCCACCCGAAGCCGCTCCCGAAGGGCCAGGAGCCCGAGCCGCTCCCCGAGGCCGAGGACCGCCAGGCGAAGTGGGACGGAGACCTGCGGAAGCTGTTGGTGCCGCGCCCGAAGGGGGCGCGGGCCGACGGCCAGGACGGGTGGCAGTCGGTGGCCGAGTACGCCAACGGGTTCACCCGGCCCGAATGGACGCTGAGATCCGAACTCGCCCTGGGCGTCCGGCGGATCGCGGCCCGGTCGTGGCGTACCGGCGAGGACCGGTGGGTCAAGGTCAGCCTCGTCCAGTACCGCGCCAAGTCCGTGGTCGGTGCGCTGAGGCACGTGACGCATGAGCAGGCCTTCGCGAGCCGGGAAGAGGAGGCAGGCGACTTCGGCGAAGAGGTGAAGGGCTCCGGGAACGGCCGCTATTACGTCTACCCGGTGCGGCGCAAGGCGGGCCACCTCGACTTCCACCATGCCCGCGCCGTGATCCAGCGCGGGGACATCGCGATCATCATCCTCATGTCCGACTCGCGGAAGATCGCCGAGAAGGACATCCGTTCCCTGGCCGAGCAGCAGCTGGAGCGCCTGTGAGCGAGCAGACCACGGGCCGCACGCGCCGGCTCCTGGCGAACGCCCTGACCGCCGCGCTCGTGCTCGGGGCCGTCGGCGGCGGTGTCGCGTACACCGCCGGCGCCGTCGACCGCGCCGACCGGACGGCGCCCACCGTGGGATGGGCGGAACACTCCGCGCCCCCGACCCCCGAGGATCCGGCCGCCGGCTTCGCCGAGGGCCGGGCCTCGACGCCGCTGAGCAAGCTCCTCCTGCCCGTACCGGACGGCTATGAGCTCGGTGCGGACATCGAGGGGCACGGAAACGACGACGAGATCGCGGCGGAGAAGGCCGTGGCGCTGTTCAAGCAGACCAGCAGGGGCCTCTACGGCAAGGAGCGCCGCGAGTACGAGAAGGAGATCGACAAGCTCGGGATCCAGGGCATGGCGATGCGCTCGTACGCCACGGAGGAAGGGACCCTCCACGCGGAGGTGGAGGTCCTGCGGATGAAGGACAGGAAGGCGGTCCGTGAGTTCTTCGAGTTCCGCAAGGACTTCCTCGACTTCTTGAAGCTGCGCAAGGGGCCGAAGGTCAAGGGCCACACGAAGAACTCCGCCTGCCACCTGGGGCCCGAGCCGAAGGCCCCCGAGGGCAGGGACGGGGAGGTCCCGCTGCAGGAGATGGTCTGCGCGGCGTACGACGGCGAGATCCTGGTCACCGTGAAGGCGGCCGGCGCCGAGCCCTTCGACAAGAAGGCGGTCGCGGAGCTCCTGGAGAAGCAGCTCCGTCACATCGAGTCCCCGGGGGAGTACGTATGACCGAGCAGCTCGCGGAGGAACGGGCGGAGGCGGAGCCGCAGGCCGAACCGGCGGCACCGGCCCCCGCCGCCCCCGGCAGGACCCGCCGCGCCCTGTGGGCCGTCGCCCGCTGGACGGCCGCCGTCGTCGTCTGCGGAGGCGTCGGCGCCGGTACGGCCATGGGGATCACCGCCCTCGACCGGACCGACGTGCCCGGACTCGCGACCGAGAGCGACGGCCGCTGGGAGTACCCGCGGCTCCGGCTGCCCGCCCTCCCGGCGGAGCGGCCGCGCCCTTTCACGGACGGCAACGAGGGCGAGATCCACTACGCCGACGTACGGCAGCTGCTGCTGCCCGCTCCGGCAGGCGCCACCGTCGACCCCGGGCTGAACGGCGGCTGGGTCACCGAGGAGGCCTTCCTCTCCGGATACGGGAAGGAGCAGCGCGCCAGGGTGGCACAGGTCCTGCGGGACTCGGCCCTCCGCCACATCACCGCCCGCGCCTGGACGATGCCGGACGGCACGACGACCCGGGTCCATCTGCTGAAGTTCACCTCCGTGGCCTTCGCCGACCAGTTCAGGGTCGATGCCGTGCAGGCCGGCGAGGCGGAGGAGGCCCTGCCCGCAGGGGTCTCCGAAGGAGAGATCGTCGAAGGGTCGGCGGGTGACGTGCGGATTCCGGACGTCACCGCGTACGCGTACCGGGAGGCGAAGCCGTACGGCCCCGAGCAGACCCTCTGGGCCTACGTCACGGCGGGCGACACGGTCGCGCTGATCACCCAGACCCGGAAGGGCGGGGCGCTCGCCGTGCCCTTCCAGCAGACCCTCGTCCTCCAGGCGCAGCTGCTCGGCTGAGCGAGATCGTGACGCCGCGTCGCTAGACCCACCTCACAGAGTGGGCCGGGCCCCCGCCCACTAAGCTGGGGTCCGGCCCGTTCCGCCTTCACCGCTCAGTCGAGGAGCACCCTGTGATCATTTTCTTCGAAGTCCTGCTGGTCCTCGTCGCTGTCGGCGTGCTCGCCTTCACCGGACTGGCCGTGAAGAAGCTGTACCAGGGCCAGCGCTAACCACTTCTAGAGAACGCCAGAGCTGCTCATGATCGAGATCCCGTCCGACCTCAACCCGGACCTCGTCCCCCTCGCGTTCCTGCTCGGTACGTGGGAGGGCGCGGGCGTCTCCGACTTCCCCGGCGCCGAGAAGTGCAACTTCGGCCAGTCCGTGACGTTCAGCCACGACGGCCGGGACTTCATCGAGTACCACTCGCACTCCTGGGTCCTCGACAACGACGGCAACAAGGTCCGTCCGCTGGAGAGCGAGAGCGGCTACTGGCGCATCGACAAGAACCGCCAGGTCGAGGTCGTCATGGTCCGTGACCAGGGCATCGTCGAGATCTGGTACGGCGAGCTCGCCGACCAGAAGCCGCAGATCGACCTCGCGACGGACGCCGTCGCCCGGACCGAGGCCGCGAGCCCGTACAGCGGTGGCAAGCGTCTCTACGGCTACGTCAAGAGCGACCTCATGTGGGTCGGCGAGAAGGCGACCCCCGAGGTCACGCTCCGCCCCTACATGTCGGCGCACCTGAAGAAGGTCGTGACGCCCGAGGAGGTCGCGGAGATGGCCCGTAACCTCGGCGACCTGCCGGACGACGGCATCGCCTTCTTCCGCTAGGCATCTGGGGGTGGCGCACCGCGCCCTCCTACACTGGAGGGCGTGGTGACCACCGACAGCACCGACTGGAAGAGCGACCTGCGGCAGCGCGGCTACCGGCTGACCCCGCAGCGCCAGCTTGTCCTGGAGGCCGTCGACGCGCTGGAGCACGCGACGCCCGACGAGATCCTGGTCAAGGTCCGCAAGACGGCCTCCGGGGTGAACATCTCCACCGTGTACCGGACCCTGGAGCTCCTGGAGGAGCTCGGGCTCGTGAGCCACGCGCACCTGGGGCACGGGGCTCCGACGTACCACCTCGCCGACCGGCACCACCATCTGCACCTGGTCTGCCGCGACTGCTCCGGCGTCATCGAGGCGGACGTCGAGGTGGCCGCCGAGTTCACCGGGAAGCTCCGCGAGACCTTCGGCTTCGAGACGGACATGAAGCACTTCGCCATCTTCGGCCGGTGCGCCGAGTGCGCCGCGAAGGCCGCGGCCGCGGAAACGACCGTGACCGCCGTGACCGCCGTGACCACCGAGAAGTAGGTCGTCGCCCGGCGGGTCGTAGGCTGGCTTCCATGAAGAGCCCTCTGCTGTCCCTGCCCGGCGCCGTCGCCGCCGAAGGCCGCGACGAAGGCGTCGCCGCCCACTACGGCGATCTGTTCCGCGAGCAGCGCGCCCTCGCCGACGGCTCCGGTTTCGTCGACCTCTCCCACCGCGGTGTCGTCGCCGTCACCGGTGACGACCGGCTGAGCTGGCTGCACCTGCTCGTCACCCAGCACATGACCGACCTGGCGCCCGGGCGGGCGACCGAGGCGCTCATCCTCTCCGCGAACGGGCACATCGAGCACGCCCTGTACCTCGTCGACGACGGCGAGACCGTGTGGGCGCACGTCGAGCCGGGGACGCGGGACGAACTCGTCGCGTACCTGGAGTCGATGAAGTTCTTCTACCGGGTGGAGGTCGCCGACCGTACGGACGACATCGCGGTCGTCCACCTCCCGGCCGGCTCCATCGCCGAGGTCCCCGAAGGCGCCGTCGTACGGGAGACCCCGCACGGCCGCGACCTGTTCCTGCCCCGCGCCGACCTGGAGTCCTTCGCGGCCTCGCACGGCCCCGCCGCCGGCGTCCTCGCGTACGAGGCGCTGCGTGTCGAGGGGCACCGGCCGCGGCTCGGCTTCGAGACCGACCACCGGACCATCCCGCACGAGGTCGGCCTCATCGGCAGCGCCGTCCACCTCCAGAAGGGCTGCTACCGGGGCCAGGAGACCGTCGCCCGCGTGCAGAACCTGGGGAAGCCGCCGCGCCGCCTGGTCTTCCTGCACCTGGACGGCAGCGAGGTCCTGCTGCCCGCCCACGGCGCGCCGGTCCGGCTGGCCGCCGACGGCGAGGAGGGCCGGCAGCTCGGCTTCGTGACGAGCGCCGTCCGCCACTACGAGCTGGGCCCGATCGCCCTGGCGCTGGTGAAGCGGAACGTCCCGGTGGACGCCCCGCTGCTCGTCGGGAACACGGCGGCCGCGCAGGAGACGGTCGTCGAGCCCTGACGGTCACACGTCGATCAGTACCGTGAACGGGCCGTGGTTCGTGAGCGAGACGCGCATGTCCGCTCCGAAGCGGCCCGTTTCCACGCGCGCCCCCAGGTTCCGCAGCTGCGCGACGACCTCGTCGACGAGGGGCTCGGCGACCGGGCCGGGGGCAGCGGCGTTCCAGGTGGGGCGGCGGCCCTTGCGGGCGTCTCCGTAGAGGGTGAACTGGGAGATGACGAGCAGCGGCGCGTTCACGTCGGAGCACGACTTCTCGCCGTCGAGCACTCGGACGGACCAGAGCTTTCTGGCCAATTGGGCCGCCTTCTCCGGGGTGTCGTCATGGGTCACCCCGACCAGGACGCACAGCCCCTCGCCGACGATCTCTCCGACGGTCTCCCCTGCGACGACGACGCTCGCGCCGTCCACTCTCTGCACCACAGCTCGCATGCGTCCCAACGTACCGGCCGGGAATCACGAGGGGCCGAACGGGTGCAGAGCGCCTGCACGTGCACGGGTGGGAGTGGCACGATGCCTGTCAGGCGGTGCGGCTCCGCACCGGTCGAGGGGACGATTCTCATGAGTGCACCTGGCACCGGGCCGACACCGTCCGGTCCCGTACCGCTGTTCCGCGTCGGAAGCGTGGGCCGAAGCCCCGGTGGAGGCGTGGGCGGCAGCCCGATCGTGCGTCCACCCGTGCAGCGGACCGCGGAGCCGGGCCTCGCGGACGGGCCGCAGCCGGACCTGGGCGCGCTGCGGCTGCCCGAGCTGCGCGCGCTGCGGCGCGAGGCACAGAGCGACGAGGCCGACCTGAGCTACGTACGGCGGATGCTCCAGGGGCGGATCGACATCCTGCGGGCCGAGCTGGCGCGGCGGACCGATCCGGAGGCCCCGGTCCTCGACCGGCTCTCCGAGATCCTCGCCGATGTGCCCTCGCGGCACCGCAGCTCGGCCCGGCACGTGACGATGTCGACGCCGCGCGGCGACGAGTACCGGCGGCTGGCGGCCGAGATGCTGTCGGAGGTCGAGCTGTCGGACCTGACGGCCCGCACGGACGAGGAGCTGCACACGGCGATGGGGCGGCTCGCGGGGTACGAGCAGCAGATCTCGCGCCGGCGGCAGCACCTCCAGCGGACCGCCGACGACTGCAGCGGTGAGATCGCCCGCCGCTACCGCGAGGGCGAGGCACAGGTCGACGACCTGCTGGCCTGAGCGTCGAGGGTCGGTGTCCTGAGGGTCGCAGGCCGGTGGCCGGAGGGTCGCGGGCTCGTGGCCTGACGGTCGCTGGCCGCCGGCCTGACGGTCGAGGACTCGTGGAACACCCCTCAGGGCCGGTGGGTGCCTGAGGGGGATGGAGGGGATGCGGGGGCGGCACAGCAGGGGGAAACCCGCGTGCGGTTCCGGTGCGGCGCTGCGTAGGGTCGAGGGATGAGTGTCGACGTGCGCGCGGTGACGGAATCCGACTTCCCGGGCTGGCTCCTCGCCCTGCAGACGGGGTTCCTCCGGCCGCCCCGCGTCCCCGACGAGCTGGTCGCCGACCGGCTCGCGAACGCGGACCTCGCGCGGACCCAGGGCGCCTTCGACGGCGACCGGATCGTCGCCACCTTCCGGTCGTTCCGGCAGGAGGTCAGCACGGTCGGCGGCGGCAGCCTCACCGCCGACGCCATCACCCAGGTCACCGTCTCGCCGACGCACCGGCGCCAGGGGCTGCTCAGCCGCATGATGAGCTCCGACCTCGCCGTGGCGAAGGAGCGGGGCGACGCGATCGCCACGCTGATCGCCGCCGAGTACCCGATCTACGGGCGGTACGGCTTCGGCCCGGCGAGCTGGACCACCGAGTGGAGTGTGGACGTACGCCGGGCCGGGCTCGACCCGCGGCGCACGGGGCGTCCGGACGACGGCGGCCGGATCGACCTGGCCGACGGCGAGGAGATCCGCAAGATCGGTCCCGAGGTGTACCGCCGGCTCGCCGGGGTCCGCGCCGGGATCACCGACCGCACCACGCGCGGCTGGGAGCTCGGCACCGGTCTCGGCTACCAGCTCGACCCGTGGACGGAGCCGTTCTACGCGGTCTACCGCTCCGAGTCCGGTGAGGTGGACGGGTACGTCGCCTACACCGCCGACGACAAGTGGGACGACGCCAAGCAGCCCGTGAACACCGCGTCCGTGCGGGACCTGATCGCCGTCACCCCGGCCGCCGAGCGCGCCCTCTGGCAGTACGTCTGCTCGATCGACTGGATCACCACGGTCCGCTCCGGCTACCGGGCGCCCGACGAGCTGCTGCCGCTGCTCCTGCCGGACCCGCGCGCGGCGAAGACGCTGACGTACGTGGACATGCTGTGGGTCCGGGTCCTGGACGTCGTCCGGGTCCTGGAGAGCCGGACGTATCCGGTGGAGGGGAGCCTCGTCCTCGACCTGCGGGACGGGGACGGCCTGGCGGGCGGGCGCTACCGCCTCGACGCCTCCCCGGCGGGCGCGAGCTGTGTCCGTACCACCGACTCCGCCGATCTCGCCTTCGACGTAGCGGAGTTGGGGACGCTGGCCTTCGGTGACGAGTCGGCGGTACGGCTCGCCCGCCTCGGCCGCGCGGACGAGCTGACGCCGGGCGCCGCGGCCCGCGCCGACCTGCTGTTCCGCACGCCGCTGCGGCCGTTCTCGCCCGACATCTTCTGAGAGGCGGAGCTCACGGCCCCGGGCGCTTCTCCGCGTACAGCGCGGTGAGTTCGGCGCCGATGCGGGCGAGGGCCGTACGGGCCTCCGGTGGGGCGAGGAGCTCCACGCGGGCTCCCAGGCCCGCCAGCCGGGCGGCGACGACCTCGGGGGAGGGGCCGTCGATCTCGACGGGGGTCCAGCCGTCCTGGGCGGGTTCCCCGTACCGTATCCGCGCGCCGAAGAGGCCTTCGAGGAGCGGCTCGGTGCCGGGGGCCACCCGGCCCTGAACCGTCGCGGCGACCATGCGGTCCTCCATGCGGGCGGCGAGCGCGCGCCAGGCGGTGGGCAGGTCGAAGCCCTCCGGGCGTACGGCGGGGGCGCCCGTCTCGGTCGCGGAGGTGACCCGGCCGACGCGGAAGGTGCGCAGGCCGCGGTCGGTGCCCGCGACGAGGTAGCGGGTCCCGGACTTCGTGGCGATCCCCAGGGGGTGGACGGTCCGCTCGCTGGGCGCGCGGCCGGGGCGGGCGTAGCCGATGCGCAGCTCGCGCTCCTCGATCACGGCCCTTTGGAGAGCGGCCAGTCGGGGCTCCTCCGTCTCCGCGCCCGTCCAGTCGGTGCCGTCGGAGGTCCCGGCGCGGGCGGCGGCCTCGGCGCCCTCACGGAGGGGGGCGGGGAGGGCCCGTACGAGCTTGCGCAGGGCGGTCCGGGTCTGCGGGTTCGTGCTCGTGGTGGTGGCGTCCGGGCCCGTCAGGAGGAACAGGGCGCGGATCTCGGGGGCGGTGAGGCCGGTCAGGTCGGTGCGGGCGCCGCCGACCAGGGACCAGCCGCCGCCCTTGCCGGCCTGCGAATAGACCGGGACCCCGGCGCTGGCGAGCGCTTCGAGGTCCCGGCGGGCGGTCCGTTCGGACACGTCCAGTTCCGCGCCGAGTTCGGCGGCGGTGACGCGCGGCCTGGTCTGGAGGAAGAGCAGGGCGGCGACGAGTCGGTCGGCTCTCATGCGGCCATTGTCATCCGGGGGGATTTCTCGGAGTCGGGGGACTCGGGCGTGGTGTCGGGGGTCGTGTCGGAGGTGGTGCCGGGGGTGGTGTCGGGGGTGGCTCCGGCGGTCGGGCGCAGGACCGTGAAGGCGACCGCCAGGGCGGCGAGGACGAGCGCGGTGCCGACGGCGAAGGCCAGGTGGTAGCCGCCGGTCAGGGCCTCGGCGGTGGGCCGGCCGGCCGCCGTGAGGGACTCCGTGCGGGAGGCGGCGAGGGTGGAGAGGACCGCGACGCCGAGGGCCATGCCGATCTGCTGGGTGGTGTTGAAGAGGCCGGAGGCCAGACCCGCGTCCTTCTCCTCGGCGCCGGACATGGCGAGCGAGGTGAGGGCGGGGAGGGCGAGGCCGAAGCCGGCGGCGAGCAGCATCACGGGGAGCAGGTCGGTGGCGTAGTCGGCGTCGACCGGGAGGCGGGTCAGCAGGCCGAGGACGCCGACGAGCAGAAAGAGACCGGTGAGGAGGATGTTCCGCTCGCCGAAGCGGGCGATGAGGCGGGCCGAGACGCCGAGGGAGACGACACCGATGACGACGGCGGCGGGCAGCATCGCGAGGCCGGTCTCGGCGGCGCCGTAGCCGCGGACCTTCTGCAGGTAGAGGGCGACGAGGATCTGGAAGGAGAAGAGCGCGGCGACCATCAGCATCTGGACCAGGTTGGCGCCGGAGACGCTGCGCGAGCGGAGGATCCGCAGGGGCATGAGCGGGGTGGCGGCCTTCGCCTGGCGGAGCAGGAAGCCGGCCAGGAGGGCGACGGCGAGGGCGCCGAAGCCGAGGGTGTGCGCCGAACCGGCCCCGTACTCCTCGATGGTGACGACGGCGTAGATCCCGGTCATCAGGCCGGAGGTGACGAGCAGCGCGCCCAGGACGTCCGCGCCGGCCTTCAGGCCGAGGCCGCGGTCGGCGGGCAGGGCGGGGAGGGCGAGGAGGAGGGCGGCGACGCCGATGGGGAGGTTGATGAAGAAGATCCAGTTCCAGGCGAGGGCGTCGGTGAGGACTCCGCCCAGGACCTGGCCGAGGGAGGCGCCCGCGGCTCCGGTGAAGCTGAACACCGCGATGGCCTTGGCGCGTTCGCGGGGTTCGGCGAAGAGGGTGACGAGGATGCCGAGGCCGACGGCGGCGGACATCGCGCTGCCGACGCCCTGGAGGAAGCGGGCGGCGATCAGGACCTCGGGGGAGGCGGCGACGCCGGCGAGGAGCGAGGCGGCGGTGAAGAGGCCCGTGCCGAGGAGGAACATCCGCTTGCGGCCGATGAGGTCGCCGAGGCGGCCGGCGAGGAGGAGGAGCGAGCCGAAGGCGATGAGGTAGGCGTTGACGACCCAGCTGAGGCCGACGGGGGTGAAGCCGAGGTCGCTCTGGATGGCGGGCATCGCGACGGTGACGATGCTGCCGTCGAGGACGGTCATCAGCATGCTGGTGGCGAGGACGCCGAGGGCGAGGTGTCGGGAGGCGCTGGGGCGGGTGCGGGTGCCGGCTGAGGCGGACATGGCTCTCTCTCCTGGTCGGTGGAGGCGACAGGAGTGACGTTAGCAGAAGGTTTTGTTGCAGACTATTTTTTACGGGAGGAGTTTGTGGGGTGGGTCGTGGGTCTCAGCCGCGCTGCCGTGCCCGGCGGGCGGCCCTCGGGCCCTCGACGGGGGTCTCCAGGTGGCCCGTGACCAGGCGGTTCAGCGCCCGCAGCAGGACCTCGCGCTCTTCGTCGGGGAGGGAGGCGAGGGCCTTCTCGTGGACCCCGTCGACGATCTTCTGGCTCTCCCGGGCGACCTTCGCCCCCTCCGCGGTGACGGCGATGATGCGCGCCCGCCGGTCGGTGCTCGACGGCTGCCGCTCGGCGAGCCCGGCCTTTTCCAGGGCGTCGACGGTCACGACCATCGTGGTCTTGTCCATGTCCCCGATCTCGGCGAGCTGTGCCTGCGTCCGCTCCTCCTCCAGGGCGTGGACGAGAACGCAGTGCATCCGGGGGGTGAGCCCGATCTCGCCGAGCTCCGCGGTCATGCGGGTGCGCAGGACGTGACTGGTGTGGTCGAGGAGGTAGGAGAGGTCGGGCTCGGTGCGGGTGGGCGCCATGGCTGTCATGCCTGCCAGGGTAACGAAAAGTCGATCCGTGGCGGATTGTAAGGAAGTGGACGAGTCTGCTGTGGGGGCTGTGCAGGAGAGGGCTGTGAGGGATGGGGGCTGTGCAGGACGGGGGCTGTGCGGGATAGGGGCTGTGCAGGATGGTGGCGTGACCGCGCCTCTGCTCTTTCTCGACGTGGACGGGCCGCTGATCCCGTTCGGCGCGCGCGACGGCGCGTACCCCACGTATCCGCCCGCGCCGCCCCCGTCCGTGAGCCCGCTTCTCGCGCGGCTCGACCCGGCGCACGGGGCGCGGCTCGCGGCGCTCCCGTACGAGCTGGTGTGGGCGACGACCTGGGAGGAGGACGCCAACGCCTGGATCGCCCCGCGGCTCGGGCTGCCCGATCTGCCCCTCGTCCGCTGGCCGGACGCTCCGGGGGAGGAAGAGTGGGTGCCGGGACTCCACTGGAAGGCGCCGGCCCTGGTGGCGTGGGCGGCGGGACGGCCGTTCGCCTGGGTGGACGACGAGATCGGGGCCGTCGACCGGGAGTGGGTCGCCGCCAGCCATCCCGGCCGGGCGCTCCTCCACCGGGTGGACCCCCGACGCGGGCTCGGCGAAGCCGACTACGCGGCGCTGGCGGCCTGGGCGGGGTGACCTCCGCTCACTCCGCCCTGCCCCCGCCGGTCACATGCCGGTCGTGCCGTCGAGGCGTTCGCGGAGGAGGTCGGCGTGGCCGTTGTGGCGGGCGTACTCCTCGATCATGTGGATGAGGACCCAGCGCAGGGAGACCGTCCCGCGCCAGGCGTCGTGGGCCGAGACGTCGAGGTCGGGGGCCTCGGCCGTGAAGCGTTCGGCGAAGGCCACGGCCGCGTGCCAGGCGTCCCAGGCCGCCGTGACGGCCTCCGGGTCGGGGGTCGCGCCGTCGAAGTCCCCGTCCGGGTCGGCGGGGGAGGCGAAGAGCGGGGCCGCGTCGGTCTGGCCGGCGAGGATCTCGCGGAACCAGCGGCGTTCGACGTCGGCGAGATGCCGGACCAGGCCGAGGAGCGAGAGCGTGGACGGTGCGACGGCGCGGTGGGCCAGGCCGTCCGCGATGCCCGCGCACTTCAGCACCAGGGTCGCGCGCTGGTCCGCGAGGAACCCGACGAGCATCCGCCGCTCGTCCCCGGTCGCCGGACCGGTGAAACGGGGCGGCCCCGGGCGCGCGGTCTCGTCGAGGACGTCCGCGCGGCGCCGGGGGCCGTCCGTCGTGTCCGGGGTGTGCGTCTCAACTGTCATGGCAGCCCTCCCTGTTGGCCTCCGGGAATGCTGCCATGGAGGGAGGGGGCGGCGGTCAGCCGGTGCGGGGCTGGGAGAAGCGGAGCATGTTGCCCGCCGGGTCGCGGAAGGCGCAGTCGCGGACGCCGTACGGCTGGTCGACCGGCTCCTGCAGCACCTCGCCGCCGGCCGCCCTGACGTGCTCGAAGGTGGCGTCGACGTCGTCGGTGGAGAAGATCACGCCGCGCAGCATGCCCTTGGCCAGCAGTTCCGCCATGGCCTGGCGGTCGGCGGCCGAGGCGTTGGGGTCGGCGAGCGGGGGTTCGAGGACGATCTCCACGTCCGGCTGCGAAGGCGAACCGACGGTCACCCAGCGCATCCCCTCGAACCCGACGTCGTTGCGGACCTCCAGGCCGAGGGCGTCGCGGTAGAAGGCGAGTGCCTTGTCGTGGTCGTCGACGGCGATGAAGCACTGCGAGAGTTTGACGTTCATGGCTTCGACGCTACGGCGGCGGTCCGGAATCCGCTTCTCCGATCGTGACCGCCTGCGACGCCGCCCTCTCAGCTCCTGCTCGGGCGCGTGAGGACCTTCGCCACGCACGCCGGGATCACCGCACCCGCCTCGTGACACCGGGCCCGGTACGCGCTCGGGGTCTCGCCCACCAGCTCGGTGAAGCGCGAGCTGAACGACCCGAGCGAGGTGCAGCCCACCGCGAAGCAGACCTCGGTCACGCTCAGGTCCCCGCGCCGCAGCAGCGCCTTCGCCCGCTCGACGCGCCGGGTCATCAGATAGCCGTACGGCGTCTCGCCGTACGCGGCACGGAAACTGCGGGAGAAGTGCCCGGCCGACATGAGCGCGACCCTGGCCAGCGCCGGTACGTCGAGCGGCAGCGCGTAGTCGCGGTCCATCACGTCCCGCGCGCGCCGCAACCTCACCAGGTCCTCCAGCCTCACGCTCCCAGCATCGCACGGCCCCGCATGGTCGCCGACACTATTGCAAGCACCTGCTTGCAATAGTTAGCGCGGGCTGGCATGGTCGGGGCATGGCATCGCTCAACGTCGGCAATCTCGGTGAGTACCTCCGCGAGCAGCGGAGGACCGCGCAGCTGTCCCTGCGGCAGCTCGCCGACGCGGCCGGCGTGTCGAATCCGTACCTGAGTCAGATCGAGCGGGGGCTGCGGAAGCCCAGCGCGGAGGTGTTGCAGCAGGTCGCCAAGGCGCTGCGGATCTCCGCCGAGACGCTCTACGTGCGGGCCGGAATCCTCGACGAGAAGGAGCGGGAGGAGCTGGAGACGCGCGCCGTCATCCTGGCCGATCCCTCGATCAACGAGCGGCAGAAGCAGGTGCTGCTCCAGATCTACGACTCGTTCCGCAAGGAGAACGCCGCCGAGGCGGCCGAGGCCGCCGAGGCCGCCGCGTCCGCCTCCAAGGCGGCGGGCGCCGGTGCCGACGCCGGCACCCCCGGCCCCACGCCCGATGCCGAATCGCCTTCGCGTTAGTACGTACGTCACACCCGGGAGGACCACCAGCATGGCCATCATCGACGAACTGCGTACCCCCCTCTACTTCGCCGCCGGCACCGCCGACCTCGCCGTGCGGCAGGCCAAGAAGGTTCCCGGCCTGATCGAGCAGCTCGCCGCCGAGGCGCCCGCCCGTATCGAGGCCGTACGGAAGACCGACCCGAAGGCCGTGCAGGAGAAGGTGACCGCGCAGGCCAAGGAGGCCCAGGTCACCGTGCAGTCGAAGTTCGCCGAGGTCGTCGGCGGTCTCGACACGGACCTCAAGAAGTTCGGCGAGACCGCGCAGGACCTCGCCCTCCGCGGTGTCGGCGTGGCCGCCGAGTACGCGGTCAAGGCGCGCGAGAAGTACGAGGAGGTCGCCGCCCGCGGCGAGGAGGCCGTCAAGGTCTGGCGCGGCGAGGTCGCCGAGGAGATCACGGAGATCGCCGTCGTCGTCGAGCCGGAGACGGAGCCGGAGCCGGAGACGGTGACGGCGTCCGAGGCGGAGTTCGCGGCGGAGTCGGACGAGAGCCCGGTCGCCGAGGCCGAGAAGGCGCCCACCAAGAAGGCCGCCACCCGCAAGGCCCCCGCCAAGAAGGCGGCCGTCGCCGCCGAGACGGAGTAGGGAGCGGGCTGAGCCGGTCGGGCACCAATACGGGTAGCCGGTGCGTTGTAACGGGTACCTTGACCGCGAGGCGCTTTCTCCACATCACCACTAGGCGGTGCTCAGCATGTTGCGCGCGGGATTCGACTCCCTTCTCTCTCTGGTGATCTTCCTGGTCTTCACCGGCTTCGCCGTCGCCGCGCTCGTCTTCGCCGCCATGGCGCGCGAGGACGCCTACCGCGCCGCCGAGAAGCAGACGAAGAAGTTCTGGCTGATCCTCCTGGGCATCAACCTCGCCCTGAACCTGCTGCTGCCGATGCTGTTCCTGCAGATCGCCGGGCTGATCGCCGCCATCGTCTTCATGGTGGACGTGCGCCCCGCGCTCGCGCAGGTCTCCGGCGGAGGCCGGGGCCGCCGCGGTGGCGGCTCCAGCAGCGACGGACCGTACGGCCCCTACAACGGCGGCCGGTAGCCGAGCACGAAGCGATGAGACAGGGCCCGGGGGCTAACCCCGGGTCCTGTCCCTTTCCAGGGCCAGGACGGCGACGTCGTCCGTCAGCTCGCCGCCGTTCAGCGCGCGCACCTCCGTCACCGCCGCCTCCAGGAGCTCATCGCCCCGCAGGCCCTCGGACAGCTGCCGGTTGATCATCTGGACCATCCCGTCCTGGCCGAGCCGCGGCGAGCCGGGGCCGGCCGAGCGGCCCTCGATCAGTCCGTCCGTGTACATGAGCAGGCTCCACGCCCCGCCCAGCTCCACCTGGCGGCGCGGCCAGCGGGCGCGCGGCAGCAGGCCCAGGGCCGGGCCGCCGTCCTCGTACGGCAGCAGCCGGGCCGCCCGTCCCTGCCGGGCGATCAGCGGTGACGGGTGGCCGGCGAGGCAGAGGCCCGCCCGGCGGCCGTCGGGCGCGATGTCGACGGTGCAGAGGGTCGCGAAGATCTCGTCGCTCTCCCGCTCGTGCTCCAGGACCTGCTGCATCGTCGAGAGCAGCTCGTCCCCGCACAGCCCCGCGAAGGTCAGCGCCCGCCACGCGATCCGCAGCTCGACCCCGAGCGCGGCCTCGTCGGGGCCGTGCCCGCAGACGTCGCCGATCATGGCGTGGACGGTGCCGTCGGGCGTGCGGACGACGTCGTAGAAGTCGCCGCCGAGCAGCGCGCGCTCGCGGCCGGGCCGGTAGTGGGCCGCGAACCGCAGGTCCGAGCCCTCCAGGAGCGGGGTCGGGAGCAGACCGCGCTCCAGGCGGGCGTTCTCCTGGGCCCGCAGCCGGGACTCGGCCAGCTTCACCTGGACGGCGTCGGCGCGCTTGCGCTCGACCGCGTACCGGATGGCCCGGCTGAGCAGCCGCCCGTCGAGCTCCTCGCGGAAGAGGTGGTCCTGGGCCCCGACCCGTACCGCCTCGGCCGCCAGCTCCGCGTCGGCGGAGGCGGCGAGGGCGAGGACGGCGTGGCGCGGCGCGAGGCGCAGGATGTGGCGGAGCGGGGCGAGCGGGTCGTCGCCCGCGGCGGCGCGGGGGCCGGGCAGGGAGAGGTCGACGAGGACGCAGTGGACGTCGTCGGTGAGGAGCCGCTCGGCCTCGGTGAGGTTGCGGGCGGTGCGGATGCGTACGCGGGTGCCGGAGGCGTCCACCGCGTCGAGGAGTTCGGGTACGGCAAGGGCACCCGCCGGGTCGTCCTCGACGACCAGGAGGGTGAGATCGTTGCGATCGCGGTCGGTTCCTGTGCCTGTGCCAGTCATAGCGGTGGCGTCCATAGCGGTGGCGTCGCCGGGTTCCGCGGCAGCAGAGACGATTCTCTGGCGCGGTACGGATACGGGCATCGGTCCGGAGCTTCCTTCCCTCCCCCCGAGGGTGCGCAGGGCGCCGGGTGGCGCCCCGCCCGTCCCGGACCCTAGCGGTAGGTCGGTGCGCAGCGGAATGGTGATCAGTGGGGGAGTGGCCTCCCCGGGCTTGGCATATGCCGCGGATGGGGAGGTAGTTGTCGCGGGAGGGGCCGCGGACGGCCGCGGGAGGGGCCCGGCGGCAATGAGAAAGGTCACGCCGGGTGGGAGACGTCCGTCAGGTCGGGCGTCGGGATCCGGTCAGAGGGGCGGTACGGAATCGCGCCACGCCCCCCGATCCGGCCGCAGGCTCCTCTCCGGACCCTTATCCGGGTCGGACCACTCCCAGGATCTCCATCGAGCCCGCCCCCGCGAGGGTCACGTTCCGGCCCGGGCGCGGGGCGTGCACGATCGCGCCCTTGCCGATGTACATCCCGATGTGGCTCGCGTCCTTGAAGTAGACGATCAGGTCGCCCGGGCGCATGTCCTTGATGTCCACGCGCGGCAGCAGCCGCCACTGCTCCTGCGAGGTGCGCGGGATCGGGGCGCCCGCCTTGGCCCAGGCGAGCTGGGTCAGGCCGGAGCAGTCGAACGAGTCCGGGCCCTCCGCCCCCCACACGTACGGCTTGCCGATCTGCGCCGTCGCGAACTCGACCGCCTTCTTGCCCGACGGGGTCGCCCCCGTCTTGAGGTCGCCGAGGATGCCGGTGCCGAGCCAGTTCGTCTGGGCCCGGTACTGCGCCTGCTCCTCCAGCCGGCGCAGTCGCTCGCGCTCCTCGGCGGCGAGCTCGGACTCCAGCTTCTTGGCCGCGGCGATCTTGTCGTTGATCTCCTTCTTCGCCTGGGCCTGCTTGACCCGGTGGGCCTCCAGCTTGGTCCAGTTGGCGCCGGCGTCCTTGGCGTACACGCCCAACTCGGCCTGGGTGCGGGTCATCTCGCCGAGGAGGTCCGTGGTGGCCTTCGCGCCCGCCTTGAGGCGTCCCGCGGTGTCGAGGAAGAGCTGCGGGTCGTCGGTGAGGACGAGCTGCGCGCCGTCCGGGAGTCCGCCGTTGCGGTACTGGGCGCGGGCGGCGGCGCCCGCCTTGGCCTTGAGGTCCTCGACCTTCTCGCGGCCCTCGACGATCATCCGGGCGAGCCGGACGATCTCGGCGGACTGCTCCTTGGTCTTCTCCTCGGCCAGGTTGTACGCGTCGGTGGCGACGGCGGCCTGCCGGTAGAGGCCGTCTATCTCCTTGCGTACCTCCTCCAGGCTCTTCTTCGGAGGGGGCGGGGGCAGCGGAGCGGCGGCGGCCTGGAGGGTCAGTGCCGGTGAGGCCAGCACCGCCAGGGCGCAGATCACGGTGATCGCGGCGGTGGTGTGGCGACGTCGGTTCACAAGCTCCCCCTCGTAAACGGCCCGCGTCTTTTCTGATTTACCGTCAGTAACTTGGCGGTGGCCTTGGCGATAGTGCCATGCGAAACCGGAAAACGACAGGGGAAACCAGGGCCTGTCGGGCCGGTTCTCCTCAAGGGGACGAGTGATGCGCGGGTGGCGTTCCCGACGTACGCGAAATTCAGCGGGAGTTGGGGAAACAGAGGAGGGGGGAGCGGGACCGGGCCTCGTCGGGGGAGCGGGGGCGGACCTCGTCAGGGCGCGGGGGCGGACCTCGTCAGGAGCGCGGAGCCAGTGCCTCCCAGCGCACCGTCACCTCGCCCTGCCGCCACCGCCGCGGGCCGTCCGTCAGCGGCCAGTCCGCCGCCAGTTCGCGTACGGAGCGGATCCAGCGCTGTCGCGCGCCGAGCGAGGCGTACGGGGCGGCCGCCGCCCACGCCCGGTCGAAGTCCCGCAGGAAGGCGTGCACCGGCTCACCCGGTACGTTGCGGTGGATCAGTGCCTTCGGGAGCCGCTCCGCGAGGTCCGAGGGGCGCTCCAGCGAGCCGAGCCGGGTCGCGAAGGTCACCGTGCGCGGACCCCTCCGGTCCAGGGCCACCCACACGTGCCGCCGCCCGATCTCGTCGCAGGTGCCCTCGACGAGCAGCCCCCCGGGCGCGAGCCGCCCGCACAGCCGGGCCCACACGGCCGCGACCTGCTCCTCGTCGTACTGGCGCAGGACGTTCGCCGCCCGGATCAGGGCGACCTCGCCGGGCACCGGCACCTCGAAGCCGCCGTGCAGGAAGGAGAGGCCCTCGTGCTCGTACGGCCTGGCGGCCTCGACGCGGGCGGGCTCGATCTCGATGCCGTAGAGCCGGGTGCGGGGCTCGGCGGTGCGCAGCCGGGCGAGGAGCTCGACGGCGGTCCAGGGGGCGGCCCCGTATCCGAGGTCGACGGCGAGCGGCGGTTCGGGGGAGCGGCGCAGGGCCGGTCCGTGGACGGCGGCGATCCAGCGGTCCATGCGGCGCAGGCGGTTCGGGTTGGTGGTCCCGCGGGTCGGTGTGCCGACGGGGCGGGTGGTGCGCGGGGCCATGGGACGAGCGTACGGGGTGCGGGAGAGGGGTCGAGGGGCCCCCGTCCCGGCAACGAATTGGCAAAACGCTCCCGCCGGTGGAAATGAAAGGGGCCATTCCGGTGTTGTGGGGGCTGGAGGACGTACCGCGCCCTCCAGGAGTCATGCCCGACACGACTCCGCACGCCCGACTCGGCCCGCCCGAGACGGCTCAGTACGCCCGCACAGCTCAGCAAGCCCGACACAGCTCAGCCCCGAGGCCGCCCTCGGGATCCCCGAGCGGAAGGACCGCCGACGTGAGCCAGTACGTGTCCCGGTTCGCCGGTACCCGGCACAGGCACCAGGCGCCGACCCGGCTCCGGCTCCCCGGCCGGAATCGCACCCCGCGCCGGGTGGCCATGCTCAGCGTCCACACCTCCCCGCTGCATCAGCCGGGCACGGGTGACGCGGGCGGTATGAACGTCTACATCGTCGAGCTGGCGAAACGTCTCGCCGCCATCGACATCGAGGTGGAGATCTTCACCCGGGCCACCACCGGCGGCCTCCCGCCGGTCGTCGAGCTCACCCCCGGCGTCCTCGTCCGGCACGTCGACGCGGGCCCCTACGAGGGCCTGGCCAAGGAGGAGCTGCCGGCCCAGCTCTGCGCCTTCACGCACGGCGTGATGCAGGCGTGGGCGGGCCACCGGCCCGGCCACTACGACCTCGTCCACTCCCACTACTGGCTCTCCGGCCACGTCGGCTGGCTGGCCGCCGAGCGCTGGGGCGTCCCGCTCGTCCACGCGATGCACACCATGGCGAAGGTCAAGAACGCGGCGCTGGCCGAGGGCGACACCCCCGAGCCCGCCGCCCGCGTCATCGGCGAGACCCAGATCGTCTCCGCCGCCGACCGGCTGATCGCCAACACGGCCGAGGAGGCCGACGAGCTCGCCCGTTTCTACGAGGCGGACCCCGGCAAGATCGCGGTCGTCCACCCGGGCGTGAACCTCGACCACTTCCGCCCCGCCGACGGCCGCGCCGCCGCCCGCGCCCGCCTCGGGCTCCCCCGGGACGCCTTCATCCCGGTCTTCGCCGGCCGCATCCAGCCCCTCAAGGCCCCGGACATCCTCCTGCACGCCGCCGCCCGGCTCCTGGAGCAGGACCCGTCGCTGCGCTCGCGCATGGTCGTCCCCGTCGTCGGCGGCCCGAGCGGCAGCGGCCTGGCGAAGCCGGAAGGTCTCCAGAAGCTCGCCGCGCGGCTCGGGATCGCGGACATCGTGCGCTTCCACCCGCCGGTGGGGCAGGACCGGCTCGCGGACTGGTTCCGCGCGGCCAGCGTCCTCGTCATGCCCTCGTACAGCGAGTCCTTCGGCCTGGTCGCCATCGAGGCGCAGGCGGCCGGCACCCCGGTCGTCGCGGCGGCGGTGGGCGGTCTGCCCGTCGCCGTACGGGACGACGTGACCGGCTTCCTCGTCCAGGGGCACGACCCGGCGGACTACGCCCGCGCGCTCGGCCGCTTCGTCGCCGACCCGGCCCTGTCGGACCGGATGGGCGCGGCCGCGGCCCTGCACGCCGGGTCGTTCGGCTGGGACACGGCGGCCTCGGGCACGGCCGACGTGTACACGGCCGCCATGCACGACCACCGGGTCCGCGAGAACCGCCGTCGCGTACGCTCGCACCATGGCTGAGGACGTTCGGCGGATCATCGAGGACACCTTCAACGACGCGGAGCTGGAGTGGGAGTCCCCGGAGCCCGGCTCGTACGTGGTGAAGCTCCCGGGCACGCGCAAGCTGTTCACCACCCTGTCGCTCCGGGCGGGCCGCCACTCCCTCTCCCTCAACGCCTTCGTCATCCGGCACCCCGACGAGAACGAGCCGGGCGTCCACCGCTGGCTCCTTGAGCGCAACCTCAAGCTGTACGGGGTGAGTTACGCGGTCGACGGCCTCGGCGACATCTACCTCGCCGGGAAGCTCCCGCTCGCCGCCGTGACGCCCGAGGAACTGGACCGTCTGCTCGGCTCGGTCCTGGAGGCGGCGGACGGCGACTTCAACACGCTCCTGGAGCTGGGCTTCGCGTCGGCGATCCGGCGGGAGTACGAGTGGCGGGTCTCGCGCGGCGAGTCGACGCGGAACCTCGACGCGTTCAAGAACCTGACCCGGAAAACCGTCGACAACTGACCTCTTCCCGCGGGGGCCTTCTCCTGCCATGCTCACGCCCGACGCAGATCTGAACACCGTTCATATATGTGAAGGGCTCAGGTTTCATGGCACTCAGCAGAAGGCAGTTCGTCGGCGGCGCGGTGGCGGTGGCGGGAGCCACGACCGCGGGCCTCGCCACTACGGGATTCACCCCGTCCGCCCGCCCCGCCGACCTCTGGCGGGAGTTCGAGTCCGCCCCCTACACCCACCCGCAGATCCCTTACGTGGGCCGGGCCGGCGCCCACGCGGGCGCCCGCCGCGCACCCCGCCCGCGGGTCGTGGCGAACGCCGTCACCCACGGGGCGACCCCCGACGGCTCGGGCGACTCCGCCCCCGCGATCAACCGCGCCCTGGCCGAGGCCGGCGAGCGGGGCGGCGGCACGGTCCTGCTGCCGCCGGGCACGTACCGGATCGACGACTACCTCCGGATCAGCCACAGCGGGGTGGTCCTGCGCGGCGCGGGCTCCGGCCGTACGACCCTGCTCGCGACCCGGCACCTCACCGAGCTGATCGGCCCGTACGGCTCCCGCTACGGCGGCGACAAGTCCTCCTGGTCCTGGGCCGGCGGCCTCGTCTGGCTCTCCCCGCACGCCCGGCACACCTCCCTCGTCGCCGCGATACGGGACCGGGCCTGGCCCTTCGAGGGCTGGACAGGCAACCGCCGCGACGAGTGGACCACGCTCACCGCCCTCCGCCCGGCCCGCCGCGGCGACCGCTCGGTGACCGTCGAGGACCCGTCCGGCCTGGCCCGGGGGCAGCTGGTCCTGCTCCGGCTCGCCGACGACCCCGGCCACACGCTCCTGGAGCACATGGCGGGCGGCGGGCCCGGCCCGGAGGCGTACACCTGGGACGACAAGACGAAGCTCACCTCGTACGTCCCCTACGAGTGGCCCGTACGGATCACCGGTCTCACGGGCCGCCGCGTCACCCTCGAACGCCCCCTCCCGCTCGACCTCCGCCCCGAGTGGGACCCCCGACTCGTCTCCGGGGCCGAGCCGCTCACCGACTCGGGGGTGGTCGGCCTGACCCTGGAGGCACCGCTGCTCGCGCAGTCCCCCCACCTCCTCGACAAGGGCTTCAACGGCGTCACCTTCCAGTGCGCGTACGACTGCTGGGCGGAGGACGTGGTCGTCCGGCACGTCGACAACGGCTTCGGGCTCGTGGCCGCCTCCGCCTGCACCCTGCGTCGCACACGGGTCGAGGGGCGCGGCTCCCACCACCCGTACTTCTGCCGGGAGGGCGCGCACGACAACCTCGTCGAGGACTTCCGCATCGCCGCCCGTACCGTCCCCGCCCCCGCGGGCACACAGCTCCACGGCATCAACGTCGAGGGCCTGTCCAGCCACAACGTCTGGTCGCGCGGGGTCATGGAGACGGGCACCTTCGACACCCACCGGGGCATGCCCTTCGCGAACGTACGGACCGGGATCACCGTCGAGAACGACGGCCGGCACGGCGGCGACGCCTCCGCCGGACCGCTCTACGGGGCCCGGTTCGCCCACTGGAACGTGACGGTGACGAACGGCCGGGCGGGCCTCGTGAAGCTCGACACCGTCGCCCCGTACAGCGCCACGGTCGGCATCAGCGAGGTGCGCGAGTTCGACCAGATCGACGTCCCGGACTTCGCGGGCGAGCTCCACGCGCGCGTGGAGGCGTACGGGAGCCCGGAGTCGGTGCGCCCACGGAACCTGTACGAGGCACAGCGGGCGCTCAGTGTGAGGTAGCAGTGCTTTGGCCGGCCCGGTCGCCGCGGTCGCTCCGGTATCGGCCCGGCGTCGTGCCGAACTCCCGGCGGAAGGCGTGCGAGAGGGCGTACGGCGAGCTGTAGCCGACCCGGCGGGCGACCGCCGCCAGCGGATCCGGGGTGTCCCGGAGCAGCGCGGCGGCGCGGGTCAGCCGCCACCAGGTCAGGTACGCCATCGGGGGCCGGCCGGTCAGCGCGGTGAAGCGGCGGGCCAGGGTGGGCCGGGAGACGCCCGCTTCGGCGGCCAGCAGCTCGTTGGTCCACGGGGCGGCCGGGTCGGAGTGCAGCGCCCGCAGGGCGGCGGCGGTCACCGGGTCGCCGAGGGCGCCCGGCCAGGTGCCGCCCGTGCTCTCGGCCAGCCAGGACCGGATCATGTAGACGAGCAGCAGGTCGAGCAGGCTGGGCAGCGCGACGGCGGAGCCGGGCAGCCGGCCGCCCGGCCCGCCGCTCACCTCGCCGCCCAGCAGGTCGACGGCGGCGCGGAGTTCGGGGTGAAGGCCGCCGCGGTTCGGCAGATGGACGAGCGGGGGGAGCTCCGCGAGGAGCGGGTGCGCGCGGCTGTGGTCGAGCCGGTACTTGCCGCAGAGCATCTCCACCTCGCGCACGCGCGCGTCGAAGGCGGGCAGGGGCGGCTGCGGCAGGGTCCTGTCGGCCCACCGGGCGAACGGCACGGCGCGCGCCACGGTCGCCGCGTCGGCGGGCGAGTCGGCGATGACGTGCCCCGTACCGTGCGGGAGCAGCACGGCGTCACCCGCGCCGAGCGCGACCGGGTCGCCGCCGTCGGGCAGCAGCCAGCAGCTGCCCTTCAGGACGACGTGGAACCCCGCCCCGTCGTAGGGATCCAGCCGGGCGCACCAGTCGCCTCCGACCCGCACGCGGTCGGAGGAGGGCCGCCCGACGCGTACGGCCGAGATCGCGTCGCTCACCACGTCCATGACGGCAGCGTACGGCCACGGCCCTCGACTGCGGTGAGACGTATGCGTATCCGGAGGAGCGAGCAGAGCATTGAGAGGCTCACGCGCGCTTCCTAGGCTCGACGACATGAACACGGAGAACGCGCAGAGCCTCGTGCTGGGGGACGTCGAGATCATCCGGGTCGTCGAGTGGCAGGGCCCGTTCGGCCCGGCCGCCGGCATCGTCCCGGAGGTCGGGGCCGAGGTGTGGAAGGACAACGAGGAGTGGCTGGCGCCGGACCACTGGGCGCCGGAGAGCGACAGCGCGGTCATGGCGCTGCAGAGCTGGGTGCTGCGCAGCGGCGGCCGGACGGTCCTGGTCGACACCGGGGTGGGCGACGGGCGCGAGCGGCCGCACTCGCCGCAGTTCCACCGGCGGCGGGACGACTTCCTGGGCAGCCTGGAGCGGGCCGGCGTCCGCCCCGAGGACGTCGACGTCGTCGTCAACACCCACCTGCACGCCGACCACGTCGGCTGGAACACCCGCGCCGTGGAGGGGGACGGGGAGTGGGTGCCCGCCTTCCCGAACGCGGAGTACCTCGTGCCGGCCGCCGACGACTTCTACTACGGCCCGGCGAACGGCTACGGCAACGGCCTCCAGGAGGAGGACCGGCTCGTCTATGAGGACAGTGTGGCGCCCGTCCACCGGGCCGGGCAGGTCAGGCTGTGGGACGGCGAGCACCGCGTCGACGGGAACCTGACCCTGGAGTCGGCGCCCGGCCACACGCCCGGCTCGGCGGTGCTGCGGCTGGCGTCCGGGGGAGACAGGGCGGTCTTCGTCGGCGACCTGGTGCACAGCCCCGTACAGCTTCTCGAACCGTCCTGCGGCAGCTGCTTCTGCCTCGACGCGGGCCGGGCGGCGGTGAGCCGGCGCCGGATCCTCGAACGGGCGGCCGACGAGCGGGAGCTGGTCGTCCCCGCGCACTTCGGCGGGGCCGGAGCCGTCGAAGTGCGCAGGGAAGGGGAGGGGTTCGGCCTCGTGCGGTGGGCGGCGTACGGGACGGAGTGAGCGGGGCTCAGGCGCTGACGGAGGCCTGCTCCGCGGCACCGGCCCGGGTGTCCGGGGTGTCCCGGGCGTCCCGGGTGGCGGGGGTTTCGGGGGTGTCCGGGGTATCCGGGGTATTCGGAGTGTCCAGGGTGTCCTCGTCCGCGAGAGCCTTCCGCAGCCGGGTGTAGTAGCCGACGGCGGCGAGTACGCCGATGGCGGCGGTCGCCGTCCACAGGACGTCCGGGCCGGGCCCGCCGACGATCGCGCCGGCCGCGACGGGGGCGACGAACCCGGCGACGGCCCAGGACATGCCCATGACGCCCTGGTAGCGGCCGCGGGCGTGCTCGGGGGCGAGCCGGGCGGTGGCGGCGGCGTTCGTCGGGACGTGGATCATCTCGCCGACGGTCCAGACGATCACGGTCGCGGCGAAGGCCACGGAGGAGCCGGCGAGGGCGGTGGCTCCGGTGCCGAAGGCGAAGAGGAGCGCGGAGAGGGTCAGGAGGAGGACGGGGGAGCGCTTGTCGGTCAGCTTGTTGACGAGGAGCTGGAAGCCGACGATCACGATGCCGTTGACGGCGATGACCATGCCGTAGGAGGACGGGGGCAGACCCTCGCCCGCCATGGTCAGGGGGAGGCCGATCCAGGGCGCGGTGAAGACGAGGCAGACGAGGAGGTTGAGGAGGACGAGCGTGCGGAAGGGGGCGTCGCGGAGCACGGTCAGCATGCTGACCTTCTCCTCGGCGACGGGCTCGCCCCGCTTGTCGACGGCGGCCTGGGGGCGGGTCTCGGGGAGCCGCAGGAAGACGATCACGGCGCACAGGACGGTGGCGACGGCGTCGACGACGAAGAGCGTGCGGTAGCCGAGGAAGGCCGCGGCGCCGCCGGCGATGGAGGCGATGGCGAAGCCGAGGTTGAGGGCCCAGTAGTTGAGGGCGTACGCCCGGCGCACGTCGTGGGCGGGGACCATGTCGGCGATCGTGGCGTTGATCGACGGCCGGACGGCCTGCATGGCGACGCCCATGAGGAGGACGGCGGTGGCGATGGCCCAGGCGCTGGTGACGACGGCGAGGGCGGCGGAGCAGGCGGCGGCGGCCAGGTGCATCGTGACCATGGTGGGGCGGCGGCCCCAGCGGTCGGTGAGCAGACCGCCGAGCGGCGAGCCGGCGACGCCGCCGAGGCCGTGGAGGGCGACGACGAGTCCGGCGAACCAGGCGGAGTGCCCGAGCTCCTGCGTCAGATAGAGGGAGAGGAAGGTCAGGACGAAGGCCCCGGTCCTGTTGACCAAGGTCGACAGCCAGAGCCACCAGAAGCCCTGCGGGAAGCCGGAGACCGTCGCGCGGGCTGATCGTCTGAGCGAGTCGATGGACATGTGTGGCCGGCCCCTTGCTGTTGTAAGCCCCTACCTCGGCCTCCGTAACTTACGTATCTCAGGTGTCGGACGCCAGCGAATTGACGACGCGCGTCAATCGTCGGCGGTCTATTAGGCTCGTACGCATGGCCGACGCACCGTACAAGCTGATCCTCCTCCGCCACGGCGAGAGCGAGTGGAACGAGAAGAACCTGTTCACCGGTTGGGTGGACGTGAACCTCACCGCGAAGGGCGAGAAGGAGGCGACGCGCGGCGGCGAGCTGCTCAAGGACGCCGGCCTGCTCCCCGACGTGCTGCACACTTCCCTCCAGAAGCGCGCCATCCGCACGGCGCAGCTCGCCCTCGAGTCGGCTGACCGCCACTGGATCCCGGTCAACCGCTCGTGGCGCCTCAACGAGCGCCACTACGGCGCGCTCCAGGGCAAGGACAAGGCCCAGACGCTCGCCGAGTTCGGCGAGGAGCAGTTCATGCTGTGGCGCCGCTCCTACGACACCCCGCCGCCGGCGCTCGCCGACGACAACGAGTACTCGCAGGCGCACGACGCCCGCTACTCGACGATCCCGCCGGAGCTGCGCCCGCAGACCGAGTGCCTCAAGGACGTCGTCGAGCGGATGCTCCCGTACTGGTACGACAACATCGTCCCGGACCTCCTGGCCGGCCGCACGGTCCTGGTCGCGGCCCACGGCAACAGCCTCCGCGCCCTGGTCAAGCACCTGGACGGCATCTCGGACGCGGACATCGCGGGCCTGAACATCCCGACGGGCATCCCCCTGTCGTACGAGCTCGACGAGAACTTCAAGCCCCTCAACCCGGGCGGCACGTACCTCGACCCGGACGCGGCGGCGGCGGCGATCGAGGCCGTGAAGAACCAGGGCAAGAAGTAACCCTGACCCACGAAAGAGCCCCCGACCCGCGGTTTCCCCGCCGGGCGGGGGCTTCTTCGCGTTCTGGGCCGGACGGGTGAGGGCGAAACCTTACGGCTTCGGGGGCGGGTATGTGGGGTGGGTGGCGCGGTAGGTGTGCCGGTGACAGCCTTCCCGTCTCAGGAAACGAGAGTCCTCGTGCGTCTCCGGCACTCCGTCGCCGCCGCTTGCGGCGCCCTTGCCCTCACCGCCGCCCTGGCCACGCCCGCCCACGCCGCCACCGGCGAGTTCCACTACCGCTTCGTCGGGCTGAGCGGCGAGCCGCAGACCGCCACGCTGGACGACCCGCCGAGCGGCGAGTGCGTCACGATCCCCGAGGCCTCCGACCCGGCCGCCTCGTCGCCGGCCTTCGCGCCGCACAACGACACGGACGAGTACGCGATCGTCTTCACCGAGGCCGACTGCACCGGCGACTCCTGGACCCTCCGCCCCCACGGCCGCCCCGCCACGGACCGGCTCACGCTCCGGTCGGTGGTCTTCCTCGGCGGCTAGGACGGCGGCCCTCCTGACGGCCCCGGCCCGCCTCTTCGGCGGGTTCGGGGCACCGCTCCGATAATCGCGGGCGGGGTCCGCGCCGGTTCGTTAGCGTTCCAGGTCATGAGCACGCCACAGACCAGCACGTCACTCCGCCTGGAGCGGGTCACCCCCGAGAACGTGGACGCCGCCCTCGCGCTGCGCGTCCACCCCCATCAGGAGCGCAACGTCTCCCCCGTCGTGCGCTCCCTCGCCGAGGCGTACGCCTTCGGGGAGACCGCCTGGCCCCGGCTGATCTTCGACGGGGACGAGCTCGTCGGCTTCCTCATGGCCTTCCTCGACATCCCGTGGAACGAGGAGAAGGACCCCACCGACCGCCGCAGCGGCCTCTGGCGGCTCAACATCACCGCCGACCGACAGGGCAAGGGGTACGGGCGCTTCGCCGTCGAGGCGGTGCGCGACGAGCTGCGGCGGCGCGGTACGGGACAGCTGTACGTGACCTGGGAGCCCGGCGAGGGCGGCCCCGGCGAGTTCTACCGCCGGCTCGGCTTCCGCACGACCGGCGAGACCAGCGGCGATCAGACCGTCGGCGTGCTCGATATCTGACGTACGGCACAGGGGAGGGGGTGGGGCCGCGGCCCCACCCCCTCCCCACCGGTCAGCCCGAGCAGCCCCCGCACTGGCACGGCGAGCCCGACTGGCAGCCGCAGCCGCAGCCCGAGCCGCAGCCGCAGGCGCCGAGGACGGGCAGGAACTCCGTCCCGCGCGGAGCCTCTCGCTGGGGATCGGTCGTCACAGGGGATTCGGCCATGGGGGTCCCTCCCTTTCGAGGCGCGCGTCGCCTCCCCCCATTGCATGCCCACTCGGACCGGCGCATCAACGGCGCACAGGCGCCCGCGCCGCCGGACAGGCCCCTACGCGCCCTCGACCGGCGCGTCCGCCGCCTGGAGCTCGTCCGCGTGCTCACCCGTCACCAGGTACACGACGCGCTTCGCCACCGACACCGCGTGGTCCGCGAACCGCTCGTAGTACCGGCCGAGCAGCGTCACGTCCACGGCCGTCTCGATGCCGTGCCTCCAGCGGTCGTCCATCAGGTGCTGGAAGAGCGTCCGGTGCAGCAGGTCCATCTCGTCGTCGTCCTGCTCCAGCTGGAGCGCCAGGTCGACGTCCTTCGTGATGATGACCTCCGCCGCCTTCGCCATCAGGCGCTGCGCCAGCTGCCCCATCTCCAGGATGGTCGCGTGCAGGTCCCCCGGCACCGCCGTGTCCGGGAACCGCAGCCGCGCCAGCTTCGCCACGTGCTGCGCCAGGTCGCCCGAGCGCTCCAGGTCCGCGCTCATCCGCAGCGAGGTCACCACGATCCGCAGGTCCGTCGCCACCGGCTGCTGCCGGGCGAGCAGCGCTATCGCCCTGGCCTCCAGGTCGTGCTGGAGGTCGTCGACCTTCTGGTCCGCCGCGATCACGCTCTCCGCGAGCTTCAGGTCCGCGTCGAGCATCGCCGTCGTGGCGCGCCCGATCGCCGATCCGACGAGTCGGGCCATCTCGACCAGGCTCTCGCCGATCGAGTCCAGTTCCTCGTGGTACGCGTCCCGCATGGATGTCCCTCTCTACGCAAAGCTCCGGGGTCCGGGTGGGGCTTCGGACCCCCACGCTCCCACGTTCGGCTCTCTACGAGTCCGGTTCCACCCCCTCATGTGAATCGACACTTTCCTCTAGGTGAACTCTGGGCGACACACGCCACCCCGGCCGCCGCGACAAATGAACCACCCCCGTCTCCTCGGTGAACTCTGGGCGACGACTGTTCGAGGAGCCACTCGGACGGCTGGGAGAGTGTCCGTCGACCCGCATAACCTTGAGGGCATGGACGTGAACGCGGCGGTCGCCGCATTGGCAGCGATCGCCGGCGTGTGCACCGGCGTGATCGCCATGCTGGCGTTCCGCTGGAGCGAGCGCGACCAGGCGCGACCCACCCGGACCTCCCTGCACACCGACGCCGTGCTCCCGCCCGGCGTCGACACCGTGCTGTCCGTACTGCGCTCGTCCGCGGTCGTCCTCGACGACAGCGACTCCGTGGTGAAGGCCAGCTCGGCGGCGTACGCCCTCGGCCTGGTCCGGGGCGGCAAGCTGGCCGTGGAACCCATGCTCAACATGGCCCGCGACACCCGCCGCGACGGGGAGATACGACAGGTCGAGCTCGACCTGGCCCGGCGCGGCACCGGACGCGGCGAAGCCCTCGCCGTCTCCGCCCGCGTCGCCCCGCTGGGCTCGCGGCTGGTCCTGCTCCTGGTCGAGGACCTCACCGAGGCCCGCCGCATCGAAGCGGTACGGCGCGACTTCGTCGCCAACGTGAGCCATGAGCTCAAGACGCCCACGGGCGCGCTCTCGCTGCTCTCCGAGGCGGTCATGGACGCCTCGGACGACCCCGAGGCGGTCACCCGCTTCGCCGGCCGCATGCAGATCGAGGCGACCCGCCTCACCAACCTCGTACAGGAGCTCATCGACCTCTCCCGCGTGCAGAACGACGACCCGCTGGAGGACTCCGAGCCGGTGTCCGTGGACGAGCTCGTCGCCGAGGCGATCGACCGCTCCCGGCACACCGCCTCCACCAAGCAGATCACCATGATCTCCGGCGGCGCCGCCGATCTGCGAGTCTGGGGGAGCCGCGGCCAGCTCGCCGCCGCCCTCGGCAACCTCGTCGAGAACGCGGTCAACTACTCACCGGCCCACACCCGCGTCGGCATCGCGGCACGCAAGATCGCCGCGCCCGGCGGCGACCTGATCGAGATAGCCGTCACCGACCAGGGCATCGGCATCCCCGACAAGGACAAGGAGCGCGTCTTCGAGCGCTTCTACCGCGTCGACCCGGCCCGCTCCCGTGCCACCGGCGGTACGGGGCTCGGCCTCGCCATCGTCAAGCACGTGGCCGCCTCGCACGGCGGCGAGGTCACCGTATGGAGCACCGAGGGCCAGGGCTCCACCTTCACCCTGCGGCTGCCCGAGGCGGGCTCCGCACGGGACCGCCGGCCCGTCTCATCTCCCACCCCAGATCTCATGACCGAACCGCTTCCCTCCCCGGAGGTCCTTCCGTGACCCGAGTGCTCGTCGTCGAGGATGAGGAATCCTTCAGCGACGCCCTGTCGTACATGCTCCGCAAGGAGGGCTTCGAGGTCGCCGTGGCGGCGACCGGGCCCGACGGCCTCGACGAGTTCGAGCGCAACGGAGCCGACCTCGTCCTCCTCGACCTGATGCTTCCGGGGCTGCCCGGTACCGAGGTGTGCCGCCAGCTGCGCGGCCGCTCGAACGTCCCGGTGATCATGGTGACCGCCAAGGACAGCGAGATCGACAAGGTCGTCGGCCTGGAAATAGGAGCCGACGACTACGTGACGAAGCCCTTCTCCTCGCGGGAGCTGGTCGCCCGCATCCGCGCGGTGCTCCGCCGCCGCGGCGAGCCGGAGGAGGTCACCCCGGCGGCCCTGGAGGCCGGCCCGGTCCGCATGGACGTCGACCGCCACGTGGTGACGGTCTCGGGCGGCAAGGTCGACCTGCCGCTGAAGGAGTTCGACCTCCTGGAGATGCTGCTGCGCAACGCGGGCCGCGTGCTGACCCGTATGCAGCTCATCGACCGGGTGTGGGGCGCGGACTACGTCGGCGACACCAAGACCCTCGACGTCCACGTGAAGCGCCTCCGCGCCAAGATCGAACCGGACCCGGGAGCCCCGCGCTACCTGGTGACGGTCCGTGGCCTGGGCTACAAGTTCGAGCCGTAGACACACCCCGGCCAAGGAGGCCGGACGGAGTCCGGCACAGCGCCCCGAAGCCTGTGAGGCCCCCAGGGCCGACCAGTGCGAGGGGAGCACGTGGGACGGGGCTCGAGCCGTAGACGAGCCGGCTCCAAGGGCCCGCTCCAAGGGCCCGCTCCAAGGGCCCGCTCCAAGGGCCCGCTCCAAGAGCCGGCTCTACGAGCTGCCGTACGCGTGGCCGTACGCGTGAAGGGGCGCCCCCGACCGGGGGCGCCCCTTCACGTATGTCCTGCCGCTCGGTCAGTGACCGGCGGTCGTGGCCTCGCCCGAGGGCTCGGCGCCGTGCTCGCCGCCGTGCTCGCCCTCTGCGGGGGCCGAGGCGGTCGGGGAGGAGCCCGGGGGAGCCGGGACGATCGACGGGCCGTACTCCTTGAAGTAGCTCGTCGCCGGGACGACGAAGGCGTCCAGGCCGACGTTGCCCGTCTTGCTCAGCTTGAAGACGACCTCCTGCGCGTCGCCGTTCCGGGTCGCCTCGGCGCCGTTCTCGATGACGGCGGTGGCGTTGCCCTCGCCGCCGATCACGACGGAGCCGAGCGGCGGCACGGTGATCGGGCCGGTGGCGCCGGCGGCGGCCGTCAGCTTCACCGTCGCGCTCGTACCCGGCAGGGTGATCGCGTCGAGGGTCTGCGGCGTGCGGCCGTTGTTGAAGACGGTCGCCGAGACGACGGCCGGGCCCTTCACGCCCTGGTGGGGCTGGGTGATGACGAGCGCGTTCTGGATCTTGACGTCGTCCACGGTGACGGCCGCGTTGTCAGGCTTGACGCCGAGCGTCTGCGCGTCGTTGCCCGCACCACAGGCGGACAGCGCGGCGATCGAGAACACGATGGCAGTGGCGGCGAGGGCGCCGCGTCGAAGGCTGCGGCTCACGGCGGCGGCATCTCCTAGGACGAACGGACAGGTTTGGGGACTAAGGAACAGCTAAAGGTGTGTCAGCGCGCTTAGGTTACCGAGCCGCACTCTCCGTCCCGCACCCGACCCGCCCCTAAGCGGCACCGGCAGTCGCGGGGACGTCACAGCGGTGACCCCGGGGGCGGATCCGGGAGTGGTTCCCGGAACGGCTCCGAGGAGTGCTCCGAGAGCGCTCCGAGGGCCGCTCCGGGACCGCACCGAGCGGTGTCCGCCCGCCGCCGTGAGCGACTCTCCGTGGCCGGATCGCGACCCATTGACCTGTTGTTCACATAACCGCCTTGATCAATTCGGCGGTCGCCCCGCATTCCCCGCGGCCCGCTCCGGAAAATCACGGACCGTCGTCGACCTGATCAATTCCGGAATCACCCCGGCATGCATCCGTACGGGTGGGCGATCCTCGAACGGAGTACGCGAAGAAGGGCACTCCGAACCCGACAAACCGGGACATCGCCCCTCCCTGGAGCGGCTCCAGGTACGTGTAACGTGCGCGTTTCTCTGCGTCCGCACAGCCGCTCCGACCTGCGAATACCGCCTTCCGGAAGCCCTCCGCAGCACGTTCGTGATGCTGTTGTCAAGCCCCGAGATATGCTCTGACCTGCGAAAACGCCATTCAGAAGAAGCAGTATCCGTGTTACCCTGGATAGCCACGGAAGGGGTACCTGTCACATGACGTTCAAGGTTGGCGACACCGTGGTCTATCCCCATCACGGGGCCGCGCTGATCGAGGCCATCGAAACTCGCCAGATCAAAGGCGTGGACAAGACCTACTTGGTGCTCAAGGTCGCGCAGGGCGACCTGACGGTTCGTGTACCGGCGGACAATGCGGAGTTCGTCGGAGTTCGCGACGTAGTCGGTCAGGACGGGCTGGACCGGGTCTTCGAGGTGCTGCGCGCGCCGTACGCCGAAGAGCCGACGAACTGGTCCCGTCGCTACAAGGCAAATCTCGAGAAGCTCGCCTCCGGCGATGTCATCAAGGTCGCCGAAGTAGTGCGCGACCTGTGGCGCCGGGAGCGCGAGCGCGGGCTGTCCGCCGGTGAGAAGCGGATGCTTGCCAAGGCTCGGCAGATCCTGGTGAGCGAGCTGGCTCTCGCGGAGAACACGAACGAGGACAAGGCCGAGGCTCTCCTCGACGAGGTCCTCGCGTCCTGAGTGAGCGCGCTCTGAATCGCTCCGGGTCCTTCCGGGCGACCGGATCTTTCCGGGCGATTCGTTCCGAGCGTGCTTCCAAGTGAAGCGATGCCGCGGTGCCCGCTGGCGCGCTGTGAACCACACAGCGCTGTCGTCGGGCGCTGCGGCATGTTCGCGTACGCATGCGGAGCGTACGCACGACCGTACGCACACGACCGGCCGGCTCCCTGAAAAGCCGCCGCCCCCTGCGTACCGCTGAAGAAACCCGCACCCCCTGTTACGTCCGAACCCCTGTGCTCACGCGCTAACGCCTCGACCGTCGTCACGGAAAGGGCCCGGTCAAGGCGGAGCGTCCGGCACGGTGAGGCCATACCCATGTCGGCCGCGGAAACAAACCTGCCGGAGTGCAACCGATGTCAGACGAAGCGCGTCCTTCTCGTACCGCCGTGGTGATCCCGGCGGCCGGACGGGGCGTACGCCTCGGCCCGGGCGCCCCCAAGGCGCTCCGCGCGCTGAACGGCACCCCCATGCTCATCCACGCCGTCCGCGCGATGGCCGCCTCCCGCGCGGTCTCGCTCGTCGTCGTGGTCGCCCCCTCCGACGGCGCCGCCGAGGTCAAGCACCTCCTCGACGCCCACGCCCTCCCCGAGCGGACCGACTACCTCGTCGTCCCCGGCGGCGACACCCGCCAGGAGTCCGTCCACCTCGGACTCCAGGCGCTGCCCGAGGGCGTCACCACCGTCCTCGTCCACGACGCGGCCCGCCCCCTGGTCCCCGTCGACACCGTGGACGCCGTCATCGAGGCCGTACGGGACGGGGCCGTCGCCGTCGTCCCCGCGCTGCCCGTCGCGGACACCGTCAAGGAGGTCGAGCCGGCCGAGAAGCCCGGCGACCCCGAGCAGGTCGTCGCCACGCCGATCCGCGCCCGCCTCCGCGCCGTCCAGACCCCGCAGGGCTTCGACTACGACACGCTGGTCAACGCCCACGCCACCATCGCCCTCACCGGTGAGGGCGCCACCGACGACGCCGGCATGGTCGAGCGGCTCGGCGCGCCCGTCGTCGTCGTGCCCGGCCACGAAGAGGCCTTCAAGGTGACCCGCCCCCTCGACCTCGTCCTCGCCGAGGCCGTACTCGCCCGCAGGAGGGCCAACGATGGCTTCTGACCGACCCGTCCTTCCCCGTACCGGCATCGGCACCGACGTCCACGCCTTCGAGAAGGGCCGCGAACTCTGGTGCGCGGGCCTGCTCTGGGAGGGTGAGGAGTACGGGCTCGCCGGGCACTCCGACGGCGACGTCGCCGCCCACGCCGCCTGTGACGCGCTCTTCTCCGCCGCCGGCATCGGCGACCTCGGCGCCCACTTCGGCACCTCGCGCCCCGAGTGGTCCGGCGCCTCCGGCGTCACCCTCCTCGCCGAGGCGGCCCGGATCGTCCGCGCCGAGGGGTACGAGATCGGCAACATCGCCGTCCAGGTCGTCGGCGTCCGTCCCAAGGTCGGCAAGCGCCGCGACGAGGCCCAGAAGGCGTTGAGCGAGGCGGCCGGCGCACCCGTCTCCGTCTCCGGCACGACCACCGACGGGCTCGGACTGACGGGCCGGGCCGAGGGCCTGGCCGCCCTCGCGACGGCCCTCGTCTACCCCGTGACGCGCCAGGACCACTGAGCCCGCGGGGGAACCCGGGAAAAAACGTGCCCCGCGAATCGTCGACAGGTCGCGGGGCACTACCACACGCCCACTACCCTGGAGTGGTGACTATTCGCCTGTACGACACCAGCGCCCGGCAGATCCGTGACTTCACCCCGCTCACACCGGGCTGCGTCTCGATCTACCTCTGTGGCGCCACCGTGCAGGCCGCCCCGCACATCGGCCACATCCGGTCGGGGCTGAACTTCGACATCATGCGCCGCTGGTTCGCCTACCGCGGCTACGACGTCACGTTCATCCGGAACGTCACCGACATCGACGACAAGATCATCGCCAAGGGCGCGGACCAGGGCCGCCCCTGGTGGTCCATCGGCTACGAGAACGAGCGCGCGTTCAACTCCGGCTACGACGCGCTCGGTTGCCTGCCGCCCACCTACGAGCCCCGCGCCACCGGGCACGTACCCGAGATGATCGAGATGATGCGCGGCCTCATCGAGCGCGGTCACGCGTACGAGGCCGACGGCAGCGTCTACTTCGACGTGCGCTCCTTCCCGGGGTACCTGGAGCTGTCCAACCAGGACATCGACGACCTGCGGCAGCCCGCCGAGGACGGCATCACCGGCAAGCGCGACCCGCGCGACTTCGCGATGTGGAAGGCGACCAAGCCGGGCGAGCCCGACTGGGAGACCCCGTGGGGCCGCGGCCGCCCCGGCTGGCACCTGGAGTGCTCGGCCATGGCCCACAAGTACCTGGGCTCCGCCTTCGACATCCACGGCGGCGGCCTCGACCTGATCTTCCCGCACCACGAGAACGAGATCGCCCAGGCCAAGGCCTTCGGCGACGACTTCGCGAAGTACTGGGTGCACAACGCCTGGGTCACCATGGCCGGCGAGAAGATGTCGAAGTCGCTCGGCAACAGCGTGCTGGTGTCGGAGATGGTCAAGAACTGGCGCCCCATCGTCCTCCGCTACTACCTGGGCACCCCGCACTACCGGTCGATGATCGAGTACAGCGAGGAGTCCCTGCGCGAGGCCGAGTCGGCGTTCGCCCGTATCGAGGGCTTCATCCAGCGCGCCACCGAGAAGGCCGGGACGACCGTCGCCCCCGCCGACGAGGTGCCGCCGGCCTTCGCCGAGGCCATGGACGACGACCTGGGCGTGCCGCACGCGCTCGCGATCATCCACACCACCGTCCGCCAGGGCAACAGCGCCCTCGCCGCGGACGACAAGGACGAGGCCATCGCCCGCCTCGCCGAGGTCCGCGCCATGCTCGGCGTCCTCGGCCTGGACCCGCTCGACCCGCAGTGGGCCGAGGAGTCCGGTGGCGGCGAGGAGCTCCACGGCGTCGTCGACACCCTCGTACGGCTCGTGCTCCAGCAGCGCGAGTCGGCCCGCGAGCGGAAGGACTGGGCGACCGCGGACGCGATCCGCGATCAGCTGAGCCACTCCGGTCTCGTCATCGAGGACAGCCCCGACGGCCCCCGCTGGACGCTGGGCAACCGTTAGAAGACGTGCCGCTCGGGGCTCCGGGCGGCACACTTCAGTTACAGACTTATGCACGCAGGCAATAGAGGAAACAGGTAGTCATGGCCGGGAACAGCCAGCGCAGGAACCGTCGCACGTCCAACAAGAAGGGTGCGACGGTCGGCAGCGGTGGCCAGCGGCGCAAGGGCCTCGAAGGCAAGGGCCCGACGCCCAAGGCCGAGAACCGCAAGGGCCACAAGGCTTTCCGCGTCACCAACGCGATGGCCCGGAACGCGGCCAAGCGCAAGCCCGTCGTGCGCCGCGGCGGCAAGGGGACGTCCGAGATGGTCGTCGGCCGCAACCCGGTCTTCGAGGCGCTGCGCGACGGCGTGCCCGCCACGACCCTGTACGTGCAGCAGTTCATCGACAACGACGAGCGCGTGCGCGAGGCCCTGAACCTCGCCACCGGCCGCGGCAACATCCACATCATGGAGGCGCCGCGCCCCGAGCTCGACCGGATGACGAACAACCTGAACCACCAGGGTCTCGTCCTCCAGGTCCCGCCGTACGAGTACGCGCACCCCGAGGACCTCGCCGCGGCCGCCTACGACGACCACGAGGACCCGCTGATCGTCGCCCTCGACGGCATCACCGACCCGCGGAACCTCGGCGCCGTCGTCCGCTCCGTCGCGGCCTTCGGCGGCCACGGCGTGGTCGTCCCCGAGCGTCGCGCCGCCGGCATGACGGCCGGTGCGTGGAAGACCTCGGCCGGTACCGCCGCCCGCACCCCGGTCGCCCGCGCGACCAACCTGACCCGCTGCCTCGAGCAGTACCAGAAGGCCGGCCTCACGGTCGTCGGTCTCGCGGCCGACGGCGACCACGAGGTCCACGAGCTGGAGGCGCTGTCCGGCCCGGTCGTCATCGTCGTCGGCTCCGAGGGCAAGGGCCTGTCCCGCCTCGTCGGCGAGACCTGCGACTTCCTCGTCCGCATCCCGATGCCGGGCGGCGCCGAGTCGCTGAACGCCGGCGTCGCCGCGGGCGTCGTCCTGTACGAGGCGGCCCGCCGCCGTATGGCATAAGACCGCACCGGGGTGCCACGCCACCGGCGTGACACCCCACGAGGGTGACGTCTCGTCGGCGTCAGCCCCCCCCCGTCCGTGCCCGCGCCCGCCTCAGGTCGTCAGACCTGCCAGGCGGGCGCGCGTCATGGCGGCGATGGTGAACCCGTCGGTGATCCGCCCGTCGGCGATCATGGCCTCGGCCTCCGCGAACGGCAGTGTCAGCGCGCCGCGGATGCCCTCGGCGGCCTCAAGGCCGCCCACCGAGTCGATCCGGGCCGCGAACAGCAGCACCCGGTCGCAGGTCAGACCCGAATCGGGATGCAGGGAACCGAGCGGGAGCAGCTCCTGGACCCGCGCCCCGATCTCCTCCGCCAGCTCCTTCGCCGCGTTCGCCTCGCCCGTGTGACCCGTCGTGCCGAAGCCGCGGGGAATCTCCCAGTGCCACGACCGCGTGGCGTGCCGGTAGTGCTCGATCAGCACCATCCGGTCGCCGAGGAGCGGCAGGATCGCGCACGCCGGCGCGGCGGTCGGGCTCATCCAGCGGATGTACGTACCGGCACGGCCGTCGGGGAAGCGCACCGCGTCCCGTACGAGCAACACGTACGGATCCTCGTACACGACCCCGCCGGCGGCCTCGACGGAGGCCGGGTCCGTCAGGATCTCGATCCCGCCGGGCTCGTTGCGGAACAGCTCCGGCCGCTCGCCGCGCAGCAGGTCGTACCGCCGCACAGGGTCCCCGTTCTCCCCGCTCATGGTCGTTCCCACTCCCTTTCGGGTCCGGCGGGGTACGCCGGACACGTGCTAGCCGTGCCGTGCCTGCTGGTCGGCCTGGCCGCCCCGGGCGGGGGCCACCCGCCCGGTCTCGACGACGGGACCGCCGTACACGTCCAGGATGGTCTTCCAGTCCTTCTGGAGGTTGCCCAGCCGGAGCGTGGGCAAGGTCAGCGAGTGGCCGAGGCCGGAGCGCCGGTCGCGGGCGGCCTTGTCCCAGAACTCCAGGCGGACGGTCATCGCCCCGCCGACCGCGGTCAGCATCTGCAAGGTGCCCGAGATCAGGGACACCTCCTCGCCGCTCGCGATCTGCAGCGCCACCCCGCCCGACTCGAGCACCAGCATCGTGGTGATCTCCCGGGCGAAGCCCTCGCCCGAGCGGCCGGCCCGGCGCGCCGTCCTCAGCATGCGGGCGTGGTCCCGGGCGACCGTGGCCGCGCGCTCCGAGAACTCGTCGGGATCCGGGATGCGTCCGCCCCGGAAGCTGTCGTGGAGGAAGGTCTCCAACGACCCCACGTACGTGTTCCACTCGCCGGTCTCCCGCAGGGCGATGATGTCGGCGAGCGACAGACCGGCGTACGAGTTGGGGCCGTCGACCGCCCGGTGCAGCGAGTCCGCGACCAGGTTCCGGATCAGCAGGCCGATCGCCTCCGGGTCCTGTGCCCGGGCCTGGGGCGAGACGTCCTCCTGGAGCGTGCGGCGCGGGGGAGAGCCCGGGGGAGTGAGCGCGACGAGCCCGCTCGCGTCGGGCAGCCCCAGGTTGTACATGAGGTCGATCAGCTGCTTCGTCGGCACGATCTCGGCGCCCTCCCGCAGGAGGCCGTGGTGCGGATCGGTGCCCGGGCGGGTGAGGAACTCCTTGTAGACCGCGTTCCGGGTGATGTTGGCCGTGTGGTCCTGGGAGCCCGCCCAGTGAAGGATGTCCTGCAGGATGCCGCTGCCCATCGAGGTGGCGAGGTCCAGCGGAATCCCGAGGTCCTTCGCGAGCTGCGGGGGGCTGAGCCACTTCAGCCCGGGGAGCTGCCGGGTGAAGCGCTGGCCTATGCGATCGGTGACCGCCCGGTTCGCCTCCTCGTCCCAGTCCAGGCGTACGAGACCCGGGTCGGACTCCTCCGTGATCAGCCGCCGCCAGGCACGCCCGGCGACCACGTCGTGGGCGAAGGCGAAGTCCTCGGTGCCGTCCCGCTCCATGAGCAGGTACGGCACGATCGCACGGTCGTTCAGGAGCTGCGCGAAGGCGTTGCGGTCGGCCGGCTCCGCCTGCGGGACGAAGTTCGCGTACAGGGCCTCGTTGTTGACGAAGAAGGCCCGGTTGACCACCAGGGTGCCGCTGTTGACGAGGGAGCGGCGCAGCTCGGCCGAGGCGGCGGCGACGGCTCCGGGAGCCTTCCTCGGCGCGTTCGTTCCCTGCCGGCCCTCGGCCAGTTCCGTCGGGAGCCATTGGTTGTCGAGGGCCTGGGCCATCACCGGGTAGTGGGTCAGGTCCGAGAAGACGAGCTGGTTGTCCCGCCGCACCGGCTGCGGAGCCTGTCCCTCCGGCTCCGGGTCGCGCTGCCGCGGGACCTGCTCCTGGGCGGCCGGATCGATGTGACCGTCCGAACCGTGCTGGACTGGGTTGGTCATGCTGTCGCTCCCCTCGACTCGCATCACGCGTCCCTCAAAGTAAACTGACGACCCGCCAGCGAACAAATGATCCCGGCCATCGCCTTCCCGGCCACCGTCTCCCGACGCCGTTGATCTTGACGGGTCTCGGACATTTGCGAGCTGTCAAGGCAGTGTCCTAAACCCAGATCACTCGGTTAGATGAGTGTGGACACCAGAACGCCCCGGCCGGGGTTCGACGATCAGCCCGCGCTGAGCATGGTCAAAGTGGACTCCGATCCCGCCCAGGTGATCGTGAACCACGCCAGCTTCCGTGTGCGGCTCGCGCCGGCCAAGGCGCCGACGTTCGCCGCGAACCCGCGCGTCGCCGCCTTCGCGGGAGCGGGAGCGGGAGCCGCAGCCGCCGCCGGAGCCGCGGGAGGGGGCGCGCCGCGCCGCCGTCCCGTCGTGTGGACGGGGAAGTCCGCGCCGGGCGCGACCGGACTCCTCCAGGCCGTACGCGAGTCCTCCGTCTCCACGCTCGACCCGGCCGTCGGCCACGCCGGACTCGACGCGGGCGCCACCCAGGCCATCCCGCGCATCGACGACACCATGCCCACCCCGGTGGTGCCCCCCGAGGCCGCCGGCCCGCTGCTGCCGCCGATGCGCCGCGCCGAGGGCGCCTACGACGACGTGTACGAGCTCCGTCCCGAGACCCCCGGGCCGTACGGGGACGACGTGACGGACGGCCGGGACGGCCAGGGAAGCCGCGACGGCCGCCGCCAGGCGCACGATCCGGTCCGGCACGCGTACTACCCCGGGCGCCGGATGAACCTCGGCGTCGTCCTCCTCCCGCTCCGCGTCTTCCTCGGCTTCATCTCCATCTACGCGGGCATGGGCAAGCTCTGCGACCCCGTCTACTTCGACGGCGGCGAGCGCGGCTCGATGGTGAAGTGGCTCAACTCGCTGCACCCCTGGGCCCTCGCCGAACCCCTCCGCGACTTCGCCCTCCAGCACCCTGTGGGCGCCGGACTCACCGTCGCGTTCCTCCAGGTCGTCGTCGGCGTCCTCACCGTCCTCGGCCTCTGGCAGCGGGTGGCGGCCGTCGTCGGCGCCCTGCTCTCCGCCGCGCTCCTCCTGACCGTCAGCTGGAAGACCGTCCCGGTCTACGACTCCGCCGACATCATCTACCTCGCCGCCTGGTCCCCCCTGATCATCGCCGGCGCCCCCGTCTACTCGCTCGACGGCCGCCTCGCGGGAGAGGCCTGGCGCACCCTCGGCCCCCGCGCGGAACTCTGGGCCCTGCGCCGCCGGGTCACCCGCCGCAGCACGCTTCTCGCCTCGGTCGTCGTCGGCCTCACCCTCCTCATCGGCTCCGTCCTCGGCGGCGCGGTCCGCTCGACCGAGAT
This sequence comes from Streptomyces gardneri, assembly GCF_006539185.1. Taxonomy (GTDB): domain Bacteria; phylum Actinomycetota; class Actinomycetes; order Streptomycetales; family Streptomycetaceae; genus Streptomyces; species Streptomyces gardneri. The sequence goes on from NZ_BJMN01000025.1 coordinate 86,977, forward strand.
GGTCACCGTCCCGGGCCCCAACGACGACCCGATCAACCACCTTCCCGGCCGTCCGCTCCCCACGGAGCCGCCGCGCCGCGCGCCCTCCAGGAGCGCCACGACCGCGCCCGAGCCGACCGCGACCTCCGAGACGACGGAGGCCACGGCGGGGCGCGAGGAGACCGAGGAGGCGACCCGGCCGACCGAGACGACCCGGGAGGCCACCCGCACGCAGGAGCAGCGCCCGACGGCCACGCGGGGCAGCGGCAGCACGGGCTCGGCCACGACGACCCGCCCGCCCACGCAGTCGGACCCGGCGCCCCCGCCGACCACGAGCGACACCCCGACCGGCACGGGCGGCACGTCGAGCGGCGGCTCCACCGGTTCGACGGGCTCGACGGGCGGCAGCAGCACGCCCACGGAGAGCGGCTCGACGACGGGCGGCGCGAGGAACCCGATCGGCGGCCTGCTGGGCTGAGGCGAGCGGGACAGAGGAAAGGGCGGCACCGCGGAGGCGGCGCCGCCCTTTCCGTACGAAGCGGAGCTACGCACCCGGGGACACCCCCAGGTGCGTACTGCTCCTTCTCAGGCCCTCTGCGCGGCGAGCTCCTTGGCTGCCTCCGTGAGGTCCTTGGCGGTGTCGATGGCCCGCCAGTACGCCCCCTGGGGCAGCGGGAAGCCCGCCAGGCGGCGCTCGCGGGCGAGGCGGGGGAAGGTGGTCCGCTCGTGGTCGCCGAGGTCCGGGAGGAGCTCGGTGAAGGCGGCGGAGAAGACGTACACGCCGGCGTTGATGAGGAACGGCGACGGCGGCGCCTCGACGAAGTCGGTGATGTGCCCGAAGTTGTCGGTCTCGACGGCGCCCCAGGGGATGCGGGGGCGGGCCAGGGCGAGGGTGGCGAGGGCGTCGCGCTCGGCGTGGAAGGCGGCCATCTCGCGGAGCGAGAAGCGGGTCCAGATGTCGCCGTTGGTCGCGTACCAGGGCTGGTCCGGCGAGGGCAGGTGCGTGGCGGCGTACTTGAGACCGCCACCGCGGCCCAGGGGCTCGGACTCGACGACCGTCGTCACCTTGAGGGGGAGGTCGGCGGATTCCAGCCATTCCTGGAGGACCTCGGCGAGGTGGCCGCAGGAGACGACCGCGTCGGTCACGCCCTCGGCGGCGAGCCAGGAGAGCTGATGGCCGATGATCGGGGTCCCGGTGCCCGGGATCTCGACCATCGGCTTGGGGCGGTCGTCGGTGTAGGGGCGCAGCCGCGAGCCCTGGCCGCCCGCCAGGACCACGGCCTGCGTCGGATTGGTGTGCATACGGGGAACGATAGGCGCCCCGCACGCATCGAGCCGTTCAGCTCGCGGCTCAGCTCGCGCGCATGACGCCGGTCGCGTACGCGGTGTCGCAGACCGGGCGGGAGAAGGACTGGGCCCGGGAGGGGCCGTAGTGCTTGACGGCGGCGCGGCCGAGGGCGCGGGCGATGGACATGCAGTGGTCGGCGAGCGACGGCCGGTTCTCGACCTCGCGCTGGAGGTGCGTGAGGGCCGTACCGGGGTCCTTCTCCTGAAGCTCTGCGAGGAGCTGGTCGCGGAGAATATCCTGCGGGGCACGGGACTTGGCGCGGACGGAGACGTCCGTGGAGGAGGCCGTCAGCTGGGTGGTGGAGTCCTGGCCGGCCCACGGAACGGCGGACACCGCGAGCGTTCCCGAGAGCACCAGGACGACGGGCAGGACGAGGGCGAGAGAGCGGCCGATTCGGCGGGCAGTGTGCGTCACGCAGGCGAGCGTAGCGGCCGGTAGTGATATGGCGACATTTAGTCACTCTCGCGGGGGATGGTTCGAGGCGGCTTTTCGAATTCCGTGTTGACGCGGAGGTCGGGGATGGGCCCTGAATGCCGGGGTTTTCCGCGGTAAACCATGACTTGGGCCTCCTTGGACCTCTTAGGCGAACGGCCCCGCATCTGCAAGAGATGCGGGGCCGTTCAGCGAGGCGCTTCGGCGCTTCGGCGCTTCGGGGCTTCGGGGCTTCGGGGCTTCGGGGCTGAGGCACCGAGGCTCTGAGCCTCGGCCACGGGTCAGTCGCTGAGGCGGGCGCCCGTGGAGGTGGAGAAGACGTGCAGCTCGGCAGCGCGCGGGACGACGTGCAGCGTGGAGCCCTTGGCGGGGACGTCACGGCCGCCGACGCGGACGACCAGGTCCTTGTCCTCGCCGCCGACGCGGGTGGAGCCGTAGATGAAGCCGTCCGAGCCGAGCTCCTCGACGACGTTGACCGTGACGGCCAGGCCCTCGCCGCTCTCCGAGCCCTGCACGTCGAAGTGCTCGGGGCGGATGCCGACGGTCACGGTGGTGTCGCCGGCGGCGGAGGCGGCGGCGATGGCGTCACGGGAGACCGGGACGAGGCTGTTGCCGAACTTCACGCCGCCGTCGGTGATCGGGACCTCGACCAGGTTCATGGCGGGGGAGCCGATGAAGCCGGCGACGAAGAGGTTGGCGGGCCGGTCGTACATGTTGCGCGGGGAGTCGACCTGCTGGAGCAGACCGTCCTTCAGCACGGCGACGCGGTCGCCCATGGTGAGGGCCTCGGTCTGGTCGTGGGTGACGTAGACCGTGGTGATGCCCAGACGGCGCTGGAGGCCGGCGATCTGCGTACGGGTCGAGACACGGAGCTTCGCGTCGAGGTTCGACAGCGGCTCGTCCATGAGGAAGACCTGGGGCTCACGCACGATGGCACGACCCATGGCGACACGCTGGCGCTGACCGCCGGAGAGCGCCTTCGGCTTGCGGTCCAGGTACTCGGTGAGGTCGAGGATCTTCGCGGCCTCTTCGACCTTGGCGCGGATCTCGCTCTTGTTGACACCGGCGATCTTGAGCGCGAAGCCCATGTTGTCGGCGACGGTCATGTGCGGGTACAGCGCGTAGTTCTGGAACACCATCGCGATGTCCCGGTCCTTCGGCGGCAGGTGCGTGACGTCGCGGTCACCGATGCGGATGGAGCCGGCGTTGACGTCCTCGAGCCCCGCGAGCATGCGGAGCGAGGTCGACTTGCCACAGCCGGAGGGCCCGACGAGGACGAGGAACTCGCCGTCGGCGATCTCGATGTCGAGCTGGTCGACGGAGGGCTTGGTGGCACCGGGGTACACCCGGGTCGCCTTGTCGAAAGTGACGGAAGCCATGGTGATGTGTCCCTTCACCGGCAGGAACGTGCCGGACGATCCGAGTAAAGGAAGGATTGAGGTCTAGTCCACCAGGGTGAACCGTAGGTGACGCTACCTGGCGATGCCGGATCTGTCAGCAGCCCGGAGGACCCGAGATTTCCGGCCGCCGCCCGTGCGGGGTTGGTTACACTGCACTGGCTGCCTCCTTAGCTCAGCTGGCCAGAGCACCGCTCTTGTAAAGCGGGGGTCGTCGGTTCGAACCCGACAGGGGGCTCCAGGTAGGAAACGTCGAAGACCCCCAGCCGATCTTGGTTGGGGGTCTTTGGCATCTACGGGTGACATCAACGGCGGCGGTCAGGCGGGGACGGTCGGGCCCTGGACGCCGTCGCGTGAGGGGCCGGTCCACCGAGGTCAGTGGTTATGCCGTGGTCCGTTCACTCCGCGATCCGGGAGGCGGCCCTTTCCCACGGGGTCGGCTCTGCGACGTCGTCATGCTCGTCGGCGTCTTCCTGGTACCACCCTCTTTCGGCGAGCCAGGTTTCGAACCATTCGGCCAGACTCCCGGCATCGACGAACCAGGCGGCGGCTCCGTCGTCCACGATGGCGTTCGGCTCGAAGAGGAGGACCGTGGCGGTCTCACTGCGGCAGTCCACCGCGGCGTACATCCCGCAGCCCCAGTCAAGGATCGGCAGCACGCCCGCCGGCCAGTACGGGGTCTCGCCCTCGGCTGAGGAGGATCGCTCGGACTGGTAGTCGCTCAGCACCGTACGGCCTGCCCCGACCAGCGGAAGAAGCTGGTAGTCGGGGCCGTAGCCGCCGTTGGCCACCTCCCGATACAGGCTCGCCAGCAGGGGCGGGAGCGCGAAGCCGAGAACGGCCTCTGCCGCAGCGACCTCCTCGGCACTGGCGGCGGGAGGCAAGGCCGTAGAAGTGGCCTTGGCCTTTGCCGCTACGCGGGGAACGAGACCTTCGATGGCTATCACGCGCGCGATCCTGGCAGGCGCCTACGACACCGGGAGTGATCCGTCCGTAGGAGGATCAGGGCTGATGGCTTCGCTTTCGACTCCGTCGGTGACGCTCATTTGGTGATCGACATGCTGGTGGGCGCCTTGCAGTGACTGCTGATCTACCCGGACCAGGGATTCACCAGCCGCCCCCTGCGGGATGGGCAAGGTCAAGTTCGGAGCCAGGCGCGCCGGTGACGGGCAGCGGCGTACACGCTCTCCACCTGTTCTGGGGTGAGCTTGCCGGTGAGAGGCCCGAGTGCCGCTACCTCCCGCTCCTGGTAGACGCGAACGGCGCCCTGCGCACTTGCACGATGCAGGGAGGCCACACCGACGAACACCAGGACTGGCTCGACGGGCACGTCGAAGGCGCAGTACCGCCCAAGCACCTTTCGTACGTAGTCGGCCTCGGCCTTGCTTGCTGCACCGTAGGGCTGTGGCGGTCCACCATTGATCTTGGCCATCGCGTCGCCGACCCAGACCGATGCGCCTTGGTGGGTTTTGGTGTTGATGCTGAACACACCTCCAGGGCCGATCAGCAGGTGGTCGATGTCGCCGCCGTTGCTCTTCTCGATGCCGTGGAGGATCCGCCAACCAAGCGGCGACAGGCGTTCCAGCTCTCGGCCTACGCGCCGCTCTCCCGCAAGCCCGGCGTACCAGTTGTCCCATTCCGAGGGCTGCCGCAGTAACTTCGCCCGCAGCCGCTGAGCCGTCGATGGGCCTCGCTCGGCGATCGTTCCGAGGAGTCGGGCGCCGGGGCGGTTCCTCGCCAGGTCCTCACTGGGGCTGAGGGGTGGGAGAGGTGCCGGCCGTCCGGCCGGGTGGCTCGTGGCTGAGGGACCAGGATGGCGAGGGGGTGGTGCGGAGTCTGCTCCATGAGCGCGCGAGGGTGAGGAGCCAACGGTGAGCCCATCCCCAAGGTGACGCCGGAGCAGGGCCAACGCCTCATCCTGGTACTGCCGAACCTTGATCGTCACGGTCTTCGTCGCTCGATCCGCCCAGGCGACCGATGTTCCGTCCGGGAGGTTCACGTACAGCCGATCCTTGCCGTGCCTCTTCCACGGATTCACCGTGAGATCGCTCATCAGCCGCCCCCCAGCTATGCCGTCCCCACACCTATGCCAGCAGCTGTTGCCTGTATCGACAAGACCGCCTGAGGCAGGGCGAGTTGTTACAGGTTTCTCTACCTCATCAAGGCACCCGCCGCGCACGGCGCGGCGCGCGGGCCTGCGCTCCTGTCTACGCCCCGCTCCAGCCCGGCCGCCGTCCGCACGCCTGACAGCTCGGGTTGATGGGTGACGAACCACGAAGCGGCCGAGGCAGTCCGCGAGTGCGGCTCAAGACGATGCCTCCGGCGGGGGCACAACAAGCACCAGGATGGGCGGGGGCGTACGCGAGTGGCGGCCGGCGGGGTGTAACGGTGGGTGGCTCCCATCCCGTCTGCCGTCAACCCAGGCCGAGCCGAGCAGACACGGCACCGCGCCCGCTCCACATATGTGTGGGTCGACGGCAGACGGGATGGGAGTTGGGGTGAGTGGTGGGTGCAGTAGCGCAGCGGTCTAGGACTGAACTCAATCCCCTGGAACCAGAGATACCCGCCCTTCTTCACCTCGACCCGATCAAACCCTCGTAGGGGCCGTCCTCGCACCACACCAGCTCCGAGTTCGACATGCGATCAAGGTCCGCCGAACGCGCCTTTCGCGTGCCCCGTCACGCAGGGAACCGCGGGGAGCTACGGGCACTAGCGGAGAGCGGGAAACGGATCGTCCCCCGATCGCGCCATCTGGTCAGGGGCCGCTTCACCTGGCGGTGGGTGTGGGATTTGAACCCACGGTGACTCGCGCTACGACGGTTTTCAAGATTGATCACCGGGTGGCACACGCACTCTTGGACATCTCAACCAGCCCGACGCCAGACCCAAGTCCAGTGGCATCGGTGGTCACGGCGCTCATAAGCCTTGCCGGCCTGACCAGCCGCAGCCCTGCCGGAACTCAGATCACGCCCCGGGACGAGTGTCTAACTGCGTGACAACGTGGGCGAACAACAGCGAACGAGCGCGAACGCCTGCGAACCGTTGGCGCAGGTGACGGGGGTGCCGCCCTAGGCAGGGCCCCCGCCCAAGTTGCTTCGGGACGAAGCGGTCCTGGTGCCCCATCCTTAGGCAGGCGGGATGCCGGCAGGGGCGGCGCCATGGCGAAAATCCACACGCCGGCGCACGACCGGGCTACACGAGTTCGTCGGGCACGCGCCCCAACCAGACTGCAACAGCGGCTTTCATTGCACGTCTAAGCTCCAACTCGATCGTCCATATCCGCTGCGCAAGGGCCTCCACGTCGCTGATTGCTATCTGCCGCTCCTCGAAACCCTTCCTGTAGCGGCTTCGGCAGACGTGGAAGAGGCGATGATCTGCTGGGCTGGCGGAAGGACGACCTACGCAACCCTCCTCTCGCATGATGCAGTCGGAGCGCCACTCGCCGTGAACCATCAGATTCCGCTGACGATTGGCGTCCTGGGCGTCAAGGAGAACCGCCTTGATACGTTCCGAATTGTCGGCCGGCCAGCGCTGCATCGCACCAAGCTGACCAAGAACCGCCAGACCGTTCGAGACGAGCCAGTCCACTGACTGTCCCTCGAACACGATCCAACCAGCGTCGTCGTGCCCTGCCAGCTCCGACACCACGTAGCGCAGGCGCGACTCCATGTCTGCGCTGGCAACGACAAGCATCCCAAGTGCAGGATATAGATCATCAAATCCGTAGGAGTCACGAGCAGCATCTGACATGCCAACACCTTGCCGCATCACCGATCGAAGGCGTTCGGTTTTTAGCAGGTGCAGGCGCGTCGGCCCTCCTGAGCTGGCCTGGGCGTCGCCAGATCTTGCTGGAGTGGCCGACAGCACGCTGTGCGGCCTATCCGTGGACGGCGGAGGGAGCTGATGCGCTCACGCACCTCTGACCAGCGGTAACGCACAGGATGCACGCGCCCTCCGGAGCCTTTGCCGCGTACGGGCAGGCTTGCAAGGTTCGCGCGCGGCCGGCGCTGGCAGGGCACTCTTGGCCATCGGCGGAGCCTGGCCGTCGGTTAGGTCCCGGGCTTGCACCGGGCCGCCCCCGGACAGAACCAGGGATGCAGCTGCACTACAGAGCTGGATACCTCGGAAGCCGACCGCACGCAGGTGGACGCTATCCCGAGGCGCTGACAGACGGCGGCGAAGGCCGTGCCGCATCCGTGCCAGATCGTGCGGGGAGCACCCGACAGGGGGCTCCAGGTAGGAAACGTCGAAGACCCCCAGCCGATCATGGTTGGGGGTCTTCGGCGTCTACGGGTGGTCTCAGGAGCGCGGTGGGAGTTTCCCGGGTCAGGGTTGGGTGGACAGGGCGATTCGTAGTGCGCATGCCGTGAGTAGGGCGGCGGATGCGGACATGCCGATCACCAGGCCGCGGGTGCTCTTGGGGAGGCGTTCCGGGAGGGTTACCTCCTGGGGGCGCTTCGGGTCGTAGATCACGTCGAGGCGGCCGCCGACTTTCACGGGTGGGAACACGAAGGGGCCCACGGTGTACTGCCGTGTCGGGCTGCCCGGAGGGGTGTACTCCAGAAGCAGCATCGAGCCTGCCGCGACCTGGCCGACGTTCACGCAGATCGCGGACGTGCGTACGCCTCGCTTCAGCAGTGGGCTGAAGTGGATGTAGAAGCCGAGGGACAGGCCGAAGACGACCAGCCCGACCAGCACACCCAAGACGGTCAACCCCGTCATCGACATCGCCCCCGCTCGATGGAAAGCCCAGATCATCGTGTACGGCCCGCACGGGCACAAGAGGTTCCCGAGGGCTCCGGCGTTCAGGTGCTGTCCGTCGCTTCGGTCCGGGACACTTGGGCGTTACTGGGGTGTTTTTCGGGGAGGGGTGCGCGGATGGGTCGGCGTTCCGGTGGGCTGATCGGGATCTGGGCCGAGCAGCAGCGGGTTGCGCAGCGGCAGCGGGAGGGGCAGCAGCAGGCGGTGCTGCGGCAGCAGCGGGACGCCGAAGGGGCGCAGCGGGCGTACGAGCGGGATGTCGCCCGGATGCAGAAGGAGCAGAAGGCCGCCTATCGGCGGCATCGGGACGACGACGCTCTGCGGCGCACCCACGAGTTGGACGCGCGGGTCGCCGTCCTCGAAGGGCTGCTCGTCTCGGGGTGTCGGGCTCCGGCCTTCGGTGTCGACGCCTTGCGGCAGGCCGAGGAGGTGGAGCCGTTCGCGCCCGGGCCGTTGGGGGTTCCCGTGGTGATGCCCGACGAGCGGCACTACCAGGAGCGCGGCGGGCGGGCGCGGTTCGAGCGGGACTGGTACGCGGCGCAGGCCGCCGAGGCCCGGCGCCTGGAGCAACTGGCCGCGTACCGGAGGGAGTACGACGTGTGGGCCGCGGGGCGGCTCGCCGAGATCCGGCGCCACAACGACGGGCTCGCCGGGACCGCCGACGCGTTGCGGGCGGGCGAGCCCGACACCGTCGTCGAGTACTTCTCCGCCGTGCTCTTCGCCTCGACCGCCTGGCCGGAGGGCTTTCCGCGGGAGGTGGCCGCCGCCTACGACCGCGCCGGGCGGACGTTCGTCCTGGACTGGGACCTGCCCGGGTACGAGGTCGTGCCCGCCGCCAGGGGCGTCAAGTACCTGCCGAGCACGGACCAGGACAAGGAGGTGCCGCGGCCGGTGACGCAGCGGCGGGTCCTCTACCGGGACGTGCTCGCGCAGAGCGTCCTGCTCGCCGTGCGGGAGCTGTTCGTCGCCGATCGCTTCGGGCTGCTCGACGAAGTCGTGCTGAACGGGTACGTGGGTGGGGTCGATCCCGCCACCGGGCTCGCCGGGCGGGTGTGCGTGGCTTCCGTCGCCGTGGGGCGGCGGGACTTCGAGCGGCTGAACCTGCAGCTCGTCGGGGCCGTGGAGTGCCTGACCGGGGCCCTCGCCGGCCGTCTGTCGGCGAAGCCCGAGGAACGGGTCGCCGTGGCACCACTCCGTACGCCCGACCAGGTCGGGTCCGAGGTCGTGGTGCAGGGGGACGGCGAGGAGCCCGACCTGCTCGCCATGGACCCGATCGCCTTCGAAGGCCTGGTCGCCGAGCTCTTCCGGGCCCGCGGGCTCCAGGCGGTCACCACGCGCCGGTCCAACGACGGCGGGGTCGACGTCGAGGCGCTCGATTCCGACCCGATCAGCGGCGGGTCGATCGTCGTGCAGGTGAAGCGGTACCGGAACACCGTGCCGCCGACCGCCGTACGCGATCTCTACGGGACCGTGCAGGACGCCGGAGCGAACAAGGGCGTGCTGGTCACCACCTCGAAGTTCGGGCCGGGCTCCTACACCTTCGCCAACGGGAAACCACTGACGCTGATCTCGGGGACCGAGCTCGTCGACCTGCTGCACCAGCACGGGCTGCGGGGGCGGCTGGGGCCTGGCACGGGGACGGTGCCCGTTCCCGCCGAGGCCCCCGTGGCCGCGCCGGCCGAGGCCGCCGACGACTTCAACCTGCTCGGCATGGTGTGGTCCGGGTCGGTCGCCCTGGACGTGTGCGCGCTGGTCTGCTCGGGCAATCAGGTCCTCGGCGACGAGTGGTTCGTCTTCTTCAACAACCACTCCACACCCGATGGTTCGGTCGTGATGGTGGCCGCCGCTCCCGGTGACCGCGCGGCCGTCCGCGTCGGCTTCGACGCCCTGCCGGCCCGGGCCGATCGGCTCGTCCTCGTGGCGGCGGTGGATCCGGAGGTGAACCCGGACGCCGACCTGGGCGGGTTCACCGACGCGGGGATCCGGCTGCGCGACGACGCCGGGGGCGAGCTGGACCGCCTTGAGGTGTCCGACGGGCGGCCCGGCGAGACCGCGCTCGTCCTCGGGTCGTTCCGGCGGCGGGCCGGCGGCAACTGGGACTTCGTTCTCGGGGGGAAGGGATATCAGGGCGGTCTTGAGGAGTTGGTGGGGGACTTCGGTATTCAGGTGGAGTGACTTCGGTGGGCGGGTGAGCGGCTCCGTTCGGGTGGAGTGGCTCTGGTTTCGGGTGGAGTCGCTCTGGCTTCGGGGTGCGTGAGGGGAGTTGCCGTGGGCTGTGAGCGGTGCGTTCGCGTCGTCCACAGCCTGTGGAACTCCCCCTTCCGTCAGTGGCGGCCCGTCACCTTGTCCGCCAGGGTCGCCACGCGGTCCGTCTCCGCGCTGTGGCCCGTGAGTTCGCGGCGGTCCGCGCCCCGGAAGGCCGCGTACATCGTCTGGACCGCGAGCCAACGCAGCGGCTCCGGCTCCCACTTGCGGACCTTGTGGTTCACCCAGGGCAGCGCGGTGAGGTCCGTGGGGCCCGACTGGCCCGAGTCCTGCTGGATCAGGTCGCTGAGGGTGCGGGCAGCCAGGTTGGCCGTGGCGACGCCCGAGCCGACGTAGCCGCCCGCCCAGCCGAGGCCCGTGGAGCGGTCGAGGGTCACCGTGGCGCACCAGTCGCGCGGGACGCCGAGGACGCCGGACCAGGCGTGGTCCACCCGTACCCCCGCCAGCTGGGGGAAGAAGCGGACCAGGATCTCGCGGAGCGCCTCGATGGTCTGCGGCTGGGTGCGGCCGTCGTTGTCCGTCCGCGAGCCGAAGCGGTACGGGACTCCCCGGCCGCCCAGTGCGATCCGGCCGTCCGCCGTGCGCTGCGAGTACATGTAGGCGTGCGCCATGTCGCCGAGGGTCTCGCGGCCCTCCCAGCCGATGGACTCCCACTGGGCCTCCGTGAGCGGCTCGGTGGCGATCATCGAGGAGTTCATCGGCAGCCACGTGCGGCGCTGGCCGGCGAGGGAGGCCGTGAAGCCCTCGGTGCAGCGCAGGACGTACGGGGCGCGGACCGTGCCGTACGGGGTGATCGCGTGCTTCGGCTTGATCTCCGTGACCGGGGTCGACTCGTGGATCGTGACGCCGAGCGCCTCGACGGCCGCCGCGAGGCCCTTGACCAGCTTCACCGGGTGCAGGCGTGCGCCGTGCGGTGTCCAGGACGAACCGACGGCGCCGGTGACGCGGATGCGGGCCGCCGTCTCGCGGGCGCCGTAGAGCTCGCGGTCGGTCTCCCCGAAGGCCGCCTCGGTCGCGTGGAAGTCCTTGAGGCGGGCCAGCTGCGCGGGGGAGAGGGCGACTTCCAGGACGCCTCCGCGGTGCTGGTCCGCCTCGATCTTCTCCGTCTCGCAGACGTCGAGGACCTCGTCGACGGTGGCGTTCATCGCCTGCTGGAGGCGGACGGCGGCCTCGTGGCCGTGGAGCTTGGCGTAGCGGGCGCGCCCCGCGATGCCGTTGTAGAGCCAGCCGCCGTTGCGCCCGGAGGCGCCGTAGCCGCAGAACTTCGCTTCGAGGACCGTGATGTTGAGGAAGGGGACGGCCTTCTTGAGGTAATAGGCGGTCCACAGGCCGGTGTAGCCGCCGCCGACGATGCAGACGTCGGCCGTCGTGTCGCCGGGGAGCGGCTCACGGGGTGCGGGGGCGCCCTCCTGCCCGTACCAGAACGAGATGCCGCCGTTGACCGTACTCATGTGTATCCCTCTTCCGCGTGCGTGGGCGGGACGTTACCGGGGCCTTGGGCCTGTGGATACGGGTCTTTCGCCGAGGGTTTCCGGGCGGCGACCGGCCTACGCTCGGGGAGGTGGATCCGATGCGGACTTCGTGCGGATTTCGTCGTTCCGGAAGGGCTCTCCCATGGTCGTGCGGCAGGACTCGGCGGCACACCGACGGTCCTCGTCGACGGGACCGCGCTCCCCGGCGGGACCGCGCTCTGCGACGCGGCCGAATTCTCGAAGGCGCTGCGCGACGCGGGTGTCTAGTGTCGGGTACGTGATTCACGTACCCGAGGAACTCGCCCTGTCCCAGGCCAAGTACAACGGTGAGGCGGGACGGGCGTTCGTCGCCGGGCTGCCCGCGCGGGCCGAGGAGTTCCTCGAAAGATGGGGGCTGAAGCTCACCGGGCCCTCGATGTACGGAGTGGCCTCGCTCGTGCTGCCCGTCGAGCGGATCGCCGACGGCACCCGCGCCGCGCTGAAGATGCAGATCCTCGACGACGAGACCGAGGGCGAGCCCGTCGGACTGCGCGCCTGGGACGGCGCGGGCGCGGTGCGCCTGCTCGCACACGACGCCGGCACCGGGACCATGCTCCTGGAGTGGCTCGACGCCGCCCGGCCGCTCTCCACGGTCGAGGACACCCGGGAGGCGCTGCGGATCGTGGCGGAGCTCCTCGGCCGCCTCGTGGCGCTCCCCGCCCCCGCCGGGCTGCGGACCCTCGGCGACATCGCCGCCGGGATGCTCGCGGACGTACCGGACGCGGCCGCGCGGCTCGGCGCGGCGGACGCGGCGGTCCTGCGGGACTGCGCGGCGGCCGTACGGGACGTGGTGGGCGAGCCGGGGGACCGGCTGCTCCACTGGGACCTCCACCTGGACAACGTCCTCGCCGCCGAGCGCGAGCCCTGGCTCGCCATCGACCCGAAGCCGCTCGCCGGGGATCCCGGCTTCGACCTCCTGCCCGCGCTGACGGACCGCTTCGATCCCGACCCGGACGAGCTGCTGTGGCGCTTCGACCTGCTCGCCGAGGTCGTCGGCGACCGGCGGCGGGCGGCGGCGTGGACCCTCGGCCGCGTCCTGCAGAACGGGCTCTGGGACGTCGAGGACGGCGAGCCCGGCCTGGACGCCGAGCAGGTGGCGCTCGCGCGAATCCTGCTGGCGAGAAGGGCCTGATCCGGGGCAGGCTGGTCCCATGATCCGTACCGCCACGCCCGCAGACGTCCCCGTCGTCTTCGCCATGATCCGCGACCTCGCGGAGTACGAGAAGGCCCTCCACGAGGTCCGTACGACCCCGGACCAGCTCCACGAGGCCCTCTTCGGCGACCGTCCCGCCGCCTTCGCCCACATCGCGGAGACGGAGTCCGGCGAGATCGCCGGCTTCGCGCTCTGGTTCCTCAACTTCTCGACCTGGCGCGGTGTCCACGGCATCTACCTGGAGGACCTGTACGTCCGTCCGGAGGTGCGCGGCGGCGGCCACGGCAAGGCCCTGCTGGCCGAGCTGGCCCGCATCTGCGTGGACCGCGGCTACGAGCGCCTGGAGTGGTCCGTCCTGAACTGGAACAAGCCGTCGATCGACTTCTACGAGTCCCTGGGCGCCCGCCCGCAGGACGAGTGGACGGTCTACCGCCTCACGGACGGGGCGCTGGCGGAACTGGGCGGGGCGGGACCGCTGTAGGAAGTGAGGTAGGAAAGGGGCATGGACATCGAGCAGCGGTTTCAGCGGATCACCGACTTCATCGAGGCGCGCCTGACGCCCCTCTTCGACCCCGCGAACGGGAAGGACCACGGGTTCGGGATGGACGACACGTCCCGGGCCCTGCGCGCCCTGCGCTACACCGTGCAGGCCGCCTCGGCGGTCAAGGGCCTCGTGGAGAAGCGGGAGTCGGCGCCGGAGCTGCGGCCCGTGGTCGACCAGGCCCTCGAGCACAACTGGGACGTGCTGCGCTCCGCCGCCCGGATGTGGGAGGACCACGCCGACTTCCAGAAGGAGTTCAAGGCGCACTCCTGGGACGTCATCGGGGTCTGAGGCCTGGCCCTACGGGATCAGGACCACCTTGCCCGTCGTGCCCCGGGTCTCCAGGGCACGGTGGGCCTCCGCCGCCTCCGCCAGCGGGAAGCGGTGGACCGCCGGGCGGAGCGTGCCGTCGGTCGCGGCGGCGAGCGCGGCGAGTTCGAGGTTGCGTACGTCGCCGCCCGCCTTCTGGATCATGACGGGGCCGAGGACGGACTCCGAGGTGATGCCGCGCTCCGCGAGTTCCTCCGGTGTGAACGTCAGCGGTTCGCCGTCGTGCAGGCCCGCTCCGGACCAGCCGAACACGACGTGCTGCCCGCCCTCGCCGAGGAGGTCGACGGCGGCGCGGCCGGTGTCGCCGCCGACCGAGTCGAAGACGACGGTCGCGGAGCGCCCGAGCTCGTCGAGGTACGCGCGGACCTTCTCCGGCCAGTCCGGCTCCTTGTAGTCGACGGCGAGGTCGGCGCCGTTCGCCTCGACGAGCGTGACCTTCGCGGGGCCGCCGGCGAGGCCGATGACGGTGGCGCCGGCGTTCTTCGCGTACTGGACGAGCAGGGTGCCGATGCCGCCCGCGGCGGCCGGGACGATGGCGACCGAGTCGGGGCCGAGGTCGGTGAACTGGAGGATGCCCAGGGTCGTGCGGCCGGTGCCGATCATGGCGACGGCCTCGGCCTCGCCGAGGTGGTCGGGGAGGGCGTGCAGGCGGGCGGCGTCGGTGACGGCGAGCTCCGCGTATCCTCCGGGGGCCATGCCGAGGTGGGCGACGACCCGCTTGCCGAGCCAGGACGGGTCGGTGCCCTCGCCGAGCGCGTCGACGGTGCCGGCGACCTCGCGGCCGGGGATCGTGGGGAGTTCGGCGGGGGCGGGGAAGGGGCCGGTGTGGCCGAGCCGCAGCGCGGTGTCGAGGAGGTGCACGCCGGCGGCCGCGACGCGGATACGGACCTGGCCGGGGGCCGGTACGGGGTCGGCCGTCTCCTCGTGGGTGAGGTTCTCGGCGGGGCCGAAGGCGTGGAGGCGGATGGCGTGCATGACGGTTCCCCTGTCGTCGTCGCTGACACTGCAGCGGGTTCTTCCGGTGACAGTTCCCGAGCCTCCGCCCTCAAGCGCGCTTGAGGTCAAGCAGTTCCGTGCGGACGGCCAGCGACACCGCCTCGATCGCGCTCGTGAACGACACCTCCGACAGCACACCGGGCGCCGCCACCTGGTCGCCCACCAGGTACACGCCGTCGCCCCGGTCGACGGCCGGCCGGTCGCGCCAGGTGGTGCCCGGCCGGTCCACCGCTCCCGTACGGCCCTGGGACACGGCCTCCCGTCGCCACACCGTCCGCTCGCGCCAGCCGGGGAAGGCGCGGTCGAGGAGCCGCTCGCCGTGGGCGACGCCGTCGGCCTTGGACTCGTCGGGGCCGATGGGCAGCTGGGCCTGGACGAGCTGCTGTCCGGCGGGGGCGAGCGAGGGGTCCTGCGCCGTGAAGCGTTCGATCCAGCCGGGCGCGTCCAGGTCCGAGACGACGAACGGGTCGCCCTTCCGGGTCCGCAGCGCCAGGTCGAACAGGACCGTGCGGCCGCTGTCCCAGGTCAGCGACGGGTCGCCGAGGAGCCGGGCGGCGGCGGGCAGGGCGGTGGCGACGACCACGGGTCCTTCGCCGAGCGGCAGGCTGTCGACGCGGGACGAGGTCTCGATCCGTACGCCCATCTCCCAGGCGCGCGCGACCATCCGCTCGATCAGCAGGCCCCAGCCGCCCAGGATGTAGTGGGCCTCGGGCGGCAGGGAGCCGGCCCGGTGCAGGCGTTCCTGGACGAAGCGGGCCGAGAGCGAGCCCGGGTCGTGGTGGAAGAGGGCGACCGCGCTGTAGGCGGCGGCGTCGTGGGCGGTCCGCTCGCCCGCGAGGCCGGTGACCCAGGTGCGGAAGTCCAGGTCGACGGGGGCCTGGCCGGCGCTGCGGAGGGTCTGGCGCAGCAGGCCGAGCGGCGGGGTGCGGCGCAGGGCGCCGTCGCGGTGGAAGCGGAGCCGGAGGGCCTCGGCGGGCGGGAGCGGGGCGAGGGGGCCGAGGAGGCCGCGCTGCTTCAGCCAGGTCCAGTGGGGGCCGCCGGCGTAGAGGGCGTGCGGGCCTTCGTTGGTGCCGTACGGGCCTTCGGCGGTACGGGCCCGGCCGCCGGGCGTGCGGTGGGCCTCGTGCAGGGTCACCTTCGCGCCGGCCTCGGCGGCGGTGATCGCCGCGGTGAGTCCCGCGAAACCGCCGCCGATGATGGTGAGCTTGCGCATGTCCGTCTCCCTCGTGTCCGCGTCCCGTGGCGGGGTGCCGTGGCCGGGTGCTGTGGCCGGGTGCCGTGGCCGGGTGCCGTGGCCGGTTTCCGTGTCCGGGCCCGGGCCCGTCTCCGTGTCCGGGTCCCGTTTCCGGTCTCGTGTGGGGGACGGGCGGAGGGGTCGCGTTCGTGACATCGGGGCGCTGTCAGTGGCGTACATCACCATGGGGTCATGGCGATGGCACGGAAGAAGAAGGTGGCGGGGGCGCGGCGGCCGGAGGTGCGGCTGCCTCCGCTGGTGGCGTACGAGGGCGGGATCGAGGCGGACGGGGACTACGACGGGCTCGAACTGACCGGGCTCGACCTGACCGGCCAGACGGGGGCGGGGGCCCGGTTCCTGGACTGCGCGCTGCGCGAGTGCGGGCTCGACGGGGCGCGGCTCACGGGGGCGCGGTTCCTCGACTCGGTGCTGACGGGGGTACGGGGAGTGGGCACGGACCTCTCGGGGGCGCAGCTGCGGGACGTGGAGGTCGTGGAGGCGCGGCTCGGCGGGGCGCAGCTGCACGGGGCGGTGCTGGAGAGAGTCGTGGTGCGGGGCGGCAAGAGCGACTACCTGAACCTGCGGGCGGCGAAGCTGAAGGACGTCGTCTTCGAGGGGTGTGTGCTGAGCGAGCCGGACTTCGGGGGCGCGGTCCTCGAGCGGGTCGAGTTCGTGGACTGTGCGCTGACCGGGGTGGACTTCTCCGGGGCGCGGCTGAAGGACGTGGATCTGCGCGGGGTGCAGCGTCTGGAGATCGCGCGCGGGGTGGAGTCGCTGGCCGGGGCCGTCATCTCGACGGCCCAGCTCTTCGACCTGGCGCCGGTGCTCGCGGCGCGGCTGGGGGTGCGGGTGGAGGGGTGAGCCGTCGTGTCGTCGTCAGGCCACGCGGGGGAAGCGGGCCTGGAGGGACCAGACGGCCGGGTTGTCGGCGAGGCCCTCGTGCATGTCGGTGAGGTCGGCGATCAGGTCGTGCAGGAAGTCGCGGGCCTCGCGGCGCAGTTCGGCGTGGTTGAAGGTGACCGGCGGCTCGTCGCCGGGCATCCAGTCGGCCTCGACGTCGACCCAGCCGAAGCGGCGCTCGAAGAGCATCCGGTCCGAGGACTCGGTGAAGTCGAGCTCCGCGTACTGCGGCTGTGCGGCGCGGCTGCCGCGCGGGTCCTGGTCGAGCTGCTCGACGATGTCGCACAGGGCCCAGGCGAAGTCGAGGACGGGGACCCATCCCCAGGCTGTGGACACCTCGCGGTCCGCCTCGGTGTCGGCGAGATAGACGTCCCCGCAGAAGAGGTCGTGGCGCAGGGAGTGGACGTCCGCGTGGCGGTAGTCGGTCTGCGGCGGGTCGGGGAAGCGACGCGAGAGGGAGTAGCCGATGTCGAGCACGGGACAGATGGTGTCACGGCGCGGGGCCGGTCACGTACGCGAGGACGGGTGGCCGCCCCTCCTCGGGGCGGCCACCGACTTCGGCGTCCAGCGGCCACCGACTTCGGCGTCTGAACGACTTCGGCGTCTGAACGACTTCCGCGTCTCAGCGGCGGCCGTGGACCGCCCGGGCCACCCGCGGCCCCAGCCAGCGCTTGAGGCGGCGCAGCGGCTCCAGCTGCTCGGCGGCCCGGTCGATCCGGTAGTACAGCTGCGGCGGGATGTGCGGGAGCAGCGGCGAGTGGCGCTGGCCGAGCAGGGCGAACATCCGGGCCGGCTCCAGGCGCATGTACCGGGGGAGGTTCTCGTACCACTGGGCGCTGTAGCGGGCCGCGCTCTGGGCCGAGACGAGCTCGGCGCGGCGCCGCTTCCCGTACGTGGTCAGGGCGGCGTCGAGGCCGGCGGGGGTGCGCGTCGCCTCGGGGGGCCGCAGGGCGTCCGCGAGCGCGAGTGCGTCCTCCAGGGCCAGGGTGGTGCCCGCGCCGATCGAGTAGTGCGTGGTGTGGGCGGAGTCGCCGAGGAGGACCACGTTGCCCCGGTGCCAGACCCGGTTGGTGAGCGTGCGGAAGGTGAGCCACTGCGCGGCGTCGTCGGACCGCTCCCGCCCGATCAGCTCGTGGCCGTCGAGGAGGTCGTGGAAGAGCTTCTCCAGGAGGCGCAGGCTGTCGGTCTCGCCGCTCGTGTCGAGGCCGAGACCGGTCCAGGTCTCGGGGGAGCACTCGACGACGCAGGTGGAGCGCTCGCCGCTGAACCCGTAGGCGTAGCACCAGATCCAGCCGTGCTCGGTCTCCTTGAAGGCGAAGCTGAAGGAGTCGAACACCTTGGTGGTGCCGAGCCAGATGTACTGGTTGCGGCCGGCGGTGACCTCGCTGCCGAAGTGGTCCGCGTGCGCCTCGCGCAGCACGCTGTTGACGCCGTCGGCGGCGACGACCAGGTCCGCGCCGGCGAGCTCGGGCGCGTCGGGGCCGGTCACGTCGTGCTCGAAGTCGACCCGTACGCCGAGCTCCTCGGCCCGGTCGGTGAGGAGCGCGAGCATCCGCCGCCGCCCGATGCCGAAGCCGGCGTCGCCGCGGTGGACGGTCCGCTCGTCGCGGACGATCGCGACACCGTCGTTCCAGGTGACGGAGGCCTCGGCGACGGCCGCGGCGGACTCGGGGTCGCCCGCGCGCAGCTTGTCGAGGAGCCCGGCCCAGTAGGTGACGCCCCAGCCGTACGTGGAGCCCTCGGGGTTCCGTTCGTACACGGCGATGTCATGGGACGGGTCCTGCCGCTTCAGCAGGATCGAGAGGTAGAGGCCGGCGGGGCCGCCGCCGACGATGGCGAGCTTCACGTGCGCTCCCACGGAGACTGAGACCGCGACATGACGCCGTGCGGTCGGACAGCCACGCACGGTAGCAGTCGTGGGGGCTCTACGGCAGGAGGCGGCGTTCCTTGGCGACGGCCACGGCGCCCGCGCGCGTGTCGACGCCGAGCTTCGCGTAGATCCGGCCCAGGTGGGTCTTCACCGTCGCCTCGCTGATGAACAGCGCCCGCGCGATCTCGCGGTTGCCGAGGCCGCGGCCGAGCTGGCCGAGGATGTCCCGCTCCCGGTCGGTGAGGCTCGGGCCCGCCGCGCCCCGCATCCGGTCCATGACCCGGCTCGCGACCGGCGGCGAGAGGGCGGTGCGGCCCTGCGCCGCGGAGTGGATGGCTGCGAAGAGCTCCTCGGGCCGCTCGGCCTTCAGGAGGTAGCCGGTGGCGCCGGCCTCGATGGCGCGGGTGATGTCGGCGTCGGTGTCGTACGTGGTGAGGACGAGGACGTGGACACCGGTGGGCGCGATCTGCCGGGTCGCCTCGACACCGTCGATGCCCGGGCCGAGCTGCAGGTCCATGAGGACGACGTCGGGCTTCAGCTTGGCCGCCATGGCGACGGCCTCCTCGCCGCTGCCGGCCTCGCCGACGACCTCGATGTCGGGGGTGCTGCCGAGCAGGGCGAGCAGCCCGGCGCGGACGACGACGTGGTCGTCGCAGAGGAGGATCCGTACGGACATCACGACTCCAGGGACGGGGGAGGGGATGAGGGGGAGGAGGGAGGCGAGGGGGAGGTAGGGGGCAGGGGGCGCGGGGGTCAAGGGGCCAACGGGGTCAAGGGGGCCAACGGAGTCAGGGGGGTCAAGGGGGGTCAAGGCGTCAGAGGGGTCAAGGGGATCGCGGCCGAGAGCACCGTGCCCTCGCCGGGGGCGGACTCGACCGTCAGGGTGCCGCCGAGCTGCTGGGCCCGTACCCGCATCGCGGGCAGCCCGTGGCCCCGGTCGCCGCGCTCGCCCGGGTCGCGCGCGAGCGCCGGGTCGAAGCCGTGGCCGTCGTCGGCGATGTCCAGGACCACCTGGTCGTCGAGGTACGTGAGGGTCAGGGCGGCGGAGTCGGCGCCGGCGTGCTCGCGGATGTTCGCGAGGGCGCCCTGCGCGATCCGCAGCAGCGCCGACTGCGTCCGGTCGGGCAGCGGCACCGCGGTCCCGTCCACGTGGAACTCCGCCGACTCGCGGGCGGCAAGACCGCGCAGGGCCTGTTCGAGGCCGCCGCCCTCGGCGAGGTCGGCGGGCGCGAGGTCGTGGACGAAACGGCGGGCCTCGGCGAGGTTGCGCTCGGCGATGGACTCGGCGGTACGGACGTGGCGCCGGGCGGTGCCGGGGTCGCTGTCCCAGGTGCGGTCCGCCGCCTGGAGCAGCATCTGCTGGCTGGACAGGCCCTGCGCGAGGGTGTCGTGGATCTCCATGGAGAGCCGCTGGCGCTCGGCGAGGGTGCCCTCGCGGCGCTCGATGGCGGCCAGTTCGCGCCGGGTGCGGATCAGGTCGTGGATGAGCGCCCGCTGCCGTGCGGCCTGCCGGTCGGAGTACACGAACACCCCGGTGGCGATGGCGGCGACGGCGGGCGGCGCGACGATCAGGTTCGGGTCCCAGCCGCCGTGCGCGAGCTGCACCTGCGCGAAGACGACGAAGGCGGTGAGCAGGACGACGAGGCCGAGCGCGGCGCGCGGCGGGAGGGTGCGCAGCCCCGTGTAGAAGAGCGGGACCGCGCACCAGGCGAAGCTCGGCGCGAGGACGACGAGGACGATCCAGACGGCGACGACCGTGCCCAGCCAGGCGATCCGGCGCGGGGCGGCGCGGGTGCCGAGGACGGGGCCGAGGAGGTAGAGGGAGGCGAGGGCGCCGGAGAGGGCCACGATCCAGGGGCTGCGGTCCTCCCAGGGGTGGCGCAGCAGGAAGCGGGCGAGGGAGGCGCCGAGGAGGAGGAAGAACGCGATGTGCATGACGCGCGCGAGCCAGGGGGCGTCCGGGTCCTGCTCGGTGGGCGGCGGCTGTGTCACCTGCCGGCCTCCCTTCTCGATTCCGTCCTGACCTGGGGATATCTGTCCATCCTGACCCGGAGGGACCAGACCGGCATCAGCCGATCGGCTGACCCGGGCGTCCACCAGTGTGCGCGAGGAGGACAGCCGGACCGTGGACCGAAAGGTCCCGGCAGCGGCCACAGGATGGATTGCAGAGCGAACGGACGAACGAACGAACGAACCGCCCTCCCCGCTTCCTCCTCCTCACCTCACACCTGTCACCTCACACCTCACGGAGTTCCTCATGAAGAAGATCCTCTTCGGTGCCACTGCCGCCGCTGTCGTCGCCGCCGGCACCTTCGGCGCGGTCTCCGCGAACGCCTCCGCCCCGGCCGCCGCCCCCGCCGCCGTCGTCCGGGCCGACGCCGGCAACGACAACCTCCAGCAGTCGACGCACCTGACGATCGAGGCCGCCACGAAGGCCGCGCAGGCGACGCTGGACGCCGCCGAGAAGGAGAACCAGCGCGTCTCCGTCGCCGTCGTCGACCGCAACGGCAACACCATCGTGACCCTGCGCGGCGACGGTGCCGGCCCGCAGTCGTACGAGTCCGCCGAGAAGAAGGCGTTCACCGCCGTCTCGTGGAACGCCCCCACCTCCGTCCTCGCCGGCCGCCTCGCCCAGGCGCCGAACCTGAAGGACATCCCCGGCACCCTCTTCCTCGCGGGCGGCGCCCCGGTCACCGCCAAGGGCGCGCCCATCGCGGGCATCGGCGTCGCGGGCGCCCCGTCCGGCGACCTGGACGAGAAGTTCGCCCAGGCGGGCGTGGCCGCGCTCGCCAACTGAGCTCGCGCTCAGCGGCAGTAGCCCCCCAGCTGGTGGTGGCGCCCGGATCCCCCGCCGGGCGCCATCGCCGTTTCCGTACCCGGTCCTTCGTATCCGTCCTGCTTAGGATCGATACGTGTATGTGTACGAGGACGAGTACGTGACCCGGCGACGCACCCCGCGACGCACCCGGGCCGGCGCCGCCGCGGCCCTCCTCGCCCTCGCGCTCCTCGCGGGCGGCTGTACGGACGCCGGCGGCGGGGTCCGGGGCGCCCCCGGGGCCGCCGGGCTGCGCGACCCGTACTTCCCGAAGCTCGGCAACGGCGGCTACGACGTGCGCCACTACGCCCTGTCCCTCGCCTACGACCCGGGCACAGGCCGCCTCGACGGCACCGCCGAGATCACCGCCCGCGCGACCCAGGACCTCAGCGCCTTCAACCTCGACCTGGCGGGCCTCACGGTGTCGGGGGCGACCGTCGACGGCGCCCCGGCCGCGCACAACAGGGCGGGCGACGAGCTGACGCTCCGCCCGCGCGAGGACATCCGCGACGGGGCGGAGTTCAAGGCCACCGTCACCTATACGGGCGTGCCGGAGCCGATCACGGACGCGGACGGCTCCGAGGAGGGCTGGCTGCGCACCGACGACGGCGCGCTCGCGGTCGGCGAACCGGAGGGCTCCATGACCTGGTTCCCCGGCAACCACCACCCCGCCGACAAGGCCACGTACGACATCACGCTCACCGTCCCGGCAGGGCTCGAAGCCCTTTCCAACGGCGTCAGGACGGACCGGCGGACGGAGGGCGACGGCCGCGTCACCACCGCGTGGCACTCGGCGGAGCCGATGGCGAGCTATCTGGCGACGGTCGCGATCGGCCGGTACGAGACGTCGACGTCGACGGCGACCGGCAAGCCCACGCCGCCCGGCAAGCCCACGGCGCCGGCGACCGACAAGGCCACAGCATCGGCGTCCGAGTCGGCGACCGCCCCCCGCTCCCTCCCCGTCCTGACCGCCGCCGAGCCCTCGGTCGCGGCGGGCAGCGCGGCGCTGCGCGGCGAGATCCCCGGGATCCTCGCCCGGCAGGCCGAGCGCTTCGGCCCGTACCCCTTCTCGGCCGCCGGGGCGATCGTCACCGAGGACGGGACCCTCGGCTACGCCCTGGAGACCCAGACCCGGCCCGTCTTCCCGGCCGCCGCCTTCGACCGGACGACCCTCGTCCACGAGCTGGCCCACCAGTGGTTCGGGAACTCGGTCACCCCCGCCACCTGGCGGGACCTGTGGCTGAACGAGGGCTTCGCCACGTACGCCGAGTGGCTGTACACGGAGGAGTACGAGGACGTCCCCGCGCGGACGCACTTCGCGCGGGCCTTCGCCCAGGACGCCAACTGGGCCTTCCCGCCGGCCGCCCCGCCCTCCGCCGAGAACCTCTTCGACCCGCCGGTCTACCAGCGGGGCGCGATGGTCCTCCACAAACTGCGCGAGACGGTAGGGGACGCCACCTTCGACGAGATCCTGCGCGGCTGGCCCGAGAAGTACCGCCACGCCAACGCCTCCACCGCCGACTTCACGGCCTACGCGGAGAGCGTGGCCGGGAAGGACCTCGACGAGCTGTGGAAGGTCTGGCTCTACGGCGACGGGAAACCGGCCAAGCCCTAGGGACGGCGCGGCGCCCGACCTGACGGAGTCGAACGGATCTCCGGAGATCCCGTACAACCAGGCGGTCGGATCACGAGTCTGATCGGGCACGGCACTCCCGTGCCCGATCTTCTCGTGGGGGTTCACCTTGCAGCTCCGCTCCACCGGCACCCGCCTCGCGACGGCCGTCGCGGTCACCCTCGCGGTGACCGCCCCCGCCATCACTGCCCCGCCGGCCGTCGCGTCCGCCCCGGCCGTCGCGTCCGCCCCGGCCGTCGCCTCCGCAGCCGTGGCGGAGGAGGCGACCGGCCCCGCTGTCGTCAGCCGGGACTCCGTGCTGCTGGGCGGGGGGCCGTCCGGCTTCCTGAGCCGTGTCGTCGAGGGGGAGCGGCGGACGTACTCCTGGACCCGATACGAGGGCGGGGTCACGACCGTGCTGCCCGCGGCCCCGTACTACCGGGGCAACGCCGACAGCGACGTGGTCGTCGCCGTGGACGGCGGCATCTACCGGGTGTACGACATGGCGGCGGGCGGCGAACCCGTCGTCATCGACACCGCCTTCCTGGGGCCGACGGCCACCCTCCTCCATCCCGTGGGCGACGCCCTCCTCCTGCAGACCGCCGAGGGCACGGCCAAGGCCCTGCACCTGGTGTCCCGGCCGCAGGGCGAGGTGGTCCACCGGAAGATCACCGGTCTCCCCGCCGACGCGAGGATCGCGGCCTCGAGGATCACCGCTCCCGGCCTCTGCGCCGTCAGCTACACCGGGACGGTCGGGGGAAGGCTGGGGGAGCGGCTCGCCGTCGTGGACCTCGCGGCGGCGAAGGTCGTGGAGGACCGGGCCGTGCCCGCCGCCATCGACCCCGTATCCGGCGTCGCCGCCACCGCCACGCACGTGGCCTGGGTGGAGCGGCTCGCCGACAACCGGGCGGTCGTGGTGACCGCGCGCCGGGGCTCGGCCACCACGAGCCGGTACGTGCTGCCGGCGCAGGACCGCGGGGTCGTGATCGGTCTGATCGACGGCTGGGTCACGTACACCGTGCCCGGCGGCGCCGCGGCCGACGTGCCGAACCCGCTCTACCCGCTGACCGCCCTCTCCCTCCAGGACAACAGGACCACGGTCAGGGTGCTCGACAGCGTCGTGAGGGTCGACTGGCGCGCGCAGGGCGCTCTCGCGCAGGGCGGGACGCTCGCGAAGGGGGAGGGCTTCTACCGGATAGCCCTCGGGGCGGACGGGCGTCCGGCCGCGACCATGGTGGCCACGAGCAAGGTCTCCACGGCGCTCACCGAGCTGAGCCGGAAGGTCCCCGGGTCGATGGACTTCCGCAGGGGCGGCAGCTGGGCCGACGTCAACTGGTGGCTCAGCCGGCCCGGTGCGCGGGCGGACGTCGAGCTCGTGCACAAGCGGACCGGGAAGCGCTGGAGCGATTCCCTGGGTCCGTACGACCGGACAGGGGGCTTCGTCACCGGGTGGAACGGGGAGTTCCGAAACTACTCCGCGGCGCTGAACGGCGAGTACACCTGGACCCTCACGGCCCGGCCGGACAACGGCATCGGACCCGTCCTGAAGCGGACCGGGACCCTTCGTGTCGACAGTGGGACGGCCCCGCACGACTACTCGGACAAGGGCTCCCCCGACCTCCTCGCCCGGACCCGCGACGGACGGCTGATCTCCTACGACGTGCGCCAGCTCCGCACCCCGTGGATCACCGACTGGGAGCTGACGGACCGGGGCGGCGGCTGGAACGCGTACGACCGGCTCGTCGCCACCGGCGACCTGGCCGGCTCGAAGTACGCCGACCTCGTCGCCCGGGACCGCGCCGGCGTCCTCTGGCTCTACCCGGGCACGGGCCCCTCCCTCGCCAAGCGCATCGGCGTGGGCGGCGGCTGGAACGCGTACGACCAGCTCGCCGCCGGTTCCGACCTCACGGGCGACGGCAGGTCCGACCTCGTCGCGACCGACCGGTCCGGCGTCCTGTGGCTCTACAAGGCCACCGGTGACACGGCCAAGCCCTTCGCCCCGCGCAAGCGGATCGGCGGCGGTTGGGGCGGGTACGACAAGCTCGTCGCCACCGGGAACATCGGCGGCGGCCCCGCCGGGGACCTCCTCGCCCGGGACCGCGCCGGGGTGCTCTGGCTCCACCTCGGCAAGGGCGACGGCACCTTCGCGCCCCGCACGAGGATCGGCGGCGGCTGGCAGCGGTACTCCGACATCGTGGCCGTCGGCGACGGGAACAAGGACGGCCGTCCCGACCTCCTGGTCGACGACGCCTCGAGCATCGGGCCGGACTCGCTCGGCTTCTACCGGGGAACGGGCGACTGGAAGGCCCCGCTCACGGCACGCACTCAGCTGTACACCCAGGGCCCCCTCGGTGAGCTGCACCCGCAGCTCTTCTGAGCCCCCGCGGGTCCTAGCCGGCCAGGCTCTTGCGCAGGACGATGCACGGGCGGCCGTGGGCGAGGTCCGGGCGGCGGGCGGTCTCCTCGTAGCCGAGGGACGTCCAGAAGGCGAGTGCCTTCGGGTTGTTCTCCAGGACGGCGAGTCGCAGGCCCGTGCGGCCCTCGGTGCGGAAGCGGTCCTCGACGTACGAGGCGAGCCGGCGGCCGTGGCCCGCGCGCCGTTCGTCCGCGTGGACCATGAGCAGGCCGAGCCACGGGTCCGGTTCGGCCGGGTCGGGGTGGCGGCCGAGGGTCACGGCGACGGCGACGAGCCGGCCCTCGGAGCGGGCGAGGAGGACCTCGGCGGTGGGCTGCGCGAGCTCGTCGGCGAGGGCCGCGGCGACCTGCTCGGGGCGGATGTCGGAGGGGTCCGGGAAGTCGCCGCTGAGCTGCTGGAACTCCTCGTTCGACGCGTAGAGCGCGGTGAGCTCGGTGAGCAGCGGGCCCGGGAGGGCGGCGCCGTCCTCCAGTGCCTTGGGGGCGAGGGCTTCGACGATCACGCGGCAAGCGTAGAGCCCCGGCGCGCGGAAACGCGCCGGGGCTCCAACGGCTTTTCCCGGGTCCCTGGCAGAAGACCTGCCGGGGACCTAGCGGGGACTTGCCAGCATCTTGCCGAGTCTTAGAGGTTGACGCCGAAGTCGCGGGCGATGCCCTCGAGGCCCGAGGCGTAGCCCTGGCCGACCGCGCGGAACTTCCACTCCGCGCCGTTGCGGTAGAGCTCGCCGAAGACCATGGCGGTCTCGACGGCCGCGTCCTCGGAGAGGTCGTAGCGGGCGAGCTCGGCGCCGCCGGCCTGGTTGACGATGCGGATGTAGGCGTTCCGCACCTGGCCGAAGTTCTGCGAGCGGGAGACCGCGTCGTAGATGGAGACCGGGAAGACGATCTTGTCGACGTTCGCCGGGAGGCCCGCCAGGTTGACGTTGATCTGCTCGTCGTCGCCGCCGCCCTCGCCCGTGCGGTTGTCACCGGTGTGGACGATGGTCTGGTCCGGCGTCGACTTGTTGTTGAAGAAGACGAAGTGGGCGTCGGACGCGACCTTGCCCGCGGCGTCCACACCGATCGCCGACGCGTCGAGGTCGAAGTCGGTGCCGGTGGTGGTGCGGACGTCCCAGCCGAGGCCCACGGTGACGGCGGCGAGGCCCGGGGCCTCCTTGGTCAGGGAGACGTTGCCGCCCTTGGACAGGCTCACAGCCATGGAAAGTCCCTTTCATCGTGGTGTCTTCGCCTGGAGAAACGCGCACGGGCCCCCAGCGGTTCCCGACGGGTTCCCGGCGAAAACAGGATGACTCCAACAGCCCACTGCGGGGAACATGGAGGGCATGTCCGGTCCCTATCCCATCCGCGGCTCCGTCTCGCTTCCCGAGGCCGAGCTCCAGTGGCGTTTCTCGCGGTCTTCGGGGCCGGGCGGGCAGCACGTGAACACCAGCGACTCGCAGGTGGAGCTCCGCTTCGACCTCGCGGCCACCACGGCGCTCCCCGAGGTGTGGAAGGCCCGCGCCCTGGAGCGCCTCGCCTCCCGCCTGGTCGACGGCGTCGTGACGGTCCGCTCCTCGGAGCACCGCTCCCAGTGGCGCAACCGCGAGACGGCCGCGGTCCGGCTCGCCGCGCTCCTCGCCGAGGCGACGGCCCCGCCGCCGAAGCCCCGCAGGCCGACGAAGATCCCGCGCGGCATCAACGAACGCCGGCTGCGCGAGAAGAAGCAGCGCTCGGAGACCAAGCGGACCCGGCAGTCCCGGGGCGACTGGGGCTGAGAAGCCCCCCGAGCGCCCGAGCGCCCGAGCGCCCGAACCCGAGCCCCCGAGCCCCCGGCCCCCGCCGGTCTCCGCGTTCAGCTCAGGTGTCGGTACTTCCCCTGGAAGTACGTCAGCGGGCCGCTGGCGTCCGCCGAGGGCAGGCCGACCGTCAGGACCCGGCCGACGACCAGGGTGTGGTCCCCGGTCACGACACGGCTCTCCGTGCGGCACTCCAGGACCGAGAGCGCCCCGCCGAGCAGCGGCGCGCCGCTCTCCTCGCCGCGCGTGTACGGAAGGTCGGCGAAGAGCAGCCGGTCGCTGACCCGGTTCTTCATCGCGAAGCGCCCGGCGGTCTGCCGCTGGCCCTCGGAGAGGATCGACACCGCCCAGACCGGGACCTCGGCGAGCAGGTCGTCCATGCGGGAGCCGTTGCGGAGGCTGACCAGAACCAGGGGTGGATCGAGGGAGACCGACATGAAGGCGGTGGCCGTCATGCCGACGTCCTCGCCGCGCGGGCCCTCGTCG
Source organism: Streptomyces gardneri (assembly GCF_006539185.1). Lineage (GTDB taxonomy): Bacteria > Actinomycetota > Actinomycetes > Streptomycetales > Streptomycetaceae > Streptomyces > Streptomyces gardneri. The sequence continues at coordinate 114,797 of NZ_BJMN01000025.1, forward strand.
GGGGCGTGTGCCGTCACCAGGACCACGCCCGCGGCGAGGCGGGACATCGCCGCCCGGAACTCGTCGTTGCTCACCCCCTCAGCATGAGGGATGGCCAGATCGGAGACGGGGGGCGGGGCGGGGGTCTTCTGCAGCACACCCGCACGCTAGACCGGGCCCACCGGGGGCCGCATCGGGCCCGGGGACCAGTCGGCCACCCCCGGGGGTCCTAGGACCCCCGGCCGGGCGGCTCCCCGGCCGCGGGAGGGCTCCGGCCGGATCGGCCGAAAACCCACTAGGACCGGACCACCCCGAGAGGTTGTGCGCGACCCGCCATGACCTGCTGTGACTTGAGTCACAGAGGGCAGTATTTGCTGACCCTGTGTACCGGGTGCGCAGCTCGCTGTGATTCAGTGGCAGGGACAGTGCAGCACGAAGCCGATGAGAACCCTGGAGTTGCTGTCGAGGTCTCGGGGAGAGCGAGCGATGGAGACCGAGTCGGAGCCGTACGTCCGTCTCTCGACCCTGCGGCAGCTGCATCAGGTCGTGGCGGACCTCAACACAGCCCGCAGCCTGGCGGACACCCTGCAGACCGTCGCCGACGGTGTGGTCGCCGGTCTCAACTACGAGCTGGCCTGCGTCAACCTCGTACGCCCCGACGGTGACCTCGTCGTCGCCGCCTTCGCCGGAAGCTCCGCCGCCGAGGCCCTGATCACCGGCCGCGTCGGCTCCCGCGCCTCCTGGGACCGCCGCCTCTCCATGGGCTCCGGCTGGGGCGACCTCCGCTTCATCCCGCACACCGAGGGCTGGGTGCTGATGGACGACGACGTCCCCCAGTGGCACACCGACGGCCCCGCACCCCGCTTCGAGGACGAGTGGCACCCCCACGACCGTCTCTACGCCCCCATGTACGCCTCCGGCTCCGGCCGTGAACTCCTCGGCGTCATATCCGTCGACCGTCCGCGCAACGGCCGGCACCCCGGGCCCTGGGGCCAGGAGGCGCTCCAGATGTACGCCTCGCAGTCGGCCATCGCGATCAGCAACGCCCGTCTCCGCTCCAACATGCAGCGCGCCCTCGTCCGCCTGGAGCGCGAGCAGCAGGCCCTCCGGGCCTCCGAGGAGTCCTTCCGGCAGGCCTTCGAGTACGCCCCCTCCGGCATGGCCATCGCCGAGATGGGCGGCGACCAGCACGGCCGGCTGCTCCGCACCAACGACGCCCTCTGTCGGCTCCTCGGCCGGCCCGCCTCCGTCATGCGGCGCTACTCCTTCGCCGACCTCGTCCACCCCGAGGACATAGGCACCCTGCTCCGGACCTCCGCCGAGGGCGGCCGCGCCGAGCTGCGCCTCGGGCGGCGCGACGGCACCTACGTCTGGGTGTCCCTGCGCAACTCGGTCGTCGCCGACACCGCCGACGGCCCCCGCTTCCTCCTCACCCACGTCGAGGACATCGAGGAGCGCAAGCGCCACGAGCTCCAGCTCGCCCACCGCGCCTCGCACGACGCGCTCACCGGACTCCCCAACAGCGCCGAGCTGCGCTCCCGGCTCTCCGCCCGCATCTGCGAGCGCCCCGCGGCGGCGGGCACCGCCGTCGGCGCCGGGTACACCGGATACGAGAGCGGCGGGCACGACGGCGGCTACGACTCCGCGAGGGACGGCGGCTACGGCCCCGGCTACGGATCGGACTCCGGCCCCGGCTACGAATCCGGCCCCGGCCACGACTCCGGTCACGAATCCGGCTACGAGTCGCCGTACGAGCACGAGCACGGCTTCGGCTTCGAGCCGGCGAACGGCGCCGGACCCTACGACCACCACGTCCACATCGTCGCCCCGTCCACCGGCGAGGTCGACGACGGCACGAAGGGGCTCGCGGTCCTCTTCTGCGACCTCGACGGCTTCAAGTCGATCAACGACCGCTTCGGGCACCACACCGGCGACGCCGTTCTCATCGAGGTCGCCCGCCGGCTCACCACCGGTGTCCGCGACGGGGACACCGTCGCCCGGCTCGGCGGCGACGAGTTCGTCGTCCTCGCCGACGGCCTCGGCGCGGCCGACGCCGCCGACCTGGCCGTACGCCTCCGGAACGCGATCATTCCGCCGATCCGGGTGGACGGCCGGGCGGTCCGTGTCGGGGCGAGTTTCGGCATCGGCTGGGCGGAGTGCGGGATGACCGTCGAAGAGGTCCTGAACTCCGCCGACCAGCGGATGTACATCGAGAAGCGCTCCCGGGCCAAGGTTCACCGCCGGGCCGGCTGAGGCCGCCGCGACCCGTCCTCCTGTCAAGCCCCGCACCTTGCGCTGGTCCGTTCGAGGTAGGCTCGGCCGGTCGGCGACGGCTGGCGAGCATGGAGAGGATGGCCCGGATGGCTGCCGGTAACGACGGCGGGAACAAGCCCGAGGACGACGATCCGTTCGGCTACCTGTACGAGGACGGCCAGGCAGCGGGCGCCCGGGCACCGCAGGGCGGTGGCTACGGCTACCCCGGCCCCGCCCCCGCGCAGCCCGGTGTGCCCCGGACCTCGTACAACCAGGTCAGAACGGTCGGCGAGCGCCAGTACGGCCAGCCGCCGCAGCAGCCTTACGTGCCGCCGCAGCAGCAGGCCCCCTACGGCCAGCCGCACGCGCAGTACGCCGCCCCCGAGACGTACGGCGGCCCGCCCACCCGGCAGGTCCCGCCGCAGCCCCCGCGCGGCGGCGGCTCCGGCCGCGGCCCCAACACCAGGGGCCTCCTGATCGGCGCGGTCGCGGTCGTCGCGGTCGTCGTGGTCGGCATCGCCGCCGCCGTGATCAGCAACTCGGGCGACAAGGACGACAAGGGCAACCAGGCCGGCGGCAGCGGTACGCCGTCGACCGCGCCCTCCCAGGTCTCCGAGGAACCCAGCACCGAGCCGAGCACGGAACAGACCCCGGCCGAACTCCCGAAGCAGGACGCGGCGACGCTGAAGCTGGGCGGCACGGCCGCCACGGACAGCTCCGTCAAGGGGGCGCAGGGCACGAACGGCGCCTACGTGACCTTCAACGGTGTGGGCGGCTCCGCGAGCTGGTCGGTCGCCGTGCCGGACTCCGGTGAGTACACGCTCCGCATCATCTACAGCGTGCCCGGCAAGGACGCCAAGACCTCGCTGACGGTCAACGGCGAGACGCCGCGCGGGCTGAACATGTCCAACTTCGCGAAGGCCGCCGAGGGCGACTGGGAGAAGGGTTGGACGTACACGTACGCCTACGTGAACCTGAAGAAGGGCGACAACGCGCTCAAGATCTCCTGCGAGGCGGGAGACACGTGCGAGGCGATCCTCGACCAGGTCTACCTGGAGGCCGGTCACACCGGCAGGTGACGCTCAAGAGGCCTCTTTCGAGGGGCCTCTTCCGCCGCGCCGACGGGGCTCCGCTCCGAGGCGTGGCGGAGGGGATCCATGGGTGACGTACGTCGCGCCACCCACGGGTCAGATCCTCGCGTCGGTCACCACTTGGTGCAGGTGTTCTTCACGGACCCATCGCTGTTGAGGCGGGCCACCTGGATTCCGATGTCGAAGAGCCCGTTGACGTGAGACGCCGTGGTGTTCCACGTGCTCGTCCTTCCGTTGCCCTGCGAGTTCTTGTTCCACTTCCAGTTGTGGATCCTGCCGAAGGTGTCCTTCGAGATCAGGCGCACAGCGACGCTGTTCCCGTCGGCCAGCTTGTCGGTCAGGGTGAACTTGAGATTGATCGTGTAGCCGGGCCCCCAGTAGTTGGTCCAGGACATCGCACCGTAGGCACCGGTCGTGCTGCAGTTGCTGCTGCCGGCGTCGAGGGCCGTCGGGGCCGCCTGGGCCGACCCGGACATGGACAGGGAAAGGGTGACCGCCGCGGCCGTCACTCCCGCAGCGGTCATGATGTTCTTGCGCACGTGAGATTCCTCCAGGATCGACTATCGAACACTTTGATCTTCGTTCGCGTGTTCGATCGACGTCCAGTGGAGAGCGCCGAATGGCCGGTAATGCTCTGTGATATCCACCCCGCGGGGGCGGTCTGTTTGAGCCAGGGCAGCGATGTCGGAATCACACGGCCCGGCAGGCCTCACGCAGCTTCGGAGTCCGACGTCACCTTCACGCGGGGCAGCAGTTCCTCGTAGGCCGATGGGTCGTACTCGCCGGCCACCGGGGAGAGGACCGTCGCCGCCGAGAGGGCGACCGCGCGGGTGAGGCGTTCGGGCCAGGGGGCTTCGTCGACCAGGCCCGAGAGGAGGCCGGCTACGGCGGAGTCGCCTGCGCCCGTCGGGTTTCCCTTGACGGGGGCCGGGGGTGCCGCGCGCCACAGGCCCTCCGGGGTGGCCGCGAGGAGGCCCTCCGGGCCGAGGGACGAGATCACCGCGTGGGCGCCGCGGCGGCGTGCGTCGCGGGTGGCGCGGTGGGGTTCGCGGGAGCCGGTGAGCTGGGCGAGCTCGTCGGCGTTCGGCTTGACCAGGTCGGGGCGGGCCGCGATGCCTCGGCGGAGGGGTTCCCCGCTGGTGTCGAGGAGGACCGGGACGGCGGCGGCGCGGGCGAGGCGGATCAGTTCCGCGTACGCGCCGACGTGGATGCCCGGCGGGAGGCTGCCGCAGAGGGCCACCGCCCGGGCCCCGTCGAGGAGTTCGGTGAAGCGGGTGCGGAAGCCGGCCCACTCGGCGGGAGTGATGGCGGGCCCGGGTTCGTTGAGCTGGGTCGTGTCGCCGGTCGTGGTGTCGACGACGGCGACGGTACGGCGGGTGGGGCCCGCGGTCGCCACGAGCTCGTCGCGGACCGGGGTCGCGGCGAGGAGGTCCCGCAGCATGGCGCCGGTGGCGCCGCCCGCGAAGCCGGTGGCGACGGTCTCGTGGCCGAGCGCGGCGAGCACCCGGGCCACGTTGAGGCCCTTGCCGCCGGGGCGTTCGATGACCTGGGTGACGCGGTGGGTGGCGTGCGGGGTGAGGGCGGGGACCCGGTAGGTAAGGTCCAGCGCCGTGTTGAGGGTGACCGTCAGAATCACCTGTGCACCCCCGTAACTCGGTGTGAAGTCCTGTGGAACGAGCGTTCCGACGGGCACCGATCATGCCAAAGGAACGGCGGTTGGCCCAGAGTTCCGGCCGACCGCCCTTCCGTTTGACCTCGTATGACCCCTGATCAGACCGCCGCGACCGCCGTCGGGTCGACGATCCACTGGCCCTTGCGCATGACGCCCTTGAGGCGGAACTCGGCGTCGAGGACGACGATGTCGGCGTCCTTGCCGGGCTCCAGGGAGCCGACCCGGTCGTAGACGCCGAGGAGGCGGGCCGGGTTGGCGGAGATCGCCTGGACGACCGATTCGACGGGGAGGCCGTCGATGGTGACGGCGCGCTTGAAGGCGCGGTCCAGGGTGAGGGTGGAGCCGGCGATGGAGCCGCCCTCGACGAGGCGGGCGACGCTGTCCTTCACCTCGACCGCCAGCGGGCCGAGCATGTAGCTGCCGTCGCCGAAGCCCGCCGCGTCCATGGCGTCGGTGATGAAGGCGACCCGCTCGGGGCCCGCGTGGTGGAAGGCGAGCTCCAGGGCGGCGGGGTGGAGGTGCGTGCCGTCGTTGATGAGCTCGACGGTGATCCGCTCGTCCTCCAGGAGCGCGGCGATCGGGCCGGGCGTGCGGTGGCCGAGGGCGGGCATCGCGTTGTAGAGGTGCGTGGCGACGGTGGCGCCCGCGTCGATGGCGGCGACGGTCTGCTCGTACGTCGCGTCGGTGTGGCCGATCGCGGCGATCACGCCGTGCTCGGCGAGGAGGCGTACGGAGTCGATGCCGCCGGGCAGCTCGGTGGCGAGGGTGACCATCTTGGCCTGGCCGCGGCCGGCGTCGATCAGCTTGCGGACCTCGGCCGGGTCGGGGTCGCGGAGCAGCGTCTCGTCGTGGGCGCCCTTGCGGCAGGGGGAGATGAAGGGGCCCTCGAAGTGGAGGCCGGCGATCTCGCCCTGCTCGGCGAGTTCGGAGAGCAGGCCGGCCCGCTGGGTGAGGAAGTCCATCTCGCCGGTGACGAAGGAGGCGACGATGGTGGTGGTGCCGTGCAGGCGGTGGGTGTGGACGCCGGTGAGGACGTCCTCGACGGTGCCGGAGGTGAAGGACGCGCCGCCGCCGCCGTGGTTGTGCATGTCGACGAAGCCGGGGACGAGCCAGTGGCCGGTCAGGTCGATGGCCGGGGCGCCCTCGGGGGCGCTGCCGGTGATGCGCTCGCCGTCGACGATCACGCGTCCGTTCTCGACGATTCCGGTGGGCAGCACGACGTGTGCGCCGGCGAGAACCTGGTGATCGGCCATCAGGCGGAAACCTCCGAGTCGGTGGGGTGCTGGTCGGCGAGCAGGTCCCAGGCGAGGAGGCCCGCGCCCAGGCATCCGGCGGTGTCCCCGAGGGCCGCCGGGACGATGGCGGGCAGCTTCTGGAACGTGACTCGCTCCTCCACCGCGGCCCGAAGTGGTGTGAACAAGGTTTCCCCGGCCTCGGCGAGACCGCCACCGATGATCAGTGTGCGGGGGTCCAGCAGGGTGAGCGCGGTGACGAGGCCGTCGGCGAGGGCGTCGACGGCGTTCTGCCAGATCCGGACGGCCGTGGCGTCGCCGGATTCGACGGCCTTGGCGCAGTCGGCGGCGTCGGCCTTCGGGTCGCCGCTCGCCTCGGCCCAGGCCTGGGAGACGGCGGAGGCGGAGGCGTACCGCTCCAGGCAGCCGCGCTGGCCGCAGCCGCAGTCGGTGCCGCCGGGGCGGACGACGATGTGGCCGATCTCGCCGGCGTAGCCGTGGGCGCCGGCCTCGATGCGGTCGCCGATGCCGATGGCGCCGGCGATGCCGGTGCCGAGGGGCACGAAGAGGAAGCGGTCGGCGCCGTTGCCCGCGCCGATGCGGCCTTCGGCGAGGCCGCCGGTGCGGACGTCGTGGCCGAGGGCGACGGGGATGCCGTCGAGGCGGCGGCTGAGGAGTTCGCGCATGGGAACGTCGCGCCAGCCGAGGTTGGCCGCGTAGACCGCGATGCCGTTCTCGGCGTCGACGATGCCGGGGACGGCGACTCCGGCGGCCGCGGCGGGCTCGCCGTACCGCTCCTGGCCGAGGGCGCGGAGGTCCTCCGCGAAGCCGAGGATGGTCTCGACCACCGCCTCGGGACCGCGCTCGCGCCCGGTGGCGCGGCGGGCCTCGTGGAGCAGGGTGCCGTCCGCCCCGACGAGGGCGGCCTTCATGCCGGTGCCGCCCACATCCAGGGCGATGACGTGTCTCACGGGGGACAGTTTGGCGCGCGGGGACCCAAAAGGTCTAGTCCACTGCCGAGGATTGTTGCGTACGGATACAAATTCGGGACCCGTCATGGGTCCATGGTCCCGGCTGTGTTGCGGAAGTGATACCCAAGTGGTGTAGACCTCATGCCCGGCCGCGGGGGAGACTTGCGGGCCTGCGGAGAGCAAACATGCAGCTCACAGCAGTGCGAATACCGTGCAAATGCAGCGCAAACGCAGCGCTGAATCGGCTCAACGACGAGCAAAGAGGTGGATGAGGCCGTGCAGCGGCGACGATTCCTTGGACTGACCGCGGCCGCCGCCGCACTCGGGCTGACCGCCACGGTCACCGGATGCGGCGTCCTCGAGGGCGAATCCGGCGACGTGACCCTCAGACTGGTCGCCGCCGACTACGACCTGACCGGCGGGGACACGACCAAGAAGTACTGGGCCGACCTCGTCACCGCCTTCGAGGCGAAGCACCCCGGTGTGAAGGTCGAGGTGCAGATCGAGTCCTGGGACGACGTCGACCGCAAGGTCGCCGAGATGGTCAAGGCCGACGAGGCCCCCGACGTCGCGCAGATCGGCGCCTACGCCGACTACGCGGCCGCCGGCGAGCTCTACGCCGCCGACGAGCTCCTCTCGATCCCCGTCCAGGCCAACTTCCTCGCGCCGCTCGTCGCCGCCGGAGAGACCAAGCGCACCCAGTACGGGCTGCCCTTCGTCGCCTCCACCCGGCCGCTCTTCTACAACAAGGCCCTCTTCGAGGAGGCCGGCGCCGAGGCACCCACCACCTGGGACGAGCTGGCCGCCGCCGCCGAGAAGCTCAAGGCCAAGGGCGTCACCACCCCCTTCGCGCTTCCGCTCGGCCCCGAGGAGGCCCAGGCCGAGGCCCTGATGTGGCTCCTCAGCGGCGGCGGCGGCTGGACCGACGCCACCGACCACTACGCCGTCGACTCCGACGCGAACGTCCGCACCTTCGACTGGCTGAAGAAGAACCTCGTCGGCAAGGGCCTCACCGGGCCCGTCGCCCCCGGCAAGCTCAACCGCAAGGCCGCCTTCGCCGCCTTCGCGAGCGGCGAGGTCGGCATGCTCAACGGCCACCCCTCGCTGGTCAAGGAGGCCGCGAAGAAGGGCGTCGAGATCGGCCAGGTGCCGCTGCCCGGCATCGACGGCAAGCCCAAGAGCTCCATGGGCGTCGCCGACTGGATCATGGGCTTCAAGCAGAACGGTCACCGCAAGGAGATCGGCGAGTTCCTGAACTTCGTCTTCAGCGACGAGAACGTCCTGAAGTTCGCCGGGGACAACGACCTGCTGCCGGTCACCGTCAGCGCCTCCACCCGCATGGAGACCGACCCCGAGTACGCGAACCTCCGCGAGTTCCTCAAGGGCCTCCCGGACGCCCAGCTCCCGCCGGTCGGCAAGACCTCGTGGGCCACGGTCAGCGAGAACGTCAAGCAGAACATCGGCAAGGCCGTCACCCCCGGCGGCCGGCCCTCCGAGGTCCTGGGCACGATAGGCCGGGCGGCGACGGCGGCCGAGAACGCCGAGTAATAGGTTGGTCGTATGACCGAAGAGCGGACGGCCGAAGAGCGGACGGCCGGAGAGCAGGGGACGGCGCACGACGCCGGCGACGGTGGGCTCGGCGAGCGCGAGCGGGCCCTCCTCGCCGTCGAGCGCCGCTCCTGGCCCGGCCCCGGCGCCAAGGAGCGGGCCGTCCGCGAGGGCCTCGGCCTCTCCCCGACCCGCTACTACCAGCTGCTCAACGCCCTCCTCGACGACCCGCGCGCCCTCGCCCACGACCCGGTGACGGTCAACCGACTGCGCCGCGTCCGGGAAGAGAAGCAAAGGCGTCGCTAGAGGGTGGCAAGGACCCGCACCGGTGACCCCGGCCACGCTGACGGCGACGCCCCGCGTCGGTAGGGTCGTGAACATGGTCAGCAGCCTTCCGCACCCGACCACCTCCGCCGGCCGCGACGGTCTGGCCGCGCTTCTCGCGCGGCCCGCGCAAGCCGTCGTCGCCCTCGATTTCGACGGGACGCTCGCCGAGATCGTCCCCGACCCCGAACAGGCCCGCGCCCACCCCGGTGCCGTGGCCGCCCTCGCCGCCCTCGCGCCCCAGGTCGCCTCCGTCGCCGTCGTGACCGGCCGGCCCGCCGGGGTCGCCGTCCGCTACGGCGGCTTCGCCGGAGTCCCCGGCCTCGAACACCTCGTCGTCCTCGGCCACTACGGCGCCGAACGCTGGGACGCCGTCAGCGGCACCGTCCGGGCCGCCGCCCCGCACCCGGGCGTGGCCTCCGTCCGCGCCGAGCTCCCCGGCTTCCTCGACCGGGCCGGCGCCTGGCCGGGCGTCTGGATCGAGGAGAAGGGCCGCGCGGTCGCCGTCCACACCCGCCGCGCGCTCGACCCCGAGGGCGCCTTCGAGGCCCTCAAGGGCCCGCTCGGCGACCTCGCCACCCACCACGGCCTCGTCCTGGAGCCCGGCCGCATGGTCCTGGAGCTGCGGCCCCCGGGCATGGACAAGGGCGTGGCGCTCGCCGAGTACGCACAGGAGGTGGGCGCCGGGTCCGTGCTCTACGCGGGCGACGACCTCGGCGACCTGCCCGCCTTCGCCGCCGTGGAGAAGCTCCGCTCCGACGGCACCCCCGGCCTCCTGATCTGCAGCGGCTCCTCCGAGGTCCCGGAACTCGCCGACCGCGCGGACCTCTCGGTGGCCGGCCCGCCGGGGGTGGTGGGGTTCCTGACCGCGCTCGCGGAGGCGGTACGGGCCTCCTGAACCGTCACTCTCCCCGTACGAGCAGCTCCACCACGCCCGTCAGGTCCTCGTCGCCGCTCGCCTCGGCAAGGCGACGGGCCATCAGGTCGAAGTAGGGGAGGAGCAGTTCGGTGCTGACGCCCTGCTGTTCGGCGGTGGCGAGGAAGGTGGGCGTGCCGGCGACCTGCATGCCCAGGTTGGAGACGACGCCCTTCGTGTAGTCGCCGCTCCGCAGCTGGTCCGCGGCGAGGTGGACGCCCTGCGCCATCGCGGCGAGCCAGTCCGCGAGCAGCGGGGCGAACTCCACCGGGTCGATGTCCTCCTTGCGGATCAGGGCGAAGGCGTGGTGGATCCCGGCGAACATCCCGTACATCCCGCTGAGCAGGGCCACGTCGTGCAGGGCCGCGTGGCCCGCGTCCGCGCCGACGTACCGGGTGCCGACGGGCACCGCCAGGGTCTCCCGGTGCTGCTCGAACAGCTCGGCCGCGCCGCTGTAGAAGACGTATCCGCCGGCCTCAGGGACGCCGACCATCGGCGGGACGGCCATGATGCCGCCGTCCAGGTAGCGGGCGCCGCGGTCGCGGGCCCAGTCCGCGCGGGCGCGGGCCTGGTCCGGGGTCGTGGTCGTGAGGTTGACGAGGTCCTTCCCCGTCAGGTCGGCCTCGGCGAGGGCCTCGCCCACCGAGGCGTCGTCCAGGAGGCAGACGACGACCAGCGTGCTCGCGGCGACGGCCTCGGCGGCGCTGCCGGCGCCCTTCGCGCCCTCGGCGACGAGTCCGGCCGCGCGGGCCGGGGTGCGGTTCCAGACGGTGAGGGGGTGGCCGGCGGCGAGCCAGGTGCCGGCCAGGGCGGTGCCCATCGCGCCGAGGCCGAGCAGGGTGACGGGGGTCTTCCCGGAGGTCGAGGTCTTCTCTCGCGTGTTCGCTGTCATGGCCACCAGGCTGGTCGAGGGCCCGGAACCGCTCAAGTACCCACTTGGAAGTGGGTGGTTACCCTGAGGTGAGCGAACAGGTCAGGAGGGTGGGGCAGATGGCGACGCTGAACCGGCCGGCAACCGACGACGGGCACGTCTGCGGGATCGACACCTCGATGGAGGTGATCGGCGGCAAGTGGAAGGTCCTCATCCTGTGGGCGCTCCACACCTACCCGCAGAGCCGCTTCGGCGAGCTGCGGCGCATCGTCCCGGGCATCACCGAGAAGGTGCTCGCCTCCCATCTGCGGGAGATGGAGGCGGACGGGATCGTGGACCGCGTCTCGTACGACGAGGTCCCGCCCCGAGTCGAGTACGGCCTGACCAAGGACGGGACGCGGCTCATCGAAGCCCTCGAACCGCTCGCGGCCTGGGGGCGCGAACGGCGGGAGCGGGGGGCTTAGGCCCTGTCCGGCGGATCATGGCCGGGCCCGCGGCGTGTCCGACCCTGATCCGCCGGACAGGGCCTAGGGCTCAGCTGCCCCGCAGCGCCTCCAGCTGTGCCAGGAACCAGCGCTGCGGCGGGAGGGCCGTCGCCGCCGCCGCGAGGCGTTTCGTGCGGTCGGAGCGTTCGGAGGGGGGCATCGACAGGGCCGTGTGCAGGGCCTCCGCGGTCTCCGACACGTCGAAGGGGTTCACGGTGAGCGCGTCCGCGCCCAGCTCCCGGTGGGCGCCCGCGCCCGTCGACAGGACCAGTGCGCACCCCGCCTCCGAGACCACCGGTATCTCCTTCGCGACCAGGTTCATGCCGTCGCGCACCGGGTTCACCAGGGCCACGTCGGCGATGCGGTAGGCCGCCAGGGAGCGGGTGAAGTCGTCCTCCACCGAGACCAGGACCGGCGTCCACCCGGGCGTGCCGAACTCGGCGTTGATCTCCTCGGCGAGCTCCGTCACCGAGGCCGTGTACGCCCGGTACGACTCCAGGTCCTGCCGCGACGGGTACGCGGAGGCCAGGTGGACCACCCGGTCGCGCCACTCGGGGTGGACGGTCAGCAGCTCCCGGTAGGCGAGCAGGCCGCGCAGGATGTTCTTCGACAGTTCGGTGCGGTCGACGCGGACGATGGTCTGCCGGTCGCCGACCTCCTCGCGGAGCAGGGCGACCCGCTCGTCCACCTCGGGCCGGTACGCGAGTGCCCGCAGCTCGTCGCCGTCCACGCCCAGGGGGAACGCCCGGACCCGGGTGCGGCCCTTCCCGAAGCCGTAGCGCCGGTACTCCACTCCGTGCCAGGGGTCGCCGCTCGGCCAGACGCCCTCGGCCATGCCCGTCGCGTCGTCCCGCTGGGAGCAGCAGTCGATGAAGAACGAGGCCCATCCCCAGGTGTGGAAGCCCAGCTCGTCGGCGCCGAGCATCCCCCACAACAGCTCCTCGACGATGTCGGCCGGCACCATCCGCAGATACTCGGAGGAGACCCACGGGGTGTGCGTGAAGTGCCCGATCCGCAGGTCGGGGCGGAGCTCCCGGAGCATCCAGGGGACCAGCGCCAGGTGGTAGTCCTGCACCAGGACCGCCGCGCCCTGGTCCGCCTCCGCCGCCAGGGCCTCCGCGAAGGCGCGGTTGTAGGCGCGGTACGACTCCCAGCGGCGCCGGAACTCCGCGTCGAAGACCGGCTCGCGCGAGATGTCGTACAGGTGGTGGTGGAGGAACCACAGGACCGAGTTCGCGATGCCGTTGTACGCGTCGGCGTACACGTCCGGGGGGATGTCCAGCATCCGTACGCCCGGCTCGGCGATCCCGCGCCGGACGGCCTCCCGGTCGCCCTCGCCGAGTGCCGCGCACACCCAGAGGCTCTCCTGCGCGTCGTCGGCCGAGACGGCGCTCAGGCCCGAGACCAGGCCTCCTCCGCCCCTGCGGGACGTGAGCGAGCCGTCCTCGTCGAGCACGTACGACACGGGTCCCCGGTTCGATGCCACGAGCACAGTAGCCATGCAGCGAACCTAGCCCGTCCCGTAAACGCTCAAACGTACGTATACGAGACGGGCCGATCCGGCCACGGAGAGTCAGTGCAGGTCAGCGCGGGGCGGCGCGTCAGCGCGGTTCGGCGTCAGCGGCGGTCGCGCATCGCCGCCTTCGCCACCAGGCCCGTCGCCGCGAGCGCCACGCCGAGCGCGCCGAGCAGCCACAGCCGCTCACCGCTGCTGCCCGTGTCGGCCATCGAGCCGGAGTCGGAGCCGGATCCGGAGTCGGAGCCGGATCCGGAGTCGGATCCGCCCTGCGGGCCCGGTGCCGGCGGGGCCGGGGAGGTCGGGGTGGGCGCGCTCGCCGTGGGGGAGTCGGGGGCGGAGGGAGAGGCGGAGGGGGAAGTGGAAGGGTCCTCGGACTCGGCCGGCGGAGTCGGCTGCGTCGGGCTCGTCGACGGCTCGCCCGGCGTCGGGGTCGTGGGGGCCGGGGTCGTCGGGGTGGGGCTCGGGCTCTGCGGCTTGTCGAGCACCGGGGCCACCGCGCAGGACGGGTCCTCGCTGCCGTCGCCGCAGTTGGAGCGGGGTGACGTGACCTCGACGCTGTTGCGGAGCTTTCCGTCGCCGGTCGCCGGGTCCTTGATCTTCACCGAGTAGGTGACGGTCGCCGTCTTCCCGGCCGGGATGTTCCCCACGTACCCGATCCTCGGCTTCTCGTACGACACCGTGCCGAGGTCCGCCTTCACGTCCCCGTTGTAGTCGGCGTCGTCGAGGTTCCCGGTCAGGTCGTCGCCGAACTTGGCGTTCGGGTAGTCGAGCGGGCCGATGTTCTTCGCGGTGATCGTGTACGTGAGGGTGTCGCCCGGCTTCACCGTCCGCGGGCTCGCCGTCTTGGTGATCTCCAGGTCGGGCACCGGCACGGAGAAGGCCAGCCCGGAGGGCACGTACGTGTCGCCGTTCGTGGAGAAGGTCAGGTCGGCCGAGGTCGCGCCCTGCGGGACGGCGCCGTCCGGGAGGTCGAAGGCCTTGGCGTCGATGCTCAGGTTGTTGGTCAGCTTCGGGGCGACGGCGCCGTCGTCCTCGCTGACGAAGAAGTTGTTGGTGTTGCCGGTGTGGGCCTCGGTGACGTTCTTGCCGTCGACGAGGAACTTGTCGCCCGGGGTGTTCCAGTCGCCCTCGTACGCCGTCACGCTCGCCCGGACCGTGCCGGGGCCGCGGTGGAAGCCGTCGACGGTGACGGTGGTCGCGGGGGAGGTCGAGCGCTGGAGGACATGGCCGCCGTAGACGTACACGTTCCGCCGCTCCGGGGCGCGGACCGGGTCGGGGCCGGGGAAGCCGTGGACGACGGTCAGGGACCAGCCCGCCACGCAGCCCTTGCCGTTCGGCGCCCAGACGTTGCCCACCGAGACCTGCGCGTCCGTCCCCGAGACGCCCGCGAAGGCGGCTGTCACGTCCGACTCGCCCGTGTAGTAGTGCGGGCCGCTGGTGTCGGCCGGGTCGGTGACCATGCTGTCGATCGAGACCGGTGTCGCCGCCCCCGTCCCGATCCTGATCACCGGGGCGGTCGTCGCCGGGTCGCCGGGCGAGGGCGTGACGTCGGCGCCGGAGATGTCGCAGCGCTGGAGCTGCGCCCCGCTCGGCCCCTTGTACGTGCCGTCGTTGCCGCCCCAGAACAGCCGGGCGTACGCGACCGTGGCGCCCGCCGGGATCTTCACGTGACCGGTGCTGGAGCCGAAGTCGGGCGCCCCGCCCCCGGTGGCCAGGCCGGCGGCGTCGATCTTCTGCATCGCGAACGTGTTGTTGTTGTCGGAGCCCTCCCCCTTCGACGCGCTCGCGCAGCGCGCGGCCATGTCGGGGAGCTCGGTGGGGCACCCCATGACCGTGTTGCCGATCGTGGTGAAGTCGCCGTACAGGGATTCGTCGTACCGCTTGCCGAAGGGTTCGACCACGTCGGCCGTGGCCGGACCGGCCGCCGCGAACGCGAACGTGCCCGCGGTGAGGCCGATGGCCGCCAGGACCCTGCCCAGATGATGTTGTCTGAAGCGCATAAAAGGGCAATGTAGGCAAAGCGGATGATCTGGTGGCGTTACGCCACGCGGCGGCGCGTGTACTCCGTGATGTCGACCATCGGCGGCCGCTCCTCCGTGTCCACCGCGTAGGTCCGGGGGGTGAACCCGTCCTCGCCCCGCTCGAACTGGGTCAGCCGGGGTCGCACCAGGTGCCCGCGCGAGAGCCTCAGCTGCGCCGTCCGGTAGATCGCCGCGGCCATCCGGCCCAGTGCCCGCTCGTCCTGATGGCGGTGTTTGCGTACGCCCACGTCGACCTGCGCGAGCGCGTCCAGGCCCACCGTGTGCAGGGCGTCGACGAGCAGCCCCAGCTCCACTCCGTAACCGACCGGGAAGGGCAGGCGTTCGAGGAGCGAGCGGCGCGCCGCGTACTCGCCGCCGAGCGGCTGCACGAAGCCGGCCAGCTGCGGCCAGTGCAGGTTGAGGAGCGGCCGTGCCACCAGCTCCGTCACCCGACCGCCCTGACCTGGGGTCTTGCCGGAGGCGGACGCGTCGAGTCCCGTGTCGAAGGGGCGGTCGTAGGTCGCCTTGACGAAGTCGATGTCGGGGTCCGTGAGCAGCGGGCCCACGATCCCCGTCACGAAGTCCGCGGAGAAGTCCCGCAGGTCCGCGTCGACGAAGCACACGATGTCCCCGCTCGTCACCATGAGCGACCGCCACAGGACCTCGCCCTTGCCGGGGACGGCCGGTATCCGGGGAAGGATCGCGTCCCGCGCGACCACCCGTGCCCCGGCCGCCGCGGCGACCTCCGCCGTGCGGTCGGTGGAGCCCGAGTCGATCACCACGAGCTCGTCCACGAGGGGTACGGCTTCGCTCATCAGCTCGCGGCGGATCACGGCGACGATGTCCCCGACCGTCGCCTCCTCGTTCAGCGCGGGAAGCACCACGCTGACCCTCGTGTTCCGCTTGGCGGCGAGGATCCGCTCCATCGGCCGGTCGGCCACGGACCAGGACCGCCGGTCCAGCCAGCGCTCCACCTCTTCCAGCACGTGATCTCCATCTCGCGGTTCGGACGGCCCGTCCAAGCTCCGGGGCCTTCGGTTACAGTCTTGAACAACGCGGATGCCCGATGCACGTCGGGGTGCCGCCCGCGTCGGAGCGCAGGAACGAAAGTCCACCGCGCTTCACAATCGAATACCGCTCATCCAGAGGGGCAGAGGGAAACGGCCCGTTGAAGCCCCGGCAACCCTCCAGTCGGTTACTCGTCCTCCAGCGAGGCTCCCGGCTAGGGAAGGTGCCAAATCCGTCTCATGACGAAAAGTTCGTCATGGGAAAGATGAGGAGAAAGGGCCTCGCCTCCATGGCTGTACAGACTGTCGCCTCTGCCACCACCGTCGACCTCGGTCCCGCTTCAGGGCTTTCCTGTCGCGAATGCGGTGAAGTCTTCGCACTCGGCCCGATTTTCGCCTGCGAACTCTGTTTCGGACCGCTCGAGGTCGCGTACGACCTTCCCACCGGTGACCCCGAGGCGCTGCGCAAGCAGATCGAGGCCGGCCCCGCCAACATCTGGCGCTACGCCCCCCTGCTGCCCGTCCCCGCCGACGTCGCCGAGAAGCCGAACCTGAACCCGGGCTGGACCAAGCTCGTCCAGGCCGACAACCTCGCCCGCGAGCTCGGTGTCGCCCCCGGCAAGCTGTTCGTCAAGGACGACTCGGGCAATCCGACCCACTCCTTCAAGGACCGGGTCGTCGCGCAGGCCATCGAGGCCGCCCGCGCCTTCGGCTTCACCACCCTCTCCTGCTCCTCCACGGGCAACCTGGCCGGCGCCGTCGGCGCCGCCGCCGCCCGCGCCGGCTTCCGCTCCTGCGTGTTCATCCCGCACGACCTGGAGCAGGGCAAGGTCGTCATGGCCGGTGTCTACGGCGGTGACCTCGTCGCCATCGAGGGCAACTACGACGACGTGAACCGCTTCTGCTCGGAGCTCATCGGCGACCCGCTCGGCGAGGGCTGGGGCTTCGTGAACGTCAACCTCCGCCCGTACTACGGCGAGGGCTCCAAGACGCTCGCGTACGAGATCTGCGAGCAGCTCGGCTGGGTCATCCCCGACCAGCTCGTCATCCCGATCGCCTCCGGCTCGCAGCTCACCAAGATCGACAAGGGTCTGCAGGAGCTCATCAAGCTGGGCCTCGTCGAGGACAAGCCGTACAAGATCTTCGGCGCGCAGGCCGAGGGCTGCTCCCCGGTCTCCGCCGCCTTCAAGGCCGGCCACGACGTCGTCCGCCCGCAGAAGCCGAACACGATCGCCAAGTCGCTCGCGATCGGCAACCCGGCCGACGGCCCGTACGTCCTCGACATCGCCCGCCGCACCGGCGGCGCCGTGGAGGACGTGAACGACGAGCTGGTCGTGGAAGCGATCAAGCTGCTCGCCCAGACCGAGGGCATCTTCGCCGAGACCGCGGGCGGCGTGACCGTCGGCGTCACGAAGAAGCTCGTCGAGGCGGGGCTGATCGACCCGAACCTCACCACCGTCGTGCTGAACACCGGCGACGGGCTCAAGACCCTGGACGCGGTGGCCGACACCTCTCAGGCGACCGTCACCATCCGCCCGAGCCTGGACGCGTTCCGCGACGCCGGCCTGGCCCACTGAAAGGTTACGAAGACATGGCCGTGAACGTCCGCATCCCCACCATCCTCCGCACCTACACCGGCGGGCAGTCCGAGGTCCCGGCCGAGGGCGCGACCCTCGCCGAGGTCATCGCGGACCTGGAGAAGAACCACACGGGCATCGCCGCCCGCGTCCTGGACGACCAGGGCAAGCTGCGCCGCTTCGTCAACGTCTACGTGAACGACGACGACGTGCGCTTCGAGCAGGGCCTGGAGACGGCCACCCCGGCCGGCGCGGGCGTCTCGATCATCCCGGCCGTCGCCGGAGGCTGACCGCCGGTCGCGGCGCGGGAGGCCGACGCTTCCTCCGCTGTCCCGTCTTTCTTGAATTGCCCCTTCCGCGCCATAAAGCGGAGGGGGCAATTCTGCATGGTTGAGCGGGGTAGAGTTGGGGAAGTCCCCTCCGCTGCTCATGCCGGACGCATATGAGAATGCGCCGCCGCGCGTCAGGAAGCAGCCAAAGTGCATGAGCGTTGTGTACGTTCTGCGCGTTTTGCCGGGCCCGACTTGCCCCGGAACTCCGGGGATTCTCCCTAATTCCCCTTTCCGCCATGCCCAGAATTCTCGGTCGAATGACCTGTTGCAGAGGGCAGTTGGGCAGATACATTCAGCGGCGGTCGACGCGTTCCGGCGCAGGGTCTGACCCGGGTTCCGCGAAGTGCGGGTCCCGCGCAAGGGCCAGTAATAGGGGAGTTAGGCATGGCTCAGGGCACCGTCAAGTGGTTCAACGCGGAGAAGGGCTACGGCTTCATCGCGGTCGACGGTGGTGCGGATGTTTTCGTCCACTACAGCGCGATCCAGATGGATGGCTACCGCAGCCTCGAAGAGGGGCAGCGGGTCGAGTTCGAGATTTCGCAGGGCCAGAAGGGTCCGCAGGCGGACATGGTCAAGCTCGCCGTCTGAGCGCGGCGCGATCGGCCACCGACGCAACGCCGTCGAGGGGCCCGCATCCCTGAGGGGACGCGGGCCCCTCGCGTGTTCCCGGCCGTGGCGGAGAGCTGCCCGAAACCCGAGAGTCGCTTGCACTCTCCTAGGGCGAGTGCTAATCATTGGCGTTAGCACTCGGCAGGTGAGAGTGCTACTACGAGGATCGGGCAGATGAGGCCCGCGGCCAGGTGGGGCAAGGAACCATCGGGCACGCAGGCCGTCCGTCGCGGGCGTCGGCGCGGTCCTGGAGCGTTATCCACCCCATGTCCGGGAGGACCACTTCACATGGCCAAGATCATCGCGTTCGACGAGGAGGCCCGGCGCGGTCTCGAGCGCGGCATGAACCAGCTCGCTGACGCCGTCAAGGTCACCCTCGGCCCCAAGGGTCGCAACGTCGTCCTCGAGAAGAAGTGGGGCGCCCCCACGATCACCAACGATGGTGTCTCCATCGCCAAGGAGATCGAGCTCGAGGACCCGTACGAGAAGATCGGCGCCGAGCTGGTCAAGGAAGTCGCCAAGAAGACGGACGACGTCGCCGGCGACGGTACGACCACCGCCACCGTTCTCGCCCAGGCGCTCGTCCGCGAGGGCCTCCGCAACGTCGCCGCCGGTGCCAACCCCATGGCCCTCAAGCGCGGCATCGAGAAGGCCGTCGAGGCCGTCTCCGGCGCCCTCCTCGAGCAGGCGAAGGATGTCGAGACCAAGGAGCAGATCGCTTCGACGGCCTCCATCTCCGCCGCCGACACCCAGATCGGCGAGCTCATCGCCGAGGCGATGGACAAGGTCGGCAAGGAAGGCGTCATCACCGTCGAGGAGTCCCAGACCTTCGGTCTGGAGCTGGAGCTCACCGAGGGTATGCGCTTCGACAAGGGCTACATCTCGGCGTACTTCGCCACCGACATGGAGCGCATGGAGGCGTCGCTCGACGACCCCTACCTCCTGATCGTCAACTCCAAGATCTCCTCCGTGAAGGACCTGCTCCCGCTGCTGGAGAAGGTCATGCAGTCGGGCAAGCCCCTGCTGATCATCGCCGAGGACGTCGAGGGCGAGGCCCTGTCGACCCTGGTCGTCAACAAGATCCGCGGCACCTTCAAGTCCGTCGCGGTCAAGGCCCCGGGCTTCGGCGACCGTCGCAAGGCCATGCTGAACGACATCGCCATCCTCACCGGCGGCACGGTCATCTCCGAGGAGGTCGGCCTCAAGCTGGAGTCGGCCGGTCTCGACCTGCTGGGCCGCGCCCGCAAGGTCGTCATCACCAAGGACGAGACCACCATCGTCGACGGTGCCGGTGACAGCGAGCAGGTCGCCGGTCGCGTGAACCAGATCCGCGCCGAGATCGAGAACTCGGACAGCGACTACGACCGCGAGAAGCTGCAGGAGCGCCTGGCGAAGCTCGCCGGCGGTGTTGCGGTCATCAAGGCCGGTGCCGCGACCGAGGTCGAGCTCAAGGAGCGCAAGCACCGCATCGAGGACGCCGTTCGCAACGCGAAGGCGGCCGTCGAGGAGGGCATCGTCGCCGGCGGTGGCGTGGCTCTGCTCCAGGCTTCCTCGGTCTTCGAGAAGCTCGAGGCCGACCTCGCGGGTGACGAGGCCACGGGCGCGAACATCGTGAAGCTGGCCCTCGAGGCCCCGCTGAAGCAGATCGCGGTCAACGCCGGCCTCGAGGGCGGCGTCGTGGCGGAGAAGGTCCGCAACCTGCCCGTCGGCCACGGCCTGAACGCCGCGACCAACGAGTACGTCGACCTCATCGCCGAGGGCATCATCGACCCGGCGAAGGTCACGCGCTCCGCGCTGCAGAACGCCGCGTCGATCGCCGCGCTGTTCCTCACCACCGAGGCCGTCATCGCCGACAAGCCGGAGAAGGCGTCCGCGCCGGCCGGCGGCGGCATGCCGGGCGGTGACATGGACTTCTGATCCTCCGGGATCGGTGGTTCATCGCTGAACGCGACCGAGGGCGGCACTCCCCAGCAGGGGGGTGCCGCCCTCGGGCGTTGTGGCTCGCTGTGCCGTGCGGTCGGGCCGTGCGGTCAGGCCGTGCGGATCAGGCCGGGCGGTCAGCGCACGTCGACGTAGTCCCCGCCGGCCGAGGCCGGGGTGTTGAAGTGCTTGCCGTCGCCGTAGTGGCGGATGCGCCAGGTGCCGTCCCCGGTCGCCTTCGCCTTCAGGGAGACGTTGCCGCTCGCGTTCGACCGGCCGGTGGCCAGCTGCTTCCAGGTCGTGCTGCCGCGCGGCTGGAACTGCAGGACGACCGGAGCGTTCGCGTACGCGCGCCAGTTCCCGTCCGTGTAGTGCTGGAGCCCGCCGGTGACCGTCACGTACCCGCCCTTGGCGACCGGCTCGGGGCCGGCGTTCAGGGAGACGATCCGGGTGTCGAGGCGGGTGAGCCGGAACGAACCGGTGCTGGACTCGGCGAAGGCGTCGGTGGTGAGGTGCCGGACGCGGAAGTAGCCGCCCCGGCTCGCCGCCGAGAGCGTGAAGTCGTTGTAGTAGGCCGAGTTCACGCTCGCCCAGGCGATGGCCTTCCAGCCGCCGTCGACGAGCTGCTCCAGCCGCACGAACTGGGACGTCGGGAAGTTCGGCTCCGCCACGTACCGGGCGCGGAAGGTGCCGGAGACCGTGACCCGGCCGTCGGCGGAGAAGCCGATGGAGGTGAGGTCGGTGCGGGACTCCAGGGGGATCGCGAGCGGGCCCTCGATCTTCTGGAAGCTCAGGTACCGGTCGGGGGAGTCGACCGACCAGCCGCCCGTGTACATGCCCGCGGCGGCGACGAGTCGCGCGGTGAACCGGCCGTCCGCACGCGTGAGTACGGTCGCCGGCTTGTCCGCGCCGTACGGACCGACGATCCGCACGCGGACCGGGTGGTTCGCGACCGGTGCGTTCGCCGCCGCCGGGTCGGTCATCCGGCCGCTGATGGTGACAGTCTCGCCGTTGAGTGCCCGCTTCTTGTCGGCGGTGGCGGTGACGGCCACCTTGCGCGGCGCCCACTCGAAGACCTGGTGGTGCTGCTCCGCGGTGCCGTGGACCGTGGCGGAGTCGCCCGTGAACAGCGCCTGGAAGGTGCTCCCGGCGTCGATGTCCGCGCTGGGCATCGGGTACGGCTCCGAGGCGAACCGGCCGGCCGCGTCGGTGACCGTCAGCCGCTCGGCGCTCCGCACCGGGGTGAGCCGCGTGACCGAGACGGACTCGCCGGCCAGCGGCACGCGGTCCCCGGAGCCGGGCTGGACGCCGACGAGGGTGCCCGAGGGGCGGACGTTGCGGTTGGCGTAGGTGGGCTTGCCGGCGGCGAAGGTGAGCTCCGGGCGGAGCCGGAAGTCGAGCTGTCCGGCGTCGGTGCGGGTCTGCTTGTTGCCGAGGGAGTCGGTGGCGGTGACGTCGATGGCGTACGTGCCGAGGGCCGGGATGCGGCCGCCGTCCTCGACGAGCTTCAGCTTGGCGGTGTCCGGCAGCCGGAAGAGGTCGGCGACCGTCGGGTCCCAGGGGTCGGGCACCACGGGAAGCGTCGGGATGTCGACGAGGACGGTGTCGCCCTGCCGGATCCTGGCCGAGACGCGGGTGATCCTGGCCTGCGGGGCGTCGGTCCAGGCGGTGACCTGGAAGAGGCCGCGCTGGGTGTCGTCGGTGACGGCCCGGCCGATGCCGACGAGCGGGTCGGCCGCCGTGGCGGGCGCGGCCGTGACGGCCAGGGTCGTCGCGGTGAGCGCGGCCGTGGCCAGGCTCGCCGTCAGGGAGCGGGGGAGACGGAGGCGGAGGCGGAGGTCAGCGCGCATCGATGTACTTCGCATTCGTCTCGCTGTAGAAGTAGCTGCCCGTGGTGTTGAGGTACGTGGCCCAGGAACCGTCCTTGTAGGCGGTGGCGCGGTAGCTGAACCTGCCGCTGCTGTCGGTGGTGATGCTCTTGGTCACCCAGTACCACTGGTTCTCGCCCTGGGGCTTGAAGATCAGGGTCAGCTTGGCGCCGGCGAGCGGCTTCCACACGCCGGCGACCTTGCGCTGGACGGTCCCGGTGACGGTCATCTTGCCGTTCACCACGGGCCGGGTGGGGCTGATGGAGAAGGCGGAGAAGCGGGTGTAGGTGCGGGCCCGCTTCAGAGACGTACCGCCCTTGGCGACGAACTGATTCGTCTCCGGGTGGTAGACGCGGTAGAGGGCGCTCTCGTAGCCCTGGGCGGTGAGCTTGTAGCCGCAGTACGTGCTGTTCGTCCCGGAGCGGAGGACGCGCCAGGTGCGGCCGTTGTCCAGGGAGGCCTGGAGCTGCACGGGCTGCGTGACGGTGCAGTAGCCGTTGAACCCGCCCGTGGCGGTGACCGTCCCGTACTCGTCCAGAGTGATCGCGTACGGGGAGAACGAGAACTGCTGCGGGACGGTGATGTCGCTCCGGTCGAAGGAGCGGGAGTTCTGGATGTACGCCGAGGGCCGCAGCGAGGTGTACACGAAGTCGGTGCTGTACTGGGCCTTCGCGGCGAAGGAGAAGGTGCCGGTCGCGGAGGAGGTGGCGCCGCCCAGGACGTTCACCGCGGTCGTGTCGTTGTAGCTCGGCTCCGTGCCGGTCCCGACGACGGGGGCACCCGCGAAGGGCTTCCAGCCGTTCGGGGTGTACCGCTCCACATGCCCGGTGACCTGCACGTTCGTACCGGCGAGCACGCGGAACTTGTTCAGGTCGGCGCTGATCCGGTAGACGAGCGGGTCGACGCCCAGGGTGGGGACGTAGGCCTCGCCGTCCGGGTCGTTGACGGTGCCGGCGGTGACCACGGTCGCGGTGCCGCCCTGGACCGAGCCGTTCGGGGTGACCGGCACCGAGAAGGTGCCGTCCTCGCGGGTGGTGGCCGTGGCGTTGATGGTGCCGTAGGTGGAGGTGGCGTACGTGCTGATCTTGAGCGCCACCTTCGTGCCCTGGGGCGCGGCGGTGCGGGTGCCGGTGGCCGGGTTCCAGAGGGTCGTCTTCCCGGAGAGGACGGCCTGGCGCTGGTCGTAGCTGGTGGTGGTGCGGTTCCAGGACAGCTCGGAGACACCGACGTGCGGTCGGAACGCGTAGGTGCCGCCGGTCCACTTCTTCGTGGTCTCGCCGGGCAGCCGGTAGTCGACCCGGACCGGGTAGTCGCCGAAGGCGGTGCCCGCCGGGAGCGCGAAGGGCGCGTCGGTGATCCAGTTGTAGTTGCTCGCCGTGAGCGCCTCGGTGGAGGCGAGGACGGCGGCGTCCGGAGCGGTGGAGGCCAGCACGCTGACCTTGACCCACAGCGCGTTCGTGGGCAGGGACAGGCGGTAGCGTCCGTCGTCCAGCGTGATGCCGGACGCGCCCGTCCAGTCCGCGTGCGCGGCCGGGGCGTGGATGACGGCGGGCACGATGACGCCCGCCGAGAGAGCGAAGACGGCTGCGGCACGCACAAAGGCGTGCGGAAGCCTGCGCGTTGAGCGCGGCAAAGGGACCCCCCACAGGTCTGTGATGGCGGCGTCGCCCGTGATCGGGGCGGCCGCGTGGCAGAACTTTAGCGCTCACCTGTTGAACGTGTTCACTCCCTTTACGGGAGTGGCTGTGCGGGAGTGCCGGGGCGATCCTGGAAGGGATACCGCAGAAGGGACATCGTGGAAGGGCCGAGCCCATGGTCACCCTGCTGACGACACCCGCCGACCGCGAACTGGTCATCACCCGGACCTTCGACGCTCCGCCGGGCCTGCTGTGGGAGGCCTGGACGCGCCCCGAGCACATACGCGAGTGGTACGGGGTCTCGGCGCTGACGACGACGGTCGTCGACGTCGACCTGCGGGTGGGCGGCGCGTGGCGCTGGGGCCAGACCGCGCCGGACGGCCAGCAGATCGTCTTCTCCGGCGCGTACGAGGAGATCGTCCCGGCGGAGCGGCTCGACTACACGGAGGTCTTCGAGCAGATGCCGGACGCCGACCCGGTCCGCGTCACCCTCACCTTCGACGCGACCCCGGACGGCGGCACGGCCCTGACCAGCACCTCGCTCTGGCCGTCGAACGAGATCAGGGACCAGGCGCTGGCGGCGGGCATGGAGGCGGGGGTACGCGAACAGTACGACCGGCTCGCGGAGCACCTGCGGACCATGTGAGCGGCCCGGGCCCGTCCTGCCCACCCGGGCCCGGGCCGGATGGGCCTCAGTGGTGGAAGAGGGCCGTCCAGAGGAAGGGTTCGCCGAAGTTCGGGGACGTGGTGGGCTCGTCGTGCATGCGGCGGAGGTCGATCTCCGTCAGGTCGCCGAAGATCGCGCGCAACTCCGTGTCGGTGTAGGCGAGTCCGCCGTCCAGCTTCCCCTGCCGGTAGAACTCGGCGTCCGGCAGCTCCGAGCCCATGCCGCCCTCCCCGGCGGCGAACGCGGTGAGCGCGAAGTGCCCGCCGGGCGCGAGGACGCGGTCGAGGAGCGCGAGGTAGCTGACGCGGCGGTGCGGGGGCAGGTGGTGGAAGCAGCCGGAGTCGTAGACGAGGTCGTACGGGCCGTCCAGAGCGGCGGTGAAGGCGTCGCCGTTCACGAACCGCACTCCCTCCGCCCCGGCCTCGGCGGTGCGTTCCTCCGCCCAGCGGATCGCGGTGGCGGAGAGGTCGACGGCGTCCACCTCGTACCCGAGCGACGCGAGGTACAGGGTGTTCCGCCCGGGCCCGCACCCGAGGTCGAGGGCCCGCCCGCCGGCCGGGAGCAGGCCCCGCTCGACGTACGACACCAGGTTCTCGTCCGGCTTCGCGACGAAGAACGGCACTGGCTTGTCGCGGTCCGCGTAGAACGAGTCCCACCAGTCGGCGCCCCCCTCCGTCCACCGGTCGGCGCCGGGCGCGAAGAGTCCGTCGAGCAGGCGCAGGACGTCCTCGACCGTGCGGATGTCACGGTTGTTCAGGTCCATCGGGATCCCCCTCCGAGTCGATCTCCAGGGTAGGGGGTTGGAGGGTAAAAGCCCAGGTCAGATGGTGTGCACGGGGTTGGCTGGTGGGCGTTGGGCGGGTGCCGGGCCGTGGCGTGGGCCCGGGGGCCGGGACCGGTGTGTCCGGCCCCGTACGACCGCTCACAGGGCCGGGAAGAGGCCGTTTCGGGGCCCGCCGGGAAGGGTTTTCGGTGAGGTTCTCAGGGCGCCAGGAGAGCCGGGTCCTGGCCCGCGCGGTGGAGGGAGGCGGTGACGAAGCCGTTCGTCTTCAGGGTCTCGATCGTTTCGCGGAGGAAGACGATCGTCTCGGGGCGGCGGCCGACGGTCGTGCCGACCGCCTGGCGGATCTCCATGAAGCGGCCTTCGATCAGCCGGACGTCCGGGTGCGCGGCGGCGTACGCGGTCATCGGCTGCCGGATGCCCGCGCCCGCCTCCAGGTCCTCGGCGCGGAACACGTCGACGCCCTCGTCGCCGCGTACGACCGTCGCGTGCGCGAGGGAGCGGGAGAGGAACAGGTCGTACGCCGAGCCCTGCTTGACGCCGATCCGGACGCCCGGGGCGTCCACCTCCTCGACCGTGGTCAGGGCTGAGCCGTGCGGCACGGCGTACACGCCTTCGATGACGACGTACGGCGCGGTGAAGGCGACCTCCTTCTCGCGCGCCGGGTCGACGGCGAGGAAGCAGAGGTCGGCGCGCCCCTCCGCCATCGCCTCGAACGACTTGCGCGCCGCGTCGAAGCAGAGCAGCTCCACGGGCAGGCCGAGCCGCGCCCCGAACTCCCGGGCCAGGTCGACCGTGATGCCCGAGGGGGCGTCGGGCGTGCCCTGCGCGAGGACCGGGTTCCCGAGGTTGATCGAGGCACGCAGGGTGCCGGTGGGGGCCAGGTCGGCGGCGATGTGCGGGGAGTTCGGTGAGGTCGTCATGGGGTCAGCCTGCCTCAGGCGCGTGGTGGAGGTCGTTGAGCAGGGTCAGGTCCTCGGGAGTCAGGCGGAGGGCGCCCGCCTCGACGTTGGCGGCGAGGTGGGCGGGGTCGCCGGTGCCGGGGATGGCGAGCAGGTGGGGGCCCTGGTGGAGGGTCCAGGCGATGCGGACCTGGGCGGCGCTCGCGCCGTGGGCCTCGGCGACGGCGAGCACCTCGGGGCTCTCGGGGGCGGTGGCCCCGCCCTGACGGCCGGCCGCGGCGATCGCGTAGAAGGGCACGAAGGCGATGCCCTGTTCGCCGCAGAGGCGCACGAAGTCCTCGTACTCGGGGCGGACGCCTATCCCGTACATGTTCTGGACGCAGACGACGGGGGCGATGGCCTGTGCCTCGGCGAGCTGCTCGGGGGTGATGTTGGAGACGCCGAGATGGCGGATGAGACCGGCCTCGCGGAGCTCGGCGAGGGCGCCGAAGCGTTCGGCGATCGAATCGGTGCCGACGATGCGGAGGTTGACGACGTCGAGATGGTCGCGGCCGAGCTGGCGCAGGTTCTCCTCGACCTGGCCGCGCAGGGCGGCGGGGGTGCGCGCGTGAGTGCCCCAGGCGCCTGAGGCGTCGCGGCAGGGGCCGACCTTGGTGGCGATGACGAGGTCGTCGGGGTAGGAGCCGCCGAGGGCGCTGTTGATCAGCTCGTTCGCGGAGCGGGTGGGGGAGAAGTAGAAGGCGGCCGTGTCGATGTGGTTCACCCCGAGCTCGACGGCCTTGCGCAGGACGGCGATCGCGCTGTCGCGGTCCCTCGGTACGGCGTTCTCGACGAGGGCCTCGCCGCGCTGGGGCAGCCGCATGGCACCGAAGCCGACGCGGTTGACGGTGAGTTCGCCGCCGAGGGTCCAGGTGCCGGAGGCGGATGCGTGGGGGGTGGTGGTCGAGCCGGTGGTGGTGGTCATGGCGGGGATGATCTCCCGGCGGCGGTGTCGGCGCCAACGGGTTCCCGTGTCGGCGGGGTGTCTTTCCGTCGTCGGCTGGGGGCGGGTGAGGGCGGACGCATCAGCCGGTGGCCCCGTCGGTCCCACCGGGCCCGTCGGCCGGTGGCCTTCCCGCCGTCAGGCCTTCTCCGTCCTGGAACTCGATCAGCATCCCGCTGTCCGTGAGGAGGAACCAGCAGGCGTAGCCCTCCCCGAGGATCGCCTCGGCGTGCCGTGCCACCAGGGACGCCGGCAGGGCGATCGACGGGACCGCGAGGTTGTCCCAGAAGACGACCACGAGCTCGTCGGGTCCGGCGTGGACACCGAGGAGGGAAGCCAGTGCCTCCCCGTCGAAGCCCTCGCGCCGTTCGACGACTTCCGCACCGCGCCAGTCCAGCCGGGCGGAGCCGACGGCCCCGAACCGGTTCAGGCTCATTGAGGCGAACCGCCGCTGCTCCTCGTACGAGAGGAGCAGGACGTCCTCACCGAGGAGGCCCAGGACCTCGGCGATGTACTCCGGGTGGGTCCCGTACACCTCACGCGCGCTCATGTCTCAAGCCAACCAGACCCGGACACCCGGGGGTTGGCCCCACCCCGGACCCGCCGGTCTTCCGGATGGGAGCCGCGGGGCCGTTCCGCGAGGCTGTGCGCATGACAACGAACCGCGCTCGCAAGGCCCTCCTCCTCGCCCTCTCCGCCGCCGCCGTCGCCGGTGCCGCCCTCGCCGGGGGCGGGGCCGCTCCCGCCGCCGCGGCGGGGCTGACCTGGGGCGACTGCGCGCCCGCGGTGAAGCCGCTGCCCGGGCAGCGGTGCGCCACGCTCTCCGTGCCGCTGGACTACGCCGATCCCCACGGCGAGCAGATCGGGCTCGCCGTCTCCCGGCTGCCCAGCACGCGGCCCGAGGCCCGGCGCGGGACCCTGATGGTGATCCCGGGCGGGCCCGGCAGCTCCGGGGTGCAGCGGCTGGCGCAGAAGGGGGCCGCTCTGGCGGAGGAGATGGACGGGGCCTACGACCTCGTGGCCTTCGACCCGCGCGGGATCGGCGGCTCCGCCAAGGCGCGGTGCGGGCTCGACGAGGGCGACCGGTGGATGATGACGCTGCGCTCGTGGCCGCAGGCGGACGGCGGGATCGAGGAGAACGTGGCCCGCTCGAAGCGGATCGCCGAGGCCTGCGCCCGTAACGGCGGCGCGATGCTGCGGGGGCTGACGACGGCGAACCAGGTCCGCGACATGGACCGGCTGCGGCAGGCGCTCGGCGAGCGGAAGCTGTCGGCGTGGAGCGTGTCGTACGGGACGTACGTGGCGGCCGCGTACGCGGAGAAGTATCCGGAGCGGGCGGACCGCTGGGTCCTGGACAGCAGCAACGACCCGGACCCGAAGCGGGTGGCCCGGGGCTGGCTGGAGGGCATGGCGCGGGGCGCCGAGGACCGGCTCCCCGACTTCGCGGCCTGGGCCGTGCACCCGGACAGGGCGGACGCGGGGCTGCGGCTCGCCGAGCGGCCCGAGGACGTACGCGCGGTGATCATGGACCTGGCGGCCCGGCTCGACCGGGAGCCGCACGCCTCGGTGCTCCCCGGGGCGCCGGGCGAGCCCGCGAAGCCCGGGCCTCCGCTGACGGGGTCCATGCTGCTCCAGGCCCTCCAGCTCGCGCTCTACTCCGACGGGTTCTTCCCGTCCTTCGCGCAGCTGGTGACGGAGGCGTCCGACCCGCAGGGCGAGCCGGTGCTGCCGCGTGAGCTGGCGGGCGCGATGCCGGACGACGCGGCGGCCATCACCGTGGGCGTGATCTGCAACGACGTGAACTGGCCCGCGTCCGTCCCGGCCTACGAGCGGGCCGTGGCGAAGGACCGGGAGCGGTTCCCGCTGACGGCCGGGATGCCGGCGAACATCACGCCCTGCTCCTTCTGGAAGGGCGGTGCGGTGGAGAAGCCGGTCCGCATCACCGACCGCGGGCCGTCGAACATCCTGATGATCCAGAACCTGCGCGACCCCTCGACGCCGTACTCCAAGGGGCTGCGGATGCGGGCGGCCCTCGGCGAGCGGGCGCGGCTCGTCTCGGTCGACCACGGCGGGCACGGGGTCTACCTGGGCAACGGGAACGCGTGCGGGGACGCGGCGGTGACCCGCTATCTGACCGAGGGCGTGCGGCCGTCGGAGGACGTGCTCTGCCGGTGACGACATGAGGGGAGGGCCCGGGTGGCTGATGCCGCCCGGGCCCTTCTCGTACGTCTTCGGGGTGTCAGACCTTCGCCGGTTCCGGCTCCGGATGCGGAGCCGGGGTTCCTGCCGCCACCGAGACCTCCGCAGGAGCCTCCGTGTCGACGTCGAACTCCTCCAGGAGCTCCTTGCTGAAGCCCCAGAAGTACGTCGCCACGAACCCGACCGCATAGCCGACCAGCAGCCCGCCCGCGTAGATCGCGATCGTCTCGCCGAGGCCCTTGTTGCCGTCGAGGAGCGGGAAGAGCGCCCAGCCCGACGGGCCGATCGCGGTCGAGCCGACCGAGTCGCCCAGCATGCTGAAGAGTCCGACGAAGCCGCCGCCGAACGCGCCGCCGACGCAGGCCGTGACGAACGGGCGGCCGAGGGGGAGCGAGACGCCGTAGATCAGGGGCTCGCCGACGCCCAGGAAGCCGGCCGGGAGGGCGGACTTGATGGTGCGGCGGATGGAGCCGTTGCGCGGGAGCTTCAGGTAGACGGCCATGGCGGCGCCGACCTGGCCCGCGCCCGCCATCGCGAGGATGGGCAGGAGGACCGTGTAACCCTGCTGCTCGATGAGCGTGGTGTGGATCGGGATGAGGGCCTGGTGCAGGCCCAGCATCACGAGCGGGAGGAAGAGCCCGCCGAGGAGGAAGCCGGCGCCGGCGCCCGCGTTCGCCAGGAGCCAGTCGGCGAAGTCGCCGATGGCCTGCGAGATCTCACCGGCGACGAACATCAGGCCGAAGACGGTGACGAGACCCGAGATCAGCACGGTCAGGGTCGGGGTGACCAGGACGTCGAGGGACTCCGGCACCCAGCGGCGGCACCACTTCTCCACGTACACGGCGAGGACCGCCGCACCCAGCGCGCCGAGCACGCCGCCCTGGCCGGGGGAGAGCGTCTGGCCGAAGACGTCGATCTTCGCGACGCCCGCGAAGACGATGATGGACGCGACCGCGCCGCCGAGGATCGCCGTACCGCCGAACTCCTTCGCCGTGTTGTAGCCGACGAAGACCGCGATGAGCGCCATGAAGCCGCTCGCGATGGCCGCGAGGGCGGGGGTGACACCGGGCAGCCAGCCGAGGTTGATCAGGAGGCCGTTCAGTCCGGCGATGATGCCGCAGCCGATGAGGGCGGGGATCAGCGGGACGAAGATGTTCGCGATCCTGCGCAGGAAGAGCTTGAACGGGGTGGCGTTCTTCTCCTTCCGCGCCGCCTTCAGAGCCGCGCCCCGGTCCGCGAGTTCCTCCGCGGTGTGCTGGGGTGCCGCTTCGGCCACCAGCGCTTCGAGCTCGGGGGTCACGCGGGCGACGGTGCCGGGGCCGAGGACGATCTGGTACGTGTCGTCCTCCACCACACCCATCACGGACGGCAGGGCCTTCAGGGCCTCGTCCTGGACGAGCGAGCGGTCCCGCAGACCGAGCCGGAGCCGGGTCATGCAGTGGGCGACCGAGCTGATGTTCTCGGCGCCGCCGACGAGGGGGAGGATCGCGGCGGCGATGGCGCGGTTCTTGTCGTCTGTGCTCATGGTGCGGTGGGCCTTGCTGTGAGGGGGTGCCTTGCTGCGAGGACTACGGGGTGGGCTCGGTCGCGTGCAGCGCCGCACGCAGGTGCCCCTGGGAGACGGTGAGCCGGCGGGCGGCGGTGGGGGCGTCGACGTCGGCGAGGATCATGAGGATCGCGTTCTTCACCTCGCCGTCGGCGGCGGTGAGGGCGGCCTCGATCTGCTCGTCCGGAGCGCCGGTGGCCAGGGCGACGATCCGCCGGGAGCGGGCCTGGAGCTTCTCGTTGGAAGCGCGGACGTCGACCATCAGGTTTCCGTAGGTCTTGCCGAGCCGGATCATCGTGATGGTCGAGATCATGTTGAGGACGAGCTTCTGGGCGGTGCCGGCCTTGAGGCGGGTGGAGCCGGTGAGGAACTCGGGGCCGGGGACGACCTCGATGCCGTGCTCGGCGGCGGCGGCGAGCGCGCTGTCCGCGTTGCAGGACAGGCCGATGGTCAACGCCCCCTGCTCGCGGGCGTGTTCGACGGCGCCGATGGCGTACGGGGTGCGGCCGGAGGCGGAGATGCCGACCACGGTGTCGTCGGCGGTGAGCCCGAGCGCGGTCAGGTCCTCCACCGCGAGCTCCTTGGAGTCCTCGGCGCCTTCGACGGCCTGGACCATGGCGGAGGGGCCGCCCGCGATCAGGCCGACGACCTGGGAGGGGTCGGTGTTGAAGGTGGGCGGGCACTCGCTGGCGTCGAGGACGCCGAGGCGGCCCGCGGTGCCGGCGCCCAGGTAGATCAGCCGGCCGCCGCGGGCCATGCGCTCGGCCGTAGCGTCGATCGCGGCGGCGATGGCGGGGAGCTCGCGGGCGACGGCGGCGGGGACGGTCTGGTCCTCGCCGTTCATGATCCGGGCGATGTCCAGGGTCGGGAGCCGGTCGATCTCCGCGAGCTCGGGGCGGAACGCCTCGGTGGTGAGGGTGGCCAGCTGGGCGCGGAGCTCGGAGTACGTGGAAGTGGGCATGAGCTGCTCTTTCGGGTGCGTGGACGTCGTCGGCGTCGTTGGCGGTCGACGTGTGACGCGCTGCTGATTCGGGGGGCTTCAGCGGGTCCGGGGTGAGTGGCGGTGGGCGAGGGCTTCGTACGAGGCGGCGAGGGCAGGGGCCGCCGTCTCGTACGTACGCTGGGTGACGCAGGTGAACAGGCAGTCCACGACCAGGAGTTGGCTGGTGCGGGACGACATGGCCGCGGGGCGCAGTTCGCTCTCGCGGGCGGTGGAGGTGGTCAGGACGTGGTCGGCGTACTGCGTGACCGGGCCGTCAGGGCGGCCGGTGATCGCGACCGTGGTGGCGCCGTGGTCGAAGGCGACCCGCAGCGGTTCTATGACGTCGCCCGTCGAGCCGGAGTGGGTGATGGCGATGGCGACGTCGCCGGAGCGGAGCTGCACGGCGTTGGTGACGGCGAGGTGCGGGTCGCTGTGGGCGTGGGCGATCAGGCCGATGCGGAGCAGCTTCTGGGCGAGGTCCTGGGCGACGAGGCCGGAGGCGCCGACGCCGTAGATGTCGACGCGGCGGGCGGTCGCGAGAGCGGCGACGGCGGCGCCGAGCTGGACGGTGTCGAGTCCGGCGGCGGTGTCGGCGAGGGTCTGCTGCTCGTCGTAGGCGAGCTTGGCGACGACGTCGGCCACCGGGTCGTCGACGGCGATGTCGGCGGTGACGGCGGGCGCGCGGCCGGACTGCTGCTGCGCGGCGAGGCCGGCGAGGGCGAGGCGCAGGTCGCGGTAGCCGGGGTAGCCGAGGAGCCGGGCGGTGCGGACGACGGTCGCCTCGCTGGTGCCGGTGAGCTCGGCGAGGCCGGTGACCGTGAGGGCGGCGCAGCCGGCCGGGTCGCCGGCGACGGCTTCGGCGACCCGCTGCATCGAGCGGGTCATGGAGGGCGCGAGGGTCCGCACCTTGGCCGCGAGGGCGGCGGGCGCGGGCGGCGCGTCGCTCGTGAAACTTTCCTTCACTTCATTGGTCACACCTGAAAGATACTTTCGGGCGGGTGGGTCGACAAGACCTCTTCGGTCCCGGATCGGTCCCGGAAACGGACGGGACCTTCGTCCTCACCCGGCGCCGGGTGACAATGAGTGCATGGACGAGATCGACCCGGTGGAGCAGGCGCTGCACACCGCTCGCGCGCTGGTGATGGCCGACCTGGTGGCCCGAGAGGTGGCCGCCGCCGAGGTCGTGTCGATGGTGGAGGAATCGGTGACCCACCGCCGCTGGTGGGTCGAGCAGTGGCCCGAGGGCGTGGCGTACGTCGCGGGGCTCGTCGCCCAGGACGTCCAGGACGCCCTGCTCGAACGGTACGGACGCTGGCCCCTCTGCCCGGTCTGCTCCTCGGGCGACCCGCACGCGCTCGATGTGGAGCCGGAGCTGGGCCCGGACCCGCACTGGGTCTGCGGCAAGCAGGGAGTGGTGGTCGCGAGGGTGGGCGGCCTGACGTGAGCCGCCGACCGGAGGGAGCCCGCGCGTGAGCCTCTACATCGACCCGCCGACCTGGCCGGGCCACGGCCGCATGTGGTCGCACCTGGTCAGCGACGTCTCCTTCGAGGAGCTGCATGCCTTCGCCGCCTCGATAGGCGCCCCGCCCCGCGCCTTCGAGCGCGACCACTACGACATCCCCTCCGACCGCTACGCCGACGCGGTGGCCGGCGGCGCGGTCGAGGTCGGCTCCAAGGAGCTTCTCCGCCGCCTCACGGAGGCGGGCCTGCGCCGGCCGAAGAGCCGGCCGCCGACCGTGTGACGCCTTACCGGGAGGCGCGCACGAGGACGGTCTCCTCCGGCGGCCCGCTGAGCAGATCCGGCCCGGCGGCCAGCGCCGCCGCGAGGTGCGGGCTCTTCAGGTGCGCCTCGAAGGCGTCCCGGTCCGTCCACTCCTCGACGACGATCCAGGAGCCGGGCTCCACCGGGTCCTCGTAGGGCCGGTACGACAGGCATCCCGCCTCGCCGAGCGTCGGCCCGACCAGCGCGAGGGCCTGCTCCCGCACGGCCGCTTCCTTCCCGGGCGCTGCCTTGAGCCGCGCGATGACGGTGACGGCGGTGCCGCTGCCGGTGGTCATGGATCCCCCAGTGGATGCGTACGGATGCGCACTCGTCCGCACGGACGCGCACGGACACGCACGGACGCGCACGGACGAGTGCGGAACGTCAGCGCGACGATACGGCCTTCTCCTGCTGCGGAACGCCCGAAGTCACCACGCGGGACGGGGACTTACGGATCTTCAGTGCCAGGGCCGTCGCGCCGAGGGCCGTTGCCGTCATCGCCGCGCCCGCCCAGGCCGGGGAGGCGTAGCCGAGGCCGGCGTCGATGACCGTGCCGCCGAGCCAGGGGCCGCCGGTGTTGCCGAGGTTGAAGGCGGCGGTGGTGGTGGCGCCGGCGAGGGTGGGGGCGGCGCCGGCGACGTTGAACATGCGGGCGTTGAGGGCGGGGGCCGTGTAGAAGGCGGAGACGCCGAGGAGGAAGGCGAGGGTGATCGCGGCGACCGGGCTGGACGCGAGGAAGGTCAGGGCGATCAGGAAGACGGTGGAGGCGGCGATGCCGGTGAGTAGGACGCCGAAGAGGTGGGCGTCGGCGACGCGGCCGCCGATCGCCGTACCGATCAGGGCGCCGATGCCGAAGAGGCCGAGGACCGCGGAGACCCAGCTCTTGTCGAGGCCGGCGACGTCCGTGAGGAGCGGGGCCAGGTAGGAGAAGGCGCAGAAGACGCCGCCGGCGGCGAGCGCGACGATCACGACCTGGAGGAGGACCTGTCGGTCGCGGTAGATGGACAGCTCCCGCTTGAGGCGCGGCCTCACCTCGGGGAGGGGGATGTGGGGGATGCGGGTGAGGACGCCGACGAGGGCGATCGCGGAGGCGGCGGCGACCGCCCAGAACGCGGAGCGCCAGCCGAGGTGCTCGCCGAGGAAGGCGCCGGCGGGGACGCCGAGGACGTTGGCGATGGACAGGCCGCCGATCATGACCGCCATCGCCCGGGCGCGCTGGTTCACCGGGACCATGGCGATGGCGACGGCCGCGCCGACCGCCCAGAATCCGGCGCAGGCGAGGGCGCTGATGATCCGCGAGGCGAAGAGGACCGCGTAGGTGGGGGCGAGCGCGCCCGCTATCTGGCCGAGGCCGAAGACGGCGATGAGCGCGACGAGGGTCGTCTTGCGGGGGAGCCGGAGGGTGGCGACGGCGAGCAGCGGCGCGCCGATGACCATGCCGATCGCGAAGGCGGAGATGAGGAGCCCGGCGCGGGGGATGGAGACGTTCATGTCCTCCGCGATGGGTGGGAGGAGTCCCGAGAGCATGAACTCGCTCGTGCCGAGCGCGAAGACGGAGAGGCCGAGGATGTAGACGGCCAGGGGCATCCGGGTGGGTGCCGGGTCGGGGGCGGGGGTCGCGGCTTCGGCTGAGAGGGAGGGCATGACATGGGTGAACACCGATTTCGTACCTGTCATTCCGTCTGACGGGAATGTCCTGCGATGCGAGACGCGTACCTCGTGCCCCGCTCCTTACGGCCGGTAACAACATGATCAATTAGTGGTCGACTTGAGGGCTTTTCGCCGACGGTAGGGCTTTCGTGCTGATTATTTGATCTTCACTTGGGGGTGCCGAGCGTGGCATCGTCACGGGGCAAGCGGTAGCGCCGGTTCGTGGGGGGCGAGTGTGCCGGCGGCTGTCCCGGGAGGAGTGTGTCCCGAGGTGGTCGGCCGCTGTTCTGTCATGCCCATGTCCACCCTCGTACGTGGGTGCTGCCTGACGATCGCGAGATTGCAAGGCGGGACATGTCTTTGCTCAGAGACCCCGGCAGACGCCGGCGTCGCATACGGTCGGCCCTGACCAGGGCCACCGCTACCACCGCCCTGGTGACGGCATCCGCCGTCTTCCTGGGCATGATCCAGGCGGTTCCGGCCGCCGCCGACACCGAACCCGAGACGGACGACCTCACCCAGTACCGCAACACCGTCGGCAGCGATCGGCGGGCCGATCGCTGTACCGCGGGCCAGGCGCTGCACATCGGTGGTCCCCTCGTGAAGGCCAAGGCCATCGAGGGTCTCATCGGCACCGAGCAGCAGCTCAAGGGCGTCGCCCATGGCATCGACTGGTACTACGACAGCCCGCTGGTCGAGGCCGCCAAGGCCGACAAGCAGGCGGCGTACGTCTACCGCAACATGGTCACCGAGCGGAACGACGGGCTCCACACCGCCAACAAAACCTACTACCTGTCCGTGTCCTCCGACGCCGGACTGAGCTGGTACGCGCCGAAGTTCGGCGCGGACGTCACGCACTTCACCACGACCACGCTGATCGACCTCGGCTACCGCGTCGGCCAGATCGACCAGAGCAAGCCCAGCGCCGAGGCGCATGAGCGCATGAAGGCCCTCGCCGAGGAGAACAGGGGCAAGGACGAGCTCCACGACTGGGCCGTGGACTCCCTGCTCAGGTTCGCCACCCCCACCAACCCCGCCGGGAACTCCAGCGACCTCGCGGCCTACCTCAAGCGCGGCGGCTTCCCGACCGTGGCCCCCGAGAAGGACTCGCCCGAGTACCGCGTCGAGGTCGAGGACATGAAGCAGGCCTGGGCGGCCTGCGACTACCAGAACCCGTGGGACCCGTCCCGCAAGCTCAACCAGCCGCTCATGAGCGCGATGCTGGAGTGGGAGCTGGAGTACGCCGGTCAGGCAGGTCAGCGCGCCACGATCATCAAGGCCGAGGCCGACTCCTCGGCGGCGGCCCGCGAGGCCACCGACGACCTGATCGAGGCCCTCGGACAGGCGTGGCTCGCCGACCAGATCCTGAAGTGGCAGAAGTACTGGCGCGACACCATCGCCAAGTACCCCGGCTACTTCAGCGACGAGCCCGACAAGGCCGCGTTCGACAGGTCCGACGCGGACCTCGCCCGCTACCGGGGCAACGTCGCCGCCCTCGTCACCTCGGCCAAGGCCCAGTCGGCCAAGGCCGCCACCGCCGCCCAGGCGGCCGTGACCGCGCAGCAGGAGGCCTGGGCCGTCGCCGACACGACCCACGTGCCGCGCGGCCGGGGTCTGATGTACGCGCAGCAGTCCGTGCAGGTGGCCCGTGCCTCCGCCGCCGCTGCCGCCGCCGCGACGAAGGCGACCGAGACCACGCTCGCCTCCGCCAACGCCACCGCGGCCACCAGCGCCGCGCTGCTCGCCAAGGCGCAGACCGAGTCGCGCGCGATCGACACCGAGTTCCGCCGGGTCGCCGCCGAGGAGGCCGCCGCGCAGGCGAAGGCCGCCGCGGACACCGCCGAGGCCAATGCCACGGCCGCCACGGAGAGCGCGAACACGGCGAAGGCCGCGCGCACGACCGCCGAGCAGAAGCGCGACAAGGCCAAGACCGCCGCCGAGACCGCCGCCGCAGAGCGGGCCAAGGCGCAGACGGAGCAGGCCACCGCGACCGCCTCCCGCACCAAGGCCGCCGCCGAGCGCGCCAAGGCCAAGGAGGCGGAGGAGCGCGCCGCCACGCAGCAGACCACCGCCACGAACGCGGGTACGGCTGCCGGTACGGCGAGCGCCGACGCGACGGCGAAGCGCAAGGTCGCCGACGAGAAGGCGAAGGCCGCGCAGGGCGCCCGTGAGAAGGCGATCGCCGCACTCCAGGCGAAGCAGGCCACCGCGGCCCGCGCCGCCGCGCTCGAAGCCGCCGCGACCGCCGCCGAGGGCAGCGCCGCCGCGGCCGAGACGCGGGCAGCGGCCACCGCCGCCCGTACGGCCGCGACCCAGGCCACTGGCGCCGCGACCGCCGCCCAGGCCGCCGCCGACCAGGCCACCACGGCCGCCGTCAGCGCGCGGACCGCCGCCACCACGGCGGAGGGCGCCGCCGAGCGCGCCAAGGCCAACGCCGACACGGCCTGGTCCGCGTACTACGCCTCCCAGGGCGCGGCCTCGACGGCGCACGTCGCCGCCGCGACCGCGCTCGACGCGTCGCAGGACGCCGCGATCCGCGCGGACAACG
This sequence comes from Streptomyces gardneri, assembly GCF_006539185.1. Lineage (GTDB taxonomy): Bacteria > Actinomycetota > Actinomycetes > Streptomycetales > Streptomycetaceae > Streptomyces > Streptomyces gardneri. The sequence continues at coordinate 152,648 of NZ_BJMN01000025.1, forward strand.
CGGCGACCGCCTCGGAGAACGCGACCGAGCTCGCCAAGAAGGCGCAGCAGGAGTCGGCCGCGGCCGGGACCGGTGCCGCCGAGGCCGTGAAGTCGGCCGGAGTCGTCGTCGGCCGTGCCTACGCGGCCGGTCAGGCCGCCCTGGCCGCCCGTGACAGCGCCAACGCGACGATCGCCGCTGCGGACGCCGCCGTCTCCGCCGGTACGCCGTACCAGGAGAAGGACAGCGCGGCCGCGTTCGCGGTGCTGGCCGGTCAGTCGTCGAAGACGATCGCCGAGCAGCAGGCCGCAGCCGCAGAGGCGAAGGCCACCGCCGCCGCCGCAGCGGCGGAGTCCGCGCAGCAGACCGCCGCGCAGGCCACCGGTGACGCGAAGCTGGCCGCCGAGGCCGCCGCCCGTGCGGCGAGCGATTCGGCCCGTGCCGTCGAGGCCGTGACCCGTGCCCAGGCGGCAGCGGGACAGGCCACCGACGCGCAGAAGGGTGCGAAGGCAGCCTCGGACGCCGCCGCCGGCCACGCAGAGCAGGCCGGGAACGACGCCCTCGGCGCCCGTACGACCGCCGGCGCCGTGAGCGGCATCGCCGCCGAGGCCGACCGCGAGGCGACCGACGCCGAGCGGCACGCCGCCGAGGCGAACGAGAAGGCCGACCGGTCCGCCGAGGCGGCCCTGGAGGCCGCGAAGAAGGCGGCCGGCTCCGAGGAGTCCGCCAAGGACGCCGAGGACAAGGCGTCCGACGCGGCGGGCGACAGCTCCGCCGCCGAGGAGGCCGCGAAGAAGGTCGAGCAGGAGCAGCGCGAGAAGAACGAGGCCGCGCACAAGGAGGCCCTGGAGAAAGGCACCACGCCCATCAAGGGTGGCGCCTCCAACTGGCCGGCGCTCGGTGAGCGTGAGCAGAAGATCCTCCTCGACACCTGTGGCCAGACCTGTGTCGACGACTACCGGAAGGGCCTCGCGGCCGTCTCGGTGAACGTCGCCGAGTGGGCGACCGCGAACGGCGGGCAGATCCTCTTCGAGCAGCTCGACGCCGCCAAGGTCGAGGACTGCCTGGCCGCGCGGGACGTCGACGACTGCCTCTGGGCGCTGGTGGACATTCCGTCGGCCTCGGTGATCGTGGGCCGTATCCCCGCGCTCGCCACGGCGATCGAGAAGGTCTCCGACGGCATGCGGACGATCTTCAACGAGGCCGACGACGCGCTGCGCAGGCTCAACGAGCTGGCGGCCGTCATCAGCGACGTCCGCTCCACCCCGCGTCTCAACCGCTGCCTCGCCGGTGTCGCCCTGCACGCGGGCGGCGCGAAGACGAAGGCCATGGCCATCGACGGCCTGACCGGCGGAAACGCCCAGCTGCAGGCCGTCATCGGCGAGCCCGGCTGGATCGGCTACATGCCCCTGGGGCAGGCCAACGCCCAGGACCGCACGGCCGCGTACGAGTACGTGGACGCCATCGCTGCCCGCAGGGCCCTCCTCGAGGACGCCAACCGGCCGTACGCGATGAGCTCGTTCAGCGAGCAGATCACGCTGCACGCACCGAAGTTCGGCGCCGAGCTCATGGCGTTCACCCACGCCACGCAGCCGAAGCTGTCCGAGCGCATCGGCTGGGACGGCCACACCGTCGCCGGACCGGAGGCCATCGCCAAGGCCCGGCAGATCACCGAGCAGAACCGCGGCAAGGACGACTGGCACGACTTCGCGGCCGAGTTCATGCTGCGGGACTCCAACGTCAAGAACACCAACTACTCCGGCGGGACCACGTCCGCCGACATCGCGACCTACCTGCGCAACGGCGGCTTCCCCGCCAAGAAGGTCACCGAGGGCACCGCGGCGTTCCGCGTCGAGGTCGAGAACCTCAAGCAGGCCTGGGCCACGTGCAACCACGCGGACCCGGTCGACCCGCGCAACGCCCTGAGCGACGTCGTCTCGCAGGCCTCGGCCGAGTGGGAGACGGAGTACGCCGCCCAGAACGCGCAGCGCGCGATCATCATGCGGGCGGAGGCCGACGCCGCCGCGGCGACGAAGGCCGCCACCGACCACATGGTCGAGGCCATCGGCCAGGCGTGGCTCGCGGACCAGATCCTGCTCTGGCAGAAGTACTGGCACGACAAGCTCGCGGCCGATCCGAACAACATCCTGAAGCCGAAGCAGGCGCTGTTCGACCAGGCGAAAACGGACCTCGCGAAGGCCCGTGGCAAGGTCCAGGCGCTGGTCACCAAGGCCGACGACCAGGCCGCCCTGGCCACCGCCGCCGCGCAGCGCGCGGTGACCGCCCAGCAGCAGGCCTGGACGCTGGCGGACGCCTCCGACGTCCCGCGCGGCCGCGGTCTGATGTACGCCCAGCAGTCGGTCCAGGTCGCGCGCGCCTCGGGCGCCGCCGCCACGGCCGCCGCGAGGGCGACGGAGACGGCGCTGAACGCGGCGAACGCCACGGTCTCGACGTCCCAGACGCTCCTGGCCCTGGCGCAGACCCAGGCGCACGCGGTGAACACCGAGTTCCGCCGCATCGCCGCCCAGGAGGCCGCCGCCCAGGCGAAGGCCGCGGCGGACAGCGCCGACAAGCAGGCGGCCGAGGCCGAGGCGAACCTGAAGATCGCCCAGGAGGCCAAGGCCACCGCCGAGCGGGAGGAGCAGGAGGCCAAGCAGGCCGCCGCCACGGCGCAGGCCAAGCGCGCCGAGGCGGAGCTGGAGCGCGCCAACGCGGCCGCGCACCGGGCCACCGCGGAGAACGAGCGGGACAAGGCCAAGGCGGCCGAGGCCCGTGCACAGGTCGAGAAGGGCAAGGCGGCCTCCGCCCGCTCCGATGCGACGACTGCCGCCGACGGGGCCGCGCTCAAGCGGGCCGACGCGGAAGCGTCGGAGGAGCAGGCCAGGCTGGCCCGTGACCGCGCCGTCGAGGCGGAGCGCACCAAGCGGGCGGCGGACTCCCGTGCCGCGGCTCTCGAAGCCGCGGCCGCCGCGGCCGAAGGAACCGAAGCCGCCACCGAGACGCGGCAGTTGGCAACCGAGGCGCGCGCGGCAGCCACCGCGGCGACCACCGCGGCGACCAACGCCCGTGCGGCGGCGAACGAGGCGACCACGGCCGCCGTCGACTCCCGTGCCGCCGCGACCCGGGCCAAGGGTGCCGCGGACCGGTCGAAGGCGGCGGCCGACGGCGCCTGGGCCGCGTACGCGACGGCGATGGGTTCGGCTGCTGCCGCCCACGCCGCGGCGGCCACGGCGATCGACGCGTCCGAGGCGGCCGCGCAGAACGCGCGGAACGCCGAGGCCGAGTCCCGTAAGGCGTCGGCCGCCGCGGCCGTTGCCAAGCAGGAGGCGGCAGCGGCGCACAGCGAGGCGCTGCTGACCGCCCAGTGGGCGGCGAAGACCGCCGGGCACGCGTACGCCACCGCTCAGGCGGCGGGCGCGGCGCGGGACACCGCGAACCAGGCCGTCAAGCCGGCCAAGGAGGCCATCGCCATCGGCTCTCCGTACCAGGAGACCGATTCGTCGGCGGGCTTCGCCGTCCTCACCGGCCAGAGCGCGCTGACCCTCTCGGAGCAGCAGGCGAAGGCCGCCGAGGCGAAGGCCGTGCAGGCGGCGGCGTACGCGGCGGAGGCCCAGCGCCTCGCCGACCAGGCGGCGGCCGACGACAAGCTGGCCGCCCAGGCGGCAGCGGCGGCGGCCAAGGACGCGGAGCGCGCGGCGAAGGCCGTGCAGCGCGCCCAGACCGCGGCGGTGGAGGCGGAGAAGGCGGCCAAGGCCGCTCAGGCCGCCGCCAAGCGGGCCGACGGATACGCCCTCCAGGCGGGTTCCGACGCTCTCGCGGCGACGTCCGCGGCCAACGCGGCGATGGGCGACGCGGTCGCCGCCGACAGCGCGGCCACCGAGGCGGAGAAGGACGCCTCCAGTGCTCGCGCGGCGGCGACCTCGGCGGAGAACGACGCCGCGGCCGCCCGCTCCTCGGCCACCCAGGCCGAGAGCGACGCTGACGCGGCCGAGACCGCCGCGGCGAACGCGCACACGCTCGCGAAGGAGGCCGACGAGGCCGCCAAGCGGGCCGAGGAGGAGGAGCGCAAGCGCCTCCTGGAGCAGCGTGCCGACCACGTCGAGGACGGATCCCTGGTCACCGGCCAGGAGCTGACCCCGACGGTCGAAGAGCTGCTCATGCAGATGTGCGGCCAGACGTGCGTCGACGAGTACACGGCTGCCAGGGACCTGGCCGGCGGGGACATCGTCGAGTGGGTCAAGGCCAACGGCGGGGCGATCCTGCTGGAGCTGTTCGGCCTCGCCAACATCAAGGAATGCCTGTCCACCTGGGACTTCGAGGCCTGTGTCTGGGCGCTCGTGGACGTGGCGGGGTATCTCGTCCCCGTCCTGAAGATCCCCGCGGTGGCGAAGGCGCTGTACCGGATCGGCATGGCGCTCGACAAGTTCTTCGACGCGGCGAAGTACGCGAAGAAGCTGATCGAGAAGTACCAGCGCTTCCTGAAGAAGGTCAAGGACTCTCCGGTCTGCCTGGTCAAGCCGAAGGCCGGGGCGTCCGGCGTGGCGTCGTACGGCGGCGGTGGCTCGTACAGCACCGCTCTCTACCGGACTCCGTCGTCCGGCCTGGCGTCGTCGTTCAGCACCGTCGACAGCCGTCCCAGCGACAACTGGTATCCGGACGACTACAACAGCACCCCCGACCCCGTCGACCCGAAGGACTTTTACCCCGACGACTACGTCGACCCGAAGGACAGGAAAAAGGATCTGGGCGACTGGGCGTCGATGCCGGATCTGTGCGAGCCGGTGGTGATCGGCCCGTCGTTCACGAAGAACATCAGGAGGTACCACTTCGAGGGCGGTGACAAGGTCGAGCCTGACAAGGGCATCTGGAACAACGTGCTCTCCGACGGAGACATCGTGACGATCTTCCTGATGGCGGCGGTCAAGTGCGCCGGCAAGTGGACGGTGTCGAAGTCGGTGGCGAACAACCGCGTCTGCGTCTTCGATCCGGGACTCGGCAAGATGATCGGCAAGAAGAAGCCCGGCGGAGACGACACGGAGCTCGTCGAGGTGGTCGTGTCCGTCTACGGTGTCCCGATCACCATGTACCCGAAGTAGTCGGACCAGCGAGGAGGGAACGAGAAATGGGCCGTCTTGGGGTCCGAGTGCTCGACCTGGCGCAGGACATCCAGTCCCGGTTCGAGGACGACGAAGAGGAGAGCATGCTCCACTTCTGCATCGAGGCGCCGGAGACGGCTGTCCGCTGGGGAGTGAGTGGCTACGGCGAGACGCTCTTCAACTCGAAACAGGCGGAGCAGCTCCTCCGGGAGTTCGACGAACTCCCCGAGGAGCGGCGGACGCCCGTCCTCCGACATCTGAGGGAGAGCACGCTGTGGGTCTACCGGAACAGTGGATACCTCCAGTTCCTCGGTGACTGACCCGAAAAAGGAGGGGCCTCCACGGTGCTCGACGCCGTGGAGGCCCCTTTTCGTATTCCCGGAGGGAATGGAGCGTCAGCCCTTCGCGCTCGCGATCCGCTCCAGCTGGGCCTTGATCACCGGCTCCGGGATCGCCGCCTTCTTCGTGTCCAGCATGTTCACCCCGTAGAACGCGGCGATCACGCCCCCGCTGCGCACCACCGTGTACGTCATCGGCACCTTCTGCTTGCCGATGTCGCCGGTGATCCGGTAGCCGACGGCCTCGTCGCCGAGTTTCGGTGCCGGGAGGTTCTCGACCTTGCCGTACGTGAGGCCGAGGGTCTTGAAGCCCTTGGGGCATGCGGCGACGGCCGTGCGGAGTTCCTTCATCACCCGGTCGGCGTTCTTCTCCGAGTGGGAGGCGAGCCACATGGAGCCGACGGTCGCGTTGGCCGCCTTCTCGGGCTGGAGCGAGCGGTGGACCGTGCTCACCGCGGGGACGTGCGTGAAGCCGCCGATGAGGCTGGCGAGGGGCTGGCAGGCCTTCTTGTCGGCCTCCATGCCGCGGCCGGCCTCGACCTCCGCCTTGGCGATCTTCTTGGCGTCGAAGCCCGCGGTCCGTCCGGTGATGGCGGCCTTTTCGAGGGCCTTTCCGTCCAGGGCGCCCAGGCGTTTCGCCTCGGAGGCTTCCTTCTCCTCGGGGCTCTTCGCGCTCGCGCTCGCCATCGGCTTCTTGCCGTCTGATTCCTTCGATTCCCCGCTGCACGCGGACATCGCGAGAAGGGCCGGTATGACGGCGACAATCGGAAGGGCCCTGCGCAGTTTCATGGTCTTTCCTGGAATCTCTCGCTGACGACGAACAAACGAAATGATCTTACCGGCGGTACAGGTCGGCTCTCATTACGTTTTGACGTCGGATCAGGCTGAACTCAATTCGCGCCGGAAACGTCCGTCAGCTCCTTGAGTTCCTTTTCCATGTTGTCTCGTGCCCGCTCCTCCCACACCGCCGCCCCGTACGGCGTGTGGAAGAGGCGCGGGAGGGAGAGGAGCTGGCGGAGGACGGCCGCGCGGCCCTTCCGGAAGTCGCCCTCGGGGACGAAGGCGTACTCCTCGCGGACCGCCGCCACATACCCCCTATAGGTATCCGGACCGGTGGCCAGGATCGCGAGGTCCGCGTCGCAGAGGGTCTCGCCGTTCAGGTCGCCCGCGGCGGGGTCGTGGGCGATCGTCAGGCGGACGAGCCGGGCCACCTCGTGCACCTCATGCTCCGTCAGACCCGCCTCGGCCAGGGCTCGTTCGGCCAGTGCGGCCGAGCGTTCCTCGTTCTCGGAGCGGTCCGGGCGATAGACCGCGTCGTGGAACCAGGCGGCGAGCCGTACGAGCTCCAGCTCGCCGCCTTCGCCGCCCTGGTCGGCCAGTTCGTCGATGCGGTCGAGGACCGCCCGCAGGTGGTCGACCGTGTGGTAGCGGCGCTGCGGCTCGGCCCAGCGGGCGAGCAGGTTCCGGCCGTACGGGGCGGGATCCGGGCCCTCGCGCCCGGCGCGGGCGGCGAGCAGGGTGGTGTTCCAGCGGCGGAGCAGCTCGGGGTGTTCCTCGGCGGTCATGGGGGCATTCTGCCCGGCGCATGGGCCGGAAGGTCTGCTTCCTCTGTGTCGCCGGGTGCGCCCTCATCTCGCTCTTACATACCCCCCATGGGTATGCTACGGTGCTCCGCGAAGGTACCCCCCAGGGGTATGCCCCGGCCGTGCGTCGGGGGCCGACGCGAGCGAAGGGTCAGGGCAATGTCAACCGTCAATCCCCGGCGCTGGTGGGCACTTGTCGTGCTCGCCGCCGCCCAGTTCATGGTCATCATGGACACCTCGATCATCGGGGTCGCACTCCCCGAGATGCAGAAGGACCTCGGCTTCACGCAGGGCGAGCTCCAGTGGGTCTTCAACGCCTACGTGATCGTCTTCGGGGGCCTGCTGCTCCTCGGCGGACGCCTCTCCGACCTCGTCGGGGCCCGCAAGATCTTCGTCACCGGCTGGGCGATCATGATCGCCGGCTCGATCCTCGCCGCCGCCGCGCAGACCGCCTGGGTCGAGATCGCCGGCCGCGCCGTCCAGGGCGTCGGCGGCGCGCTCATCGCGCCCGCCGCGATGACCCTCCTGATGATGCTCTTCATGCACGACCCGAAGGAGCTCGGCAAGGCCATGGCGCTCTACGGCGCCGCGGCTCCCGCCGGCGGCACCGCGGGCGTCTTCCTCGGCGGTGTCTTCACCGAGTGGGCCGCCTGGCAGTGGGTCTTCATCATCTACATCCCGATCGGCCTCGCGACCCTCGCCGCGACCAAGCTCCTCCCGAACGTCGAGTCCCGCCGCGGCTCCGTCGACGTCCTCGGTGCCGTCGCCGTCACCGCCGGTCTCGCGCTCGCCGTGTTCGCCGTCGTCCGCGCCCCCGAGGTCGGCTGGGGTTCCACCGGCACGATCCTCCAGCTGGTCGGCGCCGCCGCCCTCCTGGTCCTCTTCTTCGTGATCCAGAAGAGCATCGGCGAGCCGCTCATGCCGCTCAGCGTCTGGCGCGTCCCGCGTCTCGGCTCCGCCAACCTGGCCATGACGCTGCTCGGTGCCGCCTGGATCCCGATGTGGTACTTCCTCAACCTGTACCTCCAGCAGGTCCTGGGCTACGGCGCCTTCGCCTCCGGCGCCGCGCTCCTCCCGATGACCGTGCTCCTCATGATCTTCATGACGGCCATCACCGCCCGGCTCATGATGAAGGTCGGGGCCAAGCCGCTCATCGGCATCGGCCTGCTCGTCCTCGCGGCCGGTCTGGTCTGGCTCGCGGCCGTCCCGCCGACCGGCACCTTCCTCGTCGACGTCCTGCCGGCCTCGCTCGTCGCCGCGCTCGGCATGTCCCTCGCCTACATCCCGGCGATGATCGCCGCGATGTCCGGCGCCCCGCAGGAGCAGGCCGGTCTCGCCTCCGGCATCGTCAACACCACCTACAACGTGGGCTCCGCGCTCGGCCTCGCCGCGCTGACCGCCGTCGCCATGTCCCAGGGCGCCGACCAGCTCGGCAACCTGCCCGCCCTCACCGACGGGTTCTCGTCCGCCTTCATCGGCGCCGCGGTCATCGCCGCCCTCGGCGGTGTGATCACCCTTCTCGTCATGAAGAGCGACAAGGCCGTCGCCGCCGAGGCCGCCGCGCCCGCCCCCCAGGGCGAGAAGGTCTCGGCCTGAACCGCCCCGAAGGGGCCGCCCGATGTCCGTCTCCGGACGTCGGGCGGCCCCTTTTCCGTACCCGGATTCCGTACCCGGAAAGGAAAGCCGTGGAACTGAACACCCGTGCCGTGCACGTCTTCAACGAGCCGTTTCCCGCCGGGAGTTGGCCGCTCTCCGTGCCTCTCGTGCAGTCCTCCGCCTTCGCCTTCGACTCCGCCGCCGAGCTCGCCGACGCGATGGCGGGACCCGACGGCCGGTACGTCTACAGCCGCCGCGGCAACCCGACCGTACGGGCCCTTGAGCAGACCCTCGCCGGCCTGGAGGGCGGCGCCGGGGCCATCGCCTTCGCCTCCGGGATGGGCGCGATCAGCGGAGTGCTCCTCGCGCTCCTCCGGCCCGGCGACCGGGTCGTGGCCCAGCGCTGCCTGTACGGGGGCACCCATGCCGTCCTGTCCGATCTGGCCGAGCGGTACGGCATCGAGGTCGTCCGGATCTCCGGCGACGACCCGGCCGAGCTGGAGGCGGCGGCGGTCCACCCCGCCACCCGGCTCCTCGTCCTGGAGACCATCGCCAACCCCACCGGCCAGGTCCCCGACCTGCCGGGGCTGCTCGCGGTCGCCCGCGCGGCGGGCGTGATGAGCCTCGTCGACAACTCGCTCGCCTCGCCCGTGCTGTGCCGCCCCCTGGAGCTCGGCGCCGACGTGGTCGTCCACTCGACGACCAAGTACCTCTCCGGGCACTCCGACGTCCTCGGTGGCGCCGCCGTCTTCGCCGACGACGAGCTGCGCAGGCGCGTCTGGCCGCGGACCGTCGAACTCGGCGCCTGCGCCGACCCGTTCGCCGCCTGGCTGACCCTGCGCGGGATACCCACCCTGCCGCTGCGGATGCGTGAGCACTGCGCCAACGCCGTCTCGCTCGCGGCGGCGCTCGCCGAGCGCGCCGAGGTGCGCGGCGACGTCACGGCCGTGCACTACCCGTGGCTCGCGAGCCACCCCTCGCGCGAGAACGCCCGCAAGGTCCTCTCGGGCGGCGGCGGGCTCCTCTCCTTCGAGCTGGCCGGCGGCCGGGAGGCGGGCCGGGCCTTCGTCGAGCGCGTACGGCTGGCGAAGCTCGCGCTCTCCCTCGGGGGCGTGGAGACGCTCGTGACGCATCCCGCCTCCACCTCCCACCGGGAGCTGGACGGGGCCGCGCTGGAGGCCGCGGGGATCGGCCCCGGCCTGGTGCGGATGTCCGTCGGCATCGAGGACGTCGCGGACCTGTGGTCCGACATCGAGCGAGCCCTCGAACAGGCCCTCGCCTGAACGGATTCCGGCCTTCTTTTGGGTTGACAAAATAAACGAATGATTCGTAGATTGGATGTCGCCAGGGAAAGACCACTCCTAGGTCAAGGGGGGCGCGCGATGCGCTACTTCGAGGACTTCCGACCCGGCGACGTCCACGAACTGGGCGCCGTCACCGTCACGGTGGAGGAGGTGCTGGAGTTCGGCAGGCGCTTCGACCCGCAGCCCTTCCACACGGACCCCGAGCTCGCCGCGGGTTCGCAGTTCGGCGGCCTGATCGCGAGCGGTTTCCACACGCAGTCGATGTTCATGCGGCGGTACGTGGACGGCCTGCTCGCCTACAGCGCCTGTATGGGCTCGCCCGGCATCGACGAGGTCCGCTACCTGCGGCCCGTCCGCCCGGGCGACGTCCTCACCGCGCGCGTCGAGATCCTCGGCTCCACCCCGTCGCCGTTCAACCGCACCACCGGCACCGTCAAACCGCGGTGCACCCTGGTGGCCGCCGACGGGACGGCCGTGTTCAGCATGATCCTGCACAGCATCTTCCGCCGACGCCCCACCGACTCCGAGGCCGGCCATCTGTCGTCGATGCCCGCGGCCGAGGACCCCGTCGCCTGTGTGCGATCGGCGGCGAAGAGCGCTGTTCCGGCCATGAGTTCCTGACGGACCGTCCTCCGCCAGGCCCTGAACACGGCCGTCCGCATGCTCCCACCCGATTCTTCCCACCCTGTTCGCCAGTGAAGGGGGACCTCCTGTGGAGGCCGTATCCCGCACCGCCCAGTGGACCGCCGCCGCGCGCGCCCTGGAGACCGAGCGCGAGGACCGGCTGTTCGCCGATCCCTACGCGCGGACGGTCGCCGACCAGATCGGCTTCGAACTGCTCGACCGCTACGACGGGGGCGGCATCGTGCCGTTCCTCGCCATCCGCACCACCTACCTCGACCGGGCCATCGTCAAGGCGGTGGAGGAGCGGGGCATCCGCCAGGTCGTCTTCCTCGCCGCCGGCATGGACACCCGCTTCTTCCGGCTCCCCTGGCCCGACGGCGTCACCGTCTACGAGCTGGACCGCCCCGCGCTGCTCGCCGCCAAGGCCGAGATGCTGGCGGACGAGCCGCAGCCCGCGGGCCGCACCCGCGTCACCGTCCCCGTCGACCTGACCCAGGACTGGACCGGCTTCCTGAAGGAGGCGGGCTGGAAGAGCGAGGAGCCCGTCCTGTGGGTCGTCGAGGGCCTGCTGTTCTTCCTGCCCGAGCAGGCCGTACGCGGCCTCATCTCGACGCTCTCCGCGCACTCCGCGCCCGGCTCCGTGCTGCTCGGCGACGTCATCTCGCGGGCCGCCCTGGTCAACCCGCTGGCCCGCACCTTCCTCCAGGCCCTGAAGGACGACGGCAACCCGTGGCTCTTCGGCACCGAGGAGCCCGAGGCGCTGCTCGACGACTGCGGCTGGGCCGTACGGGAGGTCAGGCAGCCCGGTGAGGAGGGCGCCGACTTCGAGCGCTGGCCCTACCAGGTCGCCCCGCGCGCCCTCCCCGGCGTGCCGAGGTCGTTCCTCTTCACCTGCGACACGCCCACCCACAGCGAGGAGGAGGCGGCATGAGCGCCCACGACTTCCACCAGCGGGTCATCACCGACGCCGGCGCGGCCGTCCGGGGTCTGACCGTCGCCCTCGGCCAGCGCCTCGGCCTCTACACGGCCCTGGCCGAGCGGGGCCCCCTCACCGCGGGGCAGCTCGCGGAGACGACCGGCACGAACGAGCGGTACATCGAGGAGTGGCTGCACGCCCAGCTCTCCGCCGGGTACGTCGAGCGGCACCCCAGCTCGCTCACGTACACGCTCCCCGCCGACCACGTCGAGGTCCTCGCCGACCCGCAGGCCGTCACCTATGCCGCCGGGTTCTTCACCGCCCTCAAGGCGCTGTACGCCACCGAGGACCTGCTCGTCGAGGCGTACCGCACCGGAGACGGCGTGGGCTGGGCCGAGCACGACGCGGCCCTCGACACCGGTATGGGCTCCTTCTTCCAGCCGACGTACGAGCACAAGCTCGTCCCGGACTGGCTGCCCGCCCTGCACCAGGTCACCGACAAGCTCTCCGCCGGCGGCACCGTCGCGGACGTCGGCTGCGGCGTCGGCCACACCACCCTCCTCATCGCCAAGGCGTTCCCCGAGGCCACGGTCCACGGCTTCGACTACTCCGAGGAGGCCATCTCGATCGCCCGCGGGCTCGCCGAGGAGGCCGGTCTCTCCGACCGGGTCGTCTTCGAGGTCGCCTCGGCCGACGACTACCCGGGCTCCGGCTACGACCTGGTGTGCTTCTTCAACGCCCTGCACGACATGGGCGACCCGGTCGCCGCCGCCCAGCACGTCCACAAGTCCCTGGACGCGGACGGCACCTGGATGCTCGTCGAGTCGAACGTGTCCCCGCAGGACATCGACACGCAGACCCCCGCCGCCCGCATGTTCATGGCCCTGTCGGCCGTGATGTGCCTGCCGGTCGCGGTCGCGCAGCGCGGCCCGCACGCCCTCGGCAACCACTCCGGCGAGAAGGCCTTCCGGGCCATCGCGGAGGAGGCCGGCTTCACCCGCTGGCGGCGCGCCACGGAGACCGCGGTCAACGCGGTGTACGAAGTCCGGCCGTAGCCGCAGCCCCCATTCCAAGGAGCCAGATCATGGGCGTGTCCGCCCCGCTGCCGGTCACCGACCGGTTCATGGAAGTCCTGGAGCGGCTCAGCGAGCGCTCCGTCGAGGACTACTACAACCCGTACCAGACCTTCCAGTGGCCCGAGACGCTGGAGGAGAACCGTTTCTGGATGACGCCGGAGCTGCTCACCGTCTACGGCACCGAGCACTACGACACCCTCGGTGAGGAAACGCTTCAGCGCCTGTCGAAGTGGGAGTCCATCAACTTCTACAGCCTCAACGTGCACGGCATCCGCGAGCTCCTCATCGAGGTCGTCGGCCGCATCCACATGCCGGGCTTCGAGGTCCCCTCGGACTTCTTCCACCACTTCATCGGTGAGGAGAACGAACACATGTGGTTCTTCTCCGAGTTCTGCCGCCGCTACGGCCACAAGATCTACGGCTCCACCGCGATGCGCGCCGACGCGGCCTGGGAGCCGGAGGTCGAGAACTTCCTGGTCTTCACCCGCATCCTCTTCTTCGAGGAGCTGGTCGACCACTACAACGCCCGGATGGCGAAGGACGACTCCCTCTGCCACACCATCCGCGAGGTCAACCGCATCCACCACCAGGACGAGTCCCGCCACATCGCCTTCGGCCGTGAACTGGTCTCGCTCCTCTACAGCCGCATGTGCCAGTCGGTCAGTGCCGAACGGGTGCGGGAGGTGGAGGCGTACCTCAAGCGGTACGTCGTCTACAGCACCAACTCCCTCTACAACCCGCACGTCTACCGCGACGCCGGCATCCCCGACCCGCTGGCCCTGCGCAACTCGCTGGTCGCCGACGAGCGCCGCCGCCCGCACGAGCGCAAGGCCATCCGCAAGCCGCTCTCCTTCTTCCTGAAGACCGGGATCTTCTCCGACGACACCCTGCCCGTCGTCTGAGCGGGCCCCTCCCGAGACCTCCCACCCGAGAGGTGAAGAGATCATGACCGTGACGACCCCCGCGCATGCCGGGGCCCCCGAGGCAGTCGGGGAGACCGAGGACCGAACGCGGCGCGAGCGACCGGGCACCACCCGGGGCCTGCCCTCGCTCGGCCCGGAGGGGACCCGCCTCCTGCGGCTCCTCGACGACACCTTCGAAGGCTGGGGCGTGACCGCGGGCGCCCGCCCGATGACCATGCCCCCGCTCCTGCCGGCCGCCGACCTGGCCAGGCTGGACTACTACGACAACTTCCCCCACCAGGCCGTCGTCGCCGCCCCGCTCGACCTGGAGCGCCGCGCGACCACGCCCTTCTCCGCGGACACCGGCTGCTTCCCGAGCGACGCCCTCGAACCGGCCGCGCTCGGACTGCCCTCGGCGTCCTGCTACGCCGTCTACCTCGACCACCAGGGCACCCGGGTCGCCGACGACACCCTCGTCACGATCTGCTCCTGGTGCTTCCGCAAGGAGACCCACTACGAAGGCATGCGGCGCCAACTCGGCTTCCGCATGCGGGAGATCGTCGCCATCGGCGCGCGCGAGCACGCCGAGACGCACCTCGCCGACTTCACCTCCCGCATCCAGGCCTTCGCGACGGCGCTCGACCTGCCGCTGCGCAAGGAGGCCGCCTGCGACCCCTTCTTCGACAAGGGCAGCTCGAAGGCGGTCCTCCAGCGGCTCACCCCGGTGAAGTACGAGTTCCTGTACGAGGACCTGGCCATCGCCTCGGTCAACACGCACCGGAACTTCTTCGGGGACCGCTGCGACATCACCCTGGAGTCGACCGGCGGGCCGGCCTTCACCAGCTGTGTCGCCTTCGGCCTGGAGCGATGGCTGTCCGCACTGACCCGGCGGCACGGCAGCTGGGAGTCCGCCACCCGGGCGGTGCTCGACGCGAACGCCCGTATGCGGGCCGGTGCGAGCACGGCCGGGCCGGTGATCTGACGTGCCGGCCCGTCCCGCCGCCCCGCCGGCGGGCGGCCTGGGGTGGGCGAACCTCGGCATGGACATCGTGTCCGTCAACCGTGTCCGCAGGCTCCTCGCCGAATACGGCGAGCTGTTCTTCGAGCGGATGCTCACCCCCGGCGAGCTCGCCGACTGCCGTACGTCCTCCGGGCTCGACGTCCTGAGCCTGTGCGGGCGGATCGCGGCCAAGGAAGCGGCCTTCAAGACCTTACGGGTCAGGGGCAGGTTCCTGCCCTGGCCGGACATCGTCGTACGGCGCTCCGAGGGCGGCTGGCCGCTCGTGGAGCTGCACCGGGCCGCCGCCGAGATGGCCGCCGAGTCCGGGATCACCGAGATCACCGTGTCCATCAGCCACGACGTGGACTACGCGGTGGCGGTGGCCGCCCCGATCATCGCTCCCGCCCCCGCTCCCGCTCCTGCCCCCGCCACACCCATCCAGTAGCAGCTAAAGGAGATCAACCATGGCCGACGGCCTGCAGACGGTGAAGAACTGGATCCTCGACCGTCACCCCGAGCGCGACGACATCGCCTCCGACCTCGACCTGATCGAGAACCGGCTCATCGACTCGTTGTCCTTCGTCGAGTTCGTCTTCCTCCTGGAGCAGGAGAGCGGCACCGCCATCCAGATGGAGACCCTCGAGGTCGAGTCGATCCGCACCCTCGGCGCGATCGAGCAGCACTTCTTCAAGACCCCGGCGGAGGCCCAGGCATGAGCCGCCGCCTCTTCACCTCGGAGTCCGTCACCGAGGGCCACCCCGACAAGATCGCCGACCGGATCAGCGACACGATCCTCGACGCGCTGCTCACCGAGGACCCGTCCTCGCGCGTCGCCGTCGAGACCCTGATCACCACCGGTCTCGTGCACATCGCCGGCGAGGTCACCACCACGGCGTACGCGCCGATAGCGAAGCTGGTGCGCGAGGCGATCCTCGACATCGGCTACGACTCCTCCGCGAAGGGCTTCGACGGCGCCTCCTGCGGCGTCTCGGTGTCCATCGGTGCCCAGTCCCCGGACATCGCGCAGGGCGTGGACACGGCGTACGAGTCCCGAGTGGAAGGCACGGGCGACGAGCTGGCCGCCCAGGGCGCCGGCGACCAGGGCCTGATGTTCGGCTACGCCTGCGACGACACCGCCGAGCTGATGCCGCTGCCGATCGCGCTGGCCCACCGCCTGTCGCGCCGGCTGACCGAGGTCCGCAAGAACGGCACCGTGCCGTACCTGCGGCCCGACGGCAAGACGCAGGTCACCATCGAGTACGACGGGGACCGCCCGGTCCGCCTCGACACGGTGGTCGTCTCCTCGCAGCACGCAGCCGACATCTCCGTCGAGGGCCTGCTCACCCCGGACGTCCGCGAGTACGTCGTCGAGCACGTCCTCAAGGAGCTCGTCGAGGAGGGCGTCACCCTGGAGTCCGACGGCTACCGGCTCCTGGTCAACCCGACCGGGCGCTTCGAGGTCGGCGGCCCGATGGGCGACGCCGGCCTCACCGGCCGGAAGATCATCATCGACACGTACGGCGGGATGGCCCGGCACGGCGGCGGCGCCTTCTCCGGCAAGGACCCGTCGAAGGTCGACCGGTCCGCGGCGTACGCGATGCGCTGGGTCGCGAAGAACGTCGTCGCGGCCGGTCTCGCCCGCCGCTGCGAGGTGCAGGTCGCCTACGCGATCGGCAAGGCGGAGCCCGTCGGCCTCTTCGTGGAGACCTTCGGCACCGGCACCCTCCCGGACGTGACGATCCAGGAGGCCGTCAGCGAGGTCTTCGACCTCCGCCCGGCCGCGATCATCCGCGACCTGGACCTCAAGCGGCCGATCTACGCGGCGACGGCGGCCTACGGCCACTTCGGCCGCGAGCTCCCCGAGTTCACCTGGGAGCGCACGGACCGCGTGGAGGCCCTCAAGAAGGCAGCGGGGGCGTAGACCATGCGTATCGCTGTCACGGGATCCATCGCGACCGACCATCTGATGACCTTCCCCGGCTGGTTCAGCGAGCAGCTGCTCGCCGACCGGCTGGACCGGGTCTCCCTGTCGTTCCTCGCCGACAACCTGGAGGTCAGGCGCGGCGGAGTGGCAGCGAACATCGCCTTCGGGCTCGGAGTCCTCGGGCTGCGCCCCGCCCTCGTGGGCGCGGTCGGGGCCGACTTCGAGCCGTACCGGGTCTGGCTGAAGGACCACGGTGTGGACACCGACTCGGTGCGCGTCAGCGAGAAGCTCCACACCGCCCGCTTCGTCTGTACCACCGACCGGGCCCAGAACCAGATCGCCACCTTCTACGCGGGGGCGATGGCCGAGGCGCGCGAGATCGACCTGCGGGACGTCGTGGCGCGCACCGGCCGGCTGGAACTGGTCCTGGTCTCCCCGGACGACCCCGAGGCCATGCTCCGGCACACCCGCACCTGCCGTGACCTGGGGATCCCCTTCGCCGCCGATCCGTCGCAGCAGCTCGCGCGGCTGGACGGCGAGCAGGTGCGGGAGCTGGTGGACGGGGCGCGGTTCCTCTTCACCAACGAGTACGAGACGGCCCTGCTCCTGGAGAAGTCCGGCTGGAGCGAGGCCGAGGTGCTGCGCGGGGTCGGCACCTGGGTCACGACGCACGGCGAGGCGGGCGTCCGTATCCACGGCGCCGACCGCCCGACGCTCGCCGTCCCGGCGGTGCAGGTCGCCGGGGTCGTCGACCCGACCGGCGTCGGTGACGCCTTCCGGGCGGGCTTCCTCGCCGGGACGCTGTGGGGCGTGCCCGAGCGGTGCGCGGCGCAGCTGGGCTGCGCGGTCGCGGCGACCGTCCTCGACTACGTGGGGACGCAGGAGTACCGGCTGCACCGGGACTCCCTCCTGGACCGGATCAGGACGACGTACGGGGTGGGCTGCACGGCCACGCTCGTCACACATCTGAGGGGGCTGACGTGAGGCGTTCCCTCCGAGAGGAGCTCGCGACGCGGGTCGTCGTGGCCGACGGGGCGATGGGCACGATGCTCCAGGCCGCCGACCCGACGATGGACGACTTCCGGCAGCTGGAGGGCTGCAACGAGATCCTCAACCTCACGCGCCCCGACATCGTCGCCTCCGTCCACGACGCCTACTTCTCGGTCGGCGTGGACTGCGTCGAGACCAATACCTTCGGGGCGAACCTCGCCGCGCTCGCCGAGTACGGCATCGAGAACCAGGTGTACGAGCTGTCGGAGGCCGGCGCCCGGATCGCCCGGACGACCGCCGACGCGCACACGGCCGCCGACGGCCGCCCCCGCTGGGTCCTCGGCTCCATGGGACCGGGTACGAAGCTGCCGACCCTCGGCCACGTCACGTACGAGCCCCTCCGCGACGCCTTCCAGCAGAACGCGGAGGGCCTGATCCGGGGCGGCGCGGACGCCCTCCTCATCGAGACCTCGCAGGACCTGCTCCAGACGAAGGCGGCCGTCATCGGCGCCCGCCGCGCCCTGGACTGGGTCGGCGTGGACCTGCCGGTGATCGTGCAGGTCACCGTCGAGACGACGGGCACGATGCTGCTCGGCTCGGAGATCGGCGCGGCACTGACCGCGCTCGAACCGCTCGGCATCGACATGATCGGCCTGAACTGCGCCACGGGCCCCGCCGAGATGGCGGAGCACCTGCGGCACCTGTCCCGGCACGCCCGCATCCCGATCTCCGTCATGCCGAACGCGGGTCTGCCCGTCCTCACCTCCGACGGCGCCCACTACCCGCTGTCCCCGGCCGAACTGGCCGACGCCCAGGAGAGGTTCGTACGGGAGTACGGTCCTGCGCTGGTCGGCGGCTGCTGCGGGACGACCCCGGAGCACCTGCGGGAGATCGTGGAGCGGGTGCGCGGCGCGGCCGTCCTGGACCGGCGGCCGACGCCCGAGCCGGGCGCGTCCTCCCTGTACAGCCACGTGCCGTTCCGGCAGGACACCGCCTACCTGGCGATCGGCGAGCGGACCAACGCCAACGGGTCGAAGAAGTTCCGCGAGGCCATGCTGGAGGGCCGCTGGGACGACTGCGTCGAGATGGCGCGGGACCAGATCCGCGAGGGCGCGCATCTGCTCGACCTGTGCGTGGACTACGTGGGCCGCGACGGCACGGCGGACATGGCGGAGCTGGCGGGCCGGTTCGCGACGGCCTCCACCCTGCCGATCGTCCTCGACTCGACCGAGATCGGGGTGCTGCGGGCCGGCCTGGAGAAGCTCGGCGGCCGGGCCGTCGTCAACTCGGTCAACTACGAGGACGGTGACGGCCCCGAGTCGCGGTTCGCGCAGGTCACGGCCCTCGCGAAGGAGCACGGCGCGGCGCTGATGGCGCTGACGATCGACGAGGAGGGCCAGGCCCGGACGGTCGACGCGAAGGTGGCGATCGCCGAGCGGCTCATCGACGACCTCACCGGGAACTGGGGGATCAGGGAGTCGGACATCCTGATCGACACCCTCACCTTCACGATCTGCACGGGCCAGGAGGAGTCGCGGGGCGACGGCGTCGCGACGATCGAGGCGATCCGCGAGCTGAAGCGCCGCCACCCGGACGTGCAGACGACCCTGGGTCTTTCGAACATCTCCTTCGGCCTGAACCCGGCCGCGCGCATCGTCCTCAACTCGGTCTTCCTCGACGAGTGCGTGAAGGCCGGCCTGGACTCCGCGATCGTGCACGCGTCGAAGATCCTGCCGATCGCCCGCCTGGAGCGGGAGCAGGTCGAGGTGGCGCTCGACCTGATCCACGACCGGCGACGGGAGGGCTACGACCCGCTCCAGCGGTTCCTGGAGATGTTCGAGGGCGCGACGGCGAAGTCCCTCAAGGCGGGCAAGGCGGAGGAGCTCCTCGCGCTGCCACTCGACGAGCGGCTCAAGCGCCGGATCATCGACGGCGAGAAGAACGGCCTGGAGGCGGACCTGGACTCCGCCCTGACCGAGCGCCCCGCCCTGGAGATCGTCAACGACGTCCTCCTCGACGGCATGAAGACCGTCGGCGAGCTCTTCGGCTCGGGTCAGATGCAGCTGCCGTTCGTGCTCCAGTCCGCCGAGGTCATGAAGACGGCGGTGGCGCACCTGGAACCGCACATGGAGAAGTCGGACGCGGAGGGCAAGGGCACGATCGTCCTCGCCACGGTCCGCGGAGACGTCCACGACATCGGCAAGAACCTCGTCGACATCATCCTCTCCAACAACGGCTACAACGTCGTCAACATCGGCATCAAGCAGCCCGTCTCCGCGATCCTGGAAGCGGCGGAACAGCACCGGGCCGACGTCATCGGCATGTCGGGCCTCCTCGTGAAATCCACCGTGATCATGAAGGAGAACCTCCAGGAGCTGAACGGCCGCGGCCTCGCCGCCACCTACCCGGTGATCCTCGGCGGCGCGGCCCTGACCAGGGCGTACGTCGAACAGGACCTCCACGAGCTGTACGAGGGCGAGGTGCGGTACGCCCGCGACGCCTTCGAGGGCCTGCGCCTCATGGACGCCCTCATGGGCGTGAAGCGCGGCGTCCCCGGAGCCGTACTCCCGCCGCTCAAGCAGCGCCGGGTGCCGAAACGCACCGAGCCCCTGGCGGAGGTGCGGGAGCCCGAGCCGGCCGGCCGTTCCGACGTCGCCGCCGACAACCCCGTCCCCGAGCCCCCCTTCCTCGGGACGAGGGTCGTCAAGGGCATCCCCCTCGCCGAGTACGCCCCCTGGCTCGACGAGACGGCCCTCTTCAAGGGCCAGTGGGGCCTCAAGGACGCCGAGACGATCGAGACGGAGGGCCGGCCCCGGCTGCGGGCGCTCCTCGACCGGATCGAGCGCGAAGGCCTCGTCGAAGCAGCCGTCGTCCACGGCTGGTTCCCCTGTGTGTCCAAGGGCGACGACCTGATCGTCCTGGACGAGGACGGAGGCGAGCGGACCCGCTTCTCCTTCCCCCGCCAGCAGCGGGGCCGCCGCCTCTGCCTGGCCGACTTCCACCGCGCCGAGGAATCCGGCGAGGTCGACGCGGTCGCCCTCCAGGTCGTCACCGTCGGCTCCCGCATCGGCGAGGAGACGGCCCGGCTCTTCGCCGCCGACCGCTACCGCGACTATCTCGAACTCCACGGCCTCTCCGTCCAGTTGGCGGAAGCCCTCGCCGAGTACTGGCACGCCCGGGTACGGGCCGACTGGGGCATCGCCCACGGCGACCCCACCGGCCTGGACGGCATGCTCCGCACCGAGTACCAGGGCTGCCGCTACTCGCTGGGCTACCCGGCCTGCCCGGACCTGGAGGACCGGGCGAAGATCGCCGCGCTCCTGCGCCCCGAGCGGATCGGGGTCGAGCTGTCGGAGGAGTACCAGCTGCATCCCGAGCAGTCGACGGACGCGATCGTCGTCCACCACCCGGAGGCGAGCTACTTCAACGCGGGAGGGCGGCGATGAGTACGACGTGCGTGAACCCCACCTTCTCGTTCGAGTTCTTCCCGCCGAAGACGGACAAGGGCGAACGGACCCTGTGGGACGCGATCCGCCGGGTCGAGGCCCTGTCGCCGGACTTCGTCTCGGTCACGTACGGCGCGGGCGGCTCGTCCCGCGACCGGACCATCGAGGTCACGAAGCGGATCGCGGCCGAGACGACGCTGCGGCCGGTCGCGCACCTGACGGCCGTCGGGCACTCGGTCGCCGAACTGCGGGCCATCATCGGCGCGTACGCCGACGCGGGCGTGCGGGACGTGCTCGTGCTGCGCGGGGACCCGCCGGGCGATCCGCGCGGCGCATGGACACCGCACCCGCAGGGCTTCACGTACGCGTACGAACTGGTGGAGCTGGTCCGCTCGTTGGGCGACTTCCGGATCGGGGTGGCGGCCTTTCCGGAGGGTCACCCCAGGTCGGCGGGTCCGGCCGACGACCTGGCGCACTTCGTCGCCAAGTGCCGGGCGGGCGCGGACTACGCCATCACGCAGATGTTCTTCGACCCCGAGGACTACCTGCGGCTGCGGGACCGGGTGGCGGCCGCCGGCTGTGACACCCCGATCATCCCGGAGATCATGCCGGCGACGGACGTCCGCCAGATCCGGCGCTTCGCCGAGCTGAGCGACGCCGCCTTCCCCGAGGACCTGGCGCACCGCCTGGAGGCGGCGAAGGACGACCCGGCGGCGGCGTACCGCATCGGCGTCGAGCACGCGACCGCGATGGGCCTGCGGCTGCTCGACGAGGGCGCGCCGGGACTGCACTACATCACGCTGAACAGGTCGACGGCGGCCCCGGAAATCCACCGAACCATCTTGAGCGCAAGGAGAGTTGCCGCACATGTCTGACACATTCGACTTCCACGACTACAAGGTCGCCGACATCTCGCTCGCCGCCTTCGGCCGCAAGGAGATCACCCTCGCCGAGCACGAGATGCCCGGCCTGATGTCGATCCGCCGCGAGTACGCGGAGGCACAGCCGCTGGCGGGGGCGCGGATCACCGGCTCCCTCCACATGACCGTGCAGACCGCGGTCCTCATCGAGACGCTCGTCGCGCTCGGCGCCGAGGTCCGCTGGGTGTCCTGCAACATCTACTCGACGCAGGACCACGCGGCCGCCGCGATCGCCGCCGCCGGGATCCCGGTCTTCGCCTGGAAGGGCGAGACCCTGGAGGAGTACTGGTGGTGCACCGAGCAGGCCCTGACCTGGCCGGACGCGGACGGCCCCAACATGATCCTCGACGACGGCGGCGACGCCACCGTCCTCGTCCACAAGGGTGTGGAGTACCAGAAGGCCGGCGCGGTCCCGGACCCGTCGACCGCCGAGAACGACGAGCACCGGGTCATCCTGGAGCTGCTCCGCACCACCACCCTGGACTGGTCGACGATCGCCGCCGGCATCCGTGGCGTCACGGAGGAGACGACGACGGGCGTCCACCGCCTGTACGAGATGCACCGCGAGGGAGCGCTGCTCTTCCCCG